>NZ_JBBOWF010000002.1:0-1607500 GCF_038006945.1 Niallia sp. FSL M8-0099
CTATGTATTTATTCGGTCCTTATGAGGACAATAGTTATTATATGATTATAGCAACATAAAGTCAATAGTTTAGTGAAGCTTTTTTTCCTAATGAGGAATTTTTTTCTTCCTCATTAGGAAAAAGCCGACTAAAAAGGAAATTCACTTGTTAATTCTGGTAGCAATCCACTATAAAAATCATAAACTTCCGTTACAAATCGGTCCATTTCAATAGTTAAAATAACATATGTTTGTTCTTTTCTTCCTCTAGGCAGTCTTAAACTACCGGGATTAATGAAAAGAACATCATCAACTACTTCCATCCCCAAGAAATGAGAATGGCCGAAACAGGCAATATTTGCTCCCACTTCCTTTGCCTTATACAGCAAGTTATTAAGGGAGGATTTGACGCCATATAGATGTCCATGTGTTAAAAAAATCTTTTTGTCTGCAATTTCTTGAGTGGTCTCTGTTGGAAATTTGTCTTCATAATCACAGTTACCTTGAACAGTAATATATCCCTTCATCACTTCTTCACTTGCTGATAGTTCAGAATCTCCACAATGCAGAAATAACTCGACATCTTCTTCATGTCTTTTTTTTAAAGTACCTAACTCGGATACCAATCCATGACTGTCACTTACAATCAAAATTTTCATCCAGTTCTATTTCCCTTCTTTAAAAACAGTCGGAAGCTGTTCTTTTAGTTTTTTCAATGCGTTTGCACGATGACTAATTTTATTTTTCTTCTCAGGCGGCAATTCCGCCATTGCCTTTTCTTCTGCTTCTACATAAAAGATTGGATCATAGCCAAATCCATATTCTCCTCTTCTTTCCTCCAGAATAACCCCTTCACAAGTTCCAGTAAATGTTAAGGAGTCTTCATTTGGAATCGCAACTGCTAATGTACAACAAAAACGAGCAGTTCGTTTTTCTAATGGTACACCCTCTAATTCATGCAAAACCTTGTCCATATTATCTTGATCATTCTTTTGTTCTCCTGCGTAACGTGCGGAGTATACTCCTGGTCTCCCGTTTAATGCATCAATAACAAGACCAGAATCATCTGAAATAACGACACGATTTAGCAGCTTAGAAATCGTTTCTGCTTTAAGGAGAGCATTTTCTTCAAATGTTGTTCCTGTCTCTTCTACATCTTGGACATCTGGGAAATCTAATAGTGTTTTTACTTCATAGCCAAGTGGTGAAAACATTTGTACAAATTCTTTTGCTTTGCCTGTATTCTTAGTTGCAATAATAATTTCTTTCATTGTAAAACTCCTTTAGTCTCTATTTGTTATTTTCTTATGTTGAACTATGTAAATTATGTACTTTCTTATAGTTTACTACGCTTAAAATCATCCGTCTAATATCAGTATATACCCTTTCTTTCTTATTTCCAAAGGCAGTTTTGTGAAGTTTATGCGATGATATCCATTCGCTCACCTACAGAAAGCAAACCATTATTCCTAGAATCACTTATCACTAAATAAAAATAACACCTTCAAATAAAATTGTTATTTCATTTGAACGAAACAATTTCACCCTTAGAACGTATTTATTATAACAAGCCAATTTATACCACTAATCAAAGAAAAGAGGTAAAACATGTCTTTACACTATCAGGAATATGGTGATAAAAGTGCTCCACTGATGCTATTTATACATGGTGGTGGAGTAAGTGATTGGATGTGGGATAAGCAAATTCAATACTTCACTCATTATCACTGTGTTGTTCCCCTCTTACCTGAACATGGATTGAATAATGATAAAGTTAAATTTACTATAAAAGGGAGTGCAGAAGCATTAATTAAATTAGTGGAAGATAAAGCCAGAGGAAAGAAAGTAATCTTAATTGGATTTTCTTTAGGTTCTCAAGTCATTGTGGAAATGATCAGTATGAAACCAGATATAATGAATCTTGCCATAATCAATAGCGCTTCAGTTAGACCGATTTTATGGGCAAAGAAAATAATAAAACCTACTATTGCATTAACCTACCCATTAATTCAAAATAAAACCTTTTCCAAACTGCAAGCCAGTACACTATATATCAGCGATGACTATTTTGAAAAATATTATGAAGAAAGTTGTCAAATAAGTTCTGATACCCTTGTTCGAGTATTGGAAGAAAATATGTCCTTTCAACTCCCTAAAAATTTTGCAGAGGCCACTGGAAAAATATTGGTTACGGTTGGTGAAAAGGAAAAAGCCATGATGAAAAAATCCGCAAAAGATATTGTGGAGGCAAATTCGAATGGAATCGGCGTGATTATCCCTAATATTGGCCATGGAGTATCTTTCGCTATGCCTGATTTTTTTAATCATATGGTCGAAACGTGGATTCAAAAAGGTGTTTTACCAAATGAATGTAAAGTGATAAGGTAATATTTATTATTTGCTAAGGAAAGTTTTTGTCTCCTAAAAAATAACGCTCATACGAAGAAGGGGATAAGAATATAACCATTCTCATCCCCTTTACCCATTAATATTAGAAGCTACCAGTATTTACATTTTCTGGACGAGTCACTGGTTTAGTTAAGCTTTCCCCTTCTGCGTTCACTAAATCTGCTTCTCCATTCACAGTAACAGCAACACTTTCAATGCCTTCTTGCTCTGTTAAGGATAATACTAATGAATTTAATACTTCATCAGCCAGTACCTTTTCTTCTCCATTTAAGCCACTAGAATATATATTCTCGTTAAAGTTTAACGTAACCTTGCCATCTTCTACAATTGGATCATCCAACAGCTTTACGTCATTAGGTAATAAACTTGTTAGTGCTGCTGCTCCGCCCATACCAGGTCCTTCTATTAGCTCTCCTACTGCAGCAGCGACATTATTTTCTTCGCCATTGCTAATACGCTTCGTTACTGGCACATAATAATAGGAGTCCAACTCTCCGCCAATATAATAAACAGTCAATGGTCTTGTGTTTGTAATGTCTGTGACATCATCTGTATTAATGTTGATGCCATCAGCTCTTGTTAATGCACCTTGAATTGGCGTTTTATTTACAGGCATCTCTGTCAGCTCATGACCATTTAACGAAAGTTTCACACTATCGATGGAATCAAATTGTGTCAATGTCCATGTAATGGATTGCAGGATTTTCTCTTCATCTTTAGCCTCGTATTCTTTGAATTCCTTAGAAAAATCTACAGTAGCCACTTTATCTTTATCTACATTAATACTTATTTTTGTATCTTGAGGAATTACTGCTTGGAAATCATTTGGCAGCAATTCAGAAACTTTCCCACCCTTAACTAAATATTCTAGGCTTTCTTTTGCAATCGAATTCGTTTTTGGCAGGTTTAAAGTTTGAGGAACAACATACCCGTTTTTATCCATTAAGTATAATTCAACTGGCATTGAATCCTCTTTCGCAACTTCACCTGTCGTTTCCTTGTCCGCCTCCTTTTTAACTGCATCCTCTTCATACGAAGTAGTTTGCGGTGGATCGACTTTTTCTTTATCTCCTAACAAGCTACAACCAGAGATCAACACAGATGATATGATAACCGCTGAAACAATGGTCAATTTGTTATTCTTAGACATCTTCATCACTCCTAAGACAGTTTGTACTAATATATATACGAGCCTATATTTTTTTTAGACCGTCTTTAGGATATTTTTTTCAAAAAAAGACTGTCTCCCTATTTTCATTGCAAAATGTCTAGATAGAAAATCGTCTAAACATGATGTAATGGAGACAGAAGGCAGTCTTCCTTATTATGTTAATTTAACTGTTTCAACAGCATGTATTTCTTGATTCAGCCAATTGGACGCGATGCGGGCAAACATCTCTTTTGATCCAGTTGTATAAAAATAATGTTCTACTTGATTCTCTTCAGAAGCAAGTTCATCATGATGGTTGAGAATAGTACTAACTTCGCGGGCAGTTTCTGCTCCAGAACTAATTACCTTAACCTTTTTTCCCATCTCTTCCTGTATAACTTTTGCTAACAAAGGATAATGGGTACAGCCAAGAATTAGAGTATCTATCTCTTTATTCTTTAATGGCCACAGCGTTTCTTTCACAATTTTCCTTGCGACTGGTCCATCATATTCGCCGCTCTCCACTAAAGGGACAAATTTCGGGCATGCTAAACTAACTGTTCTAACTCGATTATTAATCTTCTTTAGTGCTGTTTCATATGCCCGACTTCGAACAGTACCTATTGTTCCAATCATGCCTATATAATTATTTTTCGTTACCTTTATTGCTGTCCGTGCACCTGGAACGATTACGCCAATCACCGGAATAGATAGCTGTTCGCGTATCTCCTCTAGTGCGACCGCAGTAGCTGTATTACAGGCAATCACAAGCATCTTTATATTTTTCTTCAACAGGAACCTAGTCATTTCCCAAGTAAATTTCTTCACTTCTTCTCCCGTTCTTGGGCCATATGGACATCTTGCCGTATCCCCTAAGTAAACGATATTTTCAAAAGGAAGCTGGCGCATTATCTCCTTTGCAACTGTTAATCCACCAACCCCAGAATCTATAACCCCTATTGCTCTTTCCAAAAAACCGCCTCATTTTTCTCGCATTACTTGATGTAACCGCATAAAATTTTTCTTTAATTCTTCAATATCTTTCGTTGAGTACTCATTTAATACCTCTTGAAGATAGCCCTGACGCTTCTTGATAACTTCGTCAATTAATCTTTTTCCTTCTTCTAGCATATGAATACGAACCACACGTCGATCATTGGGATCCTTCACTCTTTGGACTAACTGATTTTTTTCCATTCGATCAACTAAATCTGTCGTAGTACTAAACGCAAGGAACATTTTATTAGATAATTCCCCAATCGTCATATCTCCTTCTTCAAATAGCCATTGTAAGGCCACAAATTGAGGAGGAGTCATCGTATAATTACTTAAAATCTCTCTCCCCTTTTGTTTGATAATACCAGATATGTAGCGCATATCCTTTTCGATTGTAGCTATATTCTCTAAGTATTCCTTTACATCTTTCTCTTCAGTCATCATGATTACAACTCCCATATATAAATATACAAATATAATGAATATCCGACAATTTTCTATAAATCAGTACCTTTAATTATAATCTACAATTCTCCCCTCGTAAATGTATAAGGTGAAAAGTTAATGTCCATGTAAAAATTGCCGAATAAAGCCATGATTCCACTACTTATTCACATTAAAAAGAAGATGACCCATATAAGCGGGGTAAGGAGTGGAATTTCCTGCCTGCTTATACATGATCATCTTCTTTATTATAGTTCTAGTTCTCCCATTCTAAGGAGTTCTACAACAGCCTGTGAACGCCCCTTCACGCCCAGCTTCTGCATAGCATTAGAAATATGATTTCGAACTGTTTTTTCGCTTATGAATAAATCACTCGCGATTTCCTTAGTCGTTTTATCTTGGACTAACAGCTCAAATACTTCTCTTTCTCTTTTGGTTAATAATGGCTTGTGAGTAAATTCATTCTCCTTCAAGTAGTGTAACCCTCCTTGCCTTTGCCAGCTATGAACTTTGGGATGGGTATAGTTATAGTCTGAATATATTATGTAAGATGACACCTTGGAGTGACTGGATTTAAGCAAATTAGGAAAGGTTTTTTCGGTTTTTCATCATTAGTACTCCATTTCCATCATTTGACTATAATTTTACGTACTTATGAACTTTCAACACACGAATTTTCAGGATGAAATAGTCAAAATGTAGTACGTGCAATTATAATCACTTTTTCCAAACTTTCTAAAAAACCGTGTTATAATTTAAACAATGAACCTTGGTGTCGTAGTAAATTTCTGTTATCAAAGAAAGTTTTGGTGATATAGATGGACTTTAACATTGAATTATTGACAAATTTACATAAAAAAATTCTTCAGGATATGTATTTTGATTATGAAGAGAACAGAACTCCATATATTGATATGGTAACGATTATGGGGAGTCTATTTTACTTTGAACAACAAACGAAAAAGGCGCGAAAAAATAATCGCTTAATTGTACCTGTTTTCAATTTAAGTCTCTGGGAAAAAAATAAAGATGTCTTAAAAGAGCTAATAGATTGGATAATGGATGCACCAGTTTATCTGAATTTCCAGCAAAATGAAGCAGCGCTGTTGGCTCCATCATTTTTCCTTCCAAATAATCAGGAAGTAACATTGTTTTTGGATGATATGGCATCACTTGTGGGTGTTGCGAAAAATAAATTCCCAGATCTGCCCATCGCTTCAGACTACATTCGACTTAAAAACATGAACAATGAACAGAGTAAACAAGAAAAACTAGCTGCTTTTTTGCGCAGTAATGTTTCAGATTCTGGAGAGATCATTCATTTAGGTTCGGCGATTTGCAAGAAGGTCAGAAGAAAACGATCAGCCGCAAGCATATGCTTGCTTGTATCGATTGCAGCAGCAAAAACATATTTTAACGGGAAAGGCAATGTATATGTCTATCAAAATAGCAAAATTAATAAGGACATTTCTATCGATGGGAATGTACTGCTTAAAGCTACTCATCCAAAAACATTTAATTTATTAAATGCTCTTTATTCCGGTTTGGAGCTTGATTTGACTATCCAAACGCCTATCTTACATCGCCCCTTCTATCGTGTGATCAATGAGATGCCTAAAGAATATAAGCTACAAATAAAAAACACGGCAGAGTGTCTCCGGATGAGAGGAGATGGGTATATATCAGCGAAAGTACCATGCGGAATTTGTCTGCCATGCTTGCAAAGAAAAATGGCCTTAGCGGCCAGTAATAATGAAGTATATGATACATTATACCAGTATGATTACGGGCAAAAGACTGCTGATATAAAAAATGAGGAAGATAAACGTATCTTAACAGAGAATCTGCAAGCCCTGGAAGATGCCATTGAATATCTAGAGACAAATGTTAGTAGACTAGCTAGCGAGGAACAAACAATAGCAGAGGAATTCATGTTCACTTATCACCAATTTAAGGAAAAATATTAACACAAGAAAGACCACCTTAACTGGTGGTCTTTTGTTTAATGATCACTTCCAAAGAACTCTTTAAATGCTTGGAACGTTGTTTCTCGGTTTAAGGCTGCAATCGACGTTGTCAGTGGAATGCCTTTTGGACAGGACTGCACACAGTTTTGAGAGTTACCGCAGTTAGCTAGTCCGCCATCTCCCATTATCTCATGAAGTCTTTCCTCTTTATTCATCTCTCCTGTTGGATGTGAATTAAAGAGACGAACTTGAGAAAGCGGTGCTGGTCCAATGAAATTAGATTTACTATTTACATTCGGGCAAGCTTCTAAGCAGACTCCACATGTCATACATTTCGATAGCTCATATGCCCACTGGCGTTTTTTCTCTGGCATTCTTGGTCCAGGTCCTAAATCATATGTGCCATCAATTGGTATCCATGCTTTAACTTTCTTTAAGCTGTCAAACATGCGGCTTCGATCGACTTGCAGATCGCGCACCACAGGGAATGTTCTCATTGGCTCTAGACGAATCGGCTGTTCTAATTGATCAATAAGCGCTGTACAGGATTGGCGTGGTTTACCATTGATGACCATAGAACAGGCTCCGCAAACTTCTTCCAAACAGTTCATATCCCAAGCAACTGGAGAGGTTTTTTTTCCGTCGCTTGTAACTGGATTTCTGCGAATCTCCATTAATGCAGAAATAATGTTCATATTAGGACGATAAGGCAAAGTAAATTCTTCTACATAAGATGGTGAATTAGGGTCATCTTGTCTTTCAATTTGTAATGTTACTGTTTTTTGCTCCCCCATTTTATTTCACTCCCTCTTTTTGCTTTGAATAATCTCTTTTTCTCGGTTTAATTAAGGAGGTATCTACTTCTTGGTAATGGAAATCTGGTGCCTCATTTGCGCCCACAAATTTAGCCATTGTTGTTTTTAAGAAATCTTCATCATTTCTTTCTGGAAATTCTGGTTTATAATGTGCTCCACGGCTTTCATTTCGGTTATATGCACCGAGGGTAATCACACGTGCTAGCTGAAGCATATTTTCTAATTGACGCGTAAATACGCCTCCTTGGTTAGACCATTTTGCTGTATCATTGATATTAATATTTTTATAACGCTCTAACAGCTCTTGAATCTTGTCATCTGTTGCCAGCAGCTTATCGTTGTAACGAACTACTGTAACGTTATCTGTCATCCATTCCCCTAATTCTTTATGAAGCACATAGGCATTTTCTGTTCCATCCATTTTCAAAATACCCTGCCATTTAGCTTCTTCTGCTTTAATAGCGGAATCATATATGGATGATGATAAATCTTCTGCGCTTTTGCTTAATCCGCTTATATATTTAACCGCATTCGGACCAACTACCATGCCGCCATAAATTGCTGAAAGCAAGCTATTGGCACCTAAGCGGTTTGCTCCATGCTGTGAATAATCACATTCACCAGCAGCAAATAAGCCTGGAATATTTGTCATTTGATCGTAATCTACCCACAATCCACCCATGGAGTAATGAACAGCAGGGAAAATTTTCATCGGAAGTTTACGAGGATCTTCACCAGTGAATTTTTCGTAAATCTCGATAATGCCGCCCAGTTTAATATCAAGCTCTTTTGGATTTTTATGGGATAAATCTAAATACACCATGTTTTCTCCATTGATGCCGAGCTTTTGATCGACACATACATGGAAAATCTCGCGTGTGGCAATATCCCTTGGTACAAGGTTTCCATAAGCTGGGTACTTTTCTTCTAAGAAATACCATGGCTTTCCATCTTTATACGTCCAGATACGACCGCCTTCTCCACGAGCTGATTCACTCATTAAACGTAATTTATCATCACCAGGTATTGCAGTTGGATGGATTTGAATAAATTCACCATTTGCATAATAAGCTCCTTGCTGATAAACAACAGATGCTGCTGAACCAGTATTTATAATGGAATTTGTGGATTTCCCAAAGATAATTCCAGGGCCGCCAGTTGCCATAATAACAGCGTCTGCAGGGAAGGACTTAATCTCCATTGTTTTTAAATCCTGTGCCTTAATTCCTCTGCATACCCCTTCATCATCTGTGATAATTCCAAGGAACTCCCAGCCTTCATATTTCACGACAAGCCCGTCGACTTCGTATCTTCTTACTTGCTCATCCAATGCGTATAGAAGCTGTTGTCCTGTAGTTGCACCTGCAAAAGCGGTTCTGTGATACTGTGTTCCTCCAAAACGGCGGAAGTCCAGTAATCCTTCCGGTGTACGATTAAACATAACTCCCATTCGGTCCATCAAGTGGATAATGCCCGGGGCTGCCTCCGCCATTGCTTTAACCGGTGGCTGGTTTGCTAAGAAGTCACCGCCATAAACCGTATCATCAAAATGCTCCCATGGAGAATCTCCTTCTCCCTTTGTATTCACCGCTCCATTGATCCCGCCTTGAGCACAAACAGAATGTGATCTTTTTACAGGCACAAGGGAAAATAATTCTAAAGGAGTCCCTGTCTCTGCTACTTTGATTGCTGCCATTAATCCTGCTAAACCACCGCCAACGATGATCACTTTCCCTTTCTTCATAACAAACGTTCACTCCTTCATCTATTGCTCTACTAATCTAGTATTTATTAAACAAACGCGAAGATTGCTCGTACACCTACAATTGATAATGCAACAAATATTCCTAGCGTTACATATGTATTAATTCGTTGAGACTTTGGCGAAACAGTAATTCCCCAGCTTACACAGAATGACCATAAACCATTTGAGAAGTGGAAAATCGTGGAGATTACACCCACTAAATAAAATGCAAGCATCCAAGGATTTGCTAAATTTTCACTCATCATGTCATAATTTACTTCTTGGCCTAATTGAGCTGCTACTCTTGTTTCCCAAACATGCCAAACGATAAAAATTAACGTAATGATCCCTGTCACTCTTTGGATATAGAACATCCAATTTCGAAAGAAACTATAATTTTTTGTATTATTTTTGGCTGTAAACGCAATATAAATTCCATAAATTGCATGATACAAAATCGGTAAAAATATTACAAAAATTTCAAGAAAATACCGAAAAGGTAAATGCTCCATAAAGCCAGCTGCCTTGTTAAAAGCTTCTGGACCTCTAGTTGCAAAGTGATTGACAACTAAATGTTGGATTAAAAATACACCTACTGGGATCACTCCTAATAACGAGTGAAGCCTTCTGAATAAAAACTCTCGATTTGCTGCCATAAAATTCCCCCCTAATTGATGACATACTCCCATTGCCCATAAAGCGATAACATAACCAAAAATTCTTACAATTTAGTGACAATTTAATTGTACTCTTAAAAAAAAATGCGGTCAAGAAAACGGATACATTAAATAAATTTTCTTTCGCTTTTTTTCTATCTATATGTCCAAAAAAAGGATAAATTTCCTCTTTTCTCTTCTTCGCATAAATTTAACATACAAATCAAATAATAGAATCAATGCAAAGGACATGAACAAATATTGATTTTATCGTTATGAAAGCAAAACTTTTTCCTTTAAAAGGAAAAGATATTTTAAAACATAATTTAAAAAATCGCTTATTTTCAAATAGATTTTTCCCGTTTTTTAGTCACCCTAATTCAAAAATCGTTCCCTTTTCTTATGATTTTTTTCCGTTTTTACAGTATACTATTTAGACAATATATTTTATTCTATTTTATTTGGATTCCGTACTTTTGGCATAACCAATGTATGGAAATATCGCAAATGCCAAAATGATTACTTTTATGAAGAGACTATCTTGTAATTATGTAAATATAATAGAATCATAGAAAGAGGAGAGCATATTGAGTGATTTAACATCCTTAGAAGAAAAAACACAGGTGGAGTCAGATCCCCTTACTGTTCCCGCATATGGATATGAATTAATTCGAGAGATACTTATCCCCGAATTATTAGGCCGGGATACGCCTGATCTGTTATATTGGGCCGGTAAACGTATTGCCCGATTATTTCCTTTAAATGCTGTAGAAGAAGCGTACGCCTTTTTTCAAAAAGTCGGATGGGGAAATTTAGAAGTAGTTAAGCAAACAAAAAACGAAATTATCTATCAATTATCCAGCGAGCTGATTGAAAAAAGATTAAAGGAAAAAGGGAAATGCACCTTTCAATTAGAAGCAGGTTATTTAGCTCAACAATATGAACAGACAAAAAAGGTTATTGCTGAAGCCTTTGAAGATCCAAAAAGAAAAGAAAAAAAAGTAACCATAACGGTTCGCTGGGATAGTAAAGATCCTATAGAAGAGTAAAAAGAACTCTAAAGGAGAGAAGAATTTTAATAGTCTTCCTTCCTTTGGAGTCTTTTTTGCTTCTACTAATCATTTCTTATGCATGCACAGGCAATTTGCTTAATTCAAATGCATCGTGAAGAATTTCTACAGCTTTCACCATCTTCTCTTTCTCAATTACTGTTGATACTTTAATTTCGGATGTGCTTACCATTTTAATAATAATTTTTTCTTGTGATAATACTTTAAACATATCTGCTGCAACACCAGGATTTGAAATCATTCCAGAACCGACTATCGATACTTTTGCCAATCCTTGTTCAGAAGTTACTTTATCGTATCCTAATTCCGCTTTATTTTCTTCTAGCACATTCAATGTTTCTTCTAAGTCACTATCTTTTATCGAAAAAGATAAGTTTGTCAGCTGGTCATTTGTTAAGCTTTGAATAATAATATCGACATTTATATGATGGGACGCAAGGGTGGTGAAAATAGTAGAGAGACTTGTTAAGGGATTTCTTAAGCCAAATACCGTCACACTCGTAATATTGTCCTCAAATGCCACTCCGCGTACAACTAAATTTTGTTCCATGGAAACTTCCTCCTCGATGATTGTTCCTTCTTCTTGTTCCATACTTGAGCGAACCACTAATGGTACTTGATAGTTTTTTGCATATTCTACTGCTCTTGGATGTAGGACTCCTGCCCCTAAATTAGCTAATTCCAACATTTCATCATAAGAAATCGCTAATAGTTTTCGTGCACTTTTCACAAAACGAGGGTCGGTTGTAAAAACGCCTGTTACATCTGTGTAAATATCACATTTATCTGCTTTTAAAGCTGCTGCAATCGCAACCGCCGTTGTATCAGATCCACCACGTCCAAGTGTTGTTATATCCCCTGTATCAGTCACTCCCTGAAATCCAGCAACTACTACTACTTTTCCTTGTTGTAGCTGTTCTTGTACTTTTTCTGTTTGTATCTTTACTATTCGCGCATTCCCATGAACATCCTCTGTTTCTATTCCTGCTTGCCAGCCAGTATAGGAAATGGCGTCTACTCCTTGTGCCTGTAAAGCCATAGATAGTAAGCTGATGGTAATTTGCTCTCCTGTGGATAGTAAGACATCCATTTCTCTTTTAGATGGCTTTGGATTTATTTCACTTGCAAGCGTTACAAGCGAATCGGTTGTTTTCCCCATAGCGGATACGACGACGACTACATCATTGCCACGATTTCTTTCTTCGATTACTCTTTCTGCTACATGAAGAATTCTTTCTGCACTGCCTACGGAAGTACCACCAAACTTTTGTACAACTAATCCCACTTCATTCCCTACCTTCTTGTAATCTTAGAGGTTTCTTTTTATTTCTCATTACTTTTCTTTATGTACTTTTTATTTCTCTTTGGCTATCTTAATGAATAAAAGACAAATAAAAAAAGCAATGAGAATATCTCATTGCCGTGCAGTTGAATATAATATATTTATGCACAAACAGTGAGATAGCTCTCCAAAACAGTTCCTTGTTTTGACAGTCTTACATTTATTCAATGCAAAACCAGCAAAGAAAGTCATGAGAACTTTCCTTACTTCGGCGATCTATCCCTTTCATAATTCTTCCCTGAAGCTCATTCTTCTCCGAATTATTACTCTTGAAGTTCGCACCTCTACCTTCACTTATTAAGTTATAAGTTGCCATCATTATAGCACAGTGGATTCATTCCGACAAATAAATTTTTTATTCCTTTAATTTAGCAAGTAATTGTTCAGCCACATTTGCGGGAATACCTGCTTCCACAAATTCTTCGATCGTAGCTTCTTTCATTTTCTTCACAGATCCAAAGGTTTTTAAAAGTAATTTTCTGCGCTTTTCTCCAATTCCAGGAATGTCATCCAATAAAGACTGAAAAGCATTCTTCCCTCTTAATTGACGATGAAACGTAATTGCAAAGCGGTGAACTTCGTCTTGGATTCTTTGTAATAAATAGAATTCCTGACTATTTCGTTCAAGCGGGATAATCTCCAATGGATTTCCGAATAGTAGTTGAGAAGTGCGGTGCTTATCATCCTTTACTAAGCCAGCAACTGGAATATCTAAGCTTAATTCATCGAGTAGAACTTCTCTAACTGCTTCAAGATGCCCTTTTCCACCATCAATTAATAGTAAATCTGGAAGTGGCAGCCCTTCTTTTAAAACGCGCTGATATCTTCTTCGAACTACTTCCCGCATGGATTCATAATCATCTGGTCCTTTTACCGATTTGATTTTATACTTGCGGTATTCTCGTTTCGCTGGTTTTCCATCGATAAAGACAATCATCGCTGAAACCGGATTCGTCCCTTGAATATTACTGTTATCAAATGCTTCAATCCGCAGAGGTGTGTAAATCCCCATTTGTCTGCCTAGGTTTTCCACTGCTTTTATCGTACGCTCCTCATCACGTTCGATTAATGCAAACTTCTCTGTTAAAGCATTCTTCGCATTTTTATTAGCTAATAATACAAGTTCCTTTTTTTGCCCTCTCTGTGGCTTTATCACTTTTACTTTTAATAATTCTTCGACAATATCTCCTTGGATCTCGTCTGGAAGATAAATTTCCTTTGGTTTAAAATGATTGGCTTTCTCATAAAACTGACCTAGATATGTTAGCATTTCCTCTTCAGGCTCTTGATAAATTGGAAACGTACTTACGTCGCGTTCAATTAACTTTCCTTGACGAACAAAAAATACTTGAACACACATCCAGCCTTTATCATAGGAATAGCCAAAAATATCTCTGTCTACTAAATCCGTCATCATCATTTTTTGCTTTTCCATTGTTGCTTCGATATGAGCGATTTGGTCGCGGTATTCCTTGGCGCGCTCAAAGTCTAATTCTTCTGATGCTGCCATCATTTTTTCAGATAGTTCTTTTTTAATATCTTTATATCCACCATTTAAGAACTTGGTGATATCATCTGTCATCTTCTTATATTCTTGTTCGGTAACCTCATTTACACAAGGAGCTAAACATTGTCCTAAATGATAATATAAACAAACTCTATCTGGCAGCACATTGCACTTACGTAAAGGGTAAATACGATCAAGAAGTTTTTTCGTTTCATTTGCTGCTTGGACGTTTGGATATGGGCCAAAGTACTTGCCCTTATCTTTCTTTACATTTCGAGTTGTAATCAGCCTTGGATGCCTTTCAGCCGTCAATTTAATAAATGGATAGCTTTTATCATCCTTCAGCATAATATTATATTTTGGATCATGCTTCTTAATTAAATTTATTTCTAATATTAATGCTTCAATATTGGAAGAGGTTATGATGTATTCAAAATCTTCAATTTCATTGACTAGTCTTAATGTCTTACCATCATGAGAGCCTGTAAAGTAGGAGCGAACTCGATTTTTTAATACCTTTGCTTTTCCTACATAAATAATGGTACCTTGTCGGTCCTTCATCAAATAACATCCAGGCTGATCAGGTAAGATCATTAATTTATTTTTAATGATGTCGTTCACAATTTTCCCTCCCAGCTCACAAACCTTATAAACGAACATATATACTATCTTCTCTAATTATAGAGAATTTCATCGATTCATCAAGGAAAAAGTATGGAATGGGAATATTTTAGGGAAAACGGTTTATGCTTACATGAAGGAATTAGGATTTTATTGCGATGTAATGTTGATAACTTGATCTGCTTTTATCGGATTATTCTTATGCTTCACTTTTATACCACAAGTTTATTTTCTCCATCAAAAAACCTGTAGACACTAGGAGTGTCTACAGGTCTTTCTCTTTCAAAAAAAGAAAGAGTTCATTAAACATGTTTAGCTAATAGTTCAGAAAGAGCTTCTTTTGGTTGGAATCCAACTACTTTATCTACTACTTCACCGTCTTTAAGAACAAGTAAAGTTGGGATGCTCATTACGCCAAATTTAGATGCTGATCCTTGGTTTTCGTCTACATCTACTTTAACGATTTTTACGCTATCTCCCATTTCGCCGTCAAGTTCTTCAAGAACTGGAGCGATCATTTTACAAGGTCCGCACCATGGTGCCCAGAAATCTACTAATACTACACCTGAACCTGTTTCTTCTTGGAATGTTTGATCTGTTGCATGTGTAATGGCCATTTATAATTTGCCTCCTTATTTGATAAACTAACAATATCGAAAGTATACCATGGTTTCTTTGATGATACTAATAATATGTTTCAAATATCATTTTCCCCTACTATCAGCTAATACATTCACCTATAATTAGATCATTCCCATTCTTTTAATAAAGAAGGTATTATTTCAAAAATATCTCCCACAATCCCATAATCAGCTACTTCAAAAATTGGAGCATTTGGATCTTTATTAATAGCAATAATGGTTTTGGCAGACGTAACGCCAACAAGATGTTGAATAGCCCCTGAAATTCCGCAGGCGATGTATATATCTGGAGCCACGGTTTTTCCTGTCTGTCCAAGCTGAATGGAAGCATCACATACTCCTAATTCTACTGCACCTCTGGAAACACCGACTGTTCCTCCAAGAGTGTCAGCTAATTTCTTCACTAGTGCAAATCCCTCTTCATTTTGAATACCTCTTCCAGCGCCCACGATAATTTTTGCATCCACTAAGCCAGCTGCCTTTTCTCTTTTTTGTTCGAGTCCAATTAAAGTAGCTACTGGCTTATCGATATTTACTTTCAAAGAATGGACAGCTGGTTTTGTTTTCTCCTTCTTTGGGAGAGGCTTCCATTTTTTAGGCTTTATTGTTATAAGAAAAGAAGAACCTTCCACTTCTGTTCGTTCCGTTAATTTACCAGAATAAGCAGACCGAGTTATAGACAGTTTGTTATCATGAAGGACAAAACTCTCTATATTTGAAAGTAAGGGTAGATTCCATTTCTCACTTAAATACGGGAAGATGGATCTGCCGATATCATTGTGTCCACATAAAAGAATAGAGGGTTCAAGTTGTTCCCAAACAGATAAGAGGGCTTTTATATATGATTCATTCGAAAATCTAGCTAACAAAGGGTGTTCCACGATAATGATTTGATCGACATCCGTTTCATTCCATTCAGATGCGTTCGTTCTCATATCCTCTCCCATTAGCAAGAGAATTGTTTCTGCCTCCGTTTTTAATTCCTTTGCTGCTGAAATACACTCAAGGGTAATGGAGGCAATTTTTCCTTCTTGATGTTCTCCCACCACAACGATTTTTCCCTTCATATTAACTCCTCCATTACAATGACTTTAATAATTTGGATAAGGAAGCAACTTGATCTTTTATTTCCCCTTGCAACATCATTTTTTTACGATTTAATTGTGGATATGAATAGTGGCTGAGCGTTTTTGCGTGGTTTTCCTTTACCTGGATAAATCGAAAAGGCTTCTTTTTTGCTTTCATGATCCCAGCAAGTGATGGCAATCTTGGAACGTGTAAACTTTGTGGAATGGTAGCTAAAAAAGGAAACGGAACTTGATATGTTTCGATGTCTCCATCTGCATTTCTTTTAATTTTTGCATGTTTTTCCTCTTGTTCGATTCGAATTGCTTTCACAAAGTAGGGAATATCTAATAAAGCAGCAACCCTAGGACCTACTTGACTTGTTGCTCCATCTGTAGAAAAATCTCCTGCTAATAGAACATCGTAGTCTATATTTTGCAAATATTCTTGTATCTTTTTAGCTATATGAGCTGGATGATCTTCATCAGGATTAGATTCTATTAAAACAGCTTGATCTGCTCCCATAGCTAAAGCTGTTCTCAATTGCTTTTCTCCTTCTTTTTTACTTACCATCAGCACCGTTATATGCCCACCATATTTTTCTTTTAATTGTAGGGCTTCTTCTAAACTTATCGCATCTGGTGGATTGATGATAAACTCTTTTTCCTCTACCAGTACTTGTTCTTCTTCAAGTACGAGGGTAGCCTCAGGAGAAACGGTTCTCGATAATAAAACCACAATCTGCAATGATTCATTACTCATTTTCTTCTTCACTTTCTTTCTTCAATTGTCTTCTTAATACTTTTCCTACTGCTGTTTTCGGAAGTTCTTCTCTAAATTCATAAATACGAGGTACTTTAAAAGATGCCAATTTCCTACGCATAAACTGATTCAGTTCTTCTTCTGTAACCGTCATTCCTTCGCGCAATACAATAAATGCTTTCACTGTCTCTCCCCTATAAGGATCCTTCACTCCCACAACTGATGCTTCCATGACAGCTGGGTGCTCATACAAAACTTCTTCAATTTCACGAGGATAGATATTAAAGCCGCCTGCAATGATAATGTCCTTTTTCCGATCGACGATATAAAAATACCCTTTCTCATCCATATATGCGATATCACCAGTTAGTAACCAGCCATCTTTTAAAACCTTATTGGTTTCTTCATCATTGTTCCAATATCCTTTCATCACTTGCGGCCCCTTAATTGCAAGCTCCCCAACTTCTCCCACTGGCAATATTTCACCTGACTCTAATGAAAAAATAGCTGCATCAGTCCCTGGCCAAGGAACACCAATACTTCCTTTTACAATTTCATTGTCCCAAAGAAAATTCACGTGGGTAACAGGAGATGTTTCCGTTAATCCATAGCCCTCTACTATTTTCCCGCCTGTCTTTTCCTCAAATTTCTCAATAACCTCAACTGGTAATGGAGCAGAACCACTAATCGCTCCTTTAATCGAGGAAAGATCGTATTGGCTTATGTCTGGATGATTCATTAAACCAATGTAGATAGTAGGTGCTCCTGGAAAGACAGTTGGCTTTTGTTTATGGATTGTTTTTAACAAACCACTCGCATCAAATTTCGGAACAAGAATCATTTTATATACTTCCATTACTGATAATACAAGAACTGTCATAAGTCCATACACATGAAATAATGGCATGACGGCAAGCATTTTTTCTTTTCCCTTTTCCATCTTATATAGCCATTGTCTGCACATAGAAGTATTGGCTACTAAATTTTGATGGGTGAGAATAACTCCCTTTGGAAAACCTGTCGTTCCGCCAGTGTATTGTAGAATCGCTATATCTTCTTCAAAATTTATCGGTACTTCCTTTAGGACTGATTCTTTGGACTTTAATGTTTGGGTATATAGATGAGTAGAGTTTGATGATGTAATTGTTGGAGGTTTTCCTTGCTCTTTCGCTTGAATGAATGGATAGACAATATTTTTGGGAAATGGGAGATAATCTTTAATAGATGTAACAATAATATGTTCAAGATCTGTTTGCTTCATTACTCTTTCCACTCTGTTGTAGAGCATATCTAATGTTATAATTACTTTCGCCCCTGAATCTTTCATAATAAATTCTATTTCTCGCTCTTGATAAAGCGGATTTACTGGTACAGCAATAGCTCCCGCCTGCAAGATTGCATAGAAACTAATAACTGTTTGTGGAATATTCGGTAGCATTACTGCAACCCTGTCCCCTTTTTTTACACCTAAGTGCTGCAAATATGCTGCAAATTGCAATGTTTTCTTATAAAGTGTTTTAAACGTCATTTCTTTTCCCATAAAATGAATAGCTTTATGTTTTGGATACTCATTTGCCGCGTATTTTAATAATTGTGGGAGAGTATCTGCACGATAATAAACATTTTTGGCAATTTGATCAGGATAAAGTTTTAACCATCTTTTCTCTGTTTCCAACACAATTCCTCCATTTAATTCTATTGTTGTACTAGCTTATTATATGGAGGAACATATTCATTGGATTATGTATAAGCCTACTTTCCCCTTAATTGACACAATTCCGCATAAAAAACAGCCTTTTTAAATGTAACTAAAAAAGCCAAACAATCATGCGAATGTGATTTGTTTGGCTTTTTAGCTGGAATTTTTATGTCCTAGCTCCCTTTAAAATACTATATTTATTAAGAGATACCTGCCCCAATTACAAAAGATAAACCAACAGAAATAATCATAGAAATAAAGCCGACTGCTCGATTATCATTTTTTATTTCATCGTCAATATTAAATTTAGGGGTTAAAAATTCAAAGATGAAATAACCAATTAACAATAGGACAAAACCATATACACCCCAGATAATCATTTTCAGTAAAGAATCATTTTGCATAATCGAATGGCTGAAAACATTCGCTATTCCAAAGATTTTCCCGCCTGTCGCCATCGCAACTGCTAGATTCCCATTTTTTATTTCATCCCAATTATTATATTTTGTTACAAGTTCAAATATAGCTAAAAATACAACAAGGCTTAAAATAACAACACTATAATCGCCGGCCGTTTTTACATATTCATTTTCCCAAAATTGTGCCATAAGGTTTCTCCTCTACCTTTATTCTCCCAAAAGAAAGTTTATTTAAATTCGACAACCGTTACACCACTGCCGCCTTCTCCTGCTTCTCCAAAACGAATCCTTTTTACAGCCCGATGATTTTTCAAATACTCTTGAACACCTGAACGAAGGGCTCCTGTTCCTTTTCCATGAATAATGGAGACTCGTGGATAGCCAGCAAGCAGACTATCATCTATATACTTTTCTACTCGAGCAAGAGCATTTTCGAATCTCTCGCCACGTAAATCTAACTCCAAGCTAACGTGATAATCCTTTCCTTTTATCGTGGTTAGTGGTTTTGTTTCTACCACCTTTGGTGCTTTGATGAATTCAAGATCTTTTTCTTTGACCTTCATTTTCATAATACCAATTTGGACTTGCCATTCTTTATCGGAAACTTTTTCTAGTAATTGTCCTTTTTGATTAAAGGTTAGAACCTTTACTTCATCGCCAGGCTGATAAACATGGTTCGTCTTCGACGCAGCTGGTTGTTTTTGTCTTTCTATTTGTGGTGTTGCATCCTCTAAACGTTTTCTTGCATCAATTAGTTCATGTTCTTTTACTTCTGCTCGTTTTTCGAGCTGCATTTTTCGTAAATCGCCAATAACAGCTTCGGCCTCTTTTTTAGCATTTTCGATAATTTCTTTCGCTTCTCTTTTTGCTTTTTCTTGCAGTGTTTCTTTCTTCTCGTAATATTCCATTACTTGTTTCTGTAAATCACGATGTAGCATTTCCGCTTGTTTTAATAAATCTTTCGCTTCTTCATGCTCTCTTTCCGCTTGCTTACGACTATTCTCCAGGGAGGCAATCATATTCTCGATTTTATTGCTATCCTCGCTTACATGTGACCGAGCTGTATTAATCACATCTTCCTTTAAGCCCAACCGCTTACTAATTTCAAAGGCATTACTTCTTCCCGGTACTCCAATAAGTAATCGATATGTCGGGCTTAATGTTTCAATATCAAATTCCACACTTGCATTTACAACGCCTTCGCGATTATATCCATAAGCCTTTAACTCTGGATAATGAGTAGTCGCAATAACTCTTGCTCCGCGTTTGTTTACTTCATCGAGAATCGAAATAGCTAGAGCTGCTCCTTCTTGAGGATCTGTTCCAGCTCCTAACTCATCAAATAAAACAAGACTTTCATGATCTACTTTTTCAAGAATACTAACAATATTAACCATATGGGAAGAGAACGTACTTAAAGACTGTTCAATGGATTGTTCATCCCCTATATCTGCGTATACAGATTTAAAAACGCCCATTTCCGAACCGTCTAATACTGGAATCTGCAGGCCTGCTTGTGCCATTAAAGTACATAGACCTACTGTTTTTAAAGTTACTGTTTTACCGCCCGTATTTGGTCCGGTAATAACGATAGATGTATAGGAATCCCCAAGAATAATATCATTCGCCACCACAACCTCTGGCGGTATAAGTGGATGCTTCGCTTTAAGCAGAACAATCTTTCCTTCATTATTAATTTTTGGTTTGGATGCTTTTAACCGATGAGCATATTTTGCTTTTGTAAACATAAAATCAATTTCTGCTAATACAGTGACAATATGCAATAGCTCTTCTTCATATTGTGCTACGAGTGCCGTTAATTGCGTTAAGATACGATCAATTTCTTGTTGTTCTTTGACCCGAATAGCTTGAAGTTCATTATTTAGTGTCACTACAGACTGTGGTTCAATAAAGAGGGTTTGCCCAGAGGCACTTTGATCATGAACAATCCCCCCATAATTGCCTCGATATTCTTGCTTAACCGGGATAACATACCGATCATTTCTGATTGTAATAATACTGTCAGACAGCATTTTTTGGGCACTTGAAGAACGAATCATACTTTCTAGTTTCTCTCGTACTTTTGATTCATTTCTACGCAGCTGATTTCTTAATGTTCTAAGGGCATCACTTGCACTATCCATCACTGCACCTTGTTCATCAATAGCCATCTTGATTTCTTCTTCTACTTCGACAAGCACCATGATACTGTCTGTTAAAGTAAACAGTATCGGAATAGGCTCTTCTTCATGAAATTCTTCAATAAATCGTTTCATTTGTCTACTAGCATGAACGGTACTGGCAATCTGATTTAATTCAGCTGGACTAAGCATACCGCCAATAGAGGATCTTTTCACATGGGCGCGGATATCATAGATTCCATCAAGAGGGATGGATCCACGCATGCGATATACCTTAGCAGCTTCATCTGTTTCTTCTTGCCAGCTTACAACTTCATTATAATCAGTAGATGGAACTAATTCCTCCACTTTATTTCTTCCCAATGAAGAAGATGCATGCTCGATTAATTGATCTTTAATTTTATCAAATTCTAACGTTTTAAATACTCTTTCCTGCATGGAGTAATCTCCTTTGCTATCCCCATTTCGGGTTTAATCATATTTTTTATTGGTTCTTCTGACTTTTAGAGCGTTCTTTTCCATTAAGCTATCCCTTTTCAACAGAGAGAATGCTTTTCACGTCATGACTTGGACGGAGGCGAAAACAGCTATACCTTGCAGATTCCCCCATTCTCATCCAAGCATACTTAATTACCTTTATATAAGAAGGCTAATAATTCCTCTTTGGACATAGCATTCAATACAGTAGATTTTTTTATCCAGCCCTTTTTCGCGGTGGATACTCCGATGGCCATATTATTAAGCTCATGCTTATAATGAGCATCTGTATTTATGACAATCTTTACGCCAGCATCCTGTGCCATTTTGACATGTGCTGCATTTAAATCTAAGCGGTTAGGATTACTATTCAATTCCAAGACAGTATTCGTTTCTTTCGCTAATTGAATGAGCATTTCCATGTCAACATCATAACCATCTCTTTTGCCAATTTTCCTACCAGTTGGGTGTGCAATGATATCAACATATTTGTTTTCCATGGCAGCTTTTAATCTATTCATTATCTTATCTTTCGATTGTGAAAAAGCAGAATGGATAGAGGCAATCACAATATCTAATTCTTTCAATAATTCATCATCATAATCTAGTGTGCCATCTGGTAATATATCCATCTCAGCACCAGCTAAAATAGTTATATCTTCATATTTAGCATTTAACCTTTTAATTTCTTTTATTTGCTTTCTCACTCTATCTGGTGTTAATCCATTGGCAACCTTTAAATATTGAGAATGGTCTGTAATAGCCATGTATTGATAGCCTAATTTTCGATTTGCTTCTATCATTTCTTCTAATGTATGTGCACCATCGCTTGCAGTGGTATGCATATGCAAATCTCCTTTAATATCTTCCAAGGAAATAAGCTCACTATCATCTGAATAATTTTCTACCTCTTTTCCATCTTCTCTTATTTCAGGAGGAATAAAGGGCAGTTCGAAATAATGATAAAACGCTTCTTCTGTCTTAAAGGTTTTTATTTCGCCTGTTTCATTATTTTCAACGCCATACTCGCTTATTTTTTCTCCGCGTTCCTTAGCTAGCTGTCTCATTCGCACATTATGTTCTTTTGAACCTGTGAAATGATGTAAGGTTGTTGCAAATTCCTCTGGTTTCACTAACCGAAAGTCGATAGAAACGTCATAATCCAGCCCTAGTATTACACTAACTTTTGTCAATCCTGCTCCTATTACTTCTTTTATAGACGGAAGCTGAAGCAATTGCTCTTTCACCTGATCAGGAGCATTTGTGGCGACAATAAAATCTAAATCTTTAATCGTCTCCCTAACTCTTCTTAAACTTCCGGCTCTAGAGTATTGCACAACCCCTTCCATCTTAGCTAGTTGTTCCTCAATGGAGACTGCTATCGGAATCATAAATGCAATTGGCAGTCGCTCTGGGCGAGATCCGGCATTTTGAAGGGCTTCCATAATTTTTTCTTCTGTCTTTTTGCCAAAACCTTTTAATGCTTGCACTTCTCCTTTTAAGCATGCATTTTTTAAATCCTCTGCATTTTCGACAGACAACTCTTTATATAATTTTGCGATTTTTTTCCCACCGAGACCTGGCAGCTGCAGCAATGGTATTAATCCTTTTGGAACTTCGTCTTTTAACTCTTGTAAAACAGACGACTTGCCTTCTTTTAGATATTCTTCTATAACAGCAGCTGTTCCCTTTCCTATTCCCGGCAGTTCCGTTAGATCGGTTATGTCGGTTAAGTTCAATTCACTTGTTTCAATCGTATTGGCCGCTTTTCGAAAGGCAGAGATTTTAAATGGATTTTCTCCTTTCAGCTCCATATATATCGCAATTTGCTCTAATAATCGAATAATATCTTTATTTGTAATCATCCTTTATCACCCACATATGTAAAATAACTCTTCTTCTCATCTACCTATCATACCATGAACTCTATAAATTCAATAATTATGTAGTACCTGTTTAAACTAAACAAAAAAACTCTCTAGCTACATATAAAGCTAGAAGAGTTTCCTCTTTCTATGAAGCCATATAATCAAACCATAAATCTTTTATTTTCTCTGAAAAATATGGAGTGTTTTCTATCATCCATGCGGCAACCGAGGATTCATTTAATTGAGCTTGAATAAAATCAACCGGGATTAAAATAGAAATAAATAATAGAAGGAATAATAGCAAATACGTTTCGACAAATCCTAGGACCGCTCCAGCCCATGTATTTAACTGTTTTAAGATTGGAATACTAGCAACAAAATCTATCATACTTCCAATAATTTGCCAAACGATTTTCACCACAAAAAATATCACAACAAAGGAGAACCCTCTGTAAAAGACGTCTTCTATATTTGCCGTTTGAATAAAAGATTGCAGCAAACTACTTTCTCCTATATTTGGATATGGAATCCATAGTGTTAATTTTTGCGATAGCGGGATGTAATATTTATTAGCAACAATAAACGCAACAATAAATCCTGTTAAGTGTATAATTTGCATAATAAATCCTCTTTTTAGTCCTCTAAGAAGACCAAAAAGCAGCAATATAACCAAAATAATATCTAACATGAACATTGTCAGTCCTTTTCTCTTCTTTTTAATTCTTCCTCTAATTCTTTCACTCGATCTTCTAGCTTTACATAGTCGTTTACTATATTTACTGCGGTAAGTACTGCAAGTTTATTGGTATCAAGTGAGGGATTCAAAACATGAATTTCACGCATTTTTTCATCAACTATGGAGGCAACCAGTCTAACATGGTTAGAAGGTTCTTTCCCTATTATTGTATATTGTGTTCCATATATATCAACATTTGTACGATTTTTAGGGGTATTTGACACGCCCATGCCTCCATTCTAAAGAATCCTAGTTTCTATCATATCATGAATTATTCTTGCTAGGGAAGTCATTCGAATAGATTCTATCTTAAGACTTTTAATAAAGGGCAGGAATTATAATTCACTTGATAAAATAAGAGGCTGGAACAAAACTAGCTTCAAATAGTAAGAAGGGGGGCTGTCCAAAATGTGAGTGAAAGCTAATTTTTTGGACTCCCTTTCATATATATTTCTGAATAAACGCACAAAAAAATCATCCTTTTTTAGTAAAATGAAGTTACCACACAACATTAAAAGAAAGGATGATTTTATGTGCAATCAAATAATTTATACTGGAACTTATAACACGTAAATGACATTCCTTCCAGCTCTAGAAGTGAATGAGAATGAGAAAAAATACTAAAAAGCAATTATCCCCTATGTTTAAACCTTACAACAGAATCCATAATCCAATTTCTATTCGTGCTTAACTAGAAATAGTTTTTAAAGAAGATGTATTCATTTCCCCTTCAGTTACACCACTTAACGGACTAGATGTTCTTTGTAAGAAATGGTATAGAGCTCCAATTAAGTTCGAGTCATTTCCAAATCGGCATGGCTGAACTTGGATGTTTAAACACTCTTCAGTTGGTTTCATAATTTTTAGCTTTTCGTTAATCTGTTCAATAAGCCCTTCGCGTTTACTGATTGCTCCTCCGATTAGAATTTTTGCCGGATCAATAATGTATTGTAAATTATAAATTCCTACAGCTAAGCGCTTAATAAATTTCTCTATTTCTTCCTGTACTTCCCAGTCACCTTCGTCTGCCATCTTAAATACAATTTGCCCGTCCAGAGTAATCGGATCCAAATTTTTCCGTTTCGCAACTTGCTTAATTAAACCTCCAGTTGCTGCAAGAGAACTCCATGATTCCCCTAGCGGCTGATTCAGATAATCCTCTAAAATCATGTAACCAAATTCTGCTCCAAAAAGATGGCTGCCATGACGAATTTTCTTATCTAGAAAAATAGAACCACCAATACCAGTCCCAATTACAATACATATATAATCATCGACTTCTTTTGCAGCACCCATCCATCCCTCCGCTAACCCTGCACAATTAGCATCATTTTCAAGCTCAACAAGTAATTTTGTCCGTTCTTGGATGACATTCCTTATATTTGGCCCATGAATATAAGGAAGAGCTGAGGTTCCTTTAATAAATCCTGTTTCTACATCTACTGCTCCTGGCATACTTAAGGCGATGCCGATTATCTCATTCTTTTCTTGAAAATTCTTCACCACAGTTTCGATTGTATCCACGAAAGAATCAATTCCGTCTTTGGGAGTTGGAACAGAAGACTTTTCTATAAAGTTTCCCAATTCATCCATAAGCGAAAATTTTATTGCGGAGCCTCCCACATCAAATACTGCATAATAGTTCACCAAAAAACCTCCTAACATCCATCCAAGTCTTATTATTCATGTAAGAAAGCTCCTAAATCAGTCCTGAACTCACCTAAAGGCTTTGTTCGTCCCACACGTTTCCCTTACAATAATTTCAGAGTCGGTATACACTGGCTTTAATTTTGATTTTCCTTCTATCAAGTCATTTAGCATAAAAGCAGATAATTTACCGATTTTCTCCTTATCCTGTTTGACCGTGGTCAATTTAGGATCGCTATAGCGGGAAGCAGCAATATCATCACATCCTACAATTCGGATATTTCTAGGTGTATGAAGTCCAGCTTCCTTAATAGCACTTAGTGCACCTAAAGCCATTAAGTCGGATGCAGCAAAAATAGCTTCTGGATAATCTTTCAACTCAAGTATTCTCTTCATTGCGATATAACCACTTTCTTCATGGTAATCTCCATATTGAATCCAATCTTCCCTGATTTCAAGGCCAAACTGATTCATCGCATCCTTGAACCCCTTTAACCTTAGATTAGAAATGACGGATTCACTCATCCCGCCGATATAACCAATTTTTCTAAGAGAATTCAAATAAAAATGTTCTACTACCTTCCTTGATAAATTTACATTGTCCGTCATGACGTAGCTCGCTTTTGGACCAACTAATTCAATATCAATTCCAATACAAGGAAAACCGCTCTCAGCAAGTTCAAATGTAGCATCCTCCACTTCTTCACCTGCAATTATCAAACAACCATCCAAATTAAAGTGCTTGCATCTTGCTAAATAACTTCCTTGAAATTGTTCATTAGAAAACATTAAGATATCGTATCCAAGCAATCCAATATTTTTCTTAAAAGTCGAAATAACTTCATTAAAATATGGATGAGTCATGTCTACATTGATTTTACCTGCATAGATAAGTCCAATGAGACTTGATTTTTTCGTTGCCAGTGACCGAGCCGAAAAATTTGGTGCGTAGCCCATTTCATTAATAACTGTCATGACCTTTTTTCTAGTCATCTCACTTATTTCGCCATAATTATTTAATACTTTCGAAACGGTTGATGGTGATACCCCTGCCAATTGTGCAATGTCCTTTATTGTTAAACTCATCGTTTTATCCCTTCTATTTCCGTCTAAATTCATTCCTAATATTAGATTAATAAAAGTTGGAGAATGAAACAATAGCACGGCAGGAAATAGTCTTTATTTCACAGACCCTTCCGTAATACTTGATATAAATAATCGGTTAAATAATAAGAAAATGACTAATAATGGAACAGTTGCCCAGAACACACCAGATAAAATCATACCGAAATCAATATTATGAGTATTGCCCAACTGTGCCAATGCAACTTGAATAGTATACATTTCCGGATCTCTTAAAACCGTAAACTGCCATAAGAACTCTCCCCAAACAGCAGTAAATACAATAATCCCAAGAGTAGCAAACGCTGGTAAGATAATCGGTAATACAATTCCCCAATAGATACGGAAATTCGAACACCCATCTAATTTCGCTGCTTCTATTAATTCATCAGGAACACCCTCGGATATATATTGGCGCATTAGAAATATCCCTAAAGGATTTAAAAAGGATACAATCATAACTCCTTGTAAGGTATCTAGAAGTCCTATTTTAGAAATTAAGAAGTATTGTGGGATTAACCCTAATTGCGGTGGAATAATCATGGTTACCAAAATCGCAATAAAAAATATGTTTCTTCCCGGGAATCTAAATTTAGCAAAAGCAAAGCCTGCTAATGAACTAATGAGTAGTACTATGATTGTTACAACCAAACACAGTATAAATGAATTCCACATCCCACCAAAAAAATCAATTTGACTTAATACCTTTTTAAAGTTTTCAACCAGCATATTTCCTGGTGTTAAAGTTGGCGGGATTGAATTGTAGGCAGCACTCGGTCTTGTTGCCATGACAAACATCCAGTAAAATGGAAACAACGAAACGATAGCAGCAATAAATAAAAATAAGTAAATGGATAATCTGCCTATGGAAAACTTTTTCCGTTTTCTTTTGTCATGTTTACTCATTTATCCACACCTCTCTTTTTTCTTCCAAATCCTTGCGTTAAACTTAAGTTTATGACAGCAAATAATGAAATGATAACCAATAGAATGATTGCAGTTGCGGATGCTGTTCCAAATGACTGCAATTTAAATGCATCTCTATACAAGTACATAACAATTGTCATAGCTTCGTCCCTTGTGAAAGCATCAGTTCCTAAAAATACAGTCGGTTCAGAGAATAACTGCATGGCACCAACTGTTGAAGTGAATACCGTTAGGATAATAAATGGTTTCATCATTGGGATGGTAATGTAAAAAAGCTGATGAAATTTATTGGCACCATCAATGGTAGCTGCCTCGTATAAATCATTTGGTATACCTTGAATTCCAGCTAGATAGATAATCGTGTTATATCCTACCCACCGCCAGAACACCATAATGGATATCGCAATTTTCGTTCCCCATTCAGAGGCTGCCCAATGGATTGGGTCAAGTCCAAAGAAATGAGTTAATACATAATTGGCTAAAGAAGATTCATGATTACTGAATAACACACTAAAGATAAGGGCTACAGCAACCATGGAAGTTAAATAGGGCATAAAAATTGTTACACGAAAGAAACTTTTAAACTTAAGAAAAGCCATATTCAACAAATAAGCTAAAATAAGGCCGACGACTAACTGTGGAGCTGTTCCCATAATTCCTATAATTATCGTATTATAAACTGATTTCCAAAATAGAGGATCTGTTAGTACAGTCTCAAAATTAGCCAGTCCGTTAAATGTCATCGGGCTTAAGCCATTCCATTTTTGAAAGGCTAGGTAAATACTAAAAAGCATAGGATATAGGCCGATAACTGCAAAAATTATGAAGAAAGGCGCTATATATAAATATCCTGACAGCATATCCTTTTTTTGCTCAGACCTAAATTTTTTCTGCTTTTTATGAATAGGCTGCTTCTTACTGATAGTGTTCACAGTTTCCTTATTACTGATAGGATTCATTTCCCCACCTCTTTTCATATTCAAGGGAGCATGGTACATATAAACGTCCAAACTTCCCTATCTATCAATCACTATTCTTTTTCCTCACAAAAAAACCAATATGTGAAGAATCGCCGGCCTACCACAAACCTTTTTCTCGCTAGAGGCTCGTATGTGTAAGCCGACCGATTTTTTCGTATTATTTAAAAGTAAGTAGATTTTAGTGACCCTGTTTTTTATAGAACAAATATTAGATTAACGGCTTAATAAATCTTCTGCGCGCTTCACTGCAGCTTTCCATTCTTTTTCTGGATCTGCTCCTTTATTTTGGACATTCTTAAGCGCATTCAATACTTCGCTGTGGATGGAAGCATATTTTTCACCTTTATATCCTATGCCACTAATGTCCTTTGCAGCTTCTGCAAATACTGGAGCTGTTGCTTGACCACCAAAGAATTCATCTGCATTCGTCTTAAATTCTTCCATATCATATACAGATTGGGCAGATGGGAATAATCCATGGCTTTGGAATGATTTTAATTGATTTTCTGGTGATACAAGCCATTCAATAAAATCATAAGCTTCTTGGGAATGTTTTGTTTCAGATGGTACAGCAATGTATGAACCACCCCAGTTTGCAGCAAACTCAGTTGGTAATGTAGCAACTCTCCATTTTCCTACAGCATCAGGAGCATTTCCTTCCATCCATCCTTTTAACCATCCTGCTCCTAACTCTGCCGCAAATTCACCTTTGTTAACGGCATTTGCCCACTCTGGAGTCCACATATCATATTTACCTATGATTCCAAGTTCATTTAAGCGAATAGCATAGTCATATGCTTTTTTCACGTCACTGTCTGCTCCTAAATTTAATTTATTATCAGTAGTCAAGTAAGCTGTTTCGGCAGAATCTAGATAAGCTCTATATGCCATTTCAATACTATCAACAAATGGCAATTTTGTTTTCTCTTTAACTTGTAATCCAGCTTTTTCAAATGCTTCAGGTGAATTAATCAGATTGGCTACTTCCTGTGGATCAGTTGGAAGTCCCGCTTTTTCAAATACGTCTGTTCGGTAGTACAACCCTTTAGGTCCAATATCTGTAGGAAGACCAAATAAGAAATCTCCGTCCTGGTTTTCCCCACTCTTCCATTTCCAATCCAAGTACTGGTCTTTCACATCTTTCGCACCAAGATCATATAAATTTTCGAAACGATCTTGAGCCACTTTAAAACGGTCAAATTGGTCAATCTCTAACATTGTAATATCAGGTGCACCGCTACCAGCAGATAATGCGGTAAAAAGCGCATCATGATGATCAGCTGTTTCAGATGCTTTTACTTTAATTTTAATATTTGGGTTTTCTTTCTCGTATTCTTTTGCTAAATCCTCATAACCAGTCGAGCCAAATGTCCAAAAATCCAACGTGATTTTTTCATCTTTACCACTCGTTTTACTTGATGTATCATTCCCACTACAAGCAGCTAAAGACAGTGCAAGCAATGACGATAAACCTAAGGCAGCAAACTTTTTCATTCTTTTCAAAATCATAACCCCCCAAATTATTTAATATTTTAATAGTTTTTCACAAATATGAGATTTCTATAAAGAAATGAACACCCCCAAAAATGATAGATTTCAATTTCAACGAAATCGGTTTCGTAAACAATCAAAGAAATCGCTTACAAAACATATAATAATATCATTACTTCCAAAAATCAACATAAAAATAACCAATTTACAGAATTTTTTTTAAAAAATATGTGGTTTTAATTTATTTATTCAATATTCCCGCCATAAATAGTGACTTCACAAGAATTACTATTCGAAACCGTTTTCGCAATAATATACTGTTATCTCTTACATCCGCTACGAAAATGCAAATAAAGTAACAAATTTTAATAACGCAAAAGAAGCTAGGACAAATGGATAAAAACGAACGATCTCTAATTGAGTGTCGAAGCAATTTCGTTCCCATACACTACAGACACACGATACGCCGAGAAGGTTGGGCGCTCGCCCCTTGTAAAGCGAAGTTTATTAGTCTTGCGGGTGATAACCCAAATTTTCTTTAATAAAATAAATATAAATCCCTAAACAATTATCGAATATTTTTTAATGTGTACGTATTATTGTTCGGGGTTATTTAGTTGAAAATACTTATGTCCCAGCTTCAATTAAAAAACATCCCAGAATTGAACTCTGGGATGTTTTTTATCCGCCTCAGCCTCTTAGCGAAGCACCAGCTTTTTCTTCTACTGCAGCAAGTACTTTATCATGAGTCTTGCTAATCATTTCATCTGTTAATGTTTGTTCTGGATCAAAATATGTTAAGGAGAATGCAATCGATTTTTTGCCTGCTTCCATTTTTTCACCCTCATATAAATCAAACACTTGAACATCTTTTAGTAACTTTCCACCAGCTTCAATAATAATTTCTTGAAGACTACCAGCTAACACGTCCTTCTCTACAACAAGTGCTATATCTCTTGTTACATACGGGAAACGAGGGATGGACGTATAATGTAATGCTTCTACTTCTACAGCAAATAACTTACTTAGGTCTAGTTCGAAACAATACGTTTCTTTTAAATCTAAATCATTTTGCATTTGCGGATGCACTTGGCCGACAAATCCAATGATCTCCCCATTAAGGACGATTTCAGCTGTTCTTCCTGGATGCATTCCATCCAATTCCGCTCTAGCAAATGTAATTTGCTCATGAACACCTAACTTTTGGAATAACCCTTCTAATACCCCTTTTACAACAAAGAAATCAACAGTTTTCTTCTCTCCTTGCCATGGATGCATACTCCAAATGCCTGTAACTGCACCAGCTAAATGTTCTTTTTCCTCGGGAAGCTCCTGTTCTCCATTCGCTAAGAAGACAACCCCTGTTTCATAAACAGCTATGTTTTCATTTTGTCTTGCTGCATTGTATTTAAGCACCTCTAACAGCTGCGGCACGATGCTTTGACGTAATAATGCACGTTCTTCACTCATTGGCATTGCAAGTTTGATTGGGTTTCTTTTCTCTATAGCAAAGCTATGCACTTTCGCTTCATTTGTTAATGAATAGGTAATTGCTTGATATAATCCAGCTGACTCTAAATATCTGCGTGCCATACGACGTTTTTTCTGATAAGCAGTTAAAGAACCTGGTGTAGCCGCACCTATTGGCAATGTTTTCGGCAGGTTATCATAGCCATAAAGACGGGCAACCTCTTCGATTAAATCTGCCTCGATAACAATATCATTTCTTCTTGTTGGCACAGTTACCGTGAATGTGTCACCTTCCATTTGTGTTGCAAATTGAAGACTATCAAAAATAGCCGTTACTGCATCCGTCTTTAATGTTGTTCCTAATGTTTGATTGATTTTTCCGAGCGTAATCGAAACTACTTTTGGCTCAGCAGTGAGTGTATCAACTGCGACTTCCCCTTCAAGCACTTCTCCGCCAGCATATAATTGTAATAATTGACAAGCTCTATCTGCAGCTTTACGTACTCGATTTGGATCAATTCCTTTTTCATATCTTGCGCTTGCTTCACTTCTTAAACCAATTACTTTAGAAGATCTGCGAATTACTTTACTGTCAAAATAAGCAGATTCTAATAAAACAGTAGTAGTGTCAGCTTGAACTTCAGAATTCGCACCACCCATTACACCAGCAACAGCTATTCCTTCTTTTCCGTTCGTAATAAGCAGATTATCTTCTGATAATGTTCTATCCGTTTCATCAAGTGTCGTAATTTTTTCGCCACTTTGTGCTCTTCTTACAAGAATTTCCTTTGAGCCAATTTTATCATAATCAAAGGCATGCAGCGGTTGACCATATTCTAGTAAAATATAGTTCGTAATATCGACCACATTGTTATGTGGGCGGATTCCTGCAGCCATTAATTTTCCTTGCATCCATAATGGAGATGGAGAGATTTTGATATTCTTAATTACTCTTGCTGTATATAATGGTACATCTGCATTCTCTTCTACTGAAACTTTAATATAATCAGATGCTTTTTCGTTAATTGTTGGATATTCTGTATTAGGTAATTTTACTTCTTTTTCTAAAATGGCAGCTACTTCATACGCTACTCCAAGCATGCTTAAGCAATCAGCACGGTTTGGAGTTAACCCCAGTTCTAGTACGGCATCATTTCGTTGCAAATATTCTAATGCATTTTTTCCGACCTCTACATCACTTGGAAAAACAAAAATGCCTTGTGCATAGTCTTTTGCGACAATTTTCCCTTCGATACCAAGCTCTTGCAGGGAACAAATCATCCCGTTTGATTCTTCCCCACGCAGCTTCGCTTTTTTAATTTTGAAGTTACCTGGAAGAACTGCGCCAACCTTTGCTACAGCTACCTTTTGGCCTTTATCTACATTAGGAGCGCCACAGATAATTTGGATTGGGTCTCCCTCGCCAACATCGACTAAACATTTATTTAATTTGTCTGCATTCGGATGTTGTTCACGCTCGACAACATAACCGATTACTACATTTTTAATTCCTTCATCAAGAACCTCGACGCCTTCTACCTCGATACCACTCTTTGTAATTTTTTCTGCTAATTCATTAGGACTTATGCCATTTAAATCTACATATTCATTTAACCAATTATAGGATACTAACATTTTTTCTCCTCCACCCTTAATATTCCGGTACTGAAAATTGTTTTAAGAAACGTACATCGTTTGTATAGAAATGACGAATATCATCAATTCCATATTTCAACATCGCAATTCGCTCTGGCCCCATTCCAAAGGCAAACCCAGAATATTTCTTAGAGTCAAAACCGGACATTTCCAATACATTTGGATGAACCATTCCAGCTCCTAAAATTTCAATCCAGCCTGTTTTTTTACACACACTGCAGCCAGCACCTTTACAGATAAAACAAGAAATGTCCACTTCAACAGAAGGCTCTGTGAATGGGAAAAAGCTTGGACGTAAACGGATTTCTCTATCTTCTCCAAACATTTTCTTCGCAAAAACTTCAAGCGTACCAATTAAATCACTCATACGAATGTTTTCATCAACCACAAGTCCTTCAATCTGCATAAATTGATGGGAGTGTGTCGCGTCATCATTATCACGACGATATACTTTACCAGGACAAATAATCTTCACTGGTCCTTTCCCTTTATGTTTCTCTAATGTTCTTGCTTGCATTGGTGATGTTTGCGTTCGAAGTAACGTTTCTTCTGTAATATAGAATGAATCTTGCATATCCCTTGCTGGGTGATCCTTAGGCAGATTCAATGCTTCGAAATTATAGTAATCATTTTCCACTTCTGGACCCTCTTCAATGGTATAGCCCATTCCAATAAATAAATCTTCAATTTCTTCTACGACTCTTGTTAGAGGATGGTGATTACCTGTAGAAACAGGACGACCAGGTAGAGTTATATCAATTGTTTCAGAAGCAATTTTTTCTTGAACGAGCGCTTCTTCTAACGCCTTTTGTTTAGCCTCAATGCGGCTAGTAATTTCGTCACGAACAACGTTGACTAACGCCCCCATCTTTGGTCTTTCTTCAGCAGATAGTTTGCCCATTCCTTTTAATACTTCTGTAATTGGGCCTTTTTTTCCTAAATATGCGATACGAATTTCATTTAATTCTTTCATATCGTTACTGCTTTCAATGCGTGTTAGTGCTTCAGCTTGCAATTCTTTTAATTTATCTTCCATTACATTTCCTCCTTATATATGGTTTGTTCTCGCATGAAAATTGGCATAAAAAAACCCCATCCCCAAAAAGGGACGAGGTTATTGTCGCGGTACCACCCTAATTAACTTGTATGTATAATAAAAACAAGTTCACTTCATTTGGATAACGGTAGTCTATACCGGTACATCTTTACATCTTTCTAAAACAAGAAAAATGGTCCCGATGCCGACTCAGGAGGTGAACTTCATTCATGTTTTTAATAAAAATGCTTACAGTCTGCGGCATTTTCTCCCTTAATTAAAAATCATCAATTACTTTTCTCCATCAATGTCTTTATTCATGTAATTTGATTTTAATTATAATATATATCTAATTAGTTTTCAAATGCCTTTTTTGCTTTTGGTTGTAACTAACACATTATTTAAAATAATACATTAAAATACCTGCTGCCACTGCCACATTTAATGATTCACTTTTCCCGTAAATTGGTATATACAAGTTTGTATCAGTCTTACTTAATACTTCTTTCCTTACACCATTGCCTTCATTCCCAACAATTAAACAAAATGAGGCTGTTTTTTCTATCTCCCGATAATCCCTGCCATTTTCAAGGGCAGTCCCATAAATGGGAATATTCCTTTCTTTTAATTCATCCATAAACGATGCTAAATTTGTTTTTATAATTGGCAAGTGAAAATGACTTCCTTGGCCTGATCGAACTACCTTTGGATTATATATATCAACCGTTCCTTCTCCGATAATGACTGCATCGATCCCTGCTGCATCAGCTGTTCGGATAATCGTTCCCAAATTACCGGGATCTTGAACTTGATCAATCGCAATAAAGGTTTGAGCAGTAGACAAAGTTTCTGAATGGCTTTGCTGCTTACATAAGGCCAGAATACCTTGGGGTGTTTCTGTATCTGAAAGTTCTTTAATAATCTCTTTTGTAACGATCGTTATCGGAGTATCTCCATAATCCCAAGCAGGTACATCTATCTCCTCTGAAACGATTAAATCAATAATAGAATTTGCTTTGAATGCTTCTTCCACAAGATGAAAGCCTTCCACCAAAAACGTTTCCGTCTTATCTCTTTCCTTTTTTGTTAATCGTTTTTTCCATTCTTTAATTTGTGGATTTTTTACCGAAAGTATGTGTTTCACTTGCTATTCTCCTTCACAATCACCAATTATTCTCTATTGCTTTTATTATAGCGTAAATAAAATACATAATAAACGCCATTAGTGAAATGCTAAAAATAGATATGTTTTACAAAAACTCTATTCCATATTATTCAATAAGGTGAATGGATATGGATAGGTAACAATGAGAAAGAAGGGTGCTTATTATGAATTTAAATTTACGTAATGCAATAATCCATAATGTTTCTGGCAATTCTCAAGATGAATTAAAAGATACAATCGTGGATGCTATCCAAAACGGAGAAGAAAAAATGCTGCCTGGTTTAGGCGTTTTATTCGAAGTAATTTGGAAAAATTCTTCTGAAGAAGATAAAGTAGAAATGCTGCAGACATTAGAAAATGGACTAAAGTAAAAACAACTATTCCAATTATAAACCCGAACGATTATTGGGAAATGCCAATATAATAGGATTTTCTCATAATTATTCGGGTTTTTTTTCATTAGAATAGAAGGTTAGACTGAATACACTTCACTTTCATCTGGCGAGCACTGAGCCTCCCATAGGAGGAGGCTACGTGTTTTTTCCTAATAAAGATTTTTCTTTTAGAAATGTCAGCTTAGCCTTTTAACAAAAAACTATTCCATTAACGCTTGTAGTCTATGCGAAGTTTCTTTCGTCGCTGCATAAACTTCTTTATAAATATTATATACTTGTTCGTATTTTTTCACATTTTCTGGAATAGGCTGAAATTCTTCTTTATATTGAACGAACTTTTCTACACACTCATTCATCGTTGCAAACCACCCTAATCCAACTGCAGCAACCATCGCCGCACCTAAACCTGGTCCTTGTTCCACTGTTAAATTAACAACTGGCGTATTAAAAATATCTGCTTGAATTTGTAGCCACTTGCTGTTTTTTGCTCCTCCGCCTACGGAAACAATGCGTGCAAACTGCTTATTCGCATTTTCCTCCATCAAAATCTTACTATCATTCAATGAAAAAGTAATACCTTCAACAACAGCGCGTGCAAAGTTATCTAGTGTATGCCTTGCATCCATGCCAATAAAACTGCCTCTTATTTGGCTATCTGTATAGGGTGTTCTTTCTCCCATTATATAAGGAGTAAACACTAATCCATCTGAACCGATTGGAATATTATCAATATTTCCAAGTAATTCATCATAACTTTTCTCTGCTGCAAACGTATTTTTAAACCAATTTAAACTATAACCAGCAGATAATGTTACCCCCATGGAATAAAAACTGTTTTTTATTGCATGATTGAAATAATGAACTTTCCCTGCATAATCTTCTTTACCATCTTGTTCATAGGAAAGAAATACACCTGATGTTCCGATACTAGCTAATCCCATACCTTCTTTAACAATGCCTGCGCCAACTGCTGCACAGGCATTATCTGCTCCCCCAGAAAATACAGCAATATCATTTGTAAAGCCATACTTTTTTGCAAGCTCTTCTTTCATTATGCCTATTTTGTCAGAGGACTCAACAAGCTTAGGAAAAATACCTAAAGGAAGATCAAATAATTCAGCAATTGATTCACTCCACATCTTTTCTTCTACATTCAGCATTAATGTTCCAGCAGCATCTGAATACTCCATTTGCTTATTACCGGTTAAATAAAATCCTAAAAAATCTTTAGGCAATAGAAAGTGCTTTGCTTGTTCCCATATAGTCGGTTCATTTTCTTTTACCCATAACAGCTTAGGCAAGGTAAATCCTTCTAGTGCTTTGTTCTTTGTGATGCTAATAACTTCTTGTCCTGCCTTATCCATTATCTCCTGACATTGCTTACTTGTTCTTACATCATTCCATAAGATAGCATTTCTGAGGGGAGTTCCATTTGCATCTAATAAAACTAAGCTATGCATTTGTCCAGAAAAACTAATTCCTTCTGTTTTGGATGCTGCTTCTGGAAATGCTTCAATAATTTCTTTTAGCACAATGTCTAATGCTTCTATCCAAACATTTGGATTTTGCTCACTATACTTCGGCTGTGGAGTTAAAAGCTCATACTCAGAGCTCTTTGTGATAAGAACCTTCCCTTCTTTATCCACTAACAATCCCTTTAAGGAACTTGTTCCTAAATCAATCCCTATTACATATGACATTTATAAACGCTCCCTCCTGAAGACCAATGCAAAGGGATGTCTCATTCATAGAAATTTCGACCTTCACAAGTATTTCTAGTAGATTTTTTCAATGAGCTACTACTAATAAACTTGTGATGCCAACTCCTTCTATTTGAGACACCCCTTTTATTGATGTTATTCTACTTGTTTTTCTATTTGTATTATACTAAATAATCATTCAAACGAGATTTTAAGAATTCTAGATGATTTGGCTCATTTTCAATTTGATCATGCTGTAATGCATATTCAGTTAATGTTTTCAGATTTTCTTTTCCGTCTACAATAGATTTACCAATTCCAGTTGTATAGCTCTTATATCTGCGTTCAATTTCTTTATCGAAGAAACCATCTTCTTTTAGTTTTGCAGCTGATTTAAGTCCGCGTGCAAATGTATCCATACCAGCAATATGTGCAAGCACTAAATCTTCCATAGAGAATGAAGAACGGCGAACTTTCGCATCAAAGTTAATACCCCCTGGAGCAATTCCTCCATTTTCAAGTACTTGATACATTGCCAGAGTTGTATCATAGATATTAGTTGGGAACTCATCTGTATCCCATCCAAGCATTACATCTCCTTGGTTCGCATCTAAGGATCCAAGTGCATTGTAGCTTCTCGCAACGGCCATTTCATGTTCAAAAGTATGTCCTGCTAATGTAGCATGGTTTGCTTCTAGGTTTAGTTTAAAGTGTTTATCAAGATTGTATTTTTGCAAGAAGGCCATTGCCGTAGCAGCGTCAAAATCGTATTGGTGTTTGGATGGCTCCATTGGTTTTGGTTCAATTAAAAACTGAACTTCATGGTTTAATTCTTTGGCATAATCAACTGCCATATGGAAGAAGCGAGCCATATTATCTTGTTCTAATTGTAAATCTGTGTTTAATAAAGACTCATATCCTTCACGTCCACCCCAGAATACATAGTTTTTGCCGCCAAGCTTCTTACTGATTTCTAAGCCTTTTTTCACCTGTGCTGCAGCATACGCAAAAACTTCTGCATTGGATGAAGAAGCAGCCCCGTGTACAAAGCGAGGGTTTGTAAACATATTAGCTGTATTCCACAGTAATTTAATCCCTGTTTGATCCATTTTTTCTTTAATTAAATCTGTGATTACATCTAAATTATCGAAGAACTCTTGAAGCGTATCGCCCTCTGGAGCAATATCCACATCATGAAAGCAGAAGAATTCAAAACCCATTTTTTCCATTAATTCAAATCCAGCTTCTACACGATTTTTTGCTGTTTCCATTGGTGTTTCGCCAAACCAGTTACGAACATTTGTAGCAGCACCAAATGGATCAGAACCATCCTGCGTTAATGTATGCCACCATGCCATACTGAAACGCAAATGTTCTTTCATCGTTTTTCCTAATACAACTTCTTCTGGATTATAATGACGGTATGCATAAATATTCTCTGTTTTTGGTCCTTCATATTTTACTTTTTTAATCATTGGAAAAAATTCCATTCTAATTCCCTCCTATTTGTTATAAAAATCATGATCATCTTTAACTTACTTTTTCTTTTCTCAACTATTTTCTACAAATCTATTTAATTTACTTTCTATTTGTTAGTTCAATATACTAACTGAATTCATCATAAATCTAACTTCGTTTTTTGTCAAGCGCTTACAATATCAAATTTGTTAATTTATTAACAAATTTGATAGAAGAATTATAATTAGTATGGTAACCTAACAATACATACATCGTTACTAGGTGATAAACTGTTTGGAGGAAAATAATGGTCACAGACAAATATGTAATTAGAGAACAAAATGCTTCTCTTGTTATGGAGCAAATTGTTCAGCATGCCCCTATCTCTCGGGCAACCCTTTCGGCTAATATTGGGTTAAATAAAGCAACTGTTTCTGATATAACAAAGAAGTTACTTGAAGAGAAAATAATAGAAGAAATCGGAATTGGCGAAAGTAGTCACTCTGGGGGAAGAAAGCCAATTCTTTTACAACTAAATAAGAAAGCTGGTCTTTCGATTGCCATAGAGCTTGGCTATGACTTTATTTCTACAATGGTTACTTATTTAGATGGAGAGGTGGTTTTTTATAATAAAGAAAGGGGTACGTTTATTAAGAAAGAAAATGTTCTTTCCCATATTTCTGATATTATTGAAAAATATGAAAAAATAAGTAATCTGACAACCTATGGTATCGTTGGGATTGGGATTGCTATACATGGTATTGTTAATAAAAATAATATTTTATTTACTCCTTATTATGATTTAGAGAAAATAGAACTTTATGAAGAGTTAACGAAACTGTATCAGTATCCTATTCATATTGAAAACGAAGCTAATTTAACTGCCATTGGAGAGTCTACTTTTTCAACAGAATTTAATAACTTAATTAGTTTAAGTATCCATAGTGGTATTGGTGCTGGAATTATTATTGATGGGCAATTGTTTACAGGTTTAGACGGAAGAGCTGGTGAAGTTGGTCATTCTATTCTTTATCCAGATGGCAGAACTTGCCCTTGTGGAAATAAAGGCTGCTTAGAGCAATATTGTTCCGATAAGGTTCTTCTTGAGCAGTTTAAAGAGTTAAAACAATTATCCGATGTTACGCCAGATTTATTAGCTGAGCATTACTATGCTAATGATTTAGCAGTACAAGAACTGATTCAGCAACATTGCTATAATCTTTCAAAAGGGTTAAATAATATAATGACTTCTTTTGCTCCAAAGATTATATACATGAATAGTTCTGTCATTCGAAGAGTCCCTGATATACTTTCATTCATTCGTGATAACCTAGAAAGTTCTTTTAATAAAGATATTGTCATTGAAAATTCACGTCTTGGTTCTAAGGCATCTTTATTCGGCGCTACCGCTTTAAACATTCGTAATTTCTTAAATATTTCCCATTTAAAAATTATCAATGTAGAGTAACACGGCTTTTTTGCTTAAGTTAAAGGATGATACAATCCTTTGCTCCTTTCAACAAATTGGAGTGGATTGTATCATTTCTTTTTGTTTCTACCTATATCCTTCCCAAAATACCATTATTTTTTATATTTTTTTGAAACTTTTTTCCCAGCTATTTCGTTAATATCATGATGGATTTATAGGGTGCTATAATCGTTTTAATAATGCATAACTATCATTACAAGAAATAGAGCGAATATGCTATACTTGCTATACAAAATATGAAAAAGGTGAAAAATTTTGACAAAAAAGAAGTTTCATTATTGGTTATTACAAGTTCTTATCATTGTTGCGATTGTTTATCTATGCACAAAAATTTCATTTTTATTTAAACCAGTGGCAGTGTTATTTTCAACTCTTTTTGTTCCCATTATCATTACTGGTTTCTTATACTTTTTACTTAATCCAATCGTTAAGTTTTTGCAAAAAAATAAAATTCCAAAGACACTTGCCATTATTATTCTATATGTTGGTGTTATCGGAATTTTGATTTTGGTTATTGGCAGTATCGTACCTATGATCAGCAAAGAATTTAGTGAGTTATTTAAAAATATACCTAAATATGCTGATGAAGCAGTGCAATATTTCCAATACTTAAATGATACAAAACAGTACAAATGGATTATGAATCAAGAATATGTAAAAATTGAAGATATAACAGAAAACCTAAAGGCCTATGCTCAAACAATTCCAAGCAATATAACAAATGGAATCGGTAAAATCATTAGTACTATGACTAATATCACCATTACAATTGTTACAGTTCCATTTTTACTTTTCTATTGTTTAAAAGATGGCAGCAAATTTCCGGAGGCACTCTCTAAATTTTTCCCTGCGTCTTATCGTAAAGAAGGATTACATATTATCAAAGATACAAGCGAAACAATTGCTGCCTACATACAAGGACAAGTTATTGTAGCTCTATTTGTAGGAACCTTGGCTTTGATTGGTTATTTAATAATCGGTCTTGATTATGCGCTTGTAATGGCTTTACTTGTGGCTGTAACAAACATGATTCCATATGTTGGACCATTAATCGGTGGTGCGCCTGCTGTTATTATCGCTATTTTCACATCACCAACACAAGCCTTACTAGTTATTATCGTCATTACCATTGCTCAACAGATTGAAGGAAATATTCTATCTCCTTTAATTCTTGGAAAAAGATTGGATACACATCCAGCAACCATTATTATTCTGTTATTAGTAGCCGGAAATTTAGCAGGTATTTTAGGAATGATTCTTGCAGTACCAACTTACGCTGCTGTTAAAACGATTGTAATCAATATTAACCGTCTGCTCAAAGCAAGGAAGGCAGCGATCTTGAATACTAAGATACCTCCACTAGAATAAAAATCATGTGGTTATTAGGATAAGATATATGACTTGTTGATAAAGCTTCTTAAAAAAGGGAATTTGATTAAAAAATCAAATTCCCTTTTAATTATGCAAATGTTAATGAATTTACTGTTTCACGATCTAATTTTTTAATTACCTCAACGATTAACTTAACAGCATTTTCATAATCATCACGGTGCAGCATTGCAGCGTGTGAATGAATATAGCGAGTTGCAATCGTGATAGATAAAGCCGGCACTCCCTTATGCGTTAAATGAATGGAGCCTGAGTCTGTTCCACCTGCTGGCACACTGTCAAATTGATAAGGAATATTTAACTCATCAGCAGTATCTGTAACTAAGTCACGTAGTCCTTTATGAGACACCATGGAAGCATCATATAAAATAATCTGAGGACCTTTGCCCATTTTACTTAATGCTTCTTTTTCTGTTACTCCTGGTGTATCACCAGCAATACCAACATCTACGCCAAAACCAATGTCCGGCTCAATAAAGTTTGCAGCTGTTTTCGCTCCACGAAGGCCAACCTCTTCCTGAACTGTGCCCACACCATAGACTATATTAGGGTGATTGCTGTCTTTTAAATTCTTTAATACATCTATCGCAATAGCACAGCCAATACGATTATCCCATGCTTTTGCAAGCAGCATTTTTTCATTATTCATAACCGTAAACTCAAAATATGGAACGACCATATCGCCCGGTTTTACGCCCCACTCCATTGCTTCCTCTTTAGAAGATGCGCCAATATCAATAAAGATATCTTTTAGGTCGATTGGTTTCTTTCTTGCTTCTGGACTTATTACATGAGGTGGTTTTGATCCTGTAATACCAGTGATCTCTCCTTTGCTTGTCACAATTGTTACTCGTTGGGCTAACATTACTTGTGACCACCAGCCGCCTACTGTTTGAAAATAGAGAAAACCTTTATCATCAATACGGGTTATCATAAAACCAATTTCATCAAGATGACCTGCAACCATTATTTTCGGTCCATTTGCTTGTCCAACTTTCTTAGCAATTAAGCTTCCTAAATTATCTGTTGTTACCTCGTCTGCATATTCTGCTATGTACTTTTTCATGACCTCTCTGGGTTCTTTTTCATTTCCTGGAATCCCTTTTGCATCAGTAAGGTCTTTAAGCATTGTTAATGTTTCATCTAATTTCGCCATTATTTCGACTCCCTCAATATAATATATTCTTCATCATTATACTAGAAAATAATTATAGTACAAAGTATAAGATACTTCTTAAGTATAGCTTTATTCAAAAGAGGTTACTCCTTCGTCTTACGGGTATAGAAAAGAACACTTGCTTATATTATGTATCAATTCTTTGTTTCTATTTATTTTTATTTCTTTTTTAAAATATTTTTCTAAAAATGAAACCTTTTATGTTCTCTTTCGTATTCTATTAGTTAATCCTGAAAATTTAAGTTACTGGAGGCTCTTTTATGAAATGGCTTTTGTTAATCGTTCTTCTCTCATTTCTTATTTATGGGTTATTTCGACTCACTTCTTTCTTAACGAATCCGCAGCGAAGATTAACATTCGCGCAAAAGCGTGGAACATTTTATTTGTTTGATAAAAAAGATAATATAAGAATGAATCTCTTACTAACATATAAAGGTCATTTGCTTGAGGGGGAAAAATACGCTGCTGCTGAAGAAGTGGATCACATTTTACTCTTTCCTACAAATCCTTATAATACAAAGTTGTCCACTCAAGATAAAGCCGATATAGAACAGTCACTATTGTCTATCTATCCAAAGGCAAAAATCGAATGGACACGGTTTAAAAAGTCGTAAATAACGGAAGCTCGAACTTCCGTAATCAACCAAATAAACCCCTGAACCATTATACATGCATACAAGAAAGCTTCGTATAATGGTTCAGGGGTTATATTCATTTAAGAAAGAAGGTCTTAAATTCTCCTTTTTATTCATGGGCCTCTTTAAAAAATTCTCTCCATTTTATTACCGTAATTTTTTCCCGTAAGATATAAACAAGTATCGCTAACGCAAACAAAATGATCACAACCATTGTCAACGAGAATTGACTGATAAATTGGCCAAAAATAGTATAGAAAAATGCTAAAGGAATATTGCTTATAAAAGAAGTTTTACTATATTCCTTTAAACTTTTTCTTTTTTCCAACAAGCAGAAATTTAATAAATGATAATGAAACACAGGGATCAATCTTAAAACGGAGATTTGTCCGAGTGTTAAATTACGATATTCACCAAACCATCTTTTTTTTAGATGAGATAGTTTGTTATGAGTTTTTGGCAAGCGGTGAATGACCGCATAGAATAAGAGACAATTAATGGTTAAGCCGATAATAGAATAGATGGTACCAAGCGTCACTCCAAATAAAACTCCTCCCGCAATACAGACTAGAATAGGAGGAATAAACAAAAATTGCCGAAGTGTATGGAATAAAATAAAAATAATCGGTGCTAATATCCCACTAACTTCTACCATTACAAATAGGACTGATAACTGCTCTTCCATCTTATCACCTTCTGCTCTAAAGAATCATGTTGTTATTACAGTGTATAAGAAAAGAGATGAGAATATGCCTAAACATTTAGTACATAAAGTACAATCCCAGCTTCTAGTAATGTCAAGAGAGGTAAACCATATTTGAAAGAAACATGCTTTGTTTTATGACGAAACTTTTTCATTCCAATAAATAAACCCAGCGCTCCAAATAGAATAGCCGTAATCCACAATGTTTTTTCACTTATCCGATACTGATGCTTAATTGCTCTTTTTTTATCTATCCCCATTAGAGAGTAAGCGAATATATTCACGACTGCCAAATAGATTAATACATATGTAATCACATGTTCTCCCCTTTCGCAAAAAAGTATAGAAAAAAAGAAGGTATAAGGTACCTTCTTTTTAAAAAACTTATTTTAAGTTTTGTTTTGCAACTGTTGCTAATTCAGCAAATGCTTTTTCATCACTTACAGCAAGTTCAGCAAGCATTTTGCGGTTTACTTCGATACCAGCTAATTTTAATCCGTGCATTAAACGGCTATAAGAAAGACCGTTAATACGAGCAGCTGCATTGATACGAGTAATCCATAATTTACGGAAATCACGTTTCTTTTGACGACGATCTCTGTATGCATACATTAATGATTTCATTACTTGTTGGTTTGCAACTTTGTATAATGTATGTTTTGAACCATAATAACCTTTAGCTAATTTAAGAACTTTTTTACGACGTTTGCGTGTAACTGTACCGCCTTTAACACGTGGCATATTATTTCCCTCCTATATTGAAAAAATTACTTAATGTTGTCTAATAAATGACGAATGCGTTTGAAATCGCCTTTGGATACTAATCCAGCTTTGCGAAGTTTACGTTTTTGCTTAGTAGATTTGTTAGCAAATAAGTGACTAGTATAAGCTTTTGAGCGTTTTAATTTACCAGAGCCTGTCTTTTTGAAACGTTTAGCAGCTCCGCGGTGAGTTTTCATTTTTGGCATTTGGTATTCCTCCTCTTACTTGTCGTTTTTAGGCGCTAAAGTCATGAACATGCTTCGACCGTCCATTTTCGGATGTGATTCCACAGTGGCAACTTCTGCACAAGCTTCTGCAAAACGAACAAGTACACGTTGACCGATTTCCTTATGTGTAATAGCACGTCCCTTAAAACGGATGGATGCTTTTACTTTATCGCCTTTTTCTAGGAACTTAATAGCATTACGAAGCTTTGTATTAAAGTCATGCTCATCTATAGTTGGACTAAGGCGAACCTCTTTAATATTAATGATTTTTTGATTTTTACGTGCTTCTTTTTCTTTCTTTTGCTGTTCAAACTTGTATTTACCGTAGTCCATGATTCGAGCTACTGGCGGCTTTGCGTTTGGAGCAACAAGAACCACATCAAGATTAACACGTGTTGCAATTTCAAGAGCTTCAAATTTCGTTTTAATCCCAAGCTGTTCTCCATTTTGGTCAATAAGACGAACTTCTCTAGCACGAATGCCTTCATTTAAAATCATATCTTTGCTAATAGTTAAACACCTCCAAGGTTAATGACGAATACAACGTTCGGGTCAAGAATAATCTATTCTAGGTCACCTTCTCTAGATTAGATACTAATTGACACTTGACTCCCAAGTTGACATCGTAGGCTTTGTAATCTTTATCATCCAAATAAAAAAGTGTGGATGATCAATTCACCCACACTTACGAAACAAAAGTAATACCTAAAATGTTTTACGTAATACCTGTTAACTACTTGGAATCTGTGTCAATCAGGTGAGAAGCGGGTGCTTCTTCTTTTCCTCAAACTCGTATTCAATTTACCTTAGTAACTATATCACAATTGATATCTATAAGTCAACGAAAGAAATATCACAACGAGAAAAATTTTATCAAAATAATGGATTCAATGCAATACTTTTTATACATAAATTCAGAAAAGCTCGGAATAAGGTTGAAAATCAGAAATTCCGGCTTGGAAATACAACTCATTTAATTGGATAATTTCACTTCTTGTGTTAAATTTTCTAAGAAATCTACATAAGAAACTGTTTCTGATTTTTGTTCTCCGTATTTGCGGACATTTACGGCTTTGTCTTCTACTTCATTGTCTCCCACTACTAGCATGTATGGAATTTTTTTCATTTGTGCTTCACGAATTTTATAGCCGATTTTTTCGTCGCGCTCATCCAGCTCAACGCGGAAACCGTGTCTTTGTAAGTTTTCTTGCACCTTTTTTGCATATTCAAAATGTACAGAAGGTGATACTGGAATAACTTGTACTTGTACTGGTGATAACCAAGTAGGGAATGCTCCTTTGTATTCTTCAATCAAGAATGCAATGAAACGCTCCATTGTTGACACTACACCTCTATGGATAACTACTGGACGATGCTGCTTTCCATCTTCTCCAACATATGTTAAGTCAAAGCGTTCTGGTAATAAAAAGTCCAATTGGACAGTAGAAAGTGTTTCATCCTTTCCTAAGGCAGTCTTCACTTGCACATCTAATTTCGGACCGTAGAATGCTGCTTCTCCTTCTGCTTCAAAGTAATCTAGACCTAGATCGTCCATTGCTTCTTTCAGCATGCTTTGTGCTTTATTCCACATCGCATCGTCATCAAAGTATTTCTCTGTATCTGCAGGATCACGATAAGATAAACGGAACGAGTAATCTGTAATATTAAAGTCTTTATATACTTCTAGCACTAAGTTTACAACACGCTTAAATTCATCTTTAATTTGGTCTGGTCTTACAAAAATATGGGCATCATTTAGAGTCATTCCACGAACACGCTGTAATCCAGATAAAGCACCAGACATTTCGTAACGATGCATTGTGCCAAGCTCTGCGATACGGATTGGTAACTCGCGGTAGCTGTGAATATCATTTTTGTATACAACCATATGATGCGGACAATTCATCGGACGAAGAACTAGCTGCTCATTATCCATTTCCATCACAGGGAACATATCTTCTTGATAGTGATCCCAGTGTCCAGATGTTTTATATAAATCAACACTTCCCATGATTGGTGTATACACATGGTTATACCCTAATCGCTCTTCTTTATCTACAATATAACGTTCTACAATGCGTCTGATTGTTGCGCCTTTTGGCAGCCATAGCGGCAAGCCTTGTCCGACTTTTTGAGAAGTCATAAATAAATCTAATTCTTTTCCGATTTTGCGATGATCTCTTTCTTTTGCCTCTTCTAAAAAGCGTAAGTGCTCTTCTAACTCATTCTTCTTAAAAAAGGCAGTTCCATAAATACGTTGAAGCATTTTATTATCGCTGTTCCCTCTCCAGTATGCACCTGCAATGTTCAGCAATTTAAACTCTTTTAGTTTTCCAGTAGATGGTACGTGAACACCGCGACAAAGATCAATAAATTCTCCTTGTTGGTATAATGTTACTGTCTCGTCTTCAGGAATTGCATCGATTAACTCTAGTTTATATTCATCATCCATTTCTTTAAAAAGCTCAATCGCTTCTGCGCGACTTACTTCTTTGCGGACAATCTCCAGATTTTCGTTAATAATTTTTTTCATTTCTTTTTCAATAGCCGGTAAATCTTCAGGTGTTAACGATTGCTCTAAATCAATATCATAGTAAAATCCATTTTCGATAACTGGCCCTACACCGAGCTTAACATTTCCATAAATTCGTTTAATAGCTTGTGCCATTAAGTGCGCAGAACTATGGCGTAAGATTTCTAAAGCATCTGGGCTATCCGGTGTAATGATTTCAAAAGAAGCATCCTCTAGTATAGGTCTTTTCAAATCATATAAAGAGCCATTAATTTTCCCTGCTAGTGCTTTTTTTCTTAAGCCTGGGCTAATGGAACCCGCAATATCTTCTGTTGTAGTCCCTTCTGGAAACTCCTTTACCGCTCCGTCTGGAAATGTAATCTTAATTAATTCTGACATGAAACTTCCTCCTTTATTTTTGCCATTAAGCTTTTCTTGTACGATAAGAACCGATTAAAACGCAAAAAAACCCATCCCTATGCGAAGGGACGAGTTTTATAGTAAAAACACGTGGTTCCACCCTAATTCCCAAACAATGAAAATGTCTGGCTTTAGTTTAAACAGATAACGGCTGCTGAAACCGCCAGTCATTACTGAGGATAATCCCGTTCCTGACTGAAGTTTAAAGGTGGTAAGCAATCTTATCGTGTTAGGAAGTTCCCAGCATCCTTCCCTCTCTTGAAACCGTACAAGAAAACTATTGTCCTTATCATTACATGTATAAGTTATAGTTAATTTATGTACGTTATTATATGCTTTTCTAGACATAAAATCAAGGGAATTAAAGGGAAACTTACTTCATTTCTGTCTGTGTGCTTATTCTTAGAAAAAACTGTTCTTTATCTAAAAGTTGTACTCGTTCTTCAAAAATATTTAAAATAGTTCGCACAATAGGTAATTCTCTATCCTCTGTATACAAAAAGATAGTTTTCGGTGCGATCGCAAGCAATGGTCCTAGAGAATAGGGATCGATATAATGGGTAGAAGAAACAACATTTTTTTGATCATACAGCATCATTAGCTCTTGCTGGGGAATTTCCCGGTATTCTGTATCAAAAAATTGTATTTCTAGATCAATTAACACATGAATATGATTCACTTTTGCAGCCTTTTTGGAAAGGGAATTTCGCAAAGTATGAATAAACACCTGATATTCTTGTTCCATTTTGTACTCATCAATCGATAATTCTATGTATTTTATCAACTTTCCAATAAAAGACTTTAATCGAAAGGTCACAAAGGAATCAAAGGAAAATTCTTTATGTTGTTCTATTATGAAGTTATTCATACACTCTGAAAGACAACTCTTTATGTTTATCTCTTTTATTAAAGTGGTAAGTCCTTCCCGCTCTTCCTCCACTAAACTGTGAAGTATTTCTAATATACTCCGCTGTTCTAGTTCATCCATATAGAAATAACGATTTTTTAATATTTCTCTCGCCCAATCATCTGTTTTTATATGCAAGATAAAAGCGGTTAAGCATTTCTTTATCTCCTGACTGCTTCCATCTGTTTTAACGACTATACACTTATTGTCGTCGTCCACTCTGTCAAACGACTCCACATATTTTACCTGTTTCTTCAGTATGCGCAAAAATCTCAAAGCATCTTTTTGATCATGAAATTGAATTTCAATCAACCGTATCCCCCCTTTATAAAGAAGTCCTCGATTTCATATATATGGGGGGGAGGTAGAAAATAGACTTAAAATATGTATGCAGATTAATGGACGATTATAAAAAATAGTTAAAAAACAAAAAAGACAGACTATCCACTTAGTCTGTCCTCACCACTTTATAAACCAATCATAAAAAAAATAGGATAGCTCCTAATACGAGAGCATACAAAATAATATATCCTATATACAATTTTTGAAACGAAATAGAACGCTTTTCGCATCGAGTTCTAATATATGCAAGTAATCTTCTATTCTTTGTTATATACGTATAGGTTAAACCAAATACTAATAACGCTAGGATTATCTTATAGATTCCCGGGCTGTAAAAAGATAGAAAAAAGGGAATTAACAATAACAATATCGTTATTGATACAAAGAAAAGAAACTGATTATATCGCTTTATTGCTAATTTTTCCGCATTTGAAATTTCCGTCAACACACATTTCTCCTTCATAGAAATTGAAACTTTTTAACTTATTATAGTCGCTTATTTTTCCCTTTGACGCGAATAGGTGTAGATAAATAACGAATTCTCTCCATTACTCTCATCGCTTTCATCTTTTCCTCTTCTCCTCTTTGCGAATAAGTAAGATGATGCTCTAAGCCACTAAAGTCAAAATTGGACGTAAATAACGTTGGTAAATTCTCTAACATTCTGAACTGCAAAATCGGCCCAAGCACCTCATCTCGAATCCAACTAGACATTGTTTCTGCTCCGATATCGTCCAGCATTAAAATAGGCTCACGTTTTATACTTTCGATTTTATCATTTAATGTACTATCAGCAATGGAGCTCTTCATTTCTCTAAATAATTCAGGAACATATACAATCATAGAGGAAATTTGCTTTTGTGAAAGCTTATTAGCAATTGCTCCTAAAATATACGATTTTCCTACACCAAACTCTCCATAAAAATAGATCCCTTTATGTCTTTCACCAGGTTTATAATCTTCTACAAATCGGATAGCCGCTTCCACTGCCTCCATTCTCTCTCCGTCAAGATCAATGGTATTAAAGGAAGCCTCTAGAATATCCTTTGGTACATATAAGCTTTTAATCAGCTTCTCTTTTTTCTTCTGATTATCTTCCGTCAACTTACGGGGACAACGGTCATACTGAATCTCTATATTCCCTCTGACTATTACTAGACTAGGATGGTATCCCTGCATCATATTTACACATTCCTGAAGACTAGGGCATTTATTACAAGCTTTGCTTTGATTGGCATATTCATATAGCTTTATCATGCCAACATCAACCGCATTGGAAGTAAGCTCATCCTCATGCTCTCGTAGAAAGGCTCTTACATCAGGATGTGCAAGCACTTCCTGCTTCATAGCACGGTATCGTTCCTGAAAATTATTACCCGCACCAAATTTCTTTAAGGTATCGTTAATTCTTTCCACCGTTTACTCCACCACCTGATATTATAATTTTTTTATGCGTTCTTCCAGCTCACGCTTTTTTTGTTCCAAATCTTGATCGTTTGCTTCCTTAGAAGAAGTATTTCCCTCCGTTTTCTTCGTTCCTTCGTTATCCTGATTTTGCCCAAACCATTCGGGAATTTTTTCTGTCCGAATAACTTTTCGGGTTGACTTCGACTGTGGATTTTTTTTACCTTGAGCCCATTCCATATATTGCTTATGCTCTTTTTTGGCTAGAGCCATTGCCTCTTTTACTGTACGGATATTCTTTCTAACCCATTGGCCAGCAATCTTCTCCATATATCCCTTTGTCAATTTCATATCTGTTTTTAGCATAACATATTGAATTAGTACATTGATTACACCTGGAAGCAGCTTCTGCGAAAACATTATTTCTTCGATTATTTGCAAATCTGTTTTGGAAGGTTCTGCCCCTCCTGAAACGTCCTTCAACACTTGACGCGGGGAGGTATGATCTAAATAATAGATTAATTCTTCCTCTTGTGATTTTGGCGCATCAGTTGATGAATAATCCTTTTGCGGCTGTTTCCGATCCACTAACATCGGCAGCAAGTCATTATGTTGAAATTGATACCAATCACGAGCAGCTATTCTCAGTTCTTCAATATCAATCTCATCCTGTTGGTTAATCGCACTAATGACAATATTCTTCATTTGAATCGGATCAATTCCATAAATAAAGGCAAGATTATGGATTGCTTCCTTCACCTTTTTCGTAAATGCCTTTTTCGATAATAAAGAATCGTGTATTCCTGCATATAACAATTCAAAGTCAAAATCGCTCTTAGTAATTTGTATTCCAACTTGTTCTTCTCTTCCCATATAGGTTTGATCAGCAGTCTCTTCTTCCTCTAATTCATGCATTGCTCGAACAGCTCCACTATGATCAGACACAAACACCTCTTGGAAGGCTTTCGTTATGGGCTGAAAACTAGGATCCACGATTTTTTCATCCGAAAAGAATTTTTTCAATCTGCTATACTGTGCTTTTCCAATTTTTCTATATAAATAAACATTTAACATTCCATCAAGAAAATACTGAGCTGGTGATAAAGGCGGCTGTAGTTCATAGATAAACGACCGATTGCCATCTTCTTTCTTTAAATATGTTTTTAAAAGACCTATTCCTTCTAACTTTAATCTTGCTTCATATATATCATTTAAACCACAACTCATAAAATTCATTAAGCTATGATGTGTATTTGTCAGAGACCACAAGCGATTTTCTTCCACTTCTGCCCATAAGGTCATGTATAAAGCTAAACACTTTGTCCCAATTAATGGTTGATATAAGAAGGTGATTGTCTTTCGATCATAATCACTCAACAGTCCATTCACCGCTACTCGATATCTATCGACGGGAAGCAGGTCTTGCCAATGCTGAGACATACTCATCCTTCCTTTCTATTTCAATCCTTTCCGCCACAGGGAGGAAAGGCAAAAAAGAGCCAAAGAAATCTTTAGCTCCCTTAGTAATCTTTTCCATGTAACTTTTTAATCTTTTTTAATTAATTCTTTCAATTCATCAATAAACACATTAATATCTTTAAATTGGCGATATACAGATGCAAAACGTACATACGCTACTTCATCGATTTTCGCCAGTCGATCCATTACCATCTCACCGATTGCTTCACTTTTTATTTCGGAAGCAGCATTACTGCGAAGTTCTTTCTCTACTTCTGCTGTTATTTCCTCTAATTGTTTTAAAGCTACCGGTCTCTTCTCACAAGCTCTTATTAAGCCGCGCAATATTTTATCCCTGCTAAATTCTTCACGCGTCCCTTCCTTCTTCACTACAATCAAAGGAATTTCTTCTACCTTTTCAAAAGTAGTAAATCGATTCCCACAAGCTTCACATTCTCTTCTTCTTCGAATCGATTTATACTCATCAACTGGTCGTGAATCAAGAACGCGGGTGTTATTATGTTGACAGGTAGGACATCTCATCTCTATTATCAGCTCCGAATTCTTTGTTCCATGTATATACTTATCTTCATATTATATAAAATTACAAGCTTGTACAAGTAATTATCTAAAATTCTCTATTAAAAGATGAAATTCAGCGAGGGGAAACTCCCCATTTTTTTAAAATTCTATTTGCTTGGTGGATTGACTCTTCCATCGATCCATTATTATTAATTACTTCATCAGCAAGTGCAAGTTTCTCCTGTAACGGCATTTGAGCGTTTATTCTTTTAAGCGCTTGCTCATAACTTAAATCGTTTCTTTTCATTAATCGCGCAATTTGAGTATCCTGATCTACATATACTAAGATTGTTCGATCAACTGTATGATTTAATTTATTTTCAAACAGCAAGGGAATATCTAAAATCACCACTTTTTCGCCAGCTTCCACTGCTTGTCTCTGCTTCTCCTCCATCCTTCTTCTAACATCAGGATGCACAATACTATTAAGCACACGCCGTTCCTCTTCATTTGAAAAAATAATTTCTCCCAGCTTTTGGCGATTTAGCGTTCCATCTGAATGTAAAACTTCCTTACCAAAATGAGCCGCTATTTTTATATATGCTGGTTCTCCTTTTTCCACAGCGAGTCTTGATTCAATGTCCGCATCGATAATCGGAATATTTAGTGATTGATAATAAGAGGAAATTGTTGATTTTCCACTCGCAATTCCTCCCGTTAATCCAACTATTAACGTCATAAAAATACCTACCTTATTGATTTTTAGTATGTAACAAAATCGAGAAAAAAGCCTTCTCTTTTTAAAGGAAAGAAGATAGATAATTCTAAAGGCGATTAGCCAAGGAGGTTCACCGCCTTAAAAAAACCAATTTCATAAATAAAAAATTAAAGTTTAAAGATGCCAATAATGATTAGGATAATCCCAGGAATAAAGGAGAATTTATCCATATAACTTTTCTCTGAAAGAAATCTCCCTAGATAAATCCCTAATAAAACAAAGGAAGTACTCATAAAAATCACAGCAAGCGTTAAAAGTAATGGAGGAAATCCTAGCATAGAAGCACCAATTCCAGCTCCAAATGCATCCAAAGACAAGGCGAAACCTAACACAACTGCTTCTAGCCCAGTAATTGTTCCTGATTTATCAAAATCGGCTGTTAATGGCTTCTTTAAAATATTGATGACAATCCCTAAAGATTTTATTTCAAAATTAATAATATTCTTTTCTTCTGTTAGTATTTCTTTTTCCTTGCTTGGCTTAAAATATTGATAAAGAATCCAACCACCTAATAGGATTAAAATAATCCCACCTATACTCTCTGCAAACGAAGGGGAGAATATCCTTGAGATAACATGACCAACTAACATCGCAATCAGAAGTGTCAAACCGGAACAACAGGCGATAATCAAAATAGAATTTAGGGGCATTTTCATTTTTCGAAGTCCGTACGTAAAACCAACACTAAAGCTATCGATGCTAACAGCGATTGCTAATAATAAAAGAGAAAACACCTGGACCATAAAGATAAGCTCCTTCCAAATCAATAGTAATATACTATATGGAAAGAGCCCATCCAATGTTAATTCAGGATTATTGTTTTATTTTTTTTGGCAATTAGGACAAAAAACGGTTCCTCTTCCACCGACTATAATTCTTTCTAAAGTATGGCCACATACTTTGCACTCTTGGCCTTTACGACCATATACATATAGTTCAAGCTGGAACATTCCAATTTGTCCTTGGGTGTTTACATAAGAGCGGATCGTACTACCACCTTTTTCAACCGCTTCAGATAAAGTAGCAATGATTTCTTTATATAATTTTTCTATTTCTTTCTCTTCTAGAGAACTTGCTACTCTCTCCGGATGAATGCCACTCCGGAATAAAGATTCATCTACATATATATTTCCTAACCCAACCACAATCTTTTGGTCCAACAATGCTGTTTTGATACTGCGATTCGTTTTGGATAAACGCTCTGAAAAATTCGCTATCGTAAAGTCAGCAGCAAAAGGTTCAGGTCCTAATTGGGAAAGGGGCATGGCGTTTAATTCTTCCCCTTTTTTAAATAAATGCATAGTACCGAATTTCCGGACATCTTTATATCTTAGCTCTGAACCATCTTCAAAAAAGAAAATAACATGTGTGTGCTTATCAACTGGCTCTTGCGCTTGAAAAACTCCATATTTACCTTCCATTCGCAAATGGGAGACGATGGTAAAATCATTTGTTTCAATTAATATAAATTTCCCACGTCTTTTAACATCTAAAATGGTTTGACCAACCAATGCATCTGAAAATTCTTCCACATTTTCTGGTTTTTTAATCATTTTTGCCCATGATACAACCACTTCTTTTATTATTTTATTTTGCGTCAGCTGTTTCAGCGTTTTACGTACCGTTTCAACTTCTGGTAATTCTGGCACTTCTATCTCCTCCTTTCTTGTAAAAAATTTCTTTTGTATTTTATGGTTCGTAAAATTTGTTACTTTAAACCATCGCCTAATTATTACCATTGAAAAAATAGTAATCTTTTGGAAAACAAGACTTTATTATTTCGCATCATACCAAGTTGGGCCGTAAGAATAGTCCACTTTTAAAGGCACACTTAATTCAACTGCATGTTCCATTACATCTGGAACAATTTCTTTTAGCTTGTCTATTTCGTCTTTAGGAGCTTCAAAAATCAATTCATCGTGAACCTGCAGCAATAGTTTTGCTTTCAAACCTTCTACTTCCAAGCGCTTTGCCATATCAATCATCGCCTTTTTGATGATATCAGCTGCACTTCCTTGGATTGGTGTATTCATCGCCGTTCTCTCTGCAAAACTGCGAAGATTAAAGTTTCTGCTCGTGATATCAGCTAAATATCTTCTTCTCTGAAGCAAAGTGGAGACATAGCCTTTTTGCTTTGCATCTGCTACTATTTCTTCCATATAATTTCTTACTCCTGGATAACTTTCTAAGTAACGCTCAATAAATTTCGCCGCTTCTTTTCTTGTAATATGCAGACTTTGGGAAAGACCATAATCACTAATACCATATACAATACCAAAGTTAACTGCTTTAGCGTGTCTCCGCATATTGGAGGTTACTTCGTCAGCTTCTACATGGAAAACAGACATAGCTGTTTCTGTATGAATATCATGATCTTCTCTAAATGCTTCGATTAATTTCTCATCATTAGCGATATGAGCAAGTACCCGTAACTCTATTTGACTATAGTCAGCCGCAAAAATAACCCAATCCTCTTCTGTCGGAACAAACGCTTGTCTTATTTTTCTTCCTTCTTCTAAACGAATCGGGATATTTTGCAAATTAGGATCAATCGAGCTTAAGCGACCTGTTTGTGTTAGTACCTGGTTAAATCTTGTATGAATTCTTCCATTATGGACCACTTTTTGCAAGCCTTCTATATAGGTTGATTGCAATTTCCCCAGCTGTCTATATTCTAATATTTCTCTAATTACTTCATGTGAACTAGCAAGTTGCTCTAATACATCAGCAGATGTGGAATAGCCTGTCTTCGTTTTCTTGACAACTGGCAATCCAAGTTTTTCAAATAAAATCACACCAAGTTGCTTCGGAGAATTAATATTAAAGGTTTCACCAGCCAGCTCATAAATTCGACCTTCAATTTCTTTCAACCTTTCGGAAAGCTCTTGCCCCATTGCTTTTAGTCGAGATACATCCACCTTTACTCCAGTTGATTCCATATCAGCAAGTACCAAGCTTAAAGGCATTTCTAAATCGTAAAATAAAGCTTCTTGATCGTTCTTTCTCAATTCATCTTCCATTTTCTCTTGAATAGCCTTCAAAGCGAATGCTTTTCTCACGAGATGGTCTGCTAATATTTCTTGTTCGGGAACCTTTCTTTTTGCTCCTTTTCCATAAAATACTTCATCTGATTGCAAATTAGTAAAATCATATTTTTTAGCAACAGAGGCAACATCTTCAATGGTTGCAGAAGGATCCGCTAAATATGCTGCGATAAGAACATCAAATGTAATTCCTTTTAAATGAATTCCTTGATGACGTAACGATACTTCCGATCTTTTAGCATCATAAACAATCTTTTCTTTCTTTTCATCTTCTGCCCAATTTTTAAAAGCAGACGACTTTAAAGCATGGTCAATTGGAAGATAGTATGCGCCGTTATCATTTAAAAGAGAAATTCCCAGAATAGGTGCATAATGATAATTATCTTCTAGTACTTCAACATACATCATATTTCTATCAGAAAAAATATCCTCTGTGATATTTTCCACTGTTTTAAATTCGATATCTTCTAATACAAGTTCTTCTTTTTCTGGTGCATCTCCTAATTTTTCAAGAAGAGAATTAAAGCCAAGTTCTTTAAAAATCTCCTTTAATTTCTCTATTTGCATGCCCGGAAATTCTGTATCTTCTAATGTTATGGTTAAAGGAGCTTCTCTGAAAATAGTAGCAAGTTCTTTACTCATTAAAGCTTGGTCCTTAAATTCTTCTAACTTTTCCTTCAGCTTTTTACCACTTACTTTGTCAATAGATTGGACTAAATTTTCTAAGGAATCAAATTCCTTCAGCAGTTTGATAGCTGTTTTTTCACCAACACCAGGAACACCCGGAATATTATCTGAGCTATCCCCCATTAGACCTTTCATATCAATAATTCGGTCAGGTGTCAGTCCATATTTTTCTTGGATATGGCTTGGAGTATAGGACTCCATATCTGTAATTCCTTTTCTGGTGATATAGACAGTTGTCTTATCCGAACTTAATTGGGTTAAATCTTTATCTCCAGAAATAACAACCACTTCAAAACCATCTTTTTCTCCTTGAAGAGAAAGTGTTCCGATAATATCATCAGCTTCATAATTTTCTAATTCGTAATGATGGATACCATAGGATTTCAACAACTCTCTAATATAAGGGAATTGCTCCGATAATTCTGGTGGCGTTTTTTGACGCCCCCCCTTATATTCACTAAACGTTTTATGACGGAAAGTTGTTTTCCCTGCATCAAAGGCAACAAGAGCATGTGTTGGCTTTTCTTCTTCGATAATTTTCATAAGCATCATAGTAAAACCATAAACAGCATTAGTGTGCACACCTTTATCATTGTTTAATAGAGGCAAAGCAAAAAACGCTCGATACGCAATACTATTACCGTCAATTAAGATTAATTTCTTTTTCAAGAAATCCTCCTCCATCCTTTTAATAAGGTATATTTTCTCGTATATAAACGGGGATTATTACACGACTCAATACTATTTATTTTACATGACATATTCATAAATGTAAAAAAGCAGAGATTGTGATAAAAGAGGTCTTACTAGACACGTGCATATTTCACCCTACAAGGAAATATGCGTGCAGTACACATCTTTTAACAACAAACTCCGCTATTTTTACAGAAGAAAAAAACAATTTAGGTATATCGACACTGGCATGGATTAGAGGATCACAATTCTACCACCAATCATTTACGATTCCTTTCCTGCCATACCCACTATTAAAAGGGGAAGCCAAAAGCGGGGTAGCTTTCAGCTTAAGTCCTTAACCAAATGGATAAGGGGGACTTCAAAAATAATTGTACCAACAAAGTGTAAACCCACCATAAACCAAATGTAAAAACAATGTAAAGGAGGTAGAAAAGCGGAGGAGGCTGTTTATCGGTGTACAAACTGGAGACTATCGACTGAGATAAAGGATACACGACGAACGATAGAGAGTCGATGTTGACTTATCGTAGGGAGATCGTCGCAAGTTTGCTAACCGATAGGCTCCGCAGCTAGACAATGAAAAGCGGAAGGTACCGTTTAGCGCCTTGTAAACTGGAGCGATTCTCTCAAGATAAAGGATACACCATGAACGCTAGTGAATGGATGTTGACTTATCGTAGAGATAATCGTGAAGTTTAGCTGGCGCTGGTACCTGGAGCTAGACAAGTAGAAAAGCGGAGGAGGCTGTTTATCGGTGTACAAACTGGAGACTATCGACTGAGATAAAGGATAATCTTCTTTCTGAAAATAATTAAAACCCCAAACAATTATACGAAATTTTCAGCACTTTACGTATAATCGTTTGGGATTATATTTGGTTAAAAAACTTAATCTCCAGTCTATTTCCTAAAATGGAAATTCCTTATGTAAAATAACAGTGAAGGTCGTTCCTTCTCCCATTTTACTCTCTACTTGAATGGTTCCTCTATGAAGTTCTACTAAATGCTTCACGATCGCCAGTCCTAATCCAGTACCTCCAGAATTTCTACTTCGAGCTTTATCCACCCGATAAAAGCGTTCAAATATTCTAGGAATTTCTTCTTGCTCTATTCCAATCCCAGTATCTTGGATTTTCACTTCGATTTTCCGTTTCTTTTCCACGACATAGACAGTGATTTCTCCATCATTCGGGGTATAGATGACCGCATTCGTTATAAGATTTAGAAAAACTTGCGTTAATCTACTTCTATCACCCTCAATTTGAATAATTTCATTCGCTTGAGGAAAAAATAGCTTAATATTTTTCGCTTCTGCTCTACCTTTCAACATTTTTGTCGCTTTATTGAGAATTTCCACCAGATTAAACTCCTCTTTATTTAAGGCAAAATGGTGTTGTTCCAATTTTGATAGATCGAGAAGGTCTTGAATTAACGTCTGTAATCGGTGACTCTCTTTTAAAATAATTCGTAAAAATTCCTCTAACGTCTCTTTATCTTCCATAGCACCGTCAAGAAGTGTTTCCGAGAAGCCTTTAATAGAAGTAATAGGTGTTTTTAATTCATGTGAGACATTGGCTACAAAGTCTTTACGAATTTGCTCGAGCTTTTTCAATTCTGTTATGTCATTAAAAACAAGTAAAATCCCCATCCATCGGTCATTCGTCCCTATAATAGGCACTCCGTATACTTGGAAACTTTTTTTCTCATTTTTAATTTCAAGGGTCATTTCTCGGATTACCTTATGCTCAGTCATAAATATTTCTTCCGCTAGATCCATCACTTGTCTGTATGGAATGACTTTGTAGTATTGTTTATAGAGATAATCAGCAGAACGGACAAAGAACATATCCTTATAGGATTTATTGATTAAATTGATATATCCTCTGCTATCAATTAATAGTAATCCACTACTAATACTCTCAATCAATGTTCCTAAACGATCTTCTTGAATTTCTTGTGCTTTTACCATCTCTTGCATATCTTTAGCTACTTTATTTAGCGAAGAACTAAGTACTCCTGTTTCATCTACTCGATCTTCATAGGTTCTCGCATGATAATTACCATTCGCTAAATCGACAGCAACTTTAGTAGCCGACTCAATGGGTCTTATATAACGATAAATTAATTTATAGCCAATTAAATAAATCACTAAAAGCGACAAGAAAAATGAAGCAAAAATAATCCAATTAATGTGCTGATAAGCATTTTCTATTTCTTCGATTTTTGCACCAATTAATAGATATCCTAATCTCCCCTCTTCACCAGTTAACTTTTGTTGATAAAAATGAAAGTTAGGATTTCCATTAATAGTTACCGCTTTAGCTTTTTCATTTGAAAGCAGTCTCTGCATTCGATTTTCATATTCTGTATCTGTCTGCAGTTCTCCTTCGTTGAAGAGAATCTCTCCAGTTTCATCCATAACAGTAATTTGTATATCTAATGCTTCGCTATATTCTTGTAATAAACGATTATTAATGTCTAACCCTTCGCCATTTTGCATTATTTGATTTGCGATTAAAGTGCCTTCTCGTTTCAATCGACTGTCAAAGGAGTCCATAAACGTCTTTTTATTATATGATTCGATAAATATTGCTACGAACAAAAACACGATAAATATAGTAAATAAAACACTCGCCATTAATCGAGATTTAAAGCTCTTCATTTACTTTGGTTCCTCTAACTTATAACCTAATCCACGAATCGTTTTAATATATATTGGTTTTTTCGTATTCTCTTCAATTTTTTCACGTAAGTGACTAATATGTACATCTACAATTCTTGTATCTCCGACGAAGTCATAATTCCAAACTGCACTTAATAGTTGATCCCTTGTAAGAACTCTTCCCTTATTTTTAACAAGATATAATAATAACTCAAACTCTTTCGGAGTTAACTCTAATAAGTCTCCTTTGAAATATGCTTCATAATAATTAGGAAGAACTCTTAGTTCGCCTATTTTTATACCATCGTCCTCTTCTTCGTCTACTTCATCCGAGGCTGCTGGCACTTGCATTTGAATTCGTCTTAATACAGCTTTAATTCGAGCAATGACTTCACGGGGGCTAAAAGGTTTAGTCATATAATCATCTGCACCTAGTTCAAGCCCTAAAACTTTGTCAAACTCATCGTCTTTAGCTGTTAACATTAAAATAGGAGTTAACACTTTCTGTTGGCGTAATTCTTTACAAACATCCATCCCATCTTTTTTTGGCAGCATTAAATCTAGTAAGATGACATCTGGATTAGCAGTTAGTGCTAGATTCAATCCTTCTTCTCCATCCATGGCAGTTAATACATCATAACCTGCCTGTTGTAAATTATACTTAAGTAGAGTTACGATAGATTGTTCATCATCTACAACTAAAACCTTTTTCTTCATATACAGCCTCCAAATATGTTAATTCCCCTAAAGTCCCCTTATACCTATTTTCATTATAATATATTGTTCACTAAAAATGGAAAAAACATTTATTTCCTGTTTACAAATAGGAAATAGTACTTAAACCTTTTCGTATTCTCTCTGATAAAGCATCAAGCTTTATTGATTAAATGAAATACAAAAAATCGGCTAGCTCTTTTTTATCGAGCTGCCGACTTTTATACTTAATTTAATACTGTCAATACACTACGAACGGAGTGAACAGATTTATCTAGAGCTGCCTTTTCTTCCTCTGTTAACTCCAGTTCGATAATTTGTTCGATTCCGTTTCCGCCAAGAATTGTAGGTACACCTAGATAAAGATCGTTATAGCCATATTCTCCTTCTAAATAAGCGATGGTAGGTAGGATACGTCTTTGACTTTTAATTATAGCTTCACACATATCTACCACAGAAGCTGCTGGAGCATAATAAGCGCTTCCGTTTCCAAGTAAATTTACAATTTCCGCTCCGCCAATTCTTGTTCTTTCAATAATCTCATCCAAGCGATGTTTTGGAATTAGTGCTTCTAATGGAATACCACCTGCATAGGAATACCGTATAAGCGGAACCATATCATCACCATGTCCGCCTAATACAAATCCTGTAATGTCCTTAACGGAAAGATTTAACTCCATTGCCACAAAGCTTCGAAAGCGTGCTGTATCTAAAACACCCGACTGCCCAATTACTCTATTTTTAGGAAAGCCCGATTCTTTATAAACAGTATATGTCATAGCGTCAACAGGATTAGTGAGCACGATAATAACAGAATTAGGCGAATATTGAACAATTTCCTTAGTTACCGATTTCATAATTGCTTGATTTGTCTGCACAAGATCATCTCTACTCATACCTGGCTTTCTAGCCATACCAGCAGTTATTACGACAATATCAGAATCAGCTGTATCTTTATAGTCGGAAGTTCCCGTTATATTTGCATCAAACCCTTGTACAGGACTTGCTTCAAACATATCCAATGCTTTTCCCTTTGTGGAGTTTTCATTTCGCGGAACATCTAATAATACGATATCACCAAGTTCTTTTTGAGCAAGCAAAAAAGCAGTTGTGGCCCCAGTAAAGCCTCCACCAATGATGGAAATTTTCTTACGTTTAACCATATTATTTCCCCCTTATTAGACCGAGAATGAATGAAGCCCCCAATAAGCAGATACTAAGCAGAGTCCCCTTTTACTCTATTTAGTAAATACTTTTCCCAGCTTATCTCATTCTAATCCAATACCGTAAATCTTCTATTTTGGACAAAAAGGAAGAAGAGATGAGACAATCTCTTCTTCAATTTGTTATTAATTCATGTTCTTAATTAATTCATCACCGAACTCGGAACATTTCACTTCTGTAGCACCATCCATTAGACGAGCAAAGTCATATGTAACAACTTTGGAAGCAATTGTTTTTTCCACGGATTGAATCACTAATTGTGCAGCTTCAGTCCAGCCTAAATGTTCAAGCAATAGAACACCTGAAAGAATAACAGAAGATGGATTTACTTTATCTAAACCAGCATATTTAGGAGCAGTTCCGTGTGTAGCTTCAAAAATAGCATGGCCAGTTTCGTAATTTATATTTGCTCCAGGAGCAATACCGATTCCACCCACTTGTGCTGCTAAAGCATCAGAAATATAATCTCCGTTTAGATTCATTGTCGCAACTACATCAAATTCTTTTGGACGAGTAAGAATTTGTTGTAAGAAAATATCAGCAATAGAATCTTTAATAATGATTTTACCTTCTGCTTCTGCTTGAGATTGCGCTTTATTTGCTGCATCAGAACCCTGTTCTTCTTTAATACGATCATACTGGGCCCATGTAAATACTTTATCTCCAAATTCTTTTTCAGCTAATTCATAACCCCAGTTTTTAAATGCGCCTTCTGTATATTTCATAATGTTTCCTTTATGTACTAGAGTTACCGATTTACGACCTTCTTTAATCGCATAATTAATCGCAGCTCTTACTAAACGACTTGTTCCTTCTTCTGATATCGGCTTAATTCCAATTCCAGATGTTTCAGGGAATCTAATTTTATTAACTCCCATCTCTTGTTGTAAAAAGTTAATTAATTTAGAAGCAGCCTCTGAGCCCTTCTCATATTCAATTCCTGCATAAATATCTTCAGTATTTTCACGGAAGATAACCATATCTGTATCTTGAGGTCTTTTTACCGGAGAAGGAACTCCTTCAAACCATCTTACTGGACGTAAACAAACAAAAAGATCCAATTCTTGGCGCAAGGCAACGTTTAAAGAACGAATACCGCCACCAACTGGTGTAGTCAATGGTCCTTTTATAGCAATTAAATACTCTCTAATTACATCCAATGTTTCAGAAGGTAACCATTCCCCTGTTTCATTAAATGCTTTTTCACCAGCTAATACTTCTTTCCAAACAATTTTCTTTTCCCCATTGTATGCTTTTTCAACAGCTGCATCCAAAACTCTTGATGATGCTGCCCATATATCTGGTCCAATTCCATCTCCCTCAATATAAGGTACAATCGGATTTGCTGGTACATTTAATACTCCATCTACTACTGTAATTTTTTCTCCTTGCATGTTTCTATCCCTCCGTAAAAAATAGTTTCCTTTTCCAATGTAACAACGTTCATTGGAAAAAGAATGAAATAAATTTATTATAACAAGCTTTTATAAGCTAATTATATTTACTATTCTGACGAATAAAAAAGGAAAACGCCAATACGCAAAGTAAATTAACCCATCATTAAGTATATATTATTCTATTACTCTATGGGAAATTATATCCTTTTTTTATCGCTCTTGAACTGGAATATATTCCAAACGCTCTGGCCCAATATAATCTGCTCTAGGTCGAATAAGGCGATTATTATCATACTGCTCCAGAATGTGAGCCAGCCAGCCAGAAACTCTGCTTACTGCAAAAATCGGGGTGAATAAGTCATGATCAATACCTAAACTATGATAAACAGAAGCTGAAAAGAAATCTACGTTTGGAACTAAATTTTTCTCTTCTTTTAACAGTGTCTCAATCTTAACACTCATATCATATAATTGAGGTTCACCCGTCAATTGTGTTAATTTTCTTGCCATTTCCTTTAAATGTTTGGCACGAGGATCGCCCTTTCGATATACTCGATGGCCAAATCCCATTATTTTTTCTTTGTTGGCCATCTTTTCTCGAATATATGGCTCCACATTTTCAATGCTTCCGATTTCTTTCAGCATTTTCATTACTGCCTCATTTGCCCCGCCATGCAACGGTCCTTTTAATGCCCCAATAGCTGAAGTAATTCCAGAATATACATCAGACAATGTAGCTACACACACTCTTGCAGTGAATGTAGACGCATTCAATTCATGATCAGCATGAAGTACAAGTGCTTTATTAAAGGCTTCAATAGCAATCGCCTCTGGTTCTTTGCCATTAAGCATATAAAGGAAATTAGCAGCAAATCCTAAATCTTTTCTTGGCGAAATTGGTTCCAGCCCTTTTCTTAATCTTGAAAAAGCTGTTACGATAGTCGGAATTTTCGCTTGAAGTCTTACAGCTTTTAAATAGTTTGCTTCAGAATCCATTGCATCGGCGTGTTCATCATACGCTCCTAGTAAAGACACACTTGAACGAAGTACTGCCATTGGATGTACGTTATTTAATGGCATTAGCTTCATTTGTTCAATCAAAGAAACAGGTAATTCAGCATTATCTGCCAATTCTTGTTTTAGCTTTGCCAGTTCCGTATCAGTTGGCAACTTTTGATGCCATAATAAAAACACTACTTCTTCAAAACTGGAATGCTCTGCTAACACATCAATATCATAACCCACATAAGCAAGTGAATCATCTATAATGGAACTGATAGAAGATGTTGTAGCAATAATCCCCTCAAGCCCTTTTGTAACAGCCATACATATCTCTCCTTTACAACTTTTCTTTAATAGTTAGTACAACTCATTCAAACTCCCAGTATTGTCCCTGTTGTAGTTACCAATATTGTGAAAATCTGTAAAACAAAACAATGGAATTCATCTTAAATAAATGTTTACTATTTTGTTAGATTAACTGAATATGTACCAAAAAATCAATTAATAATGTAATTCGGATTTATTTTATAAAAAGATGGAGGGAGTTTTTTTCAAAAATTAAAGTGAGCATAAACTAATTGAAAATGCTTACATTTCCAATTAAAAAAATAAACTATTTGGTACGTTATAGATGAGATAAACTGTAACTACACATTCATTATAAACAAAAAACTTCAAAATGTCTCATATTTTATACTTAAAAACTGTAGATATAGTAAAAAAATTTTTTTCTAATTCTCCTTTACACTATATTTCTTTCTTTTTAAAATTATACCATAAATTCCTATATCCTGTCTTTTATCTTACAACGGTAAATTAGAATAAGAGAGCGGATTAGGTTATCCACTCGACTACTTTAATGGCTGCATACGCTATTCCCGCCCCAATCAATGGTCCTACTGCCACTCCATTGAAAACCGATACAGACAAAATGGTTCCTAGAACAAGTGCTGTTGTAATTTCTGGAGAATCGGCTAATAAACTAACTCCTCCTTTTGCGAGCAGAGCAACCATAATTCCAGAAATTAAAGCTATCCATGCATACGGTGATTTAAAGGTAGCTGTAAGATCTTTAAAACCAATATCTCCAGTGGCTATCGGAACAAGAACAGCTATCGTAATAATCGTTACGCCCCAATTGATACCTTTAGATTGAATCAATGAAAATAACTTACTATCTACCCCAATTAGTTTCAGCACTAATAAGAAAATAACTGCGATAATCAAGGAATTGTTTTTAGCTATAAGAGCAATTGCTAACAGCAAATATAGAAATAAATATGGCTGGCTAAATAAAAACATAACTAACTCTCCTTTTCGAAAGCAATTGACTTAAAAATTCTCTCTTCTTTATTTAAATTAAAAAGCAGGAATTTCGATTAAAAAAGCATAAGTATAGAGAATATAAATAAAAAGGAATATATATAATCTATATCTAGTTCCTAATCACTAATGACCCATTTTCTATTATACTAAAAACGGGAGGATTGACTTTGAATTTAACTTATCTTAACCGAACAATTCGGTTTATCATAGTGATAGCAGCTACTTTCCTATTATTTGTTAGCTTTTTTTATTTATCCAAAGTAACTTATCCTTTTATTATTGGATTTCTGATTGCTTTTTTAATGAATCCACTCGTTAATTTTCTACAATTCAAATGCAAATTACCAAGGGCTTTTGCTGTTGTTTTAAGTATTTTACTCATTTTATCCGTTTTTGCTGGTTTGGTTTCTTTACTAATTGCTGAAATTGTAGCAGGAGCTGCCTATCTTGGAGAAGTTGTTCCCAAACATATAGACATCATTATTCGATACATAGAAGATTTGTTCGCAGCGCAAATTATTCCATTATATAATAAAATTTCTCAAACGTTCAATAATCTCGGTACTGGTCAACAAGATACCATTATGACAAATATAGATAAAGTGGGCGAACAAGTTGGAACGGTAATGGGAGATTTTTTACAATCCTTCTTTCTTAATATTCCTATTTTCCTGTCCTGGTTTCCAAATGCAGCAAGCGTCCTCATTTTTTCTCTATTAGCTACTTTTTTTATCAGCAAGGACTGGGGACGGTTATCATTAAAAATTGGAAAGTTCTTTCCTTCCAAGTGGTTAAATAGTGGTAAAACAGTATTCTTTGAATTAAAAAAAGCTTTGTTTGGTTTTTTAAAAGCCCAATTAACGCTTGTTTCCATTACGACTGTCATTATTCTAATTGGTCTGTTAATACTTCGAGTGGATTATGCTATTACTATTGCACTGTTAACTGGAATTGTAGATATTATCCCCTATCTCGGTACAGGGTTAATCTTTGTTCCATGGATTATTTACGAAATTATCACAGGGCAGATTGTGCTGGCAATTGGATTGTCCGTGCTATATATTATTGTTTTAGTTCAAAGACAAATCATGGAGCCAAAAATCCTTTCTTCCAATATCGGACTTGATCCATTAGCTACTTTAATTGCCTTATTTGTTGGTTTTAAGCTTTTTGGTTTTATCGGACTTATTGTTGGTCCAGTTTCCCTCGTTATCGTGACTTCCCTGCATCGAGCAAATGTATTTCATGATATATGGAAATTTATTAAAGGGGATAGTGAAATACCAAAATAAACGTATATAAAAAAAGAAGCTGGAATATTAACATTCCAACCAATTTATACCGAACAATTATACGGAGATGCTAAAAAACACTTCGTATAATTGTTTGATTTTTTATTCATTAAAAAAGGTTTGTAGTAACGAGCCGCAGACTGAATATACTTCACTTTTCATAGGACTATATCTAAGCCGCTTTGTTTTGCCCCACCTTTTCTATACTTAGTATGTTATCCATTTAATAAGGCCCTCTAATAGCGTTTTTGACCTTTTCCTCATAAAATATTCTCAATCTCTGTAATTCCTCTGTATTAAATGGTTTTTCCTCTAATGCCTTTAAATTCTCATTGATTTGCTGACGATTTTTGAAACCAGGAATGACACAAGAAATACTCGGTTGATCCAATATCCAGCGTAATGCTGCCGCTGCCATTGATTGACGACTTTCTCCAATCCAAGCAAGCTCATCTGCTAATGCAACGCCTTTTTCAAATCCAAGTCCAGCAAATGTTTCTCCTACATTAAAAGCTTCCCCATTCTCATTAAATTTACGATGATCATCTTCTCTGCTACCGTTTTGTGGGGCTGATTTATTTTTTATTTTTTCTGAATTTTATACTTATGAATAAAATAATTATAGCAAACATATTTTTTGTTAATCTAGTTATTTACTATTCGTAAAATTTGTATTATACGAATAATTAAAACAAAAAAATCTCCCCCCTTTTTTCAATTGACGAGTGAAACAAATATACTGAATCTTATAATCCTGCAATACCAAATAATAAAACAGTAAATATCACTCCAAATGACTTCATTTTCTTACTCCTAAAATAATGAATATGCATTTCTTTTCTTAAAAGTTAAACATTTCTTTATATTCCATATCTAATTGATATTCCGCATTGGATAAAAAGTAAATAATATTTAGGATTTCATTTTCTGGTGTATCATAATACTCGCTAGTAATGATTGAATTGTCCGAGAAATCAAAGGAATAGAGATTTTTTTGAAGCTGATAGAATACGAGATTTACTGAATAAAAAAGGTGTGTTAATAGAGGATACTTCTCAAGGGCCTCAGAATTTGAGTGATAAAAAATAAATAGATAAATAAAAAATAATTTATTCGTTTATTAAATGTTTTAGGAGAGTTATAAACGTATAAGAGCCTTGTCACATAAGCAAGTGTAGGAAGGCTCTAACTTATATAATAATAGATGTAACACATAGGGAGAATACTAGTATGAAGTTTACTTAAAAAAATTACTTCAACCACGTTGACTAACTACTTCTCCTTCTGGTGAAGGATTTTTCAATGTAGGACATCCTTATCATTTTAGTAAGAGATAATTTTATTAAAGACACTCATCATTTTTTCTTAAAAAATCCTATGAGTGTCTTATATTTCTACTATCTTGTTTATATTATTTGTTGTTAAACTCAATGAAATTATTAATAACAGTATCTAAGAACTTTTTTGTGCTTTTATCAGTTAATTCGCCTGTTTCATTTATTTTTTCATGAACTCTCCCTATATAAACTTCATTGCCAGGCATTAAATTTATTGCTAAAGATGGATTGGAAAGAATTTCTCTTAAATGAATTTGAGCTCTGACACTTCCTAAAATTCCAGTAGAGGATCCTATTATTAATCCAGGCTTGCCCTTAACAATAAGTTCATCGTCATACGACAGCCAATCAATAGCATTTTTCAAAGCACCTGAAATGGAAAAGTTATACTCTGGAACTGCGAATAACAGTGCATCTGAGTTTTTTATTGTTTCTTTAAATATTTTAACATTTTCTGGAATTCTATGTTTCTTATAATCAACTGAAAACATTTCTAAATTATTCACAAATACTGGATTTATCTCAAGTCTATCTGAATAGTATTTTTTTAACCATCTAACTAGTTTAAGGTTGTATGACTTGGAACTTGTACTACCAATAATAGCTTTAACATTAATAGTCAAATTTCCACCTCCTGTTTACGTTAGGACATTGCAAATTAAATTAAATTAATAGATTTTTGATTAGTTGTTTTATGTTTTCCTTTAACTTTCTGCATATACATATTCATAACTAAAGGACATGTTATAGCAGTTAATATAGCAGTGGTAATTAATACTGTATACATCTCATTGTTAAAGATACCTATTGATAATCCTGTAGTTGCAACAAATATTTCCATCCCACCTCTAGCATTTAAACATAGCGTAATCATCCACAAATCATTCCAACTAAATTTGTAGTATTTTAGAATAAGTGATGGAATGAGTTTTACAATCATACCTATAATTAAAAAAATTACTGTAAATAATAATATTTCTGTGTTTTTAAATATTAATATATTTCCATGATGACCTACCATCGCGAAAAATAATGGAGTAAAAACTTCATTTGAAAAACCGCTTAATCCTTTTTTTAATTTCATTCTATATTGTGGAATAGACGCTATTGTTAATCCAAATAACAATCCTCCCAAATAAAGGTTAATTTTAGTGACAAATTGAGTATATACACTAAAGCCTAAGAATGCTGGCCAAAATAGAAAATTAAGCTTTTTTCTACTAATAATATTTATCAGTATCCTTCCTATTAACATTAGTAGAATTACACCTAATACCATTACAAATACATTCTTAGTTATAGTAAGTACTGAGTATTTTGTAGATTGAAAAGATGTAATTAAAATTCCTATTGATAACAGAATCCAACCAACAAAATCTACAACGATAGTCGAGAATAATAGAAACTGTCCGTTTTTACTAGATGCTATTCCCCAATCATTAAGAACTCTAGAGATTATAGGTACTGCAGACATCATCAAACAAATAGATATAAATATCCCAACATGGAACAAAGGAATATCTGGTTTAATCATTACCATAGGCACTAACCATAAAATCGCGTAACCAAAAATAATAGATGTAAGTAAACTTATTAGCGTATGCCATGAAATCGTCCATTTTAATTTTCGAGGAAAGTTTGACATTTCAGCTCCAGACAATGACAACATTGTTAGAAATCCAAATAGTGTTACTATTCCCATAACCGTTTGGTCAAGATTTTCAAATTTCATGGGGAATATAAAATTATAAATATTTGGTAACATCCATTTCATAAAAGATGGTCCCCAAATTAACCCCGCCAAAAACTCCCCTACAACCTCTGGACAATTTATTTTTTTAAAGAGAAATCCTAGCACCTTAGCAGTTAAAAGCAGAACAAACATCTGGAGAATTACTTGTGCTATTATTGAATCGTTCATAGGTCCCTCCAAGTTATTATTTTCTATAAATCATAGCTTAAATTTCAAGTAATCCTCACAAACACTTATTCTTATATTTGTTTAATACGTTTAATGAATTTTGAAAGTTAACAATTCCATATCCTGCTGCATTTTTATCATCTGATATGTCAATAGCTCCTTCAATTAATAGTTTCTTAATTTCATTTGGAGAAAGTTGATTATCTTGCTCTAATAATAAAGCAACTAAGCCTGCCGATATCGGAGTAGCCATTGAAGTTCCAGACATATTAAAATAATATTCATTGACTCTATTTTTGGGGCTGATTATATCACTATATGAGCCTGGTGACCTTAAAGATATAATATTTGAACCAGGTGCTACAAGATCAGGCTTATTAAAACCATCTTTAGTAGGTCCACGACTTGAAAAGTTTGCTATAACATCATCATTGTTTTCAACTGTATTCATATCATCAGTTGCACCAATAGTAATTAATTGTGGATGTATGGCTGGACTACCAATAGTGCTACTCTTTGGTCCTTCATTCCCAGCTGCAACTAGGACTACTATTCCCATTTCCCAAGCTTTTTCTAATGCTTGACACAATGGATCCTCTTTATAAGACCTTAATGGACTTGTTCCTAAAGATAGTGACAATATATGAATATTATAAGTATTCTTATTATCAATAACCCATTCAATTCCTTCAATTATATTAGATATAGTACCTCTACCTCGTCCATCCATAGTCTTAATGGCAATAATATTTGCTTCTGGTGCAGTGCCTTCAAAAATTCCATCACTCGATAAACCATTTGAAGCAACACAACCAGCTACATGTGTTCCATGTCCATTATCATCATATGGCTCAATTTTATGATTTACCAAATCTTTAAAAGCAACTATCCGATTGTTAGGTGTAATTAGATCCTCGTGTGGATGTACTCCAGTGTCTATAATCGCTACATTTATTCCCTTACCTGTCAATGATTGCGGATTTAATTTCCTATCAACCTTATTAACTCCTGTGCTAGGAACTGCTGTATCTAATAGTAACCATGCAGGTCTATCAAGATTAATTCTGATTATTGAATCATGATTATTAAGTTCATTTAAATAATCTAGTGAAGTCTCTATTAAGTAAGTATTAATATTAGAGAATTGTTTTTGAACGTTACATCCACAATCCAAAAGAAAATTTTGTACTTTTGCTTCATGATCTTCATTAAATTGAATTAATAACTTAACCTTTTCATGATTGTCTCCTTTCGTCTCGACATAATTAATCAATGATTCATCACACTTTTGATAATTTTTTTCCAATATAAAAACCTCCTCAATTACCCTTTAATTACAAGTAATTGAGGAGGTCGAAAAAACAACTTCTTATTCAGGTTGACAACATAAAATTCCTTCGCCTTTTTCTATTTCATTCTTTAAACTAGAAAGTACTCCTTGCCACGCCATTTCGTGCCATTTAACTGCTTCATCCCACTCTTCTCCGTCTTTCCAACCCTTATGAAGTACTTTTACTATAGTTTTATCATCTTGTTCTTCTAAGTAAACATTTACTATTGTTAAATCATTATCTGAATTCATTATGGAAGCAAATTGATCTGGTCCCTTCCATGTAAACACCAATTCTTTGTTTGGAACAATACTTTTTACTTTACAACCTTTTGTGTTCATACCTTCTTCATTGCCAGGATCAAAGTAGAGTTCGAAAGCACCTCCAACTTTTGGTTCAATTACTGTAACAGGTGCAAACCATTGAGAAACTCTGTCTGAGATTGTCCAAGCATGCCACACAAGGTCTTTAGGGGCATTTATTACCACTTCTTTTGTTATTGAAGAATTAGAAATCTTGTTTTCCAAAAAAAAACCTCCCTAATGGTTGTTATATACTAATTTTACCATTAGAGAGATGGTTTTCAAGAATTTTTAGAATTTTTTCATTAATTTTTTGTATTTTTTTCAATTAATGGTTGTGATTGTGATTTTTATCTTTGCAAAAATTCCCTATATGTGTTCTAACTTTTTTTAAATATGCTACAGGTTTACCGTCAGGATCTTCCATATTATACAACGGAATCTTAATATCGCCAGTACCTCCACCTTGTCCGACTGGTGGTACATGTGTAATTTTATGTGTAAGTTCGATTGGTTCTTTATTAAAGACTGTCATGCCAATATCTTTTAAATTAAACTTAGCATAGTTATTCATTTGGCAATGTTTTGGTGCCCCGCTTTCAACGCTTGGAACTGCTGTTCCTGGTAAAACCTGACCTTGGGAAACCTTGTAATCTTCATTAATACTAACTTCTATTTTACCAAGTTTTTCACTTTCTCCCTTAACATCTAAACCCTTCATTTTAATATCAATAGATGCATCATTCCAGTTTGAGCAAGAAGGATGGTCACGTTGAATCATATAAGTACCTTTTAACTCAATCGTTTCTTCCCCAACACCAGGAACTTCAATAGTATCCCAAGTAACAAAGTCTAGAAGATCTTCACCGCCTTCTGGCATTTTAAATGGTTGTAAGTCTTCTATTTTCTTAGCTGTTGCACAGCAACCATGAGGTGCTGCGTCCTCTCCTCTAATCTCAGCTAGGGAAACTCCCGAAATGTCCGCCAGTGATTCGACAAATTCATCCCAACTTACAATTGGCTCTACATCTGGATGTTCACCTGTAACAATGCACCAAGGAACAACTTTTTTAATTAAGTCACTTGGTTCATCTGTTTCCACAACTAGAGTGGCTGCTCTATTGGCAGCATTCACATAACCAAATTCAACATCCTTTGTAAAATCCACCAATGATTTTAATAAATTTGTTGCTTGATCTGAATTAAGAGTTTCACCGACAAATGGAGTCATTGTTAAATGAATGGTATACTTCATACTTTTACCTCCTGAGAATTTTTTACCAATTGCAATTGGATAACTTTATTCTAGCAAGGTTATAAAAGCATCTTTTGTTCTAGTTTGCTCTCATAAATATTTTTTCATATTTTTTATATAAATGTTCAAGAGATAGAATTATCGGAGGATCTGCAATATTTTTTTCTCTTAGTTTTAATGGATAAGTTAAGTTAATAGAATTATCCTTTACACTTATTTTTTCTAAATGCATACAGCGATATAGATTATCTGTATCTATTGGAAATCTTAGTCCGTCCTTTTTATTAGCTCCTGCCACAAATAGATAAAATTCACCATTAGGGACGCCATCAATTAAAAAATCACCATCCCTATTTTGTATAGAACAAGCAATAGGCTCACCAGAAGGTATAAACTCATTAAATAATCCAATAAAAATAGTTCCTACAAAATTTGGAGGTGCTATAATTCTTCCAGTAATCTCCCCTCCATTAACCTTTTTATGTTGTAACTCTTTGAAATCTAAAATACTAGTTTTTTCTTTATATGTTGAAGGAGATATTCCTACTTCTGATTTGAATTTAGAAGTAAAAGTACTCAAACTATTGTAGCCTACATCAAAACAAATATCTGTTAGCCTCAAATTAGATTCATGTAACAATTGCTTACTTTTATATAATCTAATGGACATTAGATATTTCCTTGGCGGAATTCCCGTTATTTTTTTAAATACTCGATTAAAATGAAACTTACTTAAATTTACTGAGTTTGCGATAGAATCTAAGGTTAATGTATCGTCTGAATAGTTGTTTTTCATATATTCAATTGATTTAAGTACAATGTCATACTGATATTTATTCATTACATTTGGGAACATAGTCAATCAATTCCTTTATTTAAAATTTTTAAATAAACATTATTTAGTTATCAACCACATACTGGCAAGCCAAAAAGGCTTGCCTAATTAGTAATTATTTATTAACTACCTCATATTTTTTTAAAGCTTTTTTCAAGGAATCTGGTACTTCAATGACCTTAAGTTGTCCGTCTTCTTTATATAAACAAGCAATCTCTTGCTCACCTCTACACACCAACTCTAATGGAGTCGAGTCCTCACTAACTTTCCAATATTCAAATAGCATCTTGACCTTATTTAATTTAGTACCACCTGAAAACATTTTAATTTCAACTCTATCAAATGCAAATAATTCTGAAAGGTATTGGCAAGAAACTTTTGTAGTAACTAAATACAATCCTCTTTGCAACAAATCTATAATATCTGGTGCTTTATCTTTCAAAAAGAATTCTCTACATATCCCTTGCCATTTAACATAATTGGTATAGTAAACGTTGCCCACTAGATTCGTCTCTTCAAAACTAACTGTATGTTGGTAACTATAATTTTTCAATAATTAAACCTCCATAGCTAAAGTTATAATAAATGATCTATCTTCATCGTACACATTCGCTAAATAAGAATAAATTAGTGTATTGTCAGAGTTAAACACCACAAAATTTTCATTGATAGAACTTATAGTGACAGGATGATTATAGAGTTTTCCGGATTTTTTTAACGATTCCATAACAGTCCATGCCATAGTAGCACTTATCTCAAGGGCTTCCCCTGTTTCATCTGAAAGATACTTTGCCAATCTGAAATACTTTTGTCCTAGCAAACCTTCCCATCTCAGATTCTCTACTATAGCAATATCGCAACCAATATCTTTATTACTAGAAGCTGCTAAAACTAGATTATCTACTTTAGAACAAGATACTTTAATTTCATCTGTTTCAGGTTTATTGTCACTTCTTCTAAGAATGCGAGCAAAATTGGATACCACTTGTTTTGCATACATGCTATTATCAATTTTCTTAATGGCTTTATCTAAAAATACTCTTATATTCAGATTTTTTTCACTTTCATTTATCTTTCTCTCTAAAAAGGAACCTAGTAAATACGGATTCCATTCTTTTATTGGTAATTCTTCTCCAATAGTTTTCAACAAAAGCCCCTTCCAAGTCTCTAAAACAGTACCATCCTCCGAAGTTACTTGTAGGTCATATTCTAATAAATCATCGTTTTTATTTTTCTCAATACCTGTGACAATGAGATATTCATGCTGGTCTATGTTTTTGTTAATTCTTACACTTTCCACAGAAACTGGAATCAAATGCTTATGTGGAAAACATGCTTGTAGAGAATGAAGAAACGAATCTCTAGGGCCGATTGATTTGGTTATTAAATTTTGCGGGAAATATTTACCAAACCAATTTTTATATTGAGTATTTTCTACTAGTGAGATACTCTTTAAAGCTGTTACAAATTTATAGCAAACAATATTTTTAAATCTACCTTTTTGAAATAAAGTATTTTTATATAATGCTTCTGAAGGATTAGGTGTTAAAATATTATGTTTACTTTCATTATCAAAATGAATTAAAGGACTAATTCTATTACCTGAACCATATTGACAGATTCCAGTTACATGGTCTAAGAGATAATTTGTTTTCTCTGATCTAATACTTAGTTTTACCTTGTTTTTACCTATTACAAGCCCTGATATTCTAATTTTAGTTCCTAAATTATCCACTGTAATAGGGTAATTAAATTTTAATTCTTTAAATATAGGCATTTGATCTTTTTTACCTAAAATGGAATTTGAAACCTGGGAGAATGCTTCTATCATCATTACCGCTGGAAATAGCTTTTCATTATTAATTTCATGTTCATTTAGATATTGATCTTGATCATTGTGCAATTCTACTTCACTAATTAGTTCAACTCCCGGATACTCTATTAATTTATTTTCTAAAAATCTCCCCAAAAACTGAACCTTATTTGAGTTAAATTGCATCGTTGATAACTTTCCCATCCTACTGCTTACAATTACACCGGTTTTTTTTATATCGCTTTGTACAAGATCTAAGAACATATTAATTCCATTATCAATATTAATTGGAATTATTCCTTGTCTTTTTAAATAATCAATAGTTCCAATTTTTTCTCCCATACCACTTCCTTCCCAAACTGACCATTCAAGGCACAACGATTTACAGTAAGGATTAGCTATTGAAAATTCTTCTGTTACTATTCTTAATAATTCATTTGCAAACCCATAATGAGAATCTCCTTGCATCCCTGATTCACCAATAATTGATCCAAAGGTTATTAACATTTTTAAATCTTTATTGGTAACTTCACCAAGAATATTCTTAAGTCCAGTAACTTTAGGCGAAATTGTATCTTGGATATCTTTTATACTTAATTGGTTAACCAATTTTGGATGGTTGACTCCAGCTGCATGAATGATTCCTGTAATTTTCCCTATTTTATTCTGAATCTCACTAATAGCTTTTTTAACCTTTTTTTGATCTGTAATATCCACACTAATATAACTAAACTCAATATTATTTCTTAATAATTGATTTAGATTCTCCGCTAATTCTTTATTTTGTTTTGGATTTGATCTACCTAGCAAAGCAAGTTTAGAACCTGTTAGTTTAGAAAGAGCCTTAGCACATTCAGCACCAATTCCTTTTCCTCCGCCAGTTACCAAAATTACATCCTTTTTATCCAGATTTATTAAGTCTGAATCAACTTTATATTCAAGTGCTTTTAAAAAAGGAACCTGCCTTCGATTTTTACTTATATATCTAGCTTCAATAAATCCATCAGAGGCTGATATTTCATCGATAACTTTTGTATAACTTATAGCATCATTTTCAATTTTTATTAAACAAACAGTTATTTCAGGATTTTCTAGGTAGAAGGATTTCCAAAACGAAGATATTCCATCGACACCAGAAAGTACAACTACTCGACCTAATTTTTCTTTTCTGTTCTTTATATCAGTAAGAGCTTGTTCTAATAATTGGAAATCAATCTCATTAGATTGATGTATTACAAGACCACTTCCTATGTTTCTTTTATTCAACTCACTCATAAGTAAATTGACCATCTTTTTATCCTTGGAGAGGATTGTCCAGTCACCTTCTCCTTTTTTTATTGTGCACTTTTCTAGTTTTTTACTTTTCCATTCAACAGTAAATGGTCTTACCCATGAGTCTATTCCATTTATTTCTTCCACCACTGTATTATCTTGCTGTTGTTGATCATGAAGATAATCTTTTATTTCTTCAATAGTTGCATTTGCAAAATCAGTTGGAGAAACAGGTGGCGGAATATTTAAGATCCTAGATATTTCTACAATAATTTGACTTACTGAAATAGAATTTAAATGAAGATCGTCTAACATTTTATAATTATTATTAATAGTCTCAGATGGAAGCTCCGTATTTTTAGAAATAACTTCTTTAATAACTTTTATTGTCTCAGAGCTATTTTCAATCTCTACTTTCAGTTTTTCCTTACCTTCATTCTGACTTTTATCATCTAAATTATTTGTTGAACATTCTATTTGTTCACATGGAGATTCAAAGAATTGCTTTTTTCCAGAATAAACTTGATAATTTCTCCTTTTATAAAGAAGTTCCCAGTTAATTTTTTTACCTAATGCATAAGAAGCTGCCAAAACATTTAATGCAGAGATACCAGTCTCATCACCAATATTCAAGGAAGTACTTGGAACCTTAGTTATCTCATTAATAATTGGCGATAATGTATTACCTGCACCAATTTCAATAAACAAATCAACTTCATCTTTAATTTTATTTATTGCTTGTTCAAACAAAACTGGTTTAACTAATTGATTAACCATCAATTTTTTCAACTTAGTGCTTTCATTAATTAGGACTCCACTAACTGTTGAAATTATAGGTTTATTTGGTTTTTGAAATTGTATTTTATCTAGTAAAATACTAAAATCTGAAACAATTGGTTCCATAAGTCTAGAATGAAATCCTCTAGTAACTTTTAATTGTTGATTAAAATAACTTTTTTCATTTAATATTTCGGTCACCACTTTAATACTCGTATATTCTCCAGCAATTACTATTTGATTGGGACTATTTATTGCAGCAACATCAAACTTATAATTTTTTCGTAGTTGTTTTAATAGTTTTAATGGAGCATTTGTAGAAACCATTACTCCGGACTGAGTATGTTGCATTAATTCTCCTCTTTTTTTAACAATACTCATTAAGTTTTTTTCGTTTAATGCATCTACACAATAAAGGGCACTAAATTCTCCCAAACTATGCCCTAATACAATATCTGCACTAACTCCCATTTTATCTAAAAATTTTGTCCCTAAGACACTGACTTGAGCAATTAACGGTTGAGCGATTTCGGTATTTACTCTTGCAGTCTCAACAAGTTCACGATCAATATCTTTTAATTCTAGAGATGGGAAAAATTTTGAGATATATCCTGCATTTGGTGCAATAGGAGATCCTTGTCCAGGAAAAGCAAAAGCTACTTTTCCTTCACTTTCTTTACCATTGAAATAATATATTCCTTTTCCTATACTTAAAATTGTTTCTTCATTACCTACCATTTTCAAAACAGACGTTAACTTATTTTGTAATTCTTCAGGAGTTCTAGCGATAATCGCTACTCTGTGCGTTTCTTTCTCATTACCATTTTTTTGTGTTTGAATTGATAAATCAATAAATTCCGATAAAGATATTGATTCTAACTCTGAAATCATTTTTTCTAATTTACTTGCTAAAACTGCGTTATTATCATCACTAAAAATAAATACTTCAACATCTTGATAGGTACGAATGTTTTTCCTTTCATTATGAGAAAATTTATATTTGGGTTTTTCTTTATCATTTTTTTCAATAGTAATATGAGTATTGATTCCACCGAAACCCATTGAGCTTACACTAGCGCGAAGCGGCTTATTTTCCGGCCAAATTATTGGGTCTTTTGTGATTTTTACATTTGAATCTATTGCATTAATTAATGGATGTGGAGCATAACAAGCTGTTGCAGCAGGAATTATTTTTTCATTTAATGCCATCACAGCTTTAATTAAACCTGCTATGCCGGAAGCTGCTTTAGTATGACCAATATTAGCTTTTATTGAACTAATATATGTCGTATTATTGTCACCTTCTTTCATCTTTAAAAGTGTTCTTAATTCTGTCTCATCACCAACTTTTGTTCCAGTACCGTGACCTTCAATATAGGAGACACTGCTCAAATTGTAATTTGCTTTTTTATACGCTCGTTCTAAAGCAAGTGCTTGTCCATTTATTTCAGGTCTTGTAATTCCTCCTTTTCCGTCTGAAGAGATTCCCCAACCTTTAATAATTGAATAAGGCTTAATGTTTCTAAGAAAAGCGTCCTCTTCTCTCATTAGAACTACAAATCCACAGCCCTCTCCTGGCCAAAAACCATTAGACATTTGATCATAAACTAGCATATTATCTTCTGCTAATGCACCATTTTTAGCAAACCCAATTATTTCAAAAGGATCAACACTTAAATCAACTCCACCAACTACTGCTAAATCAAGCTCTTTTTTCTCAAGAGCAGAACAAGCATTACTAATTGCCAATAATGAAGAGCTACATGCACCATCAAGTGTAAATCCCCCTCCCTTAAAATCATAATAATTACAAATTCTTCCAGATATTGTATTTGATAAACCTCCAGCTAAAGTATCCTCATTAACCTCTGGAAATGGTTTTAAATACTCTTCCTTTATAGCTAAAAGAACTTCGTTCAACTTCTCACTAAAGCTTGAATCTTTTTTCAGTGCAGTCTCCAATACTCTTTGAACATATGGCCATCTAAGCCTCATAAGATTTGCTCTTGTAAACTCTCCAGTTAAAGAGTTACCAATCAATACCCCTGCTCTATCTTTAGGTATTCCATCACCATTAACAAATCCTGCATCATTAAGTGCCCTTGAAGCAACATCTAACGCCAACCAATGAGTTAAATCTGTACTTCGAAACGTTTTACCAGAGATTTTAAATTTGATTCTATCAAAATTGTAGTTATTGATTAGCGCAGCTTTTTTTGAATAAGTTTTATCTATATCTCTTTTGTCACTTGAATAATAATCATTTAAATTAAGTCGATTGTTAGGGATATTTCTGAAAACCCTTCTTTTAGAAAGGGCAAGTTCCCAAAGTTCCTTTGGAGATTTAGCATCTGGATATTCGCAAGCCATACCTACGATTGCAATTCCTGTTGACATAGTGCACCCTCCTTATTATTTAAATTTATTTTTCCTTTAACCAAATGGTATGTTCCCCTAATTACACAAACTATTAATAGAGCAAAAAATAGTGTAAAAACAACATGAAAGAGCATTAGCACACCATAAACTAAAGCCACAGAGAAACCAAACATCACTTGATTAAATGGTTTTATTGGAGTAGTACCAGGATCAGTTATCATATAAAACGTAAATAGGAGAAAAGCTAATCCTGTAACAGGTAATAATGCACCTACTAATGATATATCAGTGACTAAACTTCTAATGATAGCTTGAAAGGCAAAACCTAGAAACCAAGCTATGATTAATGGAGTCCTTTTAGTTAATTTAGTGTTTAGGATTGACCCTAATATCAAAATGATTATAGGTAAAACAATATCTCCATATTCATAAATATGTTCAGTAAAATGATATGGAGGAGCAATAGATACCCATGGAAATAAAAGCAATGTTAATGCTATACCGGTATTTGATGGGTTTAAAAAGTGTCTCACCTTTCCATTAATCCTTGCATTTATTAAGGTTTTTGATGTTATAGCTAAAGCAGATGCAAAAGCAAATGGAAGTATATTGTCCCCTGAATAAATAAGCATACCTATTGCTAATCCGGTGATATGTGCTGGTAATAAAAACGAAATAGCTTTATTTATAGAACCATAGAATGCTGGTGTTCTTTTATTTATAACTGCATCCGATAACTCTATTAAAATTTCACATAAATAGGCGGTAAAGAGTGAAACAAATAATTGTAGTAATGATTGTTCAAATCCAAGAACAGTATGTCCCAGGATATTTAAAACAGTAATTGCAATAGCGAAACCTCTTAATGCTTTTATTCGTAAGCTCATTACTTTTTACCCTCACTTAATGGTAGCCATATTGTTTGCCAACCAGAATTTACTTTAATAGTTTCAGTCACTATCTTTCCATTACTATTTCTCCAAGTAATCTTGGCAGAAGCATTTTTTAAATCTAGATCTCCTAAACCAAAATGAATTTCGTTACTTCTTTTTCCAGAATGACCATTACCACCATCAACTTGTGCAATTAAAGTTTTACCATTAGGTAAAAACACCTCAACAACTGCACCTAGTGCATACCTCTTTCTTTTTCCAATTGCTTTCCCTTTCGATACCTTTATTGAGTTTTCTTTATTAGCAATAGGAAATACAATATCTAATCCAATAAATTTATTATTTGTTTTAGTTTTATTGATATATAGAAATGAATCGTCCCATTGACTTGCCATTGCATAATCAAGTTGACCATTTCCATTTATGTCTGCAATAGCAATCCCTCTTGTTACATGCTTTTGTCCTTCCCCAAAAGCATTAGGTACATTTATATATTTATTCCGGTTCGTTTTTACAAAGAAGGCATTATCATCTTCTCCACTTAAGTCAGCACCATCAGTAAAAGTTGGCCATACTTTCGGATATTTAAGTAATTGATCATTTAAAGTAGCTAGTTCTTGTAACTCATTCCACTTATTCTTTGTTCCTTTCACAAAGCCAGTTGCTTGAATGATTTCTTTTTCTCCATCATTATTAAAGTCTGCTGCTTTGATATCCCACCCCCACGAACTCTTATTCAGTCCCAGTTTTACACTTTGGTTTTCGAATGGTGCAATTCCCTTTTCTGCTAGATCCCATTGCCCTGTATTTATAAATGCAAAATGAGATTCTAACAAAGCATATTCAGCACCAATATTACTTATCAATATATCTAGCAAGCCGTCATTATTTAAATCTACAAATTCTACTCCCATACCTTTGAAAGAATCTTTACCTAAAACTTCAGATTTCGGTTTTTTCCATGAGTCCTTTCCAGTAAGTGAAATAAAATTAAGTTTTCCTGGCTTTGAGTGGTTAAGCAAAAACCGATCTGGACCAAAATCATTCGCAAAATATATTTCTGGAAGAGAATCCTTATTTAAATCTGCCGTACCAAGAGCTAATGTCCACCCAGTTAGTAGTTCAATAGGTACTTGATCTGAAGCATCCTCATACTTAACATTAAATTTATTTTTATCTTTTCCTTTCCATAGTAAAATTCGATTTTTTCCTCCGTTAAAAGCTTGTGACATTGAATCTTGCATTTGAGCTTGATTTTTTGCTAACGGATTTAAAACACCTGAATTTTCTGGAAAATAATTTCCCACTATAAGATCTAAGTGACCATCTCCGTCTATATCCTCTACTGATAGCGCATTTGTGTACCACTCTTCATCAGTGTCAATTAGTTTTTGTGCCTCGAAACTATCTTTTGTTAAAGTATTCAAATGTGTATTTTTCTTTTGTAAGAACACCACTGGAGCCCGTCCCCAGTAATAAGCAATTATATCCATGTAGCCATCTTCATTTATATCTAATGGAACGCATCCCATAGGTGCAGCAATTGAAGATTTATCATCCAAATATTCTAATTCAAACTTTTCATATTTATTGTTTGCAGATTGAATGGTAACGTTATTGTAGCGTGGGTCAACTAAGCATATATCATCAGATAGTCCATCATTGTTAATGTCGTTAATAGCAATACCTGCACCTACCGAAGATATCCATGATTTTATTTTTTCATAACTTGGATTTACCTCTCTAATCATCCTTTCCTCTTTATCTTTTATATTTCCACTAATAGCATACTCATCAAAATCAAAATTCTCTTTTGCTTCCCCTTTGGAATCCAATATGTGCATAGAAAAAAAGAGAGTTACTACAATAACAATAGAAATATATTTTTTAATTGTTCGTTTAAAGTGTGATTTTGGATTCATTTTTAATAACCAGCTCCATTCATATAAAATTCAGCTTGAATAATATTTCTCCAGTTATCATAAACAGTTAAATTGTTTGTAACTTTAGATGCTTCTTCTAATGCAAAAGCTGTGAGCTCTGATAACGCTTTTGAGTTCATACCACAAATACTTAAACTTACTAGCTCTGTGTTTGCAGATGGAGTATTTGCTTGATATCTAGCAGTTGCAGCAAACGCTATTCCTTGAGCTAAACATGGAAAATATTCGCCAACTATTTTCTTTAAATTTTTTAGAGTTTCAATATTTAATGGTCCTGCATATGCTGCTCCAAGACCAACACCACTCCATAAATCACTTCTAATTTTTTCTTCAAAAGAATCAACTGTTTTACTAATTTCGTATATGTCCCCACCTTTAACAAACCAGAGACTTCTACCAAGTCCTTGAAAATAAACATTACTTAAATTAACATTTTGTTTAATTATCCTAGGTAGTTGTTTTTTATTAATGTACTTGTCCCAGTCAAAGTATCCGTAATAAAATCCCATTCCATCAACAATCAACCATTTTAATAATGGGTCATGTTTGTTGAATGCCTTTTTAAAAAGAAGAGGAAATTTTGCATATGCCCATCCCGCTCCGATATGTAACATATAATTATGATGTTTTCCGGCACCCTCTAAAAAATGCTTAAATCGAGAACGTTTAAACATACTTATACTATCTTGTATAATCAAGGCCATTGCAGCACCTTCATAAGCAAAACCCCTAAATTGTTGAGGTACACTTTCTAACTTACCTGTAAAATTATTTGGAAAGTTAATAACAAAGTGATACCCATCAAGAAATGTACTACCAACTTTCTCTAAATTATCTTTTGCATTTTGCTCCTTTACTTGAAATCCACGTTCTGTAACTTTCACCAATTTATATGGAATCTTTAACATTCGTTTGAACATGGGTTCACCCCTCTATTATCATTACAATTTTTTTACAATACTAAGAAGTTCAACTTTTAAACATTGAACTGCATCTTCTCTTGGAATCCTCAGAAAACTAGCAAGATACTGTATCTCATCTTCAAAAATCTTTAATAACTCTTCCATAGCCTGATAATTACCTTCATTCTCCAAATATACTAATTGATTGAAATTAAGAGGTTCTTTCTTAGATAATGAAGCGCTCGTTGCTTGCATTTGTTCACCGCCTGTTGAGAAATTTTTAGCTCTTCAGCTATTTCTTTTTCTGTATATCCCTCAATAACTACCTTATTAACTACGTATCTACCTTTTCTGTTCGGTATAGTATTTATCACTTCATCAACAAAAATCTTAGAAACTAAATCATTTTCAAATGTAGATATACTCCCAAAATAATTCGGATCCTCAAATTTCACCTCTCTTTTCTGAATTTGCTTTGAGACATACTGCATTCTCCAAGCAGCTCTCCTTAATAGAATCGAATAATCTTCTTTATTATGGGTGTATAACTTATTGCTCATTTCTGACCACCCTCCCCCTCTATAATTCTAGTAATTTATATTTGGAAATTAACAACCAAAAAAGTGAAATATTATGTTGTATTTTTTAAATTATTTTTACTATTTAAAAAAAGGAGGGATAATTATGGATGATCTTCAATTCTGGATTACAACTATAGGAAATTTTGGATTTCCTGTTGTAATCACAATGTATTTATTAATTAGATTTGAAAAAAAAATAGAGGCTTTAGAGTCTACTATTCAGGGATTAACCGAAGTAATTAGAACATGGAATAAGTAATTCGAAGTAAACATCAATAAAAACACCCGGATGGGTGTTTTTATTGAAAGAACTACTTGTTAATAAAAAGCAGAGATAAAAAACTGATGATTGGATTCAATCATCAACAAATGTACTATTTTACAATCATGAAAATCACTTTTACCTTAAAATAGCTTTCAGTTATCTGGCATTATTGACCATGTAATATCTATAGCATAATTTAGAGGACTTCCATCTGAATTTATATACCCAAATGCCGGATCAAGAATAATCTCCAATGCATCATAAGGTAAAGTAATTACATAAATTCCTTGGCCTGTTTTTTCACTGTCTGCTTCAATAAGAGTTGTATCCTTTAATACGTTTGACTGGACTTCGTTTATTATCGTTGGTAACATTCTCCACTGGTTTCAGTTTTAATGACATTCCAGAAAAATTCTTTTTGTATCTATACTTTTAAATTTTCCACTTGATACTTGTAGCTTCCAGCAATCCCTAACTTTACTTGTATCTTTAATAACAATTGTCTTATCGAAAGTTCAATAAGTATATTGTTTATCACCACTAAGTGTTAGTTCAGATAATTCACTATTACTTGGAACACTTAAAATCTCTAATGCTCCTACTTTCGTTTTAAATGTTTATGTACACTTACTCCTCTACCATTTTTACTTACTGGTGTAATTGAATAATTGTAAGTTATATCAGATACTAAAGCAACCTCATTATAATCTAAGTATTGCCCTGTATAAATTGGATTTCCATCCCTAAATCATCTATATTTGCAGACGATAACGATTTGCTGGAAGGGTACCACTGCCTTTAGCGTTATTCCCGTTTGAACTTTTATCAGATACTTCTCTTTTTGTGCAATCATCAAGAACCCACCTATTAAACAATCATTTGGATAGTTATAGAAGAAGCTAATACATTAGAATTTGATCAAATACTAAAGACTCTTCAAATTAATCCAAACGTAATTTTAGTTGTCCTAGAATTATCAAATAGCTAATTAATTGGGTTTAGCAAAACAGATTTGCATTTCTATAAACGAAAAGAGATTATTATCATTACCCATAACAAAATAATTAACAATTCTCTTTGTTCATTACCTATATTAGTCGAATAATTAGCTATAGAAAAAACCCGTAAGAAGTAGTGTACACATCTATCCTTACGGGTTTAAAAAGCTCTATACAAATAGCACCTCTATTTACATTTTTCTCTGAGTATGGCTAATTTCTATGTTATCATTTCATGTAGATCTTTACTACAAGTAGAACAGATTCCATTCGCAGCGGGCTTCATCCCTTTAAAGGTCATCCTTGCAGAGACTTCAATAGCAGTGATTTTAGATTTGCAAGGAATGTAATTAACTATACATCCTCCAATTTGACAATAGGAAGTTTGAACAATCCATCCTAATTCCCCATCATTTAAAACATCAAAGACACATTGTTTTGATTCAATTATCAACTGAATTTGATTCTCTATTCTTACTATTTCATTTGCTAATTTCTTTGCATTATCTATCATTTTGCTATTTTTATCATCCATTTCCCATTCCTCCTCATATAATTAATGGGAAATTCTTTTAACTCTTCCATTAAACTTTTGATTCCAATAGCCATTAGACATATCTGCAATTGCAACTCCGGTAGAGCTTTGGGCGCCGATGAATTTCCCTTCTCCTAAATAAATCCCAACATGCCCATCTTTTTTATAAGTATCAAAGAATACGAGATCTCCTGGTTTAGCAGCTTCATAATTAACCGCATTCCCCATTTCTTTAAGAGTGTCTGTTGTCACACCGGTTCTATTGCCTAAGGTTACTCCAACTTGTTCAAATGCCCAATGAACAAAGCTAGAACAATCAAAATACCCTCTACTTATATCCTCTTTGCTCCTTCCTCCTCCAAATACGTAATAAGAATTATTTATCCACTTAGATCCTACTGTTGTAACATCAATCCCACTATTATTATTAATATTTAGATCGATTGTAGATATGTCCTTTTGGAACTTAAAGCTCTCTGCTAACTTTATAACTTTATCAACATACCAATCTGCATGGTTATAGGCCCATATTGCCTTCTCTTTGTTATTTTCAAATCCATGAGAGGCTAAGTAATACGCTGCGCTTGCAATGCTGTCCGCTGGATTCCATGGGTCTGCTTTTCCATCATTATTAGCATCAATTCCAAACCCGTTTCCTCTTTTTATGGTTTCTAAATCGGTGATGTCTATATCTTCAGATACTAAACCTCCACCAATATCGTACTTAGATCCTACCCATGAAGAAGGCATAAATTGCATAGGTCCTATGGCTCCAACACTGGATTCCATGGTAACATGAGTAGAAAAGGAGGTTTCTACAGCATGTATAGCCGCTAAGTAATACCATGGTATGTTATAGGTCTGTTCACCATAAAGATAATATGGCATATATTCTTCTGGTACCTCTTTAGATGATGTAATGCTTTTTTGGTAAAAATCACTTTCAAATCGTTCTCCATTTACCCTGGCAATTTCATTAGTAATAGCGGCTTCAATCATCTCTTTATCCTTTGATAAAGTTTTGCTTTTTAATTCTAATTTTTCTTTTTCTTCTTTATAAGTATCCTCTTTTTCCTTCAATGCATCTATTAACTTACTGTAAGCTTCCTGTTGTTGTTGCAATTGTTCATTCAAATCGCTAAATTCATTGAGTAATGTTTGTTTTTCCATTAAATACGTAAAATCTCTGTTCAAATCTTCTACGAAATTAAAGTTCTTTACGTTCTTCTTTATAATAATATCTTCATTTATCCCGGCCAAATTATCCGAAAGAAAGGGTAGATCATTCACCGAACTTTTCTTTTTTTCCCGATATTCATGTTCTTTCGCGGCCAGTTCATCTTTAACTTTTTTTACCTGCTGTTTATTTAAGTCTATTGCTTTTTTTAAATGATTTAGTTGCCTTTTTTTTAAAACTAATTCATTTTGGGTTATATTTATAGCCTTATCCATCTTTACAATTTGTTCTTTCAAATTTTTATTATATTCATCAATCGAATCAATCGTTGTTATTTCTTTTTCACTCTCATTTGCAGCAACATGGATTGGTCCATTTATCAACCCTATGGATAACCCAATAGCAGAAAGAAAAGTGATACTTTTAATTTTACTACTCATTTTAACCCTCCCCAAAAAATAACCCCAAGAATACATAGAAATGAATGTCTCTCTATGAATCTTGGGGTTATCCCATTTGAATTTTCAATTTGTTCAACATATTCATGTATTAACACTTTAAATAATCAATTAAAATTAGGATTAATTGAGGTAATGCTAGCACAATGCCCATATTCAGACCAAAAAGTACTTTTCCTATACACATTTACTTCTCACTCTCTATCAAACCTTTGTTAAATCAAGTGATTACTTTTTCAAACATTACTCTTTGGTAGATAAAGCTACTGCTAGGATCCCCAAATACCCTTTTGTCGAGCTATTTCTTTTTTGAATACGGTTTATCATCTCAACAAGCGTTTTTTTCTCTTCTCTACTACTTTTTTCTATAATTAATTCTGCTAATTCTTTACTCTCAATTTTTTTTTAATAAAGGGTATTTCAATATATTCATATTTACTTAATTCATATCTAATTACCATATCTGTATAATCTGTAGGAAATTGAATAAAGTCGTTTTTAACTAATTCTGAAGATAGAGACATTTGTTTCTAAGCCCCCTATTCTACTTCAGCAATTGTGTCATTAATCGCATTTGCAAATTCTTGTAAATTCCCTCTTTCCAGTATAGAAATCTCAATAGGTAAAGATACCCCTCCATTATTCGATACATTTAACGAACAAGTATAACTGTTAAACAAGGGAACAATACCGATAAGAATAAGGACTAATCCTATGAAAAAATCACCATTAACAAAAGAAGGAAGTCCTAATATGAATGTAAAAAACAGACCAAACAAAAATCTCTTTAGATGAAATTTTGTTGATGTTGAAACACTAGCTATGTTCTTTAAGGACATAGTAACTTCATTTTTTCCTATAGGCATTAAACCTAAAACGGTATTACGATCATACCCTTTAAACCGTTTATTAGTTAATAATAAATCTGTTGTTAACCATCTTAATAAAACATTCGTACAGTATGTGCCTTCTTTCAGTTTTTTCTCTCTTTCCATGACGCTTTTTCTCCTTTCAACAAAAAAATCCCCCTAGAATAAGACATACAGTTTATATGTCTTCATCTAGGGGGATTCCCTCTTCGTTATTTATATAGGTAAATTATAGCAACCATATAACGAAAAGTCTAGTTGTTATTAATTTTCATTAATTTAATGTTCCTTTATCCTATAAGCACTTTTATTTTCTTATTTTCATAAGAATCGTGCTTATGTACTTATCAAAAACAAAACAAAAAGAAGAGATTATTAATCTCTTCTCTGTTCAGTAAGATGATACTTTTCTTAATCGCTTAGGGGATCTTCTATGAAATATCCTTCTATCTTCCTGTAAGGAAGCTGCTTGCTCTTTATTTGAACCTATTGATTCATAATATCTTTTTTTAGCTTCATTAAAAATCTCTTCTATAGCCTTAGTTATCTTATCCATTTGGCGTTCAGTAATACAGTCGTCTAACTCTACCATTAAATCATTAACTTGTTTTTTTTCTTCTTCCGTTAGGATATCATTCAGTTTCATGATTTCTCTCCTCTCGTCTATCTTACCTCGACTATATTCTATGCTCTTCTGCACTATACTACGATTATTGTTATAAATATTATAACATATCGAAATCATGTTGAAAAAATAAACACTACAGATCCTGATTTATCTTTCTGTTTATTTCCTCTATTCTGCTTTCCTTCTTTGATTGAAGTGATTCTTCAACTTTAATAATTGCATTTTCACCTACATATCCACCTAAGATTGATGTTAAAATTACTCGTTCCGTTCCATTTGGATCACTGAATAAAATCGTAACAATAGCTCCAACAGCTCCAAAACAACCATCCAATAAGAAACCCGGATAGAATGTAGACTGACCTAGCAATATGGGACAGTAATAAAACACCTTCTTAGGCTGCCATATTACCAAACTCTATTGGTGTGTAGTAGCCTAATTTTTCTTGAATACGTTCTTCGTTATAATATCTCATAAATTGATCTACACGCTCTTTTACTTCTTTTAAAGATAAAGAATGGAATTTAACATACTGAAATTCCTCTGATTTTAGATTAGAATGAAAGGACTCAATGACGGCATTGTCCCAACAGTTTCCTCTGCGTGACATACTACTGACTAAATTTTGCTCTCTGACCCGACTTTGATACGCATAAGAAGCATAGACACTGCCTTGATCGGAGTGGATGATTATTCCTTCAGGATTCCCTCGTTTTTCTAGTGCTTCATCCAAGGTATCCATTACTAAAGAAGTTTGTTGATGGGGATAAAGCTTATAGGCAACGATTTGATTGTTATACAAATCCATGATGGTAGATAAATATAAAGTATCTGGACCATATTGAATATAGGTAATATCCGTTACCCATTTTTCGTTAGGATTGCTTGCATAAAATTCTCGCTGTAATAAATTGGGCGCAACAATGACCGATTCCCCCTGTGATTTCCACCTTCTCTTTTGCTTTATTCTACACTGAAGATGATATTTTTGCATAATCCGTTGAACAGTATTACGGTTTAATTTAATTTGATAATTACGCTTTAACAGCTCTTTGATCTTCCGGTGTCCATATCGGTACTTTGTTTCTTTGCAGAGGGAAATAATTGTTTCCTCCTCCTTAGATAACTCCATTGGTTGCGAAGATGCCCAGCGATAATACGTAGATCTTGGAACATGTAAAGCAGATAAAATAGCTGATACAGTATATTTTTTTCGTAATGTCTGTACTAATTGGAGGACAATTTCCTTTTCAACTCCTTTTCGATTTCCAAATACTTTTTTAAGATTTCATTTTCCTGCTTTAAGTGATTCATTTGACGTTCTTTTTTATCTTCATCACTTGAATTATCTGGACCATGCCCGTATGAATACTGTTTTCCTATAGGTTGATCGAATCGATGAACTTGATTTTCCCGATACCATTTCATCCACGTTTTGATTTGAGAAACATTTTTAATTCCATATTTCTGCATGATTTCTTGATTCGTAAACTGACCACTCATCTTATCTTTAACAACTGCCCATTTAACCTCACTTGAATATATGTTTTTGCCCACGCAAAACACCTCCGAGTTAGTACTTTGTTTAAGTGTACCATTCGAAGGTGTTTTATAGTGTCTCATTTATTTAGGTTAGTCTAATGTAAGTTTATTATTCCTCGGTTTTTTTATTGTCCCATACCTCTTTGCGTGAGTTAAAACTCCCATACCAAATCCAATACAACCAGCCAAAATTATTTTATTTAACATGCCTATTCACCTCTCTTGAAAAATTTGCGCAAACACAAAAAAGCCTTTGAGGCAATAGACAATAAATACATGCGTTACATGTATTATGCCTATTAGCCCAAAGGCTGCGTGTTTATTAGTTAAGACGCTAATCCTAAATAGGATTGCCAAAAAAGAAAAAAGAAAAAATGGTTATAGATTTATTATACGATTTTCTTTCTTATAACACTACACAATTTAAAAAGAGATAGTAAACCTATCCCTTTTTACTAGATATAAATTTTCAAGTCTAAGGATTTTTATTATTTGATCACTTCTCACCATAAATTAAAATCCACATAATTTTTTGCTGACTTTAATGTAGAAAATAATAGTCGTACGTCTCCCGCTTCTTCTAATGGAACGTACTCTCCTCCTATAAATGGATAAAACATACCAATTATCCAACCGTCCCCATCTGGATTTTCTAGAACCAGATACTTAGGTATTTCATCACCATAATAAGTAATTGTTTTATGATAGCTAAAGAATCTATTAACGTCTTCTTCTCTCCAATCTATCATTATGTCCCCTCCTAAACTATTCTTACCCTCTTAACAAATTCTAACTTCTACCGATTCATTTTGGTTCATTTGCTGATATCTTAGTATTAATTCATCTAACTCTTTACTCTTCTTTATTGCTTCGGGAGAATTAAATCCCTCTGAGAATGCAATTTTTAACATTTCTTCTCTTACCCGCTCTATTTGATCTCTTAGTTTATACATGAGTATTCCTCCAATTTTATTGTTTTAGAATATCTTTGTATTACTTAACAAAACCATTTAAGTCAGTATCTGCATAACCAGGGATGCTCCAAATATTTAATTGTTTTTCTTTTGCTATATTTTCTGCATCCTTATAGACATCAATAAATTCATATTCATCAAATAAGTAAGCTAATTTAACATATCCCTCTTTTAATAAATATGACTGAATACTAATTTGATCTAAAAAGACATGCGCCAAAATTCTTCCGTACTTATCCTTTTCATCAGCATTAGGATCCAATTGATAGGTAATTTCCTTTCCTTCTATAAGGTTAGCCAGATATTCCTTACCTTCTTGTCCAAATGGCTCATTCTTCCCTTTTGTAATTTCAGGTCCATTTATTCCGATTAACCTCAAAGCGGTATACTTATCTGCTTCCAAAACTAAAGTGTCAGCATCTATCACTTTTTTTACTATAGCTTTGTGTTTTTCTGTTTTAATATCAGCTGCCTTTTCACTAGAACGATTGACATCATTAAAGTACTTCTTAAACGAAATCTCCTTTTCTACCTGATTATCAGTCTTGTAGTTCTCTTTAGACTGGTATGTAACTAGGCTATCTGTTGAACATCCACTTAATAAAAATAAAATAAATAAAGTGGAAATAATCTTTCTCATCTAAACCCCTCATTTCCAAAAAAGAGAGCACTCCAATATACTAAGACTTTACTTAGTAATTGGGGTGCTCCCATTTCTCAATATATTATATTCACTCTTCTAATTTCCTATATATTTATAATAAGGATAAAAATAGAAAAATTCAACCCAAAAAACTAAACTTTCCTTTCAGAAAAGGCAAAGCTAAATTGCTTCTATATCCTCCATGATTTTCTTAGTTTTTTCATTATTATTGATTCCACTGGCCATGGAATACCACCAAACTAAATCTTTTCTTCTTTTCTTATTATCTATTCTTGCTAACTCCATAACTAATTTAGTCACAACTTCTTTTTCTTCTTCAGTATAACTAATCATTAAATAATCCTCCTATATAGATACTTTTTTGGTATTTATATCTGCTAATAATTCATTTTCCATTAAAGTTAATGACAAAAGTGTTAAATCATCTATTTTTTCATCATCTTTATTTCGTGTGATCCCCTTTTCTTTTAGGAATTCGATTATTCTTTTTCTCTCTCTTTCCACTCTTATATGTATTTCACGATCGTAATACATCTCAGTTCCTCCATTTCACCTGTACCAATTATTACTAATATGATTTCAAAAAAATATCAGAATTTTTAATTTTCTTCATAGTAATCATCAGAGAAATCTGGTACATCCTTTTGGTTTTCACAAATATTTTTAATCTTTTCGATATCAAATAAATAAGAAACCTCTTCGCTAATATCATAATCAAACTCATTTGCAACAAATATAGCAGCTTCTTCATTTTTATAGATCATTAAACGAAATGAACTAAACTCCGATTGTGCCTCTTCAACATATAATCCATTATGCGTGGAAAATTCATAAGTTTTAAAACATGAAGTTTCAACTTTAAAGTTCACCTGTTCTACAGTATTTATTAAAGTTTCCATTCTTTTGCCTCCCTTTTTATTAAAAAACCAATGATAAATGCCAACTGGATCTCTTTTAGAAAAATGAAATTTGTCCTGACCTACTTACTTTAAATGTAACCTCACTTTTCTCCCTTGTTTCCTCATTAATATCAAAAGATTTTCTTTCGTAGCAACCAAAGTGAGCGTTCTTATTGTTATACCGAGAAACATAAAGATAATGCTTACCATTTTCAAATAAGTAATAACTCATTCCAGGGACTAAGTTAGCACAATCTGAATTTCCTAAGTATTTCCCTTTCATTAATTACATTCCTCTCCTTTCTGTGATAAACACAAAAAAGCCTTTGGTCCTTTTATTAACCTAACAAAAATATTGTTAAGTAAAAATCAAAGGCCCAAAGGCTTCGTGTCTATTCGAATATGCTTATCATAAAGATAGCTAAAAATAAAAATTACAAAAAAATGTATATATAAATTCTAGTTGATTATTTTGAAAAAAGCAATAATTACTGATTATTTACCACTTAATTTCTTATATTGGTGGGAATTTACACAGAACTCTTTTATTATCTTTTCTAGTTGCTCCTTTGTAGGATGAACAATACTCTTAGTTGTATAAATTTTTTCAATAATTAGTCCCCCACCATACACTAGCCTCACTTCAACAGTTCCGGTTAGACTAAATCTTGTGACTTCAACTCTTAATCCATACTCATTATCCTGCAGATAGTATGTAGTTTTCTTAATTTTATATTTACCATGCGAAAATGGTATAATGGTTTCTTTTTTCTTAATATAGTAGTTTTCTTCATTCATGGGAAATCCTTTCTGTTACTTATTATAGTAATGTAGAAATCCACCTGTCTTTTAATACTTATAAATATTATTTTACTTATTTTTTTGAATATAAACTACTGTATAGTATTTCCATTGTTTTTTACCCTTATAGAAAGAGGTGAAAAAATGAATAACTTAGTAAAAACCATTGGAGAAAGAGTCCGTTATTTCAGATTATATAGAGGTTTTACACAAGAGGAACTAGCTGAAAAGGCAAATGTTCACTATACATATATTGGTGGTATTGAAAGAGGAGAAAGAAATATCTCCCTGGAAACGCTTAACAAAATTACGGAAGCTCTTGAAATTTCACCTACTGATTTATTTGAACAAAACTATCTAAAAAAAGAAACTGACAGGACAGTATTATTAAAGCTTCATCAGGAATTATTAAGTACAAGAAGTACAGAAGAGATAATAATTGTCCATCAATTAACCCAAAACATTTTGCAATTAATTGATAGAAAATGATATTGTCAAATAAGATATAAAATAAAACAAAGTTAGTAAATGTGTCTTTGAAATATAGATGAACCGCTTTATTTTTTCAACGGTTATACCAAAATATAATAGCCTAACTACAATTCATTATGTAGTTAGGCTATTTAAGTCACTAGTTCACTTTTTTCTATGTTATACAATATTTCTATCGATTGCTTAAAAGATGACATTATAAAAATCAATAAGTTTAGCATATCGTCTTTCTCCATTTCTCGATTGATTTCCCATCCAGAAATCTAAAATTTATTTACAGAGCCAACTCAATTACAGTATTGAATAGCAAAACAGAAATGTGTATATGCTTTAACGTTTTTAAAGTTCTCTTTACATCGTTCAATAATACTACTTACCTAAAATTCTGTACATAATTATAAGACTTAATTTAATTGTTAATGACATAGTGTTAAATGTACTAACAAGCTGTATTCCTGTAATAAAGTAACTGATAATAAGGATTACTTTTTAAATTGATATGTATATAACTTTTATTGGAGGTTAAAATGTCGGACCGATTTTTCAATATATTTATTCCCTTAAAAGAACTTCATGAAATCATGGATGATGCTTATGTAGTAATAGACACTAATGTTCTACTCATGGCTTATCAATGGAGAGATACTACATATAAAGTCGTTTATGATATATTATCTGAAATATCTAAACAAAATAGACTAAAAATACCACACCAAGTAGTTTAAGAGTTTGCAAATAATAGAGCCGAAGTTATCCAAACTTTATATCAAGAGATACATGACAAATTGCTTAGCAAATTAGAGAAAGAAAAGCAGCCACAAAATACGATAAAAACTGTCGTTCCGGCATATGATATGTTTGATAATAAGATATTTAAACCAATACTTGATTCTGAAGAAAGATACTTAAATGCAATAAATGAATTAAACACTGCAAAAAAAGAATATAAATTATCATTAGTTAATGACTTACAGAAATTAGTGAAAAGTTTATTGTATAAAGATCCAATTAGCGAAAAATTCAAAGCATTTTTTGAAAATGGTTATATTGATGAAATCGAGATAGATAGTCAAGAGCTAACAGAAGAGTTAGCTAGACGAAAAAAGCACAATATCCCTCCAGGTTACAAAGATAATGGACATAAAGGTGATTATCTCATTTGGCAATCTATTTTAAGTTTGAAAGATAAACCTGTTATATTTGTAACAGGAGATGTGAAAGCTGATTGGGCTTATACAAGGGGTGAAGATTTTTTAGGTGGAAGGAGAGAACTTATTGAAGAGTTTTTTGAAGAAAATAATAAAACCTTACATATTATAACACCATTACAGTTTGCAGAAGCTGTGTCTTCCAGAAAAGGTAAAGCTCTAAATGAAGACGTAAAGGAAGATTTAAGGTATAAACAAAAAGAACTGGATATATATAAAGTGTTTAATTTAGGTTTTCCTACAACAAGCATAAGAAAAAAATATAAAGATCAGTTGAGTCAACAAAGAAAAGCTTCAAATAACTTTAAAAAACTTTCGAATGAGATAGAATATTATTATCATAAGGATATAATTGAGGAAAATTTATATTACGATTTAAAACATGGTCTTGAAGTTATAAATGATGATTTTCTGACAGGTGATATCAATGTTCATGATTTTCTTTATAAGTTAGATGAATTTAAGGAAAAATTATATCGTTCTTTAAGTAATTAAAGAGGTACTGCCGACAAAACGCAGATATTATACGCTAAGACATTTTTTGGATATAAAAACCCTGATTTTTCTACGCTAAGCAGAAGGATCAGGGTTTAATATTTTTCTTCGTATTCTTTTGGTTTCGTAGTTTCCAAATAATGTCATGTTGAACTAACGCACCCGTTTGTTTAAGTACATTGTTTCACATAATTCACAAAGAAAGCCGGTTTTCTTATCGAAAAACAGCTTTTTATTATCTATTTATTTTTTCAATTGTTATATTCAAGATAACTGCTGAGATAACATAAATTTGATTCATAAAATCCAATCCAGTTACAAAAATGGATATAGATATAATTCTTTAAGTTGTTTTCAGATAACCTTCATTTTGAATGTCTATTTTAACATTAATATTAATCTTCATGTTTTTAAAGTAATCTGACCTCCAGTTTTTTAATTCATCACGAGGGATTTGATTTCTAAAAAACTGACCCATTCCGAATACATCAGCCTCATTCTCTTGAAGTTTTGTAAATAATTTATTATACCTCTCAGAGATTAGAGTATTAATTTCCTCTTTAATTAAATTCAAACTGGGTTCTCCTTTTGTTTCCAATATCACAACTCTCATTTTTATTAGACTTTCCATATGTGCATCATTATTCACTAGTCTTCCTATATTGTCAGTTTTAGAACCCAGTAGCATGACTGTAGCATGTTCCATTACTTCCATTTTTCCATTACCACTCTCCCCTTTAAAAACATTGTACAGCAGGGTTTCGTTTGAACTGATTTGCTCGACCATTTTTCCTCTTTTTAATATGGCAGAACCGATTTGATCCATAGTCGTATCTTTTCCCGAACGAATCAAAGGTATAGCCACATCATGTGTATAAGAATGTATGCCTCGGAAGACCTCCCAAACTCTTGTAAGGGCAATGTCAGGATTCCAGCCTGCATTTTTTTCGAAATAGTTATAAGTGCTGAGCCCTTTTTTTTCGGCATTAATTTTAATGTTATTGAAAAATTCTTGAAGATCCTCATCACATATTGCAACTAAAGCTTTTGGGGAAACGTCTCTTGAACGCATAAATCCTGCAATTATATCGTTTATTCCATCCTCAGCAGTTTCTTTCTCAATAAAGATTAGCTTTACATGCAATAAATACACATCGCTCTCCATATTTCTACTAATTGTATCCACTGCTTTTGAGACCGTTTCAGCTTTAGCAGATACAATTTTCGTTTCCATACTACCATCTATAGGCTCTGGTATATTCAGGATCACCAAATATTGGTCGTCAACTTTCTTAACACCTATCGACACTGGTAGTAGACGATGATTTATATCCTTAATATCCCAACAACCGCTCAATATCAAAACCATAGTTAAACTACAAATTAAATAAATGACTTTTTTATTAGATAGTTTCATTTGTATCCTTCCTCTTTAATCTTCTTCCAATATAGTAAATAGAAAGAGGTACAACAATTATAACGTATGACCTTAAAAAAGAATTCATAAAAAGGATATTTTCAACATCCTTCCAGTCTGGAATCCAAAAGCAAACGAAAAAGATTGCTACAGACAAACCGAACAATAGGTAGCTAGGTCTACTTTTAGGAATGTAATAGTTGATTATTCGAATTGCTTTCCACATTAAGAGAGAGAGATACAAAATAATAAAAGCAATAAGGCTTAAAAGAAAAAACATTGTAACTCGATCAAACATTAACCAATCAATATTTATAGAATCCACAATAAGTACAAAAGGAAGAAATGCTTTTGATGCAGTCGCTTGTCCCAAAGTAAGAATTGGAATGTATACTGAAAAGAGAAAGAAAGGAATAAGAAATATCGCAGACAAAATAACATATTTTCTTTCATAAGAGAAAAATGGTTGTACAAATCCAAGAAAGAGAAACCCACCGGCGAATGCAAAATAACTCTCGAAGTAAGCAGGCTTACTAATGAATCCTAAGTCTGTGTCAAAAGGTATGGCATATCTCCAATCAACATTCTGAAATGACATGATTAAGACAAACAATAATATTGGAAAAAATAATATAAATAATAAAAATGCAGTTCGTAAAATGGCTTCGATACCTTTAGATGAAATGTATGCAGAAACAGACAACAATAATAGTATAATTGTCAATAATGGGGTATGGGATAAAAATACCAAGGTTACGATTTCTGCGTATGCTCTGACCGTTATAATAATGGCCATGATTAGATAAAGTAAAACGGGAGCAAAAAATAAAAAAGTTACCCTTTTTTTGCTTTTCGAAAATATACTTAAAATATCCTTTTTTGGAAAAAAGCTGAGACCTTTCATATAAGTCAACAAACATACAAAATGTACAATAATCCCTATTAGAATTGGGAACCAATGGCCTTGTTCTGTACTAGCAATAATATCAGCTGGAAACATAAAAAAAATTAGTCCCAGATGACAAAGCACATACATTATCATAACATGTAGACTTCTTACCACTATTGTTCCTTCCTTCCTATATTTAAATAGAGATAGGACTTGCCAAAGGTAGTTAAACTTGCCAAATAAGAACTAATAAAAACTAGACCTACTACTAATCCTAAAACTCCAAATAGTGAAGAAAGAATTACATTAATATATTTAAATGATCTGATTGAAAGCGAGCTTTGAGCCCCCACAAGGGTTGAGTTAGCAATTGTTGTTGCTGCAAGAATGATGATTAAGAGATTGCTGACTAATTTAGCTTCTACAACTGCTTGTCCTAATATAATTCCTCCAACCATTGTAATTGTGGGACCTACTAATTTTGGAAGCCTTATGCTTGCTTCTAATATCAGTTCTAGAACAACCAACATGATTATAACTTCAACAAGTGCTGGATAAGGAACCCCTTCTCGACTTTGAGCTACAGAAAGTGCAAGCTCTATCTGTAACGCTTCCGGATTTACAGCAACAAGAGCAACATACATTCCTGGACTTATTAGAGCAATTAATGCACCAATTACTCGGAGGCAACTGATAGTTATCATAATGGGAAATGGAAAATTACGATCACTCTCAACAATAAACATATCCCAAAGGAGATTAGGCAGTATTAAAGCAAAAGGTAATTGATCAACTAATATAACAACTCTTCCCTTTTTAAGAAATTGTGATGCATGAAAAGGAAGTTCTGTCGTATTAAATTTTGAAACTGTATCCCAAGATGAAAACCCCAGCATTTTTGACATGCTTTGTAAGTTACTGATATCCATACTCTTATTCTTTTCAATAAGACTATTTATATTTTCAACAAGTTCTTTATCCACTAGACCATTAATAAATAGTAAAGAAATTTTTGTCTTCTGATTTTTCCCTGTTGTGAAGGAATGAACAAGAAGTTTATTTGAAGTAAGTTGTTTACGAAGGAGTCCAATATTTGTGTCAATATCTTCTGTGAAGGAGTTTGAAGGTCCTTGAATTACACTTTCATTTGATGGAACTTCAATTGAACGATTTAACCCCTTAGGAACAGGTTCGTAAATAATAAACTTTTTTGTATGTTCTATATATATAATAAGTTTACCTTCAAGGACTGATGTAATAGCCTTTTTTGTATCGTCTTCAAAAAGTTCACCCATTAAAATAAATATAGATTCTGATGTTTTCCCTTGAGAAATTAAACCCTCTGACTGTTTTTGAAGAATTGTTTTTGTTTTTGTCATATCTACTAAAGTAGATAGTCCTAGTAACAAAACTTCCTTTTTTAAAAGGTAATCACGTTTTATAAAAAAGTCATCATTACCCCCTAACGCTTTTTTAATATCTAAAACTATTTGTTCCATAACATTTTTCCTTTCATTTCCTATATGTTTAATATGCACTTAATTTTATATAATTATTCAGGGGGAAAATTGATACTGGAACAATTTATATAACTTCTAAATGTTTAAGAAAATAAAAGGAAGTGAATGAACGCAAATTGGGAATACGAACTATTGTCCTTAGAAGAAAAAATTAAGATACAGAAATCTGGAAAAGTTGAAGTGTAGAAGTTTAGGATGAAGAGGAATACAATATTATTGTTTATAAACAGTTTGAAATAATTTTTATAATAAAAGTACATACCAGCTAAGTTACGGAATTTTTGAATAGCCACACAAATATCCCCATTTCAGGTGGGAACGAGGAATTTGTGTGAACAATCTTGATGATTGGGATTTGTTTTTATTAATAGCGCTATTCAACTAAACTCCCTCTATAAAAGAAGGGAAAACGCCGGATTACTCTTGTTTTCTTAGATTTTCATAGTTATTTACCTGTCGGTAAATGTCCTTATAGCTGGAGGATTCTCACTTGAAAGGATATATTTGGACTCTGAGAGAAAAAAGAGCTATAACCCATCAACCACCTTCTTACAACCATTGGTGGATGAGTAAAAATATGATTGCACTGGTGGATCTCCACATTTCTCATGGAGGTCAACCCTCCCATATCTCACAGAGTCTTCGCTCCAAAATTCCTTCGTCCAACCTTTCCATGAGGTGGATGTCAGTCATGCTGCCCGACAGGGTCCTTGCCCGTATTTTAGTTGTTTTACTGACTAATCCGTGCTTCAAATGTTTAAAACAATTAACCTACTAAATAATTTCAATCAAGAAAAGAAATTAAGCTGCTACCTGTAATACGTCCATATGAGGAATGTCCGATAACATGCGTTCTTCACTAAATTCGCACTGCTTTTTACCGATGGTAAATAAAATACGTATGAGCTTATTACATATTGCAATTCAATTAGAGATTGCATCTTCTTCAAAGGATTATTTGGACGCTTTGTAAAATACTCATGTAATGCTTTAAAAGCGGTATTTTTAGCGACCAAAGGCATTGCAACTCGAAAGAGGAGAGCTCTTAATGTCTTCCTACCTCTCTTGGTAATTTAGGTTTGTCCTTTATGCTTACCAGATGTATTTTCCTTAAGACTAAGCCCAGCTAGTTTGATAATCTGCCTTGGGTGGGAATAGTAACTTAGGTCTCCTACCTCTGAAAAAAAGCCTGCAACCGTGTCTTTCCCTATTCCCTTAATAGCCAACATTTGTTCAACACCTGGAATTTGTTCAAGAAGTTTATCTATGTTAGATTCCAGTTCTTCGAACTTTTCTTTTATTAGTTCATATTTGTCTATTAACGTGCGAAGCTCTAACTTAGCCATATCAGAACCTTCCCTAATACCAATTGAAGCAACTGCAATCTTCTTTAGTTCTTTTATTTTACTGAGTCCCACTGCACGTTTAACAGCTTTTCGAAGATGTACTAGTATCTCCTGTTCGGAGAGAGCTACTAACTCATGTGGCAATAAATTTAGTTTTAATAATTGTATAGCAGATTTACCTTCCCAATCCTTAAAAGACGGTAAGAAACTCTGGAAAATAGCGGTCTATCCAATTATGGACTTGCCCTTGAACTGCTTGAAGATCAACAGATAGAAGATCACGTATTTTTCTAGCCACACGAAGTTCTGCATATCTCCCGTCTTTGACCAACTGTGCGATAACTCTTGCATCCTTTACATCATTTTTAGTTGGAGAATTATCATCTAACTCTTTACTTTTCTTTACATGCAAAGGATTTACAACTACAAACTTGATATTTTTCGCCTTAATGAAGTGAGCTAAATTCAGCCAATAGTGACCTGTCGGCTCCATTCCTACGATCACTTTTTCCATATTGTTTTGATTCATTAACTTTTTTATCCACTCTAAGAAACAGTTAAAACTAGAATCTGTATTTTCAAAGTATAAAGGTGCTGAAAATTCTAAACCTCTAAAGTCTTGGGCTCTTGCCACATGCTTGTATTTAGCAATATCAACACCTATAATTAATGTTTGAGAAGTAATTTGAGCAATCTTTTCATTTTGGTTATAATTCATTTGAATAGCCTCCTGGTATATGTGTTTGTTGTCCTTTTTGCCGCCAAGCTTTGGACATTCATATCATACCAAGGGGCTTTTTTATGTTCAAACCTCATATTTCTTCATTACAGGAATGCTGCCCAGTAGTGTAAGTACACCTTTTCACAATCTCCTATATCCATTTCCTCTATATAAAAAAATACCAAAAACGACCGTTTTTGGTTGTAGAAAAGAGATTATCTAAAAATATTCAAAAACTACTTAAAACACATAACCAAAAATATAACCAAAATCAAATTACTAATATATCTATTTAAATACCCTTTATGGTATAGTAAATGTATTAAGTAAGGGGGGATTTGTGTTGAAATTTGGATATGCACGGGTAAGTACGCAAGATCAGTCATTGTCATTACAACTGGATGCTTTGAACCATTATGAAGTGGAACAGATTTTTGAAGAAAAAGAATCAGGTAAGAGGAAAAACCGGCCTCAATTGGACGAGCTACTTAAAGTTCTGCGTAAGGGCGACACAGTAGTTGTCTACAAATTAGATCGTATCAGTCGAAGTACCAAACATTTAATTGAACTCATGGAGCAGTTTGAAGCTAAGGGAATTCATTTCGTGTCTATTCAAGATAAAATTGACACAACAACAGCTATGGGGCGATTCTTTTTCAGAATGTTAGCCAGCATAGCCGAATTAGAACGGGACATCATTAGTGAACGAACTAAAGATGGACTGGTAGCTGCTAGAGCTAGGGGAAGAAATGGAGGTAGACCGAAGGTTGAACCTAAAAAAATCATGCTTGCCATGAAGATGTATGAAAGTAAAGACTACTCCTTATCTCAAATTAAAGAAGCCACAGGAATAGGAGCAACAACGTTATATCGTTACTTAGGAACAAAAGAAAAATCTGGCAAGGAGGTATAACATGAGAGGGAAAGAGCTGTTAACCTCCGATCAGCGAAATATGTTTGTGTCTATTCCTGATGATATGAATGAGCATGACATAGAAATGCACTATACTTTTACCTCAGAAGATCTTGGATTTATTAATAAGCACCGAAGAGACCATAATCGCTTAGGGGTTGCTTTACAGCTCGCTGTCCTTCGGTATCCAGGTTGGACTTTATTTCAGATTAAAGACATTCCCAGCCCAATACTCGATTATATTGCAAAACAAATTGATGTCTCCCCTCAAGAATATACCCAGTATGCAAAACGGGTAGCAACTCGAAATGAACATCTAGAGGAACTTCGGCAACATTATGGCTACCAAAACTTATCCTTTGGGGCATATCGAATAATTGCACAATTTACTCTTAAACTTGCTCTTGAGAACGGAAATACAGACTACTTGATTCGCTCAACAATTGAAGAATTGCGAAGACAAAAAGTAATTTTGCCAGCACTGACAACAATAGAAAGGATTGTATGGGAAGCTCGTCAACGGGCAGAAGAACGAATTTTTAAATCTATCATCTCTACATTAAGTGAATCTCAAAAACAAAAGTTAGATCACTTACTTGATGCAAGTTCCACCAATTCAAAGACACCCCTTGCTTGGTTGCGAGAAGTTCCCGGTCAATCTTCTCCAGATGCCTTCTTAAAGGTTATAAAACGTCTTCAAGTCATACGAACTTTGCAACTTAATGTGGATATTAAAGAAATTCATCCAAATAGGGTCTTACAGCTAGCACGATTGGGTTCCAAATATGAACCCCGTTCATTCCGTAGATTTAAAGAGAATAAGAAATTTGCGCTTTTAGTTTTACACCTCCTACAACTTAGCCAAAACCTTACTGATCATGCCTTTGAGATACATGATCGGCAAATTAGCCTATTGTTATCAAAAGGACGTAAAGCTCAAGAAGAGATTCAGAGGTTAAATGGTAAATCAGTTAATGAAAAGGTTATTCACTTTGCAGATTTGGGAACAGCATTGATTCAAGCAAAAGAACAAGGGAAGGACCCATTTGAAGCCTTAGAAGCTATTATGCCTTGGGAGGACTTCGTAAACTCAATAGAAGAGGCGAAGCAATTATCACGCCCTATGGATTACGATTACTTAGACTTACTAAAATTTCGCTTTAACTACTTACGTAAATATACTCCAACATTGTTAGAAGCCCTAGAATTCACTTCTACAAAATCAGGAGAGCCATTGCTTCAAGCTATTGAGACCATTAAAGAGATGAACAAAAATAATAAACGAAAAATTCCAGAAGGAGCTCCTTTGGACTTTATCTCGAATCGCTGGCAAAAGCACGTTTATGATGATGATGGTAATATAAATCGCCAATATTATGAGATGTCTGTTCTTACCGAGTTAAGAAATCTTGTACGCTCAGGTAACGTTTCTATTAAAGGAAGTCGTCAGCATCAAGATTTTGATAATTATTTAGTGACAAAAGAAGCATGGGAGCAAAACAAGCACCTTAATGGACTTACCGCACCACCTTCTGTTGATGAATACTTAAAATTGAAAATAGATGCATTACATGATCGGCTTGAATGGATTAAAGCGAATATCACAGAATTAGATGGGGTTAATTTTGAAGACGGACGGCTGCATCTCCATCGTTTGGAGAAAAACGTTCCAGAAACAGCACGAGAATATAGTTTATCTCTATATCAACTGATACCTCGTGTGAAGTTGACAGATTTGCTTATGGAAGTAGCAAGTTGGACGGGATTCGAAAAGCAGTTCCTCCATGCTTCTACGCTGAATCCACCGAAAGAAGAAGAAAAGCCTGCGATCATGGCAGCGATTATGGCTATGGGAACAAACATCGGTCTTACTAAGATGGCAGAAGCGACACAAGGGGTTTCTTACCGGCAAATGTCCACAGCCTCACAGTGGCGTTTATATGAAGATGCTATGAATAAAGCACAAGCCGTTATGGTGAATTTTCAACACCAGTTAAACTTGTCGTCGTACTGGGGCGATGGTACAACTTCTTCTTCAGATGGAATGCGTGTTCAAGTAGGAGTTTCATCCTTACACGCTGATGCAAATCCACATTACGGCACAGGGAAAGGAACAACCATTTATCGGTTTGTTAGTGACCAATTTTCTAGCTTCTATACGAAAGTGATTAATACAAACGCAAGAGACGCTGTTCATGTTATAGATGGTTTATTGCATCATGAAACCGACTTGCATATTGAAGAACATTATACAGATACGGCTGGTTATACGGATCAAGTATTCGGATTAACTAATTTGTTAGGATTTCGATTTGCCCCAAGACTACGAGACCTTGCAGATTCAAAACTTTATTCATTTGAAAAGCCAGACCAATATCCAGAAATGGAGAAGTTGCTTCGTGGAAGAATTAACACCAAGATCATTCAGGAAAATTATGATGATGTATTAAGGTTGGCACATTCCATTCGTAAAGGAACGGTCTCTGCTTCTCTCATTATGGGGAAATTAGGTTCTTATTCTCGTCAAAATAGCCTTGCGACAACTTTAAGAGAGATGGGTCGCATAGATAAAACCTTGTTTATATTAGATTATATTTCTAGCGAAACATTGCGTCGGCGAATTCAACGTGGATTAAATAAAGGAGAAGCTATGAATGCATTGGCACGAGCTATTTTCTTTGGGAAACATGGGGAACTTAGAGAAAGAGCAATACAAGATCAATTACAGCGTGCCAGCGCCTTAAACTTAATTATTAATGCTATTAGTATTTGGAATACCGTGTATCTATCACAAGCAATTGAACATTTTAAAAATACAGGAAAGTATCAAGAGGAATTGCTCCCGCACATATCACCATTAGGATGGGAACATATAAACTTTCTAGGAGAATATTCATTTATACCTGAGATTTTGAACTCAATACATTCCCTAAGTCCACTTAGGATATAAAAAAACCCTAATTTTTCTGCTTAGCATAGAAAAATTAGGGTTTTCATATCCAAAAAATGTCTTAGCGTATAATATCCGCGTTTTGTCGGCAGTACCCCTTAAAGATATAAGGGATGGCAGTATTGAATAATTCATGCTGCCATCTATATTTTTTGATGATAGGAAGAGGCTTAAGTTCATATAAATGAGATTTTCAAGCATTCATCTTCAAATTTTTTGTAAAAACAGGCTAATTGTTCTTTGTTTAACGCATTATCTTTATTATCTTCTATAAAGTTAGCTGCATTAGGATTGGGAATAACTCTTATTAGAGTAATCCCTTCTTCTATTGCGTATTTTACAAGTTCTTTCATATAGTAAGTAGCAATCCCACTCTTACGATAACTTTCTTTAACCCACAATAGTTCTAACTTTATACTTGGTTCTTCTTTTCGTATTTCTTGCATTATTTTACTATTTTTGAAAAAATCCATAATAAAGATAGGCTCAATTATTCCTTCCTTTTCTTTTACTAAACAAAATTTATAGCTACCATTTTTACAAAAAAAGTTTCTTTCGTTAGTTCCTGGAATCTCTGCATCATTTGTTTTTAATGTTAAATTTTCCGGCTTAATACCCTCAATCTTCGGTATATTAAATTTATCTACTATTATTATTTCTTCTGAATACATATTAACCTGCCTTCTACACTTCCATATGGTGTTCGGAGTAAAAGGGGAACCTTTAACCTAGCCCATTCTCTTATAATAATTTCTGCAAAAAGGAGCTATACTTCTAGGATTTACTGCCCCTCATTAATTCAACAATGTCTTTCGTTACTAAATTCACATAAAAAACCGTTCTACCTCTGTGAATATTTCCCCTACCTAAATTAGTTATCTAAAATCTATATATTCGATAAAGTTCACTGCATCCTTTTGTGTTTTAGCAGAAATGAAATGGCTTTGTTTATTAAAAGATATTTTATTTCTGCTACCGATATCATTGTCTGAATTACTTTTTCCAATAAAACGAGTTTATTCAGATAAAAAGTTTAGTGTTTTTCGTTAACATACTCTAATAGAATTTCAGAAACCAACTCTTCTAAAGTAAAATTCCCCTCAGAAGCAATCTGTTTCAAAGAATCCTTAACCTGGGTAGGTATTTCTATAGATAGCAACTCATATTCAGAATCTATATAAATTCCTTTAACCGTTGAGATTATAGAACCTTCCACCATATACTTCTTAATAGTTTTAATCGTTTCTTCATCTAAAGTTTCGTACGGGAAACAATATGGTTTAATTTCTAACTCGATTGTTTGTTTATTTATGTTCATTTTCATATTTGTTGGGGTGATATATTCATAACATTTATCTAAGAAAGAGTATATATTAGATTCAACATTATATTCATAAGGGAACTCAAATTTAGCAAATTTCCTTTTGGAAATTATCGAACCTCTTTCAATTAAATAAACCGGTTTAAAACCATATTGCTCAATTTTCGTATATGGAATCTTATTTCCACTAGCAGTTAATAAAAAGTAATCTTCATCTTTCCCAACCATCAATCTTCCATGTTCATCACTTCTTTCATGAATAAACAATTGAAACCAACCATGTTTATTTGGTTTGGAATAAAACTCTTTATTATTTCTACTTCTCATATTTTTATAATTTTTTTGAAAACGTTCAAGCTCCGTTTGTTTAATAAAATATAATTCCCTACCTCTATAAACTTCTTTCTCTGCAGTAAGTTTACCATCCTTTATATAGTTAAATACCGTTACAGTAGATACACCTAATTGTGTAGCAACTTCACCAGTGCTAAGTCCTGGCTTTTTTAATTTGTCTTTTACCTCTTCTACTTCATCTATATAAAAGTACTTCGTATTGTCAATTTGCCAACTTTTTTCATTCACTGCTGTTAATATGCCTTGTCTGGAATATGATAAAACTGTGTTCTCAGCAACACCTAATAATTCCGCAGCCTGTTTTGTAGTAATTTGCTTTTTCTTATCTTCTTGGCCCATTTTATTCTCCCCAACTAATCATTATTAAAATAGTGTATACATATCATTTAATATTAACTCAATATTATAATCTATTTATATGTTACCATTTACTATAGTCAATATTCAATTGGGGAATAATTCTAATTTATGTATTAATTCTTGCTTTGTTTATAATACTCACTAGCATTCTCTAAAAAATCTGTAATACATTCTTCTACCTTTTTTCTTGTTGGTTTTTCTAATGTAATACTTTTAAAAGTTTTATCAATAACTACCCCTCCTCCCCCTATCAATAATTTAATCTCCACTGTATCTTTTTCTCGACTCAAACTTCCTCTTTTATCTACAAATCTACTAACTTGCACTCTAAGACCATATTTGGATTTTTGTAAGAAATAAGTTTTCACTTGCACTTCATATTTACTTACAAAAAAAGTACTTTCATCTAATGCTCGGTATAAACTTTCGCTAATCAAAAAATCCACCTCTTCCTTTTATCATTAATCAGATTATAATATATATCTTAATATTAAACAAAGGTTTAATGTCTATTTTATATAAAAAAAATACAATACCTACTATTTTATATTAAAATGTATTTCAAATATTAATTTTATTTATATGTATATATAGTAGACAAATAAAGTATTTTTCTACTATATTAGAGGTATACATTAAATAAAATAAAATCTATATAATTACAAGTTATCCAAACCCATATATTTCCTTTTATAAGCAAACAAATTAAAAGAAGGGATAAAAATGATTTATATATATTACTACATCCAAAAAAGGATATGGATAAACGGAAAAATAGAATGGAAAATACGATTGAGGAATATAGCAGAGATTTATTAATCATGTACAAACAATTATTAGAAAATGTATCCAGTTTGGGTTGGACATATCTTCACTGCAAAAACTATTTCAATTATTTAAAGTACTTCATCAAATACATATCCGAAAATTTCAAGAGTGGCTATCGATAATGCCGTTAGGAGAGGGGCATAACGTTAAATCGGAAAATGACCGTTCTTAAAGGATTATTTTCGTTTTTATATAAAATGAAATATATAGAGATTCCGTTACATAGCCCATGTACCGAAACTTACTTCACTGATTACTAGACCTGTATCCCCTAAATTTCTATAATTCATTTCCATTAGCACCTCCACCAGCTATGATATTTTTGATTTTTCTTGAATGGCCACTATAAAAAAGAAGCTAGAATTTCCTCAAGTAAAATACCCTATTTTTCTCTAAATAGATAACCACTTCTATAGAAATTATATCAATTGCATATAAGTTTGTATATTAAATAAACAAACCAACTTTATCAATCACCTCTGTTTGGTTAATAGATAAACTGTAGTATAATTAATCAATTAGTAGAGGGACCTTTCAGAAAGAAATGATATCCTATGAAGTGCAGAAAAAATAGAATACGAGGGGATTGCGAACAGGATGCATATTACTTGGAATCAGCAGTTAGTAAAAAAAGAAAATAAGTCACTTTGTTTAAATTTAATCAAAAACACTGCTCCTATTTCTCGAGCAGATATTGCCCAGCAAACAGGATTAACAAAAGGGACTGTTTCCTCCTTAGTATCAGAGCTTATTAACGAACAATTGATCTATGAATCAGGACATGGTGAATCTAATGGCGGAAGACGACCTGTTATGCTGCTATTTAATGAGATGGCCGGTTATTCCATTGGTATTGACTTAGGTGTTAACTACATTTTAGGAATTTTAACTGATTTGCAAGGGAATATCATATACCGTATAAATGAAAAATATGAAAATTTATCTTATGAAGATACACTCCGGACAATAAAAAAGATTATTACTACTTTAATAAACGCTGCTCCTAAATCTGTTTATGGAGTAATTGGCATAGGGATTGGGGTACCAGGGATTACAAATATGGACGGTGACATTCTCCTCGCTCCAAACTTAGGTTGGAATAATGTTTCACTAAAGAGCCAGCTGGAAGAAGAATTCCATTTTCCTGTGTTAGTTGAAAATGAAGCAAACACTGGGGCCTATGGAGAAAAGAAATTCGGAGTAGGTCAGCCTTATCAAAATTTAATCTATGTAAGTGCAGCCATTGGAATTGGCGCTGGAATTATCATTAATGGAGAATTGTATAAAGGAGCACTCGGATATTCTGGAGAAATCGGCCATATGACCATTCAAAAGGATGGATTAGAATGCCGCTGCGGCAATAAAGGTTGCTGGGAACTTTATGCTTCCGAACAATATCTACTTAACAAAGCTGTCGAATTAAAGTTAAGCATAAATGGTCAGGTTTATTTGAATGATTTGATTGAGCTTGCCGACCAAGGAAATACCCAAGCTATCCATTTATTTAATGAAGTTGGCTATCATCTAGGTGCTGGAATTATTAATATTATTCATATCTTCAATCCAGAGCAAATCATTATTGGCAATCGACTTACCCTAGCTAAAAAATGGATAGAGCCACAAGTGAAAAAAATAATTAACAATTATACTCTACCCTTTCACCATTCCCAGCTTGCTATCCAATTCTCTGATATCAATTTTGCTTCCTCTGCATTAGGTGCTGCAGCCTTTTCAACTGAGAATTTTTTAAAATTTATGCTTCATCCAGAATAATAATACCTCTTTAGATTTAGATGAAGCATATATATATTAAGTTATTCTGGCTTTATTATTCGATATTTACTACTTAAAAGTAAGTAAACTAGAAAAGGATAAACAATTATCACCTTAGATACTTTCGCCTTTTTAATCGATGTATTCCAAAAATTCAGCCATTTTTAGGGTGAAAAAGTCCATCTGCCACTAAGGAAACCGTTGCATTTGTAGTAATTAATCCATTTGGATGAAGGGATTTCTCTACAAATGTCGCTTCATCTATTTTATATCTTATCTGAAAAAAAGCGCTGTATTTTATTAACATCTTCTCTTTCCCGCTCATTTCTTCCACTCAAGTCCAATTTATGCGGCAACTCGATAGGAATCACTATAAAAATGCTATAACCCTTTTTAACAACACGTTTCCATTTTATACCATTTTCTCATCTTTCCTATTATCTACTTTTATAAAATATTTTTGGACATTATTCTTCAGCTTAACAAAATTTCGAATACTGCCCATTAGAATAGACTGCTATCGTTTATAAATAATCACGGTTAGATCCCAACATTACTTCCTGACTCAAGGTTGAATAAATATTTAGCCTCTTTCCAAACGATTAGAGATACTTGGATAAAGAAATTCTCCAAATAGAATACAAAAATCCCAACTGGTTGAGCATAATGAAATTTTCCGGGAAATATTATTTTGATAACATGTTCCATCTTTTTTCCTATGTTTAACCTCGGCTTCTGGCCATTCTAGAAAATGATGGGTTTACCAAAGTGAATATTTAACTATTTATATTTATAGGATAATAGTGAGGATTTACCTCAACCTACTACTAAGGGGACTAAATAAAACTATAAATCTACAATTTCTTTAAGGATTAGTGGAAGATCTTTTAAAATTTAATCTGTTATTATTAGAGAGTATGTTTAAACACCTGAGTATGCCATAAATCCTCCATCAACTGGCACACTAATCCCCGTAACAAATCCACTTGTTTCTTCATTCACTAGCCATAGTAATGTTCCCAATAAGTCCTCTGGTTTTCCTAATCTTTTTACTGGTGTATGAGCTAATATTTTCTTCGTCCGCTCTGTATAAGACCCGTCTGGATTTTTAAGCAGTGCTTCATTTTGCTTTGTTAAGAAAAAACCTGGAGCAATTGCATTGACCCTAATTCCTGTTTCAGCCATATGAACAGCTAACCATTTTGTAAAATTCTCTATCCCAGCTTTAGCTGCACTGTAAGCAGGTACTTTCGTCATTGGACTTGGAGCGCTCATAGAGGATATATTTATAACTGTTCCACTTTTTCCAACCATTTGTTTCGAAAATATTTGGGTAGGAATTAATGTACCGATTATATTTAAATTAAATACAAAGGAGAATCCCTCCATTGTTAAATCAAAAAAACTAGTAATTCCTTCTTTATCAAGATCTTCTAATCGCAGAATTTCTTCTGAAGTAATTCCCTTTGGATGATTTCCTCCAGCCCCATTAATAAGAATGTCGCAGTTTCCAAAAGTATCAAAGACTATTTTTTCCGCTTCCTTCACACTATTTACATCTACAACATCACATGCTATAGCAATCGCCATACCACCTTCGTTATTAATTTCCTCCGCTACCTTTTGCGCTTTTTCATATGTACGATTCAAAATGGCTACCTTTACTCCTTGTCTGCCTAACTCTTTCGCCATACAGCCACAAAGTACGCCCCCACCTCCAGTAATAACTGCTACTTTTCCGGATAAATTCTTCATTAATGGTAACATTTTATCTTCCTCCTAACTTTTTTCTTATAATCTCTAAACTACTTCTCTTTCCATCTATATGTATCCTTCTAAATCAAAATTTCTTTTGAATGAAATGAAGAGTTTTTAAACTATTTTTTATATAGAGTCATTTCTTAGTACTTCTCCTTTTAAAACACTTTTAAAATCGATCTCGATTCTTTCATTTATGAACCTCGAATAGGTGATGCATCATATTTTTCACTTATATTGTTAGAAGGAGATCTTTTCAAAAAATTACGATCTATATGTTTAAGCAGCTCTCTAGAATTAAACGTCATTATCCATGCAAGCAAACTAGCAATGAAAACAATTAAAAAATCAGTAGTGATTACTGTTGCAACAGCAGTTAAAAAGAGAATCAATATATTACCTATTGTTTCTTTCCATTTTATGAATAGATAATACGCAGACAACTTTATTAAATCCCTTATTCGAAAAGTATATTTCGCATTAATTATTAACATATTTATACTAAGCATTGTCCAGATAAGCGTAAGTGCAAGCACAACAATAAAAATGATTTGATTAACTGGTGTTATGGTTATTTGAAGGTATTGTAAGTCGATGAATAAGACAAAGAATACAGCTAAGATTATTATCCACAGAAAAAATGTGCCTTTTAAATTCGATCGATATCCATAGAAAAAGTCAGTTGTCGGTGATAGCTCTTTCGTTCTTACTAATTTCTCCATCGAATAAAGCAGTCCAGATATAGCAGGTCCAGACGGTATTAAGGCAAGAGCATAGATGAGTATATTTGAAAACGATGGTGTTAATGTCATGAAGAAAAAAATAAAGATGAGATTTGTTACGACAAAATAGATATTCGTTAGTAAAATCCAGTACACATAATTACAAAATGTATATAAAATTCCTTGCCCAAACTCTCTTTGCTGCTTCATCCCTGTCACCTTCTTTCAGAATATAATAATATTACCAGCAGTGTGTGTTTCTTTATTCCCCACTGCTGGTTAGCCTCACATAACAGAACTCTTAGGAGTAGTTTTAAGTTAGTTCTTCTTGCTGCCCTTCATTAGGATGGCTAGGAATTAACTTATCCATTTTATTTATTTGTTATTTTTCTTGTATTCTTGATATGTCTTATTTGCGGTATCCACATATTGCTTTAATCCTTGACTTTGTAATTCTTTTACAAAAGCATCAAACTCACTTAAATCACGTGTTCCCAAAATAAACTTTAATGTATTTTGATTCGTATAGTCTTTTAAAGGTGTACTTTGTAATGTTGCTTTTTCTCTGTCTTCAATTGAATATGGAATTAACGGATCAGTTGGAATTGGTGTTTTTACTGCTTTCATATCATTTTGGAACTTAATCTCTTCTTCACTCATCATCGAATGAAGTAAATCGGTTGTTCCTCCATAGGAAAAAACTCCACCAGAGAATCCATAGTCAACCCGTAAATCCTTTGTTCCCTTTGGATTTAATCCATTGTAATTAATATCATCCATTAATTTTCTTACTCCATCTTCCTTCGTGAATGTTGTTCCTTCTACTCCCCATTTAGTGAATTCCTGCCCTTCATCACTGTAATATAGCCAGTCAATAAACTGAAGAATTGCTTCAAAGTTTTCACTTTCTTTAATTTTGGAGGTAATCATTACACCATTTTCTAATCTAGAGCCTGACATTAATTGACCAGCAGGACCGCCGGGAACAGTAATTTTGGAGATAGAATATTTACCTTTACCTAACGTTTTATCCATATCAACTCGATGGAGGTTGATTGTTTGAGAATTTCCATTTATAATGAATGATTTTCCTGTTACAAATTTCTGTACCGCTTGATCATCGCTTTGTGTAAAGCTCTCTTCATCTAACAATCCTTCTTCTACTAATTTGTGAAAGTATGTGAGCATTTCTTTATAGTTATTTGTTGTTGCTGCATACACAAATTTATCAGCATCTTGATCATACGATAATCCATTTCCAAATCCCCAACCAGCTTTCGTTCCGAAACTTGTTGCAGCAATATTTAGTGTACTGTTAAATGTAAAACGATCAGAGAATGGAATAGAATCTGGATAGATTTCTTTTAATTTCTTCATTGCTGTATATAATTCATCCCAAGTTGTTGGAATAGCAATATTATTTTCTTCAAAGATATCGGTTCTTACAATTAACGTATAATCTGGCCAAACCTCTTCATGTAAACCTGGCAAGACATAGAACTTCCCATCATTTTGTCGTAATGTATCTAATTCTGGACCCATATCCCATTTTTCAATTTTTTCTTTGAAGTGAGGCATTTTATCAATGTAATCGCTTACCGGAAGTGCCGCCCCCGATGCCACGAAGGCAGCTTCTTCTCCTGGATAGGTTTTTGGAATAACGATTGGGGCTTCTCCTGAACTAATTAACAAACTTCTCTTTTGCGTATAATCACTTAATGGAACAATTGTCGGCTTCAAGGTAACATTCGTAATTTCTTTTATCTTATCCCATAATAGCCAGTCTTTTTTATACGGATATGTCGGCTGATCCATAAATAAAATAGATAAATCAAATGGCTCTGTTGCTTTAAATGTGTCACCTGCGGTATATGATTCCATTGCACCTTTTGTTGCTACTTCCACTTCCTTACTTGCTGAATCATCCTTTGAACAAGCAGCAGCAATTATTACGAACACTATTAGACCTAGAAATAACCCAACCTTTTTCCAACTTTCTTTCATGGCATTTCCTCCCCTTATATATATAGGAAAAGCGTAAGTTGTTTCCTTGAAACAGGCATATGGAATAATAACCTACGCTGAACTCCCTAACTTCGGCAAGTCCTATTTTGACTATTTAATAGAGCCTAGCATTACACCCGAAACAAAATATTTCTGTACAAATGGATATACCGTTAATATTGGCAATATCGTTAAGACCATTGTTACGGATTTAATATTAGCGGAAATTTGAGTTAAATTATCAGCTGAAGTAGCACCTGCTGACATTCCACCTGTTGTTCCCGCAATCATATTCCGCAAATAAATCGTTACTGGAAATAATTCTTTTTTATCTATATAAATAAAAGCGCTGAACCAAGAGTTCCAATAAGCTACTGCGTAAAATAACACCATAGTGGCGATTACTGCTTTACTCAGGGGCAATACTATTTTTAGTAAAATACCATATGTGCTTAAACCATCAATAGAAGCTGCCTCTTCTAATTCTTCTGGCATATTTTCAAAAAAGGATTTCATGATCAGCATATTATAAATACTAATTGCACCCGGAATGACAATAGCCCACATTGTATTGGCAAAGCCTAATGAGTTGATTAAAACATAATGGGGAATTAAGCCGCCATTAAAGAACATCGTAAATACGGCAAATACAGTTAAAAACCTGCGTCCTACTAATCTTCTTTTAGAAAGCGCATATGCAAACATTGTTGTTAAAAACATGGAAATTATTGTGCCTACCACTGTGTATACAACCGTATTTTTATAATTAATCCAAAACATGGTGTCAGAAAGAACCTTCTCATATGTGTCTACATTGAATCCTTTTGGTATTAAATTTACCTGTCCAGAATTGATATAAGACTCACTACTAAAGGATTGTGCAACTACATTTATAAATGGATATAAAGTACAAAATATAATAATTAAGAGAATACAAACATTAAAGACTTTAAAAACTTTGTACTGTTTCGATTCTTTCATTAAATCTCCCTCCCTACCATAAACTTCTTTCTGTTAGTTTTCTTGATATGCTGTTCGCCGTTAATACAAGCACTAAGCCAATAATAGATTCAAATAATCCAATAGCTGCTGCATAGCTAAAATTATTGGATTCTAAACCAACACGATATAAATAAGTTGAAATAACATCAGAAGTTTCATAGGTTAATGGGTTATAAATTAATAAGATTTTTTCAAAGCCAATTGCAAGAAAGCTGCCAATATTCAAAATCAATAGGGTAACAATAGTTGGCAATATCCCTGGTATCGTAATATGAAGGGTTTGTTTCCATCTGTTCGCACCGTCAATTTTTGCTGCTTCATATAAGGAATCGTCAATCGTTGTTAATGCCGCTAAGTATAGAATGGCCCCCCATCCCATCCCTTGCCAGACTTCAGAGGTAACATAAATTGTCCGGAACCATTCTGGACTTTGGATAAAGCTTATTTTTTCTCCGGTGAAAAATTCGACTATTCCATTAATGGAACCGTTTAGAGCTGTTAATTGCAAGATCATTCCAGCAATAATAACAATAGATAAGAAATGCGGTAGATAGGAAGCTGTTTGTACAAACTTCTTAAACTTTTTGGATTTAACTTCATTCAAAAGAAGAGCGAATATAATGGGCATAGGAAAACAAAATAACAAGGTAATTCCGCCCAAAATTAATGTGTTTTTAAATACATTCCAAAAAACTGGGTCGTTAATAAACATATTAAAGTAATAAAATCCAACCCATTGTTCACCATAAATTTTTCCACCTGGCATATATCTTCTAAAAGCAATAACATTTCCTAACATTGGACCATATTTAAAAATAATTAAATAAATAAGCGGTAAGACTAATAATGAATAGAGCTGCCAATCCTTTCTAATTGCAGCTAATGTTGTTTTAAATTTGTTTCTTTTTGTCTTCATAGTTTTATTTACATGTGAATGCACAACCTCTGTTTCCATAAGTACCCCCCTCTGTTTTAATAATATCTATAGCCTTTTGCTAAATCTTTCTATAGCAGCTGACTATTATAAAGCTTCATCTTTTTAGAGGATGAAGCAAACACACATAAAAATTAAAGCGCTTACTTTTTTTGCATCAATACCCCCTTATAAAATAGCTAATAGATGGTGCAAGCAATATTTATGATGATAATCTCGGTAATGGAGTGATTAGTGAAATGAGAAAATTTAACTTGTTGTATGAAGTAGATTTTTTGTCAACTTGATTTTAACCATACTAGTATGGCAGATTAACCAAAAAAATATTGTTATTTAAATAATCTGAAACAGTGGCTTTTCTTTTATGTAATGTACAGGAATATGCGGAAAATTATTTGCTATTAGATTGGTTAAGTATTCCATGCCAGGTTCTTCACTAACTGCATGCCCAATTAGGATAAATGCTTTTTTCTTTCCTTGTTGGAGGGCATCTCTGACATACTCAGGAGACTCCCATTCTGGTCCTTCTCCTGCAATAATCAGGTCTAAATTTTGATTTTGAAATAAAGGGATCACTACTTCACCTCCTCCGCGATAACCTGCTAACAAGCCAATTCTTTGGCATTTCATGGATAACTCCCCCACAACTCTTACAAACGGGGCATCAAGCTTATCTTTCACGTATTTTGCAATATCAGCGACAGTTTTCTTTGGTGTGACAATAGTGGTTGCAATGGACAGATGCTCTTCGACATGATTCTCCCATTCCAGTTTTTGAATTAATCCCGCCATAACGCCATCTGGATTGTAACAATGATAATAATCATGAAAGCGAAAAATATGGATAGCAGTATCTTCTATTAATTGGAGCTTAGTCATGTATACTGAATCTTTCTCATATAATTTTTTCCAATTCTCATGGCTGTAAAATGGTCCTTCATGGCTTATAATCATATTTGCTCCAATAGATATCGCTTTCTCCAATACTTGCTGCGTCAACATGAATGCGGTTACAATTCCTTTCACATACGAATCTGCTGACCCTTTTATTAATACATCTGTTGTGGATTCAACCATTTTTGCGGGCTCCAATAACTTATCTATTACTTCTTGAATAGTTGTCATTCTATCTCTCCCATCAAGTTAATCCAATTATACCACGCTCAAGTTTGTTTATTCAATATACAAACTATATTTTTTTTACAACTTTTACTATATTTTATAATCAATAAGTCATTGACTTCCTCTTATTCTGTGATCGCTTTATTCATATTCTGTTTTTGCAACCGCTGAAAAAGCAGAATGCTACTCGACATTAGTATACATGCTGCGGAAATTCCACTAAAAAAAGGGAGAAGTCCAGGAATATATAATAATAGAAAAATATCTGCTGCTAACCCAAGTATAATCAATAATGTAATATGGATATTTAGAATTCCTAGAAAAAAGGAGTATTTAAAGTAATCGATGAATCTTAACTGATAATGTACATAGACAGGAAAGAAGAATAAAAGAGTGATAGCATATATGCATGTAATAAGTAGTAAAATACTTATGGAAACAATCCGAATAAATCCCCCTAAATTTAAGATTAGATAGTAATCTACATACAAGATTATACCAGCCACTATAAATACGAATCCAAAAGTATTACTTTTGATAAATTCGCTTTTATAGACAGATAGATATGTTTTCCAAATAGGAACTTCCGTTTCTTTCCGAAACCATTTACGGACAATGGTAAAAAGTGCAACTGTTGCTGGCATAAAACCAAATAGGAAAAGACCACTTGCAGTGAACATAATCCATAACAAATTAACGGAAGCCAGCTTCATTATCCATTCACAGATGGTATATAATTTTCCCATTGGTTTTGTTGTCATACTATCCCCTCTTCTTTCTTTTTCCTTCTAAGCATTGTTTTCTTATTTGCGGATTAGAACCTTTTCTGCCGCTCGTCTAACCAAAGTATGTTTGTTACACCTCTTGGATGATATTTGCTTCCCGCAATTTCTCCTGAAATTATTTGATCGCTCCAACTCCAAATGGATGGTTCTGGATATGTGAGCCATTCCACATAGAGCCGTATATACTTTCTTGATAGGAAAAGCTTGATATGGTTCCTTTTTTAAGCACCAATTTAAATATTGTGTTTCGGAGAACGGCCAAATTCTAATTCTAATCCATCCCCTATACCTGGAAAACCTAATGTAAAGTTTGAGAATGCTCCAATCGGAGAATGGTGCGCATCAAAAAAATATTTTTGAAGTCGGATGAACCCCTCCCTTTATTATCCTTTTACAGACCCAGCTGCTAAACCTTCTACAATTTTATTACTTAATAAAATGAAAGCGATTAAAATAGGAATAATGCTAATCATTAAAGTTGCTCCAATTGCTCCCCAATCTGTTAAATATTGACCTACGAAGTTATTTACACCAACTGTTAATGTCTTCCATTGATCAGAGCTAATGAACGTATTAACAAATACAAATTCATTCCAATTATAAATCATATTTATAATAACAACTGTAGCCATAACAGGAGTCGTCATTGGCAATGTGATTTGAAAGAATATACGGTGAATCGAACAACCATCCATTACAGCTGCCTCTTCTAATTCTCTTGGCAGTGCCTGATAGAATCCTAATAAAATCATGATAGTTAGCGGCAAATTAAACGCTGTATAGGATAAAAGAATAGAAATAGGATTATCAATTAGCTCCAAGTTATTAAAAAAACTAAATAAAGGGATTAACGTAGAATGTAATGGAATCATAATGCCTACCATAAACAAACCAAGAACAAGTTTACTTAACTTCCAGTGCATTCTTGTAATCGCAAAGGTAACAAAACTTGCTAATATAACCGTCAAAACTACTGCTACAACTGTAATCCATACACTATTGAAGAAATATAAGCTGATATTTCCTTGGGTCCATACTTTTACATAGTTCCCCCATTGTGGGTCTTTCGGAAGAGCAAATGGAGATAAGCCGAAAACTTCTTGATTCGTTTTTAAGGAAAAGAAGAATAACCAAACGAGTGGGTATATTTGAAAAATGGCAATTACTCCAAGCACTAGATACAAAATACCGTATCCAATCTTACTTCCCAGAGATCCTTTCGTTTTAGGAGATGTGGATAATTCAGTTTTATTTTGTTTTTTCAGGATTACTTCACTCATGATTACCTCTCTCCTTAATACTGAGCATCTTCTTTTGATGCTGTTAATTTTTGTATAACCCATGTCATCACAAGACAAATGATTAATAACGCAAAGCCAATGGCACTACCGTAGCCAAAATCATATGTTTTGAATGCTTCTTTATACATATAAGAGGCCATCACTTCACTTGCTCCATTTGGTCCTCCACCAGTCATAACATAGATTAAATCAAAATATTTTAAAGATCCTACAATGGCTAAAACAATAGTTACTTTTATTACTGGTGCAATTAATGGAATTTTGATTTTATAAGCAATTTGTAATGGGGTTGCCCCATCAATTTTAGCTGCCTCAATAATTTCATCTGCTACTCCTTTTAAAGCTGCATAATAAATAATGATGTAAAATCCAGCATATTGCCAAACAATTGGAATGAAAATGGAGTATAGTACTAAATTGGGATCCGCAAGCCATAAGGGTGTATTTTCTACTCCAAACATGGTTAAAAGCTTGTTCAGCATTCCATTTGTTGGATCAAAAATTTTCAACCATAGCTGTGCAATAGCTACAGACGATAATAACATCGGAATTAAATATATTTTGCGAAGAATTCCAGCTCCCTTAATCTTGCTTGCTAATATAAGTGAAATTACTAAATATGCAATAAGACTTACTGCAGAAAAAACAGCTAATAAAACGGAATGATACGTACTAGACCAGAACATTTTATCTTTCATAAGCTGTATATAATTATCTAAGCCAATAAAAGTCTTAGCCCCGATACCATCCCAATCCATTAAGCCATAATATCCTGTTAATACAATAGGAATATAGATTAAAACCAAAATGAGCAACAGTGCAGGGAGCACATAAAGAGTGATTACCCATTTGTTTGACATCACGTTTTTCATTTTCTGCTTTCCCTCCTTATTGATTGGGAGGAGCTTTGTTAAATGATATATAATTGTTCATGAGTTATTCATGTAACCAATATCATCGTTTAACAGAGCTTTCTCAAAAATCAATAATGTATCTTCCCAATTATCTAAAGTGATTATCTTTTAAATAGTGGAATCCACCTTTTTTATTCGATAGATTCCACCCATTCTTTATTATTCTTCTTCCGCTAAAGCTTGCTCTTGTTTGGCTGTAAATTCTTTTGGTGCTGCCTGACCGCCAAATAGTGATTGGATCATATCTAAGTGCACTTGTGCAACACTAGAGCTCATTTGAACATCTGCATATAATGTTAAATTAGAAGCATTTCCAAGGTCATTTAAAATATCGATATACATTTGATCTAGTTCAATATTGGAAGTGTCTACAACTGTCGCTGGAATTACACCTGCATCCTTAACAGAATTTTTGCCCCATTCTTCTACTAAATATGCGACAAATTTTTTCGCTTCGTCTTTTACCTTTGATTTTTCAGAAACAAATAGTCCAACCCCAGGGCCACCTACAAAACTGTTTATGTCTCCTTTTCCGCCTACATATGTTGGAAACTTAAAGTATCCTACTTTATCTTTAAATTCTTGCGTAACATCTGGGCTTGTTGTATAGTTTGGCAATTCCCAAGTCGCCATTAAATACATAGCTGCTTGTTCATTCATAAAGTACCCTTTTGCCTCATCATTTGAAAGACCATTAAACCCTTTGACAAATCCGCCCATATCTACTAATTTTTTTACTTCTTCGGCTGCTTGAACAAGCGCTGGGTCTTCAAAGCTTCCAGTACGATTAATTGCATTCGTTAACACTTCAGGCCCACCAATTCTATCTGCAAGATACATATACCACATAGAACCAGTCCAACGGTCTTTATTACCTAAAGTAATTGGTGTAACGCCGTTATCAGCTAACGTTTTAACAATATTTAAAAACTCATCATACGTTGCAGGAACTTCTAAATTATATTTCTCAAAGATTTCTTTATTGTAATAAACAGGTGTGATATTTAATTCAAGTGGAAGACCATATGTTTTCCCATCCATAGCAAATGCCTCTGTTGTACCTGCAACAAATTGGTCTTTAAAATTGCTATCAATTATATCATCTAACGGAGCAAACATTTCTCCTTTAACGAACGGCTGCATATATCCTGCTGCCCATGTCACCCCAATATCTGGTAGTTCATTTGAAGCTGATAATACTTTAATTTTATCTTTATATTGCTCGTTTCCAAGAATTTCTGTCTGAATTTTTACATCTGGGTGGTCTTTTTCATACTGTTTAATGATATCGTTTACAATAGTGTACTGTGCTTTTGAACTTCCCTCTGGCCAAAGATGCATGAATTTAATCACTGTTTTATCTCCATTTTTTGAAGCGTTTTCATTTTTGGAAGATGTCGATGAAGAACATCCTGCTAAAACTAAAACCAGCAATAAAGCAACAGATAGACATGCTGACAGTGCTTTTCTATGAAACATTTAAACTACCCCCTATACTTTCCTTTTTAATTATTCCTTCTAACAATCTAAAGTCTATCATTAATGATTTTTCTAAAAAAGGTAACAATGATTAGGAAAAGTTCTACTATTTTTAGAAAGCCCTTTCATTATTTTTCGTTATTTATTTTTCGGTAACTGCTCGGTGTTATTCCTTCTAATTCTTTAAATATTTTAATAAAATATTTGGCCGTTTTGTATCCTGACTCTTCTGCAATATCCGTAATGGAAAGTTTTGTGGAGATAAGTAGATTTTTCGCATGCTGAATTCTTCTTCTGGTGATATATTCACTAAACGTTAACCGAATCTCTTCCTTAAACAGCACACTAAAATAACTTGGATTCAAATACACATGGGCAGCTACGTCACGTTGTGTCAATTCCTCATTTAAGTGATTATCAATATATTGCAAGGCTTTCTGGATTGGCTCTCTTACTGATTCATTTGTTACTCTTGCATCAATCAGCTTATTATCAACTACTCTTGAGATAATATCATTTCTGTCTTTATCTCTATCAATCTTAAGAGCATCTTCGACGGCTTCTATTAATTTCTGTTTACTAATTGGCTTTAATAAATAATTAATAACGCCTAAGCGAAGAGCTTCTTGCGCATATTCAAATTCTGAATATGCTGAGATAACAATAACAACAGGCAGATGTTTTTGGCTTTTGATAGTTTTCAACATCGTTATTCCAGTTATTTTAGGCATGCGAATATCTGTTAGAAGAATATTTATTTTTTGTTTTTGCATTATATCAATGGCCGATTCTGCATTTTCCGAAATTAAAATTTGATATTGACCGCTAGACCAATTCTCTAGTGCTTTTTTGATTCCTTCTCTCGATCTCGGTTCATCATCAACAATCAATATTGTTTTTGCATGCATCTTACATACCCCCATCTTTTGGAATTTCAAAAGAAATGAATGTACCTTTATTCTCCATACTTTCTATCATTAATCCCTTTTGCTGTCTTTCCTGATAATAGAGCGTAAGCCTTTTATATACATTAGAAATAGCCATTCCCTTACCTGTGATTGAAGTAATTCCTTCCTTTTCCATCGATTCCTTAATCTGCTTTAATTTAGACTCGCTTATGCCAATTCCATCATCTCTAACTATTACCTTTATGTTATTATCTATCTCTCCTTGTTGCACAATAACGTCAACAGTACATTGTCCTACCTTATTCTCTGCTCCGTGCAGGACAGCATTTTCTACTAATGGTTGTATTAAAAATTTGGGGATTTTCACTTCTTCAAATACCTTTGGAAGCTGTATTTGCCAATTCAGTTGTTCTCCAAATCGCATTTTCATTATTTCCATATAGTCTTCAATATGGGCAATCTCCTCTTTTATGCGAACCCACTCATCCTCTGTAGATCGTGAAATGGTATAGCGAAATAAATTAGACATGGTAACAACGAGTTCGGCTAATTCTTCTTCGTCATTTTCCTCTAATGACCAATGGAGAGCATCTAATGTATTAAATAGAAAGTGAGGATTAATTTGTGCTTGCAAAGCTCTTAATTCACTACGGTTTCGAGTAATTTCTTTTTGATAAACCATGGTGATTAAATGGTTTGTTTCTTTTACGAGCTGATTGTATGTACTATTTAATTCATTTATTTCATTTACAGAGGGAATCTTTGGTGTCAGCGGCAAAGACCCTTCACTTGCAAATCTCATTGTGTTCGTTAAGCGGATAATCGGGCGAGTAATCATGTTAGAAAGAAAAAAAGAGCATACAAAGAAAATCATTAATCCAATTATGCCAGCAAGAAGAATGCTTGTGCGCACAACCGTTATGCCTTCCGTTAGCGTATTATAGGGAGTTAAAATAAGGACAGTCCATCCTGTCATATACGAAGAATTTTTCGTAATCATGTAATCCCTTTCATTTATCTGCACCGTTTTTTTCTTAGTCTGTAAAATGAACTCACTTGATTGCTCATAATTAGTAATAATCGGTTTACTTAATTCATCTAAAAGAATAAAATACTGATCCGTTTTGTCTGTTAATGTTTGATTAGCAAACTGAAAATAATTAGCATAAATACTAAAGAGTAAATACCCTCCATTTGTAAAACTGCGATTAATTAAATTTACTCTTCTTATAGCAAGAAAATAATTGCTGTCATTTGGATCTTCTCCAATCCAAACTAGACTTCCCTTTGCTTGGTCCGCTTTTTCTACCCAATTAGCATGCAAATCGGTCATTATTTTTGCATCATCAAGTGGTAGTATTCGTTCCTGTTCCCTGGTAAATAATTGAAATGAAAAAATCCCATCAGAATTGGCTGTAATTGTATTAACAGTGCCCATTAATTCTTGTTTTTCATAGAAGGTCACTTTCTTTTGTTCGTATTCCTTTGTTAGCAGCTTTTGTACTTTATCATTCGTCGCCGCTAATTTCGAGGCCATATTTAATTGCTCATACAGTGTCTCAATTCTTCCACTTGCTTCCACTGCGACTTGCTGAATTTGTTTTTCTGCATTATTTTCTAATAAAGTAGATACTTGATTAAATATCAATATACTTACAAATAAAAGCACGACTATCATTACGGATAAAAATACAAATAAAATTTGATTTCGGAGTGTATTCCATTTCCTTAATAAGCTGAACATAGATTTTTATCGCCTTTCGCCCCATTTGCAACTTATTATACCAAAAATCCTTTTTACTTTGTTTATTCATTATACAAATAAACATAATAATTATTCTGCTATCTAAAATTTTTATCTTTTATTTAACCAAAAAAAGAGCCTGACTATTTACTATTGTAAAAAATTCAGCCTCTTCTTTTATTCTTATTTATATGAATGGATAATGGTAACTCGATTTCTCTTTTGCAGCTTTCTTTGTATATTTCTTATAAATAAATTCTTTCCAATTCTTCTCGTTGGCGGAAATAGAATAAGGACACCTGCAATATCTGTTAAAAATCCTGGAAACAGCAATAAAAGCCCGCCAATAAGAATACAAAAGCTATCTAATATCGCATCTCCTGGCATGATTCCCTGATTTATTTGCATTTGTACATTACGTATCGCCTTTAAACCTTGTTTCTTCAGTAAAATACCGCCTAGAATTCCAGTGCCTATTGCAATAATTAAGGTTTCTGGTATACCAATTATGTTTCCGGCTATCAGAAAAACCACAAGTTCAATTAGTGGTAATAGCAGCAAGCTGATCATAAAATTTCTCAAATTGTCACCATCCTCCTTTTCATTTCCTTTTTTTATTATACCTTTTTTTTATCTGGTCTGATAGTAAGCTGCCTTCCTTTTCCCTGTTAAATAATGTAATAACGCGTTGCTGCTTATAGTCGATACCTTGGATATTTAAGAACTGAAAAAGAAGAGTAGCCATTGCCTAAAGATTATTAGGTATGGCTACTCTTCCAATTTTTATGCTTTACAGATTAAAGTACGCTCGCATGTCCGCTATATACGTAGCCGCTACGAGAATCAACTGTAATATCTAAGCCATCTTTTAAGATGCTAGTTGCGTTTTCTACTCCTACAATAACAGGAATTCCAATATTTAATCCTACAACCGCAGCATGACTTGTTAAGCCACCTTCTTCAACGATTAAGGCACTGCATTTTTCTAATGCTGGTACCATATCGCGATCTGTAGCATTTGTTACAAGAATAGAACCGAAATTAACTTTATCTAGTGCTTCTTTTGCACTAGTAGCAATTACTGCTTTACCAAAGGCTGTTTTGCGGCCAATTCCTTGTCCTTTAGCAAGTACATCGCCAATTACATGGATTTTCATGATGTTTGTTGTACCTGCTTCTCCCACAGGAAGCCCAGCAGTAATCACAACTAAATCACCATGTGTAACAATTGAGCTGTTAACACCTTCTTGAACTGCTACATCTAGCATTTCATCTGTTGATTCTGATTTTTGGCTAAGACGTGGATATACTCCCCAAACTAGCGCTAATTGTCTTTGAATTTTTGCATCATATGTTACTGCAATAATTGGAGCTTCTGGACGATATTTAGAAATCATTCTTGCAGTATGACCACTGCCAGTTGGTGTGATTACTGCTTTTACTTCTAAATTTAACGCTGTATGAGCAACAGATTGTCCGATAGAGTCTGTAATCGAATGCTCTGAATCTTTGCTGCGTTTTGAGAGGATTTCTTTATAGTTTAATGCCTCTTCTGCTCTTGCTGCAATATTATTCATTGTTTGTACTGCTTCCACAGGATATAATCCTGCAGCTGTTTCTCCAGAAAGCATAATAGCATCTGTTCCATCAAAAATTGCGTTTGCTACATCACTTGCTTCTGCACGAGTTGGACGTGGATTACGCTGCATCGAATCAAGCATTTGCGTTGCTGTAATAACAGGTTTCCCTAATGTATTACATTTTTTAATTAGCATTTTTTGAACTAATGGTACTTCTTCAGCAGGAATTTCTACCCCTAAATCTCCACGAGCAACCATTAGCCCATCAGAAACCTCAAGGATTTCATCAATATTATCCACACCTTCTTGGTTTTCGATTTTAGGTATGATATGGATATGAGAAGCATTATTATCTTCTAATAATTGCTTAATTTCTAGAACATCAGATGCACGACGAACGAAAGATGCTGCAATGAAGTCAATTCCTTGTTCAATACCAAAAAGGATGTCATTTGCATCTTTTTCCGTGATACCAGGAAGATTTACAGCAACACCAGGTACGTTTACACCTTTTTTATTCTTCAAAGTCCCTGAATTTAATATTTTTGTATGTATTTCTCCAGCAGCTTTGTCTATTTTCGTTACTTCAAGGCCGATTAAACCATCATCTAATAGAATTTTGCTACCTGGCTCCACATCATCAATTAAACCTTCGTAAGTAACAGAGAATTTCTCTGTAGTACCTTCAACTTCTGTCATAGATACGATAATATCATTACCAGCAACTAGTTCAATAGCGCCATCCTTCATGTTGTTTGTTCTAATTTCTGGACCTTTTGTATCTAAAAGAATCGCGATATTGTTACCAGTAATTTCAGCAGCTTCACGAATGTTTTTTATTCTTGCTCCATGCTCTTCAAAATCACCATGTGAAAAGTTAAGGCGTGAAACATTCATTCCAGCTTCCATTAATTGCGTTAATTTTTCTACGCTTTCACTTGCAGGACCAATAGTACATACAATCTTCGTTTTACGCATTAATAATAACCTCCGATAAATATTAGTAAAAAATAATAGCGAACTAAAACAGCATTTTAGGAATTTATGGATGATCTAATCATAAAATGCACTAGATAATCATAAATTCCTACTGATTTAAATGGATAATTCTTTTGATAAGTGATATAAATTATTATCAATCGTATGTTTACGTGCTAACGCTTCAATGATATCATAATCAACCAATTGATTTTTTTCGATACCAACAGCTCTTCCACCTTTGCCTTCTACTAAAAGCTCAACTGCATATGCACCTAGACGACTAGCTAACACACGGTCTTGGGCTGTAGGTGATCCACCACGCTGCATATGTCCTAACACAGACACACGAGTATCGAAATCTGTATTTTCTTCAATCAATTTACCGATTTCAACACCGCTGGCTACTCCTTCAGCTACGACAATAATACTATGCTTTTTACCACGCTCTTGACCTTTTTTCAATCTGCCTACAATTTCCTCCAAGTTAAAGCCTTCTTCTGGAATAAGAATTGTTTCAGCACCACCAGCTAAACCAGCCCATAATGCGATATCCCCAGCATTTCTTCCCATTACCTCAATGATGAATGTTCTCTCGTGAGATGTAGCTGTATCACGGATTTTATCAATCGCATCAATAACTGTGTTTAATGCAGTATCGAAACCGATTGTGAATTCTGTTCCTGGAATATCATTGTCAATTGTTCCTGGAACTCCAACACAAGGGTAACCTTGTTCTGTAAGCGCCTTCGCACCCATATAAGAACCATCTCCACCAATGACTACTAGTCCATCGATATTATGTTTCTTTAATTGCTCAATCCCTTTTTGTTGTCCTTCTTTTGTTTTAAATTCTTCACAACGTGCAGAGAAAAGGAAGGTTCCACCACGATGGATTATATCACCAACTGAACCAACTTCTAATTTTCTGAAGTTGCCACTAATTAGCCCAGCATAACCACCAACTACCCCATATACTTCCACACCATGGAATATCGCTTTACGAACTACGGCTCTAATAGCTGCGTTCATTCCTGGTGCGTCACCGCCACTTGTTAATACACCAATTCTTTTAACTGTCAATTTCCTCACCTCATAATTTCATTAACAAATAAATTATGTAGCATAACATACATATACTATTATATAACAAATTACTTGTCTGTAACATTTTTCACAAAATTTACATATATAATTTATGTAATGCTAACTTTTGTAAATTAATCAAGAAATTGGCTTTTCTCTATTAATTTATCTTACATTTATCCAATTATCCATTAAACAATTCTACCATATCATGAAGAATCGTGTATCTCAACTTAATATGAAAAAAAAATAAAAGACGGAATAATCAGCAAAATGCAAACGTTTTATCTATCACTATTTTGTAGCTATTTCCCCTTATCGCAAACTTTAAACCTATTAACTGGCATTCAGAAAAGAAAAATCATAAAAATAGTGTTAATAGTTTTAAAATAAAATAAACATTTTTTATTCTGCAAACTACATTTTTACCTTCTTACCGCATTTTCATACCAATAAAAAAAGAAGAAAAAACAAAAATACTTCCCAAATTGGATCGGACAAACGTTTTCCGCTATTTGATTATGTGTGTTTAGATTAGAACTCGTCCATAACGTTATAATTAAACGATGCACTGGGTGGGAAATTAAAACCTTTTGACGCATAAAAAATGAATAAAAACCCCCCAACAATCATACGAAATAGTTTTACTATCTCCGCATAATTATGGGGGGTTATCTTCGCTTGGAAATTTATTCTTAGTCTCGTTTAAAAACTCTTATCAATGATTTAAATAGACACCCATATTTTTAAACTTAGCATAGCGGTTATTCACAAGTTCTTCCTTTGTCATTCCTTTTAATTCTTTCAGAGATGCATATAATACTTCATCAATTTGTTCTGCTTGTTCTTTTATATTATGGTGTGCTCCACCTTTTACTTCCTTAATGATGGAATCAATAATGCTTAACTCTTTTAAGTCAGGTGCAGTAATCCTCATTTTTTCAGCTGCTTGTTTAGCCTGCCCAGCATCTTTCCATAAAATAGATGCGGCTCCTTCTGGTGTAATAACTGAGTATGTGGAGTTCTCTAGCATGTGAATATGGTTACCAACGCCAAGTGCTAAAGCACCACCACTACCACCTTCTCCAATTACAATACAGACTATTGGGACTTCCATCGATGCCATTTCAAATAAATTTTTGGCAATAGCTTCACTTTGTCCTCTTTCCTCTGCAGCTTTACCAGGGTATGCACCTTTTGTGTCAATAAAACAAATAATGGGACGATTGAACTTATCCGCTTGCTTCATTAGACGCAGGGCTTTTCGATATCCTTCTGGATGAGGCATTCCAAAATTTCTGCGAATATTTTCCTTTGTATCTTTTCCTCTTTGATGGCCGACAATCGTTACTGGTAACCCTTTGTATTTCGCAATTCCACCTACAATTGCCTCATCATCTCCAAAGCCTCTATCTCCATGTAATTCGATAAAATCAGTAAACAAATGGGGAATATAGTCAAGGGTCGTTGGTCTATTTGGATGTCTAGCAATTTGAACTCGATCCCAAGGCTTCATATTATCGTATACATCTTTTTCCAATTTTTTTAAGCGTATTTCTAATTTTTCAATCTCTGTACTTAAATCAACATTTGCATTTTCCGAGAAGTCTTTTAATTCTTGGATTTTATCTTTCAATTCATTAATTGGTTTATCAAAATCTAATCCTACCATTCTAATTCACCACCTGTTTGATGCATTTCAAGCACGAGGCTAAGCTTCTCTTTTAATTCTAATCTAGGTATTACCGCATCTAATTGACCATGCTTTAGTAAAAACTCTGCCGTTTGGAAGTCCTCCGGAAGCTCTTCTCCTATCGTTTGTTCAATAATACGACGTCCCGCAAAACCAATTAATGCACCTGGTTCAGCAAAATTATAATCTCCAAGTGAGGCAAAGCTTGCAGAAACGCCTCCTGTTGTTGGGTGGGTCATAATGGTAATATATAAACCGCCATTATCGCTAAATCGTTTTAATGCTACACTTGTTTTCGCCATTTGCATAAGACTTAGCACGCCTTCTTGCATTCTTGCTCCACCAGAAGCCGTAAAAATTATAAAGGGTACCGAAAGCTCATCAGCCTTTTCGACAGCGAGGGTAATTTTTTCTCCAACTACTGAACCCATACTTCCCATCCGGAAAGAAGAATCCATTACAGCTATTACTACTTTTCTGCCATTTATTTCGCCTGTTCCTGTAACAACAGCTTCATTCATATTCGTTTTTTTAATATCGCCGGCAATTTTATCTTCATAACCAGGAAACTGCAAAGGATTTCCGGTTCTCATTTCTGCATTTAGCTCAACAAAAGTTGCTTCATCCAAAATGCAATTCATTCTTTCATAAGCCTTCATAGGCAGATGATACCCACAGTTTAAACAAACCTTATGATTCTTCTGTAATTCACGTGTATACATTATTTTCTTACAATTAGAACATTTTGTCATAATCCCTTCTGGAACTTCATTCTTTGATAATTCTGAAGGTAATGTTGCATACTTAAGTTTTTTTGATTTCGAAAATATTCCCTTAATCAATATGGAAACCTCCCCATAAGTAACAATTTAGATTTGAATCGGATTCCTATCATTTCCAAGCACCAATAATCAGTTAAAATTATTGTAATTACTAAATACACTCCATAATTGCATTTGATTCTTTTTTTTTAATGAATCTAAAAGAAGGAGGTAATCCTCCCTCTTCCATTCTTTCGCAGGAATTGTTAGTGAATGATAATAGTCATTTAAAATAGTCCATAAACGATGGACCAAGAAATTATCAGCTATTTTAATGATTTGAAAGAAAAACTCACTTTCTGATATTTCTCGTTCATTTACCAACTGTTTTAAATGTGCCAATTCATCTTCTGTAATTTTTTCCATGGCAATATATAGAGCATTTAATTGAATATAGTTCTTTGTTTCCAAAACGTCTTGTTTTGCTTTATCATTCTGCAATATAAAAGTACTGATCAATTCTACTAATTTATGACCTTGAAAATCACGAAGAAAGGTTCCTTCCCCTTTTCTTGTTTCAATCAACCCAAGCAGCTCTAATGCTCTCAGAGCTTCCCTGATGGATGATCTGCCTGCATGCAGGGTTTCACTCAATACTCGTTCAGAGGGAAGCTTGTCCCCTGGTTTCAGGCCGTTTTGATCAATCATTTCTCGTAAATGATTCACGATATCCACATATAATTTGGATTCCTTTGAAGATGATTCATTCACCTTATGTCATCACTCACTTCTTTCTTGCCTTTTTTGGCAATGTTATAAGAAAATAAATAAAGTATAAGTACAAAATATCCAATCCAAAAATTTAGGCTAAGTGGTCTGACCAGTCAGCTTATTAAACAATATAACAACTTTTTAAAGTTGTAAAGTTTTATTCGGATAAGAAAACGCGATTAGCACCTAGTAAAGTAGATAATTCAACGATACATTCCTTACTTGGTGAAATTTTATATTCTTCGTTTAAAACGATGTTTTTTCCTGTTTCCTCATAATGAATAATAACTGGAGTAGTTCCCGGGAATTTTCTCATAACCGCCAGTAACTCTAATCTTTGGTTCATCATATGCTTCTCATTCATCACTTTAATAAACAACTTATGTTCCTTTTTAGAAAGTGACTGGACAATCGTCCTCATCGATTCAACTAATTGAATAACAAATTGTTTACTGCCGTTTCTTTCTTCACATTTCCCTTCTAAATATACGATTTCACCCGAGTTAAGCAGACTTTGATATTTCTTAAAAATAGTTGGAAATATAACACCTTGCATTTCTCCGCTCTGATCACTCAGCTGGATAAATGCCATCGGCTCCCCTTTTTTAGTGCGAATGATATTTATTTCTGTTATATAGACAATGCTTTTATGTTTTTTTCCTACTTCCATTCCATTAATAGCAATGGTTTGCAAAGTTGCTTGATACGGCTTATAGATAGACACAGGATGGTCTGATAAGTAAAATCCTAAGGCATCTTTTTCTAAAGCTAATTTATCTTCCACTCTGAGTGGTTCTACTTCTACATATTTCGGTTTAAAAAAGAAATCATCCTCACTAAATAAATCATTTTGCTCTTCATCCTCTGGATGAACTAATTGGGCGTGCTGTATGGCTACATCAATAGATGCCAGCAAAATAGCACGATCTACTCCGAATTCATCGAAGCTTCCGGAATAAATAAGCATTTCCAAGACTCTTCTGTTAACCGTCTTCGGGGAAACTCGTATACAAAAATCAAACAAATCTTCAAATTTTTTCTGACTTCTCGCCTTTAATATTTCTCTTAATACATTTCCGCCAATACCTTTTATGCCTGCTAAGCTATAACGGATTTTATTCTTTTCTACACGGAAAAAGTAATTACTTTGATTAATAGAAGGCGGAGTCAATTCAATATTCATCTGTTTTAACTCTTGAATATACTGAATTATTTTCCCTGTGTTTCCAAGGGAAGATGTTAATAGTGCCGCCATAAAATACAGGGGGTAGTTTGCTTTTAAATAGGCAAGCTGATAAGCAATCATACTATATGCTACTGCATGACTTCTATTAAAACCATAGTTGGCAAAACGCACAATTAACTCATATATTTCATTCGCTGTTTTTTCATGATATCCTTTTCTTTCTGCTCCTTTTACAAAATGAATTCTTTCTTTTTCCAGAATTTCCTTTTGTTTCTTACTCACAGCTCGTCTCAACAAATCCGCCTCTCCTAGTGAGAACCCAGCCATTTTAGAAGCGATTTGCATAATTTGCTCTTGATAAACAATCACTCCATAGGTGCTCTTTAGTATCTCTTCTAAATCAGGATGATAATAGTTTATCGATTCTTTGCCATGTTTTCTATTGATGTAATGCGGTATATTCTCCATAGGTCCAGGACGGTAAAGCGCATTAACAGCTACAATATCTTCAAAATTAGTTGGCTGTAACCTCTTTAATACATTGCGCATTCCTTCTGATTCTAATTGAAAGATCCCTGTTGTATCTCCTCTACTTAATAGCTTGAAAACATTTGGGTCATCAATTGGTATTTTTCTTATATCTATTCTTTTCTTTGTTGCTTTATAAAGCATATCAAGAATAGCTTCAATAAAAGAAAGATTTCTTAAACCAAGAAAATCCATTTTCAATAAGCCAAGTTCCTCTAAATATTCCATGCTATACTGTGTTAAATAAATATCGTCATGACCACCTTGAATCGGAATAATATCAACAAGGGGCTGTTGACTAAGAACCACGCCGGCAGCATGGGTTGATGTATGCCTTGGAAGCCCTTCGATTTTACATGCAGTATCAAATAGTTTTTGATTTCGAGGAGATGATTCAACAAATTGCTGCAAACGGATGGATTCTTGATAGCTTTGTTTGAGATTAACACCTAGTTTAGATGGGATCATTCTTGACAGTTCATCCAACTCTTTAACAGATAAGCCAAAGGCTCGCCCAACATCACGCAAAGCTGCTTTAGCAGCAAGCGTACCAAAGGTAATAATTTGCGCAACATGCAGCTCTCCATATTTATTTTTCACATATGAAATAACTTTATCCCGCTTATTATCAGGAAAATCAATATCGATATCTGGCATGGAAATTCTCTCTGGATTTAAAAATCTTTCAAAAAGCAATTGATATTTAATAGGATCTATATCTGTAATATGTAAAACATAGGCAACGATTGATCCCGCAGCTGACCCCCTTCCAGGACCTGTTAGAATTCCGTTCTCTCGCGCAAACTTCATAAAATCCCAAACAATTAAGAAATAGTCACTATAATTCATTCTCCCAATGATGTCCAATTCATATTCCAACCGTGCTGTGTGTTCTGGAGAAGGATGAGAATATCTGTCATTTAAACCAGCCATACATAATTCTCTTAAATAACTAAGAGCATTTTTTCCTGCAGGTACAGTATATTTAGGTAAGGTAGCAAGTATGCCATTCATTTCAATCTGACAAGACTCTCCTACCTTCCATGTGTTTTCCAGAATATCTGGTTGATCATTGAATAATGTGATCATTTCTTCTTTGTTTTTTAGATAATGCTGATTAGAACTCCATTCATCTTGCTCTATATCGGAAAGCTTCTCCCCATTTTTGATTGCCTTTAAGCATTCATAAGCAAAATGGTCCTCCTCCTCCAGGTAAAATACATTATTTGTTGCTACCAGCTTGACTTTTTCTTCAGAAGCTAATCTGAGTAACTTTTCATTTAGTGCATCTTCCACCGCAATGCCGTGTCTTTGAATAGATAAAAAGCATTGACCAGGTTCAAAAATGGACTTCCATAGCATTAATGTATTTCTTGCTGATTCCGTATCATCCCTCAGTAAATTTTGTTCAATCTCCCCTTCAAATCCAGGTGAGATTGCAACGAGACCTTTAGCATAATGCTTTAACCATTTCACAGGAATTCCCTGTGGATTTTTTGTTTGAACAGCACTCGTAATTTTCAATAAATTTTTAAATCCTAGACTAGTTCTAGCTAATAAGACCAATGGATAAACATTATCTTCTTCCCATTCACTTATTACATCTACTGTTAGTCCGATAATCGGTTTTATCCCTTGCTTTAATGATTCTTTATAAAAAGAAGCTGCACCATACATCACATTGCGATCTGTTAAAGCAATAGAACGATAGCCATGCTTTTTAGCATTTGTAACTAACTCTTTTATCGAAAGCGTGCTAGATAAAAGGCTATATGCACTAGATACTTGAAGATGTATAAAAGACATAAATTAATTCACCACTTTTCTTAAAAAATTTTTTTCCTTATAACAAAAAAATATATAAAAATGCTAGAGAAGATGTCATTTTTGCTTTATTTACAAACCTTTTTACCACTTTAAAGGCTATTCCCTTAAAAAAGCAATCATTGTTATTCTATCTTATTAGTTTGCCTCAAAATAAAAGACTTTTTCCTTTCATTATAGATGTTCACAGCAAAAAAAGAAAATATGTTCTCTTTATTAAGGAATGACGTGAAACTTCAACACTTGTATAATCGACCTTTAAATTCATTCATAAATGCAATAGATTGTCCATAATAATAAGAAGAAGAATAGAAGATTACAAGATATGAGAAAAATATACAACCGTGAGAATAAATATTTTGCTCTATGGAGAAGACTTCATTCTATTTGATTTATTGCCTGCTTAGAAACAAAAACTAATAAAAGTTAGAGAGGTAAACGTATGAATCAACAACCATTCTTCCCTACCTTCATCGAAAGCTACTTTATTGCCTTAGGGGTTATTTTAGGAGGCGCACTTTTAGGTGGACTTGCTGCATTTCTAACCGGAAAACCACTCCTTACTGAAATCATACGCATTTCTGGAATCATCAAAATTTGGGCGATTGTTACAGCGATTGGCGGGACCTTTGATGCTATTGATACGATTGAAAAAGGAATCTATGATGCTGGCACAAAAGACCTATTCAAACAAATCTTATTAATCGTTTCTGCTTTCGGAGGAGCTCATACAGGCATTACAATTATTAAGTGGATTACACAGGAGTATATATAAATGAGAATTCCACCATATTATAAAAATCAGGCTGTACAACGTTTTTTTGCCGGAATGGTTATCGGTGGAGTAATCAGTTGGTGTATTTTTGTCTTTATTTTCGGTGTATGGCAGGAACGATATAGCTCGGAAATTAAAACACAAAAAGCAACTATTGAGGATTTAGAAAGAGAGAAAAAAATATGGCAAGAGGAATTTGCTGCACAAAATAAAACGACCGAAGAAAAGCTGACAGTGGAGGATATCGTTGTAAAGATAAACAATACAGATAAAGAAAAATATGATATTAAACCCTTTAATGCCTTAGAAATGGAAGATGCCATTAAAGAAGATTTATCGACCATTATTGCAAAAGACCTCGATATGGTCTATAAAAGTCGCGCACTGTTAAAAAAGTCGATTGAAAACAAAGTAGTTGTTTCCGATAAAAAGCGTTATAAATTTAAAGTAACAGAGTTGATTATTTATACAACGGTTCATGTCGAATTAAGAGTCACCTTTGGCGATTAAAAAGAGGTGCAATCCATTATAACGTAACGGATTGCACCCTTTTTCTTTCTTGTTGAATAATTAAGCCATAAGAAAACTACCTTATTTACAAACTGCTTCTAAATCCTTCACTACTTTACAGGCATCCTCCCATTGATAAATGGTTGCGCCTGAGGCCATTGGATGTCCTCCACCATTATATTTTTTTGCAATTCCATTAATAACTGGTCCTTTTGAACGCAATCTTACACGAATTTGATCTGCTTCTTCAATAAAAAAGACCCATGCTTTTAAACCTTTTACACTCCCTAGACTGCTAACAAGTAACGATGCCTCTGCAGGAGTTGCCTGAAATTGAGCTAATATTTCCTTATTGAGCTTCATACTTGCTACTCCATTTGCATGAACTTGAAAATTTTGCAGAACATAGCCACTCAGCTTGACAATATGGGGATCGAGTTCATACATTTGGTCATACATTTCTGTGCGCGAAAAAGAATATTTGATTAATTCTCCGGCATAAAGAAATGTTTTTTCCGATGTACTTGGATATAGAAATCTCCCAGTATCTCCAACAATTCCCGCATATAGCAGCCTTGCAGCCTCATCACTCATCTTTAGCCCCTGATCTTCTCCAAACAAATAAAACTCATAGATCAACTCACTTGTCGAACTAGCTGCAGTCTCTACCCAAACTATATCGCCATATGCATCATCATTTGGATGATGGTCGATCTTTATTAGCATTTTCCCAGTCAGATAGCGCTGGTCACATACTCTTTCTTGATTAGCTGTATCACATACAATGACCAGCGCATCAGCATAGGTGCTGTCATCAATGACATCGAGTCTTCGTAAAAAGTTTAAGGAAGCTTCTTCTTTTCCTACCGTATAGACGTTTTTATCGGGATAAGAAGTTTTTATAATTTCTGCTAATCCACCTTGCGATCCATATGCATCTGGATCTGGACGGACATGTCTATGAATAATGATAGTATTAAAGGCTCTTATCGCATCTAGTATTTTCTGTTTCATTTATTTCTCCTTTCATTAATGACGATCGATTAATTGACACATCATCATCGCTTTTCCAACAAGTACTCCGTGGTTAAAAACTTCTACATCGACTTTCCCAAATTTTCGTCCAACTTCTAAAATTTTGGGAACTATTTCAATAACACTATCCATTTGAACTGGCTTGATAAAATAGATGGTCATATTTTCGACAACTAAATCACCTTTTTTAAACCCTCTAAGTACTCTGTTCGCCGCTTCGGAAACAATCGTTGTAAACACCCCATAAGATATGGTCCCTAAGTGATTCGTCATCTGCGGAGTTACTTCACAGGAAAAGGCTGTTTCCCCTTTGTTTTTTCCTTTAGTCAACAAGACATGCTTTGTGACAATATCATCAATCGTTTCGCCAATTTGAGGCTGTCTTTGGTTCATTTGCAGCGCTTTTAATACATCTTGTCTACTAATAATCCCTTCTAGCTTGTTTGCTTCATCTACAACTGGCAAGACTTCAATTCCTTCCCATACCATCATATGCGAACAAGAAGCAACACTTGTTTTGCCACTAACCGTCATTGGGTGTTTTGTCATGACTTTATCGATCGTCATATCCATCGATTTTCCAATGATATCCTTTGATGTAATCATCCCTTGTACTTTTAAACTATGATCCACTACTGGGAACCGACCGTGTAACGTTTCTTTATTATATTTATGCCACAAAGCAACATCATCCGTTGTCTTTAAGTAAATCGTTTCTTTAAGCGGTGTTAAAATATCTTCTACTAAAACAATTTCTTTTTTTATGAGCTGATCATAGATTGCCCGGTTTATCATTGTTGCAACAGTAAATGTATCATAGCTTGTTGAAATAATCGGGAGCTGCAAATCGTCTGCTAAACGTTTCACATGTTCCTCTGTATCGAAGCCACCTGTAATTAAAACCGCAGCACCAGCTTTTAATACATGTTCATGTGCCCGCACACGGTTCCCTATAATCAAGAGATTTCCAGGACCTGTATAGCGCATCATTGCATCTAATTTCATTGCCCCAATAACAAAACGATTTAAGGTTTTATGTAAACCAGCTCTCCCACCAAGAACTTGTCCATCCACAATATTAACTACTTCTGCATAGGTTAACTTCTCAATATTTTCTTTCTTCTTTCGTTCAATTCTAATTGTACCAACTCTTTCAATGGTACTTACATACCCTTTATTCTCTGCTTCTTTTATCGCTCTATAAGCTGTTCCTTCACTTACATTTAATGCTTTCGCAATTTGTCGAACAGAAATCTTTTCTCCTACTTGTAATTCATCAATATAATTTAATATTTGCTCATGTTTTGTAGCCAAATTACCACCCTCTTTTAAGAAAAGCACACTGCTTCTCGCAGACAAACTTAGAAAATTCTATTGGTTAAACTCTCTCGTTTGTTCTATGCGAAAACTGCCTGTACTAGACATTTTCATACCATTTATTTCTATTTATTACAATTTATCCATCTATGTTTCAATAGTTTTCGGCTAACTATTAATTTCTTTCATTTAAAGCTGCCTTCTTTAATATCTATGATTTCCCTAGGTAAAAAATCTATTGAAAAAAGCTTGTATATCTTTATTATAGAGTGAACTACTAGGGTATTCAATGAATTCTCTGTTAATCGCCATTAAAACATTCAGTCATTTTGTTTTTTGAGTGGAGTATGTCTTTTGTGGACATCTTTATTTCTTTAAAAAAATCTGATTGGTATTAAAATATTACATGCTAAAAGGGCTGGAAGAAAATAATTCCAGCCGTAAATAAATCGAACCACATTATACGGATATCGGCAATAAAGACCCGCATAATCATTTACCAGCATACGGACCCTTATTTATTGATAACGGGAGATAGATTTTCGTTTTAGTTCTATCTCTCTCCTCTTTTCATCTTATTGGTAATAATAGATTTTCTTCTTTTTCTGTGCTTTACTATAGGACCTTTTGGCTAGTCGTGGTTTTTTAGGGGTATATAGTAATGCAGTTAAATTTCCCGCTACTACCATTAAGGCAAAGGCTAGCCATGTAACCGAAAATATTCCTTCAGCCCCGTTACTGAAGGGAGAAAGTCTTGGCATTCCATAATATAAAAGGACACCACATAATAATATACATAGTAAATATCTATTCTTATTCATAGTCGCTAAAACCTCCTTGATACTATCCTATGCGGACAAGGACAAAAAAAGTATTTAAAAATTAGCTAAAGCATCTGATCACACAGAAAGTTTCGTAAGTCTAAATATTTACATACACGACTTATGTTGATAATCTTATAGGATAAGAATAATATTTAACTGGTCCTACAATATAAGGAAATGGAAAAAAGTATAGACTTGTTAAGAAACACTTGGAGGTAGGTTGAATTGGAAAAAAAAATAGCGTCTCTAGCAAATTGGATGAAGCAGGAAGAAATTGATTTCACTTTTTTAACTTCTACAGATAATATTTTCTATTTTAGCGGATTCTATAGTGATCCACATGAAAGATTATTGGCTTTGATTGTCTTCCCAGAAAACGATCCGATATTAGTTTGTCCTGCAATGGAAACAAATGATGCTAAAAATGCCGGGTGGAGCTATGATATCATCGGCTATAGTGATACAGAAAATCCATGGGAGGCTATTCAAAGTATGGTTCAAAGCCGTACAAACCGTACAACAAAAGTAGCTCTTGAAATAGATCACATGAATGTGGCAAGATATCAGGCACTTCAAACGTCATTTCCAAACATTGAAGGATATGTTTCAGCAGAAGAAAAAATTAATACTTTGCGCATGATAAAAACATCAGATGAATTAGCTAAGATAAAAGAAGCTTGTAAATGGGCTGATTTCGCTATAGAAGTAGGCTGTAATGAAATAGCAGAAGGCAAATCTGAAATGGAAATTCTAGCTGCAATTGAATATGAATTGAAGAAAAAAGGAATTGGTAAGATGTCCTTTTCAACCATGGTTTTAACTGGTGTGAACGGCGCTTCCCCTCATGGTAATCCAGGAGAGACAAAAATCAAAAAAGGAGACCTAGTATTATTTGACTTAGGGGTTGTTGTTGATGGATATTGTTCCGATATAACCAGAACAGTGGCATTTGGCGACATTAATGATAAGCAAAAGGATATTTATGATACAGTTTTAAAAGCTCAGCTTACAGCGATTGAAGCCTCTAAGCCAGGCGTTTCTTGTGCTACTGTTGATCTAGCTGCTCGAAACACAATAAGAGAAGCAGGTTATGGCGAGTTTTTCCCTCACCGTTTAGGGCATGGATTAGGGATTAGTGTTCATGAATTCCCTTCCTTAACTGAAACAAATTCCCTAGTTTTACAAGAAGGTATGGTATATACAATCGAGCCGGGAATTTATGTACCGAATGTTGCAGGAGTTCGGATAGAAGATGATGTTTATGTTACAAAAGATGGAGTGGAGATTTTAACTAAATTTCCGAAAGAGCTTCAAATTATTCAATAAATGGTAAACAAGAAAATCCGCCTGTTTTTTAATATCTGTCATGCGGATGTTAACCACAAACCTGTTTTCTAAATAACCCCAACGATAATTCGGAGTTTCCCCTAGCATCTCCGTATAATCGTTGGGGTTTATATGTGAATGAAATACTCATGCCCCCAAAAAAACGAATCTATTATCTTCTCTTTTAATGTACTTGCACCTAAATTTATATTTTACATAAGATACCTAAACTTAAAAAGGAATAAATGGGGGAGAAGAGAATGGTTAAATATGTAGATTATACAGATCCAAAAATCCAATACCATTTTGATGTAAATAAAAGTAATTTTTTCACAAGAGATAGTCATAACTATATTAATGTTTTAGGAGAACAACAGTTAAATTCGTTAGAGAATGTGTCATTGCTAGATATCTATTTAAGCAGAGATATTGTAGTTGAACCACATATTCACCAAAATGCGGCAGAGCTCGTATACTGCATTTCCGGTTCTGCTACTGTTTCACTATTAAATCCTTTTACAAAAAAAATCCTAAACTATACCATTACGCCTGGCCAAGTAGCTAATGTTCCCCAAGGCTGGTGGCATTATGAAATCGCAAATACAAATAAGACACATTTATTAGCTATATTCAATGCACCTACACCTGAAGCAATCTTTGGCTCTGATTTACTTCGTCTAACTCCTCCAGACTTAATGGCACATACTTATTCATTGGATCTTCATAAGTGGAAATCCACCATCTCTCCCATTAATAAAACAACAATTCTTGGCCCAGTGATTAGTAGAAATAGTTCTAGTCAAAATTATTATGCAGACGCCCCTTATCCTCAGCCTATCTACCAGCCTTACTACATTCCAAGAAATTACTAACAAGTTGAGTGCAGATGATGGATTAAAAATTAGGGCAGTTATTTATTTAAAAAGGACGATTTGTTTTGCAACAGTACTCACAGGCTGAATGGTATATATTGCTTTCCACCAGGAGAGCGTTGAGGGAGGTTCAGCCTCCTCCATTCAGCCGCAGGTCATAGTAACTTAAAACTAGTTTATCTTAAATGATAGGTGGAATTAGTTATTATTCGCCTATCATTTAAGGCTCAGGCTCTTCCTACAGTCTTTTTTGTTTAGTCCTTTATTTGTTTCTGCTCTTTATCCAAGAAGGCATCAACCGCACCGTCGTTATAGGATTCCATCACTTGGGCAGTTACTTCTTCGCTTCCTTTTTCATCAAATTGAAAATCATTCTGTATACTTTCATTTTGTTTGTGCATCTCTATTCCTTCCTTTCTTATTTTTCCCCCTATTATTTGATTGAAAAGTTAAACTTATGCATGAATTGGGTATATAATAGAAGTAGATAAACTTAAGGAGTGAATGCTTATGAACGTAAACTATCAAAACATTATTGTGGCAGTAGATGGTTCTGATGAGGCTGATAACGCTATAAAGAAAGCGATTTCAATCGCAAAAGAAAATAATGCTAGGCTTGTCATTGCCCATGTTATTGATACGAGATCTTTTGCAACAGTAGCTGCGTACGATCAATCCATTGCAGCTAAATCAGATGAATTCGCTAATGAGCTCTTAGATAAATATATTGTTCAAGCAACTGCAGCAGGAATTGAGAATGTTGTAAAGGCAATTGAATTCGGTTCTCCAAGAGCAGTAGTTCCTCGAGAAATTGCGACAAAGTACAAAGCTGATTTAATTGTGTGTGGAGCGACAGGTTTAAATGCCGTTGAGAGATTTATTATCGGCAGTGTCTCTGAAGGAATTACCAGAAATGCTCCTTGTGATGTTTTAATTGTTAGAAGCAGTGATCAATAGAAATAAAAAGAAGAAAGTTCTATTATTGAAAGCAGTGTTTGCAATCAAATAATAGAATTTTCTTCTTTTACTTCACTTCTTCTTTTTCCCAAACGCAAAGCTTTGCTTTTTCAATCGCCTGCTTTATTTGGGTAAATCCAGTTCCGCCAGCACTATTTCGTCTTTCAACTGCCGTTCTGGGATTCAATACATGGTAGATATCCTGTTCAAATAAGCTGCTCGCCGCTTGTAGTTCTGTAATACTTAAATCCTGCAAATAACATTTTTTATTCACACAGTATAGAACCAATTTCCCTACTACTTCATGTGCCTCTCTGAATGGCATCCCTTTTTCTGATAAATAATCAGCTAATTCTGTAGCATTAGAAAAGTCATTTTTCGTGGCATTTTCCATTCCTTGCTCATTAACCTTCATTGTTTGAATCATACCAGCAAAAATGCGCAAAGAGCCAACCACCGTTTTTACGGTATCAAACATCCCTTCTTTATCTTCCTGCATATCTTTATTGTATGCTAAAGGCAAACCTTTCAATACAGTTAACAAGCCCATTAAATTTCCATAAACCCGTCCGGTTTTTCCTCGGATTAATTCAGCCATATCTGGATTTTTCTTTTGGGGCATAATGCTGCTTCCCGTGGAAAAACTATCGTCTAATTCAATAAATTTAAATTCTTGAGAAGACCAAAGAATAATTTCTTCACTAAAGCGCGATAGATGCATCATTAAAATAGAACTAGTCGATAGAAATTCTAGAATAAAGTCACGATCGCTTACTGCATCCATACTATTTTCATAAATGGAATCAAAGCCAAGTAAGTCAGCACTATAGGAACGATCAATAGGAAAGGTTGTTCCTGCTAAAGCACCTGCACCTAGTGGTGATACATTAATTCTCGTTACATTTTCCTGATATCGCTGTTTGTCTCTTTCAAACATCCAGAAATACGCCATTAAATGATGCGCAAAAGAGATAGGCTGGGCACGCTGAAGATGTGTATAACCAGGCATTACTGTTTCAATATGATGCTCTGCCTTTTCCAGCAACGAGCTTTGCAGCTCATTCAATAATTGGATAATTTGTTTCACTTGTTTTCGCAGGTAAAGATGCATATCTGTTGCAACCTGATCATTTCTACTTCTACCAGTATGGAGCTTCCCACCTACAGGACCAATTAAATCCGTTAATTTACTTTCTAAATTAAGATGGATATCTTCTAGTTTTACAGAAAAAGATAATTCATCCTTTTCTGCTTGCTTTTTTAGAGTAAGTAATCCATTTTTGATTTTCTCTGCCTCTGCTACTGACAATATCCCTGTCTTAGAGAGCATTTCCACATGGGCAATGCTCCCTTCTATATCTTCTAACACTAGTTCTTGATCAAAGGAAATGGACGCCCCAAATTCATCTACCCATTCCTCGGCAGATTTTGTAAATCTGCCTCCCCATAACTTCTTCACACAGACACCTTCTTGTCGTTTTCCACAATGCTTTGAACCTTTGTAGGAAGTCCCCAAAGTTTAATGAAGCCAACCGCTGCTGCATGATCAAACTCATCGTCGGAAGTATACGTAGCAAGTTTTTCATCATATAAAGAATACGGTGATTTTCTTCCTTCTACAATCGCATGCCCTTTAAATAGTTTCACGCGAACCGTTCCTGTCACGTTTTTCTGGGTTTCTTGCAAGAAAGCTTGCAATGCTTTTGTAATTGGAGAGAACCAAAGTCCCTCATAAATAACTTCTGTGATTTTCTTTTCGATAACTGGTTTAAAATGAGCTACTTCTTTTACAAGCGTAATATCTTCTAATTCTTTATGTGCTTTCATCAATGTTAAAGCACCTGGACATTCATACACTTCTCTTGATTTAATTCCTACTAATCTATTTTCTACATGATCGATTCTACCCACACCATGTTTTCCAGCGATCTTATTTAACTCAAGAATTAGCGCAGATAAAGAATAAGTAATACCATCTATGCTGACAGGAACACCTTCCTTAAATTCAATTTCAATAATATCTGCTTGATCAGGAGCATTTTCGAGACTTACCGTTAAGTCATACGCTTCTTCTGGAGGGGCAGCCCAAGGATCTTCTAAAATTCCACATTCATTGCTTCTTCCCCATAGATTTTGGTCTATAGAAAATGGACTATCCAAGTTAACCGGGATGGGAATATTTTTTTCTTTTGCATAAGCAATTTCTTCTTCACGAGACCATCCCCACTCACGGACTGGTGCTAATACTTTTAAATTAGGATTTAATGCTTGGATAGATACTTCAAAACGCACTTGGTCATTTCCTTTTCCCGTACATCCATGTGCGACCGCAACAGCATTTTCTTTTTCTGCAACTTCTACTAATTTTTTGGAAATTAAAGGTCTTGATAATGCAGAAACAAGGGGATACTTTCCTTCATAAAGGGTATGTGCCTGCATAGCAGTAAGTGCAAAATCCTGTGCGAATTCTTCTTTTGCATCGATGACATAAGATTGAACTGCACCAACCGAAAGTGCTTTTTGTTGTATAAAGTTCAAATCCTTTCCTTCACCAACATCTAAGCAGCAAGCTACTACATCATAACCTTGATCCTGTAACCATTTTATTGCTACAGATGTATCTAATCCTCCTGAATATGCTAAGACTACTTTTGGATTTGCCATTACCTAATTCCTCCTATATGCGAATAAATATTCATTTATTTATATTTTTATTCAAAAACTATATGTATCACTTTAACAACTTTCCCTAATAATTTCAATAGAATTTTTATAAAAATTTAAATAATTTTATTTTTATACACACAAAAAGATAGGAAGTCTCAGTATACATCCTATTAATAAACTAATTATTTGTATCTATAAAAATAAACTTAATCTTTTATGCATTATTTTATACATTTCATTAGTAGATAAATTCTATTTTTATATATAAAAATAGGTCAACCCTTTTCTTTACTTGAAAAGTTATTGACCTTTTTATTATTATTTATGCAATTCGCTGACAACATGACTTAATTCAGGAAGGATTAATTTGTTCATCGCAAGCCGTACAGCACCTGTAGATCCTGGAGTACAAAAAATGACCGTATTATTAATCGTTCCAGCAATCGCTCTTGATAATATAGCACTAGAGCCTATATCTTCTGTATAGCTTAACATTCGAAACAGTTCTCCAAATCCATCTAATTCTTTTGTTAGGAGAGGTTTAATGGCTTCGATGGTAATATCCCTGGGTGAAATTCCTGTCCCTCCATTTAAGAGAATACAATTAATTTCAGCTGATTGTACCCCCGTCATTATTTCGTGTACAATTTGTTCTTTCTCATCCCTTACGATGACATACTTTTGTATAGAATGGTTTTCCTGTTCTAACAGATCAATCATCAATTTTCCGCTTTTATCATTTTCCTCAGATCTTGTATCACTAACGGTTATCACTTTACAGCCAACCTGTAAGTATTGATGCTTCGTATGGATTTGTTTATTCATATTCCCCACTCTTTCGCTCGTTTTCTTTCTCCACTGTAAAATATGCTTTATGTGCCTTATCCAATAATAACGTGGCTTTGTCGCGTGTAAATAAATGAAGGCGATGCATTGGTCTTGTCATTGCAACATATAAAAGCTTTAAATCTATTTCTTCTTGGGAAAAAGACTCATTTAACGTAAAAAGAAGAACTGCGTCAAATTCCAGTCCCTTGGAAAGGTAGCTTGGTACTATAATTAAATATTTCTTTTCAAGCTCTTCATTTTCTTGAAGAAATTGGACATTAGGCACTTTTCTTTTTTGCATCTCTTTCAATATTGCTCTACATTCTTCCTCTGTTTTACCAATAATAGCAATGGAGTGATAACCGTCATTATGCAGTCGATCTGCTACTTGAATCATTCTGTCAATCAATTCTTGTTTTTGCTCATATAAATGAACAGTCGGTTTTTCTCCATGGCGGACAACTGGTTTCACTTTGGGCAAATCTTCATTGACTAAATGCAAAATTTCATTTGCCAAAAACATAATTTCAATCGTAGTCCGGTAGCTTTTTTGCAAGGTCATATAATTCGCGCGCGGAAAAATAGTTTGCTGTAATGTCTGCCAGTTCTGTAATCCCCGATAGGAGTGAATCCCTTGTGCTAAATCTCCAACAAGGGTAAACATATCTGTTTCTAGTCCTGCTTTTAAGGCATATAGCTGAAATTCGCTATAATCCTGCACTTCATCAATGACAATATTCTTCGCTCGATATTCTTTATCTATGCCTAATATTTTATACTGCAAATAAAATAATGCCCCTAAGTCCTCGATTTCCACTTTCTTTTGTTTTAATATCTTTCGCTGGAAGGCAATCAAATAATCTAATTGCTTTTCTGTTAGCGAATCTTCCGTATATTTTCTAAGGAGCTCCTTATCCGCAAATAATCTGGAATAATACTCATATAAATCGGTTGTCTCCATTGTCTTCATATATCTTCTAACAGCAGTTGAAGCTTCTTTCTTTACAGTTGCTATTCTTTCTGCCTTCGTGTCTAGAAAATAGACAACTTTCTCTTTCCGCTTTGAATCTTCTTTTATCTTTAAGGCACGATCTAATGCATCTTCATACTTTTCTTCCAACTTACTTAAAATTATTTTCTTTTTCCGTTTTAAATCAGCTTGTAAGATTCCCTTTATTTTCTCCTTCCGTTTGATTAAGGGAAGATAATCGTATTCCTTCTTAAATAAACGCTCCAGTTTCTTTGCTCCATATAACGGGAATTTTTCTACCCGAAAATCTTCTTTTGGACTCATTTCATTACATATATCCACTAAATATTTATCCATTACCTTTTTATATTCTAAAGATCCTTTATAACGGGAAAGCCACTTAACCAGTTCTTCTTGTTTGTTCTTATGATTTATAAATGTTAGTAATTTCTTATTTGACTGAATTACTTTCATTTTCTTTCCAATGCATAGTAAAACATAATCTAGGAATGTCGTTTGACGAATCTTCTCTACTCCCAAATCAGGCAGCGCTTGTGCAATATAACCGATAAACATATTATTTGGCGCAATAATCATTAATTGCTCAGGCTGAAAATATTTTGCATAGTTATAGATAAAATAGGATATTCGGTGTAAAGCAATAGTGGTCTTTCCACTTCCGGCCGCTCCTTGGACAATGATTGGCCGATTTAGATCTGCTCGAATTATTTCATTTTGTTCAGCTTGAATAGTTGAAATGATCTCTGTTAGTCGCTGGTCTGCTTTTCCAGCAAGAGATTGCTGCAATAATTCATCTGTTGTAGTTAAATCAATATCCTGATAATGAAGGAGCTCTCCTATTTCAATTTTAAATTGTCTTTTTAATGATAAATGCCCTTCAATCGTTTCTTCATTCACTTCGTATGAAACTTCGCCCAATCGTCCATCGTAATAGACATTTGCAATTGGTGAACGCCAGTCTACAATTATTGGTTTTTGTGTGTCCTTTTCAAAAAGCGAAGTTTTTCCTAAATAATAGACATTCTTTTGGGATTTCCCTTTCATTTGATAATCAATCCGCGCAAAATAGGGAGTATCTAAAATACGTTTTAAAATACTTAACTCGGTTGTTGCAAGCTGTAAAAACTTACTATTCGTTAAATAGTTGATATAACTCAAACTACTGTCAAGCGCCTCTTCATTGCTTATGGATTCTCGCACATTTTCCTGTAATGTCCCTTGATTGATCTGCGCCTCATGCAAAACAATATTCATATAATTTTTCGTATATTCAAGTCTTTCCCTTTCCTGTTCCCATTCGTCTAATGAAAAGTCTTCCATAGTTTCCCCTTTCTCCATTTATAAGAAAATTTCCATCCGCACCTTTTTGGTCCCGGTTGCTACACTTATCTTAAAGACGGATAAATTCCATCTCGTTTACTTAGTAAATAGCTTTTTTGATAAAAATGATGTGCCAATTCCGTCATCTCTTTCGTAAAATGGTAATTCGCCGCTGCTCCTATTATGGTACCAGCCATACTCGATTTCCTTTTAAAAAATAAGATAAATGAAAGCTTTATCAGCTCACTTAATAAAGAGTGCAGCATCTTTTCCTGAACTATTTCATCCTTTCCATCATAAAAGAAACCTTGCTGTTCTTTCTCTAATTCATCCATTAGCTCATTCCATGCTTCTTTTCGCTGCTCATGCGGTAAACACCCTGCACAGAAAACTTTCAATGCTGTCATGATTTCATTGGGACTATCAGCTGGTCTCCCATATAGCGAAGCAAGAACCTGAACGGATCGAAGATTAATAATAAGCATCGAGAGAAAATCGCCCATGAAAAAACCAGTATGCTTCGAAGCCAAAGCCCCTTGGGCCGAGGCAAGCATCCTGTAATGAGCCATTTGTTTTTCTGCAATGGATTGTAATTGGTCTATACTCAATTTTGTCATATCTCTTAAAGTGAAGATGGATTCATTATGTACTCTTGCCTGCTGCATAATTTTTTGAGCGGTGTTTCGTTGAAATGTGGAATTAATTAAGATGGCATGAAGATGGAATAAGATATTATTAAGTGATCGTACAATTTTTTGTTTTTGCCATTCAGGTAAATAGGATAAGCCAGTATTTATGTAATCAGAATAAAGATGGAGAATTTTGATTGATCGTTCACTTTTCCGTTCATTTTCCCATTGCTCTAATTTATCCAAATAATAAGCTTCAGCTTTTGTAAGCATTTAATCCCCCCTGAATAATAAGAATCATTCCTTATTTTACTAAAAGAAGCCAATAAAAGACAATATATTTATCCATTCAAGTAGTATTCCTTTTTTAATAGGAAAAAGACAATCTTTCTCGTACATTATGCTACGAAAAAGATTGTCTTCTAATTTTTCATCCTAGACCTTTGTACGCTTAACTTAAATACCAGCTAATCTACAAACGTCTCTTGCAATCATTACTTCTTCATTTGTTGGGATTACCATTACTTTTACTGGAGAATGTGGATAGTTAATGAATGACTCTTCACCAGAGATTTTATTCAATGTTGGATCCCAATAAACTCCCATAAATTCAAGCCCTTGAAGAACTCTAGCACGAACAATTTCACTGTTCTCACCAATACCAGCAGTAAAAATAATTGCGTCTACACCGTTCATTCCAGATGCATATGATCCAATGTATTTATGGATGTTATCTGCAAAAATTCTCAATGCAAGTTCCGCACGATCGTTGCCTTCTTTTGCTTGCTCTGTAATATCACGTAAATCACTGGAGAAACCAGAGATTCCTAAAAGACCACTCTTCTTATTTAATACTTGTAATACTTCATCAGCAGATTGATCTGTTTTTTCCATGATAAACGGAATTAACGCAGGGTCAATATTACCAGAACGAGTTCCCATTGTAACACCTGCAAGAGGAGTGAATCCCATTGAAGTATCAACAGACTTTCCACCTTCAATAGCTGCAATACTAGCACCATTTCCTAGGTGACATGAAATTAAGCGTAATTGGTCAATAGGACGGCCTAATAATTCAGCAGCACGTTGAGACACGTATTTATGGCTTGTACCATGGAAACCATATTTACGAATTCCATATTGCTCATAATATTCATATGGAAGGCTGTATAAATAAGATTTTTCCGGCATTGTTTGATGGAATGCTGTATCAAATACTGCTACAGCCGGAACATTTGGCAATACATGTTGGAATGCACGAATACCAGTTAAGTTAGCTGGATTGTGTAAAGGTGCTAATTCAGATAAAGTATCAATTTTACCAATTACATCATCTGTAATTACTGCAGAATCAGCAAATTCTTCTCCGCCGTGAACAACACGATGACCAATTCCTTCGATTTCATCTAAAGATGCGATAATGCCTAATTCTGTTAATTTGCCTAAAAGAATCTTAACAGCGACATCATGATCAGGAATTTCTGTAACTTCCTTGATTTTTTCTCCGTTGACAGAGATATTAAATACAGCATCAGTTAATCCAATGCGCTCTATTAAACCTTTTGTAATTACTTCTTCACTTGGCATTTCGAACAATTGAAACTTTAGTGAAGAACTACCAGCATTAATCGCAATTATTTTTGCCATAAAATGATTTACTCCCCTTTTGTATAACAACTTTTTATTTACTTTGCCTGACATTGAACAGATCGAATCATACAACAGACAAGATTTACTTCTTTCAGTTTTTCATTAAAACATTCTACTAGAAACATTTCAAGCACATTATGCCCAGTTATTCATTTTTTTTTAGATTTTCGTCGATTTTTCGAAAAAAAGACAAATTTGCGCCGATTATCTTCTATATAATAAAAGGAAACTGTCTTATAACACTTAACGTAATTTAAATTATTATCCTTACTTATTTGCTTGTATCCATGTGTCCAATTCACTTAAAACTTGTTCCATTGCACGCATATTAGAGAAGCTTGGAACTTTTGCAAGTAAAACTTGCTTTGGTGCTACTATATTATTCCCCTTTTTCTGTAGAATCAATATACTTTTTGCGGACTGTTTATTTTTGAAAAGCGTTTCCGGCAATTGCATTATTGCTTGTATGTGTACTTCTTCTTTTATATAGTCATGAAGTTTAGCCGCTTGCTCTGACTCAAATAAGTTATTAGGAATAACAAAGAAAGCATAGCCCCCAGGCTTAACATAATTTATACTTTGTTCGATGAACAAATGATGTGCATATGTATGCCCATCTTCCGCTTTCACTTTAAATTCATTCGCACGAATATCGTTCGGATAATACCCTACTGGTAAATCACTTACGACAACGTCGACTGGATCAATAAACAAATGCTCTAAGCTATCTTGGTTAAAAAATTCAATCGGTTGTTCCTGAAGATTCGCATTTACTAATGCTAACTGTAAAAGCAAGTCATCAATATCAACACCGTAGGCTGCAATATTCTTACCGACTTGATGGTTCATCACAGTTGTTAATAGATTGCCTGTCCCAACTGCCAAATCTAATAACCGAAGCTCTTCACTCGTATAAAACTTTTGTACTAAATAACCAAAGAGGATTCCAATTGAATCTGGTGTCATTTGATGATTAGGCTGTGTATTTTCTTTCATTCCTTTTAAAATGACTAATTGAAATGCTTTACGAATTTCCTCTTTTGAATATTTAGCCAAGTGAATCGTTTCATATGATTTTTTTAATCTTTTTTTACTTAATTCACTTAACTCTTCCTGTAAAATCGCTTCTTGAAAAATATTCTCTCCTGTTAAAGCTAAAGATTCTAAATACGTATATTCTAGTTCTTCTTGTATAATCAATGCTGTTTCATTAAAAACTGTAAATAATTCTTCTACTGGAGAAATGTTCATGTTATCACCTAATTATTATAGATTTCTTATAAAATAAACCAAATAAAAAGAGTCTGTCCCTTTTAAAAGGCCAAACTCTAGCTTATCATACGGTTAAGAAATTAACCAGATAATCGATTGTATTATCTGCCGTTCGGCAAATTAATTAGCTTCTTTTACTGCTGCGATTGCTGCCTCATAATTTGGATGATTGCTTCCTTCACTTACATATTCTACGTATGTTACCGTATCATTAGCATCTACTACGAAAACAGCACGTGCTAATAATCGCAATTCTTTCATCACAACACCATATGCTTCCCCGAAAGACAAGTCTCTATGGTCTGATACGGTAATAACATTTTCCAACCCACTTGCTGCACACCATCTTCTTTGCGCAAAAGGTAAATCGACACTTACTGTTATTACTTCCACATTTTCAAGCTTGGAAGCTTCTTCATTAAATTTTCTTGTTTGCGCATCGCACACACCTGTATCAACAGAAGGAACTACACTAAAAAGACGAATCTTTCCTTTTGAGCTAGCTAAAGTCACTTCTGACATATCATTCGCTAATACAGTAAATTCGGGAGCTTTGTCTCCAACTTTAATTTCGTTCCCAATCAGTGTGACTGGATTATGTTTAAATGTTACATTTGCCATTTGTCTCTCCTCCATATTCATATGTAATTACTATCATCATATCGATAGTTGCTACTATTTGCAAAAAATACGAACTGTTTAAGGATATTTACAGGCAAAGTGAAACGAGCTCACCGATTCTTGTGAACTCGTTTTGCTAACAATTAAATTCGCAGTTTGCTGAACATTAAAATTCAATATCTTCTTTTTGTTGCTGTGATTGTCCTTCACTACTGTTGGAATTAGAAGATAAATCTTTCTTGGCAAACATTTGCTGAATTTTATCAACAGCTTGTGGAGCAATATCCAAGATTTTTTCATAAAGATGGGTACTTTCATCTAAGTGGACCATTTTTACTCCTTGAGCATTTACAATTAAAAATGCAATTGGTGTAATACTAACTCCACCACCGCTACCTCCACCAAAAGGATGCTTTGTTAAAGAATCATTTAATGAATGATTCTCTAACGTAAATTCGCTCCCTCCGGCCGCAAATCCAAATCCAACTTTAGAAACAGTTAAAATAACGCTGCCATCTGGTGTTTCGACAGGATCGCCAATAATCGTATTGACATCAATCATTTCTTTTAAATTTTCCATCGCAGTTGTCATTAAGCCTTGAATCGGATGATCTGACATTTTCCTATTCCTCCATTGTCTATTGTTTACTTTGGATAGACGTTTCATTTGTTTTAAAATTAGGGAAACCATCTTTCCAATATTTCACCAGTTTAATTCCTGCCATCATAGCATGCCCTAACCGAAATTGAATCATACAAGAAAATAATGTTTCAGAGGCAACTCCCTGAAATTGAGGATAGATATTTATTTTCGGCATATCACGCAGCTTCATATAATTACTCATCATTCCGATGATACTGCCTTTTACTGCCCAAATTGCACCCGAAACCATCCCTGTATGCGCCGCATCTCCTAGGCCCACAATGGAGCTCCATTCTATATTCTTTATTGTTAGTTTTGCTAAAAACGCTCTTACTATGCGGTGAAAATGAACAACATGATTTAATAACTCTTGGGAATTTGATAAAAAATTTAATAAATCTGAGCCAGAAAATTGTTTCGTATCCTCCATTGTCTCTTTTTTGCCTGTTATTTCTGTTTCTTCTTCTATTACTAATGAAGGAGAGTCCTCATCTATTTTGATTAGTGGTATCGTCTTCTTATACCGAATAATTCCAAATAACGCACGAACTTCTATTTTTAAATCATCGTTATCTTTCTTATGGTAATAGCGGATATGTATCGTTAATTTAAAAAAACATAAAGATAGTAGAAGTAATAAAAAAGCACCAATAATAATAGCTAGAATGAAAAGAACTTTCATTTTGGCAACACTTCCCTTCAGCTTATTATTATTGGATAAAGCAGCCAAAATTAAACATGCTAGGTCTGCAGTTAATTACCAGAAAGCGTGTTTCACAAAATCAATAAAAAAACCCAAACAATTATACGAAAATTACCATTTCCGTATAATTGTTCGGGTCTATATTCGTTAAAATACTGCAATCCTCGTCTCATTTTTGTTATCGGTCATGTACTACTGCCGTATCAGCAAATATATCATGAAGTCCTTGTTTCTTTGGTAAGAAGGCAACTAATGCATATAAAATGAAAAAGCTGCTAGAGATAAATCGACCTATCCACTCACGGAAAAGAATAGTATCCCATGTTAGTTTTTCTTTGTTTATCGGTACAACTTTTAATCCAAAAATCATTTTCCCTAATGTTTGTTTCAAAAACTTTGTCATTAACACAAAATATAAATAAAACGTAATAGCTGTACAAATGTTTACTGTTGAGAAAATCCCTGATTCGTATAACGGGATATCGGCTATTCGTAAAATCGGATAGATTAGAATTCGATTGACACTTGAAACAATAATTAAATCTGCTAGATATGCCCAAAAGCGCATCCAGAATCCTGCATACACATAAGGAGCTTCCCCCAATGGCAACTTCTTTTCTTTTGGTACATTTGGTGTCTGCTCATCCCTATCTACTGTTTCCTTATATGAAATAGTAGATTCTGACACTGTTTCTCCCTTTAAAGAAGTTTCAGTTTCCAACTTTTCATGTTCATTACTCAATTAGTTCCCCTCCTATTCTGCATATAAATACATTAGTCGAGGTGAGTTAGCATTTGTGACGATTTTTAATATATTTGCTAATTCTTTATCCTCACTTGTAATTAATTTTTTCGCAGTCACGCCAAACAAGGAACCAAAGCCAGTATTGTCCGTATACTTAACAACCGCAGCATCATTTAATTGATAGTCTGCTTTCATCTTTTCTACCACATCATCAAAATAACCAAAATCATCAATTAAATTTAATTCCTTCGCTTGTCTTCCATCATAGATACGACCATCTGCGATTTTCTTCACTTCTGCCTCTTTCATACCTCGTCCATCTGCGATGACTTTAACGAAACCAGCATATGAATTATCAATTAATCGTTGTAAAATGTCTCTTTCTTCCTCTGTCATTTCTCTAGTAGAACTCATGATATCCTTGTATTTACCACTTTTAATTGTAACAAATTCAACACCATACTTTTCAGCTAGACCTTCAAAATTATATCCACTCATAATAACACCAAGCGAACCAGTTAATGTTTCAGGACTTGCAAAAATTTTATCAGCAGGGGCTGAAATATAATAACCTCCAGAAGCTGCCATTGATCCCATTGAGACATAAACAGGTATTTTAGCTTCCTTTTGAATTTCCACTATTTTATCGTGAATCTGTGCACTTTCCACTACTCCTCCACCTGGAGAGTTCACTTTCAAAATAACCCCTTTTACACTTGGATCTTCTTTTATATAATCCAGCTTTTCCATAAAGGAAGTATGGTTATATCCAGCTGCTGAAAAAAGAGAATCAGCATCACCAGTATCCTGTATCGTTCCAGACACTTCTAAAACTGCTATTTTATTAGCGATATTTCCATCCTCTATGTATTCTTCTACATAAGGCGCTTTACCTTCACCTAGAAATTGTCCAAATAACTCTTCCACATCGGTTGTAAATGCTATTGATACCAAACTAGTAATAATGGAGAAGGCAAAAATAACACCTGCTATGCCTAAAGCTGCCCAACGTTTTCCATTCATTCACTCAAAACCCCCTAATATTCGTTCTCTTTCCTTTACGTTCTACCAAGAAAAATGTTTCAGAAAAATGCATAATTCCAACTATAGTATTTTATTATTTTTCTCTTATGCTATTCCTTTAGCTTCTTCTTTCTTTTTTGCTGAAGAAAATAGCTTTGTTCGCGAAAGAGAATAAATCGTTAATGCAGACCAAATAAATATAAATGCTAATAAGTGTGCCGTTGTAAATGGTTCGTGATAGACAAATACACCAAGAATTAATGTTAATGTAGGTGTTAAGTATTGTATGAATCCTAGCATGGATAAAGGAATCCGCTGCGCTCCCTTAGCGAAAAATAATAACGGAACAGCTGTCAACACGCCTGATATAATTAACAAAAAGTCTAAACTGGTTGAAACAGCCAAAAAGGCATGATTCCCTTTTGCAAATAAATAACCGATATAAAGGAGCGCAAATGGGGTAATAAACATGGTTTCCAATGTTAATCCTACATCGGAATCAACTTTGATTAATTTTTTTGCCAAGCCATATAAACCAAATGTCATTGCTAAAGAAATTGCTATCCAAGGAAAGGCTCCATGGGCGAATGTAATAATACAAACTCCGATTGCAGCTAATAGTACGGATACATACTGGATCTTCGATAATTTTTCTTTCATCACAAAAATGCCTAATAATACACTTACTAATGGATTTATATAATACCCAAGACTCGTTTCGATTATTTTGTTGGCATTTACCGCCCAAATATAGATAAACCAGTTACAACTAACTAGCACAGAAGCTATAAATAGCATAATCGCCTGTTTTTTTTGATACTTAAATGATCGTAGTGTTTGAAAAAACAATGTCCATTTCCGTGTAATAGTAAGTAAAATACACATAAAAATAAACGACCAAAATATTCTATTTGCAAGAATTTCATCTGCTCCTACTCCTTGCAGATGTTTCCAATATATCGGAAACAGCCCCCATATTAAATAGGAAATCCCCGCAAAGATGACCCCAATCCGAACATTATTTTTCTCCATTTTTCATCGCTTCTTTCTATAATCGAAATATTCCATATTATATACATTTTTTTGGAGGCTGACAATCAATCTTTTTTAGAAATCTTTGTAATGGATTAACTTCCTCTGTTAAATACGTTCGTACATTATTTCATTTCCAACAATAGTTTTCGTTACTTCGATTTGCTCTATTTCATGTGAGTTCACGTGAAATATATCCATATTTAAAATCGTAAAATCCGCTACATACCCTTTCTCAATCTTCCCCCGATCCTCTTCATGACAAATAGCATAGGCACTCCCTTTTGTATACAGGCAAACTGCTTCATAAATCGTCAAAGCCTCTCCGGGAATATATCCTTTTCCTTGTTTATCCTCTTGGTTAGATCTTGTCACTGCTGCTTGAATTCCTACTAAAGGATTCACATTTTCAATTGGAGCATCTGAACCACCTGCACAATGCAATCCTTCTTCTAATAATGTTTTCCAAGCATAACAGTATGCTAAATTTTCCTCTCCCAGTCTATCGATAACCCATGGGAAATCGGAAGCTACAAAGCTAGGCTGGATATCTAATATTAAAGGTAATCCCTTCATACGTTCGATTAAATCCTTGCGCAGCATGGTTGCATGGATAAGACGATCTCTCCCAGACCCTTGCAAGGGATACTTTTCAATAGCATTCAACACCATCTCAAAGGCAGCATCCCCAATGGCATGTACAGCAATCGGATTTTCTTTTTCTCTTGCCTTTGCTACTAGGTCATCTAACGTTTCTTGGGTAAAAATACTTACTCCATTTGTCGAAGGATCATCATGATACGGTCTACTTAAAAAGGCAGTTCTTCCTCCGAAAGCGCCATCTGCAAATATTTTCATGCTACCAAACTCTACCCATTCGGAACCACCTAAGTATTTCCCACCATCTTCTTTCATCTCTTCAAACACTTCATGGTGCACAAGCAGATGAGCTCTAAATAGATTGCCCTCTTCTTCTATTACTTTTTTAAAGGACTGATATGTTCCTTTATATCCATGATAGTAATTTAAGTCTTCTGTATGAGCTCCAGTAAGGCCTAATCGGTAAGCATCTTTAATTCCTGCTCGTAATGCATTCTCCACATATTCGTCTGTTACTTTTGGTAGAACACTTGTGATTAATTCTTGAGCTTGATCTTTAAATACGCCATTAAGGTTGCCTAATTCATCCTTCTCGATAACTCCACCAAATGGAACTGGTGTATCATTTGTAATATTGGCAATCTTCAAAGCATATGAATTCACCGCAATCGCATGCTTGCATATTCGGTTAAGGAGAACGGGATGATTGGGAACATGTTGATCAATGTCCTTAGCTGTCAGGACTTTCTGTTCAGGCCACATGTTTTCGTTCCAACCATCTCCGATAACCCATTCGCCTTCTTTAATATCCTTTGCATAACTAGCTAGCATTTGTAAAGCTTCCTCTTTCGAGGTGCAAGCAGATAAATTTAGTCTTAAAAGTTTTTCTCCGTGACCAATTAAATGCATATGACTATCAACAAAACCTGGTAGAAGCACATCACCTTTTAAGTCTATTTCTTCCTCTATGCTTTCTCCATGTTTTTCTAACAAATATTCCTTATCACCATAGTCTACTATATATTGTCCATCTGTTAAAATAGCTTCTACCAGATCTCCTTCTTCTTTAAGTGTATATATTTTCCCACCATAAATAAGTTTTCTCACGTCAATCCCTCCCCATTTTCACTTTTCTTTTTACAAAAAGGACACTCTTAAAAGTGCCCTTTTTGTCTCCCTGCTTCAATTCAATATACTGTTTTAGTACTTACTATTTTTTTCATTCTCTCTTAATTCAACTCGTCTAATTTTACCTGAAGTTGTTTTTGGCAGCTCATTCATAAATTCTATTTTACGAGGATATTTATAAGGAGCCGTTAATTTCTTGACATGGGATTGCAGCTCTTTCGTTAATTCCTCGTTTCCTTCCATTCCATCTCTAAGAACGACAAATGCCTTCACAACATTCCCTCTTATTGGATCTGGACTTGCTACGACCGCACATTCTTTCACCGCTTTATGTTTAACAAGAGCATCTTCCACTTCAAATGGTCCAATCGTATAGCCAGAACTGATAATAATATCATCTCTTCTACCTTCGAACCAATAATAACCATCTTCATCTTTTCTCGCACGATCCCCTGTGACGTAATACTCCCCGCGAAATTGATTTTGTGTTCTTTCTGGTTCTTTTAAATATTCCTTAAACAACGCTGGCGTATCTTTGTGAACTGCTATATCTCCAACTTCACCAACTGAACAAATTTCACCATCTTCATTGATGATTTCCACCAAATTTCCTGGTGTTGGTTTTCCCATGGAGCCAGGTCTTAATTCGACTCCTTTTGTTATCCCAACTAATAATGTATTTTCTGTTTGTCCATATCCATCACGTACATCTAGGTGGAAATGTTCTTTAAATACATCAATTACTTCCCTGTTTAATGGTTCGCCAGCAGAAACAGCACTTCGTAATTGGTTTAATTGATACTTATGAATATCCTCCACTTTCGCCATTAGACGATACTCTGTTGGTGTACAACAGAAAACATTCACTTCATATTTCTCCAAAAGTTGTAAATATTTTTCTGGATTAAATCGTCCATGATAAACAAGTCCAATTGCTCCAGATCCTAATACTGATAATAAAGGACTCCATACCCATTTTTGCCATCCAGGTCCTGCTGTTGCCCACACTAAATCTCCTTCTTCAATACAGAGCCAATTTGGAGCAGCTGTTCTTAGATGGGCATATGCCCATCCATGCGTATGTACAACACCTTTTGGATTCCCCGTTGTTCCTGAAGTATAGGAAATAAAAGCCGTATCTGTTTTCAATGTAGGAGCTAACTGCAGCTCGTCAGAAACATCTTCTGCTCTTGCATCTAAATGCATCCAGCCTTCTTTTCCTTCTCCCAGCACAAAGCGTTTAATCATATGTATATCTTCTACTAGTTCTAATTCGCCTATGAAAGGATAATAACTAACAACTGCTTTTACGTCTCCATGCTTGATCCGGTATTGCAAATCTTTGGCCCGCAGCATTTCAGAACTTGGTAAAATCGTTAACCCTAGTTTTAAAGCTGCTAAATATACTTGATATGCTTCTATTATTCGTGGAACAATAACAAGCACGACATCTCCTTTTTGTAACCCTTCATCCTTAAATACATTTCCTATTCTATTTGCTGCTTTCATTAAAGAGGAATATGTAACTTCTTTTGTTTCGCCTTCTTCGTTCTCCCATTTCAACGCTAGCCTATCTGGATTCTGGGCAAATTTCTCAATCTCCGAAACAAAATTATATTGTTTGGGAGCTATTAAATCTTCCGTCTTCATAACCTATTCCTCCTGATTCTAATTGTAAATACTTAACCCATTATACTACCCCATTTGTATTTTTTAAATTATTTAAATTTCAAAGCACTAGGAATTTGATAGTTTTTCAAAGAATTACTCTAAAATCTACATGAAAGTTCAATAGAAACTCACTCTGCAAAATGATAAAGTGTTTCTTTTTATAAAAATATCGTAAAGAAAAGAGCAAGGCATAACACCTTGCTCTTTGTAGCCATTTTATTCAATTATTTAGAGAAACCGCCGCCTAATTGTTGCTCAGCCATTTGAACTAAACGTTTAGTGATTTCACCACCAACTGAACCGTTAGCGCGAGAAGTTGTTTCAGCACCTAAGTTTACACCAAACTCAGTAGCGATTTCATATTTCATTTGATCTAGAGCTTGAGAAACTCCAGGTACTAATAATTGATTTGAATTGTTGCTGCTTGCCATGTGTATCACCTCCTTGTGATAATAGAATGTGTAATACACATGGCATTCATTCGTTTTAATTACTGGTAATTCTTCACAAAAATATTGGGGATTTTTGTTAGCAAAAGTTATGATGCTCCACTTAGAAAAGGGAATCCATTTCTGTGTTTATTTTATTTTCTTCTCTTTTCAGGATTATCGTTTCCACATTTTTGACTGCTTCTTCAATCAAAGGCTCAAAATCAGTAAAGCTTTCGTAATACTGTATTTTTTCCTTTTTCGGTTTTGTTTTTGGAGAAGAAGGTACAAATACTGTACAACAATCCTCATATGGACGAATGGAGATATCATGGGTATCAATTTTCTTTGCCCATTCAATAATTTCCGTTTTATCTGTTGTTATTAAAGGTCTTAAAATAGGAGTATTTGTCACGTCATTGATTGCATACATACTTTCTAACGTTTGGCTCGCCACTTGACCTAAGCTCTCACCCGTAATGATAGCTAGTGCTTCTTGTCTTTTCCGAATTTCGTCTGTGATTCTTAACATAATTCTTCGTGTTGCAGTCATCGTATAGTTCTCTGGAATTTGTTTATGAATCAACTGCTGGATTGTCGTAAATGGAACAATATGCAAGACAAAATGTCCGTTAAAACGAGCCAGTTTCTCCGAAATATCAATTACCTTTTGTTTAGCTCTTTCACTAGTAAATGGCGGACTAAAGAAATGTACTCCCTCTACTTCTAATCCCCTTTTCATGGACAAGTATCCAGCTACCGGACTATCCAATCCTCCAGATAACATCAACATCGCTTTTCCACTTGTTCCTGAAGGTAATCCTCCTGCTCCTGCTATATTTTCACAGGAAAGATAGATCGCTTCTGTTCTGACTTCAATTTGGACATTTATATCAGGGTTTTTAACATCTACTTTTAAACCAAGGATATTTTTTAATAAATGACCACCAATCGCCTGATTTATTTCATTAGTATCAAGTTCAAACCCTTTGTCTGCACGTCGAGCACTTATTTTAAAAGTAGATCCTTCCTCATATAAAGAAGTAACAATATCTAAAGCAGCCGCTTTGATTATTTCGATATCTCTTTCTAGCTTTATTGCAGGACTAAAAGATTGAATGCCAAAGATATTTTTAAGAACTTTGGAAATCTCCTCCACATCTTCCCCATTTAATAATACATACATTCTTTCTCTTTTTGCTTCAATAGACACAGCTGGAAACGCCTCTAAAGCCTTGGCGATTGTCCGTCTTAATTTATCTACAAATTGTTTTCTATTTCTTCCCTTTGTTGATAGTTCCCCATAGCGTATTAAAATACGATCATATTTCATTTCATTACACCTCTCAACCATTCTTTGATATCTTGTATAGCAGCCACTACTTTTTCCATTTCTTCCATTGTGTTTGCATACGAAAAACTAATTCGAAAAGAGCTTTCAGCAATTTGTTCGGATACACCCATACCTAATAATGTCTTACTAACTTTATTAGTTTTGGAGGAACATGCACTCGTTGTAGAAATATAAATATCACGTTCTTCTAACGCATGAACAAATACCTCTGCTTTTATTCCTTCAATAGAGAAATTAAGAATATGGGGCACACTTTTTCCTAGAGCTGGCGAATGGATAGAGACACCATCTATTCTAGCTAGCTGTTCACGCAAATAAAGATTTATCTGTGTTAGGACAGACATTTTCTTTTTTTGATTTTGTAGCTGCATTCGTAATGCCTTGGCAGTTGCTACTGCTCCAGCTACATTCTCGGTCCCACTTCTAAAAGCATTTTCTTGACCACCACCTGCTAATAGCGGTTGAATCCTTTTACCTTCTTTTATATATAGAACGCCATTTCCTTTAAGTCCATGAAATTTATGAGCTGAAATCGTATAAGCGTCTATATTTGCTTTCTTTAAAGAAATTGGCTGCTTTCCAATTCCTTGAACGCCATCCACATGAAAAAAAACATGCGGATAATTAGATAAAAACCTGCCTATTTCTTCAATCGGCTGAATTGAACCTACTTCATTATTAACATGCATCACCGAGACAAGGATGGTTTCTTTACGAATCTGTTTGATTATATCCTCTGCAGAAACTTGTCCATATTCATTAACGGGTACATACGTAATAGTAAATCCATCTTCTTCTAATTGTTCCATTACCTTGTGAATAGAATCATGTTCAATAGTTGTCGTTATTATATGATTTCCTTTTCCTTTAAACGTACGCGCTATCCCTTTTAAAACAGTATTATTCCCTTCCGTTCCTCCTGAAGTAAAAAATATTTCATTACTTTTTACTTCTAAGAGCTCAGCAATTTGTTCCCTTGCCTGTATTAGTAATTTCTCCGCTTCCATTCCTATCCCATGGATCGAGGATGGATTCCCAAAATACTTTTGAGATACAGTAGTATATGCATCAAGAACTTCTGAAAAAGGTTTAGTTGTAGCACTATTATCTATATAGATCATTACATCGGGAGTTCCTTTCCTTAAAAAAGTTAACTTTATTTAGTTAAATGGATATATTTATTAACAGCCATTTTGCTGTATCACATCATAAAAACAAAATCTTTTCTAGAAGGTAGTTTCCTTTTAAAAGAGTATTTATCGATTGAAAACTGCAACTGCTTTTTTATGTTCTTTGACAGGATATCCGATAAGTCGAACACTTCACAACAGATGCCCATTACATTTAGGTAATAAGCCCCACCATGAAAGTTTTACTTTATAATGCTACCATATGTTAAAACTTTTGCAAATACACGGATAAGCTACTATGATTTCTTCATTACATAAAAAAAGTCTGAGTTTATTTCCTCAGACTTTTTTGCACATATTGCATTAGCTTTCTAATGTTGATTTTCTTTCCATTCATTTGACCAAGCTTCGATTTTATTCATACTGCCTGGCTCTATTTCTTCGATGGTGGCTGCTGCATATTGCAATGCTTCTTTATAGCGATAGTGTCTAAAATGAGCTTCTGCTTCTAATAAACCTTGATGGACTTTTTGATATTTACGACGATACCTGTTTCCATATTGAATAATTTTCTCTGCTAAATAAACTGTTTCAACCAATTCAATTGTTACATTTACTAGCATTGTCACTTTTTCTTCGGTCACATCAATTATCTTTTTCACTTCAACCATATTTAATGGCGTATGTTCTAGCATTCTTTTTGCTTGATCAATACTCTCTTTTGCTTCTTGCATTAGTTGATTGTATTCCTCTGTGACACCTGGCAAATTGCTATTTGTCACGCTTCTTACCGCATCTGCCACTTGTTTACTTAATTCTCTTAAGCGATTATGGGCAGAAACTTCGTCTTTACGAAGAGCATGCAGCTTTTCAAATAGTGCTTTTTGTTCTAAAGAGGCACTTTCTAACTGTTCCTTTAAATCTTTTAACTCTTCTCCCAAAAGTGTATGTGCTGCAGATTCGGTCAGTAATTTATGCTCTAATACTTCATATTGCTTGAATAGAAAATTTAATTTCTTCTCCAACTTAAATTGAAGCTCAATATCTTCATTATCTAAATTATAGTTCTTTTGTAACAAGCCAACCTCGACTTGAAGCTGCGCATTTCCTTGCTGCACATCTGCTAAGATTTCTTTTGTTGCATTCATATTGATATGGCAATAATTTTTTGCCAGCACTTCTTTTTCTAATAAGTCATAAAGTAAATCTAGCTTATCCTGAATTTCAGAAACAACCTTCTCTACGGCCTCCACATTTCCTTCCTTTAAATCTGTTTCTGTGGAAGCAAGTTCATTAGTTAAACTTGCTATTTCTTCATCCATCTGCAAATGTTCTAAAATGTATCCTTGCTCCAGCATATCTGCATAGCCATCTTTTAACTCATCAAGTTGTTCAGGCAGCTTCGTTTGACATTCTATTAATAATGGAGGAATTTTTTCAATCAAATAAGTAATAGTAGATAAGCGATCTTGGATTTTATAGACTATTTCTCTTGCTTCTAAATAATCTCCATTATTCGTTTTCTCCTCATAAGTAATAAATAATTCCGCTATTTCTTGAAGCATTGTTTCAATCTTTTTCTCTGTATCACCAAAAGTATGGCGATGGGCTAAAAGATTTTTTTTACTGACACGATAGGATTCTTTTAGTTCTTCCATTTCTGTGCGGTTTTTTTCTTCACTACCGACAAGGTTATTAAGCTCTTCTAATAGTGTATCAATTCTTTTATCCACACTTTCCATTTTCATCCGAATTATATCTTGTGTCTTCTTCGCTCTTGGAAAATTATATTTATCAATATAACTCTCTGTATCAAAAAGCAGCTCTTCAATTTCAGGTAATTCAGCCGTAACGATATCGTCCCATTCTTGTCTCCATCTTTCAAATAACTCTTCAGTTTGTCCAATCATATTCAATTGTTTAACCTTCGCGAGTTCTTCCAGTACTGGACGATTCATGATATTTATTTTCCAGTTTTCTAATTCATCGACTCCGTTATAATACTTTCTTTTAATAAAATATCCCGCTACGAATAGGCAAATAATTATCCCTATTCCTCCAATTATGTAATTCATTTGAAGCCCCCTGTTCATACACCGGCCATAATTCCGTATCTATTTTCACTATTTTTTATCAAAATTAAGCAGCAGTAATCCGTAAGTAACAACAATGGATTAAATGCCCTAAAAAACTAAATAGGTTCAACAAATCTGTACGATAACAAAATAAGAAAAAAAATTAAGAGATGTCTCCCTATAAGCAAGTAAAATTCTTTGTATTTATGATAACATGTAAACGACAATTTTTGACTATTATTTTACGTTTTTTTCATAATTTTGTATTCTTTTTTCAAAGTTCGATAGTTATCTTAATTATATAAGGATTAATTCAAAAAAACACGCAGGAAAACTTCTTTATTTACCTTGCTGTTAAATTAAGTATATATTGAATATAGAAGGAATAGAAAGGATGGTAATTACGTTGAAGAAGGACGGACATATTCATACACCATTTTGCCCCCATGGAACGAAGGATTCTCTTAGACAATACGTTGAACAAGCAATTATGCTCGGTTTTACGGAAATGACTTTTACAGAGCATGCGCCATTACCAAAAGGTTTTATCGATACCACACCAACACAGGATAGTAGTATAACGCTGGAAGCACTGCCATTCTACTTAAAGGAAGTTCAGCATATCAAGAAAGAATATGAAGAAAGAATAAAGATCAATATAGGACTCGAGATTGATTATATAGAAGGATTCGAACTAGAAATAAAAGATTTTCTAGCTGAATGGGGACATTTTTTAGACGACAGTATCCTAAGTGTTCACTTTTTGAAAGATCCATTATCTAATCGCTATGATTGTGTGGATTATAGTCCTGAGTATTTTGGACATATGGTGAAACAGTATGGGGGAGTTTCAAGACTATATGACTGCTACTATCAAACACTTCTTAAATCGATTAAAGCAGATCTAGGCCCAGCCAAGCCAAAACGACTAGGCCATATCACCCTTATACATAAATTCCAGCAGCTTTATCCCCAGGAGCAGAACTTTCAAACCATTATTTTCACCATTTTAGATGAAGTGAAAAGCCATGGATATGAACTGGATTATAATGGGGCAGGCGTAAATAAGCCATATTGCAAAGAACCATATCCTCCTAAGTGGATTGTCAAGGAAGCGATAAACCGTCAAATCCCTTTAGTATATGGATCTGATGCTCATCAGGCAAAAGATTTAGGGCAAGGCTGGGACGTTATGTTATGGAATAATCAATAATTCTTTTTCGTTCAAACAAACAACATCGCGAATCCATCGGTGGATCTCTTCTATATACTTTCTTTTAAAGTAGTCCTCATTTAGAAAAATATGAAGAACCTCGGTCACATAATAAGAGTGTATAAAGGGCATCGAGAGTAGTCCTTTTAATTGAATGATACTATAAGAAATAGATTGTTTTCTAAATTCTTTGCTCTCGATCCCCTTTTCAAGGATTTGCGTAAAAATATATCTTTCTTTCACATAATAGGTGGACATTATTTCTCTTACAACTTGGGAATCGATGGATACCTCTCGTAAAACAAATCTTGTCAGCTGTGGATTTTTACATTGATAGGAAATAATGCAATCCACCATTTTTTTTAATTTCTCTGTTGGACTATCAGACTGGAGAAATACTTCTTCAAGCAGTTCTAAATACGTTTCAAAAAAGTTCATATAGCAATACTCTAATAATCCTTGTTTCCCATTGAAATAATACGATATATTGGCAATATTTACATTTGCTAATCCAGCAATATCACGTATAGAAGTACCATGATAGCCTTTTTGATTAAATAAAGAAATGGCTGCTTCTACAATGGCATCCCTTGTTGAAATTTCTTTCATCTAGTCTACCTCTTTTCTGTTGCGAATCATTAAAAAGTATGGTTGAATAATAAAAACTTCTATATAATTGAGAAAGACTGTTTTTATGAAGACAATCGTTTTCTATTTAATTACAATTTCTTTATCAGCGGAAAGAATCCTTTAAAAACCTTCCGACAAAGTGCTGGATTCTTCTGTATTTATCGTCAAAAAAACACATTTAAAACGAGAAAGATTGGTGATATACATGTTTAGTGTCGAAACATATAATGGTAACCGTGAACAACAGTATCAATTAGTTGAAAAGCAATTACGTGCTTTATTAGAGGGAGAACATAATGCTATTGCGAATCTTTCTAATGCATCCGCATTATTGAATCAATTTTTGCAAAACATCAATTGGGTAGGTTTTTATCTAGTGGAAGAAAATGAACTAGTTCTTGGACCATTCCAAGGATTACCTGCTTGTGTTCGAATTCCATTTGGGAGAGGGGTTTGTGGTACAGCCGCTCACAATAAAGAAACAGTAAGAGTTGAAGATGTCCATCAATTCCCTGGCCATATTGCGTGTGATGCCGCTTCTCAATCCGAAATTGTAATCCCATTAGTAAAAGAAGATGGCACATTAATTGGAGTGCTTGATATCGATTCCCCAGAAAAGAATCGATTTGATGAATTGGATCAAAAATACTTAGAATTATTCGCTTCTACTTTAGTTAAGTATTTATAATAATAGGAATAATTTTGTTATTGTCAGCTTGCAAAAAAGGTGTTTTATCTTTCCTCTGGAGAAAGGTAAAACACCCTTTTATTCTCTAAATAAGAAGAGTATTTTGAATGATAACCTTATCTTTTCCTGTTTCTTTTGCCGTATACAAGGCTTTATCAGCACGCTTAAAAAGAGTATGATACGTATCATTACTTTGTTTATTCCAATAAGCAACCCCGCATGAAATGGTTACTGCTGGTTTAGAATTTCTCCTTACCTTTTTTACTAATCTTTCTGCAATAGTTACACCTAAAGAGAGAGGAACTCTAGGGAGGTAAATAGCTAATTCCTCTCCCCCCCATCTAGAGCCAATATCAGAACTTCGAATATTATCTTTTATAATATTCGCTACCTGAATAATAATATCATCGCCAATTTGATGACCATATGTGTCATTTATCAATTTAAAATCATCAATATCGATTAAAATAAACGTTCCTTCTTTATCTTCCAGTAAAGACATTTGGATTTTTTCATCCAAATAATTTCTTGAATATAATTTTGTTAAATGATCTGTAACAACCATTTTTTCTAATTCTTCTCTTAACAAAGAATTGGTTAAGGCAAGGGTAGAATGATGAATCAATGATTGTAATAGTTTAAATGTATCAAAAGAAAAATGATAGGCAGAAGGATGCATGACAATCGCAACCCCCTTTAATACACCTGTCTGCATCATTGGCACAGCCATAATGGATTTATATCGTGCTCCCTCAAGCTGCATACTAAAATCTCCTAGAAACAGAGAATCTTTCTCGATCTGAATTTTTTCTTTAACATATTTAATATATTGCTGTGATTCTTGATTAAAAAAGAAAGAGGAGCTCCCGGACAGCACTTTTGTAGAATTGTTTTCAAGTGAAAATAAGATAAATCCTACTTCTTTTGCATCAAAACTAGCAGATATTCTTTCACAAATATAGTTCATCATTTCATTTAAACGTAAATTGGAATTTAATTGATGAGAAGCCTCATTAATTAGTTGCAAATCAGTAACTAATTTTTTAGATTGTTGATATAACTGAGCATTTTCCAAAGCCCCTCCTGCTGTATTAGCTAATAAAGAAATAAATTCCACTTCGTTTTTCGGAAAGGAGATTGCATTCGGAACAATAATTTGCAAAACGCCATATACACCTTGTTTTCCTTTCAAAGGTGCATAGATAACCGAACTTTTTTCCCCTTTCAAGTTTTCGAATTGTAATTCAGCTGTAACATAAGCCTCCATTGCAGCCATATTTTCGCCATTGTATTCTAAGTCCTTAACTGGTAAATCTGTTGGACTATTGTTATCATGGGAAAGCAGAAGAAAATAATGATAGAATGGGTAAACTTCCTTTAAAGTGAAGATAACTTCTCTTAATACGTCTTCCATCATCATGGATGAATGAAACTTCTCCGTCACTTTAAATAACTGCTTGTATTTCTTTTTTTCTTTCATTGTATCCACAATATTCTGCATGTTTGTAAAAAAGATTCCAACTTCTTTACCTGCCATACCAAACAAAAGACTCTCTCCATGGGGGTCATCCAATAGTTCCTTCTTCATTTTAATTGCTAAAATATAATCAACTTGTTCTTTTTCCTTGTTCTTAAGTGCTAACAACATATAATCATGTACCGAATCATCTTTTATAGAAGTTCGAGAGAATTTATATTCACATAGAAAAGATATGTCTTCATTCAGATAAACAGCCTGCTCCTTGCAATTCTTTATTACAGTTGAAGACACAATCGTCCAATTCGCATTCCATTCTTCGATAGAATATAAAGTTACTTCAACGGCACCAAGTACTTCTTGGATTGCTTCAAGTGCTGCTTGCATGATGATGCCGATGTTTTCATTTATCACTTTCATACTATATAAATCAAAAAAACGACTTTTTAACATTATTATTTTTTGGTGGCCAAGGAAGTCCATGTATTTATCACCTAATTCACCTAACTATTCTTTCTTTGATTATTTATTCCTATTTTTAGCTAGACAAAATAAACCAATATATTCCATCTCGTCGTAAATAAATTCCATCCATTTTAGTTATTCAATAATAAATATAGTTTTGGAATTCAATCGTAAACAAATTTCTGAGAAACAAACCACATAATTAAAAACAGGGAAATAATTTCTTTGAGGACGTAAACTAATAATGCTAAAAACAAAAACAGTTCTAATTACTTATAATATATACCTATTCAAACAGGAGGAATATTACTCATAAAAGCCTTCAAAGCATTACAACACAATAGGCTTTTCATGAAAATATGTATATGAACAAGTGATTTCTGGGAAATATCACCTAAATGTATAAATCTAGTTAAATTATACTAATTATATCATATTGGCAATAAATAGGTAGAAAAAAATATAAGTGATATTCTAAAATTTTTCCTAATAGTAACCTATCAGCAAATACTACTTGACTTTTCACCTATAAAAAACATATAATATTCTTTGTGTAAAATAGCGCAGCATATGTAAACACTTTTTGTCTTATTTTGTTCCTCAAATATTAATTTGATGGTGTATTGGGTAACCCTTGGCTGCTAGGGCGAAGGTACAGGAAGACAAAATAATCAAAAAGAAATGTTACATCTGTTTTTATTTTACCAAATAAAAACATGAAGGAGGAGTCAATTATGGCTCGTTATACAGGTCCAAGCTGGAAACTTTCTCGTCGTCTTGGTATTTCTTTAAGTGGAACAGGTAAGGAGTTAGATAAACGCCCTTACGCTCCAGGACAACACGGTCCAAACCAACGTAAAAAATTATCAGAATACGGTTTACAATTACAAGAAAAACAAAAACTTCGTCACATGTATGGTGTGAACGAACGTCAGTTCCGTAATCTTTTTGATATCGCAGGTAAAATGGCTGGTAAGCATGGTGAAAACTTCATGATCTTATTAGAAACTCGCCTAGATAACGTTGTTTACCGTTTAGGTTTAGCTCGTACTCGTCGTCAAGCACGTCAATTAGTTAACCATGGTCATATCTTAGTAGATGGCAAACGTCTTGATATCCCATCATACCGCGTTAAGGCTGGTCAAACTATCACTTTACGTGAAAAATCTCGCAACCTTGAAGTTGTTAAAGAAGCAGTAGAAGTAAATAACTTCGTACCTGATTTCTTAACTTTTGATGCAGATAAATTAGAAGGTACATTCACTCGTTTACCAGAACGTTCTGAATTACCAGCTGAAATTAACGAAGCTCTTATCGTTGAGTTCTACTCTCGTTAATAGAATTGCTAAAAAAAGTCCCTTTTTCCTTTTGGAAACAGGGCTTTTTTTATGATATATTTCTTTTTCTAGTCACAATTGTTTTTTCCTCCCAAAGGAAAAAGTAGTTCTCCCCAATTAGTCTTCTCTTTCAATTTTGGTCTTTTCACTAAAATATTGTTTATATATAATCCCTCTTCATAAAAAAATGTCGCTACTTGCACTTGGTGAAAAAAAGGAAAGAATAAATCTTTTATTCTCATTTCTATATCCCTTGAATATTTAATATTCGGCAGGCTAATTTGAATAACAGTCTTTTCTCTTTTTTGTTGATATACAAGCCAATATTCATGGACAACCTGGTTTATTATTTGCTGAAATCCCCATTTTTCCTTCTTCTTTTCTTCCCTGCTAGTAAGACTTATTTTATCACCTAATATCTCTTGATTCTTAAATAGTTCTATTATACCGTCTTTTTGGAAATCCACACTCCATTCGGGGGAAACAAGATCTCCTGTTAGAATTGTCGGAAAGCAGTCCATTCGATCTTCTACTTTTGTTTGTTGATTTAAATAATCTATTATCGCCATATAGGATGACCGACTATCACATTGATTCACTTGCATGAGGATTTGTTCATATATATCCTGGCGTAAATTAATTAAAGTAACAACATTATTTTTCCACTTCACTTTATCAAAAAGCATTTGAAATTCCGGAATCACATAGCTGCTCTCAAAACGACTTAAAGGGTATTGAAAAGCGATGGAATAATGATCCTTTTCATAATACTTCATCATAAACATTCGCATTACAACATACTCTAAAAAAGGAGACGGTACATTTAAGACTTCACTGTTTAGTTTCATCGATTACACAGGAAAAGTAAGTCTATTACATCTTCCCGTTTCTCCCTCCTTCAACAATTGTTTATTTTAAGTATAAAACAATTTATTGGATAAACAGATTAGAAATGGAAAAAAATATATCTTTTTCACATTTTAGACAATATATTGTAACAAAATGTTGCCATTAAAAATGCAGGATAATGAAAAATAATTCCTCATTTCATTAAACACCATTATTTCTTTTCCAAAAAACCATCCTAAAAGTTACCTTTTAGGATGGTTGCCATTAAAACTTAATTAAATAATATTTTTTCTTGCCTCGTCGAATCACGGTAAACTGTCCTTCAATTCGATCTTCTTCTGTAAGTGCATAATCTAGTTCCTGTTTGCGCTCTCCATTAATATAGACAGCACCATTTGTTATATCTTCTCGCGCTTGTCTTTTTGAGGATACAATACCAGCAGCCACTAGTATATCAACAAGCAGAGCTTCTCCTTCTGTATGTTCATATGTTGGCACATCTTTAAAGCCTTGTTTGATTTCTTCTGCCGTTAAATTTTTTATGTCTCCACTAAAAAGCGCTGCCGTTATTTTTTGTGCCTGTTCTAGTGCAGCTTCTCCATGAATTAATTTCGTCATCTCTTCCGCTAATGTTTTTTGTGCTTTGCGGAGATGAGCCTCTTCTTGCACAGATTTTTCTAATTCCTCAATTTCCTCTTTAGAAAGGAAAGTAAAGAATTTTAGATACTTAATCACATCAGCATCTGCTGTGTTAATCCAAAATTGATAAAATTCATAAGGAGTGGTTTTTTCAGGATCTAACCAAATAGCACCACTTTCCGTTTTACCAAACTTTGTACCATCTGCCTTTGTCACAAGCGGAATGGTTAAACCAAACGCCTTAGCCCCTTCTGACATGTTCTTTCTAATTAATTCTAATCCTGTGGTAATATTTCCCCATTGGTCGCTTCCGCCAATTTGCAATTTACAATCATGATGTTCATATAAATGTAAAAAGTCTAATGCTTGTAAAATTGTATACGTGAATTCAGTAAAGGAAATTCCTGTTTCTAAACGATTAGCAATGGTATCTTTTGCTAACATATAATTTATTCCAATGTGTTTTCCATAATCACGTAAGAATGTAACAATATCCATTTTCCCTGCCCAATCATAGTTATTGACCATAATTGCAGCATTTGTTCCCTCAAAATCAAAGATTCTTTCCAATTGTCCTTGCAAGCATTTCACATTATAGCCAATAACATCTAATGTTTGCAGCTTTCTTTCTTCGCTTTTTCCACTCGGATCCCCAATTAAACCTGTTGCGCCACCTACTAATACAATAGGACGATGTCCTGCGTTTTGAAAACGTCTTAACGTTAAAAACGGTAATAGATGTCCAATATGCATGCTATCAGCAGTAGGGTCTACTCCACAGTATAAACTAGTCATTTCTTTTTCTAATTGTTCTTTCAAGCCTGCTTCATCTGTCTGTTGGTAAATAATACCTCTCCATTGAAGATCTTCTAGTAAATTCATGTATATTCCTCCATTTTAAAGTAAAATATCCTTGTCCTATTTTTCGTTATTGGTTAAATAACACAAAAAGTCCCTGCATCTAATATGCAGGGACGCCAAATCAGCGCGGTACCACCCATAACTTGAGAAAATAGATTCTCCACTTCATTAGAATAACGGTCCACGCCGTTCACTGCTACTAATTTAAAATAACTTTCCCAGTGAAAGCTCCAGGAGGTAATTCATTCTTTTATTTATGCCATTTTGCACCGACCAATGGCTCTCTGTTTATAGTGATAAAAGAACTACTTCTTCCCTTCAAAGCAATAACGAATCAATATATAGTTAGTTTATTTTTATCACATAAAAGCTGTTAATGTCAAACAATTATTCGAAGAAACAGGAAAAATATCGAACTCTGTCTATATTCCCCTCTCCTTTATGCTATAATGTATGTGATTTTAGGGGGAATGATACCATGAACGAAAGGCCGAAGTGGAAAAATGCTTTAAACCATTTTAAAAACTTCTTCACCAATAAACGAACACTGAAAGGAGCCCGTTTAACTTATGAAGTAACATGGAATGTGACTTTGCTCTTTATCATCATTACTGTGGTAGGGGGTGCATTTGGGCTCGGAATTGGTGCAGGATACTTTGCATCACTTGTTAAGGATGAGCCAATCCGTCCTTACACAACTATGCAGAAAGATATTTATAATTACGAAGAAACTTCAGAGCTATTCTTTGCTAACAATGAGTATTTAGGAAAAGTGCCTACAGACCTTGAGAGGGAAGAAGTAAAAATTAAAGATGTTTCTCCCTATTTAAAAGATGCTGTTATTGCTACTGAAGATGAAAATTTCTACACTCATAACGGAGTAGTTCCAAAAGCAATCTTCCGTGCATTATTTCAAGAAGTAGCTAACTCTTCTACGCAATCTGGTGGAAGTACGTTAACACAACAGTTAATAAAGAATCAAATTTTAACTAACGAAGTCTCTTTTGAACGAAAAGCAAAAGAAATTCTCCTAGCACTGAGGCTAGAAAAATTCTTTGAGAAGGATGAAATATTGGAAGCTTACTTAAATGTTTCAACCTTAGGAAGAAATTCATCTGGCAGAAACATTGCAGGTGTACAGTCTGCAGCAAATGGTATATTTGGTGTAGATGCAAAGGATTTAACTTTGCCTCAAGCTGCATTTATCGCAGGGCTTCCACAAAGTCCATTTGGTTACACTCCTTTTACACAAGAAGGAAAATTAAAAAAGAATTTAGAACCAGGTTTAAATCGCATGAAAACAGTTTTAAACCGAATGTATGACCAAAAGAAAATCTCTAAACAAGAATATGATACTGCCATGAAGTACGACATAACAAAGGATTTTATCGGACCGCAAAAAAATCCAATTGAAGATTATCCGGCGGTAATGATTGAAATCCAACAAAGAAGCATAGAAATTATTGCCGAATTGTTAGCAAAAGAAGATGGATATACAAAAGAAGACTTACAAGAAGACGATGTATTAGCAGAACAATATACTACACTTGCTGACCGTCAAATCCACCAAAATGGATACAAAATTCATAGTACTATTAATAAGAAAATCTATGATATTCAACAAAAGACAGTCAAAAACTTCTCTCTTTTTGGACCAGATAAAAAACAACAAGTGATTGATCCAGAAACAAAAGAAAAAGTTACTATTATGGAACCTGTAGAAACTGGAGCCATTCTAATTGAAAACAAAACGGGGGCTATCATAAGCTTTGTTGGAGGGCGTGATTATAATCGAGAAGCAACAAATCATGCCACACGCAGTGTCAGACCAAATGGTTCCACAATGAAACCACTTTTAGTTTATGGTCCAGCAATTGAACTGGGAACATTATCTCCTGGAAGTGTTTTACCAGACGTTCCATTAAGATTAAATCCTAGTAAACCAGGGAGTATTTGGCCAAACAACTATGACTCGCGATTTCATGGTTTAGTAACAGCAAGATATGCACTACAGCAATCATACAATGTTCCAGCAGTAAAAGCATATATTGATATATTGCCACAGAAACCAATTAAATTCTTAGAAAAAATGGGCGTTTCGTCATTAACTCCTGCTGACGCTTCAAACAGGGCTACTGCTATCGGCGGACTGGAGGATGGTATTACTGTTGAAGAAAATACCAATGCCTTTTCTACCTTTGCTAATAGTGGGAAATTTATCGATGCTTATATGATTGACAAGATTGAAGATAAAGATGGCAATGTTATTTATCAGCATGATGTAAAACCTGTCGATGTATTTAGCCCACAAACCGCATACTTAACATTAGACATGATGAGAGATGTGATGAATCGCGGAACAGCCGCTGCCGTAAACAGCCGCCTAAAATTTAATTCTGACTGGGCAGGTAAGACCGGAACAGCCCAAAACTTTACAGATTCTTGGTTAGTTGCGACAAATCCAAATGTAACTTTTGGAGTTTGGACAGGTTATGATACACCAAAATCTTTAGAAACATCTGGTTTATCATACAGTAAACGTAATAACTACTTGTGGGCAGATTTACTAAATGCTGCATATGACGTTGCACCTGATCTTGTAGCCCCGTCCAAAAGCTTTAAAATGCCTGGAGGAATCGTAAGACAATCTGTATGTTCTATTTCTGGACTACTGCCTTCTGAAGGGTGCTCAAAAGCCGGATTAGTGACAACTGATTTATTTAAGTCAGGAACGGTTCCATCTAAGAGGGACGACAGTTTAGTTACAGGTAAATATGTAAAAATCGGTGATAAGAAATACATGGCTTTAGATTCTACTCCAAGTGAATTCGCTGAACCAGGATTAATGCTAAATCCAGACTATATCGAAAAGCTATTTGGTATTCGGATCAGCGATCCAAGTATTCTGAGCGAGAACAATCAAAAGCTTAAAAATCTTATCATTCCAAGCAATAAAATTGAAGAGAATGGGAAGACTCCTAGTCCACTAAAAATCAATCTTAAAGGTGACACTATTACATGGAGCAAGCATAGCGAAAAAGATGTAATTGGTTACCGGGTCTATAAAAATGGCAAAAAAGTAAAGAGTTTAAAAACAGCAAATACGTTAAGCTTTAAAGGTGGTAATGGAAAATATATCGTTAAAGCAGTTGATATTGCTGGTAAAGAATCAAAGGCATCAAATGAAGTGGTAATTGGCAATTCGCAAGAAAAACAAAAGGATCAATCTAAACAGGAAAATCAAGAAAAAAAGACGAGCACTAAAGAGCAAACAGCGAACAAGCCAAATAATGACAAACCCAAAGACGACAAGCCAACAGAAAATAACCAGCAAAACAATAAAGAACAAACAGAAAAGCCTGATAAAAAGACAGAAAATAATTAACTCCAATAAGGTTAGAACATAAGTATTTCAATCAAATATAACCTCAAACAATTATACGTACACACTAAAAAGTATTTGTATAATTGTTTGAGGTTTTTATTTATTTTAAGAAAGAAGGTTTGTGGTAATACCCCGCAGACTAAAATACATTTCGCTATCCATAAGATGAGCGCTAAGCCTCCTTGCTTCGTTAGTTCCTGCGGGAAGCCAGAACAAGCTTTAGCCTCCACACGCTAAAGCTTGTTCCCCGGCGCATCGAGTGTCTGTAATAGAATGACTTGGTTTCGCCACTAAATTCTTTATCCATTAAATATTTTATTCCAGCCACTTTCCTCGTTTCCTTTTTTTCTTCAACAAAAAAGACCAAAACTGGATGTACAATCCAGTTTTGGTCTTTTCCGTATCTGAACTTATTTTGTAGATTTTCGAGATTCTATACGGTGTGGAAGTGTAACAATATGATCTTCTACTGTTTCTTTATTCATATATTTAGTAAGCAATCTCATAGCCACAGCACCGATATCATACAATGGTTGTACAACAGTTGTTAGTTGCGGGCGAACCATTAATGTTAATTTTGTATTATCAGAGGTAACAATTTCAAAATCCTCAGGAACTTTATAGCCTTTGTCTTCTGCTCCATGAATGACACCTAGCGCCATTTCATCTGAGCCAACAAAGATTGCCGTTGGTTTATTATCACCTTCGATTAATTTATCGAAAGCTTCCATACCAGATTCATAGCTATAATCTCCTTCAACAACTAAAGACTCATTAAATTCGATTCCAGCTGCTTCTAATGCCTTTTTATAACCGCCTAATTTCTCATTTTTGTTGATTGGTTCTTCTAAGGATCCAAGGACAATTCCAATAGACTTATGGCCCTTTTCAACAAAGCTAGTTACTACATCATACGTAGCTTGCGCATAATCAATGTTAACAGAAGAAATCTTTTTGCTTTCTTCGATACTAGCCGCAAGCACAATTGGTACAGGAGACTTTTCAAATTCAGTAACATGTTCCTCAGTTATATTGCCACCCATAAATACAATACCATCCACTTGTTTGCCTAACATGGTATTTAATAAGTGCAGCTCTTTATCTTTATTTTGATCAGAGTTACTTAAAATAATATTATATTTATACATTGTAGCAATATCCTCAATTCCTCTTGCTAATTCCGCAAAGAATGTGCTTGAGATATCAGGGATAATTACTCCAACTGTAGTGGTTTTCTTACTTGCTAGCCCTCTTGCTACAGCATTTGGACGATATCCTAATCGATCAATAACTTCTAATACCTTTTTTCTTGTTGTTGGCTTAACGTTTGGATTTCCATTAACAACACGGGAAACGGTTGCCATAGAAACACTAGCTTCTCTTGCGACATCATATATTGTGATATTCATTGTGATTTTTGCACTCCTTTTAGTCGAACTATTTCTTTCTATTATTTTATGGCAAGAAGCTACTTTCTTAATCATAAAAGATTCCCAATTTAGCTAATCTTGTCTAATTATGTACTAATGATACGATATAGCAGGAAAACCCGCAATGACAAGCTTTCATTTTTTTTCAAAAAAAACGACTTTTTTTCGCTTTTTTAGCAAAAAAAATTTTTTATTAAACATTCTTCCATTCAGTTTACCATAAAATGATGAAAAATATAAATGAATTTGTCATACTATCAAATTCTTATTAAAAAAAGTATTTCTATAAAAAAACTCGTAAGTGTTTCTAAACACTTACGAGGCATTTATCATATTTTTATGCATTTACATATGGTGTAGCTTGTAACGCACGGTAAAATTCATCGAATTGCTCAATATCCATTTGCTGTGCTGAATCAGATAATGCGACAGCAGGATCTGGATGAACTTCTGCCATTACTCCATCTGCCCCAATTGCTAAAGCTGCTTTCGCACAAGGTAATAATAAATCCTTTCTTCCAGTTGAATGTGTTACATCAACAAAGACAGGAAGATGTGTTTCTTGTTTTAAAATTGGAACAGCAGAAATATCCAATGTGTTTCTTGTTGCCCGTTCATACGTACGAATACCACGTTCACAGAGGATAATCTGATCGTTTCCTTGTGACATTATATATTCTGCGGCATTGATAAATTCTTCAATGGTTGCCGCTAAACCACGTTTTAATAGAATCGGTTTTTTTACACTTCCTGCAGCTTTTAACAGCTCAAAGTTCTGCATATTACGAGCACCAATTTGAATAACATCAATATAATCTAACGCCGTTTCAATGTGTTCCGTACTAACAATTTCACTAATTACTGCTAAATCGTATTCATCTGCCACTCTTTTTAAGATTTTCAAGCCTTCTACACCAAGTCCTTGGAAATCATATGGAGATGTTCTTGGCTTAAACGCGCCACCACGAAGAAGCTTTAACCCTTTAGCTTGTACGGACGCTGCCACTTGAGCAACTTGTTCATATGATTCTACTGAGCATGGCCCAAACACAAATTTAGGTGTACCGTCACCAATTTTTGTTCCTTTTATATCAACAATAGTATCCTCTGCTTTTTTCTTACGAGATACTAATAACGCTTTACTGTCATCTTCTTGTTGTAATTGTAAGCCCATTTTGAAAATTTGCTTAAACAAATGTGAAATTGTCCCATTATCAAATGGTCCATCATTTTTATTTAAAATATGATCGAGCATTTTTCTCTCGCGAACAGGATCATATCGATGTGCACCGTGGGTAACTTTTGTTTGGGCTATTTTTTGCACAAGGCTTGCCCGCTCATTAATTTTTTCTAAAATTTCTAAATTTAATTCATCCACTCGATTACGTAATTCTTCTAATTCCTTATTACTCACAATCATCTCATCCCTTCATTAAAAGCACAAATCCATGTAATTTCCTTTACACTATTTGCTTAGATTCTTTATACAAATGCAAAAATATGTTACATTTCTCTTAATTGGGTTAATTATAAATCATATTTATCCCATTGTCACTAATTTTATTTAATGCTTAAACGCTTTTAAGTGTTAAAGCGTTAATTTTTGTTAAGAAGTTAGATAATTGTTTCCTATAATCTATTTTATTTTTTTATAAACAATCTTTAAATAAAAAGAAGGTGTTTTCTATGCAAAAACATGAAAAACTATTTGCATTAGATATTGGTACTCGATCAGTTGTCGGAATTATCTTGGAAAAAAAAGAGGAAAGTTATCATGTAGCTGATTTATTATCCATCGAACATACAGAAAGAGCTATGTTAGATGGTCAAATACATGATGTGTTAGCTGTTTCCAAAATTATCAAAGAAATAAAGGATCAGTTAGAAATCAAACATGGACCTTTAGAAAAAGTGAGTGTCGCGGCTGCTGGAAGAGCCTTAAAAACAGAACGGGCTTCTTATGAAATGAATATAGAAAGAAAGCCGCTCATTACAAAAGAAGATATTTTACATATGGAGTTAACAGCTGTACAGCAGGCACAAAGCTCTGTCGCAGAAAAAAACGAGCGAGATAAAAGCCAATTTTATTATTGTGTGGGCTATTCCGTACTTCAATACTCTTTAGATGATCAAGCTATGGGTAGCTTAATTGATCAGCAAGGATCAATAGCGAAGGTAGAAATTATCGCAACTTTTTTGCCTAAAGTAGTTGTTGAATCATTAATCGCTGCCTTGCATCGAGCAAATTTAGAAATGCAGGCATTGACGTTAGAGCCAATTGCTGCCATTAATGTCCTAATTCCTCCATCTATGAGAAGATTAAATGTAGCTTTAGTAGACATTGGAGCAGGAACATCAGATATAGCCATAACCGATACGGGGACCGTTATTGCCTACGGGATGGTACCTGTCGCTGGAGATGAAATAACAGAAGCAATCAGCGATGCATATTTATTAGACTTTCCATTAGCCGAACAAGCCAAAAGAGAATTATCTCAAAAAGATCAGATTTCTATTTCTGATATTCTTGGCTTTACAACGGAATTGCATAAGGAAGAAGTAATTAAGGAAATTGAACCTGCTTTAGATAAATTAGCAGATACGATTTGCCGGGAGATTCTTTTACTAAACAATCATAAATCGCCTAAAGCTGTAATGCTTGTTGGTGGCGGAAGCCAAACGCCAGCTTTACAACAAAAAATGGCAGAAATGCTTAATCTGCCTTCTAACCGGGTTGCCATCAGAGGCATTGATGCAATTACTCATCTTACCTTTGAGGAAAATTTCCATTTAGGGCCGGAGCTTGTTACACCTGTTGGAATTGCTATCGCTGCTGAAAAATCACCAGTCCAATATAAAACGGTTTATATAAATGAGCAGCCAGTAAGACTATTTGAAGTAAATAAATTGACCGTCGGGGATTGTATTTTAGCCTCTGGCATTCGAATGAACCAATTATACGGAAAGCCAGGTAATGCAATGATTGTTACACTCAATAATCAAAAAATTACCATACCCGGAAGTCATGGTGAGGGACCCACTATTTTTAGAAAAGATGTCCCATGCTCTTTAGAAGATACAGTAGAAGATGGCGAAACATTAACGGTTTATCGTGGGAAAGATGGAGAACAAGCCAAAGTTCAAATAAAGGACTTACTAGATGCGGAACCTGACAAAGAAATAAAGATCAATAATAAAAGCTACACGCTTCATACCAAAATTCTTTGCAATGGGAACCCTGTTTCTGCTGAACATCCGATTGCTGACAAAGATATTATTGAATACCGAGCAGACACTACTATTCAAGAAGCTCTTGAGTCGCTTCATTTAACGAATTTAATGGAGGAGTTAAGACCTTTCCATCTGTTGATTAACGGTAAAGAGACGATCCTTCCTGCTTTCTCTGGGAAGATTGTAAAAAATGGACTTCCTTGCCGATTAAACCAATTGCTTAGTCACAAAGATGAAGTTATCCTGGAAAAAAGAAAAACACCAACTGTTCAAGAATTAGCCGAAAGAAAACAAATTTTAATGTATCAAGTGCTTCCAGTTTATTTTAATGACAAAAAGATTACACTTACAAAGCAGCTAGCACAAATACAAAGAAGAGGACAAATCCTCCAAATGGAAGATCTTTTATTCAGCGGGGATGATATTCGTATAGAACAGAAACCATTTGAAGGCTTTTTATTTCAGGACTTATTTGCATTTGTTGATATCAATATGCCACAAAGCGGCGGAGGAACTTTTCAACTATTGCGTAATGGTGAACAAGCTACATTCTTAACCCCTATAGAAAAAGGGGATAAATTATCGATTGTTTGGCCAGCTAAAACGAAAAGCTCTTCTATAAATAATTAATATTTTACATAAAAAAGGAATTCAGAATATACTCCTTCTGAATTCCTTTTTTATCGAATGTTTATAACTTATTTTCTTCACTAACTTGTTGTAAAGAAGCTGCGGTAATCTGCCCGTGAGATGCATGCCAAACAATATTATTATGAACAAAAAGCAATGCTTGTGGTGATTCATGTCTTACTTCATATTTTTCAGCAATATAATTAGATACATCTCTTGCATCTTGCACAGTTAAATAATAAGTATCAACAGCATTATTTTTCCCTTCATATTGCTTATATTCATCGAAAGCACTTGCACTAATTGGACATGTTACACTATGTTTAACCAGCCAAAAAGCATCTTTATTCTGAACTAACTCTTCGAACTTTTCGATAGTTTCTATTTTTTCCATTCTTAAAAAATCATCCTTTATCTATTTATTTATCATAAACATATAAAAAACAGTCTATATACCGTTTCCTTCTTGCATTGTTCTAAAAGACTTGGCTCTCATTGAACGCAGAAAGCAATGTGTATATAGACTGGATACTTTATCTCACTTTTATACAAAATAATGATTAATGGTTATACTTACTTTCTGTTTCATCAAATGCACGTTTGGTTTCTTCTAACTTTTGCTGAATTTCATCAAACTCAGCGTTTTTTAAGCTTGAACTTAAATCAGATGCTTCTTCTTTCAGCTCATCAAAACGGGCTGACATATTCTCTTGCCCTTTTGTATTTTTTACTTTATCCATAATTTCAGCAGACGTTTTAGTAACAGTATTACTAATTTTGCCTGTTTTGTCTTTAGCAATAGAAATAAACTCTGATCCTTTTTCTTTTACCGTATCAGTTAACTCAATTCCTTTTTCCTTGAGCATGCCAGCTTGTCCGTTTAAATCATGAAGCAGTTCTCTTCCAGGCTTTGGTGCAAGAAATAAAGCAGTTGCCGCACCGACAACCCCACCTACTATAGCACCTAATAGAAAATCCTTTGAACTTGAGCTTTCATTTGCATGGATTATTTCTTGTTCTCGCTTCATCGTAACATCCTCCTTTAATTACTTCTTACTCGTGTTCGGCTTTGTTCAGCCTTCTTAGCTCTCCATTGATCTCTAATATTCATAAACACCTTGCTATATTGAACAATTTGAGCTATTTTATCTTGATTTTTTACAAGGGTGTTTTCCACATTATTTGTAATCGCTTGAACCGATTGATTAAACCCTTGTACACTCGTACCAACATCTTTTACTGCATCAACCACAGAATTTAAACTTTCAGATTTCTGTTGAATATCTGCAGCTAAATCATTCGTTTTTTGCAATAAAATAGTTGTTTCTCTTGTGACACCATCCAGTTGCCTTTCTAACCCGACAAGTGTTTTAGAAACACTATCCAGTGTAGTATGTAATGACTTCAATGTTCTCGCAACATAAATGACAAGAATCGTAAACGCAATAGCTATTAAAGCTACACTTAAGTATAAAAGATTTACCATATTTATCGCACCTCCACTTTATTGGTCTTTTCCCAGATTCGCGTTTGCTAAAACCTTAGTTTTATTATAATTGGAAAAACTTTCAGAAACAAATGATTCTTTAGCAAGAGTAAACCTACATTCGAAGCAAGTAATTTCTTCTCCCTATTTTTCTATTTTGAGTTTTTTTATTTAAGGAAAAAATATTTTCGGGTACAATAAGAGAGTTATCACATTTTTTTAAATTTTGGAGGTACATATGAAGGATCCACGAATTGATCAACTAGCAAAAAATTTAATTAATTATTCCATTCGCTTACAAAAAGGCGAAAAAGTTCTTATTGAAAACTTTGGACTTCAAAAGGAACTTGTAAAAGCGCTTGTGCGTGAAGCATATGCAGCTGGTGGTTATCCTTTTGTTTCACTGAAAGATAATGATATTAATCGCTCCTTGCTTTTAGGCGCTCAAACAGAACAATATGAAATGATGGCCCAATTCGAAGCAAATGTCATGAGTAATATGGACGCGTACATTGGGCTTCGAGCTGGTGATAACATTAATGAGCTTGCAGACGTTCCTGCAGAACAAATGAAAATTGAAGGTGCAACCATTGGCAAAAAGGTACATAGAGAAATTCGTGTACCAAACACAAAATGGGTAGTTCTTCGTTATCCAAGCCCATCCATGGCCCAGCTTGCGAGAATGAGCACCGATGCATTTGAAGATTTTTATTTCAACGTGTGTAACCTAGATTATGGAAAAATGGATAAAGCAATGGATAATCTAGTAGAATTAATGAATCGCACGGACAAAGTTCGCTTAACTGGTCCTGGCACTGACCTAACTTTCTCTATTAAAGATATTCCGGCAATCAAATGCTCTGGTCAAATGAATATTCCTGACGGCGAGGTTTATACTGCACCTGTACGTGATTCTATTAATGGTGTACTAACCTATAATACACCTTCGCCTTATCAAGGATTCACTTTTGAAAATGTCAGCCTGAAGTTTGAAAACGGAAAAATTGTCGAAGCAACATCTAATGACTCCGAAAGATTAAATAAAATTTTAGATACAGATGAAGGTGCTCGTTATATTGGCGAATTCGCTATTGGAGTAAATCCGTATATTCTACATCCAATGCAAGATATCTTATTCGATGAAAAAATCGATGGAAGTTTCCACTTTACACCGGGTCAAGCCTATGATGATGCTTATAACGGCAATGATTCCAATATCCACTGGGATATGGTAAATATTCAACGCCCTGATTATGGTGGTGGGGAAATCTACTTTGATGATGTACTCATAAGAAAAGATGGTAAATTTGTTATTCCAGAATTAGAAGTATTAAATCCAGAAAATTTAAAGTAAACTAGAAAAAGGAGATCAGAATATTTTCATTCTGATCTCCTTTTTCAATTTATGATTTGTTTTGATCTATTCTTTATGCTCTTCTCAAGCTGTTACCAGACTCATCCAAGTCAGTTGGCCATTTTCTTTAAGTTCACGGATCCACAAGTAAACAAGGTCTGCATAGGTAATTTTTTATGTCCCTTTAAAGGTGTCCATCGTATGCCATGCTTTTCTTTTGCATCAGGAACAAGTTGATCTAAAGCAATCATTTCTAATTGGTCTCTTTGAATAACTGTTTGGAAAGCATAATTTCACCTCTAAAAAATATCTATCTACATTTTAAAACCAAGAGCAGTTAAAATTCTAGACTAACATGATGAAACCAGGTTGATCGGAGCCGAAGGGGCGAGACTCCTATGGGAGATATGCAGTGACCCCCAAAAATTAAACACATTATTTTAACCTATGGTCTGAGTTCGATATTCTGTTGGACTCAGACCATTTAGTTTTGTTTTAATTCGTTTATGGTTGTAGTAATAAATATATTTTTCTAGTTCTTTTAAAAAATGCTCTTTATTTTTAAATTCCATGGAATAGAAAAACTCTGATTTTAGAATGCCAAAAAAATTCTCCATTACCGCATTGTCGTAACAGTTTCCTTTTCGCGACATACTTTGTGTGATTTTCCGTTCCTTTAAGGATTCACGATAAGACTTCATCTGATAATGCCATCCTTGATCCGAATGTAACAGGAGATTTGTATATTTCTTGGGCAAGCGCTTCATAGCCTTTTGTAACATTTCCGATACTAGCGAATAGGTCGGTCTAGATCCTGTGGTATACGTAATAATCTCTTGGTTAAATAAATCTAAAACAGGAGATAAATAGACCTTTTCGCCAAATAGCTTGAATTCGGTGATATCTGTTACCCATTTTTCATTCGGTTTTCTTGCAGTAAAGTCTCTTTTCAATAGATGGGGAGCAGTTTTTCCTACTACTCCTTTATAAGACTTATATTTAAGCCTAGTATTTTCATGATTCTTTGCACTTTTTTGTGATTGATTTTATATCCCCTGTTCTTTAATTCACTCCAAACACGACGATATCCATAACGGCCTTTATTTTCAACAAAGATAGAGGTAATCTCCTTTTTCCAATTTTCATCGGGATCTGGCTGATTCATTAACTTAACTCCATAGTAATACGTACTGCGACGAATATTCGCTATTTTGCATAACTTATTCACCGGATATTCATGCCTTAGTTCATACACGACCTTTATTTTGTCTTGTTTGGTGACTTTTCCTTGTCTTGAACTAAGGCATTCAACTTTTTTAAATACGCATTTTCCATACGTAATCGTTCTAATTCTCCCTTTATTTCTTTGATTTCATCTTTCTCTGCTTGTCCTTTTTTCTCCATGGTAGATTTCTCCTCTTTCCTGGAAACAAAGGCTACTTCCCCTAGACGATTATACTTCTCCTCCCACCGTTGGATAGTATACGGGGAAGGTAAGTTAAAGTAAGTGGCAGTATTCAGATAAGATGCCCCTGTCTCTACACGATATTTTAGTACCTCCAGTTTAAAGGAGGGTTCATACACCGTGCAACTATTTCGGGGCATTAGTGCCTCTACTCCATGCATTTGATATAACTTCCACCACTTTATGACTGATTTTTTATCGATCCCGATACGATTAGCAACTTCAAGAAAGGAAAATTTGCCACTTTCATATAGTACAATAGCTGATATTTTTTCTTCTATAGTCCACCGTTTTCTTTTATCCATACAAAAGCCCCAATTCTTGTGGTGTCCAATAATTGGGGTGCAGTTCAGATACGAGAAAGTCCGAGCGTATGCAACAAAGCGGCTCGGCACTCATGGATAGCGAACCCCTGTAGCGGAAGTCAACATCCCTATTAGAAGGAGTCACAAAAAAAGACCATAGACAAAACCTCAAATTTAAAAGAGTTTGTCTACAGTCTGAAGGAATCTGAATGTAAATTCTGATCCCTTTTTATTACCCTAATGTTTTTTCATAAGCACTTTGATATTTTTGAATATCTCCTGCACCCATAAACAAGATTACACTATTATCATGTTTTTTCAGAGAAGAAACTGTCTCTTCTGAAATAATTTTGCTTCCAGGTACCTTATCAGCTAAATCTGTAATACTTAGCTTTCCGTGATTCTCACGTGCAGAACCAAATATATCACATAGATAAGTAGAATCAGCTAAATTTAAGCTATCTGCAAATTCTTGAAGAAATGCTTGAGTACGAGAGAATGTATGTGGCTGGAATACAGCAACAATTTCTCTATCAGGATACTTTTGACGAGCAGCCTCCACCGTTGCTTTTATTTCGGTCGGATGGTGAGCATAATCATCGATAATAACCTGTGTACCAATTGTCTTTTCTGTAAATCTTCGTTTTACTCCTTCAAATGTCATTAAGCGTTCTTTAACGATTTCTGCATCTAGTTCCTCATAATGACTAAGCGTAATAACAGCTAAAGCATTTAAGATATTATGGTCCCCAAATGTCGGAATGGAGAAGGTGTTGTAATACGTATTACGTACATAAACTTCAAAAGTTGTACCTTCAGTTGTTTTTTCCACATTCCTCGCTTGGAAATCATTCTCATCTCCAAAACCATAAAATACAACTGGCACTTTTGCTTGAATCTTTTGTAAATGTTCGTCATCCCCGCAAGCAAAAATTCCTTTTTTAACTTGCCATGCCATCTCTTGAAAGGCAGAAAAAACATCTTCCACATTGGCAAAATAATCTGGATGATCAAAATCAATATTGGTCATCAATGCATAATCAGGGAAATAGGATAAGAAATGTCTGCGATATTCACATGCTTCAAAAGCAAAATATTCTGCTCCAGTTACCCCTTTCCCCGTACCATCACCAATTAAATATGCTGTAGGCTTTGCCCCCTTCATTACATGGGAAAGCAAACCAGTTGTAGATGTCTTTCCATGTGCTCCAGTTACAGCTATACTTGTAAATTGCTTCATAAAATCTCCAAGGAAACGATGGTATCGAATCACTGGAAGACCCAGCTTTACTGCTTCTTCTACTTCCTCATGTGTATCCGGAAATGCATTTCCTACAATAACATTCATTCCTGGTTGAACATTTTCACGTTGAAAAGGAAGAATTTTTATTCCAGCTTGTTCTAAAGCAATCTGAGTGAAAAATCTTTTATCCACATCAGAGCCTTGTACCTCAAAACCCATATCATGTAAAATTTGTGCTAACGCACTCATACCCGACCCTTTTATACCTACGAAGTGGTAAATAGTCATATAAAGAACCTCCAACTACGCATATCTTTTAACAGTATATGATATCCTCATTCAATTTGCTCATTGCATTTATGTATGCAACTTTGTTCACTTTATTTTTCTCATTCCATTAATTATTCATGTTTCTACAATACATTAACTTTTTTTTCCTTTTTTTATTTCACATTTATACATTATACCATCTTTCATGATGAAAAACTACGGAACAATATAATTCCAATCTATGGAAGCATTTTACGAAGTAATCCTTTCTCCGGTTATTCGTTTTCCTGTAATAACAGCAATTCACTTTCTGTTATTAATACGTCTCTAGGCTTTGTTCCTCTAGCTTCTGATATAAATCCCTGCTTTTCCATCATATCAATTAATCTCGCTGCTCGATTATATCCTATTTTGAATTTCCTTTGCAGACTAGATGTAGACGCTCCACCCTGTTCAATAATAAATTCACAAGCTTCGTAAAATAATTCATCTTCTTCTTCAGACATTTGAACTTTTTTTAACAGGTCTTCTTGTTCAAATAAATATTCTGGTTTTCTTTCTTTCCTAACATGTGCCACTACCTGATCAATTTCTTCATCTGATACAAATGTACCTTGCAATCGAACGGGCTTTGATGTTCCATTTTCTAAAAATAGCATATCCCCTTTACCCAAAAGCTTCTCGGCACCACTAATATCGATGACGGTACGTGAATCAATTTGAGAGGAAACAGAAAACGCAATTCGTGTTGGAACATTTGCCTTAATTAATCCTGTAATAACATCAACTGATGGTCTTTGTGTAGCAATTAATAGGTGAATCCCGCACGCCCTTGCCTTTTGAGCTATTCTACTAATCGCTTCTTCTACATCCGCAGGTGCCATCATCATTAAATCTGCTAACTCATCAATTACGATCACTAAATATGGCAATTTCTCACTATACCTTTTATGCTCTTCTGCTAATTGATTATATTTTGTAATATCTCTAACACCAGCATGTGCTAATAGCTCATATCTTCTTTCCATCTCTTCGACAGCCCATTTTAGTGCAGCAGTTGCCGTCTTTACATCTGTAATAACAGGACTTGCTAAATGGGGAACATAATTATATGGAGCTAATTCAACCATTTTAGGATCTACTAATAAGAGCTTCAATTCCTCTGGTTTTGCTTTGTATAGTAAGCTCACAAGCATTGTATTAATACACACACTTTTTCCAGATCCAGTCGCTCCAGCTATTAATCCATGTGGCATTTTGCGTAAATCTGTAACGATTGGTTTTCCTGAAATATCCAATCCCATTGCTACCGTTAAGGGAGAGGCTGAACTTTTAAATTCTTCACTTTCCAAAATCTCTCTTATAAGTACAGGTCGACTTTTTTGGTTTGGGACTTCAATTCCTACTGTATGCTTTCCAGGAATTGGCGCCTCAATTCTGATATCTTTTGCAGCCAAACTTAATTTTAAGTCATCAGAAAGATTGGTAATTTTGCTAACCTTAACTCCTGGTTCTGGTTGTACCTCATAACGTGTTACAGAAGGTCCTTGTGTAACATTTACCACCTTTGCATGAACATTGAAATTGGTAAATGTATCGTTTAAGAGCATAGTCTGCTCTTCAATCCAACCATCCTTTTCTATTTGCAAAATGGGTGGATTCAATAAATTTTCTTCGGGAAAAACGTAATAAGGTAAGTCATTTTGTTCCTCATCTTCTTTTTCTATCATAGAGGGAACTACTACTTCTGCCTGCGACTGTGGCTTTGGCTCCTCACATATTTTTTTCTCGACTTGTTGATTTGCCAATCGTTTTCTGTCTTTATTCAGCATCAACACATTAAAAGGTAAAGGACCTTTACGAGAAATTGTCTTCTTCTCCTCTATTTTCGCCTGGGAGGCTTCTTCCTTTTTTTCTACTACTAATTCTTCATCATTTTCCTGATAAACTTCTTCTACTACTTCCGCTTCTTCAAACTTTAACAATGATTGATTATTATCAAGTTCTTGGTCTTCTATTAAACTTTCTACCTGCTCATTTACTTCCTTTTCTGCTTCCCTGGCAAAAACGCTTAGAGAAGCAACATTCTCTATCTCTAATGCACTATCGGCTCTAGAAGTTATTTCTTCAGCGAAATATTCCTCAGCTTTTATAGAAAAAGATGTATCTTGCTCCATTATCCTGTCCACTGTTACCGTTTCTTGCGCAACAGCTGTCTCAGCTTTATGCAGTTCAACTGTCTCCACATGAATTTCGCCATGTTGTTGTCCAGCTTCTTGCGTTTCTGCTGACTCTATGTTACGTTCCGCTTCTTGAAGTTCTGCTACTTCCACATTCTTTTCCGCTTCTTGTAGTTCAGATGATTCTACATTTCTTTCCTCTTCTTGCGGTTCTGCTGCTTCTACATTCCTCTCTGCTTTTTGTGATTCAGCTATCTCCACATTCTGTCGAACTTCTTGTGATTCAACCACCTCATCATTCATTCCAGCGAATGTTAGTAGTTCTTCATTGCCTCTTGTTTTGTTCTGTTCTTTCTGGTTAATCCTCGCTTCTTTCGAAATTTCAACTTTTTTTTCTATTATTGGTCGTGATTCCGTAGTCCTTATCGATTTCCTTTCTGGACGGTTATATCCATATATCGGAGAAACAACTTCTGTAGGTTTGAAAGGACGATTAGTACTATATGTATTCGATACTTTTTCTTCCTTCTGATCGCTTTTCGTCTGTTCTGCATATGGTCGTTTAAATGGTTGATCGTTTTCACGTCTATTCTCTTGGAAGGCTTGCCTAGGTTCCCTTCTTTTCCTTCTATCCATCTCTTTCTTATCATCTATCTCTTCATCAGGAATTAGTGGAAAGCGAAAGTTCCCTTTCGGATATTGATAAATAATCTTTGAATCTATCTCTTTCTTCCATGCCGTAGACTCCATTTTCGGTTGCTGTTCTGCTTCAACCGATTCTTCAACTTGGTTCAGCTCCTCTTCTTCACTAGCAAACTGTTTAAATACTTTTTTGAACCAATTCACACGTAATCACTCTTTCTTTCCAATCTCATTACTATTTTAACAGTTATGTTCAGAATTTCGAGCACTATTTTTTAACAACTCTCCCTTTCCCTCTTTAGCAGAAGGTTAAACAAAGATAAATTCCCTCTTTGTTTTTTTAAATTGCCAACGCTCCAACAACTCTGGTTCTATAACTAGATACATTTATATATAGCAATTAAAAAAGAGACACTTTTTGAAAGTTTGTATATCCTAATTGCCTCTTTCATTAAGTCTCTCTTTTTTTCAGGTTAAAACAGGGAACTTATAGAAACATTCTAGCTTTTCAATCTACATAATTGTTATTTTAGTATAAAAATATTTCAATTAGATGTCATTCAAAAGTAAATTATAAATCGATTTGATTACATTGTCCCTATTCTTTTCCTCTTTTTTTATTTTTACCTAAAATAAATATAGGCTCTAATTCGCCACCCTCATACAGGAAAGATAGTGCTGTAATTGGAACTCTTCCGCTCGCAAAGAAACTCATCGTCATTTGAGCGAGGATATCGTATCCTGTTTCATTCCGAATATCACCTATAATAAGTACATCTTGATGAGGAACAGCTACCGTCATTGTGCCTTCACACTGATCATACATATCCTTTAAAAAGGCATCATTTAATATTCGACTTGCATCATAGCCATCATTGCTGTTTATAAAATAAAAAACATTACCAGCAACACTATCTGCTTTTACATTTGTGGATAAAGATCTTACATTAAAAAGAGCCATTTCCTTAATCGAAGCGGAAGACCAATTTTCTTTTTCCATCAATCTCTCATCAATAAGACGATAGGTATTCCCCATATCCAAAGCATAATATACTCTGGTTTCTGCCGTATGCTCTTCTGTTATAAAGGGAATTTCCTCATTTGATTGTTGAGGAAAAGAAGTAGAACGAATCACAGGAAATATTTTTTTCTCTTTTCCTTCTATTTCTTCATCTTTTTCAATTGCTCCTAAGCCATGTTCAATATAATAAACAATCTCATCGACTGCTTTTTCTTTTTTTGTTTCCCATTTTGCAATTATTTCAGGCAAGGAAACGGTAACTCCCTTTCCCGTTGCTTTACTTTCTATACGTACTTGATCTTTTTTACTATCAAATGTAAAAGTTCGATCCTCGTTACTTATTCGCTGCATGAGCATATCCTTCATTTTTTTACTTGTCATTTTCATTCTTGTTTCACTTCCGTCCTCTTCAATTTCTTCCTATTTATTATACTCTAAATGAATCGATAATCATCTTTTTAATAGGCAGTTTTTCTTGTAATCAATGGAAAAAGGTTATCTCCACTTAAAATATAGCAGGGAACTACGTCCCTTTCCAAGCTACATTTTATATAGGAGACAACCTTCTATAAGATAAACGTTTATTTTTACATATTACAGCAAAATAAAGAAAAAAATTCTCTACTGACTAAATAAGCCTTGACTATCCTTACTTGTGTTGAGAATAGGATAAATCATTCTATCGCCTATTGTTTTCCCTATAAAGATTCAATGAACTTTTCAATTTCTTCCTGTGTTTTTCGATCCTTGCTTACAAATCTGCCAAGTTCTTTCCCGCCCTCAAAAGCGATAAAGCTTGGAATACCAAATACATCTAGTTCTATACAAGTATCAATAAATTTATCGCGATCAACATGTATAAATGTATATTGATCAAATTTCGCTTCTACTTCTGACATAAATGGTTCGATAAATCGACAGTCTCCACACCATTCTGCTGAAAAAAGAAATATATGTTTCTCTGGACTATTTTTAAGCTCTGCAAATTCGTCTGCTGATTGTAAATGTTTCAATGTAAATGCCCCCTTCATAATATGTACCCTTTCATAAATAGTATCAGAATTATAGGTTCCTCACTACTAATATGCTTTCCTATTGCTACATTTTTATCACTTAATAGGAAAGCTTTTTCTATTTAAATTCAGCTAATTTCCAAAGTTCCTCTAGCTCTTATTTTCCTTGATATTCCAGTTGACCTAGAAGCAATTCAACAACATGTTCAAACATAGCAGTCCTATTAATTCTGCCGTTTGTGAATATTCCTATAGCACCTTCTGTTGAGCGAACATTTTCCTTTTGGGCATATTCATCCATAACCGGACCTAGTTCTCTTCCTGCAACTAGTTTTGTTTCAATTTCCTTTGGTAGTGGAATTCTTGCTCCACTAGCTATATAGGTGGTTCCATCCCTCCCAACAAGCGCTCCCCAATTAGTTAAAAAGAGAATACCATTTGTTCGGTGGACGCCTCCTTCTAAGCCAATCCCTATCTCGCCGGCTCCTTCCTGCAATGCAGCCTTCGCTCGGTTAATGGCTCCTTTGATCGTTTCCTCATCTGAAAATGGCTGTTCGCTTACCCCAGAGCTCACATTAAATGTAGCAAACTCTATAGTCATATCTTTTTCTAAACAGTTTTTTACTGCTTTTACTTTTGCTTTATTATTGGTGCCAATACAAACTTTCACTTTGCTTCACTCCTAATATAATGACCAAACAGTTTATAAAAAAGGTATCTCACATATACCAATCGTATTGGAGATACCTTTAATTAAATTTTTTAAGATGAATTATCTATAAAATAGTTTTGTTTTTTATTGATTTGCACGTAGTGTTTCAATGGTTGTATGATCCGTCGTTTTTACTAATTTAGTTAACAGTTCTTTTGCAGCCGCATAATCATCGATGTGGATAATAGAAGCACTTGTATGAATATAACGTGAGCATATGCCAATAACAGCACTAGGTACACCATTATTTGAAATATGAACCTGTCCCGCATCCGTTCCGCCTGGTGAAATAAAGTACTGATAGGCAATATTATTAGATTCCGCTGTATCTAAAATAAATTCTCTCATCCCTTTATGCATAACCATCGTTGCATCATAAATGCGTAACAATGCTCCTTTTCCAAGCTGACCAAATTGGTTTTTATCACCTGATGCATCATTTGCAGGACTTGCGTCTAAAGCATAAAATACATCTGGCTTAATCATATTAGCTGCAGTTCTAGCTCCTCTAAGACCTACTTCCTCTTGCACAGTAGCCCCAGAATATAAGATATTTGGAATCTCCTCTTCTTGAAGATTCTTTAACAATTCAATCGCTAAACCACAACCATAACGATTATCCCATGCTTTTGCCATAATTTTCTTTTCATTAGCCATTGGCGTAAATGGACAAATTGGCACAATCATTTGACCAGGCTTAATCCCAATTTTCAATGCATCTTCCTTATCATCCGCTCCGATATCGATCAGCATATTTTTTATATCCATTGGTTTACTTCTTAAGGCTTCGTCCAATAGATGTGGAGGAATCGAACCGATTACCCCAATAACAGGTCCTTTATTAGTTATAATCTGTACTCTTTGTGCTAAAAGGACTTGACTCCACCAGCCACCGATAGGCTGAAAACGAATCATTCCGTTATCCGTGATTGCTGTAACCATAAAACCAACCTCATCCATATGTCCGGCAACCATAACTGTTGGTCCATTTTCCGTTCCTCTTTTTACCCCAAAGATACTGCCAAGGTTATCTTGCACGATTTCATTTGTATAAAGACTTAATTGTTCTTTCATAAATTTTCGAACTTGATGTTCATTTCCAGCTACTCCCGGAAGTTCCGTTAATGTTCGGAACATATCTAATGTTTGTTGTTCCATTCTAGTTAAACCCCTTTAATAACTATGTATTTTAATAATATATTTATTGTACCGAAATATCTAACTGCATACCACTACTTTCCTCTACCCAATTAGAAATTATCCAATTTAAAACTTAGAACCAGTTTTCAGGAAGAAGTCGGCTAATCATTTCTTCTATGATATAAATTAGTTATAATAACAATATCTACTTTTTTGTAGTTTGAAGTACTTAGCCTAATACAAGAAAATACGACACAAAAAATAAGGAGTTCTATTATGAATTGGAAACATATCATAGGCGGTGTTGTGGCAGGACTAGCCGCAAGCTATATCGTAAAAGAAGTCATTGCTAAAAATAGTAGTCTTTCGGGTGACCAGGTCTTATCTTTAGCTAAAACAGCTTTTAAAGAAAAGGGACCGATTAATGGATCTTGGATAAATATGGAGAAAGAAATACTTCATACGCGCGAATCTTCCCTTACTGTTTATAGAGGTGGTATCACGCGCTTGAATGGTGATACCCAAGAAGTATATGAATTCATTTCAGATAGTGAGACAGGCAGAATTCTTGATGTTAATCAATTATCTTAACTTTTATTTTAGCGATAATAAGTGGCTTTTAACAAATATAAAACCCAACCAACGATACGAAATGTTTTTGGAATTCCGCATCATTGGTTGGGTATATCTCGGCTGGAAAGCTTACTCTCCAACCTCTTTTCCCCTTATTTAAATTGCACTTCACAACGATAAATTCTATTGCCTCTATTGGAAAATTTCTCTTCATATTCAGTCATGATATTGCCCTCATAATCGCTGTTATGCAAATCAAGGCTTACATATTTTAAAAGCATTCCATATTCAGAAAAACTCTTAAGAGAGTATTCAAACAGCCCTTGGTTATCTGTTTTAAAATGCACTTCTCCTTTATCAATTAGGACTGATTGATAAGAATCCAAGAACGTTTTATACGTTAGTCTCCGTTTTTCGTGTCTTGTTTTTGGCCAAGGATCTGAAAAATTCAAATAAACTCGGGCAATTTCTCCTTTTTCAAAATAATCCTTAAGCTTTTCTGCATTTATATTCATTAACTTCAAGTTTGGTACTTCTGCTTCAATTAATCGATCTAACGCAGAAACTATGACACTTTCCTGAAGTTCTACGCCGATATAATTAATGGAAGGATTTGCTTTTGCCATTTCTGTGATAAATCTACCTTTTCCAGTTCCAATCTCAATATGGATCGGCCCTTTTTGACTAAATGCCTGATCCCATTTACCTTTCCAATCTTCCGGGGTTTGGATAACATATTGCGGATATGCGCTTAATTTATCTTTCGCCCATGGTTTATGTCTTAATCGCATGTGGACACTCCTTATTAATAACTATCGTTTCAAACAATATCATGCATTATACATCGATGCAATACTCTTTTCTTGGCAATTGATTATTTTTGAAGGATAAATTTACATTAGGAACATTTGAATAAAGAAAAAAAGAATTCACAACCTATAAGTGAATTCCTTAACTGGTATTTGAAAAGAATGATTTTACTCTTTTCATACTAGAACCTATAGAAAGGGTGTTCTAAGTATGCCTATAAACCACGAGCATCAATTAGCATTATTAGCCGATATTCTTAGTAATCAACAAACAGACTGCTGTGGATCTGTAGCGGAATGCGAGCAGATCGAGAGATTGATTACTTCTTTAAGAACCAATGATCAAATTGATCAAAATATCCTTCCGATTTTAGAGGAAGTACATCTTTACAGCAAGCAAGGTGTCAATGCCTCCAATTTAGACAATCATATTCATTCACACCAAGACCAATTATCGCAATGGGTAGATGGAATTAACAATTTATCTTAAAAAGGTAAATGGCCGATTAATCAATGTCATGTAAAAATTGCATCCATTTTTGCATTTCGCTATATCGGCCTTTTTTCTTATACCAACGTATGGAATTAATCGTTTGAGCAATAACATACCATTTCATTCTTAAGGATAAATGATCGGTTAGTTCATACCCGTAAGTATGTAACCAATTTTTCCAATCTTCTTTTGGAATATACCAATAAAGTAACATGCCTAAATCAATTGCTGGATCTGCAATCATTGCACCATCCCAGTCAATTAAATACAACTGGTTGTCTTCAGAAAGCAGCCAGTTGTTATGATTTACATCACAATGACAAACGACATGCTCTGTTGTTTTGATAAATGGAAGATTCTCCTCTAAAAATTGGATATAACGAGTGATATCTTCGTTATCTTTTAATTCATCGTCTATTTCTGCTTTTATGACTGACAAAATCATTTCAGGATGAAAAGATGTTTTACCTAGTCTTTTGAGCATCTCTAATAAAGGCTTAGAGGTATGAATTTTTTTGAGTAACATGGTTACTCTTTCATCCGTCATATCCGAATGACCAAATTCTCTACCAATCAGCCATTGCTGGGCAGTAAAAACATCTCCGTTTTCAAATCTTTTTGTCCAAACAAGTTTTGGGACAATTCCTTCTGCTGACAGCACAGCTAAAAATGGAGACGAATTTCGTTTTAAAAAAAGCTTCTGTCCATTATTTTGTGCAAAAAAGGCTTCGCCTGTTTCTCCACCTGCAGGAGTTATTTCCCAATCTTGCCCTAATAAATGTTCCAAAATTGTTCACCTACTATATATTATGCTCCAAAAAAAAGATGAGAAATTCCTGTTTGAGTCTTTTTTGTCCTAAATTTGTAGGAAGAACAAACAAAAATGGTTATTAGCTATTCATCAATTATAGTAAATTATACTCATCGTACAGCTATCAATCTTTAACTAGCACATATGTGCCTAAAATTTAATGAGATAAAAAAGAAAAAGGACATAGTATCCATACAATTATACTATGTATCCAATATTTCCAATCATTTTATATTAAATTTTACTTAAATACTTATTTTTAATTGAAAGTTTCTCATTTAAATATTATCTCTTATTTCATTTTTTAGTCAAGTGAATCTCCAGTTAAAATAAATATTTCTATTAAAAAAATATCGGATTCTCCTATTAAGAACATCTCTTGTTAAATTCCCACTATTCAAGCAATAGATAATCTCACTTGCCAAATAGCATACTATTTGGCAAGTATCGTTACACTGCTTGGGTTAACTATTAGGCTATCTCCATGTATTGTTGGATAGTCGTCTTCATATACGATTCCGTCTTCCACAAGTATCTTCCATTCATCTTCCGGACAAAAGCCTTCCTCGGCAGAATCATTACCATTTATCAATACGATGATAGTTTCCCATTCTCCAAGTTGCTGCAAATCATCTAAACAATACTGGATAATGTTATTTGCTTGCTGATTTATGGTTACATGTTTTTGGATTTCCTGCACAGATCGTAAGCGAAAAGCACGATTATTTTTTCTTAGGGAAATTAATCCTTTTATATAGTCAACATTCATTAAGAATTGGTCTTTTCTATTCCAATCTAACTGATTAATCTCATCAGGCGATTGATAACTATTTTCCACACCAAATTTTGTGCGGAAAAATTCCTGTCCTGAATGCAAGAAAGGGATTCCCTGACTTAGAAGAACGAGAGAAGTTGCCAGTCGATGTTTTCTTCTTTTCTCTTCATCTGATGCCTCTGGAAAACAAATATCAATTTTATCCCATAATGTATGATTATCATGTGATTCCACATAGTTTACAGATTGCCCTGGTTCAAGAAACATGCCACCCTCTTTATAGATTCCAACGCTTCCAGCTAATAATTCAGCAATTTCTCCTTTATATTGCTTATTTCCAAGCGCGTACCCTCGATCATATTGATCAAAGGTGCTCCCCTTTATTTTATCTCTAAATTGATCATTAAACTGGCCAATTCCAGGCAGCGACTGTTGATTAGCAATAATGGCTTTCTCATCATGGTTGATAGGAGTTGCAAGATCCCAGCCTTCTCCAATAATTAAGATACTCTTATCAATATTATCACAAATTGACCGGACTTCATTCATAGTTTGGCAATCAAGTATCCCCATCAAATCGAACCGTAATCCATCTATTTGATACTCTTCTATCCAAAAACGAACGGAATCCACAATGAATCTCCTTACCATCGATCGTTCAGAAGCAATGTCATTCCCTACTCCAGTTCCATTTGCTGGCATACCATGCTTATCATAGCGGAAGTAATAACCTGGAACGATTTTTTCAAAAGAGGAATCTTCCTTTTTATAGACATGATTATACACAACATCCAAAATGACACGAATGCCTTGTTCCTGTACAGCATGAATCATTTCTTTCAATTCATTAATTCTTACATAAGGATCCATTGGGTTTGTTGAGTAACTGCCCTCTGGAACATTATAATGGGAAGGGTTATAGCCCCAATTATATTTTTTTAGTACCTCTAACTCATCAATTTCTTCAAAGTCATGTACTGGGAGAAACTCTATATGGGTAACACCTAAGTTTTTAATATAGGTTAGTCCTGACAGATTGTTTCGGGGCGTACGCGTATTTAATTCTGCCACTCCAACATATTTGCCCTTTTGCTGAATTCCACTGTCAGGATGTATCGTTAAATCGCGAATATGCGCTTCGTAGATGATACTATCTACACTCTGTTCTAACGGCGGCAAGACTGGTTTCTGCCTTTTGGTTTTATTTAAGTCAACGATTACTCCTGTTTCCCCATTTACAGAAACAGCGACAGCATATGGATCAATCGCTTCTTTCCATTCCAAGTTAATAAGGACTAGATAGCTGTAATAATAACCTTCCAAATCTGCTAAATAGGTTGTTTTCCAAACGCCTTTTTCTTGTCTTTCCATCTCTACGATTCGTCTTTCCTTACTAGATGAATCTGGGGATTGCAGCACTAATTTCACTTGTTGGGCAGTGGGAGCCCACAGATAGAAAGTGCTCTGATCGGAAGCATAATGAACACCTAGTGGTCCATCATAATAAAATTGCTTATCAAATAAAGGTGTTCTGATAACCGCACCTATCTGTAAATCTGTCACACCTTTATTTCCATCTTCAACTTCATATTTTTGTCCGATTTGTATCTTATCATGCGCACGGCATTTGTACTTGACGAAATGCTGCATTTTTTCTTTGGATTCAATCACAAGATTAGTAGCTTGTTTATCCCCTCTTAATATAAATGATGTTGATTCCCCATGAAAATACGAATAGGGAAGTAGAACAGTTATTAATGACATTTCATCTAAATAGGCAAAGAAACTCCTTCTTATCGATAACAAATCCCTCAACTCCCTTTTCTCATGAACATCCATCTATTCTCAACTTCCCCATTATTGCTTATGATTCCTCTGTATCCCATTCATACCTTCTTTTTGAATTCGTCAAACCATAATGTAAAAGACTTTCTGCTGCTTTTAATTGAATTGCTTTAATTGGCGAATGGTTATTTCTCATTTTATAAAACCAATCTTCATAGTTTCTTTTTTCGATAATTTTCAAATCATATGGTGGTGCTGGAAAATCAACATAGCCATTTCGAGTAAGAATTACTTTTTGTACAGGTAAAGTGGTGTCATACTTTTCTAGAATACCCTTTACAATTTTCTCTGTTCTGTTTATAGATATGACAGGACTAAGAATCTTTTTCTCCTTATCCCCCTTTTTTTTAAGCCAAAATTTATCATTCGAACCAACAAATACTGCTGAGTTCTCCGCTTCTAGAACATGTATACACCAAACTTCTGTTGGTGTAACTATAATGGTGTCCAATTCAACCGGAGCATTCTTCAATTGGAACAGCGGTTGATAGAGAACCAAAAATGTATCTGGGAATCTTTGCAAGAAATATTTTAATAAATCATCATAATAAAGTGTTTTTTTTACTTCTGACATTTCTGTGAGCGTAGAACTGGCCCATTTTAGCTGAAATTCAAATAATTGATTTAGAAATTGCTGTTTTAACTCATCGATTGATTGTGGATGTTTATATTTTTTGGCATCGTAATCGAAGTCTAGTTCTTCTTCATCTTCTTCCTTTTTTTGGCTATCATTTATTTTTGCCACTTCTGTTTCTTCCAACTTATTGCGATTTAAGATAGTTTTCTTTACTCTTTCCAGCAAAGTCGGTTTTTCCATTAACCAGTTGTCTTCTATTGGGTTCTCTATGTAAAAGAGACTTCTGTCTTTTGTATCAAAAGCTCTCTTTAGCCCTGTCCACTGTTGCTTTTTTAAACGAACGAAACGTGATGGATACAAGACGATGTTCTGCTCATATCGCGAAACGTAATCTTGTAATTTGATTAACTGCGCCAAGCTTTTCCCCCCTATATTACATGTTTCTATTGCTTGTGATTATGAAAGCTGTAACTTTTTATTATCTCATATTTAGGTATTTTATCCATATGTGTTTGAAACAGATGAATACTATCAATATTAGAAATTAAATTTTTAGGCAATGCAAACTCGTTTAACTCCTGCTCTGAAAAGATGGAGTCTTCCTTCCATTTTCTTGCTAAAGTCATATGTGGATGAAATGGCCGCGTTTCTAACTGAAAACCAGCCTTGCTGCTTGCAGCAAAGACCTGATTTCTTAACTCAACCAGTTTCTGCTCTTCTTTCATCCCTGCCCAGAATATCCTCGGACTTTGTCGCTGGCCGAAAACACCCAAATGATCTATATGTATTTGAAAATCGGTACTTAAAGGGAATTGATTTAAAAGAGTTTGTAACTTTTCCCTTTGTTCATCGGAGGCACTTCCTAAAAAGGCAAGTGTAATATGATAATCTAAAGGATGTACCCATCTTTTAAAAGGAAATTTTATTTGTAACTCTTTTCGCATCTTTTCTATTTCATTTATAACTTGTACATCTGGCTTAATACCAATAAAATAATGCGGAATAGTCGTTTTCATATCTAATCTTCCTTTTAGCCTTTTTCTCCAGAGTGTTGTTTCCTCATAAAATTCATTAAATTCCGGCCCCTTAATGCATGACCTGGCATCCTTTATAAGAAATATACTTTATGGAGAACAGCCTGTCTTTGTTTTGTCTTTGCTCCTAGTAACTTTATTCTATTATATAACCTATCGGATTAATTTTAACCGTATCTGTACGATGTTTTAGAAATATATATCTTACTATACCTTATTTTCCATTGAATTACTTTCTTAAAAAAAATGAGTTGTCTCAGAGACATGGCTATTAGCCAGACTGAAACAACTCATTTTTATTTTTATTTAGCAAATGCTAATTGCTTATTTGTCCACACTCACTAATGATTGCTTCAACAAATAAATTTTGGAGTTTTTTTGTCATTTCTCCAACTTTTCCTTCCTTAACGGGGACATTATTCACAGAAACGATTGGTGTAACTTCGGAAGTTGTGCTGGATAAAAAAACTTCGTCTGCATCGATTAAATCTTCGATAGAAAATGCCTTTTCTTCAACCTCAATCCCATTTTCGCCACATAATTGAATAATTTTTTGTCTAGTAATTCCATTTAATATAAATTGATTCGCTTCATGTGTTTGAATCTTTTCTCCATTTACAATCCATATATTTGAAGAGCTTCCTTCTGTTACAGATAATTCTCTATACTGGATGCTTTCATAACAATCTGCTTCTGTAGCTTTTTGTTTCGCCATTACATTACCAAGCAAATTTAAACTTTTTATATCACATCTTGACCATCTAATATCTTCTACTGTAATGGTACTCACCCCATTCTCTAGATTATCAAGTGGTCTATTTAACATCTTAGTATAAGCTACAAACGTTGGAGTAACAGCTTCTGTTGGGTAACTATGATTTCGCGGGCTCACGCCTCTTGTGAATTGCATATAAATGATACCGGTGCTTAATGAGTTTTTGGCAATTAATTCTTCTAAAAGAGTGGTTAATTCTGAGATAGAATAAGAAATAGCTATGCCTATTTTTTCACTGCTTGCAGATAATCGTTCAAGATGTTCCTTTGCCATGAACATTTTACCATTGTACACACGGATTACTTCATATATTCCATCGCCAAACTGATAACCTCTATCTTCAATATCTACTTTCGCTTGTTCTCTTGGTATAAATTCCCCATTCATTAACACCATTCTCATTTTCTCTTCTCCTTTAATAAAACTTTATTTAGCTAATTCATATATTGCTTGTGCATAAATAGCAGTTGCCTTCAACAAATCTTCTATATACATATATTCATCTTTTTTGTGTGCAATATCTTCTCTTCCTGGAAAGAGTGGTCCGAATGCAACCCCTTTTTCTAGCGATCTGGCATAAGTGCCTCCACCAATTGATAATAGCTTCGCCTTTTCACCAGTTTGCTCTTCATAGACCTTACTTAGTGTCTGAATTAATTCAGAGTCTTTTTCTACATAATGCGGTTTAGAATCCGAAAAGTTTTCAAGACTGAAATTATATTCTGCTAGTAATTTTATTAATTTTTCTTTTGTTTGATCCATATCATTTGTGACAGGATAACGTACTGTCTGTCCTATTTTTCCACCATGATCTGCCTGATAATCCAAAATCCCAGCATTTAGGGTCAGCTCTCCTGTTATCTCATCCTCATAATCGATACCAAGTTTTTTTCCTCTAGAGTCATTCACAAAGAAGTTTTTTACAAATTGAAAATAATGGTCCGCTTTTTCATCCAATTCTAACTCTACGAGAAAATTAGCCAGCTTTAATCCAGCATTTATCCCATTATTAGGCTCTAGACCATGTGCTGAAACTCCTTCTAACTCTAAAACTAAATCGCCATTATCAACTAAATAGCGGCCAGGGATATTTTCAAGTTTCAAATAATTTTGATATCGTTGAATAACCTCCGTTTGCGCTCCTTCTTTGACTTCTAACACAGCTTGCGCAAAGTCTGGGACCATATTATATCTTCTACCTGATGAAAAACGGAGAATTTTAACTTCACCAGAATCGCTAGATGCTTCCGTGTATTTTTGTACGATGTCAAAATCAGAAATTCCTTTTTCCGCATAAATAATCGGAAAATCTGCATCAGGGGCAAATCCGATTGTAGGCATACTTTCTTCTTGGAAATAAGTATCTACACATCTCCAATCACTTTCTTCATCGGTTCCAATAATCATTCGAATCTCTTTCGTTAAGGGAAGGTGCAGCTCCTTCACAATTTTCATTGCATAGTAAGCAGCCATTGTAGGGCCTTTATCATCTAAAGCGCCTCTTGCGAATATTTTACCATCGCGAATCTCTGCCTTGTAAGGGTCACTTGTCCATCCATCTCCCTCAGGAACAACATCTACATGGCAAAGAACCCCAACGCTTTCTGCCCCCTCACCATAAAGTAAATGTCCAGCAACATTTTTTACATTCTTACTAACAAAACCATCTTTTTCACCTAATGATAGCATATAGGTTAATGCCTCTTTCACGCCTTTTCCAAAAGGTGCATCCTCTGTTGCATTTTCTTCATCTAACACACTCTTTATTTGTAACAGCCCTTGCAAATCCTTAATAAAACTATCTTTACGATTATGTACTTCATTTAACCAATCAATTGAACTCATAGCTGCCTCCTTGCAAGCTTATAAATATATTATAGGAAAAACATATCATAAAACGCTTTATATGAAAAATAAAAGCTTTAAATCCCTATTTCACTAAATTATTATTAAGTATAGTATACCTTTTATTAAAAACAAAGCTATACTATATTTAATCTAGCATATGGAAGGAATGTATTTAATTGGGATATGTAGAAGATTTAAGAAAGCTTGTCGGAAAAATGCCTGTTATTCTCGTTGGAGCCGTAGTTATCCTGTTCACTAAAGACCAGAAAGTACTTTTGCAAGAGAGAAAACATCCTAAACATGTGTGGTGTTTACCCGGTGGATTAATGGAATTAGGAGAAAGTACAGAAGAAACAGCAAAACGAGAAGTTTTCGAAGAAACGGGTCTTCAAGTAATGAATCTTCAATTACTATCCGTTTATTCTGGAAAAGATTATTTTGCGGTGGCAGCAAATGGAGATCCATTTTACACTGTAACAACTGCCTACTGCACTTCAGAATATGAAGGAAAGCTCAAAAATGATCAAGAAGAGGCATTCAGTCTCCGATATTTCAATTTTGATGAACTACCAGAAAAAATGGTCGGGAGCCATCGAAGAATGATTGAGGATTTTAAAATGAATATAAAGGAAATTTAAAAAAGCTTATCCGTTTTATTTTTTATTCCATTTGGTTTATCAACCATAAAAATCGGGAAATAAAATTATTTACTTACTTTTTGCATTTTTATTCATATCATAAACATAAATTCCATATGATGAATGTAAAGAACCCTGCAGGGGGTGGTAAATTAAGACATAAATAAGCAAATATTTTGTAAATTAACGCAAATAATGTAGAATATATTAGTAAATAGGGGTACAATATTTATATAGAATTTCATTCTATTAACTATTTCACTATTTATTTAACCAGTTGAAAAGGGGTTGTCTGTGGAAAAGAAAATTACATACGCTTGAAGATTTTACTCTTCAAATAAGCTGTCGGTCGCTGGAATTTGCCAAAGGTTTGAAAAAAGGATAGGGAGTGGTTTATTGAAACCTTCAACTAACCGGATGTTAAACCGTATCAAATCCGTCTACATGTTTATTAGTAAGCGTGGAACTGTTACAACACAAGAGCTAGTGGAGGAATTTGGTATTACTCCGCGAACGATTCAAAGAGATTTGAATGTGTTAGCTTATAATGACTTGGTACAAAGTCCAAGTCGTGGAAAATGGACAACAACTAGAAAAAAAGTAAAAATGACATCCTAAAACGAATGGAACGAACTTAAGATTAAAATTTGTATAATAAAAAGCAAAAACCTTACTAGATTTTCAGGAAAGGATTGATATTTTCCTAAAATCCAAGTAAGGTTTTTACTTTCATTCCGCTAATAGGAGCTATTAAAACCCCATGTAATTATTTTACTTCATAGTTTCTTAACAGCTCTATTTCTTCTTCTGTCAACTCCCGATATTCTCCAAGCTCTAGTGTTTCATCCAGTTCTAGTGGTCCCATGGAAATCCGTTTTAAATAAACAACTTTTTTCCCAACACTTTCAAACATTCTTTTCACTTGATGAAATTTCCCTTCTGAAATCGTTAGTTCAATATCAGAAGTTTCGCCAGCTTTTAATATTACTAGGTGACCAGGCTTCGTAAGGTATCCATCATCTAAAACAACACCCTTTTTAAACGCCTCGACATCCTCTTCGCCTACTTCCCCTCTGATAACAGCAAAGTACGTTTTCGGAACATGTTTTTTGGGAGATAATAAACGATGCGCTAATTTCCCATCATTTGTGAGCAGAAGTAATCCCTCTGTATCCTTATCCAACCTACCTACAGGAAAAGGATTATAAACGGAATCCTCTATTTGCAGAATGTCTACCACTGTTTCTTCTCTTGTATCTTCAGTTGCAGAAATAATGCCAGGCGGCTTATTCATCATTAAGTAAATAAACTCTTTATATTCGACTATTTCATTATTTAACGATACTTCGTCCTTTTCAGGATCTACTTGGTGCTTTGCATCTTTAATAATTACATCATTTACTTTTACTGCCTTATTTTTCAGGAGCATTTTCACTTCTTTTCTGCTTCCATACCCTAAATTAGCGAGCATTTTATCTATTCGCATATAAACTCAACCTCTATCTATTATTTCTGTTTTTAAAGGCTCTTTTCTATTATTTATAAGCTTGCTTCCTATTGTTTCTACTAAATTAAAAAGGAAGTCTTAGTTTTTGTTTTATTTTAAAAGCTTGCTCTCCAAAAATGCGATAAACCAATTTGGAGCGGTAAGCTAAATAAACGTACATGAGGACTCCAAAAACAGCTACAATTACAACCATTAATAAAGAAGCTACAACAGACTCTGTTGATAAAAATAAACGGAGTAATGAATAGACAATATCTGTTATGATATACATCATTATCGAAAATCCAATGATGAGAATGCTTCTTCGAATAACTATTTTATAGGAATAATTTGCATATGCTTTTATTACTCCTAAATTAATTAAGATAGATACTGTATACCCTAATGAAGTTGCAAGGATAGCGCCATTTGTTTCCCATCTTTCTATGAACGGGATATTTAAGCTTAATTTAATTAAAATCCCTACTAATAAACTTAATATAGTAAATCGTTGCTCATTTAACCCTTGTAAGATGGACGCGGTAACTGGATAAAGGGAAAAAAGAATGGCAACAGGAGCATACAATCTTAGCACTTCTGCACCCATTAGAAGATCTTCTGTCCCATAAAACAACCGATACACCGGCTCTGCTAGAACAGAAAGGCCAATACATGCTGGCAAAGTAATAAATAATAAGACTTGGAAAGTTTGATTTAAGTTTGTGGCAAGACCGGTATGATCCTCTTTTATAAAGGCTCTTGTAATCATTGGAATTAATGCCATTGAAAAACCAGTTGCAAGCGATACAGGAATAATAATGATTTTATGGGTTTGGTAATTAAAAATATTTAAGGCTGTTTCAGAAATTGAACTTAGCCCAATACTACTCATCGCACGGTTAAAAGTGACGGTATCGATTGCCTGAAATAAAGGATTCGCAACTCCCACGAAAACAAACGGAGCAGCAGACAAAAGAATTTCTTTATACATAGAGCGCAGACGAATATCTGTCTGCATGCCTTTATCATATAATAAAAGATTATCATACTCGTCTTTACTTTTTCTCCAATACAATAACAGCACAGCAAGTCCCCCTATTGCTCCAACAAACGCAGCAAAAACGGAAATACTTACTGCTGTAATCAACTTTCCTTTTAATAAAAACAGAACAATAGCTGACCCGCCAAGTAAGAAAACAATCCGAACAATCTGCTCGATTACTGTCGAGACAGCTGAAGGTGCCATTGCATCATGTCCCTGAAAAAAGCCTCTGATTAAACTCATAAATGGAACGACAATCAACGCAAAGCTAACTGCGCGGATAACTGTTGTAACCTGCCCTACGGTTGAGGTCAAGTCATCGTCTGATATAATAAGCCCGGCTAGAAAGGGAGCTGCTGCATATAAAGCTAAAAAAGACAGAACCCCACTTGCCAGCATGATCATTAATCCTGACTTAAATAATCTTCTTCCAACTTTATATTCTCCCATTGCATTATATTTCGAAATAAATTTACTTACAGCCAATGGAATACCAGCTGTTGCAATACTTATTACAATAGTATAAGCTACATAAGAATATTGATATAGCACTGTCCCTTGTTTTCCGACAATCATATTGAATGGTATAACATAAAATAAACCTAACGCTTTGGATATGATAGTCCCAAGTGTTAAAATAAATGTGCCTTTAAGCAATTTTGATGACATAAAATCCCTTCCTTAAACGAAGCTCTCTTAAAACGTTACACAAATAAGTATTTTACCATGAAAATAGGCAATAAAATATATTCGACTAAAAGTAAATATGAACATTTTCTAACACACTATTAGTAGTGTACCCTTTCTTAAAAAGAAACGCTACTTTTAATAAAAAGCATGATGCTGATATGGCTCACAATAAAAGGAAATAACCTCTTTTTTAAATAAATGAGTCACTGACATATTCCTTTAAAAGATAGATACAAACTAAAATAATAGCAAAAAAAACGATACTTCTTCAAGAAAGTAGGATGTAATATGCAATATGATGTAATCGTGATTGGCGGAGGACCATCAGGATTAATGGCTGCAATTGGAGCGGCGGAACAAAAGGCGAAAGTATTACTAATCGATAAGGGAAATAAGCTTGGCAGAAAATTAGCAATTTCAGGAGGAGGCCGTTGTAACGTGACCAACCGGCTTCCAATAGAGGAAATTATAAAACATATTCCCGGAAATGGTCGTTTTCTCTACAGTGGATTTTCTGAATTTAACAATGAAGATATTATCGCTTTTTTCGAAAACCTGGGAATTGCTTTAAAGGAAGAAGATCATGGAAGAATGTTTCCTGTCTCTAACAAAGCACAATCAGTCGTAGATGCCTTATTAAGCGAACTAGATAGATTAGGGGTAACCATTCAGACAAATTCCCCAGTTAAGACAGTTAACTATCATGAAAATAAAACAAAAACGGTGATTCTACAAAATGGTGAAACTAAAACCTGTAAGTCACTAATCATTGCAGTTGGTGGTAAATCTGTTCCACATACTGGTTCTACAGGGGATGGTTATGCATGGGCTAAAAAAGCAGGGCATACAATAACGGATTTATTTCCAACAGAAGTACCTATCACTTCGAAAGAAGCATTTATTCAAAATAAAACCTTACAAGGGGTTTCGCTAAGAGATGTAGCATTAAGTGTGCTTAACCCAAAAGGCAAGCCTATTATTACCCATCAAATGGATATGATTTTCACCCACTTTGGCATTAGCGGCCCAGCTGTATTACGCTGCAGCCAATTTGTCGTGAAGGCAAAGAAAAAATGGAATTTAGAGGAAGTGAAAGTTTCCATTGATTCATTTCCAGATAAAAAAGAAGAAAAGCTTTTACAAGATACAATGAAATTACTAAAAACTGAACCAAAGAAAGCAATTAAAAATACGTTAAAAGGTCTATTGATAGAGCGCTATTTATTATATTTGCTGGAGCTAGCAAATATCGATCCAGCTGCTCCATGTGCGACTATTTCTCAAGATAAAATAAGAGTATTTGTTGGTCTATGTAAAGCTTTCACCTTTGATGTAAACGGAACGTTACCGATAGAAAAAGCTTTTGTCACTGGCGGTGGTGTATCTATTAAGGAAATTGCACCTAAGACAATGGAATCGAAAATGACGGAAGGATTATTCTTCTGTGGTGAAATATTAGATATTCACGGATATACTGGAGGTTATAATATTACATCAGCTTTTGTAACGGGAAGGCTGGCAGGTGTCAATGCTGCTTCAGTTGCTAAAAGCGAGTAAAAAATAAGCAGAGGTGCTTTCCATAAAGTCACTCTGCTTTTTATTTTTCTCTTTTTTAAGTTCTGTAAATAATCATGGAGGAGAAACAATAGATTTGATCCTCCTCATCCTCTTGCATGGCCGCGACATTGTATTTGATATCGATTAATTTCTTCTCATCTATTTTCTGTAAAAATTTATTCATCTGTAATTCTAGATCCTTCTCGTGCTCTTGATCAAATAATTTTACTTTAATCATCTTTTCTTCCTCTCCCTATTATTTTGTAGATTATAATTAAAGGATAGACAAAATTCTTACTATTCAATCAATTTCACGAAAACTTTTAACTTTCTTTTAATTTCTTAAAAAACTATTCTTATACTTTCATAGTGTAGACACTTTTAGCTTTCATTTAAGTTTTATGTATAAACGAAGTCCATATAAAAAAGCTCAAAGAATGAAGGTAAATAATACCTTATCTTTGAGCTCTTTCGCTTATATTAAGCTTATCAGCCTTTAAATTGTTTTGCCATGCCAATTTAGCATGCCGCCTTCCATATTTACCACTTTGTAGCCTTGGTCTTGCAAATAGTAACATACATTTTCGCTTCGTCTGCCTGAGCGGCAAATCATGATATATTCTTTATCTTTTGAAAAGTAATCTAAATTTTCAGGGATGCTATTCATCGGAATGTGTTTTGCTCCAGGAATAATTCCTTCTGCTACTTCTTCGTCTTCCCGAACATCAACTAATTCTAGCTTTTCTTCATTAGTCAGCTTTTCCTCTAATTCCTCAGTAGTAATTGTTTTTATCGTATCCATTTTATTTCCTCCATTATCACCTTTTATACTGTGTATATAGTTTCTCTCATTGTAATATAGATTATATGACTATGTTATGCAATTAGTCTGCCTAATTGACAGAAAGAGGAGGCTGTCAAAAAAGACAGCCTCTTCCCTTTTAATTTGCAACGATATTAACTAATTTACCAGGAACAGCAATAACTTTACGTACTTGCTTGCCATCAATTTGCTCTTTAACTTGGCTATCCTCCATAGCAATCTGCTCTAGAGCATCTTTATTAGCATCCGCCGGAACCATTAGTTTCGCTTTCACTTTACCGTTAATTTGAATGACAATTTCGACTTCATCATCAACCAATTTTGCCTCATCATATGCTGGCCATGCTTCATAGGCAATGGATTGGTTAGAACCAGTAATGATCTGCCATAGCTCTTCTGTAATATGTGGGCAAATTGGAGAAAGCAATTTCACGAATCCTTCCACATATTTCTTCGGAATACGATCTGCTTTATAACATTCATTGATAAACACCATCATTTGCGAAATGGCCGTATTGAAGCGAAGTGCTTCAAAATCCTCTGTTACCTTTTTCACTGTTTGATGATAAATTTTATCTAGCGCCTTCATTTCCTCTATATCTTGAACTTTAGAAGTAAGCTCTCCATTATCATCCACTAACAATCGCCAAATTCGATCTAGGAATCTTCTTGAACCATCAAGTCCATTTGTTGACCATGCAATTGCAGCATCTAATGGTCCCATAAACATTTCATACAGACGAAGTGTATCTGCACCATGACTAGCTACAATTTCATCTGGATTTACGACATTTCCTTTTGATTTACTCATTTTTTCATTATTTTCACCGAGGATCATTCCTTGGTTGTATAATTTTTGGAATGGTTCTTTCGTAGGAACAACACCTAAATCATAAAGTACTTTATGCCAGAAGCGTGCATATAGAAGATGCAAGACAGCGTGTTCTACTCCACCGATATACATATCGACTGGAAGCCATTCTTTAATTTTTTCAGGATCAGCAATCTGCTCGTTATTTTTTGGATCAATATAACGCAAGTAATACCAGCTGCTTCCAGCCCATTGCGGCATGGTATTTGTTTCACGTCTGCCTTTTTTTCCAGTAACAGGATCTACAACGTTTACCCATTCTGAAATATTTGCTAACGGAGATTCACCTGTTCCAGATGGCCTAATTTCAGATGTTTCTGGAAGTGTCAAAGGTAATTCCTCTTCTGGAACACCTGTCATTGTGCCATCTTCCCAATGGATAATAGGAATTGGCTCGCCCCAATAGCGCTGGCGGCTAAATAGCCAATCACGAAGTCTGTAAGTGATTTTCTTCGTTCCTATTTCTTTCCCTTCTAACCAAGTAATCATTTTGACAATAGCTTCTTCTTTATTTAAACCATTTAGAAAATCAGAATTTACATGTTCCCCATCACCAGTATAGGCCTCTGTTTCTACATTTCCTCCAGCTACCACTTCTTTAATTGGTAAACCAAATGTTTTAGCAAATTCATAGTCTCTTTCATCATGTGCAGGTACAGCCATAATACTTCCTGTACCGTAGCTGACAAGGACATAATCAGCGATCCAGATTGGCATTTTTTCGCCATTTGCTGGATTGATCGCGTAAGCACCAGTAAATACACCCGTCTTCTCTTTCGCTAAGTCCGTTCTTTCTAAATCACTCTTACTTTTAACCTTTTCTAAGTAAGCTTCTACAGCTGCCTTTTGCTCTGAAGTTGTAATTTTCTCTACTAAAGCATGTTCAGGAGCAAGCACAGCATAAGTTGCACCAAATAATGTATCCGGTCTTGTTGTAAAGACAGTGAATGTCTCATCATGATTGTCAATTTGGAAGGTAACTTCTGCTCCTTCTGAACGGCCAATCCAATTTCTTTGCATTTCTTTAATACTTTCTGGCCAATCTACTTCATCTAAATCTTCTAACAAACGATCAGCATATGCTGTTATTTTTAATACCCATTGACGCATCGGACGTCTTTCAACTGGATGTCCACCACGTTCACTCTTACCATCAATAACTTCTTCATTAGCTAAAACCGTTCCTAATGCTGGACACCAATTTACTGCTACTTCATCAACATAAGCTAAGCCCATTTCATACAATTTGAGAAAAATCCATTGTGTCCACTTATAATATTCTGGATCTGTTGTGTTAATTTCGCGATCCCAATCATAGGAAAAGCCTAATGATTTAATTTGACGTCGGAATGTGTCGATGTTTTTTTGTGTAAATTCAGCTGGATGGTTACCCGTATCCAGCGCATATTGTTCTGCAGGTAAACCAAATGCATCCCACCCCATTGGATGAAGAACATTAAAATCCTGCATCCTTTTCATACGAGAGAGAATATCTGTTGCTGTATAGCCTTCTGGATGCCCAACATGCAGCCCTGCTCCAGATGGGTATGGAAACATGTCTAAAGCATAAAACTTTTTCTTGCTTTTTTCTTCACTTGTTTTAAAAGTCTTGTTTTCTTCCCAAAACTTTTGCCATTTCTGTTCTATTTTCTGATGATTAAAACTCATCTTAAATCCTCCCATAAAGTTGTTTTGACCAAAATAAAAAGCCGCTCATCCCAAATAGGGACGAGAGGCATTATGTATAATCTCCCGCGGTACCACCCACAATTAGTGAATAAATCACTCGCTTCATTATCCTTTAACGCAGGTGTACGGCAAGCATTACTAAAAGTTCACACTTGCAACTCAAAGGTGAGTTCAAGATGTTTTTGACTGACTTGCACCATCCGTCAGTTCTCTTCTTTCAAAAGGGCATCTTTACTATTCCTTATCCGTGTTGATTACTTATATATGTTTTTTATTGTATTGTATTTTAATGTATGTTGCAAGTAGTTTTCAGATTAAGTAAATATTAATAAGAGAAATTAAATTATTCGTTTTGTAACTTAATAATAGTCAAACATTCATTAGAATTTTGCCATTTTCATTTTAAACCCATCTTCTTGACATCACATCAATGACTAAAACTACATGAACAATTTTTTATAGACGTACTTATAGATCCTCTTTATATACTTTATTTCTATAGCCTCAGCTCTTCTTTTGTCATTGTATTCACACAAAGCAACTAATTCTGCTTGAGGAAGCAACGCATAAACTTCAGCATGATAGGTACCCATCTAACTCTCAGCTTGTTTTCATTATTTCCAATGCCTACACAATTTAATCACATATATTATTCTTATTGCAGCTAACTCCGTACCTGTTTCAATAGTTTAGTTTACAATTAAAGACTACTTGAGCACTTTCAGTGGAAAGCAACCGTTAAATTCTCCAAAAAAGGATTATTCAGATTCAAGTAGTTACTTAAATTTTAAAATTGGCTCACTTTAATATTTTTCGGTCTAAAGTATCCTCTAATAAGGACCAAGCTTCATGACAGCTTGGAGCTTTGATAAACGGTTTAAACCCATAGTTTAAGTACATATTAACTGCTTGGTAACTTGTTGTTTGCGATGTAAGGTAGGCTTTTGAGTGATATTTAGCCAAGATATTCATCGCCTCGCTTAGTAAAGGTTTGGAGAGTTTCTGTCCTTGATATGCAGGGACAATTCCTACCCAATGAATTCTTCCTGTTATTTCTCCATCTCCTTTTAAGTCACCATACCATGCCGTTGTTGTTCCAATCACTTCTCCCTTTTTATTCTCGATGAACAAGCATCTATTTGTCATTTCATCAATATATGGTCCAAATTCTTTATAAAAATGCGCTAGAGCAGCTTCTTTGCTTTCAAATTCATCTACACTCGCCTCCACAAACGCCCAATGATGTTCGTCACCTTTTTCAAATAACCTAATTCGAAATTCAGCTGGAAGCGGGTATTGCGGAATATGCGACAAATCTTTTATCACCATACTAAGTGGAATTCTTTTCATTTGAATCAGCTCCTTTTATAATTGATTGTCTATCTTAAATCTCGACAAGACACCTTATGTATTTTAGCTGTTCATACCCTTTACAAATCGTTTAGTTATTTCCTGAGGACGTGTAATCGCTCCACCTACTACAACAAAAAAAGCACCAAGCTCTAATGCCTTTCTGGCATCTTCTGGCGTTTCAATTCTCCCCTCAGCTATGATAGGAACGTTTACTGCTTTAACAAGATTCTCTAATAATTCAAAGGCTGGACCATTTTTCAAATGTTGCGTTTTCACTGTATATCCAGCTAGGGTAGTACCAACGAAATCGCAACCCATAGTCTCTGCACGTATACCTTCCTCTAGCGTGGAAACATCCGCCATCACTTTTTTGTTAAGGTTATCCTTTATAAAATCAATTAATTCCTGTAAATCTTCTGCCCTTGAACGGTCGGTTGCATCTATCGCAATAATGTCGGCGCCCGCATCAGCCACAAGCTGTGCATCTGCCTTAGTTGTGGTAATAAATGCATCATAGCCTGGATAATGTTTTTTTAGAATCCCTATAATAGGTAAATCTACTTTCTCTTTAATTCTTTTGATATCCGAGTAACCGTTTGCTCTGATTCCTACAGCTCCCCCTATTTTTGCAGCAAGCGCCATTGCTGCCATAAATTCTGAACCATGTAATGGCTCAGAATCCAATGCCTGGCAAGAAACGATTAATCCTCCCTTTAGTTTCTCAATCATCAAATTACTCCTCTCGTGAATATACTAGTATGCTTTGTCAGCCACTGCTTTTGCAGTCGCTTCTCTATATTTCAATGCTTTTTCTTTTAACCGATTCTCACCCTCAAGCATAACATATCAATGACAATAATTGGGTAAACTTTGTCGACAAGGAACCGCCTCGAAGTACACTTTCTCTCGTTCCTGTTAATAAAACATCATCTACTTTCTTTGTAATGGGAGAACGTGTAAAGTGCGTAATAGATATAATTTTTGTGTTTTCTTCTGTTAATTCGGCTGCAAGCAGCGCATGGACTGCTTATTCACCGTATAAACGAAATTGTTCGGTAATCTCTTGTTTTTTTTACTAGACCATCGACAAAAGCTGTTGTTAACTGGTTCATAGGAAAGACCCTCTTACTTTGAATTTGTGTGTGGAACAACTTAATTCTACAAGAAAAAAGGTCTTCCTTTTTGTATTTATTCATTTACATACGGTACTTAGTACGCTCTTGTAAAAACTAGGTTCACTACTTCTTTTATAATATGCCTATATTTCCTTTAAGGTTATATCATTACCATTTCTTTACCCACTCAGCTACTAATTGAAGTAAATTTCTATCTTGGTTTCTACCAGCTATAAAAGAAAGACCTACTGGTACTCCATTGCTTGTAGTTAATGGTATGTTCACTTGGGGGAAACCTGTTAATCCTGCTATACAGCATAACTGAAAGGTTTGCTTTCTTCTTTCTTCTAATTCATAAACAGGTAGATTTAAAAGAGGTGCGATTCCTGGAGCTGTAGGAATGATCAAAACTGCATCATCTTTAAGCAGTTCTTCCATTCTTTGCTGAATTTTACGTCTCAACTGATGATATGGTGCTAAATCTTCGTCTTTTATAGTACTAGCCCACTTAAATCTTTCTGCTATTCCCGGACCAAACGTAGGCTTTGCTTTTTGAATCCATTCTCCATGCTCTTGCCAAATTTCTCTGCCCTGCAGCATTCTAAAGACTTCAGACCACTCATGTAGTCCTTCTTCTGCTATAACCGTTGTTACGTAATTAGGTACCGACTGTTCTAATTTCTCCAATAAAGGAGCAAAAGCTTTATGTACTTCTTGGTCGGCCAATGCCCATGCATCACTTCCCATGATAAATCTCGTAAAAGAGCCGTCTCTTTGGACAGGTAAAAGTACTTTTCCAACTTCATTTAGAATTTCTGCGTCATTTGCCATCCATCCAACGGTATCAAAGCTTTTGGCAAGAGGGATGACTCCTTCTATATTCACTACTCCATGGGAGGGGCGGATTCCATATATCCCACAATAAGAAGATGGAATTCTTATCGATCCTCCTGTATCTGTCCCTAAGGAAAAATCCGTCTGCTTAGCAGCAACCGTAACAGCTGAACCACTGGAGGAACCACCTGGAATTCTATTAGGAGACTTAGGATTGACTGGAGTTCCGTAATGAAAATTCTCTCCATTTAAACTATACATCAATTCATCTGTGATCGTTGTACCCTGCAGCCGGGCACCATTATTCAGCAAGCTAGTTATCACAGGTGCTGTTTCTTTAGCAGGGGGATGACTAGAAAGCCAATCTGGATTTCCTGCAGAGGAAAGATAGTCCTTAATTGTAAAAACATCCTTTACAGCGAAAGTCAACCCATCCAAATTTCCTCGTTTTATTGGTTTCAATGAAATATTTTTATCGATATATGCACCAAAATCGCTCATTGATCACTGCCCCTTCCAATCATTATTCAGGTATCTCCACTAAATGATCAACCAAGTTGTAATCTTTCACTTCCCAACGCTTCTCTTTATACTGAATATTGCTAATACAAGCATTTGATAAATATTTTTCTATTTTGAGCGAATCTTCTGACACTATGGTTAATAATGTATGGATAACTGCACCGTGAGCAACTAACAATACTTTTTCGTCTGGAAACCGGCAAATAACTTTTTCGAGGCCGTCCGTTAGTCTTTTTACGAGAGCTTCTCTCGACTCCTGGTTTGGATATTGGTGATCTGGATAAAGAATCGCTCGTTCCTCTCTTGTTTTTCCTTCCGCATCGCCAAAACTACGCTCCATGAATTCATCCATTTCTACTACTTCTAGTTGCAAAGCTTCATTTATAATCAACGCCGTTTGCTTTGCTCTTTTTAGAGGACTTGTAACAATGACATCCCACTCTGAATGCTTTAAATAGTCACGGCATTGTTCTGCCTGCTTCTTGCCATTTTCATTTAAAGGGATATCTGTTTTTCCTTGAATCCTTCCCAGTGCATTCCAATCTGTTTCTCCATGCCTTATTAAACATATTTTCGTCATTTATTTTATCCTCTCTCCATGCTTAATTTTGGGGTTATTACTACTTTATTAGAAAAATACTTATTTTTCAAACAAATTAAATATTAAAATTATTGTAATTGACTTTTCTTCTTAATTTACTCTTCAAAAACTCTTTTCCTCGCACTTTTCTATCAGAAAATTCCGCCTATATAAAAATGGGCACTATTCTATTGCAGGTTTGTTAAAAAGCAACTACACTTATTTTGGTATTTAAGAATAAAGTTGAAAAGGAGCATTATTATGCCTCGTTCTCTATGGCTTTTAGTTATTGGAATGGCTGTTAACGTTACAGGATCTTCCTTACTTTGGCCTTTAAATAGTATATACATTCATGAGCATTTAGGAAAAACACTTACGGTTGCAGGTTTTATTCTTATGCTTAATTCAGGAGCAAGTGTTATCGGTAATTTAATCGGAGGCATTCTTTACGATAAATTAGGGGGATATCCATCCATCTTATTAGGAATCTCTTTAACCGCCTTTTCTTTACTAGGATTGACTCTGTTCCACAATTGGGAAGCTTATTGTACATTCTTTACGTTATCTGGGTTTGGATCAGGTATTATATATCCTAGCATGTACGCAATGGCAGGGAATGTTTGGCCAGAGGGAGGAAGAAAAGCTTTTAATAGTATTTATGTTGCGCAAAACGTTGGCGTGGCACTAGGATCAGCAATTGGCGGCTTTATCGCTTCTTATTCGTTCCAATTAATCTTCTTGTCAAACACCCTAATGTATGGGGTATTTTTCCTTATTGCCTTCTTTAGTTATAAAAACATTCAAGTAAAAGCAGATGTTCTTCCCTCTACAAATGGTACTGTTTCTAAAAGAAAGGGAAAACATTTGTTAAAAGGCAGTCCTGCTATGTATTCTCTCGGAATTTTAGGATTGGGTTATTTATTGTGCTGGATATGCTATGTCCAATGGCAAGCTACCATTTCTACCCATACACAGGAGTTAGGTATTCCTTTAACACAATATAGTTTATTATGGGCTGTTAATGGTGGTCTTATTGTATTCGGCCAACCGCTGATTTCTTTTTTCACCAAAAAAGTTTGTACATCTATAAAGAAACAAATGCTTATTGGAATCGGCATTTTTATTGTTTCCTTCCTTATTGTAGGAAAAGCGGAATTCTTTACTGGTTTTCTTGCGGCGATGATTATCTTAACAATCGGAGAAATGCTTATTTGGCCAGCAGTTCCGACCATTGCTGATAAGCTGGCTCCTAAAGGGAAGGAAGGATTTTTCCAAGGAATCGTAAACAGTACAGCAACTGGTGGCAGAATGATTGGTCCACTTGTCGGGGGCATGCTTGTAGACAGCAGTGGTATGACTTTGCTTGTGCCTATATTAGTCGTACTGCTTGTAATTAGCTTGTTTACAGCCTTTTTCTATGATTATCCAACAAAAGAAGCTTCTAAGTTAACGCCTAAAACAAATTGATATAAATGTCCCAACAGTCTTCATGCCGTTGGGACATTTTTTATTAATAAATTATTCTTGTCTTGATTTGGATTTAGCAGGCTGGCCTCCAGAATTCTCATATTTCTTTTTGGCTGCTTTTATTAGATCAACATCTTTCCCCAGCTCTACATCCTGATTATTTATCCCATTACGTGTTTTTTGTTCTGGATTATTTTTCTTCGAACGTTTATCCATTTTAATTCCCCCTTAATGCAATCTTAATGTCATTTGATTTTGCATTTGCTCTATCAATAATCGCATGCGATGCAGTTCTTCTCTTTGCTGCTGGTTTGCACTGCGATCCATCGTGTGCAAATCATTGTAAATATTCTCTAATTGCATTTGTGCATCCGTATATTCCGTATCATTAAAATGTTCCTGACGTCTTGCTGCTTCATATTGCTGCTCTGCAAAATTGATTACATCATTACATCTTTGTAGTAAGTCGCTCATGGAATCACGAGTAGCCAAAAAATAACCTCCCAACAATCTTTTCAATTAGAAGCAGATTGCTTCACAAGTAGTATCTGTCTAATGTCCCTCTCCTATTACTTCCTTTTCTTAACTGATGAAGAAATTCTGTTGGATAAAGTACTGAGTCATGTTAAAATGCTTAGGTGGAAATGACAAAAAAAAGAATTAAAATTACTTAGGAGGTTACACTGATATGAATCAGAATAACCCATTCCCATTTGCCTCTGATAATAAGAGATATCATACATGGAATTATCATCTTCGAAATGAATTCGGTCACAAAGTTTTCAAAATCGCCCTAGATGGCGGCTTTGATTGTCCGAATAGAGATGGCACGGTAGCTCATGGTGGATGCACCTTTTGCAGTGCAGCTGGTTCTGGCGATTTTGCTGGCAATCGTGTGGATAGCCTTGAAAAGCAATTCCATGATATAAAAAACAAGATGCATACGAAATGGAAAGACGGAAAGTATATGGCCTATTTTCAAGCGTACACCAATACTCATGCTCCTGTTGATGTACTTCGAGAAAAATATGAAGTGGTGCTTAAGCAGGAAAATGTCGTTGGTCTTTCTATCGCAACACGCCCAGATTGTTTACCAGATGATGTTGTCGAGTATTTAGCAGAACTAAATGAACGTACTTATTTATGGGTAGAACTAGGTCTTCAGACCGTTCATGAAAAAACCGCAAACCTTATTAATCGGGCTCATGATTTTCAAACATATGTGGAAGGCGTTAATAAGCTGAGAAAGCATAATATTCGTATTTGCTCCCATATTATTAATGGTTTACCAATGGAAACGAACGAAATGATGATGGAAACAGCCAAAAGCGTTAGCGAGCTAGATGTACAAGGAATTAAAATCCATTTGCTTCATTTATTAAAGGGAACTCCGATGGTCAAGCAATATGAAAAGGGCCTCCTGGAATTTTTAACATTTGATCAATATATATCATTGGTTTGCGATCAATTAGAAATATTACCACCAGAAATGATTATTCACCGAATTACTGGAGATGGACCAATTGAATTAATGGTTGGACCAATGTGGAGTGTAAATAAGTGGGAAGTGTTAAACAAAATTGATGCAGAATTAAAAAGCCGCAATAGCTGGCAAGGTAAATTTTATCAGGCAAATAAGAAGGTGACACAATGAAGTTAGACAGAGTCATTCCATTTGCTCATCAATTATTGGAAAAAGCAATATCGGCCGGAGATATTGCAATCGATGCTACAATGGGAAATGGTCATGATACCGTTTTTTTAGCCAATCTTGTTGGAAAAAAAGGAAAGGTATTCAGCTTTGATATTCAGGAAGCTGCTTTACTGGCGACAAAGGACAAGCTAATTAATCAAGCATTGCAAGAAGCTGCTTCTCTTCATTTGTGCGGACATGAGCATATAATGAATGTGATTCCTTCTCAGTACCACGGAAAAGTCACAGGAGCTGTTTTTAATCTAGGCTACTTACCTGGTGGGGACAAGTCGATTGTCACAAAGGCTGAAACAACTATTGCCGCAATCGAACAGCTACTTCAAATCCTGTCTAAAGAAGGAATTATTGTATTAGTGATTTATCATGGTCATCCAGAGGGAGCTATTGAACGGGACAAACTTATTACCTATGTTGAAAATATAAATCAACAGGAAGCTCATGTGCTTCGTTATCAGTTTATAAACGGCATTAATAATCCTCCTTTTATTATCGCGATTGAGAAAAAGTAGTATTAATATTTATAACTTCCTACCAAAGGATACCTTTAAAAACGAAATGAAATGGAATGGAGCTATGGACGTTTTTCTCCTGCGGATAACAAGTGCCCATAGCTCAATAGAGTAAAATAGACAAACTCCACTTCCAGGGAGTTTGTCTATTTTTATTTGCTCAATGCTCTCAATGCTCCAATCGGTATTACTTTTTGAAACTTTCTATAGGCTCTTCCGTTCAGATAGAAAAAATAACCGATTGGACCAGATGTCCTTATCATGTTTTTAGCAAGTTTGCGGATATTTCGTTGCTTATTTACCTTCTCATCAGATAAATAGACGCCTAATAAACCTCTGTTAATCAGTTTATGAAATTTTTGATGAGGGAGTTTATTAGTATGGCGATCGGCTTCTGTTACAAAATGCTTTAGACGATTAAATAATTCCTCTTCATTTTTATAATAGAAACAAAAGTTTAAGTCGCCACCTATTTTATCCTCTTCTTGATCGATAAAATAGTCCAGTAAGATATGCAGTCCTTGAATATAAGGAAAATATCCATCTCGAATTAGCGCCGGATAAGAATCATCAAAATCATCACGAAATGCATAAGAGACTAAGCAAAAAATTCCTAAAGTCGAGCCAGAGCAAGCAGAAAATTCATACCACTCCATTTTAGGGACATGATTTTTATTTTTTTCAAACCAAAATTTCAGTCGAGGAATCCGTTCTTCCATTATCACATGTTTATGTATCTGTAAATCACAGTAGTAGCGGCATAATTCTAAAAGCTGTTCCTTAATGCTTCCGTAATTCTGCAGCTTTGACAGCGTATCTCTGCATGTCTTAGCTAAATCATATAAATAGCCTCCATCATCTTGATCCTCTCGATAACGATAATAATTACTTGGTTTAGCTCCAACTGTTAAAGCGTGTTCCATTGATTCATGTAAAGCAGAAAAATCTTTCGGGTCAAGCGAAGTGCTTCGATCACAAAGATTATCTAAATAATCACTTATCGTTTGGTAGGCTACAATAAATTTAATCACTTCTTTGTACTTACTCATGGCAATTAGAGCCATGATGGAGCCACCTTCACAATGAAATGTTTTATTCTCAATACTTGCTAATGCTTGTTTTCTTAATTCTAAATTAGGAATACTCCCTGCCCTTTGCGTCCAATAACTTAATTCCTGATGGACAACTGGAAAAACCTTTAAGTAAACTTTTGACATTAATGTTAATGGCATCTTTGGAACTGACATATAAAAAACCTCGCTTATACAATATAACCAATTGCTTTCAATTGACTATTAATAAAATCCTTCGTGTATTCAAAAACTTCATCTCTTTCTGGCTCATTAAAAATTTCATGATAAAACTCTGGCCATTCTTTATATCTCTTTTCAGATAATGGTATCATATTGAACCAGGTTTTTACCATTTTTTTATCTACAACTAAATCGCCGCCGCCTTGCATAAGCAAAAGGGGCAAGTCTTGCGTATTGGCTATGTCTTCAAAGGCTTTCTTTGTTGCATTAATCAATTCTCGGTACCATCTGATAGAAACTTTTGTTATATATAAGGTATCATTTGAATCAATTTCTCTTACTTCTGCATTACGAGTTGCCATATCAATCGTTAAACCGGAATTAACCCTTAGCTTTGGGGCCACTTTATTCAAGAGAAGTGATACTAAACTCATCAGCTTGGAGGGGTAATTAATCAGCCCTAAGCATGGTGAAGATAAAATCAAGCCTGCTATCTTTAATTTCTCCTGTTGGAGAAGTCTGATAGAAGCAAGGCCACCCATACTATGCCCTAATAAAAAAATAGGCAGATCAAATTGATAGGCAGCTTGAATCCAGTCTTTAATTTCTATTGTATATTCATCAAATGAATCAATATGTCCTCGATCAGATCTAGTTGTCATTCCCTGTCCAGGAAGATCTCCCATTACAACATGAAAACCAGCTAACCGAAACATTTCGATAAGCCAGCCATATCTACCATGGTGCTCCATTGCTCCATGAACAATAACAATGACCGCTTTCGCGTTTCCCTCAGCTTCCCATTTCCACATAAAAGCTCCTCCATCCCATGTAAAAAATCTAAATTAGCTTTATCCAACTTTAACAAACCAGCAAATTATTGAGAAAAAATAAAAATTTGCTTTGTAATATAATCATTATAATAAATGCGAATAAACGAAGATCAGCTTTTTTATTATGAGCCAAAGTTACTTTAATTATAGCAAATTACTTAGAAATGTACCTTTATAATACAAACCTCATCATTATTCAAAAAAAATGGTATACTAAAATGGTTTCATTTGTCGAAAAATAGGGAAAAGGAACGCAAAAATGGTTACCATTTTTTTAGAAAGTTCCCATATTAACTTAAAGAAAGGAAATTTAGTGACAATTTATATATTTTCTAAAAGAACTTTTTTTCAAGCCGATATAATTTAATAAAGAAATTGATTAGGTGATATTTAAATGGAATCAAATACAATAATAGTAATTTCATTGATTACTTTATTTTTCTTATTATATTTATTAGTAAGAAATAAACTAAGCATCTTTGTCAAAAGTCTCTATTTATTTACGATATTCGCCATGATTGCAATTAGTTTTCTACTTATAAATAGAGACGGCTATCAAGCAATTGTTTATGCGAAGGAGTTTGCCACACAGAATACTCGAAAAGCCCTCATATCCATAAAAGAGGAAACAAATTTAATAAAAGAATCTGTATTATTAGATGCGCCTATTTTAAACCAGTTACCAGAGCTTCCACGAGGCTGTGAGGTAACAAGTCTTGCTATGCTGCTTCAATATGCAGATGTAGATGTCGATAAAATGACACTAGCAAAGCAAATTAAAAAAGATACTACTCCCTATACAAGAGTCGATGGTAAAATTTATTATGGACATCCGAATGATGGATTTATTGGGGATATGTACTCATTAAGCGGTCCAGGTTTAGGTGTATACCATAAACCAATTGCTGCATTAGCGGAGAAATATTTACCAGACTCTATTGTCGATTTCACTGGATCTGATTTTGAGGAAATAAAAAATCATCTATCAAATAATCGACCTGTATGGGTCATTACAAATTCAACATTCAAAAAGTTACCAGAGAGCCAATTCCGGACATGGAACACACCAAGCGGAACTGTAAAAATAACTTATTCAGAGCACTCGGTTCTTATTACTGGCTATGATGAAACATTTGTCTACTTTAATGATCCACTTACAGGAGAAAAAAATAAAAAAGCACCCATAAAGGATTTCAAAGAATCCTGGGTGCAAATGGGAAGTCAAGCAATTACGATTAATTCTTAATTGCTACCTTTCCTTCTTTTAAATATTCCTTTTCGAAGGAATATTTTTTTTCAATATAAATACTGTGCCAAACCATGAACATCAGTACGGTCCATATTTTACGGCTATTGTCTGCTTTACCTTGACAATGGTCTTCTAGCAACTGTAGAACAACCGATTTATTTAATAAGTGATCTGTATCACTTTCTTTAATAATGTTTTTCGCCCAGTCATTCATTTCATCTTTTAACCAATGACGAATTGGAACAGGGAAACCTAGCTTTTTACGATTTAGTACATGCTCTGGAACAAAGGATTCTGCTGCTTTTCGTAAAATATATTTTGTTGTACCATCCGCCGTTTTTAAGGAAGTAGGAATTTTAGAAGCAACCTTAAAGACCTCTTTATCTAAAAATGGTACCCGTAATTCTAGTGAATGAGCCATCGTCATTTTATCCGCTTTTAATAAAATATCCCCACGCATCCACGTATGAATGTCAATAAACTGCATACGATCCACAGGATCATACCCTCTGCTTTCTTCATATAATGGATTAGTAATATCACGATAATGCAAACCATTGTTGTAGACAGAAAGTAGTTTTTCTTTTTCCAACTCAGAGAACATTTTCGCGTTTCCAATATATCTTTCTTCCATCGGTGTAACTCCGCGTTCAATAAAACTTTTTCCTTTCACGCCTTCTGGAAGAATATTTGCTACAGCTCGTAACAATTTTTTTCCGACATTCGGAATTTTATTAAATACTTCAAGAGATTGTGGTTCCCGATAAATATTATATCCACCAAATAATTCATCTGCACCTTCTCCAGATAGAACAACTGTTACATGCTTTCTTGCTTCACGGGCAACAAAATATAATGGCACACAAGCTGGATCTGCTAAAGGATCATCCATATGCCACATAATTCTCGGAATTTCGTTCATATATTCCTGTGGAGTAATGATATAACTAATATTTTCTAATCCTAATTTATCAGCTGTTTCTTTTGCTACATCGATTTCACTGAATCCATTATGTTCAAATCCTACAGAAAATGTTTTAATGTTTGGATGGAATTCCTTGGCAATACTGGCAATAATGGATGAATCAATGCCTCCTGAAAGGAATGATCCAACAGGAACATCACTTCTCATATGCATTTTCACACTATCAAACAACACATCTTTAATTTCTTTTGTATACTCGTCCTCTTGCTTTACAACAGGTTTAAAGGATGCTCTCCAATAACGTTTAATCTCCATTGGCTTACCAATTTTTTTGGTAAAATAATGGCCTGGTTCTAGCTTTTTAATTCCCTCTGACATCGTATAAGGCTCAGGAACAAATTGATAGGTTAAATAATGCTGCAGAGAACGATAATCAATAACATCACTTTCTAATGCCAATGATATACTTTTCTTCTCAGAAGCAAAGTATGTTTTCTCTCCGTCATCAAAATAAAAGAATGGTTTAATTCCAAACGGATCGCGTGCTCCATATAATGTTTCTTCTTGTTTATCCCAAATGATAAAAGAGAACATACCACGTAATTTCTCTACCGCTTTTTCCTTTTCATGGCTATATAAAGCAATAATTACTTCTGTATCTGAATTTGTTTGGAAGGTCAATCCCGCCTTCACTAACTCTTCTCTTATTTCTAAATAGTTATATACTTCTCCGTTAAAGATTATCCAATAACGTTCATTTTCATATGTTAAAGGCTGATGCCCACTTTCAATATCGATGATACTTAATCGGCGAAAACCGAATTGAATGTGGTTATCATAATAATATCCTTCATCGTCAGGACCTCTATGTGTTATAACACGATTCATTCCTGCAAATAGTTCTTTTTGTTCTTCTTGAAAGTTCTGTGCTTTTTCATGTACACAGCCAACAAAACCACACATATTGCTCTCACCTTCTCCATTTCTTTTCCTACATGCATTGAGACATCTATAACTAACTCATTGTTCTAATAGCAGAACTATAATCAATTTTTTACTATACGCTTAAATAGAATAGATGTTAATAGGTAATAAGTTTTATAAAATCTTCACTTAGTCTTCTATTTTAACATAAATAGTGTAAATATATAAATCAGTTATTAGCATTTCCATCCTTATTTTTTATACATGTAAAACAATTGTCATCATTAAGTATTAGACGAAAAAAAAAGAAAGAAGTTACACTTTCTTGTAACTTCTTTCAGATTAACCGCAAACTCCTGTATTTTGGAAGAAGAAGTTTGAGTATAGCATATATATTAATCACTTTGAATCGGAATGCTGCTTTCCGTGAGCACGCGCTGAGCCGCAGTTTGCCTTCAACCTGCAGGGGCTCAGACTGTCTCGCTAATCCCACAGGAGTCTCACCCCTACCACTTTAAGCAATGCATGAAATTGTAATGCTAATTTTCATATACCCTTTTTGTTAACAAAAAGAAATAATTTTTATGCTTCTACTGCTTTTTTTACTAGCTCTGCTCTATCTGTACGTTCCCATGGTAGATCGATGTCCGTACGGCCAAAATGTCCGTAAGCGGCTGTTTGTCTGTATATTGGTTTGCGAAGATCGAGCATTTTAATAATTCCTGCTGGGCGCAGGTCAAAATTTTCACGAACTGCTTCTACTAGTTTATCTTCTGAGACAATCCCTGTGCCAAACGTATCAACAGAAATAGATACTGGCTGCGCTACGCCGATTGCATACGCTAATTGTACTTCTACTTTATCAGCTAATCCTGCAGCGACAATATTCTTTGCTACATAACGTGCTGCATAAGCTGCGGAACGGTCAACTTTTGTTGGATCCTTTCCTGAAAACGCTCCACCGCCGTGCCGTGCATATCCACCATATGTATCAACGATGATTTTACGTCCAGTTAATCCAGCATCACCTTGTGGTCCGCCGATCACGAAGCGTCCAGTAGGATTAATAAAATACTTCGTGTTTTCATCGATTAATTCAGCTGGTACAACAGGATTGATTACATATTCCTTAATATTGCGCTGAATTTGTTCTAATGTCACTTCAGGATGATGCTGTGTGCTAATTACAATTGTATCAATGCGCACTGGTTTATTATTCTCATCATATTCGACTGTAACTTGTGTTTTACCATCTGGACGTAGATATGGTAAGATTTCTTCTTTTCTAACCTCAGCTAGTCTTCTTGATAATTTATGTGCTAACGAAATGGGTAAAGGCATAAGTTCCTTAGTTTCATTACATGCAAATCCGAACATTAAGCCTTGATCTCCTGCACCAATTGCTTCTATTTCCTCATCCGTCATCTTACCTTCACGAGCTTCTAGAGCTTGGTCTACCCCTAATGCGATATCAGCGGATTGCTCGTCAATAGAAGTTAATACTGCACTTGTTTCTGCATCAAATCCATACTTTGCACGTGTATATCCTATTTCTTTAATCGTTTCACGAACAATTTTTGGAATATCCACATATGTAGAAGTAGTTATTTCACCTGCAACGAGTACTAGACCTGTTGTTACAGAAGTTTCAGCAGCAACTCTTGCATTAGCATCTTTAGCCAATATAGCGTCCAAAATAGCATCTGAAATTTGATCACAAATTTTATCTGGGTGACCTTCAGTTACCGATTCAGAAGTAAACAAGCGACGTTTTGTTGACATCTGATTTCCTCCTTATTTTAGAAAAAAGTAGAGTGTGGTTTCTTCCTGCACTCCTTAACCTTATCTTGATACGGTACTCATTCCCTAGATAGTATGAAGTAAAAATGGCGTTTTTATCCGAAGTCAATTCCGTGCATTATTATATGTAAAACTGAAAAAATGTTTAAAAATATAATATATATAACGAAGATTTTTGTTTCTAATAAAAACACACATCTAAAAATATACATTTTTATAAAAGATAAATAATTCATTTTACACAAAAAACCTTTTCATTAGTGAAAAGGCTCCTAGTAAAATCAATTCGCACCTTTCACTCTTATCGTTCAAGGAAGAATTTCCTTGCTTCAGGTTAGCACCTTTCCTAAGAGAATGTCTGTCCCATTACATGTAAACATGAATGATTCAGTAATTTTCTTCACATAGTAGGTTGCTGGGTTTCATCGGGCCAGTCCCTCCACCAGCTCAGGATAAGAGAGTATCCGTTCAAGGTAAAATGATAGCTTAATCCATCAATACATGTCAATCATTTTTCACTTTATTCATTAATTTGTGGAATTTAATGAAATCAATTTATAAGTAATCGATGTTTTATTCTTTTCCCATTCTAATTTTTCAATCGTAGCAATCCCCGATATCTCAGCAGTTTTTGTTCTTCTTACCTCTAACGGGATATTCATTGGATATAAACGATAATCTTCTTTTTCTAACAAAAATAAATTTTCTTCTAATCTTATTTCTTTTCCCTTTGTAACAATCATTGTATTTAATTCTAAAGGCATGCCCATTTTACATTCCCCTTCTCTATTTTTTTCTCTTTCGTAATATGTTACCGGCAATCAAGGCTCCTTGCATGACCATAAAATCGGAACATCAACTAAGATAATAAAGCTTATTTTTTATTTTACCATCCTTTCCGTTTGTTTTTTCATCCAACTGGTTAAGGATGTGACCACTTTTCGATTTGTAGCTGGAGGAAAGTAATGAGTAAACTCTGGAAAATACCAAGAGTCTACTTCTTTTCCGAGTTGTTTTAATCTTTCTTCTAATTTGAGACTATGATCAATCGAAACATTTTTATCCAGCTTCCCATGAATAATAAGAGTAGGAGCATTTATTTGTTCTAATTGATAAAGCGGAGTTCTTTCTTCATATCTGTCTGGATATTTAGAAGGAGTTCCCCCGATAACTCGTTTCATCATCCTGCGCAAATCTTTACGTTCTTCGTATGTTAAGAACATATCGCTTACGCCGCCCCATGTAACAATTGATTTTACAGGGCAGTAAATACCTACAAATAGAGCCATAACTCCTCCTCTTGAAAAACCAAATACATGGACATCCTGAACATTCGATAAATTCTTAAGGAGTGTAAATGCTGCTATAGCATCATTTTTATCTTCTCCTGCAAAATCTTCATTTCCATCGCCACCCTGATTCCCTCTATAAAAGGGAGCAAAGACTACAAAGCCTTCGGATGCAAATTGAATAATTCTTCCCGGACGGACTTTGCCAACATTTTTTATACCCCCTCTTAGATAAAGAAAGCCGTCATAAGTTTTCCCATCATTTGGTGAAGCGAGCATTCCTTTTACTCGTAAACCATCGACATAATAAGTAACTAAAAATAAATCAATGGAAGGGTTAGGAGATGGAAATCGAATTTTCTCTATTATATCGCCATTTTGCATACTATCTGCTCCTTTCCTTTTTTCTCCTATATTACCCCTTCTTTTTGCTTAATAATTCATTTTCAATATAAGATATACAAAATTGGATGACCTCATCCTGCATAATAAAACTAAAGGAATCTTTCCATCGCTTTTTTATTATATTGCCAGTAATCAAAACAGGACCATCTGTCTCAAGATAATCCTCTTTGGAGCTTAACTGACTGATTCTTGCAAAAAATACATCCTTCAAAAAAGGAACCTCCCCAAAAACCTGATAAGCTGCAATCCATTGCAGACTTTTTATAATGCCGCCTGTTTCCTCCATCACTTCTCTCTGAGCTGTTTGAATAGTAGTTTCGCCCGTTTCTCTCTTTCCACCTGGAAACTCCAATCCACGTTCCTTATGTTTTGTTAATAACCATTGATCTTTATACTGACAGATAACTAATACATGTCTTGCTTCTTCGTTCCATTCATTTTTTACAAATGAAAGTTTCACTAAATTGTTGTTTTGATCATAAAATATTTCCATACCTACTCCATTATTATGTATTATTAATATAAGTAGCTTGCATACTAAAGCAAACAGCATGCCATTAAGCTGATTTACTGTCTATTATTATCATAGCAAATACTACCATTGAAACAGGAGTTTTTTCCACTAAAATAGGGTATATTTTTTATAGAAGAGACAGTTCTTAATGATATTTATTTTCAGAGTGAATTTTCATGTATGGTAATTAGAATGGCACATGAATATTTGTATTATTCTTTAACATAATGTTCACATAATAGCTAGTAATAATAGGATGTAATCATATATAATACGGTTAAATAAAACGGTTACATTTAAAACTGGCTGAAATAGGAGGAAACAATGATGAAAATTGTAGATGAACTATATAACTTATATAAAAATAAATTAACTGGTGATGAAGAGGATATCGATATGCTTGCCTTTGCTTTTTTAGAGGAAATGAGTAGAGAAGATTTATTACATATAATCCAAGAATTAAATGAACAAGAATTATATGATTTAATGGGTCTTTATTTAATTGAAAGTTTAAAGGGTAAATTTGCAAGTGAAGATTATCGAAAACCGAATAACCCAATCTTTACCCATCGAAATCTCCATTAATTTTCTATAAAAAGGCTGTTTGACATCCCAAACAAAATGTTTAGGATAGCAAACAGCCTTTTATATTATGGATTTGTTATATAATCAAATATATTTTTTCCAATTAAAATAGCGGAGACCAAGACAAATAATATTTTTACATAGTTAGACCCTTTCGCAATAGCTACTCTAGAACCAATGTATGCTCCTAAAATCATGGCAATGCCCATCACAAGCCCATATAAATAATACACAGAATCATAATATAAAAAAACAATAAGTGCTGTAAGGTTACTTCCAAAGTTAAGAACTTTAGCATTTCCCGCAGATTCCACAAAATCAAATCCCATCAGAAGAAAGGAAAATAAAAAGAACGAACCCGTTCCTCCTCCTAAAAAACCATCATAGAATCCTATTAATGGTACAATAAATAGAGCAAATAAGAGTTTCTTTTTCGTCATTCCGTTGTATGTAGAATGAATTCCCCATTCTTTTTTCGTAAGGGTATAAATGGTCACTACAATTAAAACAACAAGAATCAGCGGCTTGAGCGATTCTGATGGGATTTTTTGTACTACATAAACTCCAATTGCAGAACCAATAATGGAAAGAGGTAAGAGTTTTGATAGTAAATTTTTATCTGTTTTTCCATGCCTTATAAAAGAGATCGAGCTTGTTAATGAGCCCATAGTGGAAGCAAGTTTATTTGTTCCTAACGCAATCTGCGGCGGCAATCCAGTGAACAATAGAGCCGGTAATGAGATTAGTCCGCCGCCGCCAACTACGGAATCGATAAATGCTGCGATAAATCCAGCGGCAATTAAAAAGAGTAGCATACCAAGATGTAATTCTTCCATAAAAGCTCCTTACTTTAACTCGTTTTTTCCAACATAAAACTTAATCTATGGTGAGATTTAAGCTAGCAGTCTTGAGGTTAAAAACCATATATCTTGCATAAACAACTTTGCTATTATTTATTAAGTAAGTACTTCTCGTTTTATCTTTACTTTATCACATTAAAGAAAAAAGGGAAATTCTTCTTTTTTAAAATAAATACAAAATAGTACAAAGTTTTACCCTTTTACCCTATAATTATACAGGATATTTATTTTAGAGCAGTCATATACACACTCTATCTTATTTTTATCGCACATATTATTGCTTTTTTTGTGAGAAAGGACAAAATTCGATGCACATCTATTCAATTGTTTTAAGTGTAATTATTATACTTAATATCATTTTTGCTTTTCTTGTTATCTTCTTCGAAAGAAAAGATCCTATTGCAACATGGGCATGGCTAATGGTGCTGACCTTTATCCCCATTCTTGGGTTTATCTTATATTTACTTTTCGGGCAAAATCTACGAAATAGAAAACTATTTCAATGGGATGGCCGAAAAAAACTTGGCATAGAGCCAATTTTAGCTTCTCAACTGTTGCAAATAAGTTCTAATCAATTGCGGACAACAAATGAAGTCATTAGAAAAAACCAAGATCTTATTTATATGAATTTATTTAATAATGATGCAGTACTTACGGAGAATAATGCTGTTCAGATATTTACAGATGGTCATAAAAAATTCGATCAATTATTTGAAGATATCAGAAATGCTAAAAAATCTATTCATTTACAATACTATATTTTGAAGAATGATGGGATCGGCTCCGATCTTATTAGCTTACTTGTTGAAAAGGCAAAAGAAGGAGTAGAAGTACGCTTATTATATGATGAGCTCGGCTCAAGAACGTTACGTAAAAGGGTTTTTAAAGAGCTGCGGGCAGCTGGCGGCTTTGTTGAAGTTTTTTTTCCTAGTAAATTTCACCTCATCAATTTGCGATTAAATTATCGCAATCACAGAAAATTAGGAATTATTGACGGGAAAATCGGCTATATCGGCGGCTTTAATGTTGGTGATGAATACTTAGGACTTCACCCGAAATTTGGATATTGGAGAGATACTCACTTACGTATTGTTGGTACAGCTGTCTATGCCATTCAAACAAGATTTATTCTTGATTGGAATCAAGCTTCTCATCTCCATGAAATTCAATATTCGCCTGAATATTTTCCTGGTAAGATTGAAGAAATTATTGGTAATATCGGAATGCAAATCGTTTCAAGCGGACCTGATTCAGAGTGGGAACAAATAAAAAATGGTTATATAAAAATGATCACGTCTGCTAAAGAAAGTGTTTATATCCAAACACCTTATTTTATCCCTGATGCCAGTTTGCTGGATACCTTAAGAATTGCAGCTCTTTCAGGAATAGACGTTAAAATTATGATTCCTAATAAACCGGATCATATGTTTGTTTACTGGGCCACTTATTCTTATATTGGAGAAATGTTAAAAGCAGGAGCAAAGATTTATATATATGAAAATGGATTCATCCATGCAAAAACAATTTTAGTCGATCGAAAAATCGCTTCAGTTGGAACTGCTAATATTGATATGAGAAGCTTTAGACTCAACTTTGAAGTAAACGCCTTTATTTATAGTGAACAGATTGCTAATGAGCTGACAGACGATTTCTTAAAGGACATGGACTTATCCACACATTTAACAGCCGACCAATATTCAAAAAGATCCTTATGGATCCGTTTCAAAGAATCATTTTCAAGGCTTCTTAGTCCCCTTTTGTAGAGCTTAATATTTTGGTTATTATGTTTTAAAGATAAATCAATTTTATGAATAAAAACCCAAACAATATACGGAATTTTTCATTAGCATTTCCGTACAATTTGTTTGGGTTTCTATTTGGTTGGAATGTTTATTTCTTTTTTTAAGCAAAAACCTGTTTTAATTCTTCTTTATCTTTGCTTAACCAGAAATTCATCAGCTTTTTTGCACCTTCTAAATCATGTAGTTTTGCTTGACCGCATTGTGTTTCATTAGCTGCTGGAATTTCAGTAATTTCAATTGCCGTTTTCATCGTTGCCTCTAATAAATCGATAATTTCCTCAACGGTTGGTTCCCCACTTACAACTAAATAATAGCCAGTCTGACACCCCATTGGAGAAATATCAATAATATCAAAATGATTGTACTTTTCTACATGTGCGCGTAAATTAAAGGCAAGTAGATGCTCTAACGTATGAATAACATCTGGCTTCATTGCCTGCTTATTTGGCTGACAGAAACGAATATCATATTTATTAACTACTCCATCACTACCAACTTTGTGTACACCACAATGTCTTACATATGGGGCTTTTACGGCAGTATGATCTAATTCAAAACTTTCAACTGAAGGCATAAAGTCATCTCCCTTTCTTCTTCTATCTTTATTATATCTAAAAAGCCGAGTAATTTCATCAACTTAATATATATAATATTTTTCCAGTGGGAATTTTGTGTTAAACAGTGATTACTTTTACTCCTCTCTTCACCCATGTTATACTACATGCAAAGAAGGAGAGGAAACAGCATAATGAAATACGTCTTTTTATTTATTATCCAATTTTATCGCAAAGTAATTTCTCCAATAAAACCGCCAACTTGCCGTTTTTATCCAACCTGCTCTAGTTATGGCTTAGAAGCGATTCAAAGATTTGGCGCTTTTAAAGGAGGGTACTTAACCATTAAACGAATTCTTAAATGTCATCCCTTTCATCCAGGTGGTCTGGATCCAGTACCAGAAGATTGGCACTGTAGAAATCATCCTCATTCGCCAAAAGAGAAAAATTAATAACCGTCTATTACCAAGTCTAATTTTCCAGTCTTTGGATCTATCACTAACCCATGAACTGGAACGCCACTTGGCAATAGCGGATGCCTTTTAATCATTTCTACACTATGGGTAACACTATCTGATACAGAATCAAAACCTGTCAACCATTTTTCTAGATTAATTCCAGAATGTTGTAAAGTTGCAAACGTTTCGTCTGATATGCCTCTTTCTTTCATTTTTTCCACCATGCTATCTGAATGCAATGCACTCATCCCACAGTCATGATGACCTATTACCATCACTTCATCAGCTTGCAGCTCATATACTGCAACCAAAATACTTCGCATAATACTTCCAAATGGGTGAACAACTACTGCTCCTGCATTTTTTATAATTTTCACATCTCCGTTAGAAAGATTTAATGCTTGTGGCAAAAGTTCTAACAATCTTGTATCCATGCAAGTTAGAATCACCATTTTTTTATTGGGAAATTTACCTGTAATAAATTTTTCATATTTTTGTTCCCTTACAAATTCTTCATTATAGACTAACATATCTTGTAATAGGCTCATTTTTGCACTCCTTAAAAAATTCAATTCATAAAATACAAATAATTTCTGTTCTAAAGAAAGAGTCTCCTTATTAATAGTAATGAAAATTTGCCTAATATACAAATTTGAAATAGATGATACTTTCCAACATTGGTACTTCTTTTCATTTGTCCTATGTATGTAATTCCTCCAACCTTCTAATAATACTAAAGTGCAATGACTGTTAACAGTCTCAATTGCATCCTATGTGCAAATAGAAGACATCTCCTAAAAAGGCTTTGGATTAACAACTTAAGAAAAGGAGTGGTATCCTATGGCAAAAGACGTACTTTGTGAAGTAAGGAATTGTACTTTTTGGGAAAAAGGAAACCGTTGTGGAGCCGACCAAATTTATGTTGTAAGTAATGTGGGAAAACATGCGGATACAAGTTATGAAACAGACTGTAAGACATTTGAACCTGAAAATAGCTTAAGCTAAACTTATGGAAATGCAAAGAGGAATCCCAATCAAAACTACTAGGGATTCCTTTTTTTTATCGATCTAATCGTACCAAATCAGCATCAGGGTGCTTCCCCTTTATTATTAAATCCTTCAATATGGTCGAACCGAAAGCACTATAAACTGTACCATTTCCTCCAAATCCTAAACAATAATATAAATTCTTTTGCTGTGGATGTTCGCCAATAAAGGGAATTCCGTCCTTTGATTCTCCAAATGTTGCTCCATATACATAGTCAGCTTTTAGTTGCAAATGGGGAAAATGTTCTTTAATACGAACTAATAATCTATCCGCATATAATTGTAAAATCTGATCGTCTCTAGGCGCTTCCATTATTTCTTCATCTAAACCACCCGCTATTATCCTTCCATCAAGGGTTGTTCGCATATAGAAATACGGACGTTTGGTTTCCCAAATTAAACACCGATCCTCCCAATGTGGAAAAGAAGATACTGGGTTTGTAACGATTGCAAACGTTCTATTTATTTTTGTAGGTATGTCTATTGCAAAATTATCTAAATCATACCCAGTTGCATACACGACATGCTTTGCCTTTATACTTGAATCGCCATTGTTAAACAACCAGCAGCCATCTTTATTCTGAGGCTTTGAAACTTCCGTGTTTTCAAAAACTTGAACATTGCTCTTTTGTGCAGCCTCTTTTATTAAGGAAATAATAAACCTTTCTGGGTTCACTTCTGCGTCCCCACTTGTTCTTATTGCCGCATGTTTATTAAATCCATATGCTTTATAAATCATATCCTTTTCTAAAAATTCTACTGGGAATTTATACTTTTTTAGCATCTCATATTCTTTTCTTAGAGAAAATACGTCTGAATCTGTACTTGCGTAATATAAGCTTTGTCTATTTACAAATTGGACATCTTCGTGTAAGGAACTTGCGATACTTTTCAATTCCTTCATCCCATTAAGGCATAATTCGTAAAATCGAACAGCATCTTCTTCCCCAATACTTTCTGCAAAGGAATGCAGCATTTTATCATTAGAATACTGCAATAGCCCTGTGTTGGCAGCAGAGCTTCCATTGCCAACACTACCTTTATCCACTAGAATCACCTGAAGCGATTCCTTTGCAAGCATATAAGTTAATAAGGCGCCTGACATTCCAGCACCAATTACAAGCACATCACAAGTAACATGATTATTCAACTTTGGATAAACGGGTCTTTCATGAACCGTTGTTGGCCAATATAATGATCCATGATATAAGCTCATACGTACACTTCTTTCATTGAATTTTTTTACTAGTAGCCACAACAACATGAACTAGTTAAAATTACAAAGATAAGTCCGATTGTTCCTCTATCCATTTTCTTAATTCTCTTCTGACTATTTTTCCTGAGGCATTTCGTGGAACTTCTGATATAAAAAATACTCTTTTGGGGATTTTATATTTTGCTAAAACGTTTGTACATTTTTCGATAATTGTATTCTCTTGCATACTTTCATCTGTAACAATAAATGCAATCGGTACTTGTCCCCATTCTTCATCAGGAATCCCTATCACTGCCGCTTCTTTTATCCCGTCCATTTCAGTCAGTACAGCTTCGACTTCTGCTGGATAAACATTTTCTCCACCCGAAATAATTAAGTCTGACCGTCTATCTAACACATAGAGAAATCCTTCAGAATCTATATACCCTATGTCACCGGTAAAAAACCAGCTATCTTGTAAATGATTCTCTTTATTTAAATAGCCTTTTGATACATTCGGCCCACACACTTTAATTTCGCCTACCTCATTTGATCCTAAACGCTCTCCTGCTTGATTAACAATTTGTAATTGAGCAGGAAAAAGTGGCTTTCCGGCTGAACCAATTTTTCTAATACTATCCTCTGGCGAAAGGGTAACAATTTGTGAGGCAGTTTCCGTCATTCCATATGAATAATAAACAGAAATCCCTTTATTCATACATCTAGTCAGCAGTTCTATGGAGGCTGGCCCCCCACCTAAAAGCATATACCGAAAATAAGGTGGAAACTTATCATGAGCAGCCTTTTCGATTCGCTCTAGCATCGTGGTGACAACCGATATAATCGTTACTTTTTCTTTCCATAAATCCTCTAATACCCTCTTTTCATCAAAGGAATCATGCAAAACGACTTTCATCCCATAAATGATACTTCTCATTAAAATCGAATATCCACTGATATGAAATAATGGAACGGTACATAACCAGGTATCCTTTTCATATAGGCCTGCATTCAACGTATTTCCCACGGCACTCCACCAGTGATTACCGTAAGATTGAATGACTCCTTTCGGAAGTCCGGTTGTTCCTGACGTATACATTATCGTACAAGTTTCCTCTAAAGACACTTGATCCTTTTCTTTTGGCTCAATGTAGGTACTTTCTGTTATATTTTCTTTATAAAATACAGTCATTTCTTTCTCTTTTTCAAGCAAAGCTGCCTTCTCTTTAAACGCTTCTTCTGAGATTAAATAGGAAACATTCGCATCGTTTAATTGATAAGCCATTTCCTTCGCTGTTAAGCGATTATTAAGAAGAACTGCCTTTGCTCCAATAATTTGCATAGCAAATAAGTGAAGTACAGTTTCTAAATCACTTTTAACAAGAAACCCCACATAATCTGTGTCATTTACTCCAATGGCTGACCAAATCCCTGCACGGTAATAAGCCATTTCATATAATTCTTTAAATGTTAGTCTTTCTTCTTTAAATACAATTGCCTCTCTATCTGGTGTTAACTGTGCTCTATTTTTAATAAAATTCGGAAGTATTTCTGTCATAATTTATTAACCCTCTTTTCTATACAAACAAAGGTGACACTATTATTAGCATGTCCATTAAAACACCATTGCTAAAAACGAGTGTCACCCCAGTATCTATTAATTAATACGAATGAATTGCGATTCCATCTCTTGGATAGCTAGCTTTTCATTCATCCTTTTCCATTAAGGAAAACGCGGGAATTGTCCAAAATCAGGTTTGCGTTTTTCCTTAAAGGAATCTCTTCCTTCTTTTGCTTCATCGGTTGTATAGTAAAGCAAAGTTGCATCACCGGCAAATTGCTGTATACCAGCTAAACCATCTGTATCTGCATTAAAGGCAGCTTTTAAGAAACGAAGGGCAGTTGGACTTTTCTCTAAAATCTCTTCACACCATTTAATCGTCTCTTCTTCTACTTTTTCTAACGGCACTACCGTATTTACTAATCCCATATCTAGAGCTTCTTGGGCATTATATTGACGGCATAAGAACCAAATTTCCCTAGCTTTTTTATGGCCAACGATTCTTGCCAAATAACCAGAACCATAACCAGCATCAAAGCTACCTACCTTTGGACCAGTTTGTCCAAAAATAGCATTATCTGCAGCAATCGTTAAATCACAGACAATATGCAGCACATGTCCTCCACCAATTGCATATCCTTTTACCATCGCAATGACAGGCTTAGGAATAACTCTGATTAGACGTTGTAAATCAAGGACATTTAGGCGGGGAATTTGATCTTCTCCTACATATCCACCATGACCCCTAACTTTTTGATCTCCACCAGAACAGAATGCTTTATCGCCTGCACCAGTTAAAATGATAACTCCTACATCACTATCATCTCTTGCCATTGCAAACGCATCAATTAATTCACTAACGGTTCTTGGCGTGAATGCATTATGTACATGAGGTCTATTAATTGTAATCTTGGCAATACCATTATATGTTTCATAAATGATTTCTTCATATTGTCTGCCAGCTACCCATTCCACTGTCATTCTTTTTCCTCCTTATTAATAGGGCTGAACATCAATGTCAGCTCCTTAAAAACTCCAATACTATTGTACCAAAAATTTCTGGTTTCTCCACATGAATTGCATGACCAGCATCATTTATAGTTAAATGCTTTATTTTTTTATTACAGTCAACCATTTCTTCAGCGATTTGACAAAACTTCTGATCAAGTTCTCCTGTAATTAACAATGTATCTATTGATAAGCGAGAAAGAGAGGACCAATACGAATTTTGTGCACCTGTCCCCATTCCTCTTAAACTATTTGCTAATCCAACTGGGTTATTAGCTAGCCGCTGCTTCCTAATTGCTTTCTTTGCAGCTTCACTCAGCTTCTTTTGACTTTCAAACAATGGAATTTCTTCCCATTTTTTCACGAAGTTTATTATTCCTTGTTCAAGGATAGAGTCTCCCAGTTTCTCATCTTGTATTCGTCTTTGCTTTCTCTCTAAATCCGTTTTTAAGCCGGGAGAGGAACTTTCTAGAATAAGTTTTTTAACTGTTTCAGGATAATTCATACCGTATGCTAACGCTAACCTACCACCCATCGAATAACCTAATAAATAAACAGAAGCCAATTGAAGATGATCAATAAGCGCTCTTAAATGAGTGACACTTTCTTGCATAGTATACTTTTCTATTTCTTCCGGCGAATCCGTCTTTCCATGACCAATAATATCGACCGTAATAACCGTATAGTTCTTCTTCCATAAAGGAATAAATGGCATCCAAGTTCCACTATCCCCAGTAAATCCATGTAATAATAAAAGAGGCTCTCCTTCTCCTTCAACCGTTACATGATAGCTTATATCCTGTAGTTTGATAAACATAGGCTTCACCTTTTTAATCTAATTGATCTAACATCTTTAGAATCCGATTCGTCATTTGCCGATGTTCTAAAAGATTATTTTCCCGATTAGTGCGTATTTCCCATACTCTTAAGCCCTCCGCGAAATCACTATCTTGGAATAATATCTCTAAATGATTCCAACTGTTAACAAGCTGATATTGTCCTTTATACATTTCCACTGCATGCTTAAAGTCAATATTTAAAGGCGTTCCAAATAATAATTCAAAATGTCTCGGCAATTCTACTTGAGGAAGAAATGAAAAGATTCCGCCTCCATTATTATTTATTAATATGACAGTGATTGGAAGCTGATATAGCTCAGAAAGGATTAATCCATTTAAATCATGGAAAAAGGTTAAATCCCCTACAATTAAAAAGAGCGGCTGCTTAATAACCCCCACTCCGAGCGCAGTAGATATCGTCCCATCAATTCCATTTGCTCCTCTATTTGCAATAATGGTTACTTGTTTTTTTTGTTTATGAAAAAAAGTATCCAAATCGCGAATGGGCATACTATTTCCTACAAATAAAACGGCCTTATTGGGAATCATTTCACCCAAGCAATGAAAAAGCTTTGCCTCACTCATTTCTTTAATTTCTGCTGTTTTTGTTAATTCCTTTTTGGTTTTTTCATTAATTTCTATCCATTTATTCAAATAGTGATTTATTGAGCAAGGAGAAACAAACGATGAAAGCTGTTCACAAAAATATCCTTCTTCACAATAAACCATTTCTGTTGTCAGTTGATTGGGATCACGGTAGCCGCTTCCCCCATCTATTACAATCTGTTTTGCCTTTTCATTTTCTCGTAAGAATATAGTTAATGGTTTAGAAATCGGCATGCTTCCAAAACGAATAACGATATCCGGTTTTAATAGTGATTTAATCCTTTCATTTCGCAAAAAAGTATCATAGGTGTCGATGACAACGTCCTTGTCCGCACTCTTACTTCGTAGTTGGGAAAGTGGATCAGCTATAATCGGAAAACCAGTTTTTTCAGCCAATTGAAGTATTTTTAAAGAAAAGTCCTCTTTATCGATTTCTCCACAGATGATAATCCCTTTTCTTTCCTCTTCCGCTTCCAGGCTTGCTGCTAAATCATGAAAATAGGAATCATGAATCGTAAACTCCCCGGTTTTAATCTGGATAGTTCTTGTTTCCTGGTCTTCTGAACGGTAGCGTTCTAAATTATTTAAATCAGGAATTAATGGTTCTCTCAATGGAATATTCACATGCACTGGACCGCTAGGATGCTGTTTTGCCATTGCTACCGCTCTAGCACCCACTGTTTTAGCATATCTTATCATACCTGGACTATTATCAGGTGTCGACATTTCCATAAACCATTTAACATGCTTTCCATAGAGATCTAATTGATCAATTGCCTGCGGTGCTCCCACATCACGAAGTTCATGGGGCCGATCTGCCGTCAGTACGATTAAAGGTATGCGAGAAATCTTCGCCTCTACAATTGCCGGAAAATAATTTGCAGCGGCAGTACCAGAAGTACATACTAATACAGTTGGTTTTTTGGACGCTTTCGCTATTCCTAAAGCAAAAAAGGCAGCTGATCTTTCATCAATATGAACATGCAGTTTTATGTCCTCTTCCTCTGCAAGCAATAAACTGATGGGGGTTGATCTTGATCCTGGACTGATAACAGCATGTTCTACCCCGTTTTTTACCAACTCAGATATTAGCGCATCCAAATAGGCAGTTAACTGTTGCTGATGACTCATTTTATTTTCCTCCTAACGCAGTTAGCATTGGCTTAAATTTAATTGCAGTTTCTACATACTCAGATTCTGGATCAGAGTCAGCTACAATACCGCATCCAGCAATAATGGTTGCGGCATTCCCATCTATTAAGCCCGAACGGATGCTTACTGCAAATTCTCCATTCCCCTGGTAATCAAGCCAACCGATAGGAGCACCATACATCCCTCTATCTAATCCTTCCACCTCTCTAATAACCTTTAAGGCTTCCTCTCGAGGGAATCCACCAAGAGCTGGAGTTGGATGCAATAAGCGAATAAAGGAAATTAAGGATTCTGTTTCTTTTACCTTCCCGCTAACTGGAGTATAAAGATGTTGAATATCTCTCATCTTCAAGATTTTTGGATTGGATGGCATTTCTACCGTACTACAGACTTCCTCCATAGCATTCTTAATCATTTTAACAACATAATTATGTTCTTCTCTATTTTTCGAATCCGAAAGTAAGGCTTGTGCAAAGGTATCGTCTTCTTCTTTGTTTTTTCCCCTCGCAATTGACCCGGCCAGACAGGTAGAAAAAACAGTTGGTCCTTCTTTTTTTACCAATCTTTCTGGAGAAGCTCCGATGAAACATTTGTTTTTTGCTTCTAAAGCAAAAATATAACCATTGCTTTGTTGTTGTATTAAATTTTTAAGAACAAACTCTGTCTCAACATCATTAGAAAAATGCACTTGAGTAGCACGTGCTAACACTACTTTTTTTAAATCTCCATTTAACTCATTTATTACTTTATTAACTTTATCCTTCCATGTTTCTTGATCGATTTCAGTAATCTTTTCAATCAAAGGCAAAGTTGTAGAAAATGCTTCTACTCTTTGATACCTAATAGAATGCTTTTTTAACTCTTCTTTTGCATCATCCTTTTTATCTGATTGAATCATTATATTAGTAGTAATAAATTGACTTCCATTTATTTCACTTAACATAAATTGAGGTACGTAAAAATGTGCTTCCGAGAAGCCATCCCAGACTTGTGTTTTCTCTTTTAATGGATCAAAGGAGAAACCACCTAAAAGGACTGGTCCGATCCCTATTTCATTATATTCATTAAATACTATTGCATTGTCTAACAGCTGTCTCCATTTTTTTTCTACAAATGAATAAGAGTTCTCCCCTAATGAATACTCTATCCCTTCACAAATGCCGATTCCTACAAGCATGTTTTTTTCAGAAGGGTCCTTCCAGAAAAAACGTTTTCCTTTATAAGAACTGTAATTTGAAAAAAACTCCAGAATATCTATTTTCTTTTCTAGTTTCTTCACTTCACTAACTAAGATAGTAGGAGAATCACTTTCCTTTATTATTGTTTGTACCATTATTCCTTTGCTATCATTCATCCCTTTGTAAATCCCCCTAAAACTAATCAAGAATATACGCTTGATTATATTGGTTCAAAGATATACGCCACTTACTATTTTAGCATATTTTACGATACACCTGTCTTTAATATTATGTCAATCATAGTGAATTCTTAATGCACTTTTCAACTATTTATTTTTCTTAAGAAAACGATAACAAATGGAAAACTAGGTTTGATAAACATAAAACAGGGAAATTTATGAACAGGTTGTCTATATATACTAATAGTAGGAACAGATAAGGATGTGTTTACCTTGTTATCAACAGAGCAAATAAGTCATTTAAAAAAAGAATTAGAAGAAAGAAAAGCAACTTTATTAGATAGAACAAACGGATACGCCAGTGAAGAAAATGCCTTGGAATCAGTTGGAGAATTATCTAGTTATGATAACCATCCAGCAGATCTGGGAACAGAATTATTTGAAAGAGAAAAAGATTCTGCCCTAGAACAACATGACCAATCTGAATTAGAAAAAATCAATAACGCCTTAAAGGCAATAGAAGACGGATCTTATGGAATTTGTAAGGTTTCAGGTAAAGAAATTCCTTACGAAAGATTAGAAGCAATTCCGACAGCTCTTACGCTAAAAGAATATAGTGATGAACAAACTATTGCAAATGATCGACCTGTAGAGGAAGATATTCTAGAATTAGCTCATGGTAATGAATTTCGTCATTATGATACTGGCGATGTTAGAGACTACGATGATAGTTTTCAAGAGGTAGCTCGCTATGGAACTTCTGAAACGCCATCAGATTTACGAGGTGATTTCGAAGATTATGACAGTCTCTACGATAGAGAGAACGACGATGATACCTTCCCGGAAGATTATGAAAACTTTACAGCTACAAATATCGATGGAACAGAAAGAGCTGTATATCCATCTAAAGATCAAGAAAAATATGAACAAGCATTAGATGAGGAAGGAATAGAAGCTCCCTTTGGTGATGTTCCATTCCATAAATCAGATGGATATATAGAAGAGGATACTGAAGAAGAGGAGGATTAAGAGACTTTTAAATAAAACTAAAGGTCCAATCAGTGAAGGTGAATATTTTTGGTTTAATTTTCGTTGGGAAATTTATTGGATAATAAAGGAGTCGGAAAAATAAAGCAGCCTGCATGCTCGAAGAGTTTCTATGGGAGTGGCGTGAGAACGGTGTCGTCTAACAGGAGAACTCACCGCTCGCCCCATGGAAATCAAGGTGTATCAGGCATGAATTAAACTACAAACCTTCTTTTTTTAATGAATAAAAAAACCAAACAATTATACGAAGCTTATTAGCATCTCCGTAAAATTGCTCGGTTTTTGGCTGAATTTCTTTATATCCCAGCCTGCTTCTAAACAATTAAATATAAGGTTTTATACGCCAAATATCCTCTGCATATTCCTTTATTGTTCGATCGCTTGAAAAATGGCCCGACATCGCAATATTTACAATGCTTTTTCGCAGCCAGTCTTGTTTATTCTTAAATGCTTGGTTCACCTTTTCATGAATGCTTGCATAAGAATTAAAATCTTTTAATACAAAGAACTGATCATTCTCAATTAGTAACGAATCAAAAATAGGATCGAATTCACCCACTGGATGATCATAAAAACCATTTTTTAATTGATTCACTACTTCATGAATTCTATCATCATGGTAAAAATACTCCCGAGAGCTGTAGCCACCATTTTGATAAAGCTCTAATACTTGATCTGCATTCATCCCAAAGATGAAAATATTATCATCTCCCACTAATTCATGCATTTCAATGTTTGCTCCATCCATTGTTCCAAGTGTCAATGCACCATTCATCATAAATTTCATATTACCAGTGCCCGACGCTTCTTTACTTGCGGTGGAGATTTGCTCACTTACATCAGCAGCTGGAAAAATATGTTCCGCTAAGGAAACTCGATAATTTTCTATAAAAACAACCTTTAATTTATTTTGTATCCTTTTATCATTGTTAACCTTATGAGCAACTGTATTAATTAATTTAATAATCTTTTTTGCATAATAATATCCCGGTGATGCCTTTGCTCCGAAAATAAACGTTCTAGGCTCCATATCAATGGATGGATCTTCTCTTAATTTATTATAAAGAGACATGATGTGCAAAATATTTAATAATTGTCTTTTATAAGCATGCAGTCTCTTTACTTGAACATCAAAAATAGAGGAAGGATCTACAAGAATTCCATTTTTCTCCTTGATTATCTTTGCAAGTCTTTCCTTATTACTTTGCTTAATTGCTGCGAGATTTTCTTGTAAACTAGCATCTTCTTGATAATTTAATAATTCCCTTAATGATTCTGGCTGATCGACCCATTTATCACCAATTATATTAGAAATTAAGTTTGTAAGCTTAGGATTTGCCTTTATTAGCCACCTTCTATGAGTAATTCCATTCGTTTTATTATTAAACTTTTCTGGATAGAAGGCATAAAAATCAGCCATTTCTCGTTTCTTCAAAATTTCTGTATGAATTTCCGCTACTCCATTTACACTATAGCTACCCACTAATGCTAAATGGGCCATCTTAATCATGCCATGGGCAATTATAGCCATTTTTTCAATTTTCAAAAAATCACCAGGATACTTTTTCCATAACTTCATGCAGAAACGTTCATTTATCTCATCAATTATCATATAAATTCGGGGTAATAGGGGCTGGAATATATAGATTGGCCATTGTTCTAATGCTTCAGATAACGTGGTATGATTGGTGTAAGAAATAGTATTTGTAGTAATCTCCCATGCTTCATCCCAGCCTAATCCTTCTTCATCCATTAATATTCTCATTAGCTCTGGGATTGCCAATACGGGATGTGTATCATTTACATGTAAGCTTATATAGTGATGCATTTCACTAATGTTTTTATATTGCTGCTTATAATTTCGAATAATGGATTGCAAGCTTGCAGAAACTAAAAAGTATTGTTGTTTTAACCGTAATATCTTTCCCTCATCATTGGAATCATCTGGATATAAAAAACCAGATATCGATTCTGTTTCTCTTTTATAACGCATTATATCCTTCACATCTTTTGCAATTAAGGACGACGGTTCAGCATTCCATAATCTTAATGTGTTAACAGTCGTCGTATGATAGCCAATGACTGGTACATCATGGGGAACTGCTGTTACAGTTTCGGCATTTAAATGCCGAAACTGTAACTTTCCATTCTTCTCATACATATCAATATTTCCCCAGAAATAAATATCTACCGCTAAGTCTTCCTTTCGAACTTCCCAAACCTGGCCTTGCTTTAACCATTGTTCTGGCAATTCAAGTTGGTATCCATCAACAATTCGTTGTTCGAATAAACCATGTTTATAACGTATCCCACAACCATGCCCTGGTAAGTCTAATGTAGCTAAAGAATCCAAAAAGCAAGCTGCTAACCTTCCTAATCCACCATTGCCTAGTCCGGCATCGTGCTCCATATCTTCCACTTCAAAAAAATCGATTCCAAGATCTTTCAAACCTTCGATAACAACTTGATCAATCCCTAAGTTAATTAAATTATTATGAAGTAATCTCCCTAATAAAAACTCAATAGAAAGGTAATATACCTGTTTTCCGTTGTTGTTACGACTTTGTTCATTTGTCTGAATCCAGTTTGAGCTTACATATTCTCTAATCATATGCCCTAACGTTTGAAAATGATCACTACTTGTTGTATCTTCAAAGGTCTTTCCATAAGTCATTTCAAGCCTTTGTAAGAAATACCTTTTAAAACTTTCTTTATTAGAAAACATGGGATTCACTCCTCGAGATAAGCTCTGCATATAACTGATTATATTTAAATGCAGATTGAGCCCAACTATTATCCATCGACATGGCATTCTTCATTAGCTTATGCCATACTTCTTTTTCCTCTTTATAAAAATGAAGGCCTCTTCTAATCGTGTAAAGCATGTCATGGGCATTGAAATTAGTGAAACTAAATCCATTTCCTTCCTCTGTCCATTCGTTATAAGAGAAAACAGTGTCATTTAGCCCTCCTGTCTCTCTCACAATGGGGATATTCCCGTATCGTAAAGCAATTAGCTGCCCTAATCCACAAGGCTCAAATTTTGATGGCATTAAAAATAAGTCTGCACCTGCGTACATCTGATGAGCTAAATTTTCATCAAACCCAATATAAGCTTTGCATTTGTCAGAATACGTATATTCCATCTCACGGAAAAAGTTCTCGAATTCAGGATCTCCTGTTCCTAATACGAGAAACTGTACATCTTCTTCCATTATTTCATGAAATATATGTCTAACTAATTCTAATCCCTTTTGACTAGTTAACCTAGTTATCATACAAATTATTGGGATTTCAACGTCTTCCTTCAATCCGAATTTTTTCTGAATAAATCGTTTATTTTCTTGCTTTTTATCTAGAGAAGTAACCGTATAATTTGCTGCAATTACCGGATCTGTTTCTGGATTATATGTTTCTTCATCAATCCCATTTATAATTCCATATAAATCTTTCTCTCTCTGCTTTAATACATTATTCAGCTTCTCACCATAATATTCTGTTTGTATTTCGTTTTTATAGGTAGGACTTACTGTCGTTATCTTATCAGCAGCGATAAGCCCCCCTTTCATCAAATTAACATTTCCATAGAATTCCAGATTATTTGTTGTAAAGTAATAATCATTTAGATTAAATAAATCACCAAGAACTTCTCTTGGCAATATTCCTTGAAACTGAAGATTATGTATGGTAAATACAGTCTTAATATTGCTATACTCTTTTTTCCATTTATAGTCTACATCCAACAGGAAAGGAATCATAGCCGTATGCCAATCATGGCAATGAATAATATCAGGATAGTCTGTTAAATAAGGTAAACTCTCTAGTACGGCTCGATTAAAGAAGGCAAACCGTTCTCCATCATCTCCATAACCATATAAACCACTTCTCTTAAAATACCATTCATTATCAATGAAATAAAAAGTAATTCCATCTACTTCTAATTCTTCAATTCCACAGTATTGATTTCGCCAACCTACTTGAACAAAGAAATAGCATCTTTTCTTAACATTGGCAAGTAAATGTGCTGGAATATCTTGATACTTTGGCATAATTACCGCTACATCCGTACCTTGCTTCTTTAATTCTTTAGGAAGAGAACCAGCTACATCTGCCAGTCCCCCTGATTTTATAAATGGTACACATTCTGAAACTGCAAATAATACTTTCACGAATTCATCAACGCTCCTTGCACTGTTCCTTTTCTGACTACAAAGGGAGAACTTGCAGTACCAGTCATCACAGTACCACTTTCTACAACCACATCTTTATCTAAAATAACTGAGTCCAAGTGGCAATTTTCTCCAATCGTACATTTTTGCATAATAATGCAATTCTTTAAACTTGAACCTCTTCCAACCTTAACCGCTCTAGAAACAATACTATTTATAATCTCGCCTTCAATAAAACACCCATTTGCTATCATGGAGTTTTTCACTTCACCTGTAGTTGTATATCGTGTAGGTGGTTCATCTTTAACTTTTGTAAATATTGGTCTTTCTTTGATAAAAAGCTGATTCCAGACTTTAGCTTTTAATATATCTTTACTTACATGATAGTAACTGGATATTGAATCTATTTTTTCGGCATAGCCGTTATATTCATATTCACATATTTTTAGCTGATTATTCATATCTAAGATAACATCATTCATACATGTATAACCTGTAACAGCTCTAGATTCTATTAAATCAATCAGCTTTGACTTCTTAATTAGATATATTTCTAACGAACTTCCATTATTCGTGATCTCCGTTATATCACAACCAGAAGAGAGATGCCGCTCTAATACAGGATTAAAATTCATATTAAACACAGTAAAGCAATTTGCAACTAGCGCATATTCTTGCTTGCTTCTCTGAAAATAATCCATATTTGCCGCAAAATGATTAAAAGAACCTATTCCATCTGTATTTGTTGCGGTTAAAGATGCTGGGAAAAAGAACAATCCATCTCTCTTTCTATCTAAATCCCAGTTTTTCCCCGAACCTAAATGATCCATTAACGAGCGATACTGATACTTTGGAAAAATAGCAACACTACCTATTCCAGAGTTCACCATATTGGAAAGGACAAAATCAATTAAGCGGTACCGTCCGCCTATCGGAAGTGCAGCAAGTGTGCGATGTGCAGTTAATTCTTTTAAATCTTCCTTATGTGTTGTTGCATCAATAATGCCCAGCATAGATCTTATCATCTTAACCCCTCCTATCTAGTTTGTTAGGAAATCACTTCATTAACCATTTCTTCTGTTACAAGGACTACTTCATTGGAGTCTTTTTTTGGTTTAATGACCATTCCATCTGGTATGGATATTTCAGAAGGGACAATAGCCTTTTCAATATAAACATTATTACCAATCTTCGCATCAGGCATGATGACAGAACTTCTAATAATTGTCCCTTCTCCTACAGTAACACCTTGAAAAACAATGGTTTTCTCTAAATTCCCACTAATAATACACCCTTCATTCACCATCGACTCTTTCACATGCGCCTCACTAGAAATATATTGTGGTGGATGATTGGGATTTACCGTATAAATTCTCCAATTATAATCAGAAATATTTAATTCACAATTATCATCCAATAAATCCATGTTTGCTTCCCATAGGCTTTGAACAGTTCCGACATCTTTCCAATACCCTTTAAATGGATAGGCAACCACTTTTTTCTGTTTTTCGATGAGTAAAGGAATAATATCCTTGCCAAAATCATGGGAGGAATTTTTATTTAAATTATCTTCTACTAGTAATTCTTTCAGAACATGCCATTTAAAAATATAGATTCCCATCGAAGCTAGATTATTTTTTGGATGTTTAGGCTTCTCTTCGAATTCTACAATGTTCATCTCTTTATTTGTATTCATAATACCAAACCTACTCGCTTCCTCCCATGGTACTTGAATCACGGAGATAGAAGCATCTGCTTGCTTATCTATGTGATATTCAAGCATTTCTTCATAATTCATTTTGTAAATATGGTCTCCTGATAAAATGAGAACATATTCGGGATCATATTGAGACAAGTAGTTCTGATTTTGATAAATAGCACTTGCTGTTCCTGTATACCATTTCACTTCTGATGACTCACTATAAGGAGGTAATACGGTTACTCCTCCATTAACACGGTCTAAATCCCATGCACTCCCTATTCCAATGTATGAGTTTAAAACGAGCGGCTGGTATTGCGTTAAGACGCCAACAGTTTCAATTCCCGAATTGGAACAATTACTTAAAGTGAAATCGATAATTCGATATTTTCCTCCAAAAGGGATTGCTGGCTTTGCTAGACTTTTTGTTAAGGAATAAAGTCTACTCCCCTTTCCTCCTGCTAATAGCATTGCGACGCACCGTTTCTTTCCCATTTCCTTTTCTCCCCTTCCGGTGTTGAACTGGACGTAAAATGATTATACTGAAAGCTGGTATCGTTAGTTGAACAGAATAAGGTTTTCCATGAAATTCTACTTTTTCTGCTTTTATTACCTTTTTATTTATATAATTAGCTCCACCAAATCTATCAGTGTCACTATTTAATATTTCTCGGAAAGAGTTATTTAAAGGAACGCCGATTCTGTAATTTTCATATGTATGATAAGTGAAATTACAAATGACGACTAAATAATCTTCTTCTTTTTCTGCCCTACGTATAAAAGAGAAGATAGACTGCTCTCTATTATTTACATCAATCCAATCAAAGCCATCATTGACATGATCCAACTGATATAAAGGTTTGGACCTTTTATAGATTTTTAGTAATTCCTTCATATACTCATTTGCTTTTTGATGCATCTCATAATCTAGCAGCATCCAATCTAACTGTTCTTTATCCTTCCATTCAGCAAAATGGGCGAATTCATTTCCCATAAATAATAATTTTTTTCCTGGATGTGTAATCATATATCCTAAGAGGAGCCGGAATTGAGCAAATTTTTGCCAATAATCTCCTGGCATCTTATCTACTAACGATTTCTTTCCATGAACAACTTCATCATGTGAAAATGGTAAAACAAAATTTTCGGAAAAGGCATAATGTAGGGAAAAGGAGACTTTATCATGTACTTGCTTTCGATTAACTGAATCAGTTTCCATATAGGTTAAAATATCATTCATCCAGCCCATATTCCATTTGTAGTGAAATCCAATGCCACCATAATGAACTGGTGCAGTTACTTGAGGCCAATCAGTAGAATCCTCTGCAAACATTAGAACTGTTGGATCGTATTGACAAACTGTTTGATTCAGTTTTTGGAGGAAATCGATTCCAAATTGGTTCACGCTATTTTCATTTGAATTTGGCCAATAAATAATATTAGAAACAGCATCAACTCTAAATCCATCTACATGGAAATATTCCATCCAAAAAATTGCATTTGAAATTAAAAAGCTTTGGACTTCATTTTTTCCTAAATCAAAATTGGCCGTTCCCCAAACATAATTTTCTCTATCCACCGGATTCTTATAATCATATTGACTAGTTCCATCAAATTGATAAAGTCCATGCTCATCTTTACAAAAATGTCCAGGTACCCAATCTAATATCACGCCAAGCCCATGTTGATGACATTGATCGATGAAATACATCAAATCCTTTGGCTCTCCAAATCTGCTTGTTGCAGAATAGTATCCTGTACCTTGATATCCCCAGGAAATATCGAGTGGATGTTCTACTAAGGGCAGCACTTCCAAGTGGGTAAATCCTTGTTCCACAACATATGGAATTAATTCATCAGCAAGTTCCCTATAGGTATACAGTTCTCCATCCTCATGGATTTTCCATGATCCTAAATGGACTTCATATATAGCAAGAGGTTCATTTAAATAGTTCTTTTTTGTCTTTTTTTGTTTCCATTTTGTATCATTCCACTTGTAACCTTCCAAGGAATAAACAATGGAAGCTGTATTAGGTCTTACCTCGGAGAGAAAAGCATAAGGATCAGCTTTAAGAAAAACTCTTCCATCAGGTGCAGTTATTTTATATTTATACATAGCACCCGTTAAATCCCTCTCTACATTTAGAAGCCACACACCTTCATTATTAATTTTTTCAAGGGAATAACCTTCACCATTCCAATTATTAAAATCCCCAACCACTTGAATACTTAGAGCATTGGGAGCCCAAACACAAAAACTGGTATAATTCTCTCCATTTTTATGATGAATATGGGATCCAAATAATCTATAGCTCTCAAATAAGTTTCCTTCATGAAATAAATGTAGTTGAAATTCTGTTGGATATACTGTCTCCACTGTCATCCTACTTTCTATTACAAATAATATTAAGTGAGTAAATTTTACACTTTGTACTTTTCAATTCCCTTTTTTTTTGCTTCCAAAACAATTTATGGCATACATTGCTAAAAAATTGGTGATTAATTAAATTTGATTAATTTTAATATTCTATCAATAGAAGGTAAATCCTTTTTTGTTTTTAAAATTTTATGATACTATAAATCTTTTTATGTTTAATTGACTCATTTAGATTGTGAACTTTTAACATAGTTTTTTTGATGAAGAGGAATACTAAAGTGAATTTCTAACATAAGGAAGGAAAATGATAATGAGTAAAAGGGAAGAAGAATATTTAAAAGAACAAATAGGGGAAGAAATGAATCCTTTTTTTGAAACAACAGACAAAAAAGTTCTAGCAATTGATCTGTTTAGAGGTCCTGATACTGGATTTTTTTCTGATTTTGATTAAAAAAACCCGGGGAATAGATTATTTACAAGTGAGGATAAATGGAAGAAAATCTGAGACAGGGAAAATTTTAATCGATACAAACTCATAGGTTCTCCTAGAGACTATAGAGAATTTATCGGAAAGAATCTTATAAGAAATAAAAAAACTGATAGCAAATGCTATCAGTTTTTATGACCCGTACGGGATTCGAACCCGTGTTACCGCCGTGAAAGGGCGGTGTCTTAACCACTTGACCAACGGGCCAATGGCGGAGAAGGAGGGATTTGAACCCTCGCGCCGCTTACGCGACCTACACCCTTAGCAGGGGCGCCTCTTCAGCCTCTTGAGTACTTCCCCAAAAAAATGGCTCCGCAGGTAGGACTCGAACCTACGACCGTTCGGTTAACAGCCGAATGCTCTACCACTGAGCTACTGCGGAATATTTTTATGGTGGGCCTAAATGGACTCGAACCATCGACCTCACGCTTATCAGGCGTGCGCTCTAACCAGCTGAGCTATAGGCCCATATATGGAGCGGGTGATGGGAATCGAACCCACGACATCAGCTTGGAAGGCTGAGGTTTTACCATTAAACTACACCCGCATATTTTATTTGTATGGGGCGACTAGTGGGAATCGAACCCACGAGTGTCGGAGCCACAATCCGATGCGTTAACCACTTCGCCATAGCCGCCATTATACTTATTATTCATTTTAGATTGTACTAAAATGGTGGCTCAGGACGGAATCGAACCGCCGACACAAGGATTTTCAGTCCTTTGCTCTACCGACTGAGCTACTGAGCCATTTTATATGGCGGTCCGGACGGGACTCGAACCCGCGACCTCCTGCGTGACAGGCAGGCATTCTAACCAACTGAACTACCGGACCAGATTGCGGGGACAGGATTTGAACCTGCGACCTTCGGGTTATGAGCCCGACGAGCTACCAGACTGCTCCACCCCGCGACAATATTATAATTTAATATTTATGGAGGAGGAAGGGGGATTCGAACCCCCGCGCGGTTTGACCCGCCTGTCGGTTTTCAAGACCGATCCCTTCAGCCGGACTTGGGTATTCCTCCTCAATAATATGGTGGACCTTGTAGGACTCGAACCTACGACCGGACGGTTATGAGCCGTCTGCTCTAACCAACTGAGCTAAAGGTCCAAGATAATATGTATGGTAGCGGCAGAGGGGATCGAACCCCCGACCTCACGGGTATGAACCGTACGCTCTAGCCAGCTGAGCTACGCCGCCATCATATTAAGAATTATAAAATTGGTGGAGCCTAGCGGGATCGAACCGCTGACCTCCTGCGTGCAAGGCAGGCGCTCTCCCAGCTGAGCTAAGGCCCCATATAATGAGAATAATGGTCGGGAAGACAGGATTCGAACCTGCGACCCCTTGGTCCCAAACCAAGTGCTCTACCAAGCTGAGCTACTTCCCGAAATATAATGGCGCGCCCGAAAGGAGTCGAACCCATAACCTTCTGATCCGTAGTCAGACGCTCTATCCAATTGAGCTACGGGCGCATTAATATAAAAACAATGGTGCCGAGGACCGGAATCGAACCGGTACGGTAGTCACCTACCGCAGGATTTTAAGTCCTGTGCGTCTGCCAGTTCCGCCACCCCGGCATTGTTTTATGGAGCGGAAGACGGGATTCGAACCCGCGACCCCCACCTTGGCAAGGTGGTGTTCTACCACTGAACTACTTCCGCATCTATTTAATTGATAATAAATTGGTGCGGGTGAAGGGAGTCGAACCCCCACGCCTTGCGGCGCTAGATCCTAAGTCTAGTGCGTCTGCCAATTCCGCCACACCCGCTTAATACTATTTTGAATTTTCTAATGGTGAGCCATGGAGGATTCGAACCTCCGACCCTCTGATTAAAAGTCAGATGCTCTACCGACTGAGCTAATGGCTCATTAGATGGTGCCGGCTAGAGGACTTGAACCCCCAACCTACTGATTACAAGTCAGTTGCTCTACCAATTGAGCTAAACCGGCGTAAATATAGTTGTCCAATAATAAATGGTGGAGGATGACGGGATCGAACCGCCGACCCTCTGCTTGTAAGGCAGATGCTCTCCCAGCTGAGCTAATCCTCCATATATAAAGCCTGGCGACGTCCTACTCTCACAGGGGGAGAACCCCCAACTACCATCGGCGCTGAGAAGCTTAACTTCCGTGTTCGGTATGGGAACGGGTGTGACCTTCTCGCTATCGCCACCAGACTTTTCTCAAGACATATTTTATTATACATGTTTTTGAGATTTTTTCAAGTATAATTTTAGAAAATTATTCCCTGAAAACTAGATTATGGTAAGAAGAAAGAAACAAGTAATCATTTTGTCCAGCTCCAACGCCTATCGCCTATCAAACTTCTGATCATCTCCCTACGATAAGTCCACATCGATTCACTAACGTTCATCGTGTTTCCTTTATCTCAGTCGATGCTCCTCCAGTTTGTACGCCGATAAACAGGCGTTTCCGCTTTTCATTTTAGTTAAGTCCTCGATCTATTAGTATCAGTCAGCTCCACATGTCGCCACGCTTCCACCTCTGACCTATCAACCTGATCATCTTTCAGGGATCTTACTAGCTTGCGCTATGGGAAATCTCATCTTGAGGGGGGCTTCATGCTTAGATGCTTTCAGCACTTATCCCTTCCGCACATAGCTACCCAGCGATGCCTTTGGCAAGACAACTGGTACACCAGCGGTGCGTCCATCCCGGTCCTCTCGTACTAAGGACAGCTCCTCTCAAATTTCCTACGCCCACGACGGATAGGGACCGAACTGTCTCACGACGTTCTGAACCCAGCTCGCGTACCGCTTTAATGGGCGAACAGCCCAACCCTTGGGACCGACTACAGCCCCAGGATGCGATGAGCCGACATCGAGGTGCCAAACCTCCCCGTCGATGTGGACTCTTGGGGGAGATAAGCCTGTTATCCCCGGGGTAGCTTTTATCCGTTGAGCGATGGCCCTTCCATGCGGAACCACCGGATCACTAAGCCCGACTTTCGTCCCTGCTCGACTTGTAGGTCTCGCAGTCAAGCTCCCTTGTGCCTTTACACTCTACGAATGATTTCCAACCATTCTGAGGGAACCTTTGGGCGCCTCCGTTACTTTTTAGGAGGCGACCGCCCCAGTCAAACTGCCCACCTGACACTGTCTCCCACCCCGATCAGGGGTGCGGGTTAGAATGTCAATACAGCCAGGGTAGTATCCCACCAATGCCTCCACCGAAGCTGGCGCTCCGGCTTCCAAGGCTCCTACCTATCCTGTACAAGCTGTACCAAAATTCAATATCAGGCTGCAGTAAAGCTCCACGGGGTCTTTCCGTCCTGTCGCGGGTAACCTGCATCTTCACAGGTACTATAATTTCACCGAGTCTCTCGTTGAGACAGTGCCCAGATCGTTACACCTTTCGTGCGGGTCGGAACTTACCCGACAAGGAATTTCGCTACCTTAGGACCGTTATAGTTACGGCCGCCGTTTACTGGGGCTTCAATTCAGAGCTTCGCACTAACGTGCTAACCCCTCCTCTTAACCTTCCAGCACCGGGCAGGTGTCAGCCCCTATACTTCGCCTTGCGGCTTCGCAGAGACCTGTGTTTTTGCTAAACAGTCGCCTGGGCCTATTCACTGCGGCTCTCGCAGGCTTGCACCCGCAAGAGCACCCCTTCTCCCGAAGTTACGGGGTCATTTTGCCGAGTTCCTTAACGAGAGTTCTCTCGCTCACCTTAGGATTCTCTCCTCGCCTACCTGTGTCGGTTTGCGGTACGGGCACCCTAAATCTCGCTAGAGGCTTTTCTTGGCAGTGTGGAATCAGGAACTTCGGTACTATATTTCCCTCGCCGTCACAGCTCCGCTTATGTGGTAATGGGATTTGCCTCATTACCAGCCTAACTGCTTGGACGTGCTAATCCAACAGCACGCTTACCCTATCCTCCTGCGTCCCCCCATTGCTCAAACGATTTAAAGGTGGTACAGGAATATCAACCTGTTGTCCATCGCCTACGCTTTTCAGCCTCGGCTTAGGTCCCGACTAACCCTGAGCGGACGAGCCTTCCTCAGGAAACCTTAGGCATTCGGTGGATGAGATTCTCACTCATCTTTCGCTACTCATACCGGCATTCTCACTTCTAAGCGCTCCACCAGTCCTTACGGTCTAGCTTCAACGCCCTTAGAACGCTCTCCTACCACTGACATCATAGATGTCAATCCACAGCTTCGGTGATACGTTTAGCCCCGGTACATTTTCGGCGCAGAGTCACTCGACCAGTGAGCTATTACGCACTCTTTAAATGGTGGCTGCTTCTAAGCCAACATCCTGGTTGTCTAAGCAACTCCACATCCTTTTCCACTTAACGTATACTTTGGGACCTTAGCTGGTGGTCTGGGCTGTTTCCCTCTTGACCACGGATCTTATCACTCGTAGTCTGACTCCCAAGAATAAGTATTTGGCATTCGGAGTTTGTCTGAATTCGGTAACCCGATGGGGGCCCCTAGTCCAAACAGTGCTCTACCTCCAATACTCTAAATCTTGAGGCTAGCCCTAAAGCTATTTCGGAGAGAACCAGCTATCTCCAAGTTCGATTGGAATTTCTCCGCTACCCACACCTCATCCCCGCACTTTTCAACGTGCGTGGGTTCGGGCCTCCATCCAGTGTTACCTGGACTTCACCCTGGACATGGGTAGATCACCTGGTTTCGGGTCTACAACCACATACTATTTCGCCCTATTCAGACTCGCTTTCGCTGCGGCTCCGTCTCTTCAACTTAACCTCGCATGTAATCGTAACTCGCCGGTTCATTCTACAAAAGGCACGCTATCACCCATAAATGGGCTCTAACTACTTGTAGGCACACGGTTTCAGGATCTATTTCACTCCCCTTCCGGGGTGCTTTTCACCTTTCCCTCACGGTACTGGTTCACTATCGGTCACTAGGGAGTATTTAGCCTTGGGAGATGGTCCTCCCTGCTTCCGACGGGATTTCTCGTGTCCCGCCGTACTCAGGATACACTCAAGAGGGAACGAAGTTTCGACTACAGGGTTTTTACCTTCTACGACTGACCTTTCCAGATCGATTCGTCTACCCCGTTCCTTTGTAACTCCATATAGAGTGTCCTACAACCCCAAGAGGCAAGCCTCTTGGTTTGGGCTAATCCCGTTTCGCTCGCCGCTACTCAGGGAATCGCGTTTGCTTTCTCTTCCTCCGGGTACTTAGATGTTTCAGTTCCCCGGGTCTGCCTTCAGTACCCTATGTATTCAGGTAAAGATTCTATCCCATTACGGATAGAGGGTTTCCCCATTCGGAAATCTCTGGATCAAAGCTTACTTACAGCTCCCCAAAGCATATCGGTGTTAATCCCGTCCTTCATCGGCTCCTAGTGCCAAGGCATCCACCGTGCGCCCTTTCTAACTTAACTTAATTTCGACCAAAGATAAGCGGCGTATCTCTTCGTCAGCTTCTTCACTCTGCTCCTCACGTACTTTCGTACGCTCCGGTGCTCGTTCGGTCGCTTCCTTGACCTACTTGCTTCTCTTTGCTCTCCAATCTTTGAAGGAGTATTCGTTTAATACGACTACTTTCAAAGAAGTAATTCTCTAAAATAGAGAATCTAAGATGGCGATTACTCGGTTTCTTTCTTGGTTCTTACATAATCTAGTTTTCAAGGAACAATCAGGCTTATTCAGCCTATCATTTTGAGGAATTGCTCCCTCAAAACTGAACAATCAAATCGTCAACAATCTTTGATGGAATGTAAATTCCATTTTCCTTAGAAAGGAGGTGATCCAGCCGCACCTTCCGATACGGCTACCTTGTTACGACTTCACCCCAATCATCTATCCCACCTTAGGCGGCTGGCTCCAAAAGGTTACCCCACCGACTTCGGGTGTTACAAACTCTCGTGGTGTGACGGGCGGTGTGTACAAGGCCCGGGAACGTATTCACCGCGGCATGCTGATCCGCGATTACTAGCGATTCCAGCTTCATGTAGGCGAGTTGCAGCCTACAATCCGAACTGAGAATGGTTTTATGGGATTTGCTCGACCTCGCGGTTTTGCTGCCCTTTGTACCATCCATTGTAGCACGTGTGTAGCCCAGGTCATAAGGGGCATGATGATTTGACGTCATCCCCACCTTCCTCCGGTTTGTCACCGGCAGTCACCTTAGAGTGCCCAACTGAATGCTGGCAACTAAGATCAAGGGTTGCGCTCGTTGCGGGACTTAACCCAACATCTCACGACACGAGCTGACGACAACCATGCACCACCTGTCACTCTGTCCCCCGAAGGGGAACGTCCTATCTCTAGGAGTGTCAGAGGATGTCAAGACCTGGTAAGGTTCTTCGCGTTGCTTCGAATTAAACCACATGCTCCACCGCTTGTGCGGGCCCCCGTCAATTCCTTTGAGTTTCAGCCTTGCGGCCGTACTCCCCAGGCGGAGTGCTTAATGCGTTTGCTGCAGCACTAAAGGGCGGAAACCCTCTAACACTTAGCACTCATCGTTTACGGCGTGGACTACCAGGGTATCTAATCCTGTTTGCTCCCCACGCTTTCGCGCCTCAGCGTCAGTTACAGACCAAAGAGTCGCCTTCGCCACTGGTGTTCCTCCACATCTCTACGCATTTCACCGCTACACGTGGAATTCCACTCTTCTCTTCTGCACTCAAGTCCCCCAGTTTCCAATGACCCTCCACGGTTGAGCCGTGGGCTTTCACATCAGACTTAAAGGACCGCCTGCGCGCGCTTTACGCCCAATAATTCCGGACAACGCTTGCCACCTACGTATTACCGCGGCTGCTGGCACGTAGTTAGCCGTGGCTTTCTGGTTAGGTACCGTCAAGGTACAAGCAGTTACTCTTGTACTTGTTCTTCCCTAACAACAGAGTTTTACGATCCGAAAACCTTCATCACTCACGCGGCGTTGCTCCGTCAGACTTTCGTCCATTGCGGAAGATTCCCTACTGCTGCCTCCCGTAGGAGTCTGGGCCGTGTCTCAGTCCCAGTGTGGCCGATCACCCTCTCAGGTCGGCTACGCATCGTCGCCTTGGTGAGCCGTTACCTCACCAACTAGCTAATGCGCCGCGGGCCCATCTGTAAGTGACAGCGTAAACCGTCTTTCAGCTTTTCCTCATGAGAGGAAAAGGATTATCCGGTATTAGCTCCGGTTTCCCGAAGTTATCCCAGTCTTACAGGCAGGTTGCCCACGTGTTACTCACCCGTCCGCCGCTAACTTTAAAAGCAAGCTTTTAAAGTCCGCTCGACTTGCATGTATTAGGCACGCCGCCAGCGTTCGTCCTGAGCCAGGATCAAACTCTCCAATAAAGAGTTGATTAGCTCATTGCTAAACTCTAGCTTTTTATTACTTTTTTTGTTTTACAACATTCGTTATAAAACGATTATTGTTGACGTTTGTTCGTTCAGTTTTCAAAGAGCAATTTAGTTAGCCGCTCAAGAAGCGACTTTCCTAATATAACATCTATTAACTATCAATGTCAATAGTATTTTTAAAATTCTTTTCCGTCATTTACTTTAACATTTCGTGTTGTTTCAGCGACGGATATTAATATAACATTGTTTAAAGTTAACCGTCAATACTTTTTTTAAAAAATATTCCATTATTAAAAAGGAGTACCATTTCTATAAGAAGAATGTTTTTCTCCAAATAACATACACTTAATTAATATTTAGTGTTTACAATAAACCGTTATAGGATATTATACTTTAAGTTTTTAAAAATCGTAGAATTGTTTTCAATAATTTCCCCTAGCACCTTGTAGCCTTGTTTAATTTCCTGTTCTTTATATAGTGAGAATTAATAATCAACCACGACACTTGACTACAATAAATTAAATACAGGAGAGGAAACATAGAATGGATATTAATATAGATTTTTTATTAAAAATAGGTATTTCCGCTGGTTTCGGATTGATCATTGGATTAGAGCGAGAAATTAAACGTAAACCTGTAGGTCTAAAAACTAGTCTTGTAATAAGTATTGTGAGCTGCTTATTAACTATTATTTCGATTGAAGCAGCCTATAAATTTCCTGGTAGCGATCAAGTTAATATTCAAATGGATCCGTTACGTTTACCGGCTCAAATTGTTTCTGGGATCGGTTTTTTAGGTGCTGGAGTTATACTGAGAAGAGGAAATGATAGTATTTCTGGATTAACTACAGCAGCTTTAATATGGGGAGCAGGAGGCATAGGGATTGCAGTCGGAGCAGGATATTATATAGAAGCTTTAATTGGGGTTGTCCTTCTATTAATTAGTGTTAAATTTATACCATTTTTCATGAGTATGATTGGTCCTCGTCAGTTGAGAGAAAAAGAAATTAAAGTAAAACTAAAAGCTGACCAAAAGGAAAATGTCTCAACTATTATTAAGGCGATACGTAATTTAAGAACAGGAATAAAACATATACGAATTAAAGATTTAGAAACGGGAGAACATTCTATTTACCTTATTATCATAGTTGATCAAAAAAGAGAAATAACAGATGTTTATAGAGATGTTTCTGACATTCATGGAGTGAAAGAAATTGAAATAGAGAGTTTAAATTAATTTCAATCATTAAAAAGGAGAAGGTTCATATACCCCTCATTTGAACCTTCCTTTATAGGTATAGAAATTTCCTTACATATTATTCCTTCATTAACTTGAAATTTTTCAGTATACTCATTTTCAATAAATTCTGCTAATCTTTTAGTTTTATAAAGGGTTCTATTTATTCCAATCCAATAATTCATTCAACCACTTGAAGTTTTTATTTAATTTTGTATAATGTATATAGATATTATTATGGGGGCTTAGCTCAGCTGGGAGAGCGCTTGCATGGCATGCAAGAGGTCGTCGGTTCGATCCCGATAGTCTCCACCATATTTTTCATAACCTAACGGCGATAATAGTCGTTTTTTTTATTTTATTTTCTAAAAGAGAGCAAGCTATTCTCTGAGAGGTTTCCTCTTAATCCCACAATAAATCATTTGTTAGCCCCCTCCTTTTCTTCCCTAATTTTACAGCTGAATTTCCTGTCTATAAATTTTCATTAAATTTTTTTTATATTTTACTGGATTATATAGATTATTTGACGCACATTATGTATAATCAGCCTTATTGAAATTTTTTAGGTAGTATTAAAGGAGGTTATTCATGTTGGGAAAAGCATTAATTATTGGTGCTGGCGGAGTGGCAAGTGTTGTCGCACATAAATGCTGTCAAGTACCAGATGTATTCGAAGAAATTTGCATTGCAAGCAGAACACTTTCAAAGTGTGAAGCAATTAAAGATAAAATTGATGGTGGCAAAACAAAGGTTACTGTTGCTCAAGTTGATGCTGATAAAACAGAAGAAGTAATCGAGTTAATCAATAGCTTTAAGCCAGAAATAGTAATCAACGTTGCATTACCATACCAAGATTTAACTATAATGGATGCGTGTCTAGCTACTGGGGTCCATTACTTAGATACTGCAAACTATGAACCACCTGAAACAGCTAAATTTGAATATAAATGGCAATGGGAATATAAGCAAAAGTTTGAAGAGGCTGGCTTAACCGCGCTCCTTGGAAGTGGGTTTGATCCTGGAGTAACAGGTGTTTTCACGGCTTATGCACAAAAACATCATTTTGATGAAATTAATTATATAGATATTGTTGATGCTAATGGCGGAGACCATGGCTATCCATTTGCTACAAACTTTAATCCAGAAATCAATATTCGTGAAATTACAGCGAACGGAAGATATTGGGAAAACGGCGAATGGATTGAAACACCACCACTTTCTGAAAAAAGAGAATATAATTTAGACCAAATTGGCCCTAAAAACATTTATCTTTTATACCATGAAGAACTAGAATCATTAGCAGTAAATATTAAAGGACTTAAGAGAATCCGTTTCTGGATGACTTTCTCTGATAATTATCTAAACCACTTAAAGGTTCTTGAGAATGTTGGAATGACATCTATTGAACCAATTAATTATGAAGGAAAAGAGATTATCCCATTACAGTTTTTAAAAGAAATTCTCCCTGATCCTGCATCACTTGGACCTAGAACAAAAGGGAAAACCAATATCGGCTGTATCATTCAAGGTACAAAAGATGGAAAGCCTAAAACTTATTATGTATATAATATTTGTGATCACCAAGAATGTTATCGCGAGGTAGGATCTCAAGCAATCTCATATACAACTGGTGTTCCAGCGATGATTGGTGCCATGCTTATCATGAAAGGCCAATGGAAGCGTCCAGGCGTATACAATGTAGAGGAATTTGATCCAGATCCATTCATGGATGCATTAAATAAATATGGATTACCATGGCAGGAGAACTTTTCTCCAACTCTTATAGATTGAGAGGAATGAAATGAAAAAGATTGACTTTACAAAAGCTCCATCACCAAGTTACGTAGTGGACGAGCGTCTTTTAACAAGAAACTTAGAAATTTTACAGTCTGTACAGGAACGTACAGGGGCAAAAATTCTACTTGCATTAAAGGGGTTTTCCATGCACTCTGTATTTCCTCTAGTAGGTAAATACTTAGCAGGAGTAACATCCAGTTCGTTATTCGAAGCTAGACTTGGCTATGAGAAAATGGGAAAAGAAGTACATGCATATGCACCTGCATATGCAGAAAGCGAATTTGATGAATTACTTCAATATACAGACCATATCGTCTTTAATTCGCATAGTCAGTGGAATCGATTTAAAGATAAGGTTCAAAAAGCGGGGAAGAAAATTGATGTAGGTCTTCGAATCAATCCTGAATACTCAGAAATTGAAACACAGCTTTATAACCCATGTGCTCCTTATTCTCGATTTGGTATTACCTTAGATAACTTTAATCCAGAAGAATTAGATGGAATAGATGGACTTCATTTTCATACGATGTGTGAGCAAAATTCGGATACTTTAAAACGCACGATAAAAGTAGTCGATGAGAAGTTCGGCGAATATATAAAAAAAATGAAGTGGATTAATTTTGGTGGAGGACACCATATTACTCGTCCAGATTATGATATTGAAACTTTAGTTGAATCTATATTATTTATAAAAGAAAAATATAATGTAGATGTTTATTTAGAACCAGGCGAAGCCATTGCATTGAATACAGGTTACTTAGTATCCACTGTCCTTGATATTGTTCATAATGGAATGGATATTGCTATACTTGATACATCAGCAACTTGTCATATGCCAGATGTACTTGAAATGCCATATCGACCTAATATTATTGATGCTGGGAAGCCTGGTGAAAATGAATATACCTATAGACTTGGCGGTATGACGTGCTTAGCCGGAGATGTTATTGGGGATTATTCTTTCAAAAAACCACTAAAGCCTGGCGATAAAATTGTATTCTGCGACATGGCCCACTATACAATGGTTAAAAACCATATGTTCAACGGCGTTAATTTACCTTCTATTGCTTCTTATAATGAAGAAGAAGGCTTAAAAGTTGTTCGCCAGTTTGTCTTCGAAGATTACAGTAATCGCTTATCTTAATTGAAATGATTCAAAAAGCGGATGTTTAAAAGGGGTTTTCCCCTTAAACATCCGCTTTTTATTTGTTACGCAACTCTCTATACATCTTTAAAGAAAACACGGTAAGACAATGGTAACTGCAGTTCCCCATCCCTCTTTACTTTTCACTACCATATCTCCTTTATTTTGCTTGAGAAGCTTTAAACATATCGTTAAGCCTATGCCAGTTCCTTTTTCTTTGCTTGTATAATACGGTTCTCCAATCCTAGCTAGTCTTTCTTTACTTATTCCGTCTCCATTATCAATTATTCTAATTCTACAAAAATCATCTTTTTGGTCGAGTATTGCTTTTACTTTCCCTGTTTGAGGTTCAATTGCCTCTATACTATTTTTCAATATATTTAATAAAACTTGTTTAAATTGAGAATTATCAATTGAAGCTATTATTTCTTTATTCTCTCTATTTTCTAAGATGATCTCTTTATTTTGTTCATTAGCCAGGGCATGAAATAGGACTTTTAGATTTTTTAATTCTAAAAATGCTTTTGTAATCGGAAGAGCATTATTATCATTTTCTTTCGCCTCAGGTTTACTTAGTATAAGCAACTCTTTTAAGACTTCATTAATCCGATCAATTTCATCCAGTAATATCGTTTCATAGCCAGAAGCATCGTTTTTTTCCTTCAAAAGCTGGATAAACCCTCTAATAGTTGTCAACGGATTTCGAATTTCATGGGCAACACTGGCAGCCATCTCTCCTACCACTTTTAATTTTTCAGAAGAAATCATTAGTTGTTCATTATGCTTCTGATCCGTAATATCATGTCCAAAATAGATATGATATTCTTCTCCAGTACTATGTATAAGTTCCTTTTTCCCCCATATAATAAAATAGTTCTTCCCGCTGCTATCGACAAATCGATGCGGTTCGTCTGTCTCCATATTAATACGTTTTTCTATATAAGAAAATGGACGCCCTAACCAATTATTGTTTTCAAGCGATAATAGCTTTAAGAAGGAAGGATTCATTTTTACTATTTGTTCCTTCTTATTTTTAACTAATAAATAATTCGGGTTTATATCCATAATAGCTTCGAGTAACTCACTTTGCCTCGATAACTCTGCATTCATATTATTCAGATGTGTCGATTGCATTTGAAAAAAGCTTAAAAATAAAATAACTGCCGCTATCAAAGAGTTAAAACTAGAGAAAAATAATGGAATAAAAATAAAACCACTAAATACACCATTAATATAGATGATTAAAACAGCGATTACAAATTTGATATAAAAGCTTTTATAAATGGGATCCCTAATTTTAAAGGAAATCACCAATAAAATGATAGTGTTCAAATATAATAAAACAATATTTAAGATGAATAATACATTCCACTTTCCGTAAATAGGAAGAATATACTTAGAAGAAAGTAAATTTCCATCCATAACAATAAAATCCTTCACACCAAGGCTAGTAAAATTAATAAAATAGGCAAATAAACTATATAAAATTAAAACGTATAAAAATGGCTTATTAAACAATACTCTAAATCGTTTAAACTCTTTATGTTCACTTACTAAATAATATGAAAAATAATACATAACTGGCATTATACAAATAGTTCCTAGCCGGAATATTTTAAATAAGAGTTCAATTGTCCCCTGACTTAAGAAATCTCCTGCATATAAAACTGCGATATCCATTTGCCAGAAGGAGAGCATACATAAGAAAAGAGATAAGGCTTTTGTTAATTGAGACTGTGAATAAAAAATAATAGTCACAGAAATAATGAGTGGAACTAACGAAACCATCAATAATAATATAGCTTCCACTTTATGCTCCTCCTTTTGTTATCATCGCGCACCCATTATTTCCTCCATATCCATGTGCTGTTATTAAAACGCGATCAACATCTTCTGTAATTAGCTGTGTCACTATTGGATAATCTCGATAATAATCAGATATTTCCTGACTTATGGTTGCAGGAATAAAGCTTTTTTTGATACTTATTAAAGAAGCTATTATTTGAAAAAGCGGCGAAACTCCCATTGCATGCCCGACCGTTCCCTTAATGGATGTAATAGGAATCTTAGATCCTGCAAAAAACCTCTTATATACACCGATTTCAATATGATCATTTTCCAATATTCCTAAAGCTTGACTATTTATGTAGGTTGGCATATTCTCTTGTAAACATTCAGCAACTGCTTTTTCCATAAGCAAACCTGTTGAGTCTGACTGAAAAGGAGAGATAGCGTCCTGTGTTACACTTGTAGCTTCTACTTTTCCTAATATGGATGCATGACGCTGAATGGCTACTTGCTCATTTTCAACAATTAAAACACCTGCTCCTTCCGAAATCGAAAATCCTTTCCCACCTGAAAATGGCCCAAAAGAGGGTTGAGGATTATTTCCAGCTTGTAAAACACGATGTGGAAGGAACCCTTTTATTATAGGATCACAAATTGATTCATCACTAGCACCAACTATGCAAACATCAATTTGATTTGACTCAATTAATATTCTCGCTAAATTTAATGCATCTATACCCGATGTACAACTATTTGCCAATGATAATGCTATACCATTTAACTGCAAATAAGCACTAATGCTAGAAGATAGAGAATTAGCATTCATATTTCCAATAGTATAAGGAGAAAGCCTCTTGCCTTTTTCCAAAGAAAAAGTGGCTTTACTGATTTCTGCTAAGCCACCAGCCGAAGAACCGACAATGACCGCTGTTCGATAGTCTCTAACGCTTATATTGGCCTGTTCTATTGCTTCTTTACATGCATGGAGAATCATACGAACAGGTTTAGACATTTTTTCTTGCCTTTTATGTACCTTGTTTATTTGCTCTTCCCTCACTCTACCTGTGTATATGTATTTCCCTTCATATTTCTCCTGTTTCAACATACTTTTATTACTTTGAAGCACTGTCATAAACTCTACTATATTGGAAAATCCTGCTCCTATTATTCCCATTCCAGTAATAACTGCTTTCATCTTAATTCTCCTATAAAAGTATTCATATATATATTACTATGAAAATCGTTTTACAGCAGTAAATTCCGAGAAATTTCTAAATTGCCACAAAACAAATAAAAAACTGCACGAAAGTATTTCCACCTTATAAGATAAATTGGCTAATTTCTTCGAGAACAAAATAATTAGCTTTATTCTATCCTATAAAGTTAAAATCTAACGTGCAGCCTATTCTAATCCTTTTTACTTACTGATACCCATTTTCTCTATCAGATGCTTCATCTTGGATTTCTTCTCTAAACGACTGAACTGCAGCTTCTCTTCTTTTATTCTTTTGTTGAATCATTTCTTTTTCATCAGAACTCGCATTTACCAGCGTTTCTTCTGCTTTATCGATATTTTCTAACGTGTTTTGTACCATGTCCTGTAATTTTTCTACATTATCAGAACGATTATCAGGGTTTGGCTTTTGATAACTCATGATGATTCCTCCTTCCTAATACACTACGTATGTATTTTGGTTATCTACGGAATTTTTTATACAAAGCTTCTCAACAAATGTAACCTACCATTTATTAACAAGAACTACTTTTCCAACAGCTTTGCCTGATTCTAAATATTCATGCGCTTTACTAATTTCCTCGAAAGAAAATGTTTTTTTATCAAGTAGTGGTTTTAACTTATTTTCTTCTACTATCTTCGTGATATTGCGTAAAATATCCCCATGCTCTATTCGCGAATCCTCATTAAGCATCTTGAGAAGCATAAATGTTACATGTAACGAAAGCCCCTTTGAATGTAAAGGAGTTAAATCATGTGTTGATCTGGCAGCAATGGTTAAGACACTTCCATTTAAAGCTGCTGCTTCAAAGGATTGGTCTAGATTTCTACCGCCGACAGTATCAAAGATCAATGGATAGCCTTTTCCATCCGTATATTTATCAATATATTCTTTCACCGACACATCTCGATAATTAATAATATGATCTGCACCTATTTTTTTAACAATCACTTGCTTTTCTATGGTTGAAACGGTTGTAGAAACAATAGCTCCGGCCCATTTAGCGAGCTGAATGGCAATATGGCCGACCCCGCCTGCTCCACCATGAATAAGGATATTATCTCCTTTCTTTAATCCCCCCTTAGTAAATAATGATTCCCATGCAGTTATCCCAACAAGAGGGATTGCAGCTGCCTCTTCCATAGTGATATTTCTTGGTTTATGTGCTAATAGTCGATAATCAGCAATCATATATTCAGCCAATGCACCTTGTAATCCCTTAAAACCGCCAGCACATCCATATACTTCATCACCAATTTGAAAGGATTGTACCGCTTCTCCTACTTCTTCAATAACGCCTGCTACATCTCCGTGTAATATAGCGGGAAAAGACGGAGAAACACCTGGTACTGCTCCACTTCTCACTTTAATATCAATAGGATTGACACTAGTAGCTTTTACTTTTATTCGGACTTGGTGTGGCAATAAATCAAGTGTTTCTATTTCCTTCAACTTAAATACCGTAGACTCACCAAATGCTTCAATTATCATCGCTTTCAATGAAAATCATCTCCTTTCTCTCCATATTACCGAATATAAACGATTTTTTCGAAAATTTAGTATTAAAATTTTAATTATTTACTTACCAACTCATAAAACGTTTCTATTTCATTAAAAATGGATATTAGTATCTTATATCTATCATAATAACAATATCATTATCGATATTGATCGAGGAGGATACTAAAATGAATGACCTTAAAAATAAAGTAGCGATAATTACCGGGGCAGCTTCCGGGATTGGAAAAGCAGCAGCCATCTCACTTGCAAATAAAGGAATGAAAGTAGCACTAGTAGACTTAAATGCTGATGAGCTAGAAGAAGTGAAAGCAACGATTAATAAAAAAGGTCAAGAAGCGATCTCATTAGAAGCCAATGTCGCAGAGCCTCCTTCCATTCAACAGGCTATTGAGGAAACCGTAAAAAAATGGAATAGAATAGATACAGTTTTTATTAATGCGGGAATTAACGGGGCAGTGTCTTCTATTGAAGACCTGACACCCTCTGAATGGGATACAACCATTGAAACAAATTTGAAAAGTACATTTTTAACTGTTAAATATAGCATTCCCCATATGAAAACCAATGGTGGCAGTATTATTATAACAAGCAGTATTAACGGAAATCGCATTTTTAAAAACTTCGGAATGTCTGCTTATAGTACATCGAAAGCTGGACAAGTGGCATTTGGAAAAATGGCGGCATTAGAATTAGCCCAATACAAAATAAGAGTCAATATGATCTGCCCTGGAGCAATCGATACAAATATAGAAAAGAATACTTTTAAAGATGAAGAACACTTAAAAGAAATAACTATCCCTGTTGAATATCCAGACGGGAACCAACCATTGTCCCAGCAATCTGGAAGCGCTCAACAAGTAGCTGATCTAGTTTATTTCTTAAGTTCTGACTTATCTAATCATATTACTGGTACAGAAGTATATATAGACGGCGCTGAATCTCTCTTATAAAATTCAAAAACCTGCCTATTTTGTTATTGGTAGGTTTTTTTATGCTAAAAAGTTGTCATGACTCTATCTGGCTCAATGAGATATTTTTTCTTTTCGCTATGCTAAAATAAAGAAAATACGAAAAAGGAGAATCACTAGATGAATGAAATCATACAACATTTAAAAAAACATCGATCTTATCGTAAATATCAAGATAAAGAAGTAAGTTTGGAATCACTGCACTCAATTATGGAAGCAGCACAAAGTGCCCCTTCTTGGATTAATGGACAGCATGTTACAGCCATCTTGGTTCGAGATAAGGATAGAAAGAGACATTTAGCTGAATTATGCGGGAATCAAAAGCATGTTGAAAATGCTCCGGTCTTCCTCATCTTTTGTGCTGATTTCTATCGAGCAAAGTTAGCTAGTGAAATGGAAGGAAAGGAGTTTAAAGCAATCGATGATGTTGATACGCTCTTAATTGGGGCTACGGATGTTGGTCTGGCCATACAAAATGCCATTACTGCTGCCGAGTCACTCGGGTTAGGAACAGTTCCCATAGGAGGTATTCGTCGGAATTCTTTAGAGGTAATTGACTTCTTGCAATTACCTAGCTATGTCATACCAATTGCTGGACTCTGCCTTGGATATCCTGATGGGGATCCCGGATTAAAACCTAGATTACCTTTACAAGGTGTTCTTCATGAAGAAAAGTATGATAGAAATCAACAGGAAATGCTTGAAAAATATAATCAAACATACAGCGAGTATTTAAAGAACAGAGGGGAAACCCCAGTGGGATGGACCAATCGCATTGCAAACTTTTATGATAAATCCTACTACCCAAGTAATGCTAAAATGATTAAACAACAAGGATTCCTAGCGAAAGATATGCAAGATAACAATTAAAATGAAAGTAGCTATTATTAAAATGGTTCTCATATACCCGTTTTGTAATAGCTATTTTCTTTATTTTATTTAGGGAAACTTATTCCAAAAGTAGTCCCTTTTTCTAACATATGCACTATCCATTTCGCGTTAGAGAGGCAAAAACTTCTTAATTTATCCTTAAAATACTACCCTTTCTTTCATCTAAAAAAGGCAGCTTTCCTCTCCTTCAATAAAAGGAAAAGAAATAACTGCCTCTTTTTTATACCAGTTTAGATTACTTCTGGAAGAATAAAATAATTCGCTAGTTTAGCATTTACATGTGTCTGCCAATGATGTAATGGTACTCCATTCTTCTCTAATATTTTATAGGCATGAACCCACGCACTCATCTCTGCGTTGACACGATAAGACCAATCATGCAACCATTTATCATGATCGAGGTCGCCATTGACATAATCAATAACATGGCCAATTTCATGTGCAAGTGCATAGATATTTTCCAATGAAAATTGATAAGGAACCGTTATATACATATTTGTATTAAAACTAATTTTTTTTGTCGAATCATATACAACTTTGCATCCTAAATCTTCAGCAACCTCTACTACTTTCATAAATTTTTCTCTCGTAACTTTCATTCACATTTTCCCCTTTACCAAAATTTTCTATACCAAAAAATATATATTTATGTTTATTATGTTCAAATTCGGCTATATAACCAATGTAACGTTAATTAAAAATCTTTAATAGGAGTGATAGAAATGGCAGACAACAAAATGAGCAGAGAAGAAGCAGGTAGAAAAGGCGGAGAAGCTACTTCTAAAAATCACGACAAGGATTTTTATCAAGAAATCGGACAAAAAGGTGGACAAGCTACTTCTGAAAACCACGACAAAGAATTCTACCAAGAAATCGGTAAAAAAGGTGGAGAAACCACTGCTGAAAACCACGACAAAGAATTCTACCAAGAAATCGGTAAAAAAGGTGGAGAAACCACTGCTGAAAACCACGACAAGGAATTCTACCAAGAAATCGGTAAAAAGGGTGGAGAAGCTACTTCTGAAAACCACGATAAAGACTTCTACCAAGAAATTGGTCGAAAAGGTGGAAATTCACGTAACGACAATAATTAATAGATACAGAAATATCCACTCACCCATAGTAGGATATGGGTAACAACCAAGTGGAAATTCCACCAAAACTAGTTAAATAATTAAAGTAATGAAGGATAAAAACTGAGAAACAACCATTTAAGTGGCTGACCTGTACAAGATCAATTCTTTGTATTAGGTCAGCCCTTTTACATTATTATATTATATATTATTCAGAAAAGTTATTCAAAGATTTGATTTTGATTTTTGTTAGCACTTAATAAATAACAAACTCCTTTTTCCCGTTTTTAATTCTTTCCATATTTTATCGTTGTTCAGATAATTTGTAATTTAATGCTATTATTTCCATACAACATTTGTTACAATATTTTTGTTGAGTTTTACAAATTTCGATAATCTACTCTCTTTAACACGATAAATATAATATAATCTAATATACCTATTAAAATAACATTATTTATGATTTAAAATAACTATAATTGAGATTTTTATAGATTATATTAATCTATTTTTATTGTAAATAGAGAGAGGGAGTAAATCGTGGGCATCATGAATGCAGGTGAGTTTATAGAAACCGTTTATTTTAAAGGTCTCCAAATTTCGTTAATGGCCGCTGGAGATGGAACCGAAGTAATCTATCATAAATTACAACCCGGTTCTAGTTGGGCACTTGGCCCGGAAGAGAATTGGACTGGTCTTGAATTTATATATATACTCTCTGGAAAATTACTTTATCATACGGATGAAAGAACAATCGAATTAAGTACTGGACAATCTTTCTCTGAGAGTCCCATAATGAAATTCACCAATTTTTATTCTCAGGAAGAAACTGAGTTTATATATGTAACAAGTCAGCCAGTTTTTCATAATTATAGCAAACTTTCTAAAGATTTAATGGAATTAGCCATATCTATTGAGGAGAAAGATGGCTATACCGTTGATCATTGTGAAAGAATTAAACATTATTCCATGTTGGTGGGAAAAGCACTAGAATTGTCCACTAAACAAATTACACTGTTAAATCTCGCCTCGTTTTTTCATGATGTTGGAAAGGTTAGAGTCCCATTAGAAATTCTTCAAAAACCTAGTAAGTTAACTAGTGAAGAATGGGAGATTATGAAAAAACATACCACATTTGGAAGACAGTTATTAGAAGAAGCGAACATCCCTCTATTAAATGAAATTGCATTAATTGTTGAACAGCATCATGAAAGATATGATGGAAAAGGTTATCCAAAAGGTCTGAAAGAAGATGAGATTACCATCGAATCTGCAATTATATCAGTTGTTGATTCCTTTGATGCAATGACTACAGACAGAGTATATAAAAAGGGCAAATCTGCCGAAGAAGCTTTTCAAGAAATTTTAAATAACCGGGGTACTATGTATCACCCTAAAGTGGTCGATACTTTTATAGCACTAAAAGAAGAAATAATTAAATATGAAAAAGGAGAGAGCTTATGAAAAAATTAGTATGGAGTTTATTAGCTGTAGTATTAATTGTATCCTTTCAAGTAAAGCCTGCTGAAGCTGCTTACCTACCTGAGTATGACAAATACATCGAAGTCTCTTATGATCAAGCAAGACAAATTGCAGATGCACTTGGACTCAAAAATGTACCACTAGGTGAACAAACTGCCCAGATTTCTTTTGATGTTCAAGAAAAAGTTATCGCGAAAATCGAAAAAATCCTTGGTAAAGAAATTGACCGTTACTATATTTGGTTAACAGTTAACGGCGAAAAAGTCCTCGGAATTGACCCTCCAATTCCACAAGCTTAATACAAAAAAGCATCGAAGGCATAATCGGTTTCGATGCTTTTTTATCCTTATATCCTAATAGCCTTTACTTAGACTTCCATATTTACGTAAAATTAATAAGTAACTTTATCCATCCAAAAAAAGAAATCCATAATGGGATACTAATAATAACTCCCCATTTTAGTCCATTAAAAAAGTTTGTTTGTTCTTCCATCGTTATCCACTCCTTATTAGTAAGTAGATCTATACATTTATTATATTAGAAAACGCTTTCATTATTACTGATTTTCTTATAACCTCTATGCTTATATTATTAATTTGTATACCTTTATAAAATTATTCTCTATTTTTAGCAAGTTTAAACATACAATTTTTAACTAACATGGATAATATCGTAATTTTTAACCGCTGCCTTAATTTTAGGTATGAAAAAAACCCGAAATCTCTTTCGGGTAAAATATATTTTAAGAGGGGAAACTCTTAACCTGTTTATAGAATACCGAATAATTATGAACAAATAATGAACAAAAGATTAAAAAATAAAAAAATCTATTATAAATTAAGGGATATATCTTTATAGGAAAATGATTGAAAGTCGAATAGTCCTTTATCTGTTAATTTCAAGGCAGGAATTACCGTTAATGATAAAAAAGATAAAGTTAAGAATGGATTAAAGGTATCATACCCTTGCAGAATTTGGACCTTATGATTTAATATTTTTAGTTGTTCGTACACGGTTAAATAATCTTGATCAGAAATCAATCCAGCTATTGGTAAGGGAAGTGTCGCTACAACTTTACCTTCTGATACTACAACGATTCCTCCCTTTATTTCTTGTAACTCTTGAATAGCAGATAGTAAATCAGCATCGTTTGTGCCAACTGCAACAATATTATGGGAATCGTGAGAAATGGTCGTGGCTATTGCACCTCTTTTAAAGCCAAATCCTTTCACAATCGCTTTTCCAATATTCCCAGTTTGATGATGTCTCTCGACTACTACAAGTTTTAGTTGATCCTTTTCTAATGATGGCTGAAAATAGCCATCTACTACTGGTACTTTTTCGATTACTTCCTTCGTTACAATACTATTAGGAATAATTTCGATTATATGGCATCTTTCAGAAGTTAATGGTAGCTTTAAGTCAGCTGATGACACTTTTGCACAATTTATTGTCGGTAAATTCGTACCCAAATAGGATGGTTTGAAGCGTTCCACTTCTCTTCTTAATTTTCCCTTTTCCACCACACATTGACCATTTCTATATACACTATGAATGGAAAATTCCTCAAGATTATCTAAAAGTAGAAAATCTGCGCGGTAACCTGGAGAAACTGCCCCGATCGAATCTAACTGAAAACATTCGGCAGCATTAATGGTGGCCATTTGAATAGCAATAATCGGATCTAGTCCTTCTTGTATCGCTAATCGTACGCTATGATTTACACTCCCCTCTTCCACTAAATCATCTACCAATTTATCATCTGTTACAAACAAACATCTTCGCGAATTTCTCATTGTTATTGCAGGTAATAAAGCCTTTAAATCTTTCGCAACCGTTCCCTCTCTTATCATCAGATACATTCCTAAATCTAACCGATCTTTTGCTTCTTGTAGTGTGGTTGCTTCATGATCATTTCGAATTTCAGCTGCGCTATATACATTTAATTTCTCTCTTTCAATTCCAGCAGCATGACCATCCATTAAACGATTTTGTTTTTTTGTCAAAATAAATTTATCTATCATATCTGACTGCGTTTCATAAACAGATGGAAAATCCATTATTTCTGCTAAGCCAAGTACTCTATCATATGAATAAAAGGGTGCTAAATCCTTTGCATATAGTGTTGCTCCATTTGAATCCTCTGGAACTGCAGGAACACAAGATGGTAACATGACACGAATATCTATCGGAAGATCTTCTGATGCATCCAGCATATATTGAATCCCCGCTGCCCCTGCCACATTTGCAATCTCATGCGGATCTGTGATAACAGTCGTTACACCATGCAATAATAATATTTTGGCAAATTCTTGCGGTGTAAGCATACTGCTTTCTATATGTACATGGCCATCAATGAGGCCCGGAACGATATATTTGCCTTCGGCATCAATTATTTGTTTCCCTTTATAGCTTCCAATTCCTGCTATTCTATCATCTGCAATTGCTACATCCCCATCCATTAGTTCTCCTGTAAAAACATTAACAATTTTACCATTTGTAATTACTATATCAGCTGGCTCTTTTTTGGCAGAAATTCTAATCCTTTTCTCCAATTTAGCTCTCAAGTCTGAATCCCCCTTTTTTATTCTGAATATTCACATTTTTAAAATTAAGCCACTACCACTTGAAAAGAATGAAACTATTTTATAATTTCTTAAAAACTCTACTATAAAGAACTTTATTTCCTGAAGTAAATCAAAGAATAACCAAAATAGAAAGGGTATAATGAAGAATTATTTACGAAAGCTAGATGATAATAACTTTAACTTAAATATATTTTTATTATTTTAATATATGTTGGTTTAATTTTCAATGAGTAAGAGTAATAAAACATATACATGCTTTCTATATTCCTTAAACAAAATATAAAATTAGTGGTAAGATAATTACGTGTCATTACTATCGTTAGAGTTGTTAAGAAAGGAGATATATCTTTATGTATAAAGATTTAATTCTAGGCATGCTTCGGGCTGGCATTTTCGGCTTTGGTGGTGGTCCTTCTGTTATTCCTCTGTTTCGTCACGAAGCAGTAACAAAATATAAGTGGATGGCTAATGATGAATTTGGGGATGCTTTAGCAATTGCGAATACACTTCCTGGACCTATTGCCACAAAATTAGCTGCCTATATAGGTTATCATCAAAAAGGGATAATCGGAGCAATCATAAGCGTAATCGTTCATATACTACCGACTTGTTTAGCAATGGTATTCTTATTTTCCTTTATCTCTATCCTCAGTCATTCACCAATAATAACAAGTATGATTGGAGCAGTCGTTCCTGTCATTGCCGTTATGCTTGGCTTAATGGCATATGAGTTTGGAGAAAAGGCGGTCAAAGGATTAGGAATCTATGCTGGAATTGGATTAACACTTGTCTGCCTTCTATTGCTACAAGTATTTTCCATACATCCAGGTATTGTTGTACTTATTTTTCTTATCTATGGAGCATTCCATTTTAAATTAAAAGATAAACTTCTACATAACAAAGAAAGAGGCATATAAGATGATTTTTGTAAGTATTTTCCTCAGTTTTCTTGTAGCAAATTTATTAGGTTATGGCGGTGGTCCTGCTTCTATTCCTTTAATGTATGAGGAGATAGTTAATCGATATAATTGGTTATCCAACATTGAATTTTCCAATATGCTCGCTTTTGCTAATGCTCTGCCGGGACCAATTGCTACCAAAATAGCTGCATATGTAGGCTTTGGAGTTGGAGGATGGGGTGGATTTATTGTTGCTTTATTGGCAACTATTCTCCCTTCAGCAGTTGCTCTTATTTTTTTATTAAAATTAATGAAAAAACATCAAAATTCGAAGATTGTCAAAGGCATGACGCTTCTTGTACAGCCTGTAATAACAGCATTAATGTTGGTTTTAACCTATGAAATGTTTCAAGATTCCTATCATTCCATCGGTATCATTCAATCTGTTTGCATTGCTGTCATTGCCTTTTTATTACTGCAGAAGTGGAAGGTACATCCTGCCCTAGTTATAATAATAGCCTTTCTATACGGAGGATTCATTGCTCCTCATTTAAGCTAAAAAGCTCTTTAAAAGAAGGGTTGGCAATTCATATCATAGAAAAAGATAAATACATGAGCTATGAAAGGTAAATTAATATACGAAATAGCCTGAATGAGGCACTCAGGCTATTTCTATTCCTATTAACTTTCATACAAAGCTCGCAGCTGGTTCCACTCCTTTATTCTATTCAACTCCTCTAAATGTTGATTATAGGGATGATCCTTTACATACAGCTTTGTGGTATATCCTTGAAGCGTTTCTAGGACAGCAGGTTTATCATCAAAATAGTAGTCTAATTGAAGCTCCTGGATGATACAAATTTTCTCGTGATCTTCCATTCCACAAAAAAAATGACTATCAATCACCGGAAACCCTGCTTGCTTCATCCAATCTTTCGTCTTTTCGGCAAATTGTTTTTTTCGTGCTGTAATATAATAAACCTCATGACCATTACTAACAAGTTCATTTAGTGCTTCAATGGCATCTGGAAAAGGAGGACAATTTGTAAAATATATTTCTTCTCTAAGAGAGTTCCAAAGCTGCTTTCCTTCAGTAGCATTTAATCCAAATGGTTCGTGAATTTCAACCGTTTTTAATGCATGGAAGTCTTTTAATGGAATATTTTTCTTTAACTTATGATTATAAAGTTCAAAAGCATGTTGTCTTAAATTGATAAGTGTATCGTCTATATCAAAACCAAACTTCATTATTTCCTCCGTAGAAACACTATTTAATTATATCGGGATAAGCAGTTATTTTCATATCCGCGCCCACCCATTCCGTCTTTTCAAATCTTAAGGAAACTGCTTCATCTACTGTATCAATATCTTCCCCTTTAAATGGTGTAAAGGAATTGGCACCACCTACTATTTTAGGAGCAATATATACTAAATACTTTTGAATAAGTTGCTGACGCATAAAACTTGCATTTACTTCACTTCCACCTTCAAGAAGAATATCTGTAACTCCACGTTTATATAATTCCTTTAAAACTATCTCCAAATCTAATTTCCCCTGAATAGAAGGAACTGTGAATAATTCTACACCCTTTTCTTTTAAAACAGCTGCTTTCTCTGATTGAAGGGTAGCACTTGTAGCAATGATTGTTTTTGCTTCCCTACAATCAGTAATATTAGCATCTAGGGGTGTTCTTAAATTTGCGTCCAAAATAATCCGAATTGGATTCTTTGATGGCCCCTCTAATCGAGTTGTTAATTTAGGATTATCAGCGAGCACAGTACCAACACCAACTAAGATTGCATCTACTTCATTTCTTAAAAGATGCACTTCTTTTCTTGCTTCTTCTCCTGTAATCCACTGACTATGTCCTGTATGGGTAGCAATTTTGCCGTCTAAGGTCATTGCTACCTTAGATATGACAAAAGGTTTTTCATGTATCATATTATGAATAAAACGTTCATTTAATTGCTGGGCTTCTTTTTTTAGAACACCAACTTCTACATCAATTCCTGCTTCCCTCAAGATGTTAATACCTCGTCCAGCAACTTGCGGATTTGGATCTTCTGTGGCTACTACCACTCTTTTCACTCCAGAGTCTTTCACTAAAAGTGCACAAGGTGGTGTTTTCCCATAGTGTGAGCATGGCTCTAGCGTCACATAAAGAGTTGCATCTTTTGCATGGTCTCCAGCCATTTTAAAAGCATGGACCTCAGCATGTGGCTCTCCTGCTTTGCGATGGAGGCCAGTTCCGACAATTACTCCGTCCTTTACAATGACAGCTCCCACAACTGGATTTGGATTTGTCTTACCAAGTGCAGATGCTGCAAGGTCTAACGCTATTCTCATATAATCTTGATCATGCTTCATACCTTATTCTCCTTAAATGGTCACTGTATTTTTCAAGGGAATATGACCAGATTTATTCACTTTCGTGTTTAAATAATTCTCATTATAAGTTGAGACATCCCCCCATAAGGGAATATTTTCTTCTGCTGTAAGACCAAGTTTTTTAAGTGCATCAAGCTTCTTTGGATTGTTAGTTATTAATTTAACTGGTTTTTGTCGAAGGGCTTGAAGTACTTTAATCGGTGCTTCATAACTTCTTAAATCATCAGGAAAATCTAGTGCGAGATTTGCCTCCACAGTGTCTAGACCATTTTCTTGTAAAAGGTAAGCAAGGGATTTAGTAAATAGCCCAATACCTCTTCCTTCATGATTAGCTAAATAAAAGAGAGCTCCATTTCCATTCTCTACAATCATGCGCATCGATTCTTTTAATTGATATCCGCAATCACAACGTTTACTACCAAAAATGTCGCCAGTATGACATATACTATGCATACGTATTAATGCATTTTCTGCATTTTTGAAGTCACCGTATACTAAAACAGAGGATTGTTGATAATCCGCTAAATGTAAACTCGGTAAAGAACGAAGTACTTCCTCTTTCGTTTCATCCTTCTTTATCGGTAACCATGTATACCATTGAAATGTCACTACTTGATCGTCCAATTGAACTGGTAATTTTACTGGTCCAACTAAACTTAAATTCTGTTCTTCATTAAATGCGATTATTTCCATCTTATTTTGAAGAAGATCGATAACATTTTGATCCATTACAAAATCTCCTTTATCTTCTGTTATGTTCTTACTTTTATTTCTTATCGGTATAGAATTTTTGATTATTAAAGTTCTTTACACTTACTATATGTAAAATATAAAGAATGTAGACAAACTGATACTTACGATACGTAAGTAAGTTTATTATTATAAGAAACGCTCGTCAAGGAATCAGCTCGATTTAATTAACTTAAACCAATTGGATTACTCAACTTTCGCCCTTCATCTTTTTATGCGTATAATCATATAGCAAATCTTTTTTTCGCACAATTCGTAACTACTTCCCTCAATTAAGAAGAAGCAAAGCCCTATACATTGATTTTTTCCTTCAATTACTATATAATTTGACTGATTAGTCACATATATTAGAAAAAGATGACCAATAAGTCAAGGTGTACTTCCTATACGTTCAGGAGGAAATTACGTGAAAGAAAAAGAAAAAATAATTATAGATTCTGCCATAAAGTTTTTTGCTCAAAAGGGATTTTCTTCTACATCAGTGCAAGAAATTGCAAGTGATTGCGGTATATCAAAAGGAGCCTTTTATTTATACTTTAAATCAAAAGACTCTCTTCTTTATAAAATTATGCAATATTACTACGATGAATTGATTACTACTATGGAAGAAATAAGTCAAAGGCGAATCCCTGCAAGAGAAAAATACATCGATCAGCTTACCTTTATGTTTAATCATGCTTTAAAACATAAAGAGTTTATTGTCATGCAATCAAAAGAACAAGCTATTCCCTTAAATAATTCTATCAAAGATCTGTTAGTAAAAATGCAGTCCGAGCTTCAAAGTTATAATCTCCAAGGACTCCACTCTATTTATGGGGAAGAGAAAAAGCAATACCTTTTAGATTTGCTTATGATCCAAGATGGCCTTATTCATTCTTTTTTAAAACTTGTGATTTTAGAGCCTATTAATGTCTCAACAAGGGATATTTCCATCTACTTATTAAAAAGATTAGATTCAATTATAACAGATATGGACAAAAATAATGAGCATCCACTCTTTTCTACTTCTTTTCTAAAATATATAATTAAAAAGCCTAAAATTAACTTTATGGAACATAGCCATCAAGATATACTAGATGCTATTGCCTCCATCCAACGTAAGATTGAGCATGGAGCAAACAAACAAGAGATAGAAATAACACTAGAAGTATTAATGGCAGAGATTCATGCTGATGAACCAAGAGTACCCATAATTAAAGGCATGCTCTCTAACTTGAACGACTATAAAAACTTTGAAGAAGAACAGAAAACAATTGCTTCTTTTTATCATATCCAACTTTAAAAATATCCTGATAAAAAACTTTCATTGATTATGAAAGTTTTTTTATTGGTCAATAATGCAAAGGATAACAACTATTATGAGGTGTTTACTTTGCCTAATTCTATGCTTTCTAGATTTTTAAGATTACCGTTAAGTATTCGTGTTTTATCGATTTCCTTAACTATTATAATCCTATTCGGCTGCTTTATCACTTTAGTGGAACCAGAAACATTTCCCACTTTATTTGAAGGCATTTGGTGGGCCATTATTACTACCTCTACCGTTGGATATGGCGATTATGCTCCTATTACCGTTCTTGGGAGAATAACCGGCATGCTGTTAATCTTAACAGGCGTCGGATTTCTCTCTACCTACTTAGTAACATTGGCAACAGCAGCTGTGGCTAAACAAAACGCGTATCTGGAAGGAAAAACCACTTATAGAGGACAAAACCACTTGATAATTGTCGGCTGGAATGAACGGTCCAAACTAATCATCCATTCTATCATTAAAGATCGCGAAAACATTCCAATTACTTTAATCGATGAGTCCTTAGCAACAAATCCAGTTCCAGAAACTATTCATTTTGTAAAAGGGAATTCTAATTTAGATAGTGTCCTATTGAAAGCGAATATCATGACTGCTAGTAAGGTCATTTTAACAGCAGATCAAAACAAAGAAGAATTACAAGCAGATATGCACACTATTTTAACTTTACTTGCTATTAAAGGACTAAATGCAAATGTACCTTGCATCGTTGAAATACTTACTGCTGAACAAATACAAAATGCTAAAAGAGCTGGTGCAGATGAAATAATTGAAACAAACAGCCTTACTAGCTTTGTTATGCACAACAGTTTAAATTCACAAGATACGATGATTGCATTTTTAGAGCTTTTAAATCAATTGAAGGATAAAAAGCTTCAATTTATTCCAGTGAAGAATATAGAGGAAGAATTAGTTGATTATCTGACTTTAAACAATTTTTTATTAGCTGAGGGTAAATTATTATTAGGGGTCAAACGTGGGGGAACTAGTTATCTAAATCCAAAGTCTTCATTTGAATTTGAGGAAAAGGATGAGTTAATTATTATTACTTAGAAATGTTGTTAGCTAAATGAGTACAGGAAGTTGTCATGAAAGCAGAAGAGAAAAATTCTTTTTTTAAATTATGGTTTTTCGAGGCTGTCGCTCGCTTAAAACTGTTTCGAACCGCCTCCTCGAAAAACCAATTTTTTTCTCTTTCAATAAAGAGCTAAGTCTTTATTACAACCTGTTATGCTTCTAAAAATGTTTTACATGCTTCTACACACTCTTTACAGATTTCTGCACAATATTGACAATGGCGATGATCGTGTTTCTTACATTCATTTGCACAATCCTCACAAACAGAAAGGCATATTTCTGCAAATTCTTTTGCATATGGAGATTTTCTGATAATTGCCTGCTCTAAGTAACTACAAAATTGAATACTTTCCCTATTCATATGAATACAATCAAGCATTGGTGCTACCTGCTCTTCTGTTAAACATTCATTTAAGCAATGATTACAAACAATCATGCATTCCTGTAATGATTTAATCAATAACTGTTCTTTTTCAACAAGCATTCCTATTTCCTCCTTCTATTACCCCTTTCTATTTATTTAACCTCTCTTAAAACCTTTAAACATCTTGAATTAAAAATGAATAGAGAAGCAAGTATGTTTTCCTAAATAAAAAAGCTGTCGAATACTCAAATACGAGTATATCGGCAGCTCAATCCATTCTATCTTATAGACGACTTTCTAACTCTGCTTTTTTCTCTTCAAAGCCAGGTTTACCTAGTAAAGCAAACATATTTACTTTGTATGCTTCAACCCCTGGTTGATCAAATGGGTTTACTCCTAATAAATATCCACTAATCGCACAAGCTTTTTCGAAGAAATACACAAGATATCCAAATGTATATTCATTCATTTCTGGTATTGTTACAATTAAATTTGGCACACCGCCATCTGTATGTGCAAGTAACGTACCTTCAAATGCTTTATTATTAACAAAGTCAACAGTTTGTCCAGCTAAATAATTTAGCCCGTCTAAGTCATTTTCTTCTGCTTCGATAACTAATTCATGACGAGGCTTATCTACTTTAACAATTGTTTCAAAAATATCGCGACGGCCTTCCTGCACATATTGTCCTAAAGAGTGAAGGTCTGTTGAGAAGTTTGCTGAAGAAGGATAAATACCTTTTTGGTCTTTCCCTTCACTTTCACCAAACAATTGCTTCCACCACTCAGAGAAGTATTGCAATCCTGGCTCGTAGTTGATTAACATTTCAATTGTTTTTCCTTTGTTATAAAGAACGTTACGAACTGCAGCATATTGATAGGCAATGTTATTTTTTAATTCAGATGTACCGAAATCTGTTCTAGCCGCTGCTGCCCCTTCCATCATTGCTGTAATATCCGCACCGCTGACAGCGATTGGTAATAAACCAACTGGTGTTAAAACAGAATAGCGTCCACCAACATCATCTGGGATAATAAATGATTCATAGCCCTCTTCTGTAGCAAGAGTTTTTAAAGCTCCTTTTGCTTTATCAGTAGTAGCATAGATTCTCTTTCTCGCTTCTTCTACTCCATATTTTTGTTCCAACAATTTACGGAAAATACGGAACGCAATTGCCGGCTCAGTAGTTGTTCCAGACTTAGAAATAACGTTAATAGAGAAATCTTTATCTCCAAGGAAGTCAATAACATCACTCATATAAGTGGAGCTAATATCTTTTCCAATAAAGATAATTTGTGGTGTTTGTCTCTTTTCTTTTGATAAAGAATTATAGAAGCTATGATTTAACATTTCAATTGCAGCACGTGCTCCTAGGTAAGAACCACCAATACCGATTACAAGTAAAACCTCTGAGTCGCTTTTAATTTTTTCTGCTGCTTTTTGAATGCGAGCAAATTCTTCTTTATCATAATCTACAGGAAGATCGATCCATCCTAAAAAATCACTTCCTTGTCCAGTTTTTTCATGCAAGGAATGATGGGCAACTTTAACTGCATCTTCTAAATATGTAATTTCGTGCTCTCCAAAGAAACTTAATGCCTTTGAGTAATCAAAACGAACGTGTGTCATAAATGATCCTCCAATATAATTAATTTATACTCCTCTTCCACTTTATCGGAAGTAGAAAAAGTAATCAAGAAAGAACTTGATATGAAAACGGATACAAACTGTTTTTTTTAATTTTTTCACCAATTATTCCATTTCTTCTTTATTACAGAAAGACGAACAAACAATTCATGCGAACTGTTTGCTCGTCTTTCTTCATTTTTTTATAAAGAGGCTTTATAAATTGCTAAAACATCCTCTGCATCTAACACTTTAAATTGGCCAAATCCACCATTCGTCATTGCTTTTTCAACCATTAACTCAAGTTTACTATCATCAATGTCGTAATCAGCTAAACGAGAAGGTGCACCAAGGTCATTCCAGAATGCTCGTAATTTCTCAATTCCTTCTAGACCAGCTTCTTCCGCTGTTTTCCCTTCTGGGTCTACCCCAAATACGCGAACAGCTAATTGCTTAAAGCGTTCTGGTTTTACTGCTAAATTATGCTTCATCCAATTAGGAAAAAGAATGGCAAGTCCTCCACCATGAGGAATATCATACACTGCAGAAACAGCATGTTCAATGTTGTGGGTAGCCCAATCACCACGATATCCCATATTAAGCATACCATTAAGAGCCATCGTTCCACAATATAATATTGCAGCACGATATTCATAATTTTCTAGGTCGTTTACAAGTTTTGGCCCAAACTCTATAACCGTTTTCAATACAGATTCACACATATAATCCTGTAATTCTGTGTGTTCTTCTAAATGGAAATAATGTTCAAACACATGTGACATCATATCTACAATTCCGTATATTGTTTGATCTTTCGGAACTGTATATGTATTTTCCGGATCTAAAATAGAAAATACCGGGAATGTAAATGGACTTCCCCAGCCAACTTTCTCTTGTGTTTCCCAATTAGTAATAACAGAGCCAGAGTTCATTTCAGAACCAGTGGCTGCAAGTGTTAAAACTGTGCCAAATGGTAACGCTGCTTTAGGCATAGCTTTTTTTGTGATGAACTCCCAAGGGTTCCCATCAAATTTTGCTCCTGCTGCAATGGCCTTAGTACAGTCAATAACGCTTCCTCCACCAACTGCTAAAATAAAATCAATGCCTTCTGTTTTACATATATCAACTCCACGTTGTACAGTAGTTAATCGAGGATTAGGCTCTACACCAGATAATTCAAATACCTCTTTGCCATTTTCCTTTAAGATGGTCATTACATTATCATATAGACCGTTTCTTTTAATACTTCCTCCTCCGTATACTAAGAGGATTTTTTTACCATAGGAAGCTAATTGATCTTTTAGTTGTGCCAATTGCCCTTTACCAAAAATAAGTTTTGTCGGGTTATAAAAAACAAAGTTTTCCAAATGAATGCCTCCCATTCTGTTTTTACATTAGTACAAAGAAATACTAATTGTACGCTTATTATTAATCAAACTTATGAGAAAATCAAAAGATTGAGCTTAGTACTGACAAATAGTATGTGTTTTCTCTATCATTCATTATTCGTTAAATTTTCCCCAAATGCATACTTTCGTGAATTCTACTAAGAATAAGAAAGATTCCACTATATTTTTTAAGGAGGACATAAAATGAGCGCAATCCAAAGAGTTGCATTAATATTAACGATTATAGGAGCAATAAATTGGGGATTAATTGGCTTTTTTCAATTTGATTTAGTGGCAACATTATTCGGCGGCCAAGGATCTGTCGTTTCTCGTATTATTTACGGTTTAGTCGGAATTGCAGGATTAATTAACCTTGGTTTATTATTTAAGCCATCTTCTGCAGCTGAAAGAGAGTCTATCCCAAAAACAGCTAGATAAATAAAAATGGATAAACAAAAATAAAGCCGAACAATTCAACTTGCTGAATTGTTTGGCTTTTTTGTAAGGAATGGTTCGTTTTTATTTAGTTTAGATCCTGGATATCCTCATTTAATACTTGCTTTATACGCTCTATCGCCCAATCTAGCTCTTCCTTCGTAATCGTTAATGGTGGAGCAAAGCGAATGACGGAATCATGGGTTTCTTTGCATAACAGTCCTACTTCTTTTAACTTTTCACAATAAGTTCTAGCCTCAACCTTTAATTCAACCCCTATAAACAATCCTCTTCCGCGTATTTCTTTTATTATTGGATTTGTTATTTCCGATAACTTTTGAAGAAAGTACTCGCCTAATTGCGCCGAACGATCGGTCAAATTCTCTTCTAAGATTACATCTATAGCTGCAATTGATACAGCACACGCCATTGGATTTCCTCCAAAGGTTGATCCATGAGAGCCTGGATTAAAAACACCTAATATGTCTTTATCTGCAACTACACATGAAATAGGAAAGACTCCTCCTCCAAGCGCTTTTCCTAAAATATACATATCTGGTACAATATCGTACCACTCACTCGCAAATAATTTACCTGTTCTTGATAGACCTGTTTGAATTTCATCGGCAATAAACAAAACATTATTAGCCTTACATAATCGATAGGCTTCTTCCATAAAGCCTAGAGGCGGAATGATAATACCAGCCTCCCCCTGAATTGGTTCTACAATAAATGCGGCTGTATTTGCGGTAATCGCTTCTTGTAATTGTTCAATATCTCCATAGGCAATTGTTTTAATCCCTGGTAATAATGGTCCAAATCCGCGTTTATATTCTTCATCCGAGGAAAGAGAAACGGCTCCCAGTGTTCTTCCATGAAAATTCCCCTCGCACACAATGAGTTCTGCTTTGTCCTTTTCTATTCCTTTGCAGTCATATCCCCATCTTCTTGCTGCTTTGATAGCAGTTTCTACGGCTTCAGCACCTGTATTCATCGGTAAGATCATCTCTTTTTTTGTTAGGGAGCTAATCTTTTCATACCAAGGACCTAATTGATCATGATGAAAGGCTCGAGAAGTTAAGGTTACACGGTCCGCTTGTCTCTTCAATGCTTGGATTATTTTAGGATGACGATGCCCTTGGTTTAATGCGGAATAAGCACTCAGCATATCCATATATTTATTTCCTTCAGGGTCGGTAATCCAGACTCCTTCTGCTCCTGAAATAACAATCGGCAATGGATTATAATTTTTTGCTCCATATTTCTCTGACTGTTCCATTAGTGAGATAGATTTATTAACTTCTTGTACCATTTAATCATCCTCCCATTTAATGTATAAATGTAAGTAAAGATCTATATTATTAACTTTAGCTGATTTTTCTACAGATGGATAGATATTTATTTTCTAAAAATTCATTCTAGATTACCTCTCCCTTGAAAAGCGCAAAAAAGGCTGCCTAATGTGTAATTCACATTGGACAGCCCTTTATAAAATGTTATTTTTTAATTAAATCATCGCGGTTAGATTGATCAATCCACTCTTGTAATTTATCTTTTAACGTATTAAATCCTTGTACGTTTTCTGTTTCAACTACAGCAGCTGTTTGACGTTTAGGACGAGGTTTTTTTGCTTTAGCAGCTTCTGGTTGCGCTGGTGCTTCTTCTGTTGCACGGATAGAAAGACCAATTTTTCCAGCATTTTCGTCAATGGAAAGAACTTTAACGTTCACTTCATCGCCAACTTTTAAAAATTCATTAATATCTTTTACATAACCATGGGTTACTTCAGAAATATGAACTAAACCTTGTGTATTTTCATCTAAAGAAACAAACGCACCATATGGTTGAATGCCTGTTACCTTTCCTGTAATAACACTTCCAACTTCAATTTTATCTGACATGAGAACACTCCTAATTGTTTATATTAATTTTCCTTTTATATGCATTATAAGATTATATCACAATATCGCCATATTTACAAAAGGATTTATTTTTACTGTTATAATTCCCGTTAATCTTTTGCTTAAACTATGACCTTTACGGAACCAGCTTAAATAAAAAAAGGCATTTGAAAGGATGGGACTTCCCATCTATTCAACACCTCTTTTTGCCTTTATTTAGAATATTTTTCGACAAATCGCTTCATTCGTTTCATAGCTTCTTGCAATTGTTGCAACGATGTAGCATAGGAACAACGAACGTGTCCTTCGCCACTTTCACCAAATACACTTCCTGGCACAACTGCTACTTTTTCTTCCATCAGCAGTCTTTCTGCGAATGACTCTGCATTCATTTTTGTCGCTGTTATATTAGGAAACGCATAAAAAGCTCCGCCAGGCATATGACAAGTTAACCCCATATCATTTAAGGATTGAACGATAAAATTCCTTCTGCGCCGGTAGCTTTTCTTCATTTCTTCTACATCGTTTTCACCACTTCGCAATGCTTCTAATCCAGCATATTGAGCCATCGTTGGGGCACACATTAAACTATATTGATGAATCTTTAGCATCGCTTGAATTAATTCCTCTGGTCCACAAACAAAACCTAGTCTCCAGCCTGTCATGGCAAATCCCTTTGAAAAACCAGAAAGGAGAATAGTACGTTTCCATGCTCCCTCTATTGCTGCTGTACTTGTATATTCTTCATCATAGCAAAGCTCTGCGTATATTTCATCGGAAAGAATAAGCAAGTCATACTTTTCTGCTACTGCCACAATTGCTGCAAGCTCCTCTTGAGAGAGTGTGGATCCGGTAGGATTATTAGGCGAACAAAGCATAATTGCTTTTGTTCGGTCCGTAATGACTTCTTCTAGTTGAAAAGGCTTGATTTTAAAATTATTCTCCTTTAAGCTTTGAACCGCAATTGGAACCCCTCCTGCAAGCGTTACTAACGGTGCATAGGAAACAAAGCATGGTTCAACAACAATAACCTCTTCTCCTTGGTTCAAAATAGCCCGTAAAGCGATATCGATTGCCTGACTAGCTCCAACAGTTACAATGATTTCTGAAGATGGCTTATAGGATACCATAAATCTTTTTTGCATATAATGACTGATTTCCTCTCGAAGCTCGAGTAGTCCAGGATTTGCCGTATATGAGGTATACCCTTGTTCGAGTGATAAAATTGCTGCCTCTCTTGTTGACCAGGAGGTGACAAAATCTGGCTCTCCTACACCGAGGGAAATAACTCCTTCCATACCGGATGCTAAATCAAAAAATCTGCGTATTCCAGATGGTTTCATTTCCTCAACCTTTTGTGCAATATAACTTTTTGTTTGTCTCATTACGGTGACACCACAATTCTTTTGTCATCATCCGATTGTTCAAATATTGTTCCATCATGCTTATATTGTTTTAAAATAAAATGAGTTGTTGTTGAGATAACTGAATCCAATGTAGATAGTTTTTCTGAAACAAATCTTGCTACTTCATTCATCGATTTGCCTTCAATAATAACTGATAAATCATATGCTCCTGACATTAAATATAGTGACTTAACCTCTTTAAAACGATAAATTCTTTGAGCAACCTCGTCAAAGCCTACCCCTCTTTTAGGTGTAACTTTTACATCAATCATTGCAGTAACACCTTCATGACCTTCCACTTTTGACCAATCTACTATTGATGTATAACGCACTACGACATTTACTTCTTCTAATTTCGCAATCAACTCTTTTGTCTTTTCTAAATCTTCCCCAATCATCTTAGCTATATCTTCATCAGAAATCCTCGCATCTTTTTCTAGAATTTCTGCAATTTCAATTTCTTTATCTGTTAGTTTCATGTCCATCCTCCTGCTTGCCTTTTAAATATTCTCATTATATCAAATTATCACTAAATTTAATGCGCTAATTTCATTTTTTAAAACCAAAATTATATGCAAATTATTTGCTGGAATTTCTATCTATAAAAAAACTTTAGAAGTTGAAAAGAGAAGCAACTGATAACTTTTTATTCATCAAAAAGAGTTTATTTGACTCTCTAAAAAGAGCAGGAACTGTTTCGTTTTAGAGATAAAAGTTTATGAGAGATTGCTGTGCAATCCTCTAAAGGGAGCTTCTCTTCAAAAGAAAATTCAAAGATAGCTTGGATAGAAGCTGCTAGATCATCTTCCAAATCAACATCATGTATTGCTTGAAGAATATCCGCAATTTCAGTATCATAATTGCCCTCTCCTATTGAAAAAGGGTCCCATTCATTTAATAAACGCACACATTCTAAATTAATTTCCTGACTATTCATCCGTTGTCACCTTTCGTTCCATTTGTTCAGAAACCATTCTATCATATATCCTTCTGAAGAAGATAACAGAAATGGAGAGCCCCCTCCAATCTAGCTATTTTAAAGGTAAATTTTTATTGACAATTCAGTATTTTAGCTTTATTATTCATTTAGTGAAAATTCCATAATTACTTATCAAGAGAGATTGAGGGAACAGGCCCGATGACATCCAGCAACCTCCTTTCCTAAAGGAAGGTGCTAACTCCTGCAGAATGACTTATTCTGAAAGATAAGATCGGTATATTTAATACGATACTTCTTTCAAAATGAAAGAAGTTTTTTTTATTTCCCAGACTTACCGAAAGGAATTTTCACCAATCTTAACCGATAAAGGTTTTAAAATAATGTTACAAAACATGGCGTTTTTGGCAAAGGGGGATAGTATTTTCTAATGATACAAATAAATGATTTGGTCAAAATATATAAAACAAAAAAAGAACAAGTCATTGGTGTTGACCATGTTTCTTTATCTATTAAAAGAGGCGAAATATTTGGAATTGTCGGCTATAGTGGAGCAGGTAAAAGCTCTCTGCTTCGCTGTCTCAATTTATTGGAAAAGCCAACCAGTGGAGAAATTATCATTGACAATATTTCTTTAACAAAGTTAAATCAAAAGCAATTAAGAGCTGCTCGCTTAAAAATAGGCATGATCTTTCAACATTTTTACCTTGTTAGTAGTAAAACGGTATATGAAAATATTGCTTTTGCTCTTAAAGCAGCTAATTTACCTTCTAAGAAAATACATAAACGGGTATTAGAGTTGCTTGATATGGTGGGGCTGGCAGATAAGAAAGATGTCTTTCCTGCCCAATTAAGTGGAGGACAAAAGCAAAGAGTCGGAATCGCAAGAGCCCTTGCAAATAATCCAACCGTACTTCTTTGTGATGAAGCAACTTCTGCACTTGATCCAACTACAACAAAATCCATTCTTGCGTTATTAAAAAAAATTAATAAGGAACTTGGTTTAACCATCGTTCTAATCACCCATGAAATGGAGGTTGTGAAAGATATTTGTGATCGAATGGCTGTCATGGAAGCAGGGAAGGTAGTGGAAGAAGGTCCAGTTTACGATATGTTTGCAAACCCAAAACAGGAGCTTACTAAAAACTTTGTAAATAGCATTCTTCAATTTGAATTACCTAACCACCTATTAGAAGAAAGAAAAGGGAAAATTATTAAGGTTACCTTTCAAGGTGCCATCGCGGAAGAGGGAATTATCTCGGACGCCTTTCAGCACTATCAGGTGAAGGGAAATATTCTTCATGGAAAAATTGAATATATTCAAAATAATCCCCTTGGTATTTTTATCATGGAATTAACAGGGGAAGAAAATGAAATTGTAAAAGCGATACAGTATATTAAAGATCGCACCAAAAATGTGGAGGTGATATATCATGCCTCTTAGTCTGGATTGGAATTATTTGATCGAGTTACTTCCCGACTTAAATTCAGCATTTTTTGAAACCTTATATATGGTTGGCATTTCTATTGTTGTGGCTATTATTGTGGGTTTACCGATCGGAATCCTCTTATTTGTAACAGATAAAGGATTGTTTCTCGAAAATACACTATTAAAAAACACGGTGGGCTTTGTTGTAAACATGGTGCGGTCAATCCCTTTCATTATCTTACTAATCGCCCTTTTACCATTAGCAAAATGGATTACCAACACAACGATTGGTCCTACTGCTGCTTCTGTTTCTCTATCTGTTGCTGCGATTCCGTTTTTTGCAAGAATAGTAGAACAAGCTTTTCGTGAAATTGATAAAGGAGTAATTGAAGCTTCCGTTGCTATCGGCGCTTCCCCATGGATGATTATCTGGCAAGTCTTAATACCAGAAGCAAGACCTGGAATTATTCAAGGAATCACTATTACCATTATTAATTTAATTGCCTATTCTGCTATGGCTGGAATAGTCGGCGGCGGCGGTGTAGGTGATCTTGCCATTCAATACGGCTATTATCGCTATGATAATACTGTCATGATTACGACTGTCGTTGTTCTCATTTGCTTAGTTCAAATCATTCAATTCTTTGGGGATAAAATATCCAAGACATTGGATAAGCGTTAATAATCACTTTAAGTTAATAGGAGGAAAAGACAATGAAAAAAATACTTATAGGAATTCTATTATTATTATCATTTACAGTACTTAGTGCTTGCGGACAAGACAAAAACAATGCAGATTCAGGGGAGAAAAAGGAAATTAATATTGGTGCTACTTCTGGTCCCTATGCAGACATGGTTAAAAAGGCAATTAAACCTATTTTAGAAGAGAAAGGCTATAAAGTAGAAATTACAGAGTTTACAGATTATGTGCAGCCAAATAAAGCTCTAGCCGATGGTAGTATTGATGCGAATCTATTCCAACATAAAATTTATATGGAATCTTTTGCTCAACAAAATAACATAGAGTTATCTGAACTAATTTCTGTTCCAACTGCACCAATGGGTATTTATTCCAAAAAGTTTAAAAGCTTGGAAGATATTACAGATGGGGCAACAATTGCTATCCCTAACGATCCGACCAATGCGGCTCGTGCCTTCTTAATTTTAGAGGAAGCTGGCTTAATTAAAATTGATCAAGCTGCGGATCCACTTACTGTGTCTGAAAAAGATGTGACAAAGAATATTAAAAACCTAAAATTTGAAACAATTGAAGCGGCACAATTACCTCGTGCAGTTGACAGTGTAGATTTATCCGCTGTACCAGGCAACTTCGCCCTAGCAGCAAAAATGAACTTATTAGATGCACTAAAACTAGAAAATATGCTCGATCAATATCGTAATCGTGTTGTTGTTAATACAAAAGACATAGATGCTCCATTCGCTAAAGATATCAAAGCCGCTGTTGAATCAGCAGAATTCGAAAAAGTAATTGATGAGGATTTTAAAGGCTTCGGTAAACCAGAGTGGATGAATCAATAAATTGATGTTACGCAGTTATAAAGAAGCGAGGTTTGTTGGGAATTTTTTTCCCGACAAACCTCGCTCTTTTTTTTATGCAAAACGAATAACTGATGGAAGAAAAAGCCTGTTGCCAATTTTCTGATTATTAAAATAAAGTCACATATTCACCATATTTCTTTCACAAATTAGTCACACCTCCCCCCTCTACAACTACAAACTGTATGTTAATATAATGTTGTATTGTGAATCCATTCACATAACAATATAAAGAACATTTATAGGGGGAACTAATCATGAAAATTACACCAAAAGTTTTACTAGCTTCCATCTTAGCAGGAGCACTTTTAACTGCTTGTGGAAATACAGACACAGAACCAAAGAAAGAAGAGAAAAAAGCAGAACAATCAGCTGATGTAGTAACAACAGCTTCAATCGTAAATGAAGCAGATCCACTAGTGAAAGCATTAAGTGCTGATGGAACTTGGATTGTTGCAACACTTCAAGATTTAAAAGTAGACAGTGATATCTTAGTAGCTGGTGAATTCCACGATAAAAATGATGCTGCTAATCCAATCTATCGTAAACTTGCTCTTTATACACAAGATGAAGACCATAACATTATTGATTCCTTCACTTTAACAGCTCCTAAAATGACTGTACAAAGTGAAAATTTCAAAATCCAAGGCGGTACTTTTGTCGGTGATGTTTACGTAGAAGCTAATGGATTTACTATTGACGCTACTGCAAAAGTAGATGGTAATGTTTATTACAAAAGTGATGCATTTAAATCTTCTGCTGTAATTGATGGCGAAGTAACTGGTACACAAGAAGTAAAATAATAGCTTATAATACCTAGCTGGAAATTCAGCTAGGTATTTTTTGTATTTCCTGTATTCTACACTCCCATACTCCCTCAACAAATTAACAAAAATTCCTATAAATTAATAACACAAATAGATTGACAATTTTCTAATTTAGGAATATCTTTTATATAAAAGTTGCATTAACGAAACTTTTTAAACCAAAGCAAAATCAGGTGAGAAAAATGGACAGAAATCGATCTTTAGAAAAAATTCATTCTAAATCAGCAAAAAGTGTGTTTAGCAAGGAAGTTAAAGGTTGGAAAAAAATCCTTCCGTTTCTAGGACCAGCATTCATTGCGGCAATTGCCTACATTGATCCAGGAAACTTCGCAACGAATATTGCTGCTGGATCAAAATATGGATACTTATTATTATGGGTTATTCTTTTTTCTAATATTATGGCGTTAATTATTCAATCCTTATCAGCAAAATTAGGTATCGCTACCGGTAAAAATTTAGCAGAGATAGCACGAGAGGAATTTCCCAAGCCTGTATCTATCGGCTTGTGGATACAAGGTGAGCTTGTCATTATGGCAACAGATTTAGCAGAGTTTATTGGTGCAGCACTTGGTATTTATCTTCTCTTTGGTATTCCTTTACTGGAAGCTAGTCTGATTGCTGCTGTAGGATCTTTTGCTATTCTTGAATTACAAAGACGGGGATACCGTTCTCTAGAAGCAGGAATTACTGCGATGCTATTTATTGTTGTCCTTTCTTTTATTGTACAAATGTTCTTTGCGAAGCCAGATGTTCCATCTTTATTACATGGGTTATTCACTCCACAATTTGATGGAGTAGATAGCGTAATTTTAGCTGCTGGGATCCTTGGGGCTACAGTAATGCCACATGCGATTTACTTACATTCTGCATTAACACAGAATAGAATTGTTGGGGAAACGGATAAAGAGAAAAAGCAAATCTTCCGCTTTGAATTTATCGATATCCTTATTGCCATGTTGATTGCAGGATTTATTAATGGGGCAATGCTTATCGTCTCTAGTGCATTATTCCATAAAAATGGATTATTTGTAGAAGATTTAGATGTAGCTTTTAACTATTTTGGACAGTTAGTAAATCCCGTTTCAGCAACTTTATTTGGACTTGGTTTATTAATTGCTGGATTATCCAGTTCATCTGTAGGAACGATGTCTGGAGATGTTATTATGCAAGGATTTATTCATTTTCGCATTCCTTTATATGTAAGAAGATTTATTACAATGGTGCCTCCTATTGCTGTCATTGCATTAGGTATTAATCCAACAACTGCACTAGTAATAAGTCAAGTAATTTTATCATTTGGAATTGGTTTTGCTCTTATTCCATTAATAATGTTTACTAGTTCAAAACGTATCATGGGAAACCTAGTCAATACAAAATGGATTACGATTATTTCATGGGTTATGGCTATTTTAATTGTTGGATTGAATATTTTTATTCTCGTACAAACATTTCAGTAAAACAGGAATCTTATAAAGGCGAATCTAAATCTTTTTCGTATAAAAGAAGCAGAATAACAACACTAAAAAATCCTAAAACATTTTTTGTTTGTCCCAGCTTCTTAGAAATGAACCAAAGAAACAACAGGCAATCCTAAAAGTCGCCTGTTGTTTCATATAGAATTATTTCTTTTTAATCGATCCACATGCGATTCTTTCGCCTGAATCCCCTGCAGGTTGAGTCATTCCGTCATCTTGTTGTTCGGTAATAACGATTGAAGTCCCTTTTTTGCTGAATAATGATTTTTTTCCATCTCTAAGGGTTACTTGTGGTGCCATTAGCTCAGCTTTTACGGTTCCATCTTCCTTTACCAAGATATTAGGTAAATCACCTGCATGGGCACCTTCTGGGTGAAGTAAACCATGTTCTTTATTATCTGGATTAAAGTGATTGCCTGCCGATTGAAAATCTGGAGCATCACATTTATTTGTTTCATGTATATGAATACCATGGATTCCTGGAGTTAGACCTTTTAAATTTAAAGATAATTTTACTCCGTCAGCCTGCTCCTGCAATTTAATTGTTCCTAAAGAGTCTCCCACATCATTAAACATTTCTACCTCTGCTTTTGTCACTTCCCCCTCCGCACAGCCGGTTAGGAAAATGGTTATCAGCACTAATAAACTCAGTTTTCTCATCTTTTTTCCTCCATGGACGGTTTGGTATTAATATTTGAAAAAAGACTCCTTATTATGCAGTTATTCTCGTTTATCAAACTATAGCCTTTGTGATACTATTAAAGGAAAGAAAATCTGGAGGGATTAGATTGTCAGAACTAGCTATCGGTTCCATCGTCACCGCTTTTTATAAAACTGGAAAATACATCGGGGAAATTACAGAGATTCGTCCTCAAAGTTATTTAGTAAGGGTTCTTGCGGTCTTAAAGCATCCGATGCAAGGGGATTTGCATCAGCCAAAAGAGGCCATAGTTGATATTTTCCATGAAAGAAAAGCCCTTTCTTACCGAGAACAGATGAATGCTTCAAAGAAAATGGTCAAGCTATATAAGGAAGACTCCATTCCTTCTTATAATGATTCCCTACAAACAGCTATCGAAAAAATGCGTAAAGAGCTTCAAGAAGATGATTCTGCTTTCGCTATTCAAAGTTTAAAAAACCTGGAAATACTTAATGCAGAATACTATAAAATCGTTTAGAAGAAAATAACAAAAAAGACGAGGAATGTATTCTTCGTCTTTTTTATGCAAACTTATTAAATAATTTAGACATATCAATTAAGTCTCCAATGGTTGGTTGATTAGATTTCCCCAAGTACTTCTTATCTTGCTCAACAAGTTTAAAAATATGATAAGTGGTTAAGGCATCATCTAAAGCACGATGATGTTTCCCAGTTCCCTCTCTGCCATATTCCCTAACTGCTTTCCATAAGCCTGTTTGGTTTTTATCACCAAAAAACCGCTTATATTCCATCGATAAATCAACTTCTTTACAAGATAGAATAAAGGGAAGTTGTGCTTTATGACAATTATCCTTTAGCACTTTCATATCCATGTTTCCCCATGTAACAATAATATTTTGATATCCGTTACAAATTGCCTCAAGCTTTTTCATTAGATCGTATAAAGATATCCCGTTATTTACTTGTTCTTGTGAAATATGTAGAAAAGATTTGCATCTCCTTGAAAGGGTTGAAAACTTACGGGGTACTACATATGAAGAAAACTGTTCCCTTATGGTATCACCAACAACGGCTACAATACCAACTTCAATAATTTCTGGATAAAACCCCTTAAACTTACTACTTTTCTCTGGCATGGTGAATTCAAAGTCAATAAATAAATACTGTTGCTTTTCCATTCTTTCACCTTCTTTTTTATCGATATTTCACATGAATCATCCTGTCTAAACCGTTCTTTCTTCTATGCATCTCGATAAACTAGCTGTCTTTTATTTATCTATATTATAACAGAATATCACTTAACCTTTTTAATTTTCTGTATTTTTATCTTTATTTTTTTTATTAACTTATCAGATCCATTTATTGGTTCTATGCAGAAATGCAACGTAAAAAAAACTGGATAGCTCTCCTGTTTAAATATAGTTTGGGAAATACGAAAGACTGCTTCCATTTGGATATTTATGAAATAAACAAGTTTTTCCCTTACACATATTTTTCCTTCTACTGCAGAACATAAAAAAAGAACAACCCTTAATAAACGGCTGTCCCTTTTCGCTGCATTATTCTTCTGCGATTATCCTGATATATTCTCTTGGTTGAAAAGGAATCATCGTTTCATCCAAAAAAGGAGAGTTTGCCTCTTCTATGAAAAGAAGTTCCTCCAGTGAATAAAACTCTCTTTTTTGGAAGTTGTCCAATAAAATTCCAACAAAAAGACATAAAGAAAATAGACAAATGGAAATATTTACTTTTATTTTTAATTGCAAAGTATACCACCTCACCATTAGTTTGAACAAAAAGATGGATGTTTTACACAAAAAACAAAAAATTTTTTCCTGTTTTAGACCATGTTTCTACCTATTTAATAGAAAGGTTTAGTCTTAACTTAATTTCTAGTTTCCTATATGCAGAGCGTTTTTTTTTGCGTTATACTTTAACATGTTCAATCATTTCAAGCGTCTTTTAGCAAAGTTAAAGGAGGGGTTAATTTGTCTATTCTTCACTGGGCTGTACTTGCACCATTTTTATACACCCTATTAATACCGATCACATTTATATTTAGGAAAAAAATACATACGGGATGGTTTGTTCTTCTACTTCCCTTGCTGTTGTTTATTTATTTTTGCCGAAACATTGGGACAACCTCAAATTTACATACAAAAGTAGAATCAATCCCCTGGATCCCATCACTAGGAATCGATTTCGCCGTAAAATTAGACGGTCTTGGCATGCTATTTGCCTTATTAATAACTGGAATCGGTTCTCTTGTTATTCTCTATTCCATTTATTATTTGGATAAAAACAAAGAGAAGGTCAATCATTTCTATGTATATCTTCTGTTATTCATGGGAGCAATGCTCGGGGTCGTCTTATCTGATAATCTCATTGTTCTTTATATGTTCTGGGAAATTACAAGTATTTCTTCGTTCCTTTTAATAGGTTTTTGGAATAATCGAAGTAATTCGCGATATGGCGCAATCAAATCAATGGTTGTTACCGTATTTGGTGGTCTTTCCTTATTAGCAGGGATTGTCCTACTTTACCTAATGACCGGTTCCTTTACTATTTCAGAAATAATTACTTCTGTTCAACAAGAATCTATTATGTCTCATCCGTTATTTATTTTAGGGATGATTTGCATCTTACTTGGAGCATTTACAAAATCGGCCCAATTTCCCTTCCATATTTGGCTGCCTGATGCAATGGAAGCTCCAACACCAGTCAGCAGTTATTTGCATTCCGCTACAATGGTTAAAGCTGGAATATATCTTGTGGCCCGTTTAAGTCCTGTCTTTGCAGTGTCTGGTTATTGGCTGTGGATTGTATCACTTGTCGGGATTGTTACACTGATATATGGATCTTTTATGGCGATAAAACAAGTAGACTTAAAAGGTCTTCTCGCCTACTCAACCATTAGTCAGCTCGGAATGATTATGTCTTTACTAGGGATTGGAGCTGCTGGTGTCCACTATGACAATGAAAGTGTGTATTACATTGCTACAGCTGCTGCAGTCTTCCATCTTGTCAACCATGCAACCTTTAAAGGAAGTTTGTTTATGATGGTTGGAATTGTTGACCACGAAACTGGAACAAGAGATATTCGCCGTTTAGGCGGCCTGATGAAAATTATGCCTATCACATTTGCTATCGCATTAGTCGGCTCGATGTCTATGGCTGGAATCCCCCCATTTAATGGATTTCTAAGCAAAGAGATGTTCTTTGCAAGCATGTTAAATATTCTTGATTTCCAAATGTTTAACCTAGATACATGGGGAGTTTTATTACCTGTCATCGCCTGGGTCGGCAGCATCTTTACATTTGTCTATAGCATGATTCTTGTATTTAAAACTTTCACTGGAAAATATCAACCAGAAAAATTATCTGCTAAACCACATGAAGCACCAATGGGTATGCTGATTTCACCCATTATCTTAGTATCACTTGTTGTCATATTTGGATTATTTCCTGGTCTTCTATCCAATACCATTCTTTCTCCTGCTATTACATCTATTTATGGCGGAGGCGTTTATGATCTGCATATCTATCACTGGCATGGATTTGAACCTGAGTTATTTATGACAATTGGGGTCATTGTATTGGGAATAATTCTCTATTTAACTGTGGGAAAATGGTCTGTTATCTATCAAGCCATTCCTGTTATTTGGAATCGAATATATGATTGGTTATTTGGCGAAACAGAAAATGGATTTAACAAGCTGACAAACAGATATATGACAGGTTCCTTGCGCACCTATCTCATTTATGTCTTTTCTTTCTTTATCCTAATCCTTTCTTATACTTTATTTGCAAAGGATGGATTTACAATAGACACTTCCCGACTAGCACCAATTGGTGGATACGAAGTAGTACTGTCGCTTGTTCTGGTGATTTCCACCATAGCTATACTATTTGCTAAATCCCGTTTGACCTCTATTATTCTTTTAGGGGCAGTCGGATATACCGTTTCTTTATTTTACGTAGTATTTCGCGCACCTGACCTTGCTTTAACTCAATTAGTTATTGAAACAGTTTCCGTTGCTTTATTCTTATTGTGTTTTTACCATTTACCTAGAAATGCTAGAAAAAAGGAAAGTATTCCTTTCAAATTATCAAACGCAGTCATTTCCGTACTAGTAGGACTCGTAGTGATGGTTATTGCGATTGCCTCCTATAGCACGAAACTGTTCGATTCCATTTCTCAATTTTATGTGGAGAATACTTATACGAAAGCAGCAGGAGAAAACATGGTAAATGTTATCTTAGTGGATTTCAGGGGATTTGATACACTCTTTGAAATTACAGTATTAGCTATTGCTGCTATTGGTATTTATTCGATGATAACTTTGAGAATGGGAGGAAAGAAAAATGAAAATAAATAATTTAGTTTTACAAACCATTACAAAAGTCATTGTCTTTTTGATACTTCTGTATGCAGTTGATCTCTTTTTTTCTGGTCACTATACACCAGGCGGAGGCTTTATCGGCGGATTAATGGCAAGTGGAGCAATAGTTCTATTGCTGATAGCTTATGATTTAAAATTAGTAAAAAAAATCTTCCCTGTTAATTTTATCTATGTTACTGCAATAGGCTTGCTGATAAGCACTTTAACAGGAATGATTGCCGTATTAGATGGGAAACCATTTTTAACGCATTTTTTTAATAAACATGCGCACTTGCCTTTATTAGGAGAAACGTCCCTTCACACTGCTGCACTGTTTGATCTCGGGGTTTTCCTAGTAGTAGTGGGAGTTACAATGACCATTATTCAAACGATTGGAGAGGATGACTAATGGAATTCTTAATGGCATTCATTATCGGCATTTTATTTATGTGTGCGACGTATTTAATTCTTTCTAAGAGTCTATTGCGCATTATTATTGGAACTGGCCTTCTTAGCCATGGGGTTCACTTATTAATATTAACGATGGGTGGTTTAAAGAAAGGTGCTGCTCCTCTCTTAGGTCAGCATGCTGACAGTTATTCTGACCCGTTACCCCAAGCATTAATATTAACTGCGATTGTTATTAGCTTTGGTGTCACTTCCTTCTTATTAGTACTTGCATACAGAACTTATCAAGAATTAGGGACAGATAATTTGGAGAAATTGAGAGGGAAAAAGCATGAGTAATTTAATTCTATTTCCAATTTTAATTCCTTTACTCACAGGAATCATGTTGATTTTCTTTTATAAGAAGACCATCTTACAACGGATTATTTCCTTATTGAGCACTAGTGTTTCGATTATTATTGTGCTATTTATAATAGATAAAATCAAAAACGAGGGAATTCAAACAGTAAATTTGAGTAATTGGGATGCTCCGTTTGGGATAACGATTGTATCAGATATGGTATCAGCACTTCTTGTGTTAACAACAAATATAATCGCCTTTTGTTGTATCCTCTACTCCTTTAAGGGAATCGATAGAGAAAGGGAAAATTACTTTTATTACGCTATGATTCAATTTCTCTTAGTTGGTGTTATTGGTGCGTTTTCAACTGGCGATATCTTTAACTTGTTTGTATTCTTTGAAGTAATGTTAATGGCTTCCTATGTACTACTTGTTCTTGGAAATACAAAAATTCAATTAAGAGAAACAGTAAAATACATTATTGTAAATGTTGTCGCTTCTGCACTCTTCGTTATTGCCGTTGCCTATATTTATTCTGTTGTTGGCACTTTAAATATGGCGTCTATTTCAGAACGAATCAGCGAAGTGGATGGATCAGGCATATTAACGGTCATAGCTGTCCTGTTCTTAATCGTTTTTGGATTAAAAGGAGCTCTCTTCCCGTTATTTTTCTGGCTTCCAGGATCTTATTATGCCGCTCCAATACCGATACTTGCATTATTTGGAGCGCTATTAACAAAAGTTGGAGTTTATTCGATTGCCCGGACGTACTCCCTCTTCTTCTATGAAGATTCTTATGTCTTTACATTATTAGGTAGCCTTTCTCTACTAACCATTATTTTAGGAGCAATTGGAGCAATTGCCTATAATGATGTCAAAAAAATTATTATCTATAATATCGTTACGGCAATTGGGGTTATCTTGTATGGATTCTCTATTTTTAATAGTACTTCCTTAAATGGATCGATTTTCTACCTTTTACATGACATGGTTATTAAAGGAGCACTGTTTCTATTAATCGGAATCATGATTTATATTACTGGAACTAGTAATTTAAAATATATGAGTGGCTTAATGAAAAAATATCCTCTACTTACTTGGACTTTCTTTCTTGCAGCACTTGGACTTGCAGGTATTCCGCCATTAAGTGGCTTTATTGGTAAATTACTAATTATCCAGGGAGCGTTTGAAGAAAGTAATTATATTGGAAGTTTTATTGTTGTGCTATCGAGTCTCCTCGTTCTACTATCTGTTATCAAGATATTTGTTAAAGCTTTTTGGGGAGAAGAATTAGATAATATTACTAGAAAGCCTATAAAAACACTTTTACTGCCCGGATGTTTACTAGTCCTTCTTTCTTGTCTAATCGGAATTGGTGCAGAGGTGATTTCACCATATATTTCTCTCGCTGTTGAAAGTTTATTGCAGCCGGAAAACTATATAAATGCCGTATTAAAGGAGTGATGACAATGGCATTTCAATTATTATTAAATTTTGTAATCAGTTTTATTTGGATGTTTCTGAAAGGCTCCTTCGCTCCAGATACGTTTCTAATCGGCTTTATTATCGGATTGATTCTCATTTTTATTACAAGAAGATTTTTCTCCGATAAGTTTTATTTATATCGAGTTGTTTCTATATTAAAGCTTTTAGGTATTTTTCTAAGAGAATTAGTACTTTCTAATATTGCCGTGTTAAAAATTATTCTTCGACCAAGGTTAAAAGTAACGCCGGGTATTTTTGCCCTCGAAACGGATTTAAGGAAAGACTGGGAAATAACGCTACTTTGTAACCTTATCACCCTGACACCTGGAACCCTTGTTGTAGATATTTCAGAAGATAATAAAATCCTATATATTCATGCAATCGATATTAGCGATAAAGAGGCCGCTATCAGCAGTATCAAAAATAGCTTTGAAAAAGCCATACAAGAGGTGAGTATTTGATGTTCCAGACGATTATGCATATATCTTTATTTATTGTTTCTACCTCGACGATTTTATTTATTTATCGAGTTGTAAAGGGACCTTCTACTCCCGATAGAGTAGTCGCTTTAGATGCCATCGGAATCAACCTTGTTGCGATTACTGCTATTTTATCAGTGGTGTTAAAAACATCAGCCTTTTTGGAAGTTATTCTTCTCATTGGTATTTTAGCCTTTATTGGTACGGTAGCTTTCTCGAAGTATCTGGAGAAAGGAGTAATAATCGAAAATGACCGCGACAATCATTAGCATTATCATAGCTATTCTTATTCTCTTAGGAGCCTTATTAAGTCTGGTTGCAAGCATTGGCGTATTACGATTACCTGATGTGTACACAAGAAGTCACGCAGCATCTAAATCTGCGACACTAGGGGTCATGTTTATCCTTCTTGGTGCTTGTCTCTACTTTTTCCAGTCGGAACAAATTTTCAATTCCCGTTTAATTCTTGCCATCGCCTTTATTTTCTTAACATCTCCAGTTGCGGGACAACTTATTATTCGCTCTGCTTATAACAGAAAAATACCAATGGCAGATGAAGCGATAAGAGATGATTTAAAAGAAGCGAGAAACGCTGCTGCGAAAAGCAAATAAGCCCATCATTTGCCTGCGGAACCAATGTTTTTAGCAGGATAAGCTATCGATCATAAGCAAATAATATTCCTGTCCTGTCATTGGACTAATACAGAACAGGAGTACAATAATATGAAAAATATACGTGAAGGATTAATCCCTACTGTTCTTGGAACAGCCGTTACAACTGCTGGCATTGCCATGAAAAAAAATCGTAAAATCGATTCCATGATTTCCAATACAGTCTTTGGATTTGGACTAGCACATGTGGTCTTAGGAACAATTGATCTAATCGAACACCGTAGTAAGTTTTAAGAAACAAATAAAACATCTTAAAGTTATGCATATTTTAAAGACTTGAAATCGAAACAGGCTATTTTTTCCTGATGTGATTTCAAGTCTTTTCTTATTCATAAATTCCCTTTATAAGGAATAGAATAAAAGAAGCAAAATTATGCATGAAAGGAATGGCTACTATGTACCACGCTCGATATTATCATCGTAAAATCCCTACTTTAGCAGCATTCCACCCATATCTTCATTACCCTCTCTATTTTCGAGAACTCCCAGAAGCGAATCCTTCTAAACTCATCAATTCTGCTAAGGATACCCTATCTTTATTGCCTGATGTGGAGACCTGTTTAAAAAAATTTGCTAACTCTCCTGACTTTTCCAAGAATCTCATGAATGCCGCTCAATTATCTAAAACGGAAACAGTGGAGCAATTAATAAAATCAATTGGCGTAAAAGAATCCCCTACAATAGCTTATAATCCTGATGGGATTACATTAAATTTCGACCATAAAAATAAGCCACCCTATTGCTGCTTCTTATCTGTTCAATTGAGATGGCGTTAGCATTTTTTAATTGTTCATAATAGATTATTTCAGGCTGTATAACGTACTGCCTGAAATAATCCGATAAAGAATAAGTGAACTTTATTTTTCTAAAACGCTTTTTGTTATGATTGATTATACCTGTTCAATCATTGCTATATAATTAATTGTACCTTTTACCAAAACAGCTATTCTTCTATCCAATTGATGGATTTTTTAGTAATAAGGATACGGTCCATATGGTCCCGGAGCAAACGGAGCTGGACCAAACGGAACAGGGCCATATGGGACAGGACCAAAAAACGGTCTTGGTCTCACTAAAGCCCCGCCTATTACTCCTCCTAATAAACCACCCACAAAGGGTGCTGCAAACCAGGCTCTTGAATCTTGCTGTGGATATTGATACTGATAAGGGTATCCATACATTCTTCAACATTACCTCCACTCTCATTTTAGACTTATTTCTCTTCTCTATTTTCTATGCGAATGTCCCCCTTTTGGACTGGGCTATCGCCTTATATCGCTAAATTTCTAGAAATAAATGCTTTCTTTGTTAATAAAAAAAGTGCAGGATAGGCATAGGTAATTCCATTAATTTATTCACGCTTAGGTCATTGCTTGTCTATACTATATGGAATAGATGTCGCAGGAGGAATGGTAAAGAAAATGAATTCACTTTTTGATTTCACGAATAAGACGGCAATTATCTCAGGGGGAAGTCGAGGGTTAGGAGAACAAATGGCCAAAACGCTGGGTGAATCTGGGGCTAACATTGTCATTTGTTCCAGAAACTTAGAACAGTGTACAAAAACTGCTGCTAAATTACAAGATAAAGGAATAAAGGTATTAGCCCTTCCATGCGATGTATCCAAAAAAGAGGATATAGACAATGTTATTAGCCAAACAATCGCCAAATTCCAAACTATAGATATCTTAATTAATAACAGCGGTACTTCCTGGATGGCACCTTTTCTTGATTATCCCGAAGAGAAATGGGATAAAGTACTTGATGTTAATCTCAAAGGATCTTTTTTATTTTCACAGGCAGCTGCTAAAAAAATGGCAGAACAAAAAAAGGGCAAAATAATTAATATTTCTTCTGTTACCGCATTTAACGGAACTCCGCCGCACTTATTAGATGCAATTGCTTATAACACGAGTAAAGGCGCACTCATTACATTAACCAAAGAATTAGCTATTAAGTTAGCCCGTTATAATATCCAAGTAAATGCGATTGCACCAGGTTTTTTCCCGACAAGTATTACGACTAAATTAGAAGATAGTAAAAACCTAATTACTGCTGGAATTCCAGCAAGGCGCTTAGGGGAATTAAGTGATTTAGATGGAATTATTCTGCTCTTAGCTGGAGAATCTTCCAATTATATCACAGGACAAACAATTGCCATTGATGGTGGACTTTCCTCTAGTTTATAAAAAAGGGAGTCTAGAAATAAGCTTTAGGATGTTCACTAAAAAAGAAAAGAAAGAGGGATAGGAAAATGGCACACGTTACAATCGATTTTTATGAGTTATTAAAGAAAGGCGGCACTTTATTACAATATCGGTTAAATAACCGTATTAAGAACAGTTTAAATCAAATGTCCATTATTGATTTCACAACTTCAAAAATGAATCCATTAACAAACAAATTAGATCAAATTCAAACTTATACAGAGCAATTAAGTAATTATATGAATCTACCTACTAAAACAGACCTTGCAAACGCAACCCAGTTAATTCTTCAATCAGAAGAAAAAATCGATAATCTTGATGATCAGTTATTTGAATTAACGACAATGATGAAAGAAGTCAAACAACTAATTGAACAATTAAGCATGAATCCTTCTGATGATTACTCCAATCAATTGACAAATATCATTACGGAGCAAGAACAGCGTATTTCCACACTTCAAAATGAATTAGTGCAAGCAAAACAACAATTGGATTCACAAAAAGACGAACTCAGCTTTTCTACTATTTCCAATCAGGCGATATAATATGGCAAAAAAAAGTCTAGCTAAATTTATTCATACCTTATCGTACGATCCTGCCGTTGGACAATCAGAAAAATATGCCATTTGGAAAAAAAACAAAGCAACTTTATGGTATTACCCTTCTAAAGAAAGAAAATATAAAGAATCGATTTTTCTTGTTTATTCAATCGTGAATAAACCATATATTCTTGACTTAGGTCCCTCCATGAGTTTAATTGAGGCATTTAATAACGCAGGATATGATACGTATTTAATTGATTTTGGGATTCCTGCATACGAGGATCGTCATTTAACCATTGATGATTATATAGCAAAGTATATTCAACCAGGTTTTAAACGTGCGATGCGACATGCTAACTCCGATTCCTTTACTGTCATTGGTTTTTGTTTAGGAGGAACACTTGCCAGCATATTTGCAGCATTAGATAATCGTTATATTAAAAATTTAATTCTTGCGGTGTCTCCAATTAACTTTTCCGATTTTCCGGACTATGATAAGTGGCTGAATGCTCTTCGCGAAAATGAACTGCACCTTGAGGAATTAATCGATAAAATGGGCATTGTACCTCCTGAATCGGTTAAATATGGAACTAGGTTACTTGTTGCTCCTCTTTCCTTCAGCCATTATTTAGCACTTTTAAATCGTTCTGGCGAAGAAACATACTCGGAAAAATGGGCACGAATGAACAAATGGACACTCGATCATATCCCTGTAGCTGGGGCAACGTTTAAACAACTTATGAATGACTTTGTCAGGGACAATAAGATGATTGAGGGTGGTTTAACAATCAATGGAGAAGAGGTTGATTTGTCTAACATTCACTCTAATTTACTTGTATTTTCCACCAAGAATGATCCTCTTGTTCCAAGTTCTCTCTGCGAACCAATTATGGATCTTGTTTCAAGTCAAGATAAATCCTTTGTTTTATTTGATGGCGGGCATGCTGGTCTCGTTGCGAGTACTCATATGCCAGAACCAATGGAAAAGTGGCTGCAAGCACATAGTACCCCCCTATAAAAAACCAGACCCCATCAATCGATAAAATGGGGTCTGGTGATTTCTTCTATAGATCTACGTATTTTCTATTTTATACTTTCAAATCTTTCTACAAACAATGCTAATGTTCTAGTCATAGCGCCTGTTCCACCTGGCTGACCTAAATCAGTAGCCTTACTTTGTGTAGATGTTCCAGCAATATCTAAATGAACCCATGGTGTTTCCTCTGCAAATTCGCCGATAAAGGCACCACCCATGATTGCATGACCAGCGGCACCTGGTGAATTATTTAAATCTGCAATCGGACTATTGCGCACTAATTTCTTATGACTCTCAAAAATAGGCAGTCTCCACATTTGTTCCCCTGCTTCATAGGAAGCTTCTAACACCTGTTCAAATAAAGATTCATTATTCGTCATTGCACCTGTCGTTTCCATTCCTAAAGCGGTAATTACTCCACCTGTAAGGGTTGCGACATCTACAAGGTAGTCAGCGCCATGATGTTTTGCGTAAGTTACTGCATCTGCTAAAACTAAGCGACCTTCTGCATCTGTATTTAATACCTCAATTGTTTTTCCACTCATCGATGTGATAACATCATCTGGTTTAAACGCATTACCACTTATCATATTATCAGTAGATGGAATAACTGCAACGACATTTTGTTCTGGTCTCAATTCTCCAATAATCTCCATTGCTCCAAGAACTGCTGCTGCACCGCCCATATCCGTTTTCATACCGACAATACCAGTTTTTGTCTTAATAGAATAACCACCTGTATCAAAGGTAATCCCTTTTCCTACTAAGCCGATGACATCTTCCCAGTTATCTTTTCCCTGGTATTTCAGCACAATCATTTTAGGAGGCTCTGTCGAACCTTGGTTCACAGCAAGCAATGCACCCATACCAAGCTTTAGCATATCTTCTCTCTCTAATATTTCTGCCTCAAAGCCATATTTTCCCGCTAATTCTAGTGCATAATTAGCTAAATCTGCTGCTTTTAACATATTCCCTGGCAGGTTAACTAGCGTACGCGCAGAGTTTGTTGCCTGACCATATACATACCCTACTTTTAGCGCTGACATAACTTCCTCTTCCTCTACATGACTATAAACAGTAATTTCTGTAATCTTTTTTTCTGGTTCATTTGATTTTTGTTTATAACCTGAAAACTCATAGGTAGCAAGACCAAACGCTTCACTGCTTGCATGAGCAACATCTTGTGCATCATTTTCCTCTGATACAAAGGAATCCAAGTATATAGCTGTTTCCACCCATTTTTCACTAGTAATGCGTTTAAAGGTTGCTCCAAAGATTGCTTTTAGCTCATCAAAGGTCAGTTCTTTCTCTTTTCCTAATCCAACAAAAATAATTCGTTTTGCTCCAATTTTTCCAAAAGTATGTATAACCGTAATGGCCTTTTTCTTTGCTGAAATATCCCCATCTTTTACTAAACTAGTTAATTCTCCTTCAAACTGTTCGTCTAGTAATTGCAGCTTACCTTCTAATTTAATAGACTTATCAAATAATCCAATAATAATATTTTCATGATTATTTTGAAAATCCCATTCTTTCTGATATGAAAACATAATCAATTCCTCCATTCTATTTCTTCTTCTATTATAACGAATTTATTTATCATTTCGTATATCTAATTAAATTTACCTCATCCATTTCTAAATGATAATGCTGCATTCCTAAAGATTAGCTGCAGCTGAATGATTTATTTTGAAAAACAACTTTCTTATAAAAGGTACCAAAATGTAAAAAGATTTTTCGAATTTAAGTAGAAAGCACAATATTTGGTTATGTTATAATAAGATAAGTGGAAAAGCAAAAAGAGCATTGAAAATTGCTCTCAATCATTTAAAAATGAATCGCATTTTTGTTTTTCCATGGCTTTGAAAGCAAATAATACAGAATGAAATTCATTTTAACCCTATATCTAGCTCCACTGTCTACCTCCTTATTTCCATTAATTCTCCTTATATGAAAGATTAATAATGAGTTAAATAAGGTATACATACTAAAAGTACATATTTTTCACAGAATGATGAGGTGTTTTTATGGAACTACTAGCTAACTTTCCTTTACTTGCGAGTTTGGCTGCAATCTTTTTTGCGCAATTTGTCAAAGTGCCAATCACTTTTTTTGTTACGAAAAAAATTGACTGGTCTTTGTTAACTAGTACAGGAGGAATGCCAAGTTCTCACTCAGCAGCTGTAACTGCTCTTTCTACTGGTGTGGCTCTGCAAACTGGCTTTGATTCACCGATCTTTGCAGTTGCTGCTATTTTTGCGATAATCACTATGTTTGATGCTACAGGCGTTAGAAGACAGGCAGGAGAACAAGCAATTGTTTTAAATCGCTTAGTAAACGATTTTAATAAGTTCTTAAATGAAGCAAAAGGATGGCAAAACAAACCGGAGCAGGAAAAAAGAAAAGAATTAAAAGAATTGTTAGGACATAAACCGATAGAAGTATTTTTTGGTGGACTAACCGGAATTGTATTGACGCTTGTTTTACATATGCTAATTTATTAACCTTGACTTTATAAATACAAATAAATACTGCTTAAGATATTATATTCTAAAGCAGTTTTCAGACTGTCGACAACATAAAACTGCTTAAGCTATTCTAAAGCAGTTTTATTTATTCTAAAAAAGAAGGATATCCTAAAAAATCAACTAACATTTTTTGTTAGGACCTTGATTTTAGAATATCCTTTTTACTTGATAATTAGTATGTAATTATTTATTTTCTGCTTTTGTATACTGTTGACGGAATACTTGCATAGATTCTTCTTCATTTAACGCACTTAACGTTTCTTCTGTTAGTTTGCCTTTACCCATTTCCACTATGTATACATCTATTGTTTTCTTGCCCCATTGACTATATACATCTTGTACGGTTTCATAGTATAAATCTAATCTATTGCCATTAATTGCTGAACCAGTATCTGCCACAACCCCAAATCCATAATCAGGGATAAAAAGAATAGTTCCAATTGGAAATACACTAGTATCAGCAGCTATGGTACTATATAAATCTCTTTTTACTTTTACGCCTGAATAGGTAATACCGAATTGTGGATGCCCTGGGTTCTTGCCAGTTGACTCATATCCAGCGGTATAGCCTGTTGCTATCACCCGTTTTGTCGGATATTGTGACCAATCCTTCATATTTTCTAGCAAAGGGGGTTTACCTGCAACCTCTTTACTGGATGAAATTTGTGTTTTTTCCGCCAATGCTTTTTTAAAGCTTTTTAATGCTACACTCATTTGTTTTATTGTATGATCAATATGACCGGTATCTTTACTTACCTGAGATTGTTCGTTAGTACTAATATTTATCGAACTCGCCTTAACACCTGAAATCGATTGGAACGTGGTTAGTAGTGCTGCCATTAAAAGTAGAACCATTCCTACTCTTCTAAAAAACTTTTTATAATAATTCATATTTTTCACTCCTCTCAAAACTATTCATTTCCCATATTCAAAGAATTTATTCATAAAAAGGTTAAAAGCAGAACTTTCCCCTAGTAAAATACCAAAAAAATACAAAAAAACATCGATTAGAAGGTTCTAATCGATAATTTCTACATTATTTTCCGAATTATACTATTACCAATAAAAGTTAAAAGTTGGAAATTCTTTATTTTATAAAATTTATGAGTAGGATGGTGGTCCTAGATAGCTTTCAAAATTGGAAGATTAAAAAAGTGAGAAATCATAATCATTATGATATGATAGCTTGTAGAACTGATCTTTATTAGGAGGGTTTAGGAAAATTGGAAGAAAATCAAACCATTTATGATATTACTGTTATCGGTGGTGGACCTGTAGGCATGTTCACTGCTTTTTATGGAGGGATGAGACAAGCAACCGTTAAAATCATCGAGAGTCTCCCTACCCTTGGCGGTCAGCTTACAGCACTTTATCCCGAAAAATATATATATGACATTGCTGGATTTCCAAAAATTCGTGCTCAAGAGTTAGTCGATAATTTAGAAGAGCAAATGAAAAAATTTGAACAGTCTATCGTACTAGAACAAGCTGTTCAAACAGTGGAGAAACAAGGTGACGGTATATTTAAAATTACTACCGATAAAGAAGTCCATTACTCCAAAACTATTATTATTACAGCTGGAAACGGAGCTTTCCAACCTCGTAAATTAGAGTTGGAACAAGCGAAAGAATATGAAGGAAAAAATCTTCATTACTTTATCAATGACTTAAATCAGTTTGCAGGGAAAAAGGTAATGGTGTTTGGTGGTGGAGATTCTGCTGTTGACTGGGCATTAATGCTAGAGCCTATTGCGGATACTGTTTATTTAGCACATAGACGTGATAAATTCCGTGCACATGAGCATAGTGTAGAAAACCTTAAAAATTCAAAAGTAAACATCAAAACTCCTTATATTCCTTCAGAGTTAGTAGGAGATGAGGAAATCAAACAAGTGATTCTTGAAAATGTAACAACACAAGAAAAAGAAATTATTGATGTAGATGCAGTTATTGTAAACTATGGATTTGTTTCTTCTTTAGGCCCAATTAAAGAATGGGGCTTTGAGATTCAAAAGAACTCTATTGTTGTTAACAGCAAAATGGAGACAAATATTCCAGGTATCTATGCAGCTGGAGACATATGCACATATGATGGAAAAGTGAAATTAATAGCTACAGGTTTTGGCGAAGCGCCTACAGCAGTCAATAATGCTAAAACATATATGGATCCAAAAGCTCGAGTACAGCCTCTTCACAGTACTTCTTTGTTTAAATAACCTTTTCTAAAGACTAATGATAATCAGTTGTTTTCTCTCAATGGTTTGGAAAACAACTGATTACATTCAGTCTTTTTTATTAAATAAAAAAACCGCTGTGTCATGAAGACCAAAAGGTGTTCATGACACAGCGGTGTTCAACTTTTAAAGCTTTGTTCTTAACACTCTTCTGGTGTTCCAGCCACTTTCGCTGTACGGAAAGAAGACCCGCAACCACATGAGGCAATCGCATTAGGATTGTCGATGGTGAATCCGCCGCCCATTAGGGATTGCTTGTAATCAATTTTTGTTCCTTTTAAAATAGGGCCATCGTTTTGATCAACTAACACACGAATGCCATATTGCTCAAAAAGTTGGTCATTTTCTTCTTTATCCGGTGAGAAACCCATTCCATAAGATAAACCACTGCAGCCTCCACCTTTTACTGCTACTCTTAAGTAGGAACCTTCTTCATCGTTCGCCTTCATCATTTCTTTTATTTGAAGAGCAGCGGCTTCTGTTATGTGTACAATTTCTTCTGTCACTGTTCATTCTCCTTTCGTCCTGTTATTACTTCTTATTATATTATATACCGCTAATCAAAACTACTCAACTGAAGGGACCTGTGTAAAACATGGTAACAAAACAGGTCTATGTGATAATCTGCACGAACATTTTTCAAGTATTTTCGATTAAAACATTATTATCGTTTACTGTTCCCACTTTGAAGAAATCCCTTAATATAATATAGACTTTTCACCTATCTGTAAAATTTTTATAGGGAATATTACTCACGATAAGGTATAATAAAATATATAAATATCTAGCCTTTTTACCTAACAACAAAGGGAGTGAGAAATTTGAACAAAATCGAACCGTTATTTGATAAGCAATGTACCTGTTTGCTTTGTCACACTAAATTTACAACAAAAAAATTACGTTCAAGATTTGTCAAATTGAAAAATTTAGATACAGATTTCTTTCCTGTCTATGCTGAGCATAATCCACTCCTTTATTACATAAATGTCTGTCCTGCTTGCGGGTTTTCTTTTAGTGATGATACAGTTTCTTATTTTTCTCCAGAAAGTAAAAGGATACTAATCGAAAAAGTATGTTCCCAATGGATTCCACATTCCTTTGGAAAAGAACGTAACATAGAGGATAGTATTAAAACATATAAATTAGCTGCTTATTGTGCTTCTTTACGGAAGGATAAGCATATTACCCTTGCAGGACTCCACCTGCGGATTGCATGGCATTATCGTATGTTAAATAATCATAAACAAGAGAGGCGTTTTATATCCCTTGCATTATCAGAATATGAAACTTCCTATTCTGTTGGTGACTATCAGGGAACTCCTGTTTCTGAATTAAGAACCATTTATTTAATAGCAGACCTTTCCAAGCGGACAGATAATCTAGAAAAAGCTACAAAATATTATTCGAAAGTAATCGAGCAGCAGAGTAGGACAGTGGAAACACAAATTGTCAAGCTGGCAAAAGAAAGCTGGCAGGAAATAAGAGACAGGCAAAAAACCTTCATCTAAAAACCGCTTATATCAGTGAATTAATTTTAAACACACTGATATAAGCGGTTTTATGTTGGATTTGCCTTCAAATATTGATAGATATTCTCAACAAGCTCGTTTACATCTTTCCCTTTGACTACTTCACCATCTACTAACGCAAATAACGAATCGCCACATTGCCCACAATAACTTAAACACCCATAGTCAATCACATCTAAAGAATCATCCTGTTCAAGACATTCTTTCGCTTCATATGCGCCTGATGCTAGGTTACTCGCACAAAATTCAATTAGCGGTTTAAACAAACATCTCACCTCCCTCTGAATTATACAGGTTTTTCTTAGTGTTGAACGCAAAAATTGTCTGATTTCATACTTCCTTTCTTAATCTGTAAGGGGAAAAGTCATTTTCCTTCTATAATGAAGAATAAACAGTCCTAACCTTTTAATATACTCTAAAAGGAGCAGATCTAAAATTACGAACTAATTTTTAAAGAATAGATTTTCTCATGAGCACAATAAGGGGGAAAAAATGAAAAAATTAATAATATTAGGCGGCGGTTATGGTGGTATGCGTGTTTTATCCTCTATCATACCTCATTTACCATATAATTTTATGGTCATATTAATAGATAAAGTCCCATTTCATTTTCTAAAGACAGAATATTATGCTCTTGCAGCTGGTACTGTACTGGATAAAACCCTACAAATTCCTTTTCCTAAACACCCTCAAGTAAGCATTATACAAGCAGAAGTGGAAAAAATTGATTTGGAAAACAATAAAGTTTGGTTAGCGGGAAGAAATCCGATCGATTATGATGATTTGATTATTGGACTTGGCTGTGAGGATAATTATCACCAAGTCGAGGGCGCTAAAGACAACACTCATAGTATTCAATCCATCAATAAATCCAAACGAACACATAAGCAGCTCCATAGCTTGTCTCAGGGGGCAAAGGTTGCAATTATCGGCGGCGGCTTAAGCGGCGTTGAGTTAGCAGCTGAATTAGCTGAAAGTAGCAGCCTGCAAATCACACTTTTGGATCGTGGAAATACCATATTATCTTCTTATCCTAAAAAAGTAAGAAACTATGTAGAACGATGGTTTACAGATAGAAAGGTTAATCTTATCAAAAATAGCAATATTACTTGTATAAAAAAAAATACAGTTTATAATCATGGAATCCCACAGCATTATGACTGTATTGTTTGGACAGCTGGGATTCAACCAAATAAAGTTGTACGGGAACTTGACGTGGAAAAAGATAAGAAAGGACGCATTCTCTTATCCAAGCATCACCACCTTCCTAATAATGAGCATGTTTTCGTAGTTGGTGATTGCGCAAGCCTTCCTCATCCTCCCAGTGCACAGCTTGCAGAAGGACAGGCAGAACAAATTGCTTTTGTTTTAATTTCTCGTTGGCAAGGGAAAGTACTACCTGATTATATGCCGCCAATCAAGCTAAAAGGGGTCCTTGGGTCATTAGGAAAAAAAGCCGGTTTCGGACTTATTGCCAAAACCGCTTTAACAGGAAGAATTCCACGCTTAATTAAACATGGAGTGCTATGGAAAGATAAAAATAATAAAAATAAAATTAACGACTAGTAAAAGAATGGGAGTGTGTCACACTTATTCCAGCTTAAGATAACGCTGGAACAAGAAAATACCAATAATATTCCCTATCGATTTTAATCGATAATAAGAGTTATAGTTATCCTTCTAGACTGAATATACTTCCTATTGTATCGATAGCCATGTGTATTCAGTCTACTCCATTATTTCTGAAAAAACGGATACAATTTTAACCATTAAGCACTAGTATATCCGTATTTCTCAAATTCTGCATAAATTTTCTTCAACTTCGGATTACCTTCGCCTACAATCTCTCCCTCAATTACTACTACTGGATAGAATAAATCTTCCTCTATAATTTTCTGACAGAATTTATTTTTATCTTCCGTATAATTGGCTTGAAAAATATCATAATATTTAATCTGAAAAGTTTGCTCTGGAAATTTTCTACTTAATGCAGCCTGGAGCCATTCATATGTGTCCTTAGAAGATGGCAGGTTAACACAGCTGGCACAAATTTGTTCTGCTCCATAAATACTTACTTCAATTTCCTTTTTCAAATAAACTCTCCTCCATGGGATAGACAAGCTTGCCTATCCATTATTTTTCCGGTATTATAGGGTTTTGTTATATATCCAATTTTTTGTTTATTTAATTCGTGTTTCTTGATTATAGATTTTTCATCCTAATGTGATTATAATAAATAATAGGAAAGGAGTCGATATGTATGCAAGAAGTTGAAATGAAAGAACAAGTCCAAGAAGTACTAGATAAATTACGTCCATTCCTTTTAAGAGATGGTGGAGACTGTGAATTAGTGGATGTAGAGGATGGCATTGTAAAACTACGCTTATTAGGTGCTTGCGGAAGCTGTCCAAGTTCTACTATTACTTTAAAGGCTGGTATTGAACGTGCTTTATTAGAGGAAGTACCAGGCGTTTATGAAGTAGAACAAGTATTTTAATTTTTGATGAGAAAATGCAGAAAGAGGATGCAATTGCATCCTCTTTCTTTTTTATTTAACTTCTGTTGCAAGTACTCCGGAGCAAGTACTGCCTTTCTTGTCTATTTCCAATGGGAGGAAACGCATATCAGGTAATTTCGGCACTAATCCATCTATTAACGTATTCATTTTTCCTGGTTCTACAAAACACAATACTGTCGGCCCCGCTCCACTTAAAGCCACCCCATAAGCACCTAGCTCGCAGGCATGTTCTTCCATTAGCTCTAAGTGCGGTACTAACTCTTTCCGATATGGCTGATGATACTTGTCCTTTTTCATCATTTTTCCAGCAAGTTTCCTATTACCTGTAAGCAGTGCCGCAACTAATAGATTAGATACTGCACCTGCTGAAACAGCTTCAGCAAAAGAAAGAGTGTCCGGTAAAACTCCTCGTGAAGACTTTGTTAATAGCTCTTCTGCTGGAATCACAGCTAGTACTTCCAAATCTACCGAATGAATGATTTCTGCATCTACTTCTTCTCCTAATTGACAGCCAACAACTAAGCCGCCGAAAATACTCGCTCCAACATTATCTGGATGCCCCTCCATTTTGGAGGCAATTGCAAATTTCTGTTGTTTAGTCAATTGTAAATTACCAACTTGATCTGCTAGTTCAATTCCTGCCACAATAGCGGAAGCACTAGATCCAAGTCCTCTTGCTAAAGGAATATTACTATTCACTTTTATTTGACAAGGAGGAAGAATAGTATGAAATGATTTCGCCACCTCGATCGCTGTTTTAATAATGAAATTACTTTCATCACTTGGAAATTCCTTCAATTCATCTGTTAACGGAATAACCTCCCAACAGTCACTTTGAACAACTTCCAATGTTAAATATAAGTTTAACGCTAGTCCAATACTGTCAAAGCCTGGCCCGAGATTAGCAGTACTCGCTGGGACTTTAATTAGCAGCATCTCTCCTTCGTTCATATATGAACGACTCCCTTAATGTGATTAGCTACTGCTTTTTCATCATTAGGTAATACTACTGGCTTAATTGGACTTACATCGATTGCTGTATTCGGATCTTTCAAGCCATTTCCTGTAAGGATCGCTACTATTCTACTTCCTTTAGGAATTTTCCCATTTTGAATATGCTTATAAACACCTGCAATCGATGCACAAGAACCTGGCTCAGCAAATACCCCTTCTTTTGCAGCAATCGTACGATATGCAGCAATAATCTCTTCATCTGTTACTTCATCAATAATTCCCTTGGACTCTTCTTGTGCTTGAACAGCCAGCTTCCAGCTAGCAGGGTTACCAATTCGAATGGCTGTAGCAATTGTTTCTGGATTTTCAAATACGCGATTATGAACAATCGCTGCTGCTCCAGCCGCTTCAAAGCCGTGGATTTTCGGCAGTCCTGTTTGCTTTATTTCGTGGTATTCTTTAAATCCTTTCCAATAAGCACTAATATTTCCAGCATTACCAACAGGAATTGCCAATATATCTGGCGCTCCTCCTAATTGGTCACAGACTTCAAAAGCAGCTGTTTTTTGTCCTTCTAAACGATACGGATTCACTGAATTAACAAGTGCAACTGGTTCTGTTTCACTAATTTTGCGTACCATCTGTAATGCTTGATCGAAATTCCCTTCAATCGCAATAATCTCAGCACCATACATAACAGCTTGTGCTAATTTTCCCATCGCGATTTTTCCTTCTGGTATAACGACAATACAGCGCATCCCTGCACGTGTAGCATAGGCAGCTGCTGCAGCTGACGTATTTCCCGTAGAAGCGCAGATAACGGTTGAGTTTCCTTCTTCCTTTGCTTTAGCTACAGCCATGACCATTCCTCTATCTTTAAAGGAGCCAGTTGGATTAGTTCCTTCCGTTTTGACAAATAGCTCTACGCCCCATTCCTCAGACAACTTTTCCAGCTTAATTAAAGGTGTGTTTCCTTCATTCAGTGTTAACATTGGTGTCGATTCATTTATTGGTAAATACTCTTTATATTCTTCTAAGAGACCCTTCCATCTCATTACTTTGTTCCTCCTTCAACTCGATAAGAACTTTTAACTGTTCGAACAGATGATAAGTCCCTTAATTCTAATAAAATATTCTCATAGTTTAATAAAGACGCATGGTGTGTTACTAAGACTATTTCTGCCAACCCTTTTTCCTTCACTGGTAACTGGAGGATCTTCTCAAAGCTGACTCCATGCTGGGAGAAGATAGATGTAATTTCCGCAAATACTCCAACCTCATCCACTACTTGCAGTCGTAAGAAATATTTAGAAAACATTTCGTCTGGCTCTTTTAGCTTCTTTTTAAATTGTGGAGCGATTGCACCTTTTCCATTAACGCCCAAGCGCATATTTTTCAAAACATTCACTAGATCCGATACAACGGCTGTTGCAGTTGGTAAGCTTCCGGCACCAGGTCCATAAAACATCGTTTCTCCAACCGCTTCTCCATATACATAAACAGCATTATACTCATTATTAACGGCTGCCAATGGATGGCTGTCGACAATAAAAGTAGGCTGGACACTAACTTCTACTTTTTCTTCCTGTCTTTGAGCAATACCAATGAGTTTCATTGTATATCCTAACTGCTTTCCATACTGTATATCGTCATCTGTTACATTCGTTATGCCTTGTACCTTTACATCTTCCAAGCCAATATTCATCGAAAAGCCTAAAGTTGCTAAAATAGTCATTTTTCTTGCTGCATCCAGCCCTTCGACATCAGAGGTAGGATCACTTTCCGCAAAACCTAATGCTTGCGCTTCTAAAAGAACATCCTCATACGGTCTTTGCTGTTGACTCATCTTCGTTAAAATAAAATTAGTTGTTCCGTTCACAATTCCCATTAATTTAATGATACGGTCAGAAGCTAACCCATCTACTAAACCTCTTAGAATAGGAATTCCACCAGCAACACTTGCCTCATAAAATAAATCACAATTATTTTGGGAAGCTGCTTGCAGTAGCTCTGCTCCATGTACTGCCATTAAATCCTTGTTAGCCGTTACTACTTGTTTTTTATTTTTTAAGGCTTTTAGCAGGATGTTCCTTGTCTCTTCAATCCCACCCATTACTTCTATAACCACATCTATTTCAGGATCATCTAATATATCATTAGCATCAACTGTTAAGAGAATATCATCGGTTATCTCTACTTCTCGTTCTTTCTTTACATTCTTGACGAGTATTTTTTTTACCTGCACTGGACAGCCGACTTGATGCATGATTTTATCTTGATGATTTTCAATAATTTTTACAACGCCCGATCCAACAGTTCCTAAGCCGAGTAGTCCAATTGAGATTGCCTCCATCTGTTTACCTCCCGTTGATGTTCTTTTTACGAGAACAACTGTCTTTGTATAGTAGACATTATAGTGTTTGATTCCTTTTTTTACAAGGGGTGTTTAAACATTCTTTTAAAATTTTTATTTTAAAAGAATAAGAATAGCTTTTCCCTTTTAAAAAGAATATTTGTGCTCGTTTACTTAATGAATCCATTATATAGGAAGATGCTAAAATTCCAAAAGAAAAATTATAAATTTTATGTATATTTAGATTTTTTAAGCAGTGAGTCGACGAAGCGCTCGTCGCTCACTCCATGGAAAAGAAACTGTATTCATAAAAAAAACCAGACAACATACGAAATTCCCATGAATATCTCCGTATAATTGTTAGGATTTTCCTTTTTTTGAACACTTATATCCCTGACTATTTATGCCCTTCGCTCCAAACCAATTATTTACAACCAGGAAACAATAGGGATTTTCAATGTTTTAACTGGCACTTCTGTGTTGTCATAAAATTCTTTCAGAAATATTTCTAAATCCCTCGACTGGCTGAGCATTTTCTTTAACCGTTCTTCTAGAAATAGACGGTCCGCCTCCTGTATAGCAGAATAATAACTTTCGATACATTCCACATAATGAATGGGGAATAACAGCCTTGCATATATTAATCTCCATGCAAAAGAACTTAGGGGCATAACACTTTGATACTCCTCATAAAACGTCTTTACTTCTCGATGATATGTTTTGATATTTCGAAAATATCGATCTCTTGTCCATTCAGCAAGATCTCTTCCACAATGATCAAACACCCAATCAAATGGATTTTTAATATAATATTCTCCTGCCCATGTGTCTTTGGTAAAACGGTTATAACAAATTGTTCCACTATCTACAGCAGTTGGATCATCATCTAGCTCTGTATCGACAAGATACTGAATGGCATTCTCAGCAATCCCCATATAATATGGAAAAGATTCTAAAAATAATTGATCGAATTCACTTTCTGGCTGTTTGTATAACATACTGTTCCAGAAACCCTCCAATTGGCCCAATCTTTGTTCCCACATACTCTTCCACTGCCCCATTCTACTTATTTTTTGGACACCAAATGGTACAGTTCTGCCTCTAAAATGAAACTTCCCCAGTTTTCGCCCTAATTTCCGAGATTGAAAGGGACGTAGTCGTTCATTCATAAGCACACAATAAAGCTGCTCATTCATTTCAGTATGTTTGCTTCCTTCTTTTGACTCTAATAACATGCTGACATGTTTATCACCAATCTGATAGATATGTGCAGCAATTTGGTCTCTTTCTGTTAGTTCTTCTTCCTCTATATTTCCTACTGGGACAATAGTATACAGTTTTCCTTTGCTTATACAAGCTTCATAATGACCGACTCTTGTTTCTTCTTCTACATCAATTCCATACTTTGTCGATAAAATTTTCTTAATCATTCTTTTCCTCCTCCTCGTTATTCTCTCTTTTAGAAGTATATGACAAGGAATGTTAAAACTTGTTAAGAGGATACAAATCATGAATTGCCCCTATTATGGAAACAATAGCTGTAAGGAACATCTAACAGCCATCATGCATATAATAATAAACACTGTGAATACATAGTGAATAATTAAAGAAAAGGTGAAGTTCATGTCATTAAAAGACCTAACAGAAAAAACAGCCAGAAAGTGGTTACATGAACGTGGAGTCGAAATAGAAGACATAGCGAATCTTGTTTATCTCTTACAAGAGAAATATCATAAAGATTTACAAATGGAAGACTGTATTCATAATGTCGAGCGCGTTCTTTCCAAAAGAGAGGTTCAAAATGCCGTTATCACAGGGATACAATTAGATGTACTCGCCGAAAAAAAGCTCCTGGAATCTCCCCTGCAAGAAATTGTCGAAACAGATGAAGGGCTTTACGGGGTAGATGAAGTGCTTGCTTTCTCGATTGTAAATGTATATGGTTCCATCGGATTTACTAATTATGGCTATGTAGATAAATTGAAACCAGGCATTTTACAAAAGCTAAATGATAAGAGTTCTGGTGAATGCCATACCTTTTTAGACGATATTGTCGGTGCTATTGCAGCAGCAGCTTCAAGTAGACTAGCTCACCGTGCTAATGGGGAAGAATAAGTCACCTTGTAAAAAAAGACGTTTCATACACTGTAAACAGTAGCGAAACGTCCTCTTTTTATGTCCTTATTTTATTATAGCCCACTCACTTAAGCTATCAACCGTGTAGGTTGGCTTGACAGAATGTCCGCTTAGTTGCTCTTTCGTTGTAACTCCTGTATATACGAGAAGTGTATCCATCTTTGCATTGATGCCTGCCATAATATCTGTTTGATAATTATCGCCAACCATCAAGACGTCTTCTTTCGGCAGATCTAATAATTTGATTGCTTGATCTACAATAATTGATTCTGGTTTGCCGACAACAACAGGCTGTTGCTGAGTACTTACCGAAATAACAGAAGTTAAGGCACCATTTCCAGGTAATAATCCTCGCTCACTTGGCAAAGCCGTATCCCCATTTGTAATGACAAATTGTGCGCCATTTCGGACTGCTAAGCATGCCACTGTAAGCTTTTCATAGGTAATCTGTTGATCAAGTCCAGCAACCACATAATCAACATTTTCTGAATCCTTCATTAACTTCAAGTCTTTTTCCTCTAAAGCGTGCTGAAGTCCTTCTTCCCCTATCATAAACACATTTGCTCCAGGGGATTTTTCGACAATATAATTAGCAGAAGCCATGGCGGAAGTAAATACCTCACTCGCTTTTGCCGGTATTTGAAACTCCTGTAGTTTTTTGGCCACTTGTTCTGGTGTTTTTGTCGAATTATTGGTGACATATAAATAGGGAATTTGCGCAGCAATCAATCGCTTAACAAATTCAGCTGCCTCTTCAATTACTTCTGTTCCCCGATACATTGTTCCATCTAAATCTATTAAATATCCTTTATACGCTTTCATTAAGAAAATCCTTTCAATTGCTATGTATTAATTCAGGAACTATTTAAAAAAGCACGTTGCTTTTTTCACAGCTTGAAAATTATTCTTTATTTGATTAAAATCATTTTCTTTAAAAATAATCTAATTTCTAAATGCAGAAACAGGTCCTAATTCATGAATTAAGTATTCTTTTACAGATGGAGCAAAGGCTTTTATGGAGAGTAGCTTCGCTTCAAATGCTGCAATCAATCCCTTATGATCAATATTAGTATACTGATGTACAAGCTGTTTGCGCCAAAGAATGAGTTCCTTAATGTCTTTTCCTATTTCCATAGTAATAACTTTTTCATCAATAAGTATATCGACAATGTCGTCATAACTGCCCGGATCCCTCATAATAAAACCATCAATCATACTATTTCCTACATCTAAGATGACTTCAATCATCATATGTGTCAATCTTTCAAGTGCCACTTTCTCAAGAAATGTATTCCACGTTTCTTGCGTTTCAAACTGACTGATGAGCTCATGGTAATAATTTAACTGTTCTTCTATTTTTTCTCGGTCCACAAAATACATATTCCCTTACTCCTTCCGCATACTATGAGATTTGTAAATGGTTACTAAGACTAGTAGGCTTGGCGTAAAAATATCCTTGAGCTAAATCCACTTTATTTTTCGATAAAACAGAGGCTTCCTCTGCATTTTCAATTCCTTCTGCTACCACAACGGAGCCCACTTCTTTTGCAATAAGAAGAAGTCCTTGTAGCATCGATTCCTTTACTGAATTTTTATCAATATTCTGGATTACAGAACGGTCAATCTTAATAATATCTGGCATGATTTCACTGATGGAATTTAGACTAGCATAACCCGCGCCAGTATCATCAACTGCGATTAAAAAACCAAGCATTCTTAAAACCTTTAGATTTTTAGCAAAATGCTCTAACCCTTCAAATGAATCTCTTTCTGTAATTTCAATTGTTATTTTTTTCGGGGAAATCCCTTTATACCTACGAATTACGCTCTTTATATCTTTAATAAATCTTTGGTTACCAATTGTGACTGGTGTAAAATTAATAAAGATATTATGCCTCCATTTTGTTTGCTGGATTTGTTCAAAAGCCTTATCAAGAACAATCATTTCAAGATCATACAAAAACTTCGTTTGCCTTGCTAAAGAGAAAAGTTGAAGTGGATTTTCTAACGGTGTTCCTTCTGGGCCTCTTGTCAGCATTTCACAAGCGTGAATTTTATTTGTTTCTACATCCATAATTGGTTGTGCCAGTAATCGGATGCTTTTTTTCGCCACAATATTACTCAAAGTATAGACTAATTTATTGAATTCCGGATCAGTTCTTTTATGTGCCATTGCAAGGGCAAATTCATAAGCCGTTTGAATAGCATCAGAAAGATAGGTATATTTATTCTCGATAAACATGTATCCTGTATGAAATTCAGGCGGAATGCTCCCAATTTCACGAAAGTCATTTTCCACATTATGTATAATATCTTTAATTAACCCATCTATTACTGGTAAACATTCGGATCCTTGTTCCCATTTCATAAACATGGTTAAGCCGTTCGGATTATAATCATGAATAGCAATGATTTCATTAGAAGCTTTTAATTGTATCGTTTTGCCAAATAATTTTTTTAGCAATCGAATATATTGTCGAAAATCTTTTGCTTCTAATTGTTGCTTTATTCTATGTAAATTCGATATATCTATTACAATAACAGCTACCTCATATCCTTTTATCATCGCTTTTTGTACTTGATGAATAATAGGGTCTCGTAATACAAATGATGGAGGAAAATACTTAATAAGTTTTGCCGGAAGAAGTAATTTTCCCCAATTAAATAATCTTGAACAGACATTCTCTTGATATTTCATAGCCCCATTCCTCTCAAAATGCCAACTTTTTCTGTCATTAAAGCAAATTAATTCTCTTTAGATGGACTTTTCCTTACTTCTATTGCTACAAGACTTACAATTAGAAGCAAAAAGTCGCATTGGGGAATTCAAATGGTAAGATAATCATTCATGGCTTTGCTTAAGAAACTGAGTTAGATGGATTTCCTTACACTTGGATAAAGATAAGTAATTATTAACAAAACAGTTTCTCCATTTGCTAAGCCAGTCCATTTCTTGTTTTCTTTCTGAATGGAAGCTCCTTCTTCAAGATCAAAATAAAGGATAACCTTTTTATTTTGTTTTTTTCACTACAAAATAGGCACAGCCAAAATTACAATATTCATATAAATATTCCGTTAACGTGCTTATTTTCGTGTCAAAACTTGATTTTTGATTATGATCATCAAAAAAGCCACGTAATCTTAATTGTCCATAACCCCAATCTCCGACAATATAATCGTATTTCGTTAATATGTCACTATATCTATTTTTAAATGCTTCTTCATTAAAACCTGATTTTCTTTCTTCAATCAGTTCATAACAATGATTATTAATACAAACCAATCGTATCACCTCAAAACCTGTATATATTTCCAAAATATAAAACTTCCAGCCATGCAGCTTTGCTTTTTAACTTCACTGATAATTAGTTGAACTATTCGTATCTTGGTATAAATAGTCCAATTATAACATTGCTCACTATCATTATAACCTTAGGATAGATATTTACATAGCACTAACAATAAAATCTTCCTATAAAAATACAGAATTTTTATTCTATACTGTTAAATACCTTTTGATTATGGGCTGATATTCTTAATTAATTCTGGTTGAATAAAAAAAACCCAAACCATTATACGAAATATTTTTAGTATCTCCGTATAATGGTCTGAGCTAATATTCAGCGGAAAATTTATCCCTTTAGTCTTATTCTTTATTTATGCTTCTTTTGCATGTTCAGCCATTTGCTGATTTTTTTTCGCTTCGTTTACTTGCTCATCTGCGTGATAAGATGAACGAACTAATGGACCTGCTTCACAATGGCTAAATCCTTTACTTAAAGCAATCTCTTTTAACTCTTTAAATTCATCTGGATGATAATATTTTTGTACTTTTAAATGTTTGACAGTTGGTTGTAAATATTGGCCAATGGTCATAATATCCACATTATTTGCTCTAAGATCATCCATTGTGGCGATAATTTCTTCTTTCGTTTCCCCTAACCCAACCATAATACTAGACTTAGTAGGAATATTAGGCTGCATCTCTTTTGCTCTTCGTAAAAACTCAAGAGAACGATGATATTTTGCTCTGGCACGTACTCTAGGGGTCAATCTTTCTACTGTTTCAATATTATGGTTCAAGATATCTGGCTTAGCATCCATTAATAATCGAAGGTTTTCTTCTACCCCTCCCATATCAGATGGTAATACCTCAATGCTGGTGAATGGATTTTTTCTGCGAATGGCACGAACAGTTTCTGCAAATACAGCTGCTCCGCCGTCTTTTAAGTCATCTCTTGCAACAGCAGTAATAACCACATGCTTTAAGTTCATTGCAAACACAGAATCAGCAACTCTTTCTGGCTCTTGCCAATCTAATTCAGTCGGTAATCCTGTTTTGACTGCACAAAAACGACAGGCTCTTGTACAAATAGCTCCTAAAATCATAAATGTTGCCGTTCTTCTAACTGCCCAGCACTCATGAATATTTGGACATTTTGCTTCCTCACAGACTGTATGTAGCTGCTTTTCCTTCATCATTTTTTTCAAACCTGTATAATTTTCATTCGTATTCAATTTAATTTTTAACCATTCAGGTTTGCGCAAATATTCTTGTTTTTTTTCTGACACCACATTCATCTCCTAGTAAAATAATTTTCATCATTTTTACTTAAAAAACAGTATTGTATAACAGCTATCCCTCAGATTTTTTGTATGTTATACACAGTAAAAGGATTGTCTCTTCTTCATTTGTCACTTTAACATAATGGAAATGCGTCTACAAGTTATTCATTTAAAATGATTACCATTAATTGATAATTATTTTTTTTGATATAAGTCACAAAATATAACGACAGAATAAGAAGGGAGGGACTAATCTTTGCACAGGTTAATATTTATAATCATTATTCTTATGTTTTTACTACCTAACACCGTCACATATGCTAATGAAAAAATGAATGACCCTTACACAAAAAGGATGGAACTTTATAAAAAAATAGAAGCATTATATCATATTCCTTGGTATTATATAGCGGCTGTCGATCAATATGAGCGTAACATTCGCTCTTCAAGAAAAGATATCCCTAAGGCAAAGGGATACACTGGGATTTATTTTACGAAGGAAGAATGGGCTGGTATTATTAATCCCAATCCAGAGGATGATAACCCTTTAACCATTCCTTTATTTGGAGGACTTGGTGCTGACGGTGATGGAGATGGAAAAGCAGATAGATTTAATGATGAAGATATCCTTTCCGCATTCTCCAATTATATAAGTCAATATGGCATTGATGAGGATAACTTTAAAATCGGATTATGGAACTACTATAAAAGGGATAAAACTGTTAGCATCATAATGGGAAAAGCAGCCATATACAACCACTTTGGCAGATTAAATTTAGATGATCATGCCTTCCCTCTGCCATTAAGAAGTGATCATAGCTATCGCAGTACTTGGGGGGACGCCCGCGGCTGGGGAGGAAAAAGAATTCATGAAGGTACAGATATTTTTGCAGACTATGGAGTCCCTGTAAAAGCGACTTCCTATGGTATTGTAGAAATGAAAGGCTGGAATAATTATGGCGGATGGCGCATCGGAATAAGAGATATTAATAATAATTATCATTATTTTGCCCATTTAAATGGATTCTCGAAAGAGATTCAGGCTGGAATGGTCGTAGAGCCAGGGATGATTATTGGTGGAGTTGGAAGTTCAGGATACGGACCGCCAGGAACCTCAGGAAAATTCCCTCCTCATCTACATTATGGTATCTATAAAGATAATGGCTATACAGAATGGTCCTATGATCCATACGCACATTTACGATTATGGGAAAGACAAGAAAAGATAAAAACAAGAAAGAAAAAATAAATTACTTACTTGGCGATAAGGATCTAGTGCTTCATTCTTATCGCCTTTATGTTCACAAGGGATTTTGGAGAGAATCACATTGCGTTATGACAATTGAAAGATTTTCCTTTAAATTCAAGTCATATGGAGGAATTTCTTTTCCCTCTCTTTCCACAATTCGTATAATTGGTCTTTCATTCATCCCCTTATTTTGTTTACATACAATCCCTTTTTCTCCATTGCTTAGCATAACACTTAACCCATTAGGATAAAGGACTATCGCTCTTCTAAATGCTTCAACAATTTTTGCATCATATAGATAACCTGATCCTGTATACAAAATCTCTAGTGCTTCATGTGGTAATAAAGCATCATGATAGACGCGATTAGATGTAATGGCATCAAAAACATCTGCTACAGCAATAATTTTTCCAAACAAATGAATATCTTCTGCTTTTATGCCTCTCGGATAGCCAGAACCATTTAATCGTTCATGGTGCTGGTAGGCACAATGACTAACGAGTAAAGGCAGTGTCTCCACTTTTCTTAGCATCTCAAAGCCTGCTTCAGCATGACTTTTTATAATATCAAATTCTTCTGCCGTCAACTTTCCTGGTTTCAGGAGAATTTCTAATGGAACTGTCATTTTACCAATATCATGTAAAATAGCCCCAAGCCCTAAGATTTCCATCTGCTTCGGCGGAAGTTTTAACTCTAAACCTAATGCCAACGAGTAAATAGTTACATTTAAGCTATGCGAAAAAATATAATTATCATATAGATAAACATCAGACATAACAGAAGAAAGATGTTCATGATTTTTTAATTCCAATAGTACTTTTTCAACCAAATTTTTAAAAACCGGTGTATTCTTCTCCATCACCATCGAAATATTATCAGCATCCGCACTTTTTATCATATCAAAACTTTTCTCAATAGTTTGCATCGCTTCCATCTTAACTTGCTCTGAGATAGCATCATTCACTTTAATATCCTTTGTATTTTTATCTTCTAAATAAACATAGCTAATACCAAAGTCAAGCAGCCTTTTAATCATCTTTTGCTCTAATCTTATCCCGCTATTTATTAACACTCTTCCGCGATCATTTAATATAGGCTTAGCTAAGATTGCACCTTCTTTTATATTTTTTGTCCCAACTAATCTCATGCTTTAATAGCTCCTAATAATTTATATAGTAACTATTATATCGTACTTTTGCTTCTGTTTCTTTATACCTATAAAAGAAAAGTAAAATTTATAAGAAATTGTCTAAATGCAGGGATATTCATTTCCTTCTCTTCCAAAAAAGAAGGTTTAACGAAAAGGGGCTCCCCTCTGATTCGTTAAACCTTCTTAACCTCTTTATCCTTTATACCATTTTCAATAATGCTTCTCTTCCAATCATCCCTTTATGAATTCCATATGCTTCTGCTTCTATTGTCACTGACTCTAAGGGTGCATTTAGTAATTGTTCAATCGTTTTCACACCAACAGCTCTACCAGCAATAATTTTCCGGTCTTTCAGCTTATCATTTAACAATGCCACATCTAAAGCACCGCACATAATGTAGCCTTTATCATTTTTTACAGCAAGCAAAGTAGTTTTAGGCAATAATACCGAGACCGCAATAAAAATATGTCCATTGATATCAACAGGATACACATCAATCATAATACTCTGTGCTCACTCCTCTCTTTCCCTTCCTAATAAGTATATTCAAGAGAGGAGAAATCGGTGTTTTCTTCTTTATTTAAGAATGATAAAATGACCCTTTACGCTTTTATCCTATTTTGTAAAGTGTCAGCAAGAATATTACGCATAAATTCAGGAAGAAAATAGTCTTTCTTCGTTGCCCGATAAATGGCTGGAAAAAAATTACCGAATGTAAACATATCAGGTACTGTTACAACATAATTCTGATCTGCCTGTATTTCCTGTGCATGGATATAGTACTGTTCTTTTTCTCCGATTGTCTCTTGCGTAATGCCTGCTGCAATCATTTTCCCCATTAATGTTCCCCGGAATCCAAGACCCTTGACAGGCATTATCTCCCACTTATCGGATTTCATATCAAGCAGAATTTCTTTCAGTTCCGCTCCGGTTAATGTCACATTACATGGATTAATTGGATGTGGACAAATCGATAATAAATCAAAGAAAGTGATCTCCCCGGCTTGCAATCCTTCTAAAATTAAGCCCTCATTTATAATTGCACAATCCGATTGACACCACGAAATTAATTTTTTGCAAAGCATTTCTGCTAGCGCTTCTCTAGATAAATACTCATCAATCGTTGCTGCCTTTTCTGATAAAACCAATTTCCCTTGCTGGTAATAATTTTCCACAATGGCTTCTTCTTTATTTGCAATCGGCAACTTACTTGTTTCATATAATATGGCTTTTTTATCGATTACCCTTTTGGAAGCATCAACCTTTAATTCAATATGACCAAGATAATAGCCATATTTACCGGCAGCACCTTGAAGATTATTATTAATTATTTTTCCTTGATGGAAAATATGATGGGTATGTGCACCAAGAATCACATCTATTTCTGGATAATTAGCTGCAATCATCTCATCGTCATTTATCCCTAAATGGGAAAGCAATACAATAATATCAACATTTCCTCTAATTTTTTCTAATTGCTTTGATAGTTCTTCTATTGGTTCTGTCAATTTCCATCCTAAGAGCTCATATAACTTTTCGAAATAGGCTGTAATACCGATTACCCCAATTTTTGTTCCTTTAGCTGTCTTAAATATTTGATGAGGAATAGCCCAATCAGGACGTTCCCCATTACGTTTGTATAGATTTGCAACAATTACATCAAATTTGGCTTCATCATATAAATGATCTAATCCTTCATATGACAAAGTAATTCCTTCATTGTTCCCAATTGTCACTGCATCATAGTGTTCCTCATTTAACAGCTGTGTGTTAATTCTACCTTTAGTTGCTTCCGTATAAGGATGAGACAAATCTAAATGGTCACCTATATCAAATAAATAAACAGCTTCGCCAGCCTCTTTATGCCATTTTTTTCTTTCACGCAGCAATTCATAAATTCTTGGCCAATTTTCAAAATGGCTATGTAAATCATTAGTATGATATATGTGGATGACTTCCATCTTCTCGCCTTCCTTATTTGTATTTTCACTTTTTTAGGCAATTATCTATTCTATAGCAGAGAATGCTCTTCTCCACTCTTCTGATAGTTAGAATAAATCCAATTGTCTTGGAGCTAAATCCGTATATTCTATATTTAATAAATCAATCAGTTCTCGTGCGTTGTCAGCCGCATCTCCACCAGAATTATTATTAAAGAGCACATAAATATTTTTACATTGCTTTTCAAGCTGGCGAATATTTTCAGCCCATTCACTTAATTCTGCTGTGTTATACCGATATAAATAGCGAACTTCTCGCCAATTTGGATTATTATTTTGCTGCCAACCATAATAATTTCTTCCGTGAAGCCGAATGAGCACCTTATCTTCGCCAACCGCTTCTAGAACAGTAGGAACAGAAACAGGCATTACTTGAGGCTCATCACAAATACTATGTATCCAATTCTCTTCCTTCATAAACTGAAGGGTATTTGCTCGATATTTGGGATTAAACCATGATTGATGTCTAAATTCAAGTGCACAAGGTATATCTCCCATCCTTTTTCTACACGCTCTTAAGAATTGGACATTTTCCTTTGTGCAATCAAACCAAGGAGGAAATTGGAATAACACCATCGCCAATTTGCCACTTTTTCTATATGGAACTAAGGAATCGATAAATGCAGCAAACATTTCATCATTCGAGGCAAAAGGAATGTCTCCACGATTATGGCCTGTCATCCCTTGGAATGCCTTTACGATAAATTGAAAAGAGTCAGGTGTTTTCTTTACCCAAGACTCCGCATTCCGGACTGGCTGCACCGCATAAAAAGAAGCATCCACTTCCACAGTAGGAAAATACCCGGCATATTCCATTAACTTATTTTGCGATGAAGTATTTTTTCCATATAGACTCGGATGATCTCCCCAGCCTGTTAATCCGATATGAATCAATAAAATCACCTCGATAACATTGTTTTTCTCAAAGCGATACTCACATAGAGAAAAACACTAACTTCATTTCCAAAAATATATCTGTTTTTTTATTTCTTTATATTAAATATCATATCATAATCATCATAAATAACTAAGTTAAAAGAAAAAGAGGTACCAATAAATCAGTCACCCGATTTATTGGTACCTCCAAGATAAATTTAAAAATAAGTACAGATACTTTCAGATATTGAACTAGTAAAAATATCTATGCTTCTCTTAAGGCTGTTTACCAATATAAGCCAGTATTCCGCCATCTACATAGAGAATATGACCATTCACGAAGTTCGATGCTTCAGATGCTAAAAATACGGCTGAACCAGCTAGGTCTTCAGGATTTCCCCAACGTGCTGCAGGCGTTTTTCCAATAATAAACTGATCAAATGGATGACGGGATCCGTCTGCCTGCTTTTCGCGTAATGGGGCAGTTTGTGGTGTAGCGATATAACCTGGTCCGATTCCATTACATTGAATATTGTATTCTCCATATTCAGAAGCAATATTTTTTGTCAGCATCTTTAACCCGCCTTTAGCAGCAGCATAGGCACTGACTGTTTCCCTGCCAAGTTCACTCATCATGGAACAGATATTGATGATTTTACCGCCGCCATTTTGAATCATATCAGGTATAACTGCTTTAGAAACGATAAATGGTCCATTCAAATCTACATCTACTACTTGGCGGAAATCTTCTGCAGACATTTCTACCATTGGCACACGCTTGATAATCCCAGCATTGTTAACTAAAATATCAATCGGACCAACCTCTTCTTTAATCTGCGCAACCGCAGCTTGTACGGCTTGTTCATCTGTAACATCAAATACATAGCCTTTTGCTTCAATTCCTGCTTCTTGATAACTTTGAAGTGCTTGATCGACAGATTCTTGATTTAAGGAATTAAAAACGATTTTTGCACCCGCTTCCGATAAAGCGCTTGCAATTTCAAAACCAATTCCATATATTGCACCTGTAACTAAGGCTACTTTTCCATCAATGCGGAATTTATCCATCGTGAATGCCATTGTTTTCTCTCCTTTTATTTCAATTTATTCATTGGAATCATGTCCATATCGGTATACGTGATATTTTCGCCACACATTGCCCAGATAAAGGAATAGTTGCTTGTGCCAACTCCAGAATGAATAGACCAGCTTGGTGAAATAGCAGCTTGCTCACTGCTCATAACTAGATGCTTTGTTTCATCCGGTTTCCCCATCATGTGAAAAATACGGGTATCTTCTTCCATATCAAAGTAAACATATGCTTCCATGCGTCTTTCATGTGTATGAGAAGGCATTGTATTCCATGCACTTCCAGGCTCTAAGATAGTATAGCCCATTTGCAATTGGCAGCTTTCACATACATTTGGATGTATGTATTGATAAATTTTACGCTGATTTAATGTTAGGGCTTCTCCTGTTTCCATTGGTTTGATATGATCAATACTAATTTTTACATTTGGATATTTGTGATGTGCCGGTACGGAGCTAATATAAAATTTAGCTGGATTGTTTGGATTCTCGGAAGAAAAGACAACATGTCGTGTCTCTTTGCCAATATAGTATCCATCTTGTTTTTTCATTTCTTCTTTTTCTCCGTCGATTTCGATATAACCAGGTCCACCGATATTAATAACTCCCAGCTCACGGCGTTCCAAATAATATTCCACACCCAATTGCTTATCCAATATGATTTCTAAGGATTTATCGGTTGGCGTAATTCCACCAAAAATCATGCGGTCGTTATGCGTATACGTTAAGCTAATTTCCCCTGGCACAAATACTTTTTCTACTAAAAATTCTTTTCTCAATTGTTCTGTAGAGTAATGACGTATATCCTCGGGGCTATGTGTATAACGCGTTTCCATGTTTTGCATTTTTCTACACTCCTATCGATTTATTTTTCCAGAGCCAGCTAGTAAAAAGCTGTTGACTTCTGGTTCGTTAAATTGATTACAATCACCTTGAACTGTATGTTTCAAAGCAGATGCAGCTGTCGCAAAGTCAATCATTTCCTGTGGACTTTTTTGTGCTAGTATTCCATGCAGAACTCCACCGGAAAAGGCATCACCTGCTCCTACTCGATCAACGATTGGATTAATAACATGTTTTTGAGATTCATAGTAGTAATCATCCATCCATAATGTTCCTATTAATTCATTGCTACTAGCAGATACCACCGTTCTTTTTGTGGAATATAGAACAGAGATAGCAGGAAATTTTTTCTGTATTTCTTGATAGTAGTAAACTAATTCATTCTCCTGTTCAGTCGCCTCAGGAATTCCTAACAAATAGAGAGCATCAAGCTTGCCAGCTGAACAGTAATCTACCAAAGGCAATATTTCAGAAATTGTCTCACCTGCTTCTTTTTGAGACCATAATTTTCCTCGATAGTTAATATCAAAACTGATTTTACAGCCAGACTCTTTTGCTGCTTCTATTAATGAGATTGTTGTTTTTTTCCAACTTGAAGATAACGCTGGTGTAATTCCTGAAATATGAAAGATATCTACGTTATTAAACAGTTCTTCCTTTTTCCATTCACTCTCTGTCATTTCGGCGAAACTCGAACCAGCACGGTCATAAATGACATTGGCTGCTCGTTCACCAATTCCAGCCTCTACATAATAAGTGCCTAACCTGGATCCTCCTTTTAAAAGAAAGTCAGTATGAACGCCATAACAACTTAAATGCTTTACTACACCTTCTCCTAAGCCATTGTCTGGAATTTTACTAGCAAAGTAAACATCGTGACCAAAATTGGCTAGTGAAATAGCGACATTGGCTTCACCCCCGCCATAATGTGCACGAAAATTATCAGCATGGGCAATTCGTACACCAGAATCAGTGGATAGACGAAGCATGATTTCACCTAACGTAACTACCTTCCCCATATTTATGCTCCTTTAATTTGATGAAATTTATCCATATATTGACTAGCAATCTCTGTAACTTTAGCAAAATCCCCTTTTGCCACAGGTGCTAATAGGTTTCCTCCTACGCCAACTGCTACTACTCCTGCTTTAAACCAGTCTTCCATATTTTCCAGGCTAACTCCGCCTGTCGGCATAATATTAACTTGAGGCATTGGAGCTTTAAAAGCGGATACAATACTTGGTCCATAGGCACTGCCTGGGAATAATTTGATAATATCTACTCCTGCCTTTAATGCATCTTTCATTTCTGTAATCGTTAAGCATCCCGGAAGATAGGGAGTTTGATAAAGATTACATAGTTCTGCAGTTTCTCTATCAAAATTTGGGCTGACAATATATTCTGCTCCAGCCATGATAGCTAAACGAGCAGTTACTACATCTAACACAGTACCTGCACCTATAACAATGTCAGAATCATTCTTATACAACTCTACTAATTCACTAATGGCTTTATCTGCATTAGGAACAGTAAAAGTTAATTCAATTCCCTTCATGCCACCTTGAACTACTGCATTACTTGCCTTCACAGCCTCTTCCTTGCTGTTCCCTCGGACTACTGCGATTATTCCAGCACTCTTTAAGCGTCGTAATGTTTCAACTCGTTTCATCTCTACCACTCTTTTCCTATTTAGAAATACAATTTTACTATTAAGAAACTCACCTTGATTATACATACTTTTTTGAAAAATGTAAACGCTAATCATTAAATAAAAAAAATCGCCGAAACGATTTAACGAGCCACAACTTGCATTATCTCATTTTTCGTTTCGACGACAGCCTTTATTATTTGTTTTTTAAATTCTTCTGTGAGCCTATATTTCGGCATACTTACACTAAATGCTCCAATGATTTTTCCATCTTTTTTTAAAGACGCTCCAATACAGAAAATATCTTTCTCCATTTCTTCGTCATCAAAAGCAATACCAGTCTCTCTCACTTTCTGCAATTCTGATGCAAGCTTTAAAGAGTTGGTTATCGTATGCTCTGTATATGGAACTAAAGGAGTTGTTTTTAGATAATTTAAATACTCTTCTTCTTCCAATTCTGCAAGAACTGCCTTTCCCATTGCTGAGCTGTACAAGGGCCTTGTTATCCCAATCCTTGATGACATTCTTATTGTCTGATGTTTAGCCTCTAGCTTGTTTACATATAAAATTTCATTATCTGCAAGTACGCCTAAATGAATGGTTTCATCAATTAACTTTTGCAGTTTTTCTAAATAAGGCAATGTCAGCTCTACTAAGTCCAGCTGATCCACACCTTGATTGGCATATCGAATAAGTTTAGATCCTAATCGATAATTTTTATTTTTATCTCTGCTCACAAAGCCAATTAACAATAAAGTGTCCAATATTTTCAAAGTAGTTGAAGTTGTCATCTCTGTGTTTTGAGCAATTTTCTGCAATGCTTGATTAGGATTGTCTGAAAGGTAATCCATAATTTTTGCTGCTCTTAATAGAACCGTACCATAAGGTTTTGTTTTCTCCATTATACACCCTCTTTTCCAATAAAGAAATTATATACGAAAAGAGGAGAAATGAAAAGCTTTCTCTTCCTAAAATCACATTTGGGATTCACTTCTTACATTATTTTCAAATAGATAGATTCTATCTTCCATCTATGAAAGAGATAACAGTTGAATGATTGTTCTCATTACACCATCTTCTTCATTTGAACGAGTGATGAAATTTGCTGTCTCTTTTAATTCCTTTACGGCATTACGAACAGCAAAACTATATGTACTGCGACTCATAAGTTCTATGTCATTATAGCCATCACCAAATGCCATTGTTTCTTCAGGGGTAACATTTAGTACTTGTTGTAAATGCTCAACTGTTGTCCCTTTATGTACATTTACATTGGCTATATCAATCCAAGCTGCCTCAGATGCTACAATATAAGCGGATTCGAAAAAGGATGATAATCTTTCTTTTGTCTCAAAACATTTAAGCTCTGAATCGTGAATTGTTATTTTCACAAAATCTTCCGTTATTTCTTTAAAGTCTGACACCTTTCTCACCTGTGCATAAGACTTTCTTACAATAGCAGTTTCTTCCGGGATAACGTTATCCTTTATAACTGCACCGCTTCTCGTACAAGCAATAATAGTATGATTTAGACTGATTTCCTCTAGCAAACGAATAATCGCTAGGCCCAATTCATTACTTAACAGCGATTCATAAACAAATTTGCCATTATGCTTAATGCGGGTGGCGCTATCCCCTAGAATCCACATATCTTTCGCATCTTCACCAAATAATTCTTCAACCCGTTCACATTGTTTACCAGTAACAGGAGCAAAAGCTACGCCTTTTTCTTTCATTAAATTCTTTACTTCTTTGAACAATTCCCGGTCAAAATCACCATTATTATTTAAAAATGTTCCATCCATGTCTGTCAGCACTAATTTAATCATTCGCTTTCCCCCACCTCTGGTATTCTACTCAACTATTTTTTTTAGAATTCTTGCCGGATTTCCACCAATAACAACATTATCTGGTACATCCTTTGTCACAACTGCACCAGATGCAACCACCACATTATTCCCAATACTTATTCCGGGATTGATAACTGCTCTTCCTCCCACCCAGACATTATTTCCGATATTCACCGGCTTTCCGTACTCAATTCCTGCTATTCTCTCTTGAGCATTTACAGGATGTGTCGCTGTATAAATATGTACTCCTGGGGCGATAAAGCAATTATCCCCAATTCTAATCTCACAAACATCCAAAAACACACAATCAAAATTAGCAAAGAAGTTTTCCCCTACATGGATGTTATATCCATAGTCACAACGAAAGGTTGGTTCTATGAATATATTAGTTCCTGTGGAACCAAATAATTGTTTTAATAGGACGGACCGAATATCATCTTCTGTTTCAATGGATTCATTAAATACTCTTGTTAGCTTTCGCGCATTACTTCTATCCTTTATTAATTCTGGATCTGCTGGATTATAGAAGTCTCCATTTACCATTTTTTCTTTTTCTGTTTTCACTTTATCATTCCTTTCTATCCACATTAAACCGTCAACTCTAAAAGATTTCCTTCCGGATCTTCTATCACACTTTCATAATAGCCGTCCCCTGTTAGACGAGGCCCATTAACTAACAAATAACCATCCTTTTGCAATCGTTCCGTCAGTTGATTAACTGCTTCTTCACTTCCTAATGAAATAGCAATATGCGCCCAGCCAACTCTATCATTTGAATCATCCTTATCGATCCCAGCTTTCCGCATAAGTTCTAAGCGAGCTCCTTCCTTGAACGATATAAAATAGGATTCAAATTTCTTTTCTCTATTTTGATATTTCGAATTTGCTCTCCCACCAAAATAGGTTGTATAAAATGTCTTCATTCCTTCTAAATCTTTCACCCATATTGCAACATGTTCTATTTTCATGTTCCTGTCACTCCTTCTTTAATTAGCTTAAATTACACGCGCTGTATCCCTTTTTATTTCTTTTTTATGCAATACTCCATTTAACCTTTCCGATCCCCATAGCATAATGGCAATAAAGCCTGCAATAACAAAAGGGAAAATTCCTATTGTTGATTTGGCTGCAGCATATCCCAGAATGGGAGGAAGAAAGGTACTGCCTGTATAGGCAATAGCCATTTGATAACCCATTATGGTTTGGGAATGTTTCTTTCCAAAACGTAATGGTGTTTCATGCAGCATACACGGAAATATCGGCGCTAAACCTAAACCGATCATAATAAAGCCTGCCAGTGAAAAAAGAACAGGGAATGGCAAAAATAATAGAACTGCACCAACTAACGCAATTATTTGTCCCCATCTTATTAACCTTTTATTACTCATTTTTAATGTAATAAAGCCTGTGATAAATCTTCCAATGGTGATTCCTGCATAAAATAAGGAAACCCATTTGGCTGCTACATCTATCGATAAATTTTTAACATTTACGAGAAAACTGCTTCCCCAAAGCCCAACTGCCGCTTCCGCCCCGCAGTAAAATAAAAATGCAAGTAAAGCTAGCTTAACCCCTCTTATTTGCCAAGGCTTTTGATTTTCCAAATATGTTTCATCCAATGTACTAGTTGAATCATCTCTTTTATACTCGTTCTCCTGCTTAGGGATCCTTTCTATCTTTTTCCATAAGGGAAGTGTGAAAAGCAAAATGACAACTAAAATAAATTGAATACATGCGATGGCAAAATAACCACTTCGCCAAGAATTATCTCTAGATATAAACTGTGCTACAATAATCGGGCCAAGCGTAGCTCCAACTCCCCAAAAACAGTGAAGCCAGCTCATATGGTGCGCTTTGTAATGACTTGCCACATAGTTATTTAAACCCGTATCTACAGCACCTGCACCTAATCCAAGCGGGATTGCAAAGATAAACAGCCATATAATGGATGGGGCAAAATGAAACCCTAATAGAGCTCCCGCTGTCATAAAGCAGCTTACAAATGTAACCATTCCAGTTCCGAATTTTTTCAGCACTATACCGCTAATAAAGCTGGAAATAATCGTCCCCGCTGCAATTGTCATAAACAGTACTCCTGCAGTTTCAAGGGGTGCCTTAAATTCCACTTGCATTAAAGACCATGACACTCCCAATAAAGAATCAGGCAAACCTAAACTGATAAAAGCCAAATAGATGATTACTAAAAAGAATGTCGCCAATAGTTAACCCCCACTCTGTAAGCTTTCTGCAAACTATTCATTTGTTTTACTACTTATTCCTGTAATGATTAAATCGAGTCCAAGTCTTTGTAACCCATATAAATAATCTTGCTTCCAGTCACTCATTCTAAATTCAGGAAGATGCTCTGCCGGAATATAGGTGGAGCTTTGTTGTTTGATTTGGTTGATTGTGGTTTGAGTGACTTCATCATCACAGAAAATAACCGCATGCGGGTTAATAATTGCCACAAAGGAAGCAATTAATCTACTTATGGCATCTACTTCATCTTCCTTTGAAAAGAACACTTTTCCATTTGTAAAGGTCTGTCCAAAGTTTCGGTTATTATATTGCGGAACAAAAGATACTTCCCCTGCGAAATTAGTACTCCCTCGTACAATCTTTCCATTTACGATAATTCCAGCTCCTGGACCATTTTGGCCAGAATAGAGATAAACAAGTGATTTATCGTTCTTTTTCTCCTGCTGATCTTGATAACCTAATACTGCTGCATTCATATCATTTTCAATGACCACTGGAATCGAAAAATAATTTTCTAAGTATCCCTTTAAATCAAAATCGTGAAGATATTCATAATCAGGACTGTAGATGATTCGACCATTATCAACCGAACCAGGCACCCCAATAGAGATAGAGCTAATCTTCGGATATTGTGTTTGTAGCGCTTCCACGTACTCGATCAGTAATTTAACATTGTCATCCCTTAATGCACTGGAAATTTTGCCAGTCTCCTTTTCTTCCCCTAGGCAGTTAAACACAATATAATTGGTTTCAGTCTTTTCTAAAAAAATAGCTAGCCCCAACATATATTCAGGATTATATGTATACCGCTTCGCTCGTCTGCCGCCACTTGAATCATCTAAACCTGCTGATTGTAATTCTCCATTCTCTTCCATCTGCGCCGTAAATTTGCTAATAGTTGGGAAACTAATTCCTAATTTATCACTCAACTCCACCTTCGTAGCACTTCCATTTGCTAAAAGAAGTTGACGAATATTTTGCTGGATAATATTTTTCATAGATTTTGGCGTCGCATCCACTTTATTTCCCTCCTTTCCATCCAACTTATTAAAGATATTTAATAAGTGAGCAAAATAAAACTTATTAAACTTCTTTAATAAGTACTTGAGGCTAATATAACACACTAATTTTGGGAATGCAATATAGTTCATATGCAGCTAAAAATATTTTCTTCCTGACAAAAACAAAAGAAGACGAACCTCAATAGTTCATCTTCTTTACTGGATATATTAACCGATAGAGCCTTCCATCTCGAACTTGATCAGACGGTTCATCTCTACTGCATATTCCATTGGTAATTCTTTTGTAAATGGCTCGATAAAGCCCATTACGATCATTTCTGTTGCCTCTTCTTCCGAAATACCTCTACTCATTAAGTAGAATAATTGTTCTTCTGATACTTTTGAAACTTTTGCTTCGTGCTCTAATGAAATATTATCATTTAAAATTTCATTGTATGGAATTGTATCAGATGTAGACTTGTTATCCATAATTAACGTATCGCATTCGATATTAGAACGAGCACCGTCTGCTTTACGTCCAAAGTGAACGATACCGCGGTATGTTACTTTTCCGCCTTGTTTCGAAATAGACTTAGAAACAATTGTAGAAGATGTATTTGGAGCTAAGTGAAGCATTTTTGCTCCAGCATCTTGGTGTTGTCCTTTACCAGCAAGAGCGATAGATAAAGTCATTCCTCTTGCTCCCTCACCTCTTAAGATGACAGCAGGGTATTTCATCGTTAATTTAGAACCAATATTTCCATCGATCCATTCCATTGTAGCATTAGCATCGCAAACTGCACGCTTTGTTACTAGATTGTATACATTGTTTGCCCAGTTTTGAATCGTTGTATAACGGCAATATGCGTCTTTTTTAATAATGATTTCAACAACGGCACTGTGAAGAGAGTTCGTTGTATAAACTGGTGCTGTACAGCCTTCTACATAATGTACACTTGCACCCTCATCCACGATGATTAATGTTCTTTCAAATTGACCCATATTTTCGGAGTTAATACGGAAATACGCTTGTAATGGCGTGTCTACTTTAATTCCTTTTGGAACATAAATGAAAGATCCACCAGACCATACAGCTGAGTTTAAAGCAGCAAACTTATTATCCGTAGGTGGAATAACAGTTGCCCAATGCTCACGGAAAATATCTTCATTTTCTCTTAATGCAGAGTCTGTATCTTTGAAAACAATTCCCATTTTCTCAAGATCTTCCTGCATATTATGATAAACAACCTCAGATTCATACTGAGCAGATACACCTGCTAAGTATTTTTGCTCAGCTTCTGGAATACCAAGCTTATCAAATGTTTGTTTGATTTCATCTGGAACTTCATCCCAAGATCTTTCTGTTTTCTCTGATGGCTTTACATAATACGTAATTTCATCAAAGTTTAAAGCAGAGAGATCGCCGCCCCATTGTGGCATTGGCATGTTGTAAAAATGCTCTAATGCTTTCAAACGAAAGTCTAGCATCCATTGTGGTTCAGCCTTCATTTTTGAAATTTCTTCAACGATTTCTTTCGTTAATCCACGTTTAGAACGAAAGATAGAAACGTCTTTATCTGAAAATCCATATTTATAATCCCCAATATCGGGCATCTTTTTTGCCATTTCATTTTCCTCCATTCTACATGCAACCTTGGTAGTAAATTATGAATCTAATCCTTCATTTACGCCTTTTTCCATAGCCTTCCAAGCTAATGTTGCACATTTAATTCTTGCTGGGAATTTACTAACACCTTGAAGTGCCTCAATATCCCCCAGGTCCATATCATCAGCGTAGTCTTTACCTTGAATCATTTCAGAGAATGACTCAGACATTTTTAACGCTTGTTCGACTGTTTTCCCTTTAATTGCTTGTGTCATCATGGATGCAGAAGACATGCTTATGGAACATCCTTCTCCATCGAATTTTGTGTCAGCGACAATCCCATCTTCAATTTTCATTGTAAGAAGGATACGGTCCCCGCAAGTAGGGTTATTCATATTGACAGTCAAACTGCCTTCAAGAACTCCTTTATTCCGGGGATTTTTATAATGATCCATAATTACACTTCTATAAAGTGAATCTAAATTATTAAAAGACATCGCTAAAATACTCCTTTGTCTTGCCAATCCCTTCCACAAGCTTATCAACATCTTCTTCTGAATTATAAAGATAAAAGCTTGCTCGAGCGGTTGCAGAAACATTTAGCCATTTCATTAATGGTTGTGCACAGTGATGTCCTGCACGTACGGCAATTCCTTCAGCATCTAATACTGTTGCAACATCATGTGGATGAACATCTTCAATATTAAAGGTGATCACGCCAGCACGGTTATTTGCGTTTTGCGGTCCATAAATAGTTAAACCATTAATAGATGACAATTTCTCCAATGCATATGCTGCTAATTTATGCTCATGTTCGGTTATATTCTCTAAGCCAATTTCTTCGAGAAAATCAATGGCTGCTCCTAAACCGATTGCCCCTGCAATGATTGGCGTTCCAGCTTCAAACTTCCACGGAAGTTCTTTCCAAGTCGACTCATATAATCCGACGAAATCAATCATTTCTCCACCAAATTCAATTGGCTCCATATTTTCTAAAAGATGTTTCTTTCCATAAAGTACCCCAATTCCTGTTGGACCACACATTTTATGTCCAGAGAATCCAAGGAAATCACAATCCAAATCTTGCACATCGATTTTTACATGTGGAGCTCCTTGTGCAGCATCTACAACGAGTACAGCTCCATTTTTATGAGCAATAGCCGCAATTTCCTTTATTGGATTGATAACCCCCAGAACATTTGAAACATAGGTAATGGAAACTACTTTTGTTGCTGGCGTGATTGTATTTTCAACATCGGCAAGTGCAATTGTTCCATCTGCTTGCAGCGGCAAATATTTAAGTGTTGCTCCTGTTTTTTTGGCAACTTGCTGCCAAGGAATAATATTACTATGATGCTCCATCGGGGTAATGACTATTTCATCCCCCTCTTTTACATTTTCCATCGCATAGCTTTGTGCAACTGTATTCAGCGCAGTTGTCGTACCACGAGTAAAGATAATTTCCTCGATGGAAGAAGCAGAGATAAACTTTCTTACCTTTTCCCTTGCTCCTTCATAAGCATCTGTCGCTCTTGTGCCTAAGGTATGAACGCCACGATGAACATTGGAATTATATTCTCGATAGTAGTTCTCGATTGTTTCAATTACCTGGACTGGCTTTTGAGAGGTAGCTGCACTATCAAGATAAACCAATGGATGTCCGTTGACTTCTTGGTTTAAAATTGGGAAGTAAGAACGAATATGTTTGCTATCCATTATCTTACTTTCCTTTCAATTACCTCAACTAATTGCTTTTTCACACCTTCAATTGGCAATTGTTCTACTACAGGAGCTAAGAAACCATGAATAACTAATCTTTCTGCTTCATGTTGTGGAATACCACGGCTCATTAAGTAATACAATTGTAAAGGATCTACTCTACCAACAGATGCTGCATGTCCTGCCGTTACATCGTCTTCATCAATTAACAGAATTGGATTCGCATCGCCTCTAGCCTTTTCGCTTAACATTAGAACACGAGATTCTTGCTCAGCGTTTGCTTTTGTTGCACCATGTTCAATCTTACCAATTCCGTTAAAGATGGAAGAAGCTTTATCTTTCATTACACCATGCTTTAAGATATAGCCTTCAGAGCTCTTACCGTAATGAACTACTTTTGTAGTGAAGTTTTGTTTTTGATCGCCGCGTCCAACTACTACAGACTTCGTATCGCCATATGAGCCATCACCCATCAAATATGTTGTATTATCAGAAATCGTATTACCGTCATTCATGAAGCCTAATGCCCATTCTATTTTAGCATCACGACCTGCAACACCACGGCGATTTACATACGTAGTAACCCCATGCGCTAGATTATCAACAGCACCATATTGAACTTTTGCATTTGCATTGGCTATTACTTCTGTCACAATATTGAATACTGCTTCTTCAGGATCCACAGTAGAAACATAGTTTTCTACATAAACAACAGAGCTATTATCTTCAGCCACTACAATAACATGGTTAAAAAGGTTCGCTTCCTTGTCATCATGTAAGAAAATGGATTGAATTGGTTCTTCTACTACTACGTTCTTAGGAACATATAAGAATACTCCACCATTTAAAAGGGCTGCATGTAAAGCCGTTAATTTATGCTCATCTATCTTTACAGCATCTTTCATAAAGTATTTTTGCAGTAAGTCACTGTATTCTCTTGCAGCTGTGAAAATATCAGTGAAAACTACGCCGCTTTCTTTTAATTCATTAGAAACAGCTAAAAAAGTTGGACGGTTATTTCTTTGGATATAAAGTGTTTTATTTTTTTCTAAATCGATAAGTGCTTTTACTTGTTCTGGTAAATCACTTACATCTGAAAAATCTTCACTGCTTACAATATGCTTTTCAAATTGGGTAAAGTTCCAGTTTTTAATATTTGTTTTGTCCGGTCTTGGCATCGGAAGAGCCTCTGCTTGTTGTAAAGCATTTACACGCAGCTCTGTCAGCCAAGAAGGTTCATTCATATCTTTCGAAAAAGAGGAAAGATACTCTTGGTCAAATGGTAATTTAATATCCGTTGTCATTGGTCAATCCTCCTAACAATTACGCTTCTTGTTCAACAGTTTCGTCTTCAATACCAAGCTCTTTTTTAATCCAGTCATATCCTTCTGCTTCTAAGCGTTGAGCAAGCTCAGGTCCACCAGATTTAACAATACGACCTTGCATCATTACATGAACGTAGTCAGGAGTAATGTAGTTTAATAAACGTTGGTAGTGAGTGATAATTAAGCAGCCGAACTCTTCTTTACGCTCTTCACGCATTTTGTTAATTCCTTTTGAAACAACTTTCAATGCATCGATATCCAAACCAGAATCGATTTCATCTAAGATCGCAATTTTTGGATTCAACATCATTAATTGAAGAATTTCATTACGTTTCTTCTCCCCGCCAGAGAAGCCTTCATTTAGGTAACGTTGTGCCATATCTGGATCCATTTCTAGGTACTCCATGTTATCATCCATTTTACGGATAAATTTCATTAAAGAAATTTCATTCCCTTCACCTAAACGGCTGTTTAAAGCAGAACGTAAGAAGTCTGCATTTGTTACACCACTAATTTCACTTGGGTATTGCATAGCTAAAAATAGACCTGCACGCGCGCGCTCATCTACTTCCATTTCTAATACATCTTCGTCATCAAGACTTACATCACCGCTTGTTACTTCATACTTTGGGTGACCCATGATTGCAGAAGATAATGTTGATTTACCCGTTCCGTTTGGCCCCATGATTGCGTGAATTTCTCCACCCTTTATTTCTAAGTTAAGACCTTTAATAATTTCTTTTTCTTCGATTGAAACATGTAAATCATTAATGACTAATTTAGGTTGACTCATATTATATACCTCCATAGTAAAAAGAAGTTTTGTTCACAAAATTGTCGAAACTTCATTATCAATTTATTATCATTCTAATCTTATAACAAATAAAATCTGATAGCAACCTATTGCTTCCCGTTCAATAAGGAAAATTCGCATGAAACAAATAAATACGCTTGATTCCTTATAATTTCGCATGAGTTTGCTTTCTTTAAAATAATTTCTCTCCTTATTACGGTCCCGAACAATTCACTGGCATAAACGATAACGATAGACTCAAAAATATATTCACTTGAATAGTTTCGTTTTAGTATTTATACACGAAATAAATTTAGCCCTAGTACTTATTGGAAGACGATTCCGCTAAATATTATTTGATCATACAAAAATAAAAAATGTTCCTATAAAGACTTCTACACATGCTATATCCATTATTAATAGAATCAACTTAATTCTCAATTGGATATATACTATATGTTTAATCTTTTATAGGAACATCTTCTTACTTATTATTCACTAACTGGTACAACTGCACCTTTATACTCTTTATTAATGAAATCTTGAATTTCTTTAGAATGCAGTACTTCTACTAAAGTTTTAATATCTTCACGATTTTCGTCTCCTTTACGAACAGTAATGATATTCGCATATGGAGATTCGCTTCCTTCGATTTCAATAGAATCTTTCACAGGGTTTAAGCCAGCATCTAATGCATAGTTGGCATTAATAACAACTGCATCCCCTTCATTATTATTAAAAATTTGTGGAAGTAACGCTGGCTCATAATCTGCTTTTAATTTAACATTTTTCGGATTTTCCGCAATATCTTCAATCTTTGCATTTACTTTATCAATTCCATCTTTAAGCTTAATTAATCCACCTTTTTCTAAAAGAGACAGTACACGGCCATGTTCAGCAACAGAGTTACTAAAAATAATGGTTGCTCCATCTGGAAGCTCATCTAAACTCTTATATTTCTTAGAGAATACAGCCATCGGCTCAATATGAATTCCACCTGCATTTACAAAATCATAACCATTTTCTTTAATTTGTTGGTTTAAGTATGGAATATGTTGAAAATAGTTTGCATCAATTTCTTTTGATTCTAAAGCTTTATTTGGCAATACATAATCTTGGAAAGGAACGATCTCTAAATTAATTCCTTTTTCCTTCAAAATTGGTTTTGCTTTTTCCAAAATTTCAGCATGTGGTACATTGGAAGCACCTACTACTAATTTAGTTGATTCTTTGTCACTGTTAGAAGCGCCGTTTTCCTTGCTATCATCATTAGAGCTGCCGCATGCCGCAAGCACAAATACAAATGTTAATGCAATCAGTAAAGACCATAATTTTTTCATGTGTTTTTCTCCTTATCTTTTGTCTATTTTTTTTGTTATAAAATCACCAATAAATTGGATGATAAAAACAATGATTAAAATAATAACAGTTGAAACAAGTGTCACATCACCATTACCTCGTTGAAATCCTTGTAAATAGGCTAAATTCCCAAGACCGCCGGCACCAATTATTCCAGCCATTGCGGTCGATCCTACTAATGCAATTGTAGTAACCGTAATTCCTGAAACAAGTGCTGGCATAGATTCTGGCAAAAGAACTTTAAAGATAATAGTAGTTGGTTTTGCTCCCATTGACTTTGCCGCTTCAATAACACCTTTATCCACCTCTCGAAGGCCAATTTCCACAAGTCTTGCATAAAATGGAGCAGCACCAATGATTAAAGAAGGCAGCGCCGCTTTCGGTCCAATCATTGTCCCGATTAGTAAAGTTGTTAATGGGATTAATAGAACTAATAAAATAATAAAAGGAATGGAACGGAAAATATTCACGACTGCACTGATGATTCTATTAAAAAATACATTATTCCACATATTCCCTTTATCGGTTAAAAACAGCGTAATCCCAAGAATAATTCCAAGTATAAAGGTAAAAATAATCGAGAATCCAGTCATAAATAGGGTCTCTTTCGTGGCATTCCACATTATTTCCCAATCTACATTTGGCAATAATCTTTCCATCATCCTTCAATCACCTCCACACTAATTTCTTGCGCATGAAGATATTGAATAGCTTTTTCTATTTCTTGTTTCTCTCCATCTAAATGAATATATAATGTTCCATAGGATCCATGCTGTGTCGGGGAAATTTTCCCTTGAATGATATTCACAGAAACAGCAAAAGTTCGAATGAGATTGGTGATTACAGGCTGTTCAGCACTTTCGCCGACAAATCCCAGCATGACAATACTGCCTGTTTTATATTGCGCTATTAAGTGTTCAATCGTATCCTTCGCCTCTTCTGGTTCAATTACTTGTTGAACAAAACGTTTCGTAATTTCTTTCTTTGGCTGCTTAAATACATCAATCACTGGTCCTGTTTCTACTACCTTCCCGTCTTCCATCACTGCCACTCGATGACAAATCTTGCGAATAACGTGCATTTCATGGGTAATCAACACAATAGTAAGACCAAGACGTTTATTAATGTCCACTAATAAATCTAAGATGGCATCTGTTGTTTGTGGATCCAATGCTGAGGTTGCTTCATCACAGAGAAGTACTTTCGGATCACTAGCAAGTGCTCTTGCAATCCCAACCCGCTGTTTCTGCCCACCACTTAATTGAGAAGGATAAGCATCTTCTCGTCCTTCTAATCCAACCAGTTTGATGAGTTCTAATACCTTCTTGTCTCTTGCTGATTTTTTTACTCCCGCTATTTCTAAAGGAAAAGCAATATTTTCTTTTACAGTTCTTGACCATAGCAGATTAAAATGTTGAAATATCATACTGATTTCTTGTCTCGCCTTACGAAGTTTGCTTCCTTTTATTTTAGAAACTTCGTGACCTGCAACCGACACACTTCCAGCAGTAGGAATCTCCAATCCGTTCAGCATTCTGATTAATGTACTTTTACCTGCACCACTATATCCGATTATTCCAAATATCTCTCCTGAATCGATGGTTAAATCCACGTGATCAACCGCAGTGACCTTCCCACTTCTAGAGGAGTATACTTTTTTTACTGAGTTTACATTAATCAATGTATTCACCTACTTCTTATTTAAAATCACTCTATCGATCACTATATTTAAATAGTTTTTAACAAAGCATATCATATCATTCCAGATAACAAAAAAACCTTTCTGCAAGAAGAGCAGAAAGGTTTTTATTATGATTAATATCCCTTTCTCTCATCTATCAAAGCATGACGCTTTGTGTGAATTGGCACCGTTTCAGTATACTGACGGTTGCCGGGTTTCATAGGGCACATCCCTCCACCTCTCTTGATAAGAGTTTCGTTATTTATATGAAATGTAAAAATCGTTAATATGATAGATGTAATTTACCATTTCCCGAAATGACTGTCAACACCTTTTTTAACATAATTTCTTTTCTGAATTTTCAATTAAAATAAGTTAGATTTTCTGACATAATTAATTCAATGAGAAAGCTTGGATTTAAAACCAATATGGGGAAAAATTCTTTCAAAAAAAATAACCCGAAATACCTTCACTTTTTGTTAGCAAAGGCGGATTCCAGGTAAACATCAAAACTATTATCCAGTGTGGGGAACTGAACGTGAACGGCTTAAGAAAAACAAAGATTCAAGTAAGAGGATTTTCCTTAAGGAGCCTTCTAATTGAATAGATCCATTCTTTTTTGCTTCTCTAAGAAGAAACTCGCCTTCCATAACGAGGCTAATACTAGTCATATCCCCCGTTAACCATATATCTGGATTATCATCATCCTTCATCCTTCTCCATGAAAAGCGATTGTTCTTAAGCTCCATATAATAGGATTCATTTTGACATGTTAACACTAAGGAAAGCGAAGCGTTTCGTAATAATGGTTTTAACGATTCTTTCCGATTCAGCTTTTCTACAAAATATTTCATCCAATCCTGCAAAAGCATCTCCTACTTTCTGCCGAACAATCTTATATTACTTATTCTTGCAGCAGCAGAAAAAAACCTTTTTTAAAAGTAATCTTTATAAAAAAGGCGATTGATGCTTTTAACCATGCCAGCTTTTTAAGGGCAGCATCCGTTTAATGGAATTGGCACTCTAATATAACCCTTTCATGAAAATGTCCATGTCCTGCTTATTTTATATAATTATGGATAACTTCTACTAAATGAGGGACTGATTCAAAGCGATATACTTTTTCTTTTAACTCCCCCTTTTCCATAATAACTAGACAGGGAACACTTTCTACCTCATATTTTGCTGCTAAACCGGGGGCATAATTTAAATCCATTTTTCCTAAATTCAACTCTGGCTTCATTGTATGCAATACTGTCAACATTTTTGATGCAACCATACACGTACCGCAAAGAGGAGTATACAAGTAAAGAAAGGCAGCATCTGTATCCTTTACTTGTTTCTCCCATTGATCAAGGTTCCAATCTATCATAATCCATTCATCCTTGTATCTAAATATTTTGCTTCAATCTCAATATCAGCTTGTAATAATAGGGTTGCTAAGTGACATTCAGGAGAGGCAGCAACTTCTTTATATTTGCGATCTATATAAAGGAATTCTGCTTCAGGAAGTTCTCGTTTAAACTGTTTTCTTATCTTATCTCCTGACTTATCTGCATCCACTAAGATATACACATCTTTATCCATTAGCTCGTCTAGTAATTCATCCAGCTTTGAAACTCCAATTGTTCCATTCGTACAAATAATATCGACTGGTTCACGCACAATCTTCTCTACTTTTTGTTTGTCTGATTTGCCTTCAACAATGATTACTTTTTTCATATTGATCACCTAAAGGAGTTATTTCATTTACTTTAACATATTCAAACAGGAAGAGAAAGAAGTAGGTTTTCTGGTATATATCGGTGATAGATAGACATATCGCCCCTTTATATTCTCCTAAAAATTAAAAAAACCAAACAAGTATACGAAAATTTTTATTAGCATCTCCGTATACTTGTTTGGATTAATAGGTGGTTGAAATATCTTTATCCCGGTCTCTACATTAAATTAGCCTTCATTTGTCATTTCTTCATACTGCTCTGCTGACATAAGCGCGTCAATATCCGCTTTATCACTTGGCTCAATAACAACCATCCATGCTTTTTCATAAGGAGATTCGTTCACAAATTCTGGATTGTCACTAAGCTCTTCATTTACTTCAACTACTTTTCCGCTGATAGGAGCATATAATTCAGAAACTGTCTTAACAGATTCTACACTTCCAAAAGGTTCATTTGCTGTTACTTCATCGCCTACTTCTGGTAGTTCAACAAATACGATATCGCCTAATTCAGATTGTGCAAAATATGTAATCCCTACACGTGCGTTATCTCCTTCAACTTTTACCCATTCATGTTCTTTTGAATATCGCAAATCCTTTGGTACTGCCATTATAACCCCTCCGTATTTATCATTTTTACTCTGTTAAACAGAGTTACTATTAAAAAAAGCAGGTCGCTTAAGCCCAACTTTCTTTAAACATCTCTTCTTTAAAGCCTAATGTTACTTTATTTCCATCTGTAGTTAAAGGGCGTTTAATTAACATGCCATCAGAAGCAAGCAAATCTAGTAATTCCTCATCCGACGCTTCCTTTATTTTATCCTTTAATCCAAGATCTCTGTATTTCTGACCTGAAGTATTGAAGAATTTCTTTAATTCAAGGCCACTTTTTTTATACAAATCCTCTAATAACGCACGAGAAGGAGGATTGTCCACAATATGTACTTCTTCATATGACACATGATTTTCATCCAGCCACTTTTTCGCCTTGCGACAAGTTGAGCATTTTGGATACCAATAAAAAGTAACTTTCATTCCATCACCCATAATCTATGTATTTTGAAACATTCAACTAAATATTATCACAATTTGATATAAAGTAAAACTTCAATCAGTGCCCACTTGTGCCAACTGTTATTTCCTTTCTTGCATTTTTCAGCTATTTCTTTAAGCAGGATAGATTACGACAGAATCAAACTAGATGAATCCCTCAATCAATTGACTAAAAAGAGGGTTCTTCTGATTCGTTTATTCCAGAAGAACCTGTTTGACTATTTATGATTACGCCTTACCCAAGATACTCTCCAGCTGTTAATAAATGTTTAGCAGCCTCTCTTTTCCTTGCAATGATTGGCTTTGGTGTGTATCTTGTATATTTCTTTAATACAGATAGTGCTAATCTTAGTTCATCACCGCTCAGCATATATGCTAACGTGTCTATTGCCTCTGTGATTACTTGTTGAAAGGCCTCTTGGCAATATATTTCGGTATATAATAATTTTTGTTTTTCTTCTTGCCCATTTTTCCCCATTGCCTTTTCTGTTCTTAAAATACAAGAATCCATTGCAAATACAGCATTAAAAATATTTGCTAGATTGACCATAATCTCTTGCTGCTCTTCCAATTTTTCTTTATATTTTTTCAACATCATTCCAAATAGCAGATAACTGATTTTTCTAGTATTGGAAAGAAGCATTTTTTCTTGGGATAGCAGCTTATCATCCGGCTCTTTCGGTAGGAAGGAGAGCATTTCCTTTTCCGTCATTTTGGCTAGTGCCAACAATGGGATTTCTCCTTTTAAACTCTTTTTAGCTAAGGTAGGAGGAATTAATAAGCGATTAATTTCATTTGTTCCTTCAAAAATGCGGTTGATACGCGAATCGCGATACATTCTAGCAATATCATAATCTTCCATAAATCCATTGCCACCATGGAGCTGCACACATTCATCTACTACCATATCTAATACTTCCGAGGCAAAAATTTTATTTAAGCTGCACTCTATAACATATTCATTTATGATTTTCGCCATTAGTGTCCATTCTATATCTGCATCTACTCCATCCATGGCTGAGGACAGTAATCCTGCTGTACGATAGACACTACTTTCTGCCGCGTAAATATATGCTGCCATTGTTGCATACTTTTCAAGCGAAAGCGGAAAATGAGATAATGGAGCCGAGAATTGCATCCGCTTATCCGTATAAGCAATCGTCTTTTTTAATGCTTCTTTACTAGCACCAATTGCTCCCAGACCAAGCTTATAGCGACCAATATTTAAAATATTTAGTGCGATTAAATGGCCTTTTCCGATCTCTCCTAGCACGTTTTCCACTGGTACATCGACATGATCAAAACGAACGGCGCAGGTGGAAGAGCTCTTGATTCCTAATTTATTTTCTTCTTTCCCTATTGAAACACCTGGAAAGTCTTTTTCTACAATAAACGCAGTAAAATGTTCTGAGTTTACTTTTGCATAGACGATAAAGACATCTGCAATTCCTGAATTAGTAATCCACTGTTTTTCGCCAGTAAGGGAATAGTGCGTGCCTTCCTTATTTAAGACTGCAGTTGTTTTTATACTAAGAGCATCCGATCCTGCTGAAGGTTCCGTTAACGCATAGGAGGCGATTTTTTTACCAACGGCTAAATCCGGTAAATATTTTTCCTTCTGCTTCTTATTTCCAAATAAAACAATTGGTAATGAACCAATCCCTATATGAGCCCCATGGGTTACAGAAAATCCCCCTGCAACAGACATTCTTTCAGAAATAATGGCTGTGCTGATTTTATCTAAACCCAAACCGCCATACGGTTCTGGAATATCTGAACTTAACAGACCCAGATTCCCTGCCTCTTCCATCAGCTGTTTTGTTATTGTAAATTGGTGATTTTCCATCTCCGCCAAATGAGGTAGTACTTTTTTCTGAACAAACTCACTTGTCATTTCTGCAATCATTTGATGCTCTTCTGTAAAATCCTCTGGAGTAAAAATTGCGTCTGTGGTGACCTGTTCCGTTAAAAAACTTCCACCCTTTTGCATAGTAATCCTATCCTTCCTTTCTTCCAGCACTTAATGTTTATGATAAAAATATTATATCTTTTTCGTCGTTAATGGTTTTCCTGTTTGCAATAGATAAAGCATTCTTTTTTGTGTCTCCTGCTCTTGTATTAATTGGATAAACGCTTCTCTCTCTAAATCTAATAAATAGTCCTCTTCCACTAATGTACCAAATTCTACACTGCCACCTGTAAGAACTGTAGCAAGATTGCTGGCAATCTCGGCATCATATTCTGAGATAAAACCTATTTTTTTAAGTTTATCAACTTCTTTCATTAAGAAGTCATAACCCTTTTTACCTGTAACCATAATCTTTTCTTTTTTAGCCGCTTGAAACTTTTCATCCGCTAATTGTAGAACTGCTCTTTTTGCATCTCTTAATAAAAATCGATCATTATTAGTTATCCCATCTCTCTCTGTTAAGAAGCCTAGTTCTTTCGCTTGAACCGCAGAGGCAGCTACCTTAGCAGTCAAAATGGTCTGAAATACTTCTACAGTAAGCTTCAGCATTTCCTCTGGTAAAAGTTGTTGATTTCCCTGCCACTTATTGCAATATAAGGCTGTTGTTCCGCCTCCGCCAGGGATAAGCCCTACCCCTGTTTCTACTAGTCCCAGATACGTTTCTAACGATGCTTGCACCTTACCTGCCGCCAGACAAATTTCTGCTCCTCCTCCCAATGTTTTTTGATAAGGGGCAGCTACCACTGGCTTCTGGCAATATTTTATGCGCTTCATGGCTTGCTGAAAACGGCGGACGGCTATCTGCAGCTCTACAATATCCTCATTTTGGGCTTCTAATAGCATTAAAGCTAAATTAGCCCCTAGACTAAAGTTCTTTTTTTCACTGCCTATAATCAGCCCCTTATATGCTTCTGACTCTACTTTTTCGATCGCCTTATCAATCATCGCAAGAATATCCATGCCAATGCTCATATTGGAGCTGTGTAATTCCAGTAATAATACTCCGTCTCCGATATCCATTAAACTTGCTCCATTATTGGAAAGAAGCACGCCTCTTTGCTTCTTCCATTCTTGTATGCATATTTGGTCCTCACTTTTTGGAATAGGCAGATAGTTGCCTTGATGGTAATAATGTTCTACTCCATTAATCTCTTTATAAAAGGATTCAAATCCTTGATCCAACATTTCTTTAATCCATCCAGGAATCTCTCTTGAATCTTTTTCCATTCGTTCTACTGTAGATTTTAGTGATAGTTCATCCCATAAACGAAACGGCCCATTTCTCCAATTAAATCCAGACTGAACAGCTTGATCTATCTCATAAATAGAATCGGAAATCTCCCCAACCATTTTGGCTGAATACAGTAAAAATGGAGCAATTCCTTTCCAGAGAAATTGTGCTTTTGGATTTTTTTGTTCTAAAAATAGAGGAAGCGATTGTTTCGCTGCTTTCTTTTTCATTCCAGTCAAATTCTTATACGTCCATGTACGATAATCTAGAACTTGTAGCCCCTCTTCCGTTTTTCGATAAAATCCCTTTTGTACCTTTCTGCCCAACATTTTTTTCTTAAGCATTTCTTCTAATAAAACAGGAATTTGGTACATCTCTATTTCTTCTGTGTCATTCATTTTTCCTTGCATATTATGAATAACTTGATAAAAAGTGTCTAATCCAACCATATCTAGCGTATGAAAGGTGGCACTTTTTGGACGACCAATTAGTGGACCTGTTAATTGATCAACCTCTTCGATTGTTAAGTCTGCCTTTATCATTTCTTTTACAATATTTAAAAAAGCAAAGGAACCAATCCTATTTGCAATGAAGTTAGGAGTATCATTCGCTTTTACTACTACCTTTCCTAATTCTTCTTCTGCAAATTGACTGATTGTTTTTACAACATTTGAGGCAGTAACTTTAGTAGGAATAATTTCAAGTAATTTAATATAACGAGGTGGGTTAAAAAAGTGTGTACCTAAAAAATGGGCCTGAAAATCTGGAGAAAGATTTTCTTTCATCTGGTTAATCGATATACCAGAAGTATTGCTGCTGATAATAGATCCTTTTTTACGGTACTGATCTATCTTTTTAAAGAGTTCCTTCTTTATTTGCATATCTTCAATAATTGCTTCCACAATCCAATCTGATTCTTTTAATAAGGCAAAATCATCTTCTAGATTCCCAATTGTTAGTTGCGCTAAATTATTTAAAGATGTAAGCGGGCTGGGGGATTCTGATTTCATTTTTTCAATAGCAAGCCTGCCAAATCGATTCCTCACAACCTTATCTTTTAATGTAAGTCCTGCTTCTATTTCTTCTGCTAATAACTTAGTTGGCACGATATCCAGCAGAACCGTAGAAATTCCTGCATTAAGAAATTGTGCTGCAATCGCTGCCCCCATAACTCCAGAACCAATAACCGCAGCTGATTTTATCTCTTTCACCATGCATCCTCCTTGAAAAATGTATTAAAATTTGATGGTTTTCAAATGGCTTTAAAAAGGCTCCATTACTCTTTGTACGTCCAAGTGACGTGATTTTTAACAATAATTGTGTCAAATTATTCGTTTTTTCTCCATGCCGTGTACTCATTAAATAAGAAAAATAGGAAATGCTAGTAAAGAAATAGTAAAGGGAGGTGTATAAATAAATGGCTCGTCTTAAGAAGAACCCTTCTAAAGCAGGAGTTAGTGCGGCAAGTGTAAAAGGTAACGCTGGTCCAACAGTTGAAACAGATGGTGGCGGAAAAGTTAACAGTCAAAATAATCAATATAAAAAGCAATAGTTTAACAGGAGGTCGATTTTGATGCAGCAGCAACCAACTAATATGACACAACCTAACGGGATGATGATGAAACCACCTGTTATGGTAACAGTCAAAGATTCCCTTTACTTAACAGATATGCTTTCTTGGAATTTACTAGCAATGAAAAAAGCGCATTTTTTTGCACAAAATGCCCAAGATCCGGCAATTAAATCTCAGCTTGAGAAATGTGGACAAATGCATCAGCATCATTATGAAAGAATACTTAGTCACTTAGATACTAATAGTCAGCCAATGGTACAGCAACAGCAATAGATAGTAACGAAAAAAATTAGTGATTGTTTATTCAATTTTGCTCATTCTGCTAAAGAGATTGCCAAACCTTTTTTAGTTGACTATGCCTTTTGTAGAATGAGCACCTTTTCTTCGTAAAGGACTTTGAATAAGCAATCATCTTACTAAAACAATGATTTTATGAGGGAGGACAAAGAAAATGGATCAACAAAAGCCAATTCAAAACCCTGAGTCACAGGTTCCCAAAACACCGCAAATGAATGATCGCGATTTTACTAACGACATGCTTTCAACAGAAAAATACATGACTGATGCTTATTCAACAGCTTTAAACGAAGCTAGTAATGAAACACTCTATCAAGATTTATTATCCATTTTTACCGAAACACAAAATATGCAAAGAGAATTGTATGATTTAATGTTTCAAAAAGGATGGTATAAGCTTGAAGCTGCTGAGCAACAAAAAATCCAGCAATCTTATCAGCAATTCAAAGGATACAGTAACCAATTTCCATATGGAAACACCACTATTCAGTAAAACTCTCATTTTTTATCCACCCAAACACATTGTTATGGGTGGTGTTTTTTTACGCTTTGTCCAGCTTTCTTTATAGCATATGTTTTATTTTTGATTTTGTTTTCTTATCTCATTCATTTTTTTTATTTCCGATATAATTTGAACTATTGTTTGTTTCCCATCAGGGAATTTAGCATTCCAATGTTTTACTAAACCTGGCATATTTTTGGACATATAGGTATAGAGCATCCATATTTGCACTTTTTCCTTTAATTCCTCATTCTCTTCTCCAAGAAGTAATTCCGTATAATTACTCAATAAGGCGTCAAACTCCTCTTGAAATTTCTCGTCCAATTTCTATTCCCCCTTCGATTTTCATTGACAACGTGATTGAGTTGCTCTATTATAAGAGTACACCTAATGATAATGATTATCAATATCATTTAACTTCCCATAATTGATATTCTTTCCTTTTCTTTCCCCCTCATTTAAAGAATCGAGAAAGAATACACAAAAAGAGGCTGCTTCCCTGTCAGCCTCTTTTTGTCGTTAAATAAAAACCGTTATTCATCACTAGAAAACATATATTTTTTATAATGATATCGAATGGAAAAAATCAATCCCATCGAAAGCATATTTCCCATCAAGGAACTACCTCCATAGCTAATAAAAGGGAGTGGTATCCCTGTAATAGGAAGAATTCCTACCGTCATCCCAATATTTTGGAAAACATGAAAACAAAGCATACTAATAATCCCTACGCTCATACAAGTATAAAAAGTATTTTTTGTTTCTAAGGCAACTTTTGTTATGTGATAAATAAGCAAGAAAAATAAACTAATAATAATACTAGCTCCAATGAAGCCAAATTCTTCGCCGACTACACTAAAAATAAAATCAGTGTGATTCTCCGGAAGCACTACTTCACTTGTGCCAACACCCTTTCCCGTTGTCTGGCCAGAACCAATTGCAAGCAAAGACTGTGTTAAGTGATATCCCGTTGTACTTTGGTATGTATAGGGATCTAACCAGGAATAAATTCTTCCCATCTGATATTCCTTCACTCCAAAATACATGGTAATCCAATCTGGATGCCAAATAACAAGGTAGAGGACAGCTGTTGCAATCACAGCAAAACTAGAAAAAATCGGCGTTAAAATCTTCCAGGAAATACCGGATATAAAAATCATCCCCAGCATAATAGCAAGAAAAACTAAGGAGGTTCCCAAATCTGGCTGCTTCATGACAAGAAGAAGTGGAGGTACCGTTACAGCTCCAATTTTAAATAAGAGAAAAAAGTCACTTTGTATCGTCTTTACTATATACTTTTCCTGATGATCTACAATGATTCTTGATAGTGCCAGTACTAAAAATACCTTTACAAACTCAGAAGGCTGCAGAGAAAAACCAGGTAAAGTGAACCAACTTTTGGCACCATTAATTTCTCGGGCAATACTGGATGGGGCGAATATAAGCACTACCAATAAGAATAGACCAAAAGCATACAGATACCAGGTCAGTTTCTTCAACTGATCCGAATCTAAACGAATTACGCCAATAATAATACCTATACCAACTACATAATACATAACTTGCTTTAACACATAGGATGAGTTTGCTCCATATATAGCAATAAGGCTAGTTAAACATAGAAGCATTAATATTAGAACAAGTGTATAATCTATTTTCGATGAATTTTTTGGGGACATATTGTCATTGCTCCTTGTTCAGTAAAACTTTTAACAGCTTATCATTCTTCCATTCAGAAATAATCATTTTTCACCATTTATATTTACCCCTAAATAAATAGAGTCATTCACACACATTTACAATTCTCCATTATATTTGTATTTGCATGAAATAACAACTTTCGACAATCATTTTTATAAAATTATTTATTTTCATTTCTAACTTTAACCAAATTAATAAAAAACTGTTTAAAATGTCATATAACTTACTCTTTTTATTTTCCCCCAAAAAAAGAGAATGATCAAATTAGCTCCACACCCAGAAAATATTCTGGGATGTTAACTGCTACTTTGACCACTCTCTTATTTAGCCTTCTACATGTATGGTTTTTGTCAACTCCACTAAATCGTCTGCAATTTTAGCTAATGATTTAGTGGAGGAAGTGATTTCTTCCATTGCCGCCAGTTGTTCCTGAGAGGCTTCTGACACGTTCATGGAATTTTGACTGTTTTCCTTGGCAATGCCAGTAACTTGATCTACCGAACCTGCAACCTCTACTATATTCGTAGAAATTTTATGAGCAGCCTCTAAAATACTTTCCATTTGCTGACTCATGGATAACATCGATTCCGAAATTATCGTAAACTTTTCTTTTGTATCATTGGTAATATCAATGCCGTCTTTTACTTCCTCTGTCACTCGTTTCATTGTTTTAACAGAAGATAGAGTATCTTTTTGAATTTCATTTACCAGAACAGCGATTTGCTCAGCGGACTGATTGGACTGTTCTGCCAATTTCCTTACTTCCTCTGCTACTACTGCAAACCCTTTGCCTGCTTCGCCAGCCCTAGCAGCTTCGATGGCTGCATTTAATGCCAATAAATTTGTCTGATCAGCAATTTCTGTTATAACATTTAAAAATTGACCAATCTCCTGGGAACGCTCTTGTAATAATACAATAGAGTCATTCGATTCTTGCACTGAATTTTGAATCAAACTCATTTGCGTTACAGTATTATCAACAACTGCTTGTCCTTCTTTAGCTTTCAATACAGTATTATGAGTGCTTTTCACCATTTCTTCTGTATTCTTCGCAATATCTTTAATTTCATTATTCACAACAGCAACCGAATCAACAATGAAATCCATTCCTTTTGTCTGCTCTTCAGAACCAGCAGCAACACTTTGAATGGCAGCTGAAATCTGCTCTGATACATGGTTTGTTTCCACTGTATTAGCAGTCAGCTTTTCGGCAGAAGCATTTATTTGTTCAGATGTTTCATTCACTTTTTGTACTAAGTTGCGAATAAATTCTTTCATCAAAATAAACGCATCTGTTAGTTGGCCAATTTCATCATTAGAAGCTTTATGAATTTCAATATCTAATTCGCCTTCTGTAATTTTCTTTGTTGAATGCAATAATTTTTTCAGAGGAGAAATAATGATTCTCCGTGTAAATAATGCGACAATAACAGTTACAAAAATTAAATTAATGACAGTATTAACAAAAATACTGAATTCTTGTGGGAAGAAGCCGGCTTCTAGAATCATCTCATTTAGCTTAAAGGATATCATGGTGCTAAATAATGTAGCAAAAAAGATAATCACAATCATTTTTGTTCGTAAACTGCGAAAAATACTTCGTTTCTTCATATATATTCTCCTTCTTACCCTATAGTTATATATAGCTGTTTTTATACCAAGATAAAACTTTAACAATTATGTAATAAGACCTATTAATATCCAATATTAATAAATTGTTATAAATTAAATAGTTGTTTATACCTATTTTACAAAAAACAGTGTATTTAAGCAATTTTTATCCTTTTCCAAAAAAAAGGGGTATAGCCAAACGTACGGCTATACCCAAAGTGAGAGGAGGTTATGGGGTTACGGTATAAAGAATATGCTGTGTATTCAGCTTCTAAGAAGGTGATACAAGCTATTCTTTATACTTATTAGATATGCTTTTTTATAAAATCAGTGAGGGCTTATCCCCTTTATTAATAAAAAAGGGCAATCATCCTTTTGCCTTTTTAACGGTAGTATATTTCATTATTCGGACATATACTACATTATAAAGATTAGCGGAAAGAAGGTTCTAAATGAAAAACACCTTATATGTAAACTCCATCATCTATTGCTGTTTGTTGACTGTCTTTGCGACGACTCTTTTTTATATACTGACTGGTTTAACCGTTTTTACTATTGCCTCCTTGATTTCAGGGGTGTTAGTAGCTTTCATTAGTTTATTAGAAGAAGAGGTCATCCATAAGAAAATCCATGACGAACATTGAGTTTATTAAAAAAAAATAAATTAGTCTTTTATGTATAAAAAAAGAAAAAGGGGACCACAATGATACTACAAAGTGTAATTCCCCCTTTTGTTTAGAGCTGTTTCAGATTAATTCTCGCTTTTGAGAAATTCCTGACCAGCTCTTTTTTTATTGAATTAATTGAAGAAATTGCCGTGTTCTTGCTTCTTTAGGGTCAGAGAAGATTTCATGCGGGCTGCCTTTCTCTACAATATAGCCACCATCCATGAAAATTACTTCGTCCGCAACTTCTTTCGCAAATTTCATTTCATGGGTAACAATAATCATCGTCATGCCTTCATTCGCAAGTTGCTTTATTACTTTTAAAACTTCTCCAACAAGCTCTGGATCCAACGCAGATGTTGGTTCATCGAATAACATTACTTCTGGTTCCATCGCAAGTGCTCTGGCAATGCCGACTCGCTGCTGCTGCCCACCTGACAGTTGGAATGGGTAAAAATCGATTTTATCACCCAGTCCTACTTTATTTAGTAAATCAGCCGCTTTCATGCTTGCCTTTTCTTTTGATTGCTTTTTCACCGTGATGGGACCTTCCATCACATTCTCAATGGCAGTTTTATGGGGAAAAAGATTATAGCTTTGAAAAACCATTCCTGTTAATTTTCGAAAATCTGTTATAGCCTTTTTCGTTACTTTCGTCGAGAAATCCAATTGCTTATTCTCTATTGTAATATGACCACTAGTTGGTATTTCTAATATGTTTAAACATCGAAGCATCGTCGTTTTTCCTGATCCAGAAGGACCAATAACAACAATGACTTTCCCTTTGTCCACTTCTAAATTTATGTCCTTTAATACTTGTAAATCGCCAAAATGCTTAGACAACCCTTTAATTGAAATCATGATGTTCGCTCCTTCCTCTATCGATTATTTTAGTCTTCCTGCCTAATAGAAGCTTTTTTATTTACTTAAGTGACGGCCGAATCGATTTTCCAGTCCTTGCTGGATAATAGAAAGAGGGAAACAAATAAGCCAATACAATAGGGCTACCTCTGAATATAGCAATAAGAACTCATAATTCGTACTTGCGATTTCCTGTGCCTTTCGAAACATTTCTGTTACTAGAATTAAGGCTGCTAGAGACGAATCTTTAATTAAACTGATAAATGTATTAGACAATGGCGGAATCGAAACACGTGCAGCCTGTGGCAAAATAATTCTTTTTAAATTTTGAACATAGCTCATCCCAATGGAATAGCCAGCTTCCCATTGACCATTAGGAATACTTAAAATGGATCCTCTGACTATTTCCGATCCATACGCTCCAACACTTAATGAAAAACCTATAATAGCTGCTATAAAAGGTTCGAGCGTAATACCAACATTGGGTAACCCGTAAAAAATAATAAAAAGCTGTACGAGTAATGGTGTTCCGCGAATGATGGAAACATAGATTCCAGCAATCGCCCGAAAAATTTTTATACTGGATAATCTAGCTAAAGCGGTTAATACAGCTAAAATTATCCCAATAATAAAGGATATAATGGATAGTGGTATCGTATATAAAATAGCCCCCTTCACCAAAGGAAGAAGGGAACTAACTGCTATATCATAATATCGTTGGAATGCTTCTGGGTCAGTAAAAATGCTATTTAAGTACATCTTCTCCGAACCATTTCTCTGATATTGATTTATACGTACCATCATCAATCATTTCTTTAAGTGCTTTATTTACCGCTTTAACTAATGTATCATTTCCTTGTCTAAACATTAAACCACTATGCGCTACATCATCAGCAGTATCGACAATTTTAACTTTTACATCTGGCTTTTGCTTTTTAAAATCTAAGAAAGATAATTTATCATTAACGGTAACATCTACTCGTTTGGCGTTAAGAAGTTCAATCGCTTGATTAAATCCATCCACTCCAACTAACTCTGCACCATTCGTTTTGGCAATTTCCGCATAATTACTTGTTAATGATTGTGCTGACTTTAATCCTTTCATATCTTTAAAACTTTTCACATCTGAATCTTCTCTCGTGATAAGAACAGCAGCAGAAGAAATGTAAGGATCAGAAAATGTATACTTCGCTTTTCTTTCATCATTAATCCCTACTTGGTTTGCAATCATATCAAAGCGCTTTGCATCAAGGCCTGCAAACATGGCATCCCATTGTGTTTCCTTAAATTCAGCTTTCACCCCTAAACGTTTTGCCACTTCTTGTGCAATTTCCACATCAAATCCAGTTAGCTTCCCAGAATTATCATGAAAAGTAAAGGGAGGGTATGTACCTTCCGTACCAACTATTAATGTGCCCTTATCTTTAATTTGTGCCAATAAATCTGCGTTGCTATCAGCTTTTTTATCTGCAGAATCTTTTGATCCCTTATCTGAATTGCTGCCACAAGCAGTTAACACAATGGTAATACTTACCAACAAACTTAATAATATACTAAATTTTCTCATATTATTCCTCCTTATTCCGATAAGACTTGTCAGCAATAGCTATCATAGTATAGGGGATTACCATTTGTCAAAGCATTGATTCTCCTTTTTATTTTCACCAAAAGTTCTGACATTAACCATGTGAAATATATCCATTTGATACAAAAAAAAGCGACCTTTTAAACGGTCACTTTTTTCCAATTATATAAAAATAAATGCATTAGGCTGCCGGCTTTCTGAAAACAAGTGAGTATTGATGTAATTTCCCTTCATAGACTTTTTGCATTTTATATTCATCTAATAAATCATAGGGGGTCATTAAACATGGAGGCTTATTAAAAAATAGGACACCACTGTCATGCAAAATCGATGCAACAAATTGCGAACAAAAATAAGCATTTTTACGATTATATGGGATTTTTAGTAAAATAAATAAAAGCCCAAGTAAATTGTAGCGATAATTTCTTTGTTCTTTTTCCATCTGCTCAATTTTTTTCTTCATGTTTTCATATTGTGTTTGCGTAACAGAAATGGAATAAATAATACACCTACTGTTTCGAAAAAAACTATGCTGGACATTTTCCTTCACAAATCCACCGATAAATGGATTGCTTGGCTTTCTTCTTCCAAAACTATAAACTTCATTTAATTGCGGATCAAAAGAAATAGATGCATGATTATGGGGCTTTCTTGTAAAAAATTTAATACAACGTGTAAATAAAGTGCCTGTATCCGTTAAAATAATATATACCTTTCTTTCAGTCACACAAACACCCCTCCTTCGCATTAATATTTACTTATCGAAAAAGCTGTTAATCCTGGCTTCTTTTGTAAACACCTTCGAATAAAAGTTATAATCTTTAGGACTCCTCTTTGTTATCATATAGAGTTTAACCCCGGCTGGAAACAAACTCTTGTATTATTTTTATCTACGTCTTTAGACTTAAAAAGGTTACAAAAAAAAGCATACTTACTTAGATATATAATAATTCTCTATAAGTAAGTATGCTTGATAGAAAAAAGCATGCCTTTTTCCAGTTTTCAAATTCAACGCAATATCTATGCAATCCTATCTCCTATACTTCGTTTTCACAGGGCAATGGTGATTCAGCTCTTCCCATAATCATTTGATAATCTGGAAGAATCGGCAAGGAACCAGCCTTTGTAGCTACTATTGCCCCCAACCGATTAGCTTGATCCATATAAGACTCCATCTCTTTTTTGCAAGCTGGAAATCCCTTTTTATAAATACATGCAAGAATCGTTGCCATAAACGCATCGCCTGAACCATTCGTATCTATTGCCTTTACCACCTTTCCAGCCATTTGGACTTTTTCTTCGTATAATAGTCCAATTGCCCCCTTTTCGCCCAAAGTAATTAGCTTGAGAGGTATTTGGAACTTCTCCAAATTTGCTAAGCCCTTCTCTACCGATTGAACCTCTAATAGAAAGAGAAGTTCTTCTTTTGACATTTTTAGAATATCTACAAAAGACAAAAATTCCATCATCACTTGTCTACATTCCTCTTCATTTTTCCATCTTTTAATCCGAATATTTGCATCAAAAGCAATGAATAAGCCTTTTTCCTTTGCGATTTCAATCGCCTTCTTTGTCGCTGCTCTTGCACTTGGATGAAAGAGTGTCCCAGAACCAAAATAAAAGATTGATTTATTTTCAAAAGATGATTCCTTAAGATCTGATTCTAATACAACTTCATTTGGCGTTTCATTTTCATATTTATGAAAATATCTTTCTCCAGATGCATCTAAATGGACATATACTTTCGATATTTTCTTGGTTGGTGTACGAATGCTGTCTTCAAGATTTATTTTTTCTTTTAACATTTCCTTTTCGACAAATTGGCTATCTTCTCCGCTTCCTAGTTTTGTAAGATAAAAACTAGGAATAGTAAATCTACTGATATGTACAGCAACGTTCACAGAAGCTCCCCCTAAACTTCTTTCAAAACAATTATTATCACTCGATCGTGAAACATAATCGATAAACGCATCGCCAAGAGACAGGATTCCTTTTCGTTCCATTTCATGATTCTTCCTCTCTATCTTTTTCTATCTTTCTAGTATATCTTCTTTTATTTCTTTCGCTAATATTAATTAGTGAAACTTCTGTATTTCTTTCTGCGTTATACTTTATGTGTTTTTATATCGAAAAATGGAATAGGAAACCAAGTCTAATTTAATATTCAATATAGCATTCAGCTTTTGCTAAATTTTTGATATGATAGATAGGCGTATGCTTTCGAGTAAGAATATAATTTTGAAATGAATGGATAAATAGGAGTGAAAAAATGTTGGATAAGTTATGGGATTTGATAGTGGCCTTTATTTTGGGCATAGTAGAAGGTTTGACGGAATTTGCACCTGTATCATCAACTGGACATATGATACTAGTCGATGATTTATGGTTAAAGTCAGGGGAGATTTTTTCACCTGAAGTAGCTAATACCTTTAAAGTTGTTATTCAATTAGGGTCGATTTTGGCAGTAGTAATTATCTTTAAAGATCGTTTCTTAAATATTCTTGGTTTGAAAAAAACAATTAATGGTGAAAAAGTAGTCGGACATAAATTAAGCTTAGTACAAGTTCTTATTGGGTTAATTCCAGCTGGTGTTTTAGGACTTCTTTTTGATGATTACATAGATGAACATCTATTTAATTTTGAAACAGTTGCATATGCTTTAATTGTGGGTGCAGTCCTAATGATTATCGCAGACTTTACGCAAAAGAAGAAGAAACCAACCACAACTTCTTTGGATCAAATTACAAATAAGCAAGCATTTTTCATTGGTTTATTTCAATGTATCGCCCTATGGCCAGGCTTTTCAAGATCTGGATCAACGATATCTGGCGGTGTACTTATGGGGCTAAGCCACCGGGTAGCAGCTGACTTTACCTTTATCATGGCAGTACCAATTATGGCTGGTGCAAGCTTTATCTCTTTACTAAATAATTGGGAATACATTACATCTGCTGCTCTCCCATTCTTTATCGTTGGATTTATCAGTGCATTTATTTTCGCATTAATTTCTATACGCTTCTTTTTAAAGCTAATCGATCGAATTAAATTAACACCATTTGCGATCTATCGTATTGTGCTTGCTATCATTATCATTGTTGTGTTTATTTAATAATATTTATAAAGAAAAAGTCATCTCCCCGGAGATGACTTTTTCTTTATACCCACTTATTTTTCTATTATGGATTCTTTTCGTTGTTTTTCACTCTTCACTTCTAATATATCTAACAAGAATATAAAAATCGGAATACCTACAATTAATCCCCATACTCCAAAGAAGTGTTCGGAAAATATTAAAACAATGAATGTGAAAAAAACTGGTAAATCGGTCTTAGAAGACATTAGTTTAGGATTTAATATATATGCTTCAAGCGCATGAATTACAACAATTAAGATAACAATTGAAATGACATGTGTTATTCCTCCGACCGTATAACCGATAATACATAATGGAATAAAGGAAATAATAACCCCGGCAACTGGTATTAAACCCAGTAAGAAAATCATAATACCTAATCCAAATAATTGAGGAAAGCCTAAGAAATACAAGGAAGTTGTCGTTAACACACAATTAATAATGGCAATAATAAATTGTGCTTCTATTACTTTTCCAAAGGTTGCTACAAATTTTTTACAGAAATATTTACATTCAAAGTAAATTGGTGCTATTTTACTAGTATGAAAACGAGTAGCAAACAACCGTAATCTGTCTTTTTCTAACAAAAAGAATAGGCTTAATACTATCGCCATAAACACTTGAAGCAGATTTCCCCATATATTTGTAAAATACTTAAATATAAAGGTAAAGCCCTGATGTAAATAGGTCGTTACATTAAGATTATTTATTGTATTTACTATAAAATTCAAGACTGCATTGTCATGTGGCTGCATATAAAAGTCTGTGATTTGGATAACCAAAATCGAGATTTGCTGGATGACAACAGGTAAATAGGTGGAAATCCCATATATGAGCAAAAATAATACAGTAAAATATAGCAAAATAACCGCAATTGATCGCTTTATCGCAAATTTGCTTGTAAAAAACTGAACAAGTCGATCCATTAGGTAAGAAAATATAAAAGTAAATAAAATGAGATTTATCATACTACGTACAAAATAAAGGCTTAAACCAATTAAAAACAAAATTAAAAATCTTTTTACTGCTTTTTTTTGAAAAAAATGAAGCAACATCTCCATGCAAAAGACTCCTGACGATTTAAAATACCTAACTACTATAAAATATCTTTTCTTTATCCTTTATTATCAATCCAAAAATGAAAAATAACAAGAAAAAACGTTTTTTTTCACAGATTAATTTCAATTCCATTATCTAGGAAAAATTTCATTTAATCCGATTTCCTTCATCCACTTACAACAAAATCATAGCCTATATGAAAAGGAAGGCTTTAAGTATATACCCTAAATGCCTTCCTCTTGCTTATTAATCCTTTATTCGTTTAAATGGCCACCAGTTTGCTTCTCCAAAATTCTTTACTAGAACAGGTATAAGCAATGGCAAAATGATAAATGCATATAGGAATAATCCAACTAATACAATGCTTGCTATCTGTAATAGGGATAACATTCCTGATGGCATCATCGCTGCAAATGTTCCACCTAAGATGATAGCTGCAGAAATGATGACTGTCCCCATCTTCTTCATCGCTTCTAACATCGCATCTTTTATCGTTAAATTCTTATATTCATTAAATCGATCCATAAGGAAAATACTATAATCCACACCTAAAGCTACTAAAATAACAAATCCAAAGAATGGTACTGCCCAACTGATCCCAGAATAGCCCAGCAGATTCACGTAGATTGCCTCATTTATTCCAAGCGTTGTATAGAATGTTAAAATTAACGATCCAATAATATAAGCCGGCATAATGATTGACCGGAATAAAAAGATTAAAACAATCGAAATCCCAATCATCATCCAAATAACAGTATTTGTATAATCAGCATTGGACATAGTGCGAAGATCTGCATTGGTACTAGTAATCCCGGAAACAGCAATTTCCGCATTTTCAAGCTTGGTTCCTTTTGTTATTTGATCAACTCTATCTTTTATCCTATCAATTTGATCAATTGCTTCATTTGAATATGGATTGTCTGAGAATACAACGTCAAATGTCATGATTTTGCGATTTGGAGATAGGTACGTATCTAATGCCCCTTTAAATTCATCACTCGCTAATACTTCATCTGGAATATAGAAACTGTTTGTTTCGTTTTTAGATAATCCAGATAAATAATCCGTAGCAGAACCTAAACCTTCAGAAACTTGATCTAATCCTTCAGCACTTTGTGTTAATCCGTCCGTTAATTGGCCAAGCTGACCACCTATATCACTAAACCCATCTAGTAATTGCTTCTGTCCCTCATTAATACTACTTAATCCATTCGTTAATTTAGGCATATTGTTCACAATCTGCCCTTGGCCATCTGCTAATTGGTCTAATCCTTGTTGCTGTTGATCGATACCAGCAATTAATTGCTCCAGTCCAGCCGAAATATTTGCTTGATTTTTTAATATTTCTGCATAGCCTGCATTCGCTTTACTCATTCCTGTTTGTAATTTAGCTAACCCTGTATTTAATTGATCGATACCAGCATTAATTGCGGGTAATTGTTGTTGTGCTCCTAAAAATCCTGCTTTAATTCCTATATATGCTGGGTTATCAGCTAATCCAGCATATGTCCCTTCTAAAGAACCAAACGATTCTTTTGGTACTTTATTTAGCCCCTGTGCCAATTGCTCTAAACCTGAATTAATTTTTTGATATTCCCCGAGAATAGCAGATAGACCTTTCTCTGCCTCTTTATATCCAGTTTGTAATTTATTATGCTCATTCAACAGTGCTTCTGCCCCTGTTTTTGCCTGTTGTAATCCTGACTTTATTTGATCAGAACCAGCAGAACCTTGGCGAATACCTTGTTCAATTTTTTCTAAGTTAGACTGAATTTCTCCCAAACCAGATTTCACATCATTTGTTCCTTTAATGAGCCCATTAATCCCATCTGCTGCGTCATTCAACTGTGGTCCTGATTTTTGCAGTTCATCTCCGGCACTGTGAAGCCCCTCACTTATTTGATCAATTCCTTCTTTTCCTTGGCCCAAACCTTCTTCTAAGGTTTTCGCTTGATTAGAAATATAAAGATCTTCAATGGAGTCTCCCATTGGTCTCGTTACAGACCGAACTCTATCCACCAAATCTACTTTAGCTAATTCATTCGTAATTGTATCTGCTAAAGATAAATACTCTATTGTATCTAATTGGTCATCATTTTTTAAAATTACGGTTGTTGTCATGGACTCGCCTGGTCCAAAGCTGTCCGCAATTGCATTAAATGCTTTTATCGATGAATAATCATCCCCAATTTCTTCTAAAGAATTAAAAGAAATATCACCATCATAGGTAACAAGGAAGGGAACACAAATACATGCTACAACCAATAAGGATAGCAGCGGTCTTTTTATAGAGAAATTACCCGCCACTTCCCAAATCTTGCTGTCTCCATGCTCTGCCGACCCTTTAGATGGCCAGAATAATTTCTTCCCTAATAACAGCATAAAAATTGGTACAACCGTAAATAAGGCGATAAGTAAAATAGCTACCCCCACTGCTACGGCAGAAGCAGATTGATAAAGCATAAATTTAGAAAATCCTATCGCAGCAAACCCAATCATTACCGCAATACCGCTAAAAAAGACTGTTCTTCCCGCATTTTTGTACGTTTCGACTATCGATTCCCAAATACTTTCCCGATGCATCATTTCCTCTTTAAACCTACTTAATAGTAGAATACAATAATCCGTCCCTATTCCAAAGAGAACAGCAACCAAGAAAATTTGTGTATACGTGGAAAGTGGGAAATTAAATTGATCTACTAGAATAGACACAATAGATTGGGATGCTAAGTATGTAAGTCCTACTGTAATTAAAGGAATAAATGGCGCAATTACAGATCTAAAAACAATTAACAATACAGCCAGAATGAAGACAACTGTGATTCCTTCTGTCTTCTTTAATCCCTCTTGAGAACTATTTACCAAATCCTGATCAATCATCCAGTTGCTGGTATAATAGTGATCCACATCATATTTTTCAATTGTTTTATATAATGCGTCGCTGACCTCTTCCGCTTCTCTATCATTCCAACTAATAGTCAATGATGTGAGGATGGTTTTTCCATCATCTGAAACCAACTGGTCCTTTAATTCCTCCTTTTCAAACGAGGAAAGTATATCTGTAATTCCTAACTTTTTCTTATTGGCTTCTAATGCATCCACTGCTTTTTTCGCTTCCGCAATATCTTTTTCCGTCAACTTCTTATCATTATGAAAGACTAAAGCCACTGTTGACTGTTCCCCTGCATTTTTCTGATTCTGAATTTCATCAAGAATTTTTCCAGCCTCAGAAGAAGAGTATTCATCAGGTATAGTAATCTGTCCTTTTTCCTTCACTAAATCTCCCATATTTGGAGCTATTAAAAATAAACCGACTATAGCGATAATCCATGCTCCAAGAATAAACCATTTTCCCTTTAAAATAGCATTCAACTTTATTCCCCTCCAGCTTCTATTCTCTATTTTTCTTCAATTAATCTATCTAACTTGGCATACGTGTCTATAAAGTTTTGAATTTCAGTATGATCAAATTGCGAAATAACAGACACAATCACACTTTGAATTTTTTTCTCCATCTCGCCAAATATTACTTTTCCTGCTGAAGTTAAAGTTAAATAAATAACACGCCTATCCTTTTCATCTCTTGTTCTCTCAACCCATCCCTTTTCAACTAAGCGGTTGATGATAGGAGTAATGGCACTTTTTTTCACCCCAAACACAATCGCAAGCTCTGTAGATGTACATACTTCGACATTGTTGATATGGCGCATCGTAAAATGCTGTTCTGTTGTTAGAACATCTCCTATTTCCTGTCTAATTAACTGATCAAATTTACGATTAACAGAAAAATTTATACTTACATATCGATCAATAATCTGATTTATCTCTGTTCGATTAATAACATTCACCCCACATCTATTTAGTTAAAGGGTTTAACTATTAAACATTTTAACTTTATTTTTATTTTTATGTCAACACAAAATTTTCATGCCAAAAAGGGAGATATCAACAGCACTAGGATTGCAATAATTCCTCCTTTAATTGATTATGCTATAATAAGAAAAAAATTAATGGAGAATAAGAATATGTTTCCAAATATCTCAATAAAAAATACACTTATGGAAAGTCTAGGAATCAATATTGTTGAAGTTAAAAATGGGGTATGCATTGCGACAATGCCAGTAGATGAACGAACAAAACAACCTTTCGGCTATCTACACGGCGGGGCTTCCGTAGCTTTAGCGGAAACTGCTGCAAGCGTTGGAGCAGCTAGTCTAATTGATGCCAAAAAACAAGCGGTGTTTGGCCAAGAAATAAACGCAAACCACATTCGCTCGGTAAAAGAAGGAATTGTAACCGCAACTGCTACAGTTATTCATCAAGGAAAATCCAGTATGGTTTACGAAATTAAAGTAGAGAATGATAAAAAGGAATTAATATGTATCTCACGGTGTACGCTGGCAGTAATTTCTTTAGAGAGATAGTTTGTCTTTAAGGAATTTGGAGGAGAAATTTAATTTTAGTTGATATATTGGGAGGTTGGCTGATTCCTCCCTCCTTTTGGCTGATATTTCGGCACTTTGGCTGATATTTCAGCACTTTGGCTGATTCCTCCCTTCTTTTGGCTGATATTTCAGCACTTTGGCTGATTCCCCTCTCCTTTTGGCTGATATTTCTGTTCTTTGGCTGATTTCCTCCTCCTTTTAGGTAATTTCTTCGATCTTTGTTCCCTATCCAGCACTTATTTTTTCAAATCAATACAAAAAGTGCATTTCAAAAATCAATTTGCTGATTTTTGAATGCACTTTTCTCTTAACTATCTCTTATTTACAAGTATACATTCTTGCTTCATATGGTTTCAATGAAATGGAAGTTGTTGGCTCATGTTCTTCAACTGAGTAATTTGCTAACAGTAAATTTTCATGCTCCAATTCGACGACACGATTTTCAAACACTGCCTCTTCTGCTGATAAATTAGAAATGATCACTATCTTTTTATCATCCAGGGTCCGAGTGTAGGCAAAAACCTGTTTATTCTCTTCATCCACTAAATCAAAGGTTCCATATGTTAAAATGGGACCAGATTTTTTCAAATCTATCATCTTCTTATAAAAATGATAGATAGAATCTGGATCTTGCTTTTGACTTTCCACATTGATATCTAAATAGTTTGGATTCATTCCCATCCAAGGCTTGTGTTCAGAAAAACCAGCATATTCATCACTAGACCATTGCATTGGGGTTCTGGAATTATCACGGCTAGTAGACCAAATAATCTCCATCACTTCCTTATGGCTAAATCCTTCTTCCCGTTTCAATTTATAAAGGTTTTTCGTTGCCACGTCATCATATTCCTCAATCGTTGGAAATTGAACATTCGTCATTCCTATTTCTTGACCTTGATAAATGAATGGAGTTCCTTGCATAAAGAAATACATCATCCCTAAAGCCTTGGCACTTTCTTTCCAATATTCCTTATCATTACCCCATGTGGAAACAGATCTTGCTTTGTCATGGTTTTCAATAAACAAAGCATTCCATCCCTTGTTTTCTAAACCTTTTTGCCATTTATTTAAAACCTGTTTCAATTCCATAACATCGACGCCATAATTTTTTTCGTTATCCCATAAATCTAAATGTTCAAATTGGAAAACCATATTAAATTTTCCCTTTGTTTCTCCAACCCATAGCTCTGCTTCTTCTACCTTTACACCATTGGCTTCTCCGACTGTCATAATATCATATTTTGCAAATGTCTCATTCTTTAACTCTTCTAAAAATGGTTGAATTCCTTCTACATTCATATGCTTATCAAAAGATGGGACATAGTCTAAGCCTAGTGGATTATCCATATCTTTTAATCCTTCTTCTTTTTTAATATGACTGATGGCGTCAATTCGGAAACCGTCAATACCTTTGTCAAGCCACCAATTAATCATATTGTATAGAGCTTTTCTTACTTCTTCATTTTCCCAATTTAAATCTGGCTGTCTTGTTGAAAAAATATGCATAAAATATTGTCCAGTTGTCTCATCCAGTTTCCAAGCAGAGCCTCCAAATATACTTTCCCAGTTATTCGGCTCTTTCCCATCTACTCCATCTCTCCAAATATACCAGTCTCTTTTCGGATTATTTAAGGAAGACCGAGATTCTACAAACCATTCATGCTCATCACTTGTATGATTAATTACTAAATCAATAATTAACTTCATTCCACGTTGATGTACTTCATATAGAAGCAAGTCAAAATCATCCATTGTTCCAAACTCATCCATAATATCTTGATAATCACTAATATCATAGCCATTATCATCATTTGGCGATTTATACATTGGACAAATCCAAATACAATCAATCCCAAGTTCTTTTAAATAATCTAATTTAGTTATAATTCCTTTTAAATCCCCTATTCCATCTCCATTTGAATCCATGAAACTTCTAGGATAAATCTGATAGGCTACTGCCTCTTTCCACCACTTTTGAGTCACTCTAATTTCTCCCTTTCTACATCTACTTTCTGTTTTATTACCACATTAAAGGTCGTTTTATTCCGCTACTCGACAACAAGAGTTTCTTTCCACCATTTTCGCAGGTACGGTAATTCGCTTAGTTACAGCATTAGGATACGTAATATTATCGAGTAAGCACTTGGTTGCTTCAACACCAAGCTGAAAAATATTAATATCCACACTTGTTAAAGAAGGCTTCATATACTTACCAGTTGAAATATTATTAAATGCAACAATGGATAAATCTTCTGGAATAGATATGGAAAGTTCCTCTGCATAGCTAATTAATTCAATGGCAATAAAATCATCGGAGACAACAAGCGCTGTCGGTCGGCTTTCCAAATTCAAAATCTCTGTAAGCTTCTCTTTTGTTCGATCCACTAATTCCTTATCATAAATGATTAACTCTTTTTGATAAGCAATTCCATTTTCCTTTAATGCTTGTTTAAAACCTTTCAAACGGTCAATCGTAAAAACCATTTCCATATTGGCTCCAATAAAGGCAATTTTCTGATGACCTAATTGAATTAAGTACTCGGTAATTTGTTTCGTAATAAACACATTATCGTTATCCACAAATGTAATTCTTTCAGCATTTTGATAGGGCCTCCCAATAACAGTAAAGGGAAATTTATTTTGTAAAAGATAATCCATAATTTTATCATTCGTTTTACTATATAATAGAATAATGCCATCTACCCTTTTCCCCTGGACCATCTCGATTACTTCCTGCAATATTTCCTCTTCTGATGCTCCGGTTGTTAAATAAATGCCAAACTGACTTTTTCTTGCCTCCAAACTAATACCTCTTAAAACTTCTGGAAAAAATGGATTTTCTAGCACCCTTTCTGTCGAATGCGGCATAACAATTCCGATTGTTTTCGTGCTCTTAACTACTAAGCTTCTTGCTTGAAGGTTTGGATGATATCCTAATTCCTCCATTGCTTCCCGGACTTTGCGCTTTGTTTCATCACTTATTTTCGGATGATTCGCCAGTACCCTTGAAACAGTGGATGGAGAAACATTTGCTAATTTACCAACATCTTTAATGGTTACTGCCATACTTTCCCCTCCGTTATTTTTAGCACAATAATGGTAAACGCTATCATTTTATATTAAAAAAATTGTTCTATCATTCACCTTTTCGTGCAAACGATTGCACTAGCATATGTAGAATATACCATAGGAAGAGCTTTATATCAATAAAAAATATTAAAATGGTAGCCAAGATTTATATTCCCATTTCTATAATATAAGCACTGAGAGTCACTCTCTGTGCTTATACTGTCACATATCCTCTCGTTCATTATTTACTATCCTAACATTATTTGTCTATCGATTCTAATTCTTTTATCACAGGAGGACTTTCAAGTACCGTATCCATATAATTTCGTCCCCAGCTATACATAGCATCTAAAATAGGCATAAGCGATTTTCCTTCATCTGTTAAGGAATATTCTACTTTTGGAGGGACAACTGGATAAACAACTCGTTTTACAATATAGTCATTTTCTAACTCACGCAATTGGTTGACAAGCATACGCTGTGTAATTCCGGGAATTAAAGCTTTTAGTTCTCCAAAGCGCTTTGTTCCTTCCTTACCCAAATGCCAAAGAATTAACATTTTCCACTTTCCACCAATTATACTTAAGGTTAGTTCTTTCTCACAATTAAATTCTTTGCCTGCCATTCGTTCCATCATCATTCCTCTTTCCTTAATTGATACTTAGTATACTTTTAGACACTATATAAAAAAAAAGTGCGTACTTACTTAAATGGATTATAAAACGTATAATAACGGTTGTACAGAAATTAGACATATTTCCAGTATTCTGCGTGCAAGATAAAATGAAAAAAAGAAAAGGAGTTAAACAAAATGAAATTACAATTAGCATTAGATTTAGTTAATATCCCACAAGCAATAGAGGTTGTTTCTCAGGTTGAACAATATGTTGATATCGTTGAGATTGGTACACCTGTAGTAATAAATGAAGGCCTTCACGCTGTTAAGCAAGTAAAAGAAGCTTTTCCTAATTTGTCTGTATTAGCGGACTTAAAAATTATGGATGCAGCTGGTTATGAAGTAAGCCAAGCAGTTAATGCTGGTGCTGACCTTGTCACTATTTTAGCTGTTGCTGAAGACGAATCTATTAAAGGTGCAGTTGCTGAAGCGAAAAAGCTTGGCAAAGAAATTCTTGTCGATATGATCGCTGTTAAAGATATTAAAACACGCGCACAACAACTTGATGAGTTTGGTGTTGATTACATTTGTGTTCATACTGGCTATGACTTACAAGCAGTTGGCAAAAACTCTTTTGAAGATTTAAAAGCAATTAAGAGTGTTGTCAAAAAAGCGAAAACTGCTGTTGCAGGTGGCATAAAACTAGAAACATTGCCAGAAGTTATTGCTGCTCAACCAGATTTAGTTATTGTTGGTGGGGGAATTACTAGCCAAGAGAACTTAAGTGAAGCTGCTTCTAAATTTAAAGAACTAATTGCTCAAGGATAAGTAAATGAAAACAAGCGATTATCTTGACCAAGTCATTCAGGAATTAACGCAGGCAGGAGCACTTATTGCAAATGAGGACTTAGAAAAGCTTGTCGAGCGTATTCTGCAATCAAAAAAAGTTTTCGTTTATGGAGCTGGTCGTTCTGGATTTATGCTTAAATCATTTGCAATGCGAATGATGCACATGGGAATTGATGCTTACGTTATTGGAGAAACGGTTACTGCTACCTATGAAAAGGATGACCTTCTCATCGTAGGAACCGGTTCTGGCGAAACAAAAAGTATTCTAACCATAGTAGAAAAAGCAAAAAGTATTGGTGGGAATATTACAGTCCTAACTATTTCTCCTGATTCTACTGTTGGGAAACTGGCTGACCAAGTTATTAAAATGCCTGGTTCACCAAAAGATCGAGGTAATAAAGAAGCGAAAAGTATTCAACCAATGGGTTCCTTATTCGAACAGTTACTCCTTATCGTCTTGGATAGTGTGATTTTAAAATACATGGAAATAAAAGAATTGGATTCCAGTAAAATGTATGGGAAGCATGCTAATTTAGAATAGATTTTTCCTAAAATAGAAAAAGATAGACATATGCTTTATCTATCTTTTTCTTCTACTAATCAGAACCTCCACCACAGCTTGAACAGGAGCTATCAGAGGAGCAAGCGCTATCAGACGAACAGAATACCGACCCAGTTCCACAACTAGTGCAGCTTGCTGAACTATCACTACTCATTTTCATATAACTGGAAAATTCAGCGTAATGAAAATAAGAAACAGATAAGTAAGGAATAAGCATGGAATTGAATTTTTGTTCCCTTTTACTTTTTTTCATTTTGTCATAGATGGTACTTTTTTGATAATCTCTAACCTTCTTTACCGACTTTTTCATAGCGGTAATCAGCGCATAAACAGTAGTATGATATTTCGTGTCCGTTTTAAAATATCGATTTAATAAGTCGTCTTCAGCTAAGTTTTTAAAGTCTTCGATAATAGTTGGATGAACTGGATGTCGAAAAAATCCCTTATATAAATAGATATTCTCTTTTCTTATAAGAAAAAGCTCTGCATAAACCCAATCAAAGAATCCCCGTAGATCAGGATTAGATTTCCCCTTTACATTAGGACTGTGATGGAGAGTAGAGCCTAAGTATTTATGGGAGAAATCCTTATATTCTCGGGTAAACATGAGCATCTGATGCCATAATTCATCAACTTTCACGCTAAACATAGGAGATTCTTTTAAAAGAGAGGTTAAAACAAAATATCGTTTTAAATCAAGTAAGCGCCATTCATACTCATTTTCTCTTAACTTGTTCTCCCTCCTTACTCGTTCTTCTACATTTTCCATATAACTTCTAGTAAGAGAATGTTCTAGGTCTTCACTTAGTTTTTTTAACCCTTTAATTGGCTGAATCTCTAATACTTTAGGAGATACACCAAATTTAAAGGTGAGTCTTGTGCGCAGAAATAAAATAATCCAAACCATAATAGCGGTAAGTAGAAGCAGCCATGCCATCTCATCTCTCCCCTTCCATTTAGAAACATTATCTAATTTATAAAGCATAAATTAGATATTAATAATACGAATTTTATTATGTAAAGTTCCGCCTTTAATAATTTTTTTATGCATTTAAAATGTAGCAGATAAAAAATACACCACTAATAACTAAGTGGTGTACGTATTAAGATAATATGTGTAGATTCTTATCTGCTGTTACGAGTATTTTTTCATTTACAGAGTTGGTATAATCACTATATTCTTTTAGCATAAATAATATAACGCTGCGGTGCATTGCCTACAAAGCGAAATGGATAACATGTTGTCAGGATAAGTTCTTCTTGTGAATCATCTAGTGTAATAATCGATTGATCATCGGCCTCGACTATTTTAGTAGAAGTGATTTGATAAGAGAATTCCCCATATGGCAAAATAATTTTAAGCTCGTCTCCTATTTCTAATTCTCCTGCTCTCCTAAAAACCGTATCACGATGGCCCGATAAGACGATTTGTCCATTTTCATCTGGATAGAAGCTGCCTTTATAATGTCCGACCCCTTTTTCCAAATCATCTGGATCTGTCCCTTCCACAATTGGTAACTCCCCATCAATTTTGTCAATCTCTAATAGCCCAACAGCATCTCCAATAGATGGGACAAAACGTTTACTTTCTTTATCCACCCACTTTTCATTCCCCTTGTTAATGGCTGCCTTAGCTTCGGATAAAGAGTTCTCCGTTTGCGCTTTCGTATCCATTATATTCCAAACGCCATACCCAATAAAAAATACTCCGCCTATTATAAGCAGGAGGGATAACCATTTAGTCCACTTCATATCATCCTATGCCTTTCTTCATTAATTTATTAAAACAACTATTTCGTATTACGACCAGTATAATTTCTACTTTGATTAAATTGTAAGCTATTGTCACAGTATCTGGCAATAGCTTTCCTTCTCTACTTTTTGTTATTTGTACTCATTACAAACATACATACATATTATTCACACGTACTTACTATCAAAAAAGTAGAAAAAAAATAATTGACATTTTTTACTTTGTTTAAAACAAAGAGAAAGCGTTTAATATATTAATCCATAAAAAATTCGGTTTTTATTCAAATCCTCCTGAAACGATTTATGTTAAGATAGTAATGTTTTTCCTTATAGCTTTCAGGAAAGAATTATCTCGCAAGGAGCGTAATACCATGATTGATAAATTAAAACCAATTCCCTCTTTATCTTCTAATTCTGTATTCTTAGCCGCTTTATTGGGAATGGTTGGCGGCTTTTTAGATGCGTATACCTTTATTAGCAGGGACGGCGTATTTGCCAATGCGCAAACAGGGAATATTGTTTTGTTTGCAGTGAACGCAGCGACTGGCGAATGGAGAGAATCCCTTCATTATATTCCACCGTTAATAGCTTTTATTTTAGGAGTCCTAGTCTCAGAAATTGTGAAGATTCCTTCTTTAAGAGAGATCTTATACAGCTATAGACGTTCGATTCTAATATTGGAATGTATTGTCTTAATTACCGTTGGCTTCTTGCCGGCATCTATACCAAACATTATTGTGACAACAAGTATTTCTTTTGTATCTTCCTTACAAATATCTACTTTTAATAAACTCGATAAATGGGCCTATAATTCTACTATGACTACTGGTAATTTACGAACTGCGACACAAGCGGCTTATGCTGCTTTTATCAAACAAAGTCAAGAGGCAAGAATCCAATTTAAAGAGTTTTCCCTTATAATTGGCTCTTTTATTTTCGGAGCGCTACTAGGAACGTTTACAACCACTCAATTTGGCAATAAAGCTATCTGGATATCTGCCATCATTTTAATTATTGCATTAGTTCTCTATCATAAAGATAAAGGATATATTCGTAAGCGTTGTGCACAATAATTAATGTAAAAAGGAGAAAGGCTGAGTCTTGGCAGCCTTTCTCCTTTTTATTTGCTATTCATAAGGGTATACAGTTCCTCCCATCTTCTTTCCAGCCTTTCCTTTTCCGATAAAAATTGCGCTAAGCTCTCCCATTCCGTCTCTGTTTCTATTCTTCTCTCTACTTCTGATATCTCCTTCTCCAATCCTTCCAGTTCATTTGCCAAATCCACTGGATTAACGGCAGATTCGGTTCTTTGTCTTTTCTTAATCGGCTGCATCCTCTTTTTCGATGTTATTGTTTCGTCTATAGGCACTTGTGTCCTTTTTCTTTCCTGTGACTTTTCTCGCGCATACGTATAATTTCCTTCATAACATTGAATCTCTTGTGACTCAATCCAATAAATCTTTCGAAAAAGCTTATTTAAAAAGTAGCGATCATGGGAAACAGCAAGAATAGTACCATCAAAATTCTCTAGAGCATCTTCCAATACTTCACGAGAATCAATATCTAAATGATTCGTTGGTTCATCTAATACAAGCAGATTAATTTCTTGATGCATCAGCTGTGCTAATCGCAGCCTCATTCTTTCTCCGCCGCTTAAATTGGCAGTCTTTCGAAAAACAGAATATCCATAAAAGAGAAATTGCGCTAAAATATGTCGAGCCTCCCCTTCTGTCACAGATACTTCATTTCGAAAAGCCTCGATAACTGTTTCTCCTTCCATTTCTGTTAAGGTATGCTGAGAAAGATAACCGATTTTAACATTACTACCGATCTTTATTTCTCCTTCATCTGCCTTGATTTGCTGAAGAATCATTTTTAATAAAGTTGATTTCCCTGTGCCATTCTCTCCAATAATAGCTGCCCTATCCTTGTAGCTAATCTTCATCTGTACATCTTGAAAGAGGATTTGCTCTCCAAATTTTTTGGAAACATTACGAAGTTGAATCACATCCTTGCCACTTCGATCACTTGATTCCATTTCAAAATTCATTTTCTTTCTATTCATATTTGGCCGAGACAATTTCTCCATTCTCTCTATAGCCCGTTCCATGTTTCGCGCACGCTTATGCAGTCCTTCATTAGGCGGGTTGGCACGATTGGCCCATTCACGCAAGCGTTTAATCGCTTCCCTCATTTTCTTGATTTTCTTTTGCTGCTCCTCGTAAGCTTGGAATTCTCTTAAAAGTCTTTCTTCCTTTTCCTTCGTAAAATTGGTGAAATTAGTATGATAGGTCGTTACTTCTCCATCCTCTAAATCGATGACTTTTTGAATTACTTCATCTAAAAAGTAGCGATCATGAGAAATAAGTAAAATGGTTCCACTATAATCTTGAAGAAATCTTCCTAGCCACTCCACTGCCATTAAATCTAAATGGTTCGTCGGCTCATCTAATAAAAGGAAATCTGGTTCTTCCAGAAGAATCATGGCTAAACCAATTTTAGTTCGTTCTCCTCCACTTAAATCTCCATATTTTTTGGTTACTAAATGTTGAATGTTTAACCCGTTTACAATCTTTTCAATTTTGGCATCCATCTCATATCCGCCAGCATTTGTAAAAAACTCTTGCAGTTTTCCATACTCCTCGATTAAAAGCTGTAATTGGCTTGGAGAATTGTCCTTCGCCATTTCCTGTTCCATCTGTTTCATCTTCTCTTCGATGATAACTAGATTTGAAAATGCTTGCTTTAAAACATCCTTTGCCATCCATTCTGGTTTAAATTCTGGTATTTGTTCTAAATACCCAATTTTCATGCCTTTTTTCCAATGAATTTGCCCAGCATCTGGTGTTTCCTTCCCAGCTAGAAGCCTAAACAAGGTTGTCTTGCCACTTCCGTTTCTGCCAACAAGACCTACTTTTTCCTTCTCCTTGATCTCTATAGAAATATCTTCAAATATGGTATTTCCTCCATACATTTTAGCTATCTTATTTACGCTGCAAATAATCATTTTACCGCTCTCCTTTGTTATGATTATCTCTTTTCCCAACCTCTAAACGGACGATTCCAGTCCATTTAAAGCAACACAAAAAGCCATGGAAAACAACTTCTCCATGACTTATCTGTTATAGAAAAGACCTATCTTCTTTTCTATCCATATAACCCTCTACATCTATAACTATAAAAAATTTCCATGTACTTTTCTAAAGACTTTTGATTTTTATAAATCTATGCAAAAAGGAGCGCATGAAAATGCACTCCTTTTACCGTCCATTAGATGTGGGTAAGAGATGTTTTCACCGTTTTAATTTGCTATTTAGTTGTTTAAAAAAGGACACACTTATCCCGTTAACAACTACAATTGCAAATTTCGCACGGTTAATATAAAGACTTTCCATCATATAACCTTGCACTAAAACGGTTGAACTTAACATCCTTTCCCACCTCTTTTCTTTGTAAGATAAATTTATTATACCTTTATCAGGCATACTATACAAGAAAAATCAGTAAACTTCGAATCAAAATAATATTCACTAATTTATCAAGTTTCTTTCTATCGAAGAGGCCTTCTTGTTAAAAAGCAAAGCAGTGGATATAATAAAATGAAAACAACGTTGTTATTTTTATTTATGGATGAATCGGAGGGATGAAGATGAGTGTCACTATTAAAGATATAGCTAAAAGTGCTGGAGTAAGCTATTCCACCGTTTCAAAGGCACTTCGTGATAGTCCATTAGTAAAGAAACCTACGAAGGATCTCATTATGGCGGTTGCTAATGAATTAGGTTATCAACCCAATATTGCAGCTAGAAGCCTTGTTTCCAAAAAATCCTTTACTATTGGTGTTGTGTGGCCTACCATTGAACAAACCGTTCTCTCAAAGCTTATTACAACTATTAACAAGGAATTGGAGGAGCTTTCTTATACAACATTGATATCTATAAATGAAGTAAAGTCTGCTTTAAAAATCTTTAGCCGCTATCAAGTAGATGCCATACTAGTATTTGATTCTAGTCAATCCATCGTTTCTTCTTATTCAGATGTTCCTATTGTCATGCATGGACTAGCCAATAAGCAAACTCCTTATCCTGTTATTGATGTAAATCGCCAAAAAGCAACTTATCAAGCTGCGCAATATCTTTATAAGATGGGGCATCGTTACATTAGCTATATTGGAGATGTAGAAGGTGATAAACTGCAAAAAGAAAAGGTCAAGGGATTTGAACAGGCGATTTTAGAGTTGGAATTACCGACTTATTCTTTTCAAAAAATACGAGTGAATAATTTTGAACAATATGACGGCTATGAGGCTGCTAAGCAATTACTAACTTTAGCTAAACGGCCAACTGCCATTCTTACAGGGAGCTATGACCTTGCGCGCGGTGCTCTTCAAGCTATTTATGAATCTAACTTATCCATACCAAATGATATTTCTATAATTAGTTATGATAACTTTCCAGCACTAGAGCATTTTGATATACCCCTATCAACAGTCGGAGTTCCACTAGACAAAATTAGTGAAAAAACAATTGAAATATTGATGAAAGTGATTAACGACGAAGAAGTAGAAACTAAAATTTTTATGGAACCAGAATTAAAAATTACAAATTCCTGCACAAAAATCTCCTAGATAATAAAAGGAAACTTCTATGAAAATAGAAATTTCCTCCTGTCAAACTAACACTCTATCTAAAAGTTCACCAATGAATCTAGTTTTACTGGCATGCCAGTTTTTATAGAAATATTTCCGGCAATCCCTGTTAAAATAGATTTCACGCCGTCAATATGGGTGGCGGCACGATGAAACCGATCTTCGACAGGCTCCCCAAATATATCGCGAAGCAATATTGGATCTCCTCCACCATGACCCCCCTCTCCCTCTTCTATCTCTACTTCATATGGTTTTCCTAGCATGGGATGCACAGTAATAGATTTTGAGGATAAGGCTCCTTCCTCTTCCTTATTACCTCCTGAATTAACATATGATTTTTCGACTACGTTGACTTCTAATCTGCCCTTTGATCCATTTAAAACAACATTGAATCCTTCCCACGGTGCATAAGCATGTAAAGAATAAGTGAGAATCGCTTTATTTTTAAACTTAGCTATTAACCCTAATGTGTCTTCTGTGCTAATGCCATCTCCAAACACACTTTGATCTCGCTGATATCCATCTTCTTTTTCGGCATTCAGATACATTTCCTTTAAGTGCTCATTTTTTTCTAAGTGTAAGGCAAAATGATCCGATTTTGCATATTTACTGCCATAAGCTCTTTGATAAAACTTAGTTTCTCCGCGTTTTTCCGCATTTTCTCTTCCATAAAACATCAAGTCCCCCATTGCTAAAACAGTATCTGGATAGGACTGCAGCCAGAAATTAACAAGATCAAAATGATGAGTTGATTTATGAACAAGCAAGCCGCCACTATTCCGTTTATCCCGATGCCATCTTCTAAAATAATCAGCTCCATGCTCTGTATTCAGCAGCCATTCAAAATGTACAGCATGCACATCTCCAATTACTCCATCTTCAATTAATTCTCTAATTTTGGTATTATGGGGAGCATAGCGATAGTTAAAAGTTACTCGTAGTTTTCTATTTGTACGTTCCACTGCATCTAAAATAGACTGTGCCTTTTCTTCGTCAATCGTCAATGGCTTTTCTGTAATAACGTCACATCCCAATTCCATCGCCTTTATTATATATGTATGATGGGTGCGATCCATTGTTGTAACAATGCAGTAATCTGGGGTTTGGTCTTTCAGCATTTGTTCAAATTGATCTGCTGTATATGTTGGAACCTTTTTATAACTATACTTTGATTCTAATAGATGGTTAGCATAATCCATTCTCGTTTGATTTAAATCACAAAAACCTACTAAATCTGCCGTATCTCGAAAATCTCGCGCAACTGCTCCATAAAAAAATTCCGCCCGTCCACCTGTTCCCACTAATGCATATGTTTTCTTCTTCATAATTTTTCCTCCTTATTGTTTAACCATTTTGATTACTGCCTAACATAAACTTATTGTTGTTTTTAACCACATCAAGAAACTTTGTATACATGGAAAGTACTATAAGCACACACAATAGAAAACGTTTACATTTTATTAATAAATTAATGAAGCTATCTGCTGTGCAATATTTACAATCGAGGATCAAAATAAATAGAGAGTACAATTGAAAAATAACAACGTTGTTATTTTCGATTATAAAGGAACTTTCCCTATATATCAACCATCTAAAAGTCCCCTTTTACCACATCCTTATGTGAAAATACAACATAATTAGATTGATAGCTCCTAATACCACTTTGTTATTAGGAGCTACAAGCATTATATTTGGGACATTATTATTTTGTAGCTATAGGCCGGAATTTTATATGTTCCCTCCACTAATTTTTTCTTACTTTTCCACTCCCAACTATTTTCTGGCACGGTTATGTCACCAGTTCCTCCATCCATATTTATCGCAACCCAGTAAGTGGCATTCCCTCCGATTCTCGGGATAAGAACAGTACCAGGAGTGGCTTTTATCTCCCGTCTTATAGCAGCTATTTCTGCATAATGCTGAATCAATGCCTCCAGCATTTCTTCTCCTGATTTGCCAAGGGGAAAACTGCCAAGCATAACTATTTTTCCTTTGCCCCTTTTAGTCTCTTTGATAAATGTTCCTCCAGCACCTAGTCCTTCTTTGATTAAGCCTATATTTCCTTCTTTTTCGGTATTAAAAATAGTGCTCCATAAGCCTAACTCTGCTGTGATTCCAAACGCTTCCCCTAATGTATTCGTTCCGTCTAATGGATTTGTAAATAAAGCCTCCGTACCTGCTGCCTTTTCTAGCTCTCCAAGTGCACAATCTGTATGGATAGTATGTTCACTCGTACGTCCTCCGGTAAGCGGGCCCACAATCCAAATCCCTCCTTTTTCAACAAATGTTTCGGCTCTTTTTATATACTCTGTTGAAAGATAAGGAATAAATGGGGTAAACAATATTTTATAACCATCTAAGTCTGCTTTTTCCATAATCAAGTCACGTTGAATGCCCAAAGAAAGGAAGCGTTCATAAAAACTCGTTAAAATCTGTTTATATTGAACTCCATTAAATGGCTCTGTTTGAAAATAGGCTTTAGCCTGGTCCGAATAGCAAATCGCCACCTCTGCTTGCTTTGGCCTCGTATGAAGCAGAAGCGGTTCTAATTCTTTTCGAATTCGTTCTACTTCTAATACATTTTTATAACCAATTGTTGGATTTCCCCAAGCACTAATAACAGATCCATGAGAAATCTCACAACCGCTTCGCTGTTGTCTCCAAAGCCAGTAGCAAAAACCTTCAGCTCCTGCAGCATAAGCATATGCTGCTTCTGCCTGCAAATAACCATCTAAATGTGGATTTGCATATCTTTCCAGTGATGCACTAAAAGAAGTACTTGTTTCCATCAGCCAAAATGGGCTATCTTTCTTTATGTTTCTATACAAATCACACAGCATCATAAAGGAACTAGCATTTTCCTGGACCGCATATGTATCAAAAGAAGCAAAATCTAGATTTTCAAACAATAATGCTTGATCCAGATCAAAAAAGACTGTTGCATTATGTGTAATAGGTGCATTTGAATGTTGACGAATAATAGCGGCTTGCTCTGTTGCAAACTCTGCTATTTTTTCATGTGTGAATAATTTATACATTGTTAATAAAGATGCATTATGCAAAAAAGGTGTTTGTTTAGGCTGTGGAATTTGTTCAAATGTTTGATAGTATTGGCTCCATATATGTGTGCCCCACGCTTCATTTAAATTTTCAATTGTTTCATACTTTTGTTTTAACCAACGATGCCATTCAGATTTACAAGTATCACAAAAGCAGTCTCCGACATGACATTTAAATTCGTTATCTAACTGCCAGGCAATGATACCAGGCAGCTCACCTAACTCCTTTGCCAGTGTCTCCGTTATAATGGCTGCCTTTTCACGAAAATAGCCATTATTTGTACATACATGCTGCCTTGCTCCATGACTCATAACAGTACCATTTTTATCTACATGCATACGTTCTGGATGTTGATAGGACATCCAGATTGGCGGTGTTGCAGTCGGTGTGCATAGGATAGTATCAATACCATTATCTTTCAATTTCTTAATCACTTCTTTCAAAAAAGAAACATTCACATTTCCTTCTTCTTTCTCGATAAAGGACCAAATAAATTCACCTATACGCACCACATTAATTCCTACTTCTTTCATTAGTTGGATGTCTTCTTCAATAATTTCTTGATCCCATAGCTCTGGATAGAAGGCTGCTCCATGATATAACTTTTGCAAATTTATTTCCTCCTCCTTATAACTTTCTGCTAACAATAACTGTATAAAAATTCGGATAGACATAAAATCGCTAATGACTGTCCATATGGCATCGTAGTCATCGGAATTTGGCGATAAAATTCCAGTGTTTCTCCCATTCCAGTTCCTACTGATACTTTTTGTAAAGCACCTTGTTCATTTATTTCTTGGATAATTGCCTGTACTGCCTTTAAAGCAACCTCTTTATATTCCGAGCCAATGTACCTTTTGTGAACTGCTTTCAATATTCCGTACGCAAAGCCAGCCGTGGCGGATGCCTCTAAATAGGAGGATCGATCGGTAATCAAGGTATGCCACATACCTGTTTCATGTTGATATTCTTTTAATCTCTCTATCTGCCTAGTTAGTGTCTCTAATAAATATTCACGAAAGAAATCTCCCTTTGGCAGTTCAAGCAAATCGATTATTTCAGGAATAGCAATGGTAATCCAGCAATTACCTCGTGCCCATAGAGCCTCCGCAAAATGGTGATCCCCCTCAAACGTCCAGCCATGGAACCATAATCCCGTTTTTCGATCACACAGATATTTTGTATGAATTAGAAACTGCTTTTTCGCTTCTTCTATATACATTTGGTTATGAAGCAGTTTTCCAATTTTTGCAAGAGGTAAAACAGTCATCATTAGTGTATCATCCCATAGCTGATTTTTATTTTCAGGTCCATAGGTCATGTGCTGAAGTCCACCTTCTTTTGTCCTTGGCATTTCATATAGCACCCAGTCAGCCCACTTCTCTAAATAAGGTAAATACGTTCGATCCCTTGTATCTTCATATAGGTATGCCAAGGTAAGCAGAGGCGCCATCGTATTGACATTTTTAGGTGGAACTCCCTCTTTTAATCTTCGGTAATACCATTCTGTGATTATTTGCTTTGCCTTTTGATCATTCGATATTTTCCAATAATTATAGATTCCATATAAGCCTACACCCTGTGGCCAATTCCATACTTCCCAGCTTTTATCATCCACCACAACTCCATCAAAATGTAGTAAGTACTCACCTGTTTGATCTTTAATACTCGCTAAATTCTCCATCAACTTTTCTATCGAACCAACCACTTTTTGTTTTTCTAACAAAAGTCTTGTATCAACCATCTCTTTCCCTCCATGTAAAGAATAAAGAAAATGTTCAACTGAAAAGATCTCTTTTTTCCGCTGCTATTTTAAGCCACTTGTACTGATACCTTCCACAATATACTTTTGGAATACGAAGAAAATCAAAATAACTGGTAATAATGAGACAACAGACATAGCAAACATTGCTCCCCAATTTGATGCTGACTCCGTATCTAAAAATAATTTTAGAGCTAGAGAAACAGGGTACAATTCTGCTTTATTTAAATATAAAACTGGATTGATTAAATCCTCCCATTTCCAATAAAACGAAAATATAGCAGATGTTGCTAACGCAGGTGTTATCAAAGGTAATATGATGCGAAAGAAGATACTAAAGCGGCCGCACCCGTCTATTCTAGCTGCTTCATCTAACTCTACAGGGATGGTACGAATAAACTGGACAATTAAAAAGATGAAAAAGGCATGCCCAAAAAACTGTGGAACAACGATTGGTTTAAAACTATTTATCCAGCCTATTTTGGCAAAGATGATATATTGAGGAATCATTAATACTTCGTGTGGAAGCATCATCGTCACCATCATGCATGCAAACCAAAAGCTTTTGCCTTTAAACTGAATTCTCGCAAATCCATAAGCGATTAGCGCAGATGAAACTACCGCACCAATGGTGGAAAGTCCAACAATAATCAAGGAGTTTTTAATGAAAGTACCAAAAGACTGTCCAGCAATTCCCTGCCAGCCATCTGCATAGTTGGTCCAAATAAATCTTTCCGGAATAAGCGAATGAGCAGTAACAAAGATAGAGGAACTTTCTTTAAAGGAGCTCACAATTAACCATATAACAGGATAGAGCATAATAATAGCAATGATGCTAGTAATCAGATGAAAGAGTATTTTTTTCGGTCTGATCTTTTTTCTTTTCTTTTCTATTGTTGGCCTGATGTCTGGTTCGATAACATTATTGGTTGCTTGTTTAAATGTCTCCACCTTTATTAATCCTCCTTCGACTCGTAATAAACCCATAAAGATGATGTTTTAAATAAAATGAGTGTGGTAAGGCCTACGATAATCAACATTACCCATGCCATGGCAGAAGCATATCCCATTTGGAAAAAGTTAAATGCTTTTTGGAATAAATAAAGTGGGTATAGTAAAGTACCATCTAGAGGACCACCCTCCCCTTTAGAAATAATGTAAGCTGGTGTAAAAGTCATAAAGGCAGATATTGTTTGCATGACTAAATTAAAAAAGATAATGGGGCTTAAAAGCGGTAATGTAATTTTGAAAAATTTGCGAATAGCATTTGCGCCATCTACACTTGCCGCTTCATAATATGTTGGCGGAATATTTTTTAGTCCTGCCAGGAAGATAAGCATGGAAGAACCAAACTGCCATACAGCAAGTAGAATCAATGTCCATAAAGCGCTTGTCGGATCTTGATACCACAGAATCTTGTTATCAATCCCCATAAAGAACAATAGCGCATTGATTACTCCTTCGTTACCAAAAATATTACGCCACATAATCGCAACTGCCACACTACCTCCGATAATCGATGGAAGATAAAAAAGTACGCGGTAAATCCCTATTCCTTTCATGTTTTGGTTTAAAAGCATTGCTACAAATAAAGCAAACATTAAACGTAGAGGAACCCCTGCAAGTACATAATAAAAAGTAACACTTAATGATTTCCAAAACTTCTCATCTCCAAAGAACATTTCTTTATAATTACCAAGCCCTATCCATGTCGGGGTTGTAAATAAATCATAATTAGTGAAGGATAAGTATAAGGAAATAAGCATCGGAACAACCGTAAATGTTGTAAATCCAATAATAAATGGTGATATAAAAGCATATCCGGATAAATTATCTTTTAATGCACGTGATTTCATAACGAAGACAACTCCTCTCTAATCAGAAATAAAGCACGAATCATTCAAAATAGAACTTTTCGTGCATTTGGTCAAGGTTGGATATGTGCTTTCATGAAAATGTTCTTTAATAGAAGGCTACAGGAGCTCTCTATTTATTTCTTCCTAGAATTTCATTTGCTTGTTCTCTAAATTTCTCTGCACCTTCTGCTGGCTTAATTTGTTTAAATAATATTTGATCGGAAACATCTTTCAGTGCTTTAATTACTTCTGCACTTCCAATCGGATCTGGCGGATCTGCCTGGCTTGCATGTTGTGCCGCAGCTTCTACGTATTCGACAATTTTTGTTTCTGACTCGCTTAACTCTGGCTTGATTGCCTCAGATACTTCAGTAGAAACTGGTACTCCTCTTTCTCCTTTAATCAATTTATTTGCTTCCACATTATTCACAAAGTAATCAATAAATTTTGCTGCCTCTTCTTTTACCTTCGAACTTTTCGGAATAGAGAATAACATACTTGGTTTTAAGAATAAGGCACTTTCCTGTTCTTGGGCTGGAGGAAAGTTAATGGTAAGAGAATCATCGGTTAATTGAGAGAATGCTAAGTATTGATTAGAGTAATTCCATGTAAATCCAGTAGCACCTTTTACGATAAAATCATCTTCCATCCCTTTTATTTGTGCTTGTTCATCTGGTGTTGGAGATGCATCTGCCTCAATTAAGCGCAATTGTCTTTCAAAGTAATCAATAAATAATTGATCATCCTCGTAAGCTAACCCTGTACCATCTTCCTTATAAAAACGCTCCCCTTGTGTTCTTAAATAATACGGAAAGAATACATCTGGGGGATGCATCCCATTCGAACCATAGATTCCTAGTTTTTCTTGTAGCAGCAAGGCTGTTTTTTCATAGTCATCCCATGTCCAAGTTTGGCTGTCAAACTCAATTCCAGCCTCTTTTAATAAGCGATCATTGGAAATAACGGATAATACATTCACACCTGCTGGTAACCCATAAAGGCTATCATCGATTTTCCCTCCTGAAATATTATTTTCAGGAATATTTGCTGTATCTATTGTTCCATTTTCAAGATAAGGTGTTAAATCTTCCAATTGTCCTTTTTCACCGTACTGAGATAAATAGGCCATATCCATTTGAATTACATCAGGTAATTGGTTTGCCGCCGCCTGCGGAGCTAACTTTTTCCAATAATCATCCCAGTTAGCAAACTCTGGCTCGATGTTCACATTAGGATTTTCCTTTTCATACATCTCAATAACTTTTGTTGTGTAATCATGACGAGGCTGACCACCCCACCACGCAAACCGGATGGTAATCTTGTCGCTGCCATTTTTTCCATCTGATTCGTTACTGCTAGATGCACTACAACCGCTAAATGCTGTTACCACAAACAGACTTAAGGCTAAAATGAGAATCTTCCTCACCAAATCCCCCTCTTCCTTCTTTATTGTAAGTGCTTTCATCATGATTCTAAATGTTATTACCACATGATGGAATATAAAAAATAGAGAAATCCTGTTTAAAAAACAGAGGTATTTATTTTAGAAAATTCATCAGTAAAAAGCTCCTAATCTCTTCTTTCCCAAAGAGATTAGGAGCTTTTTATCGTGCGTTCTTATATTCAGAAGGGGTATATCCCGTATGTTTTTTAAATACCTGACTAAAGTATTGCGGATTATCGCCGAATCCAATCATTTCTGCCAGTGTTAGTATTTTTACATCATCCGTCTTCTGAATTTCTTCCATTGCCTTATTTACTCTCATTCTCGTCACATATGTCGAAAACTTTTCCCCTGTTTCTTGCTTAAATAATTTGCCTAGATAATCTGCATTCATATAAACCTGTTTAGCAACCCACTTTAAAGAAAGGGCTGGATTGCTTAATTCACTATTAATTATTTCTTTCATTTGCTCGATTATATGCGACTGAGAAGATTTATGTTTTTCATAATAGATAAAGGTGATTTCCTTTGTATGATGGAGTAAAAACTCCTTCATGGCCTGAATGCTATCGACTTCTAGTAAATAAGAGATTTTCCCCATATAGTCAGGCAGACTTTTAGCCCAGCATGTTTGGATCATGGTGAGAAAAAGTTGAATAACATAGGTTCTTGTCAAATGAATCGGATCTCTTTTAGCTGCAATCTGCTGGAATATATCGTCCATCTCTTGCTTTACTTTATTCCAATTTCCTGATTTTATTTCTAAAAACAATGGTAAATCTCCAAATTCCAAGTTATTTATTTCCTGTTCCTGCTGAATATCTTTTTTTGTTATTATGCTTCCCTCTCCTAAATAAAAACAATGACTTAGACATTCAAGCGCTTCTTGATAAAGTTTTCGCGTTAATGTAATAGGACCTGCTCCGCTCACAGCAACCGTCATATCCATTTCGTAGACAGCATAGAAATTTTTACGGATCTCTTCAATTCTCTCTTGTAATTCATCCTGGCCATTATTTTCATCTACTAGAAACAAAATATATTCTCCGATATTAGACGATAGAATAGGTGATCCAAAAATGTCACTTCCAACATTCTCTAACATAAATAAATGTTCATAGTTAAAATCTCCTTCGAGATGAAACAGCACAACAAAAACTTTCTTACCTTCTAATCTAGTATGAAAAATTCTTTGATAATAGGCTAAAACGTTTTTTTCTGATTTTTTACTAGTAACAAGCTCTGTCAGTAATTGCTTTTTTACAAAAGGCTGCACAGTATCCATTTTCTTTTTCATTTCTAGCAAGTAACGCTTTCTTTTTTCTTTCATCCGAATTTCACTAATCGTCTGTTGAATCGCTTCCATAATTTGCTTTTCGTTACAAGGCTTTAATAAATAATGTTTAACTCCATACTCCATTGCTTTTTTCGCAAAATGAAATTCGGAAAATCCAGATAGAAGGATAAAATGAATAGAAGGATATTCCTTTTTAATTTTAGAAACTAACTCAACGCCATTTAATCCCGGCATCTTTATATCACTAATAACAATATGCGGCTGTAAATTTTTAATTAATTGATAGGCTTCCATCCCATTGGCAGCCTTACCCACGAGCCTTGTATGTAACATATCCCAGTCAATAATACTAGAAATGCCATCTAAAATGATTTTTTCATCATCTACTAGAATTACCTTATACATGTTCTCACCGCCATTTATTTGGAATAATTAGATGTACTTGTGTTCCTGTTCCTCGTTTACTTTTAATTATTAAACCAAATTCCTCACCGTATAGAAGCTTTATCCGTGAATCAATATTATAAAGGCCGATTCCAGTTCCTCTTGTTTTTACTTCCTGCTTTCTAACTTTTGCTAATAGTTCCTCCTCCATTCCTGGTCCATTATCCTCTACTGTAATATGCAAATTATTTTCTCTAAGAACAGCACGGACCGTTATTTTGCAAGGCTCTATCATCTGTTCGAGCGCATAATGAATAGCATTTTCTACGAGCGGCTGAATCATCAATTTAGGTATATAGCAATTCTTCGTCTCTGGAGGTATCATTTTATGAAAAGTTAAGCGGTCACCATATCGATATTTTTGTATTCTTATATAATGATCTACAATAAATATCTCCTCTTCTAACAGAACTGCATCATTTTTTGCACTAATGGCATTCCGCAATAAGTAACCCAATGACTCCACCATACTGGAAATATCAGTTTGCCGATTCATCTTTGCCTGCCAATTAATCGATTCCAATGTGTTGTATAAAAAATGGGGGTTTATTTGTGCCTGTAATGCTTTAAATTCTGTATCCTTAATTAATAATTGTTTCTCATAGTTTTCTTTGATTAATGTATTAATACGTTCAATCATCAAGATAAAATGATCAGTAAGAATGCCGATCTCATCTTTCGCTTGCACAGGCTGCAATGTATTTTTTATGGATAAATCTCCTTTTGGGACATTTTTCATCGCAGACACTAACTGTTCTATCGGCTTTGTCAGTTTACTAGAAAAAACGACTGCCATAAATAAAACAACTAAGTTCAGCAAAAAGAAAATCGCCAGCATAATGTATTTTGTTGTTTGCACTTTTGCAATAATCGAATCAAATGACACAATATTCCAATAAACCCAGTTAACATAGGAGGAAGAAGTATGTGTAATAAAGTATTTCTGACCGCCTATTGACTGAATTTCATAGCCGACCTTCTGATTCGGCAAATAGGGAATATTTTCTATTTCTTTGAATATTCCTTTATAAAAGAATTGATTATCTTCTCCGCTAATCATCATATTACTTGTCACTTTATTATTTTCTGATACACTGTCTTCTACAATTTTATCTACATTGACTTGAATAAGGAGTGTGCCTAAATTATCTAAACTCAAGTTCTGATGGGTTCTGATTTTGCGAATAGCAAAGATCTTATTGCTGTCTGTCTCTGTTACCCACTGATTAGCTCCTTTTTTTCCTTCTCCTATCTCAATCCATTTTTCCTTTTTGTTTGAAATCATGGATGATGTATATCCGCCAGCTCGATATTCCCTTCCATTTGCATCAAATATGTGAATCGCATGAATATATTTTGAAGAGCCCACGTACTCTGTCAGCAGATCCCAAAGCTGGTTATCCAGCTGATAGCGCTGGTAAGGATTGGAGTCCATCTTTATTTCCGAAAGAATTTTTTGAATTTTATTATCTGACATGAGGGAAAAGGAGACTTCCTCAATACTTTTTAATTCTTTTTCTAATTGCTTGGATGACATATGCAAGACATCCGTTGTCTTTTGATAATACAATTGATCGTATACATGAAAGGCATATTGAAATCCAATTAATAAAAAGGATAAGGAACCAACCATTATGAATAAAATGGTTAACGTCAACTTTTTCTTTATTTTTAACTGTCGGTATTTATTTATAATAGAAAAAATGAAATGTTTCATCGTTAACCCCTTTTCATTTTTAAACAATCCTTTGTTGGGTCATTTTCTTTAAACGATGATCAATACTGCCAAAAGCTCTGGCAGCCAGCCAAGTAATAACAAATGCAAGGGTACTAATACTAAAGAATAGAAGAAGCGTTATATGAAGTGATGCCAGAAAAGCTATACAAAATACAGCCATAAAGATTCCTACTGTATGGGCGGGACGTAGAAACCCGATAACAAATGCATATTTTATGTATTCTAATAACTTGAGATCGTAGTATGTGTAAACTGGTAGAAGATATAAAAAAGTCGTACTAAAAAAAAGAAGTAATCCACAAATAAAAAAAAGAAGAAGTGTTGTGGGGCCATCCAATATGCCGATAATCCGAAAATCCATATAAAGTAACAGGAAAATAAGCATGAAAATCATCCCAAGAATATTGCCTTTCCACCAATCTTGCTTATAGCTGGCCCAAAATAGAGGAAAAATGCGGATATCCCTTTCCCCATTCACCCATTTTTTTGTAATGGAAAACATAGCAATACTTGCTGGCATCCATCCAAAAAAGCCTAATCCTAAAAATGTAAAAAATATCCATAGTAAATTTACATAGGCTAGTCGTGTTACCCATTCGCAAAACTTATAAGCACCATTTGTTAAACTGTGTACCAATCTCCCATCTCCCTTATTACATTTTTATTTATTGTACACCAAATCTGTAAGCCTTTACATACTATTATGTAAAGAAAAGGAAAGCAATCAAAAAATTTTAATAACTATCAAAGACTGGAGTGCTTTAACTGACTCTATCGCTCCCTTCGGATAGGATTCATTCATAAATGAAAAAAATTGGTTTAAGCCTATCCAATTGCGGATATATCAAATACTGAAAAGACAAGTCCAACAGGAGGAGAAAACATGGCTTCTACTAAATTAGCAATACATGAAACGTTAGAAGTACATGAAGTACTGACGTTAAAACAGAGTTGTCTCGTAAAATCCTATGCATTACAATCCCTGGTTGATGATGATACTTTAAAAGCAATTTTAGATAATGATGTATCTAGTTCAGAGAAAGCAATCAAAGAACTACAGGAAATTCTAAAACAATAAAGGGACGGGTGATGGGAATGAGCTTCATGGATAAATTAAAGGCCACTGGAAAAATGTGTGATGAGTTAATTGCTACAGAGCTGCTGATTTCTGCGAAAGCAACGGTAAGAACATATGCTGTTGCCATAACAGAGACAGCTTCTCCACAAGTAAGAGAAATCCTAAAGAAACAACTCAATGAAGCGATTGACAATCATGCTAAAATCGCCAATTATATGATAAAAAATGATATGTATTATGCCTATGATGTGGATAAACAATTAGAGCATGATAAAGAAAAAATAGACATATCATTAGAATTAGTAAAATAAATTAAAAGAAGGAGATAAGTGATATAGTCAGCTTATCTCCTTCTTTTTAAACTTTAAATCAATATTTTAATATTTTGGGTTTAATTATGTTTATAATAGGGTAAAGTAGTTTATCGAAAACTATTATTTGTGTAGTTTAGTATATTTCATACTTAAATTAAATCCATGGGAGTAACGAAAATGAACACAATAATGTACATAAAGGACGAATTAAAAAATTTCATTAATGAGAATGGGAACACCTTCAATCAAAAATTATTGACAGAAGCAACAAATGTTTCTATAAAAATTACCGATATATTAAATAAAGGAAATATTGATTTGCTAAAAAATGCCAAAAAACTGATATTTTACACAGTAGATCAACAAGAGTCAGATTTAATTTCTTTTGCCAAAGTAGAAGGAATTGCATGGGCTAAACACTCTTTGACCTTAGAATTAAAGCTAGAATGGGTCCAAGCCATCAGAAGAACCTTATGGCATTTTATTAGCATGATTGATGAGGAAAAGGATATCATACATAATCGCGAGGATTATTATGGAATGGAAAAATTATTTAACGAAAAGATAGATCAATTTTTAAATAATTTTTTCCTTAGCTATTCGCATTATAAAGATGAGATGTTGAATAAACAAAGAAAAATGGTTGAACATTTATCTGTTCCCATTATTCCGATTAAACAATCTATTTCCGTTTTACCATTAATCGGTACCATTGACTCATATAGAATTAAAGTTATTGAAGAGAAAGTTTTAAACGATATAGCTGATTCAAAAATTCAAACATTAGTGATAGATCTTTCGGGTACAGCAAAAATGGAAATGGATGTTATTGATTATTTTGAAAAAGTATTAGCTGGTATTTCGATGATGGGCTGTAACGCCATCCTTACTGGACTTAGACCAGAGTTAGTAAAAAAAATGGTGCATGCCGGTATTCATTTTGAAAAAAATGCTGAAACAAGAGGCACCCTCCAAGAAACCTTAAAGAATATTCTTTAAAACTCCTATTGAAAATACTTAGCAAGGGTATTCAACCAAAGATAGTCATCTGAATATTGGTTGGATACCCATTATTTTTATTTTTCAATCGTTATAATGGTGGTTATTCCCCCGCAGCCTGAATACATTTTGTTTCCTAATGTGGCGAGTGTGGTTTCGTTTATCCTAAAAAGTCTCAGCCATTCTTGCAGCTGCTAAGGAGGGGCAACGTATATTAAGTTGCTTAATTTTAAATAATATATTTTTTATGCTAAATTTTCCAATTCTCTTTCTATACTGGCTATCTTACATATTTATATCACCTGGCTGAATGGGATATAATGCTCCACCCAATGTAAACGATATTCTCCCTGTTTCCTCTGACACAACAATCACTAATGCATCTGATATTTCACTTAACCCAATGGCTGCTCTATGTCTTGTTCCTAATTTATCCTTGCCGTTAAATTTACTTGCAGTTGGAAATATATTGCCTGCAGAAATAATCGAATCCTCTTCGATTAACACTCCCCCATCGTGCAATGGGTTTCCAGGATAAAAAATTGCTTCTAGTAAAGAAGCAGATAATTTTGCATGTAAGGGGATTCCAGAATGAATCAATCTGTCTAAAGAATCCTTACGCTTAATAGCTATTAACGCTCCATGTCGTTTATCAGAAAGAGCTTGGGCGCTAGCAGTAAGGATTTCTAAATTCTTAGTATATGGCTTTAAATATAATTGTAAATAAAATGTAGCTGCACGATGATGAATACTTTTAAATAACTTATTTACTTCCTCAAAATCGTTTAAAATACAGCAATCTTTTTCATCCAGCGTATTTTTTAGTTCGCTAAGTTCCGCCTCTAAATCCTCCAGTAATTGATGCATCTCTTGGTTAAACTCATTAGGTAAATGGTTGTCTCCTTCCATACCAACACTCCCTTTTTTGTTACCTTGTCCAGCTTTAATGAATTTATACAAGCAAGATAATCATTCAAAGGGTTTTGCATGATTGTATTCCATTTTCACTAATGATAGACTGATAGTTGAATATTACTATGGGAGGAAAAATTTCACATATGAAATTTTGGACTTGGACTATTATTATTTTACTATCTGTTACCGCAATAGGTGTTTCTTCCTATTTTATTTTCCAATCATTATTTGACAGCAAATCACCCTTGCAGTCAGAAAACGACCGTCCAGTTGTGAAACAAGCTTCATCAGAGACAGAAGAAAGCTTTGATAAAGAACAGGTCAATACACCAGTCAATGAGGAAGTGGTTGTTCTGGCAGATGGCACAAGTGGACACACCTTTATTTCTAAATGGCATGATTTTTATAACAAAACATTAGGCTGGGGCAGACTAGAAACAACAAACTACGAGAAGCAAAAAGAAGCAGCTTCATCCATCCTGGAGGCTCTAAAGAACATAAAGGTTAACGATGAGCAAATTAAGCATGATATTAATGATATTGGCGCAAATGCTCAAATAGTAGCAGAGAAAGATGATCGTATCGCCATGCGAAATCTACATCGCTATTTTCATGATTTAGATATTTATTTTAATGGCTATAATTATGAGCAAACTTTTGGAATTACTGAATTTAGAGGGAACTAATCTTTAAGACGTTCCACTCTCTTTCCGTTTTTTTTAATGTTATTGGGCATTTTTACTTCATCATTATTTAAGTACTTTACGAATTATCTTCTCTTTCTTATTCGTGTATGGTGGAAAAAGAAAGGGAAGATCTACTTTAGTACTCTTTCTAAGGATACTTTTTTGATGAGAGAATGTTTTAAAACTGTATTCACCGTGATAAGCTCCCATTCCCGAGGCACCTACACCGCCAAAAGGCAGACTAGGCGGGACAATGTGGGTTAACACATCATTAATACAAACACCTCCTGATGATAGGCAACGAATCACTTTCGCTTCTGTTTCCTTGTTATTTGTAAAAAGGTAGAGTGCTAACGGTTTCTCCAGCTTCCGAATCGATTCCATTGCGTCCTCTAGTTTTGTATAGGTTAAAATAGGCAAAAGCGGTCCAAAGATTTCTTCTTGCATTGTTGCGGAATCCCACGTAGCATCCAGTAGCGTGGGTTCAATAAAACGTGTATCTCGATTGTTCTTCCCGCCAAAAAGGATGGTCTTCCGATCAGCTTCTAGCATTGCAATTAAGCGCTGAAAATGTCGATCACTCACAATTCGGCCAAAATCTTCTTTATCTTCAATCTCTTCTCCAAAATAGTTTCCTAGTGTCTTTTTCATTTCGACAATCAATGGTTCTTTAACTGACTCATGCACCATAATATAATCTGGTGCTACACATGTTTGTCCGGCATTTAACGTTTTTCCCCATATAATACGCTTGGCCGCTACATTTAAATTTGCAGTCTCATCGATAATTACTGGACTTTTCCCACCTAATTCGAGCGTTACTGGTGTTAAGTGCTGAGACGCTGCTTCCATCACAATCTTCCCTACCTTCGTACTGCCTGTAAAGAAAATATAGTCAAAATCAGCGTGTATCAATGCTTGATTTGTTTCTATTCCCCCTTCTATTGCACTAATATAGGCAGGATTAAAGGTATTATTTATCATGTCCGTTACAACAGCTGAAACTGTTGGCACAAGCTCCGAGGGCTTTAAGATCGCACAATTTCCTGCAGCGATGGCCCCAATTAAAGGCTCGATTAATAATTGAAAAGGATAGTTAAATGGACCGATAATAAGAACCGTTCCATATGGCTCATATACAGTTTTCCCCCTTGAAGGAAATAGACTCCATGTACTTTTTGCTTTTTGGGGCTTCATCCATCTCTTCAAGTGTTTCGTTGTATGACGAATACTCTGAAGCACAAAGCCAATTTCAGAGGCATATGATTCAAAAGGATGCTTTCCCAAGTCTTTCTGTAGTGCCTTTATAAGAAGAAGTTCTTTTTCTAAAATAACATTTTTTAATTTTTCCAGCTGCTCTATTCGAAAAGAAAGGGGCAATGTTGCTTGCGTCGAAAAGAATGAATTTGTTTGTTCTAATCTTTGATTTACTTCCATTTTTTATTTACGCTCCCTTAATGGGTATTATTTTAATGATGAGTGTATCAAGTAATTCTTCCTATAAGCAAGTTTAAAAAAACACAGTTGAAAAATAACAATAAGGATTTCGCATAAGAATGAGGTTTCTTACACGAAATCCTTGTTATAAACTTTTATGTAAAACATTTAAAATAGTTCTCAACTCTTCTAATGGAATTTGTCCTGGTGCAGATGCCTTATTTGCTGCAGCAAATGTAATTGCAGACCCAAATACTTCTCCTGCCATCCTGCTCACAGCTCCTTTTCCTCCCATTGACATCGTGACAATCGGTTGATTGGGGGCTTCTTCCTTCATCGTAACAGTCGCATCTAATAATGCTATAACATCCTTAACTGATTTTGGCATGACCGCAATTTTGGGAATATCAGCACCTAGCTGGCGCGCCATTTGTAGGCGCGAAACAATTTCCTCCTTAGATGGTGTTTTGTCAAAATCATGATTAGATACGACAACGGCAATTTGTTTAGAATGGGCCATATTTACAACTTCTTTAATGGCTTCCGTCTCCATGAATAACTCTATGTCTAGTAAATCAATCAGTCCTGTTTCTAACACACTTTTGTTTAACGAGAAATATTCTTGCTCCTCTATTTGTCTTTCGCCCCCCTCTTTTGCTGTACGAAATGTAAATAGTAAAGGCATATTGCCAATTATTTCTCTTACTTGCTGCAGCATTTCTATTACCCTTTTTTTATTATCTATTTCTGTGAAATAATCTGCACGCCATTCAAGGATATCTATCCTCAGCTCCTTTAATGCTGCTGCCTCTTCCCTTAGCTCTTCTTTTGTTCTACCAATAAGAGAAACACAAATTTTCGGGATTCCTTCTCCAATAATGACCTCTCTTACCTTTATGCTTTTACTCACCATTTTCCCCTCCAAGAGCTTACTTTTAAGCCAGATCCAATGAATCTATAATAGCATCAACTGTTTCCTCTACCTTGTTTCCATCGGTTGTGACTTTCAGATGGTGATTCCTATAAATTTCTTTTCTCGTATTAAATAACGCCTTTACTTCATCATCAGTCTTACCTTGCAGTACAGGTCTACTATCAATAATAAACGGGATTCTTTCCTTCCACGCCTTAAAGGACATATCGATATATATAACTATCCCATTTTCTAGACAAGCATTGCGAATATCTTCTTGCAGAAAAGCTCCTCCTCCAAGCGAAATCACTTTTTCCTTCTGTTCCGATAACGCCTTAATCAGCTCTTTTTCCTTTTTCCGAAAAAAGGCTTCTCCATAATGGCTAAAAATTTCTGGAATGGTCATGTTATACTCTTCTTCTATCTGATGATCAACGTCTACAAATTCACGTTGAAGTTTTTTCGCTAATTCTTTTCCAATCGTCGTTTTTCCGACTCCCATAAACCCTATTAAAAAAATACTTTTCTCTTTCACTGATCCATTCTGCAGCATGAAATGAAGCCCCCTATAACTATATCCGGCAAAATCTTTCTTTTCATTATAAGGGAAATTGAGTCTTTATCCTAGCAGATTATTGGAATAAATCTGTTTCTTCTCACATATAATGCAGTGGATAAAAGCTATCTTCTTTTGAAAAAACACGTTTTTCTCCCATCCTATATTCTCATTCATGCGCATACGTTCTCTATTAGTTATTTTTTCAATTTTCTAATCCTATCAAGTATTACGTAGTTTTAATGGTTAAATACATTTATAAATTACTATTTTAGAACTTATTTATAATTATTATAAAATTATATTGATTTTTTAATTATAGATGATATTATAATATACATATGCTAAAGAACTAAATTATGAGGTGATTTTTTATATGTCAAATAATCGATTAACGACTAGCTGGGGAGCACCAGTTGGGGACAACCAAAATTCTATTACTGCTGGCCATCGTGGACCAACATTAATCCAAGATGTACATTTACTTGAAAAATTAGCTCATTTTAATAGAGAACGTGTGCCTGAGCGAGTTGTTCATGCTAAAGGGGCTGGAGCTCATGGATATTTCGAAGTGACAAATGACTTAACGAAATATACAAAAGCTAACTTCTTATCTGAAGTAGGAAAAAGAACTCCAATGTTTATCCGTTTTTCAACCGTTGCAGGGGAGCTAGGTTCTGCAGATACTGTTCGTGATCCACGTGGATTTGCGGTGAAGTTTTATACAAAAGATGGAAATTATGATATCGTTGGTAATAATACACCTGTATTCTTTATTCGTGATGCCATTAAATTTCCTGATTTCATCCATACACAAAAAAGAGATCCAAAAACACATTTAAAAAACCCAACAGCTGTATGGGATTTCTGGTCTCATTCCCCTGAATCTTTACATCAAGTAACTATCCTGATGTCAGATCGTGGTATTCCAGCAACATTACGTCATATGCATGGTTTCGGAAGCCATACTTTTAAATGGGTAAATGAAGAGGGAGAAGGCGTTTGGGTTAAATATCATTTTAAAACAGAACAAGGGATTAAAAACCTGGATGTTAATTTAGCTGCTAAACTTGCTGGAGAGAATCCTGATTATCATACAGAAGATTTATTTAATGCAATAGAAAAAGGAGATTTTCCTGCTTGGACACTATACGTACAAATTATGCCATTAGAGGATGCCGATACGTATCGTTTTGATCCATTCGATGTAACAAAAGTATGGTCACAAAAAGATTATCCGTTAATCGAAGTTGGTCGTATGGTACTTGATCGCAACCCAGAAAACTACTTTGCAGAAGTGGAGCAAGCTACATTCTCTCCTGGAACATTAGTACCTGGTGTAGAAGTTTCACCAGATAAAATGCTACAAGGCCGTCTATTTGCTTACAGTGACGCACATCGCTACCGTGTAGGTGCAAACCATAATGCCCTTCCAATTAACCGTCCACGCAATGAAGTAAATAACTATCAACGTGATGGGCAAATGCGCTTTGATGGTAATGGCGGCGGTTCTGTTTATTATGAGCCAAATAGCTTTAGTGGTCCAAAAGAAACACCTGAAAACAAAACAACGCCATTTGCAGTATCTGGAGTAGCCGAAAGTGTAGCATATGATCATAATGATCACTACACACAAGCAGGAGATTTATACCGTCTAATGACCACAGAAGAACGCGAAAGATTAGTCGCAAACATTGTTGGCGCAATGAAACCTGTAGCATTAGAAGAAATCAAGCTTCGTCAAATCGGTCACTTCTACAAAGCAGATCCTGAATACGGCACAAAAGTTGCTGAAGGCTTAGGTCTAAGTGTTCCCGAAACAGTAAAATAATAATAATTGGCGAAAAACCCTCTTTTCTGAGGGTTTTTCTTTTCTATTTGGAGGAGGTTGTAATACTATAATATAAGGATTACAGCCTGTTGTTTGTTGGTACAGTACCCCTTTTAAGTGAAACTCAAACTAATTTTATGATAATTTGTAGTCACTTATTTTTAAGGGATTATTTTCATTGCGTCATTTGCCTAGATGCTTGCTGTTTTTAGCAAATTACTTGCGGGTTTCGGCATTTTTTTGCGGTTATTTATCTTTTCCTTGCGACTTTTCGCTTTTTACTTGCGACTCCGAACCTATTACATACGGCTCCCCCCCTTCGTACAATCCATGCATTTCATCTCAATTATTTGATAATCCCTCAAGAAAGCGCTACTCTTAGAATAGGAAAACTATATTCTAACGAGGTGAAAAGATGGAATTATCAATCAATTCAACAAAAAAACTAAGCAATGGCGTAGAAATTCCTTATTTAGGTTTTGGTGTTTTCTTAGTAAATGATCCAAAAGAATGTGAAGAAAGTGTCCTTGCAGCCATAAAAAATGGTTATCGCTCCATTGATACCGCTACAAGATATGAAAACGAAGAATTTGTAGGCACTGCGATAAAAGCTGCTGGTGTCCCTCGTGAAGAATTGTTTATCACTACAAAAGTGTGGGTAACAGATTTTGGTTATGAAGAAACAAAGAAGGCATTTCATGAATCTTTAAAGAAGCTTCAGTTAGATTATTTAGATCTTTATCTTATTCACTGGGCTGCACCTGGATTTGAAGAAACATGGAGAGCAATGGAAGATCTTTATGAAGAGGGGTTAATCCGCGCAATTGGTGTATGCAACTTCCAAATCCACCATTTAGAAAAATTAGCGGAAACAGCGAGAATCACTCCTATGCTAAATCAAGTTGAAACACATCCTCTTTTCCAACAGGTGGAACTAAGAAATTACTTAGCACAACATAATATTGCCCATGAAGCGTGGGCACCGCTTGGACAAGGTAAGAATGGATTATTCGATTTACCAGCTTTAACGGAGATTGCTAAAAAACACAATAAAACAGTTGCCCAAGTAATTCTAAGATGGCATTTAGAACGTGATACCATCATTATTCCTAAATCAGTTCATGAACATCGCATTATGGAAAATGCTGATTTATTTGGTTTTGCACTTGATTCAGAGGATATAAAAACCATTACTTCCCTCGATACAAACGAACGAAGCTTTGGGAATCCTGATGATATCGAACGGTTTAAAGCGATGCAGGAAGCTGCTTCAAAATAATGTTCCTATATTTAGTCTATTATTGAGTGGCAGGAGGCGTATAACCTCCTACCACTCCACCAAACACAATATAGTTCTGTGCATTTATCAGGAAAAGATTTTGCAGGAGCTTAAGATATATTAAAACAAACAATCAAATTATTAACCTCATATACTTATCCCTTCATGCCTGTTATGGATATTCCTTCAATTATATGACGCTGTGCAATAATATACACAATTAATACTGGAATAATAGATATAACTGTACCTGCCATCATTAACGACCAGTCAGCTGTATATAGCCCTTTAAAAGAATTTAATAATAAAGGTACAGTAAAGTTCTCAGGAGAATTCAGATATATCAAAGGATCAAGAAAGTTATTCCAAGATTGCATAAAAGTAAAGATACCAATGGCAGCTAAAGCAGGTCGAATTAATGGTAATATGATATTCCAATATATTCGAACATATCCTGCCCCGTCCATTATAGCTGCTTCTTCTAACTCTTTTGGAATCCCCATAACAAATTGTCTTAATAAAAATACTGCAAAAGCATTAAATAGTGCTCCTGGTACAATTAATGTTAAATGAGTATCTAACCAACCTAATTTATCCATTACCAAATATAAAGGAATCATTGTAACCTGCTTTGGTATCATCATCGTAGCCAGAAATAAAATAAAAAGAAGATTGGCACCTTTAAAATTAATTTTTGCAAAGGCATAAGCTGCCATTGAAGCAGTGAATAATGTAAAGCCCACGATAATAACAGTAATATAAAAGCTATTAAAGTACGCTAAATTAAAGGGCATTGCCTGTAAAGAATCAAGAAAATTACTCCAAACAAAAGGATCAGGAATCCATTTTGGCGGAATAACAAATATTTGGGACATATCCTTTAAGGAGCTAAGGATCGTCCAAACAAACGGGAAGATCATTACTAGTGCCCCAATTCCCAATATAAAATGCAGAACTAATTTTGGGATAAATGTTCGTCTCTTACGTGCTTTTTGGATGTCAAATTTAGTATCAGTATTTAATACATATTTATTCTCCATAAAACACCCACCTTTTTTGAAATTTAAATTGGATAAGTGTAAAGATTAAAATAATAACGAATAATATCATGGAAGCAGCGGCACTCTTTCCCATCGTAAAATCAACAAATGCCTGATCATAAATGTGGAAGACAATGGTATAACTTGCTTTTGCAGGTCCACCATTTGTCATAACAAATGCTTGGTCAAATACTTGGAAGGAAGAAATGATGGTCATGATTGTTACAAAAAAGGTAGTTGGTGTTAGTAATGGTAACGTTATGTGCCTAAATTTCTGAATAGCATTTGCCCCATCCATTTCTGCAGCTTCATAATAGCTCCTTGATATGCCTTGTAGTCCTGCCAAGAAAATTACCATGTTATATCCAAGCCCCCACCATATACTTAATAATGCAATGGAAGGTATTACCCACTTAGTATCAGTTAACCAATGAGGTCCAGTTATCCCAATATAGGATAACAATTCATTTAAAATACCGAAATCTCCATTTAGAATCCACATAAATATTACCCCTACAGAAACTGAACTTGTTACTACAGGCATAAAGAAAAAGACACGGTAGATTGCTTTACCTTTTACTTTATTAAGGGCAACAGCTAAAATTAGCGCTAACGCAATTCCAATAGGTACAACTAAAAACATATAATAGATTGTATTAACCATTGCCTTCCAAAAATCAGGGTTATTTATTTGATTAATATAATTAGATATTCCAATAAAGCTGCTACTCCCAAATCCACTCCAGTCTGTAAAGCTTAAATAAAAGGCATAGATTAATGGAACTAACGAAAAAAACAGCAACCCTAATAGCTGAGGACTAATAAAAAGAAAACCCCATAAATTCGCATTTTTTCTAGCCAACTGCCCCACACCCCTTTAGGAAAATATACCAAGAAGGTTTATCTTCTTGGTATATTCTCTCTTTTTAGAAAGATAGAATTATTTATCCACATACTGATTAATTATCTTAATTACCTTATCAATAGTAGTATCAGCGTCTTCTTTACCAAGGAACATTAAGTCAATTGTCTCCGATATTTCAGTCGTTAATCCTGCAAATTGGGCATCACGCGCAAAGTTAGAACCATGTGTAAAACCATTATTCCGCCCATCAAATAAATACTCCATATGTTTTTCACTACTACCTTCTAGTGCATTTTCATCTGCGGAAGGGAGAGATGGGAGTGCATTTCCGTCTTTTCCAGTTCTTGCTTCTTGCCCTTCTTTCCCAACATAATAAGACACAAATTTCATCGCTTCTTCCAAATGCTCACTTTTCTTATTTACTGACATATAGGCTACTGGTACACTTACCATTTCTTGTTTTTCTTTAGTGTTACTCGGAAAATAGATATAATCATAATCTAAACTAGGATTTTGATCGAATTGGGGAGTAAACCAGCGACCGCCTGCTACCATACCTACTTGATTAGACATAAACATGGCGTCAACCCCTTGACCTTGTGGTAGCGAACCTGCATATACTGCATTTCCATTGGAAACTAAATCATGTAAAAAATGAAAGGTTTCCTTCGCTTTCTCATTTTCTGGTAATACAAAATTACCTTCTTCATCAAAGATTCTTCCTCCATTTGACCAAATCCAGCTATACCAATGCCCCTGCCAGTTTTCCATAATTAATCCTTCTTTTCCTGATTCCTTAATCTTACTAGTAACCTCAATAAATGTATCCCAGTTCCAATTGCCCTCTTCATAATATTCTTGTGGCGTTTTTAGACCAGCCTCTTTAAAAATGGTCTTATTATAATAGATAACCATCGGGTTTGCATCTGGAGCAACTCCATAGGTAATTCCTTCTTGTCTTGCTGGACCAAATAATCCTTCAGGAAACTCCTTTAAGTTCACATAACTTGCTTCACTATTAAAAAAATCATCCAATGGTTGTACCACATCTGCCTCTATCATTTGCGGCATAGTTGGCTCATGTGCATAAAACACATCTGGTCCCTTACTTCCTTGTAAAGAAGTCATTAGCTTTTGATCATACTGATCACTTGAAACCGGAACTAGTTTCACCCTAATATTAGGGTTTTCATCCATAAACCCATCAATTGCTTTCTGATAAACTTTTAATTCTGCAGGGTTTCCCCATGCTTGCATCGTTAATTGAATTGTTTTTCCATTTCCTGAACTGGTTTTACCACTGGAAGTACTATTACTGCTGCAACCGATTACAATAAACATAACTAAAAGTATCCATATCCCACTTTTAATTGGATTACTAATTTTCATCTAGTTACCTCCCAACTTATAGTTATCTTTAACTAAACTATAACTCCTTTATCTGCTTACTAACTGGGCGTTCTTTTGCTTTATCTGCTTCCCCTGCATTTTTATTTGCAGCTTCCCTGTCTTTCTCCATTTCTTCAATTGTTTTTACTTTTAATCTTGCTGCTCCACGATATTCTTTTGTCGGTAGAAGGTTCCCAGATTTCAGTCTAATTTTCGCTTCTGCTATTGCTTCTGCATATTGAGGGAGCCATTCTGCTTGAGCAACTAATAATTCATCAACCATCTGCCATATTTCTTTCGGATTACAAACCGCACCAACAAGTGGATCCATCATCATCGCTTGACGTAATAATTGATCATCACCTCTCACTGCAGCTTCCACTGCCAATCGTTGTACAGAAATACTCACATTACATACTGCTGCACATCCGAGTGGTAATTCTCCAACTAGAGGCATATTAATACCATTTCTATCTACATAGCCTGGTGCTTCAATAATAGCGTCATCTGGAAGGTTTGAAATTACTCCATTGTTAACCATATTAAAGTGACCTCGATATACTCTCCCTGTTTCAAGCCCTTCTAAAATATAGGAACCATGCTCTTCACTCCTATTCTCTTGCTTATATTCAAGAGCAGGATCCTTTAACCAATTAGGAAAATCAGTTTTAAACCAAGTACGCCCTTCTGTACAAACCCTTAAATACCCTCCAGTTTCTCCGTTAATCCATGACCCTAAATCAATCCATTCCCTTATTTCTTCTGGTCTTTTTCGATACCATGGAACATACTCACTGAGATGCCCATTGGACTCTGTACTGTAATAACCGAATCTGCGTAGCATGTCAATCCTTACTTTTTCTGTTTGGCTGTATTCTGGATGATTTTCAAAAGCAGTCAATAATTTACTAGTTTGATCCTGTCCCTTATAGCCAACCTTGATATACCAAGTTTGATGATTAATACCAGCACAAATAATATCAAGGTCATTTTTGTCTTTTCCTAATACATTAGCGATTTGTCTATGCCCGCCTTGTACGCCATGACATAAGCCAATAGTTCGGATACCGCCATATTTGTTACAAGCCCATGTTATCATTGCCATCGGATTTGCATAGTTTAATAGAAGACAATCCTCTTCTGCCACCTCTTTAATATCTTTGCAAATTTCTAACATTTCAGCTATTCCTCGTTGACCATACATAATTCCACCAGCACTTAACGTATCACCAACGCATTGATCTATTCCGTATTTCAAAGGTATCTCAATATCTTTTTGAAATGCAGACAGTCCTCCAATACGAACCACATTAAAAATATACTTTGCACCCAACAACGCTTCTCTGCGATTAGTAGTAGAATGAATAGTGATTTTCAAACCATTTTCATTAATGTCACGTTGGCATAGTTGCGTTACCATAGCCAAATTATCTTGATTTATGTCAGTAAAAGATACTTCCATGTTTCTAAACTCTGGTACAGAGAGTAAATCTCTTAATAGACCTCTCGTAAACCCAATGCTTCCAGCGCCTATAAATGTAACTTTAAATGCCATTTTAACCCTCCTTTTCGTTATATTTATGTTACCATCGGAAAAATGTAAACGCTTTAAATAATCTCATCTCTTCTTTAGATTTTTGTGTACTATTCTAACCTGTTAAAATTTAGTCTATGATCCCCTTCTTTCTTAGGGCTGAAGGAGTTATACCAATGTGCTTTTTAAATACCTTGCTAAAATATTGACTACTATTCATCCCAATAAAACTAGCAACTTTCGTAATCGGTATATCTGTTTGTGTAATAAGCATTTTCGCTTTCTCTATTCTAATCTTGGTTAAGTATTCAATGATGGTACATCCCATTGACTCCTTAAAAATTCGATGGATATAATTAGGGTGAAGATGAGTAATCGCAGATAGATGCTCTATTCTTATATCATAATCATAATTCTCATGAAGATATTCAATTACCTTTTTTAAATATAGATTCGATAGCTGTGTGGATTCATTTTTAGCTTGAACTACATTTCTTGCAATAAGTAATAATAACTGGGTAAAAAGTATATGAACCATTAAATAATTGTCGCTTGTATCATTCATCTGACTGTCTAACTCCAACACTAGATTTCTTAATGAGTGAAAAACACCGTTTCTATCTTTCAAAAAATGATAGGCCTCTTTCATTACTAGTAATTCTTGTAATTCTTTGCTTTCTTCTGCAAGCTCATTAATAGGAGGAAATGTACGATTCATTTCAGTTAATGCAAATTCCAAATTCAACATTCTACAAGGCTTATTTTTTTCAACAATCAAACGGTGGGGTACTTCACTATCAATAAAAATAAATTGATGCTTTTTCATTTGAAAATCTTGCCTTTCTACCTCCACCCGGCATTCACCAGATATAACATACATAATTTCCATAGAAGAATGCGTATGATTGGCCATATAAAATCCATCCCACTCTTTGAAGTAATAAGCAGTAACCTTAGGATGGTAACCTTTACTGCTACTAATTTGATATAAACTACCTGAGTTTATCATTATGTATTCCTCCCTCATTATTTTTTAAATAAAGAAGACAGACAGTTACCTTTTGAAGCTGTTTTTCTATGCTTATTAATTCTTTTAAATTTAAATCGCTAATTATTTCTGGAAAATTTTAAATTTTCCCTTTATCCTTATTTTTATCCTAACTTAAAAAAGGGTTAGAAAATAGAAAAGGCGGATATTTTTCTGTAGCGAAAAAAGAAAAGGCGAATCGCAAGCTAATTGTGAATAAAAATGGGAAGAACCAAAAAAGGTATACTGAAACGAAGCTTTCAGAAGAGGAAACAGCTAAGATTTACCATCAATCTAAGATTGATGAGAAGCCAGTTTTTAGATTCACAAACGCTATAGGCTTTTGAGAAATCCAGAGTTAAAAATAAAACTGGTTTAAGCATTAATAATCGCTGTGGGAAAATATTCCATTAATTAGGTGAAATTTTGCTAAAATTCCTTAAAGCAAGTAAAAAAAGTGAAATCACACCCGGCGACTTCACTTTTTTTTACTTAAAGAGACTTGTGTTCCAACCTCTTTATTTTAATCAAATTTTATTGCTTCTTATTTGTTGAAGTCCACTGGTTATCTGTTGCTGTTTTATGCTGCTTTTTACTTGTAACTTCTGTATTAGCAGTTGCCCATTGGTTATTTACTTCAGACTTTTTCTGCTTCGCCATTATTCATTACCTCCCGCTAGAAATAATTACGTACTATTCTAGTATGAGATAAAGTGGCAAAGATTATGAAGCAAACAGAAAATTGTTTTGCTCTTATAGTTTTAAACGCTGCAAGCGAAGAGCATTTAGTACAACAGATACGGAACTAAAAGCCATTGCAGCACCAGCCAGCCATGGTGCAAGCAAACCAATTGCCGCAATTGGTATACCAAGCGTATTGTAGCCAAAAGCCCAGAATAAGTTTTGTTTAATATTTGTTATCGTTTTTCTACTGATTAAGATACTGTCTGCAATTGCTTGTAAATCTCCACGGATAAGTGTAATATCAGCTGCCTCCATGGCAATATCTGTTCCTGTTCCAATCGCCATCCCGATATCCGCTAATGCTAGTGCAGGAGCATCATTGATTCCATCTCCAACCATTGCCACTTTTTTTCCTTGTTGCTGTAGTTTTTTCACTGCTTCTGCTTTTCCATCTGGCAATACCTCTGCAATGATATGGTCAATTCCTGCTTGTCGTCCGATGGCTTCCGCTGTTTGCTGGTTATCTCCTGTAATCATCATGACATCAATGTTCATCTGTTTTAATCGTTTAATGGCATTTTTAGAAGTTTGTTTAATTGTATCGGCTACAGCCAGCAGTCCAGCATATTTGCCATTAACACTTACAAGCATCGCTGTTTTCCCTTGGGATTCCAGGTCTTTCATAATCGGAAGAATTTTCCCGACATTTATCCGGTAACGATCCATTAATCGTCGTGTTCCGACTAAGAGTTCACGGCCATCCACATTTGCACGAATTCCGAAACCTGGGATTGCTTCAAAGTCAGCAGTTTCTCGCAGAACAATCCCTCGCTCTGTAATTCCTTTGACTATCGCCTCTGCAAGAGGATGTTCGGATTTGCTTTCCGCCGCTCCCACTAAAGAAAGTAATTCTTCTTCTTGCCATTCCGTTACTATATCTGTTAAGATTGGCTTTCCATTTGTTACAGTTCCTGTCTTATCTAATAAAATCGTATCAATTTTATGGGTCATTTCTAGGTGTTCTCCACCTTTAAATAATATTCCATATTCTGCAGCTCTTCCTGATCCAGCCATAATAGATGTCGGTGTCGCAAGCCCTAATGCACAAGGACAAGCAATAACTAAAACAGCGATCAGCTTTTCGAGACTTTCCGCAAAATCACCAGGTGTAATGATAAAATCCCAGAAAAGAAAAGTAATCAGCGCAAGACTCACAACAATGGGCACAAAAATACCAGAAATATGATCGGCCAAACGCTGAATGGGCGCTTTCGAACCTTGTGCTTCTTCGACCACTTTAATGATTTGTGCCAGTGCGGTTTCTTTGCCAACCTTTGTTGCTTTTATTTTTAAAAAGCCATTTTTATTTATGGTGGCCCCTATAACAGTGTCCCCAGCCTGTTTATCAACTGGAATGCTCTCCCCCGTTAACATGGATTCATCAATGGCAGACTGTCCTTCGATAATTTCTCCATCAACAGGAATTTTTTCACCTGGTTTTACAAGCAGTATCTCACCAGCCACAACTTCTTCAAGCGGTATTTCCATTTGTTCTCCGTGGCGAATAACAACCGCTGTTTTTGCTTGAAGCCCCATTAATTTTTTTATCGCCTCAGAGGATCTTCCTTTTGCTTTGGTTTCAAATAATTTACCTAATAGAATTAAGGTAATCAAGATTGCACTTGTTTCAAAATAAAGCCCTGCAGGGTGGCCAGAATGTCCCAATGCTTCAAAGGATAAATAAACGCTATAAAAATAGGCAGCGGAAGTTCCTAACGCAACTAGAACATCCATATTAGCGCTCTTATTTTTCAATGCTTTATATGCCCCTACATAAAACTGCTTCCCGACAAAAAATTGAATAGGAGTTGCCAATGCCATCTGAACCCATGGATTCATCAATAAATCTGGGACATATAGAAAAGAAGTAAAGGAAAAGTGGCCCACCATTGTCCATAAAAGAGGCAGTGATAAAATCATCGAGAAGATAAATTTGCGTTTTTGTCTCTTAAATTCTGCTTCTTTTTGATTGATGGATGCTTGTTTGGATTCTTTCTTCGTTGCCCCATAACCAAGCTTTGTTACTTTACTAATTAGTTCCTCAGGTACCACAGTTGCTGGATTATATTCTATCGTCGCATTTTCTAAAGCCAGATTAACGGTTGCTTTATTCACCCCAGCCATTTTATTAAGTCCTTTTTCAATTCTTGTTGCACATGCTGCGCAGGTCATTCCTGAGATGTCTAATTCAATTTTTTCCGTAACAATTCCATAACCTAACCCTTCCACTTTTTCTTTAATCTTGCTTGGAGAGAGTTCATCCACCCTATATTTAACTGTCGCTTGTTCCAGCGCCAAATTTACAGTAGCATTCTCTACACCTTGCATTTTATTTAATCCTTTTTCAATACGAGTTGCACAAGCAGCACAAGTCATTCCCGTAATTTCAAAGGTTTGTTCTTTTACTTGCTCTTTCCTTTTCATAACACTTTGTTCCGCCATATCACAAAACTCCTTATACCTATATAGGGTATATTTTATTGAAAATAAAAATGTGCAAAAAAACAGCACATTTCCTCTTTAAATTACTTTACATCATAACCTTGCTCATCAATTGTTTCCTTAATCATGTCTAGAGTTACTTCATTTGCATTGTATGAAACATCAACTAATCCTTCTTTTAAATGAACTTTGACAGCAGAAACTCCATTAAGCTCTCCTACGCTTCCTTCTACCGCTTTCACACAATGATTACAAGACATGCCCTCTACTGTTAATGTTACATTTTCCATTTAAAACACTCCTTATTTTTTCATTAATTTCTGAATAGTTGTTAAAACCTCGTCGACTACTTCCATGTCGCCTTCTTGGATACGTTCAACAACACAGTTTTTTAAATGTCCTTCTAATAAAATCTTTGCTACACTATTTAAAGCAGATTGAGTCGCAGAAATTTGTGTAATAACATCATCACAATACGTATCTTTTTCGATTAACCCTTTTATGCCTCTGATCTGGCCTTCAATCCGATTTAGCCTAGTAACTAAGTTTTGCTTTACTTTATCTGAATGATGACTTTTTCGGTCACTCGTTAAATGGCAATTATCTATTCCTTGTTCCTTCTTCTCCAATAAGTCTCCCCCCTTCTTCCATATTCCACCTTATATTTATATCATACCCCCGTATCGTATAAATGTAAACAATAAAGTATGACAAAATAGTGAAAAATACTCTTTTTCCCTAATATAACCAAATTATGATATATTATTGCTATGAAAAATATTAGGCATATTCCTCGTCAATCATTAAGAGATCAAGTATACGAACAGTTAAAATCAGCAATCATTCATCTTGAATTAACACCAGGGGAAAGAATTAACGATAAGGCACTGGCTGAACAATTTGGTGTAAGCAGAACCCCTGTACGAGAAGCAATCAAAAAATTGGAGGATGAAGGATTAATTGTAACTTCTCCAGGTTCAGAAACCATTGTCAGTCTAATAGAAGTAGACCAAGCAATGCATGCCTTAACAGTCGTTGCCGCGCTCCATGCATTAGCAGCTAAATTAGCTTCTATTACTTTGTCTTCTACCGATGTCGAAAAAATGAAGGCCATTAATAACGAATTTGGTGAAGCACTCAAATCTGAGGATAAGTATAAAGCAATTCAAAAAGATGACCAATTTCATGCCGTTATTTTAGAAGCATCTCAAAATCCAGAAATAGTTATCGCTCTAGAACGACTTCTCCCTAAAATTCGGCGTTTAGAATTATTAAAATTTAATACTATTGATGGGAAAAAGTCGATCAAACAGCATCACGAGATTATTACATGTATTGAAAAGGGAAACAAATCCCTGCTTCCAACCTTAATCGAGAATAATTGGCTAAGCTTGGTCGAATATTTAGCAGAAAAATGAAAGTAGGAGGGGAATTTTTTATTCCCCTCCTACTTTCATTTTTCCTTCTCTACCGTCACCATATTACTCATTAATTCTGGATAAATCTTAAATAGTAAGGAAAGTAATTGCTGCTCCTCTTCTTCCGTTAGATTTTTCGTCATCTCTTTATTTAATCTTTCTAGCACTTTTTGTATTTCTGGAAAAATGTTCAATGCTTTTGTAGTTGGATATAAATTATAGGCACGCCGATCGTTATCATCTGTATGCCTAACAATATATCCCACGCTTTCTAGATGTTTTACCGCTCTAGCTGTTGTTGCTTTATCAAATTTTAAAACAAAGGAAAGTTCGTCTTGATTAATTCCTGGTTTCGCAATAATTGTTTTCAAAAAAGCTTGCTGCCCACCATTTCCTAATTTATAAGGTTTTAATTCCTTGGAAAGGAATTTCTGATTCTGCCTGTGAATCATCGATACAATCCTTCCAATTGGTATATCGCTCATTATGTTCCTCCCCCCCTCGGATAGTTTCGCTTCGGAAAGCGAACACTAAAATCACTGATTGTAGCATACAAAATAATAGTTGCCTGCGCAACTAACTTATTTTAAAATAAAGCAATAATAGTTGCTCATGCAACTAAATAAATGAGGTGATTATTTGCATACTTCTGTAACTGAAAATAAAAACGAAGGTCATCAGCGCCGATGGCTCATTTTTATTGTTTTAAATATATTCACATTTATGGGGACGCTCGATGCGAGTATTGTCAATATTGCGCTTCCGACTATATCTAAACAATTAAGTCTTGCTTTTGCTAACTCTCAATGGATTGTGATTAGTTATTTACTAACCATTTGTACCGTTATCCTTTTTTTCGGAAAACTGGGAGACATATTTGGGAAAATCAAAGTTTTTAAATGGGGATCTGTTCTGTTTATTATTGGTTCTTTTCTTTGTGGCTTGAGTGGTTCGCTTGCTTTTTTAGTCTTTTCTCGAATTATCCAAGCAATTGGTTCAGCTATGACGATGGCAAATAGCCAAGGGATTGTGACAGAAATTTTTCCAGTTAAAGAAAGAGGAAAAGCCCTAGGACTTATTGGTACCTTTGTCTCTCTAGGAAGTATTACTGGACCAAGCTTAGGAGGAATTATTATTTCAAGTTTAGGATGGGAATACATATTCTGGATTAACCTCCCCATTGGCGTTATTGCTATATCACTAGCATGGAAGACCCTGCCTAAGGATATAACACTAACTAAGACAAAAATCGATGTAGCAGGAAGTTTATTATTCAGCATTGCGATTATTCTCCTTATCGGCGGCTTACTGCTTGGTCAGCAATATGGCTACAACAACTGGATGATTATTGCTTCTATCCTAATCGGTTTGATTACATTCATCAGTTTTGTCATGGTGGAATATCGAAGAGAAAGCCCAATGTTAGAGCTCTCGATTTTTAAAAATCCACTTTTTTCTATTAGTATTTTTTGTGCATTTATCGTTTTTATTGCGAACTTCTGCTTTAATATCCTATCACCATTTTACACACAGGACATTCTTGGGATGTCTGCATTACATTCAGGATATATTCTGATGCTCTTTCCGATTACGATGGCCATTGTGGCTCCAATAAGCGGCTCGTTATCGGACAAAATTAGCGGTCAGGCCATTACTTTTGCTGGATTATTAGTAATGATTGCTGCTCAAATTGGACTAACATTCCTTCATGAAGGAAGTTCTATAACTCACCTTGCCTTGTGGATTATTATGCTTGGTGCGAGTTCGGGTCTCTTCCAATCCCCTAACAATTCGCTAATTATGTCAACCGTAGAGCGAAAGCAGTTAGGAATAGCTGGAAGCATTAATTCACTTGTTCGAAACTTAGGAATGGTTGTTGGTATTTCTCTTGCTACAAGCATCTTATTCTCTGTGATGAGCATGAAAGCAGGATACCGAGTAACTGCCCTGATTCCTGGTAGACCTGATATTTTTCTAAGCGGTATGCATGTCGTATTTCTTGTATCCAGCAGCCTTTGTTTCATTGGTTTGCTTCTCACCGGCTGGAGATATGCTGCATCGCACAAAGCGGATGAAAAAAAAGTTCGAAACGCTTCTTAATCGATAACTTGTTAAGAAAGCTCCTTGATTTTCATCAAGGAGCTTTTTCATTAACTAGCTATTAATCAGAATCCATACCGGTATAAATTAAAATAGCTTCGCGTAAAAACGCTGTCGTCCCTACTTGCACCTTATCATAATATGCCGTAAATCGTTCATCAGCAATATACATATCAGCAAGTCCTGCATGTGCCTCTTTCTTGTATTCTGGCCAATTGAAGGTTAGCCATTGGCGATGTAAATCAGCAGCATTCTGAGCAGCTTTCCCAGCAGGATTACCTTCTTTTAGCGCTTCTTTAAGAGTGGAAAAAAGCTTATTTTCTATCTCTATCATATTGCGGTAATCCTCTTCAGACATATTCATTAGTTTCGCATTAGATTGGTCGATAATTTTTTCGCCATACTTTTCTCGCAGTTCTTTCCCATACTTTGCTTCATTATCAGAAATCAGCTTATTCTTAAAGCCCTCGAACTTTTCTTTATCAGACATTGTCATACTCCCTTCTAATGTTTTCATCGTTTTCTCAACATTTTCAATCAATTGTATTAACTGTTTATGCTTTGCCAGAAGTTTTTCGTGATGCTCCTTTAACGCTTCTTTGACGTCAAAAGAAGGAGAAGCCATCATTTTTTTTATTGTTTCTAATGGAACATCTAATTCGCGGTAAAAAAGAATTTGCTGTAACCTATCTACTTCATTTGGTCCATAAATCCGATATCCTGATGAATTGATTCTCGCCGGCTTGAGAAGATCAATTTCATCATAATAGCGTAATGTTCGTGTGCTTACTCCAGCTAACTTTCCTAATGACTGTACGGTATATTCCATCTTTTCATCTCCTGACTATTCCATCATAAAAGATTAACGTAACGTTAATGCAAATTGTTTTTTTCATACTTGAACAAAAAAGCAGTTATCACATCGAAGGATAACTACTTTTTTGATTAAAGACAATCAATCTCTCATTTAATTAGTTAAGGAAAAAGATTTCGTCATTCCACCTTGTTTGTATCCAATGATATAAAAACAGACTAAATGAATTTTCCCTATAGTGTTGAGCCACCAATTTATCTTTTTAAATTTACAGTTGTTACTTCAAATTTGTCATAGCGGTGACGGGAAAAGGAATACTCAAATGGAACGCCATTGTTTAAATATCCTACATGCTCTACTTCTAGAATTGGATCATTTAATTCACATTCCAGATGTTCATGGTCCAATTCTGTTGATTTACATGCTCTTATTTTTCGATGGGAACCAGCTATGGTTAACCCTAATGTTTTGGTAATATGCTCATAAACCGATCCATATAACACTGCATCATTTAATCCCGAAATAACTGTCGTTGGCATATAAGTAATTTCTAAAACATATGGTTCACTTTTTACAGATCTTAATCGGATTAAATAATATACAGGTGTTTTAATATCTATCGCTAAGTGGGCTGCAACCTCCTCGGAAGGAAAATGGACTTCAAATTTAATAATTTTGCTTTCAATCTTTTCGCCATCCAATAGCTTGGAAAGTCCAGTTATTTCATTTGTTAACACATTTACTCTGCTAGCATGCAAAGCGGATTGAACTATAAAGGTTCCATGCCCTCTTTTTCGATAGAGCAGCCCTTCCATCACTAGTTTGTCCAATGCTCTTTTCATTGTCATTCTACTGCAAGAAAACTCTTTAGATAATGATATTTCATCCGGTATTGGATGATCCAATGGGTAATAATTTTCTTTAATTCGACGTTTTACTTCGACTGCAATTGCTTCATACTTGTTCATACACGAGCCACCTTAATTAAGAAGAAATAATTCTAAATATGTTATTTGTTATTTTAATTATAAACATTTATCTTTAAAAGTCTATACTTTAAAAACCAACCCTTAGTATATCTATTTATAGTATAGTACATTTTCTTATAAATCGTATACTTTTTTAAAAACGCTTTCAAAAAAATAACAAAGAGAGATAGCCATCTCTCATGCGACTATCCCTTGCTCTTTTTTATTTATTCTTATCGAATATTGGTTATTTCTTCGGAATTTCGCAGCCTTCATCTGTACAAATAGCACCTTCTGCATCAGTTCCTGAAAGATCTTGAAATTTAGGGGCTGGATGGTCTTCCTGCCACACTTGTTCAAGCACACGTTTGAAAGTCTCTGTAGGCTGCGCACCAGAAACAGAGTATTTTTGATTGATTACAAAGAATGGGACACCAGTTACGCCGATTTGGCTAGCAAGCGCTTCGTCTATTCGGACATCATTAGCAAAGCTTGTGGAATCAGCCAATACTTGTCTTAGTGCTTCCTCTTCCAACCCTACTGATTTCCCTATTTCCACCAAAGTATCTGGATCACTTATTAGTTTTCCTTCTGTAAAGTAGGCATGCAATAACTGCTCGGTTAGCTCTTTATCTTTTCCAACCGTTTTCGCATACTTTGTTAGTCGATGGGCATCAAATGTATTGGTAGGTTTCATATTATCAAAATCATATTTCAAGCCTGTGCTTGCAGCTTGACTTCCTACATTGTTATTAGCATTTTTTGCTTCTTCAATACTCATTCTGTATTTACCAGCAAGTACTTCATGAATACTTTTACCACTGTAAACTTCAGCATTTGGATCTAATTCAAAGCTCTTAAATTCTACTTCCACTTGATCTTTATAAGGAAATTGCTCTAAGGCAATCTCTAAACGGCGTTTTCCTATATAACAAAATGGACACACAAAGTCTGACCATACTTCAATTTTCATCATTTCACCTTCTTCATAATGATCCTATAATCCTATCACACCAACAGAAATATTACTTCTATTTTGCTTTAGGTAATGCTGCCCATCTCTTACTAATAGAAAAACCCCTGTTACAGGAGTCCTTCTGGTTATCTTGTTTATTTATATATTTTCACGCGATCCTCTAATGGTTTGAATTCTTTTTCTCCTGGTTCTGCTATTGGCTTGCCGAATGGTATTTGGGCAACAAGCTTCCAAGAAGAGGGTATCGACCATTCTCCTTGTACTGCCTCATCAATAAGTGGATTGTAGTGTTGTAAAGAAGCTCCGAATCCCACTTCCTCCAGAGCAGTCCAAATGACTAATTGATGCATAGCATTTGTTTGATTAGCCCAAACAGGAAAATTCTCAGCATATAGGGCAAATTGTTTTTGTAGTCCTTCTATCACTTCCTGATCTTCGAAGAACAAAATCGTTCCATATCCTGCTTTAAAAGAATTTATTTTTTCTTTTGTAGAAGAGAAATTCTCAGCAGGAACAATTTTTTCTAACTCACTTGCTGTCATATCCCATAGTTTATCATGCTGTTCCTGTAATAAAACCACTACTCTTGAACTTTGAGAATTAAAAGAAGAAGGCGTATGTAGCACAGCTTCATTTACTATTTCTTGGATTTTTTCATCCGACACAACAGCTTCTTTGCTTATACCATAATAGGAACGACGATTTTTTATTGCTTCTAAAAATGCACTCATTTTTTCCTCCAGTAAAAAATTTTTTCTTCTATAATATTACCCATTTGTCTTATTCTTAAAATGACTTCTAAAAAATTTTACAAGGCTTTATCTCTTCGATATTTCTCAAAAAAGAGAGTAATCTTTAAAAGGCTTACTCTCTGTACTGCATTATCCACGAATGGTTTTTAATGCAGTGCTCCAAGCGACTACTTGGTCAAGCATCGCATTCATATTTTCTAAATGTAGAGGTGCTGGTTTAAAGGTTGTAAAGTTCTCAAAATCTGTAAATAGTGAAAGGGTAGGATGAACGCGAACATCTGCAATATGTAATTCGCCCAGAATTCCTCTTAAGTGTTCTGCTGCACGTGCACCACCTGTGGATCCATAACTTACGATTCCTGCTGCTTTATTATTCCATGCTTCTCTTGCAGAATCTAATGCATTTTTTAATGCGCCAGAAATACTGTGATTATATTCCGCTACAACAAATACGAAGCCATCCAGGCTTGCTAACTTTTCATTCCATGCTGCAACATTCTCTTGTCCTTCAGCTGCACCTAAAAATGGTAAGTTAAATTCGGCAATATCAACGATTTCATATTCGGCATCGCCACGCTTGTCAGCAATTTCCTTTACCCATGCCCCAACTTGTGGACTTACTCTTCCTTGACGAGTGCTGCCTAAGATAATTCCAATTTTCATCATCCAACCTCCAAATTTTTAAAATATTATTACATTTTTTATCCTAATACTGAGATTATTTAATTGCAAGCAAAAACACTTACTATTATTCAAAACGTTATTAAAAGTAACTAACTTGTACTTATGTTATTTAAGAGTTCTAACAAACGTCCTTGACTATTTCCCCCAAATTTGTAATTCCCTTTATAATCTTTTCTTCTGACATATAAGAATAATTTATTCGGCAATGATTTTTCTCTTGCTTATTAGGGAAAAAACTCTCTCCAGGAACATAGGCAACCTTAGCGATTGGTAAACTGTGTTCCTGCATGAGTATTTTTGTATCGATATGCTGTGGAAAAGTAAGCCATGTAAACAATCCTCCCTGTGGATTTGTATAGGTAATACTATTAGGAAAAGTATCGCGTAAGGTTTGGAACATTACTTCTTTTTTCTGTTTATACGTTTCACGAATATGGGCAATATGTTCATCTAAATCATACATGTCCATAAATCGGTTCACTACATACATATTTAAGGTAGAATTTTGTGTATCTGAAGCCATTTTTAATAGGCTTAGTTTTTCTGCTAAATCACGATTAGCAATTAACCAACCTAGGCGGAGACCTGGACTAAGAATTTTTGAGAAGCTGCCAATATGAATCACTCTTCCCTCTGTATCAAAACTTTTAATCGCAGGCAAATCCTTCCCTTCATAACGTATTTCCCGATATGGACTATCCTCTACGATAACCACATTATATTTATTGGCTAAGCTTACTAGGGCCTTTCTTCTCTCTAAGCTCATTGTCACACCTGTAGGATTCTGAAATTCAGGAACCGTATAGATAAGCTTGGCATTGGGATGCTTCTGTAATGCCGCTTCAAGCTCGTCCATACGCATCCCATTTTCATCCATCGAAACACCTACATATTCCGGTTCATATGGGTTAAACGCAGCAAGTGCTCCTAGAAAAGTCGGATTCTCTGTAATTATGATATCTCCTCTATCGATAAATGCTTTAGCTGTAAGGTCTAAACCTTGCTGACCTCCTTGAATAATAAAAAGATTATCAACACTACAGCTTATCCCAATCGTTTTTACTCGACTTACAAGCTTTTCTCTTAATGACATTAGCCCCTCTGTCCCTGTGTATTGAAGCGCTAACTTTCCTTCTTCCTGCAAAACCTGATCATACACCTTCCTTAATTTTTCAATAGGAAAAATTTCCGGGTCTGGATATCCGCCCCCAAATGAAATAATAGCTGGATCTCCCCCTAATCTTAATAATTCGCGGATAGCTGATGGCTTTACTCTTTCTATTCGATTAGCAAATTTATATTTCATTTTGTCCTCCTTATGTCTATTCCCCTCTTTTTATTGTAGGCGGAATTTTCAGTATATTTATTCATTATATGGTAATGTTTCAATCTTGGAAATATTATTTTTTAAGATATGAGTGGATAATGGCAAAATAAAAGCTATTCTCTTCCATAGAGAATAGCCCAGCTTGTCGACAAAAAGATATTGGAGAAGTAAAAATGCATTTTCATGCGTTGCTTGGAGTGGAGGGGGTGAGACTCCCTCGAGGAAAGTTGATATACCAACGTTTACAGCGTTATTTTTTTAGTCCAATATTTTTTTAGGAAAACTCTTTGAATCATATTTTAACTAACTATTCCATTAATTATAATATTTGGTAAGTAAGTGGACGCGACGCTAGAGCCAATAGGGATTTATTGACAAATATACACTATTAGATGCATCCGGTATCTCTACTCTTCTTATGAGGACGTACCCTCCCATGTCTCTTAGCGTCGCGCGCTTACATTCCTTCGTTTGGTCTCATCATAAGGCAGAGGCTGGCATCATGCTCCTGTATGGACTCTAAGTCGTAAGTCTCTCTAAAAGCCAGCTTTCCTGTCATCTTTTTGAATATAACCGTCTTATAGATTTTTATTTGGGTTGGAGGATAGAGAGATCTTGTCTCATTCGCTCCTTATCAAACAGTACTTCTTGCTGACAAAGTCCATGAAAAATCTTTAACATTTTATTACATAGAACGACTAATGCTTCTTTCTTCTTCAAAGGGTTTTCTTTTCTAGAGATATAATACTGATATAAATCATAAAAGGTTTCATTATTTCTAATCAAAGGCAAGACAGCACGATAGAGAAGGGCTCGCAGCTTTCTTCTCCCTCTTTTGGAGATTCGCTTTTGTCCAATCATCTTTCCAGAAGAGTTCTCTCGTAAGGTTAATCCCGCTAATTTAATAAGTTGGCGTGGATGTTTATAATGCTTGAGAGAACCCACTTCTGCTAGTAAATCTATAACGGTAGTTTCCCCAATGCCAGGGATTGATAATAAATAATGATATTCCGCTTGTTGCTCTGCTAGTGTCTTTAAACTTTCATTTACCTGTTCTAATTGCTTTGTCAGAAGTTCGTATTGAGTAATTAAAGAGTAAATTTCTATACGAGCCATATTGGAGCCTTCTGTTAATCCAATAGATTGTACCGCCACTCTCTTTAGTTGTGCTATTTTAGGTCTTGCTGGATACTTTAGTTTTTCCTTTTCCAAGTATAAAAGGACTAACTCCTCGATTTCTTTTTCCATTAAGTCTACTGGTAAAGGGGTATGTTTTAATATGGCACATGCATTCAGCCCTAAATCTTTAAATGCTACTTTAAATTCAGGAAAGTAACGATCCGTCCAGCGAATGATACGATTCTTCACTTTCGAAATGTCCTTTTTCAGATTCCACCGAATAGAGGAACCTTCTCTAAGCTCTGCTTCTATTCCTTCTATTTGACGAGGATCACTAAAGTATCCATTGGTTATTAGTTTAGCAATGACTCTCGCATCCTTCTTATCATTCTTCGTTTGTAAGTTATCATCCAACTCCTTGGAACGATTCACATGTAGAGGATTGACCATGACAAAACGAATATCATTTTGGGTAAGAAAAGCAGCTAAATTCATCCAATAGTGCCCAGTAGGCTCGAATCCAATCAATAAATCATCCTTTTGATGAATTGCCTTTAGATTTTGAAGCTTGAGATAAAATTGATGAAAACCATGATGAGACTGGTGGATAGAAAAAGAGGTACTTAACTCAACCCCTCGATCGTCCACCGCACATGCATAGTGTGTATTTTTAGCAATGTCAATTCCAATGATTAAAGTGGAAGTAGACACTTGATTTAAACGGTGATTACGGGTATTATTCATAATAGATTCTCCTTCTGACGCTGTGTTGATTGGTCTCAATATAAGCATCATAAAGGAGGATCTTTTTTTGTGCAATACCACAGAAACTAATCCCACAGGAATGCTCCTGTGGGATTAGCGAGACAGTCTGAGACCCTGCAGCTGTAAGCCGAAGCGGCTCAGCGCGAGCCCCACGGAAAGCGAACCCCCGGAGCGGAAAGTAACGTCTAAATTCAAAGAGATTAATAAATATACTTTACTCAAACTTCTATTTCCAAAATACAGGAGTTTGTCTACAGTCTGAGCTATTCTCTTCCATAGAGAATAGCCTTTTAAAGAAAAATTATATTTTGGTTGGAGTGATTTTTTTTATCCTTTTTTCCATCGTTACCGCTTTGACGGACAGCCCATTAGGATTAGGAGCTGTCTCTTCTTTTGTGATGACAAATCCTATTTTTTCGTATAATTGGATATTTTTTAGGACATTCGCTCTTACTTTACACACTACTTTCTGCTTGCCATTTTGGATGGCATATTCTTCTATCCAAGCTAGCAGTTTTTTAGCTATTCCTTTCCCTCTTGCTGACGGAATGACAGAAAGTCTGGAAAAATAGAGAGAATCATCTTGAAGCTGCAGACGAGAAGAACCAAGGGGAACATCATCTATCCAACATATGATTGCTTGCTCTGTTCCATTTTTAAGAGCATAAAGGAATTTGTCAGCTGGTTCCGTTAGCGCACTAGAAGGTACCTCGCTATAACGGTAATCTTCAAATGCTTCTAGCATTAGTCTATGAACAATCGGAGCATCTTCTTCTGTCACAAGCCTTATCCGCTCTTTTCGCTTCCTATCTATTAAGATACCCTTTAAGGAAGAAATACTGCCTGCAATAAATGTTGCCTTTACTTTGTTCAGCTCGTCATAGGACCCATAGCCGTAAGTAACACCGATTGAATCTATTCCTGCATTGTTCGCTCCAATAATATCATGTTCCCGATCTCCTATCATCACAAACTCTTCAGGCTTATACGCAGGATACAATTCTAATATGTATTGAATTATTTCTGTTTTCGATGATCTAGTGCCATCCAGATTACTTCCAATTATGTGGGTAAAGTACGTTTCTATTTGAAAATACTTCAAAATCTTTTCTGCGAATATAGTTGGTTTTGAAGTTGCCACAATCATAATACAGCCTTTTGCTCTTAAGCTTTCAAGTAATGGAATAATTTCAGGATATAGTTCATTTTCATACATTCCTAACTGCGTAAACCTCTCTCTATAATAGGAAATCGCTTGATCCGTTATTTCTTGATTATAACCATAATATTCCATAAATGATTCTTGTAGAGGTGGTCCAATAAATCTTTCTAGTTTACGTAAATCAGATTCTTTCTTTCCAAGCTTTTGTAGTGCATATTGAATAGATTTTGTTATTCCTTCTTTAGGATCTGAAATCGTACCATCTAAGTCAAATAATATTATTTGATAATTCCCCATTAAGACACCTCTTTTTCTATACTAAAAAACTCAAAATTCTCAATCTTCTCATCCTTTTGCCCTATTATAACGAATGGTTCCCCTCGCCTCAATAGAAATTTTGCCATACAAAAAAATATGATTGTTTATTTCAATTCCTTCTTAACCACTATGAATAGTCAATTATTTGTTGTATAATAAAAGAAAGCTTCGGCAAACTTAATAATTATTATTCTAGTGCACTCAAATTCACTTATTAATAGGAGGAAGTAAAATGGTTTACTATGATAAATCGAAAACCGTTAAAAATATATTGATCCAAAAGATTGTTTGCAATAGCGGTCTCTCCTCTGAAATGCTACAAACTCTCTCTATTCCTGAATTAAAAGAAACATTAAACAAAGTTTACCCCAGCACACATCCACATAATGGCTGCGGTTCTCTTAAATGGAAAAAAGTACGATAATTTCACATACAACCAAAAGGAGAGTGGGACATAACAAAATAATTATTGGAGAAAGACGAACAATCTCTAAATTAGTAGGGAAACCAATTCGTTCCATTACGCTACAGACACTCTATGCGCCAGTGAGCAAACTAAGCCTGTGGGGTCTTAGGCTTTGCTCTACTTCCCGCAGGAGTTGAGTGTCCTCCGCTCCATTTCACTCCGTTTTTAAAGATTATTTAGTTCTAGCATTTTTTTCAAAAGAAAATAAAATGGAGCAGACTGAATACACTGCGCTCGGAAAGCGCAGTGTATTCAGTCTGCGGCGATTACCACAAACCTTCTTTCTTAAAATAAATAAAAAACCCAAACAATTATACGATTTTTTTTAGTGTACACATATAATTGTTCGGGATTAAATTTAATTGAAATACTTATGTCTTAGTATGTTTTTATATGGAGAAATCTTCTGGAATAAATACTTTTAATTGATTGGGCTTCACGTAAACCTGGTCTTTTAAATGAATAGAAAGTGACCGATACATTTCTTTTGTAATTTCTGCTTCTAAAAATTCATCTGAATCCTCTCTCTTTAATTCTAAATGGACAATCGGACCGACTATATGAATATGATGAATCGAGGCTAAAATTGAATCATCTCCTTGTTCTTCTTTACTTATATGAATATCATGGGGACGAACATATCCTATTGCTTGCTTGTTATGTTCATGCTTCCACTCTGGAACAGAAAAACTACTCTTTCCTTGAATAAGCTTTCCAGCTTCAAGTCTGCCATAGAATAAGTTTACATTGCCGAGAAAGTCATATACAAACGGACTATTTGGGTGTTCATACACTTCTTCCGGTGAACCAATTTGCTCTATTTTCCCTTCATTCATAACAACTATTCGATCAGCGACGTCCAGTGCCTCTTCTTGGTCATGGGTAACAAACACACTTGTAATATGAAACTCATCATGTAGCCGCCTTAACCACCGTCTTAAGTCCTTTCTAACCTTTGCATCTAACGCACCGAACGGCTCATCCAGCAATAGCACCTTAGGCTCCACTGCCAATGCCCGTGCTAAGGCGACTCGTTGCTTTTGGCCTCCAGATAATTGGGAAGGATAGCGGTTTTTTAATTCTTCCAGTTTCACTAATTGTAATAATTCATTTACCTTTGATTCGATATCATGCTTTGCAGGTCGGTCTTTTCTTGGTTTTACCTTTAGTCCATAAGCAATATTATCAAAAACAGTCATATGGCGAAAAAGAGCATAATGCTGAAAGACAAACCCAACATTTCTCTCCTTTGTGCTTATTTCCGTCATATTATTTTCTCCAAAGTAAATGACTCCTTGATCCGCGGTCTCCAATCCAGCAATAATTCTTAATAGAGAGGTTTTTCCGGATCCTGAAGGACCTAGTAAGGCAACTAATTCCCCTGAATTAATTTCTAAATGTATATCCTTTAATGCTTGGAAAGAACCAAATGCTTTGGAAACATCTTTTATTAAAATACTCATCCCTATTTCCTCCTCTCATATGACTAATTATTCATAAGCTGTTTTTTTGGTCTTCCACTCTAGTAAGCTTTTAATAATTAAAGTGATAATGGCTAATATAGACATAAGGGTTGCGACTGCGAATGCAGCGGCAAAACGATACTCCCCATACAAGATTTCTATATGCAGAGGCATGGTATTTGTCAATCCACGAATATGGCCTGAGACAACAGACACAGCTCCAAATTCTCCGATTGCTCTTGCATTACATAGAATAACTCCATATAATAATCCCCACTTTATATTCGGCAATGTTACATACCAAAACGTTTTCCAGCCTCCTGCCCCGAGTGTCAGTGATGCCTCTTCTTCTGAAGTTCCTTGTGCTTGCATTAAGGGAATTAATTCTCTTGCAACAAAAGGTAAGGTAACAAAAACAGTTGCAAGGACAATACCTGGAACAGCAAAGATAATTTTTATATTATGGGATAAAAGCCATTCCCCAAACAAACCATGGGTACTAAAAAGCAGCACGAATACCAATCCAGCTATTACTGGCGATACGGCGAAAGGTAGATCAATTAATGTAATGAATAGATTCTTTCCTTTAAAATGGAACTTTGATACAGCCCACGCTGCAGCAACTCCGAAAATCGCATTTAACGGTACTGCAATCACTGCTACCAATAAAGTAAGCTTTATTGCAGCTAAAGCATCAGGTTCAGTAATTGCTGCAAGATATAGCTTAGCCCCTTGATCAAATGCTTGAATAAAAATAGTCGCTAAAGGTAGTAACAAAAACAAGGCCAAGAATAAAAGTGCAGCACTAATGAGTACCCAACGCAGCCATTTTGGCTCTGAAGTATTTGATGTAGTTTGAATTGGTGTGGATACTTGCTGTAATCGCACATTTCCTGCCATATTTCACTCCTCCTTTCTTAATTTGGCGTCATATTTCGATTTGTCCACCACTGTAATAGATTTATGCAGAAAAGCAAAATAAAGGAGATAAATAACATGACAGATGCAATCGCAGTGGCACCCGCATAGTCATACTGCTCCAGTTTCGTAATTATTAATAATGGCGTAATTTCTGTTTTCATCGGCATATTTCCCGCGATAAAAACAACAGAGCCATATTCTCCTAACGATCGTGCAAATGCCAGCGTAAATCCTGCAAGAATTGCCGGCAGCAGCTCTGGAATTATTACTTTAATAAATGTCTGGAGCCGTGATGCGCCAAGGCTTGCTGATGCCTCTTCTATCTCCTTATCTAAATTTTGCAAAACTGGCTGAACCATCCGAACGACAAAAGGCAATCCAATAAAGGTTAAGGCAATAGTTATCCCAATAGGCGTAAAGGCAACCTTAAACCCAAGGAGACTGCCTATCCATCCATTTGGAGCATAAAGTGTTGTCAGTGCAATCCCTGCCACAGCAGTTGGAAGTGCAAAAGGCAAATCAACTAATCCATCCACCATTCTCTTGCCTGGAAAGGGATAGCGAACTAATACCCATGCAAGCAGCACACCAAATACTACATTTATTAAAGCAGCCGTAAAAGAAGCTCCAAAGCTTAATTTATAGGAGGCAACTACCCTTGGATCTAGGACCGTATCCCAAAACCTCTCCCAGCCCATTTTGGTTGTATTAAAGAAAATCATCGTTAATGGCAAAATGACCAATATACTTAGATAGAGCATAGTATATCCCAAGGACAAACCAAAGCCAGGAAGAGCATTATTCATTTTAATCCTTCTTTTTTGTTTTTTTCCGTTCCTCATTTCTTCACCTCTTTAGCTTGTAAATTAAATTGTTTTACACAAATTCATCATCATTCCCATATAACTGTATTAAAGGGAATGATGATGTAAAAATATGTTTCTCATAAAAATGCCCTTTTTCTCGTTCACTTAATTAGAAGGTATATAGATTTGATCAAATGTCCCACCATCACTAAAATGTTTTTCTTGTGCCTTTGTCCAGCCGCCGAAATCATCATCAATCGTAACTAATTCTATCTCTTCGAATTGATCTGCATATTTTTTTAACACTTCTGGATTCCTTGGACGATAATAATTTTTTGCAGCAATTTCCTGTCCTTCCTCACTATACAGAAACTGAAGGTACTCTTTGGCAACTTCTGTTGTTCCCTTTTTCTCTGTAATTCCTTCGACAACCGCTACTGGCGGCTCCGCTAAAATACTAAGAGATGGACTAACAATTTCGAACTTTTCTTTTCCTAACTCATCAATTGCTAAATACGCTTCATTTTCCCATGCTATTAAAACATCACCTATTCCTCTTTGAACAAATGTGTTCGTAGAATCTCGCGCTCCTGAATCAAGAACTTCTACATTTTGAAATAGTGCTTTAATAAATGCTTTGATTTTCTCTTCATCGCCATTAAACTGTTTGGCAGCATAAGCCCATGCAGCTAGATAATTCCACCTTGCTCCACCGGAGGTTTTAGGATTAGGTGTAACAACAGAGACATCAGCTTTAATTAAATCATCCCAATCCATAATATTCTTGGGATTTCCCTTTCTGACAAGAAACACAATAGTTGACGTATAAGGTGTAGAATTACTTTCAAACTTTGTTTGCCAATCTTCTGGAATAGCTCCTCTTTCCTTTACAATCGCATCAATATCACCTGCTAATGCTAGTGTAACTACATCAGCTTCGATACCATCAATTACTGCTCGAGCTTGCTTTCCAGATCCGCCATGAGATTGTTGTATCGCTACATCCTGGCCGGTTTTTTCTTTCCAATGTCTTGTGAATGCTTTGTTATATTCTTGGTAAAGTTCTCTCGTGGGATCATAGGAAACATTCAATAGTTCTATCTTAGAAGCATTAGTATTTTCTCCACTACTTTTTTCGCCACTGCATCCAGAGAGTACTAGTGATGCAGCTAAGAGAATGGTAAACATCTTAACAAATGATTTGACCTGTTTTTTCATAAAATAACTCCCCCTCTTTTGCAATAAAAAAGGCTGTTACCCTCTTTATTTAAGGTAACAGCCTTCAGTTTATCTGATCAGCATTCTTCCAATTGGAATATTAAATATTTTCAATAAATTTATTATTATTAATTTATACTCATTTCTCTTATAAGTCAACTAGGAATTATATTTTTCTTAGTGTATTATTTATCTAACTCTCTTCCTTATTTAACTAGTTATCTTTCCATGGAAAAACTCTATAATAGAATTATTATTTAATAAAGAGGTGCATAATTGGAAAATAAAAAAATCTGTTTCTTGAAGGGAAAGAAAAATTACATGTTTTCTTCTTTTATACAGGCATGCGAAACTATATGGAAGAAGTCCTGCGCTTTATTTATGCTGGTATCGAAGCAAGAGAATATGTAATCCTTATCGACAATGATCGAAATTGCAAAAGGATATTCGAATAATTAAAATACAAACTTACATCTTCGCAATTGAAACAGATCCATTATGTAAATAGCTTAGATTTTTATTTTTCAAGTGGAAGTTATCATCCACCAGCTATTACAGATTATTTTAATAAAATGGTTCAGCCTTATCTAGATCAAAGTATTCCCTTTCGATGTAGAATGGGCAACGATGGAAGAGCCTTTTCATTTAATCGGAAATTTTGAGAAAATAGTTAATAACGCTGCCAACCACGTTTCCTTTCCATTAATTTGTGCTTATGGAGAATGGAAAGTGCCAAGTGTCTTAGAAACTACCTTGCACGAGACTCATCCTTATATTTTAAAAGATGATAAGCTTATTTCATCAAAAAAATACATAACAGATACACCCTTTTATGAAAAAGACGACAATTGAACTTGATTGATACGTAATTAATCGTTTAAAGGAGTAGGAGCAATCACAGTCTTTAATAATTGCTCCTACTCCTTCCCATATATCTCCATTCCTCACTGCCTCCTTTTGCTTCTATTAAACCTCAAATCTGATCTCTATAATTTCCATTAGATTAAAAAAAGCTCGCATAATTTTTTTTACATATTTCACCACGAAATCCTTTACTCTACTAATATGTTAAATTATTTTATTGACAACTTCTTTTTTGGTATGGTAAATTTTATACATTAGTTTATCACTCTAATATATTATCGAACTAAAGGATTTTAGTTTTATAGATTTTTTGTACTGAAAACATAATTTATAAAGGTGGCTTTCACAACATGAAACGTTTAGCAATTAATTTAGTTATTTTGGCATCTGTATTTTTCATTTTTACGGCATGTTCCAACAATTCTAAAGATAATAAGGAAGATACATTAGTCATTGGTATTGATGATAAATTCGCTCCAATGGGGTTTAGGGATGACAATAATGAAATTGTCGGCTTCGATATTGATTATGCAAAAGCTGCAGCTAAAAAAATGAATATGTCAGTTGAATTTCAACCAATTGATTGGAAAACAAAGGAATCAGAATTAAGCAGCGGCCGGATTGACTTAATTTGGAATGGCTATACTATTACAGATGAACGAAAAGAAAAAGTTCTTTTCACAAAGCCTTATCTAAAAAATGCACAAGTTGTCGTAACATTAGCGGACTCAAAAATAACCAAATTAGATGATTTAGAAGGAAAAGTTGTTGGTCTCCAATCTCTTTCTTCTGCATCCGATGCATTAAATGGTAGTCCTATTAAATCAAAAATTAAGGAAGTTACCGAGTTTTCCGATAACGTATTAGCATTAAATGATCTGAAATCTGGTCGTTTAGATGCAGTTGTCATAGATGAAATTGTTATTGATTACTATATGACAAAAGAACAAGATTCCTTTAAAATCCTTGATGAATCACTTGCCCCAGAAGAATACGGAATTGGGGTTAAAAAAGGGAACGAAGCATTATTAGAGAAGCTTCAAAAAGCACTTGATGAGATGAATGAAGATGGCACAGCCGCTGAAGTTTCCGAAAAATGGTTTGGTGAAAATAAAGTATTAAAGTAACATCGCAAATGAATCATAAACAAAACAGGATTTCTTTCCGAAACCCTGTTTTGTTTTGTTGGAGGAATAGAAATGGAAATTGATTATATTATATCGATACTAAAACCAATGTTGGAAGGGGCCAAAGCAACCGTTCTTTTATTTCTTATTGCTATTGTAGTGTCCATTCCATTAGGTTTCCTATTAACACTCGCAATCCGATCTACCATCAAGCCAATTGCATGGCTGGCAAGCTGTTATGTTTACATCATGCGCGGTACCCCGCTCTTACTGCAATTATTGTTTATATGCTTTGGGTTACCAATGATTCCAGGAATAGGAGAATATTTAGTCCTAGATCGTTTTGTCGCTGCCTCTTTAGGATTTATTTTGAATTATGCAGCCTATTTTGCCGAAATTTTCCGCGGAGGTCTGCTTGCAATTGATAAAGGTCAGTATGAAGCTTCTCAAGTGCTTGGTTTAAGTAAATGGCAAACAACCACACGGGTTGTTTTACCACAAATGTTTCGAATTGCCCTTCCTGCTGTGGCAAATGAATCTGTCACATTAGTGAAGGATACAGCCTTGCTGTATGCTGTTGCTGTACCCGAGTTACTGCACTTTGCCCAAACGGCGGTAAACCGAGATTTTACGATTATGCCCTTTTTTATTGCTGGGATTATTTATCTTATCATGACCCTGCTATTAACAGCATTATTTAAATGGCTGGAGCGCAGATTTAAATTTGAATAAGAAGGACGGATACTTATGGCAATCATTGAAATAGAGAATATAAAAAAATCATACGATAAGGTCGAAGTATTGAAGGGGATAACCTTTGATGTCGATAACAATGATGTTGTGGCTGTTATTGGTCCCTCTGGTTCTGGTAAAAGCACAATGCTCCGTTGTCTTGTCGATTTAGAAAAAATCGATGGAGGAACGATTCGTGTTTCTGGAGACGAGTTAGTGAAAGATGGAATATATGCTCCGCAGCAAAAAGTCAAACAAATTACTGCAAGAATGGGAATGGTTTTTCAGCATTTTAATCTATTTCCACATCTTACTGTAATAGACAATATTCAGCTTGCACCAAAATTAGTGAAGAAAGAATCTGCTTCTTCCCTTCAAGAAAGAAGTATGACAATCCTCGAAAAAATTGGTCTATCTAATTTTGCTAATGTCTATCCTGCCAAACTATCTGGAGGACAAAAGCAACGTGTGGCAATTGCTCGAGCATTAATGATGGAACCAGAAATTCTACTGTTTGATGAACCTACCTCCGCTTTAGATCCCGAACTAACAGGGGAAGTCTTAGCAGTGATGAAAGGTTTAGCAAAAGAAAAAATGACCATGATTGTCGTCACACACGAAATGGGATTTGCCAAGGAAGTGGCAAACAAAGTGGTTTTCATGGACAATGGAGTAATCGAAGAATCAGGTCCACCAGAAAGTCTATTCTCAATCCCCAAATCTGCCCGTACAAAAGCATTTCTTAGTGGGAAATTGAAATAATAATAAATCGAAAGAGCTTGAGATTTCAAGTTCTTTTTTTGTAGGAGAGATTGTTGTAAGAAATGATTGTTATTATAACAGACCTATAATTCCTATTAAAAATGAAATAATCGGATGCCCTTAAAATGACTTTGTGTAGAGAATCATGTTGTTATAATTAATATAATATATTTCATTCCTTTTTTTAGTTATATGGTAAAACTTGACTGCAGACTCTGTCTGATCCAGGGTATATGCAGTCTTCTTTTATAGTAAAGAATTGTATCATTGGCCTCTATGAAATACGTGCAACTATCTTAATAAGTTATATATCTTGCAGAGATACTAGCTGATTTTATCATAAATAGATTATTGTTTATAGCAGTCTGATGTAGTTAACGTATATATATAGTACAGGCATCGATAAAAGATAAATGAAGGAGCGTGAAATTATGATTCATAGTTCAGTATCTTGGAGGTGCGATAAGTGACTGATTTTGCATCAATATTTACCATTGCTTCATTCCTAACTACGATGATTTTGATCTTTTGGCGTCCTAAGGGAATGAACGAAGCAACTGCAGCAACCATTGGTGCCGTGTTAATCTTAATTAGTGGAAGTGTAACATTTTCTGATCTAGCAGATATTGGCTCAAAGGTTACTGAGGCAGCTATAACTATCATTGCTACAATGGTTATGGCATTAACAATGGAAAGCATTGGTTTTTTCCATTGGGCTGCTACCCGATTATTAAAAGCCGCAAAGGGATCTGGAAAAAAACTCTTTTGGCTGACTAACCTTCTTTGCTTTCTTATGACACTATTTCTCAATAACGATGGAAGTATCATAATAACTACACCTGTTCTACTGATGCTGTTTAGAAAAATTGGTATGAAGCAAAAGGAAAAATTTCCTTATTTAATTAGTGGAGCACTTATTGCAACTGCTTCTAGTGTTCCTATAGGTGTAAGTAATATTGTTAATTTAATCTCTTTAAAAATAATTGGTTTGGATCTTTATATGCAAACTGCTATGATGTTTGTCCCAGGAATAATTGGTTTAGCATTCCTCTATTTTATGTTGCTGGGAGTATTTTATCGACAACTGCCTAAAAAAATACCACTTGTTACCAAGAATATAGATTATAGACATATCTCTTCCTTGCATCCATTACTTTCAGATCCAAATACAGAAGAAACAAAGCGACAAACAAAACTAATGGTTGGTGTATTTGTGTTCATTTTTATGGTAAGAATTCTTCTATTTGTAGCCTCTTATTATCATATCCCCATCTCCATTGTTGCCGTAACTAGTTCTCTTCTTCTGTTAAGCTGGCGATGGATTTACTTGAAAGTAACTCCAAATGATATGTTGAAAAAAACACCTTGGGATATTTTTCTCTTTGCTTATTCTATGTATATTGTTGTCTATGGACTCCATAACATTGGACTAACAGGTTTCTTAGTTCAATTGGTTGAACCAACCATGGGGGAGCATTTGTTTAAAGGAAGTATAACAATGGGATTACTCTTGTCTGTAATGTCGAATATATTTAATAATCATCCCGCCTTAATGATTGGAACATTTACATTAACTGAAATGAATTTAGAGCCTGTCGTTCTAAAGACTTTATATTTAGCAAATATCATTGGAAGCGATATAGGATCATTGTTGATTCCCTCTGGAACATTAGCTACTTTGATTTGGATGCACATCTTAAAGCGGAATAAAGTAAATATATCTTGGGGGCAATATCTTAAAGTTACCATTCTTGTAATTCCAGCAACTGTATTGTTTACACTAGCCCTTCTTTATATGTGGATAGAACTATTTTTTTACTAATAGAATGCTTCTTTGAGATTGTACTTGAAAACATAGCGCTCTATCCAAAAGCACTTAAAAAAGAATATAACTAAAGGCATTAACTTTTTGATAAAGATTTAATGCCTTTTAACCAGATATAATATCTTACTTTAATGATATGTTATGGCAAATGAACAGATTTTATATGGGAAAGTTTCCAGAAAACTATATTTGCCTCTGCATTAACTAGTTCCACAATATTGTTTGAAATGTTTTGTATTAAACCAACCTTATTTGGATTCTCACCTAAATCAAAAACAAGCAAATGGCCGATATATTTTTTCAATTGCTCTTCAAAAGTACGAGCTAGTGGAATAGTAGAAGGAACAACAGGTAAATCGGTATTGCTTAGTGTGTAAGGGGTTAGATTTGTACTATATGGTATAAGCCACTTTATGTGCTGCATAGATAGAAAAACGGTTTTAAACACAGGAGAGTAAAATACGATATAGTCATTTAAAACACTAGTGATATAACCGTGTATAGACCTATTTCCTGTAACACATAGTTCAATAAATTGACCTTTTGCATTCATTAATATTTTTCGAAAAGATATTGGTTCTGACTCCTCCAGAAATGGCATTTCAGAATAAGGCTTCTCAAGTGAATCCTCTGAATTATTTCTTTTTTTTATATTATGAAGGTGTAGTAATGGGATATACATGTATTTCCGCCCATTGTACAGCACTAGAATGTCTAAACCATTATCTATTAAAATACCAGAGAAATAAGCTTTTCCGGAAATCTCGATATCAACTTCTTCGTCAATTAAATCCTTGAAATTATTCATTGATTTAGCTCCTTTACATTGTGCTCATATCAGAGAGTACCTATTATCTTAATCACTATTAGTACTCTTTTTTTTAAAGATAACCAAATGCATTCTGGAATTGTCTTGGATAGCGATGATTGGAATCCTTCAAACGGTTTGAGGATTTTCTAATTTTCAGCCGGATTGATAAGAGCGAAAAACTAAGATAATATAAAGGTGACTCTTGAGAATTACTTCTTTAATCGTTCATTTCTTAATTTTTTATACATATACTCAGCATGTTTCATTAGAGAATAATATTGTTTTTCTAATAGAAAATTCTGCTCTATAGGGTCTAAATTTTTTTCATTAGTTTCGACTGGTTTGACGTTTTTTTTTGTTCCAGAGGTAAGTTTTGTTTTTTTATTTTTTTTCTTATTTTTACAATTATAAAGTCTACCCAATTCATTTAATGGGTGGCTGATATAGCCAGGAGCCATTTCCATTTTTGGAATACTGCTATAGTTTTTTCTCTTAGCATTTTCTAATGGGGCTTTTTCTATAGCTGGCTTGCTAAAATCTTTTATGGTTGAAGAATCATCATACCCACCATTTTCCGATTGGTAATGAGTATCAGGATCTATAGCTGCTTCCTGATTAATAGTTAAAATGGGATTTTCTAATTTGCTATCTGAAATCAAATTTATAAAGGGATTCGCATTATAATTGGTAACAGTTTCCTTATCTCTTGAAGCAGCGTACAATTCATTAATAGTATCATTGCTAGTAGATGATGAAGATGTGTCTGTAATATTGGGGAAACTTAAACTTTCAGGAAAAGAAACAGCTTCCTGGGTTGCAATATTTTTCTCATTATCATTATCTTCTTTGCGAATCAGGTTATGTGCTGGTGTATTATCCATCAAATACTGTGATTGATTGTCTTCCACAACATCGTTATCTTTCACATGTATAATCTCTTCTTCGAGAATTTGGAATTGGGGAGATTGATTGTTTGTCAAAGGGAGATCTTTATCGTCTTTATGTTCAATATAGTCTTTTGCCTGAATATCTTCCTTTTGCTCAATGGCTGGTATATGGTTTATTACATGGAGAGATTCCTTTTCTTCCTTTTTAGCGTTGTCTTTCTCATCATGAACTTCTTCGTTGGAAATTGGGCTTTCTGCTGATAGATTACTACTGTCTGAAAGGGTAGATTCATTCTCATTATAGATTCCATTATAGATACCGACAATAAAGGATCTTTGTATATAGATTTGGTCATCCTCATTTAAGAGCATGACATAGTCTTCAGTTATTTGGCTTAATAGCCCAACAAAAAGCTGGTTGTTAATGCTTTGAATTGTTATCCAGCTATATTTAAAATCGTACAGCAAATCAAGCAAACTTTTCTTATTTTCGTGAGATAATAAAGAGGTTTGTGGAGAAATATTTTTTGCATTTTTTGTAATGGCGTGAATTTGATCATAGGCAAAATAAAATATCTTATCGTCTAATTGTAATACAATATGGTCCTCTTTCACATCAAGCAAAATTCCAACTATAGTTCGTGTGCTATTCAAAAAAATCCTAATCTTATAACCCTTTAATTGTTCTAGAGCCTGGGAAAAACTAAGCTCCTTCATTGCATAACCTCCTCACCCTATTAGGAAATCTCAAAAGGGTCTTCTCTAAAAGATGAAAAATGAAAAGTTAAAAAAGTTCCGTTATAACTTTCTAACAATTAATAATCCTTTTGAGATCAACCCTTATGAGATGATTATCCATTTTAGTCTATCTTTTCTTCTTTTTGTTCTTCTTGCTTCTCTTCCTTCTCTTCCTTTTCTTTCTCAGGCTTTTCAACTACTGCCCCATAGCTAATATTGTGGATATGGAACAAAGACAGTCTAATAATTTCTTCATTTGAAACAACTGTAACATAATCACTGTTGATGGCTTCTAAAACTCCTTCAATACTATCTTTGCCGCCGCGATTAATTTTGACCCAGTAGTATTCAAGTGAATCAAGTATTTCTGCAAAAGTTGAAGCTTCCTTATATTCAAAACTTTCAGGGATTACAAGTTCAAAAGGAAGTCCTTTCTTTGCATTTTCGGTAATACTCTTTATATGATGTAATTTATAATATACGATCCCATCATTTTCAATTAAGATTGTTAGAAAATCATCTCCTACTGCAAGCAGCAATCCAACTTTAGAATTGGGGCCACCTCTATCAATCTTTACAACTTTTCCTACTAATGTTTGTAATAATTCAACATTCATTCTCCCATTTCCCTCCTAATGATGTTTTCCCTGTATGTATATGTGTGCAGGAAAGATATTGTACTATTGCAATTGCCTATTTTATGGATAAAAACAGCATTTAGCTAAAAATAATAAGTGAAAATGGAAATGAAATTCCCGAAAAAAAACCGCTAAAATTCCACGGCATTAAGTCAGATTTTTTAACTGATTAGATAAGTACCTGTTTCTGTTTTGGATATAGGAGAGAATAAATTGTTTTTCCTTATCAAAAAAAGATGCAAGACGCGATGAAAAGGGGTCTTTTTCTATTTGAGGTTTTATTTTGGTAAATAGTTCTTCGATAATAGGAGATTGTGTTTTAGCAGTGAAGGAATCATTTAATATTTCCTCTAATATATTCTTATAGATTTTTCTAAATGCTGGGATATGAATGAGCCTCGCAGAAAGTGTGTTATATCCTTCTATAGGTACAACATCGTAATTTAACACTTTTCCATGTCTATTTCTACCCCATGTTCCATCGCAATCCCACGGAGATATCTCAAATAAATTGGTTGAACTATTGAAGTATATTGCATAGTTATGATCAAATCCATCAAAATGTTGTATACAGACAACTCCTGCAAGCCATTTTAGATATTTTTCGATATCCAGCATTTTAGGAATTATTTGTTCAAACTCAAGATTTAGTAATGTGTTGATTTTAAATAAAAGATCTGAGAATAATTGATTGCTATTACCTATTTGATATTTGGGAGTGTATCCCTGAAGTATCTCTTTTTTTGGTTTTCCCTCAACTGTTAATAATGAAAAATTGGCATCGTCATCTGTGGCATACAAGATGTCTCCATCTGCTAGATTTCTCTTTCTCAACAAGTATTCATCAAGGGACTCTATCTGTAGGTATATTCCTCTGTATTGACCGTTAATAGTCAAGAGAACATGCTGAGTCTGTGGGGAAAGAACACCAATGCTGTTGAAGAAATCCAAAGAAAGTTTACTGCGTATTAAAGAAGGATCCTTAGACTCCGCATTTAAATGAATTTCGTGTGTACCATTTACAGTAGAGGGATTTTGAAAAACAATGCTGTAAGATTTTTTTGTATGATTTCTAGTGGAATGACCACGATAAGATATTCCAATTAAATATTTATTCTTTCCTTCTTTGAGATAACCGGACACATAGTCATCACTCCAGATATCTTTTCTCAGATTTTTATAATCATTAGGATGAATGTAAATGTTGTATGTTTTCATCATTCTAACCTTCTCTCAATTTATTTATTAAATAAAATATGTACTATCTTTATTAAAGTTGCAGAAAAGGCTAGTATAAATCTTTGCAATGCAGTCAAAAGTCTAAACAGTACTTTCATTTAAAGCATAAGATGTATTAAACTTTTTGAAAGTGGTGGGGATTCTTGAGTGAAGATCTATTGGTAAAAGAAGCCATAAAACAAGCCATTGTGAATGGCTTAGATATTTTTCTAAATAACAATCCTATTGAACAGGATGAAGCTACAACAAATAATAAAAAATCCCATGGCGAGAAGGATAAATCTAAAGGCTGCAAATCTCATGGCAAGAAGGATAAATCTAAAGGCTGTAAATCTCATGGCAAGAAGGATAAATCTAAAGGCTGCAAATCCCATGGCAAGAAGGATATATCTAAAGGCTGCAAATCTCATGGCAAGAAGGATAAATCTAAAGGCTGCAAATCTCATGGTGAGAAGGATAAATCTAAAGGCTGCAAATCTCATGGTGAGAAGGATAAATCTAAAGGCTGCAAATCTCATGGTGAGAAGGATAAATCTAAAGGCTGCAAATCTCATGGTGAGAAGGATAAATCTAAAGGCTGCAAATCTCATGGTGAGAAGGATAAATCTAAAGGCTGCAAATCTCATGGTGAGAAGGATAAATCTAAAGGCTGCAAATCTCATGGTGAGAAGGATAAATCTAAAGGCTGCAAATCTCATGGTGAGAAGGATAAATCTAAAGGCTGCAAATCTCATGGTGAGAAGGATAAATCTAAAGGCTGCAAATCTCATGGTGAGAAGGATAAATCTAAAGGCTGTAAATCTCATGGAGAGAAGGATAAATCCAGAGGCTGTAAATCTCATGGAGAGAAGGATAAATCCAGAGGCTGTAAATCTCACGGAGAAAAGGATAAGTCCAGAGGCTGTAAATCTTAGATTGGCAAAAATAAGTCTAAAAGAAAGTAAATCAATCAGTAAAAGGATAGTTAAATTCGTTTAGAAGTTTAGCAAGGATAATTAAGATGGGATGTGTTCATTAATTTTTAGACCCCCGTCTTTTTTTTGTTATTTTTAACTTTTAGTTAGGAAGCGAATAGAGATAGCTGCTGTGATACCCCCATATGAATACTGTTTTCCAATTAGTTGGTCGAATCTATGAAATTGATTTTCATGATAGCTTTCATTCACTTTTTAATTTGAGAAACATTTTTAATCCCATATTTCTGCATGATTTCCTTATTCGTAAACTGACCACTTTTAACACCCTGAATTAGTTTTTGTCTAATCGTGCCATTTTAGAAGGTATTTTATGCATCTCATTTATTTAGGTTAGTCTAGTACCTCATTTTCTTTGACATTCTCTTCACTCCAATGGTTATTGTTGATATTTTTCATTAAATAAGACTTCTTCAGCAACTGCATTTGACATTAACTCTAAGTCAACAATTGCGAATTTTTGAATGGATAAAATACTTAGGTAGAATCCCATACAGATAGTAATAATTGATATATTATATTCCATTTTTCACAAGTATAAAACTTCCATGAGTAATTTTTAGCATTAAGAAAAAAATAAACCTGTACTATTAATTTAAACAAGGAGTGATTGAAATGAAAAAACAGAATTCCGATCAAAGTACTGAACTTGCAGGACGTTACTATAACCCAAGTGATTATGAAAAAAAAGACCAACTTTCTTCTGGCTTGGCAACTACTCATGAACAAGCTACTGATACATATACAGAAGGAGAAATTGGCGCTGTAATTGATGATGTGGATGGCGAGGATATAGAGATAGGGAAGAATAGAACTAAATAACAAATAGAAAAAGGATGCATACTTTTGAGAGAAAGCATCCTTTTTCTATTTTTCATGCCTATGCTATGCTTGCTAAGAAATTGTTACTCTGGAATATATGGTAATTCAAGTGTTTTCGGGATATTAATTACATGGGTCTCTACATAAGATTTTAATCCTTCTTCTCCATACTCTCTTCCAACTCCAGATTGTTTCACCCCGCCAAATGGGAATCGCACATCCAAGCCTTGAACAGCTGCAGTATTAATCATTGTTGTGCCTGCCTCAATGCGACGGGCAACTTTAATTGCATGTTCTTCTTCGCCCCAAACAGAACTTGTTAGACCATAAATACTCTCATTGTGTAACTCAATTACTTGCTCTTCATCATCAAAAGGCAAAATTGGCACAGTCGGTCCAAATTGCTCTTCTACAACAATTGGATCATGAAAATCAGCGCCTAATACTAATGTAGGCTGCAGAAAATATCCATTATCCATTAATTCGGGATTGAGAATTTCCCCTAATGGAATCACTTTAGCCCCTTTACTTTTTGCATCTTCTACAAGACTTTTAACATATTTCACCTGATTTTTATTATTTACTGGTCCTACTGTTACATCAGGATGAAAAGGATCGCCAACGCGAATCCACTTATTCGCTGCTTCGATATATTTCTCTACGAAAGCATCATAGATTGATCGATGAACATAAATGCGTTTCGCTATCATACATATTTGTCCTGCGGTAAGGAAGTTTGAAATTACCATTCTTCGCATCGCTTTTTCATCATTTACATCAAAGTCTTTTAGCACGATCGCGGCATCATTTCCTCCTAGCTCCAGCGTCATCTTTTTAATCGTTTCCGAAGCAGCCTTCATAATACTCTTAGCTGTCTTCGTTCCACCCGTGAAAGCAATCTTTGCAACTTTTGGATTCGATGTAAGCTCTACCCCTACCTCTGCATCCCCATGGACAAGATTGAGCACACCTGGAGGAAATTCTTCTGCGATAATTTCTACTACTTTACTGACAGCTAAAGGAGCAAAGGGACTTGGTTTTACAACCATTGTATTTCCAGTTAACAAGGCTGGTGCTATTTTAATAGTGGATAAAGAAATAGGATAATTCCATGGAGAAATAGCGGAAACCACACCTACTGGATCAAATGTAATGATTGTTCTCCCATTTTCATGCTCTTTTTCTTGGGGAGCAACAACTTTCTTTACATTCTTGCATGCAAATTCCATCCACATGATAGAGATTGCTATTTCACCTTTGGAATCATATAAAGCTTTCCCATGTTCCCGAGATAACAAAGTAGCTATTTCAGGTGTTGCATCCTTTAATTTTTGAATAGCTCGTTCCATTCTTTCGATCCGCTCATCTACATCCGTCCAAGCCCAGCCTTTTAACGCATCATAAGCTGCATCAATCGCTAGTACCGTTTCTTCTTTCGTATTAAGAGGTGCATATCCTACAATCTCATCCGGATGTGTTGGATTTTCACGTGGAGCTTGCTTTTCAGTTGGTACTTTCTCTCCATTGATAATGGCATGTATAGTAATTGGTTCTGTTTGCATATTCCGAATCCTCCTTGCAGGAACTATTTTACTTCATTAGTATGAATTAGGTTGTTTAGGTATATACAGTGAAAACGATAAAAACAAATAGATTTTCTTGAGAGACTAATAATCCCTATAACTGAAATACAGTAACACTATATTAACTTATACACTTTTTAGTAGGGGATTAATCTAAAAAAACTACTTTTTTGTGAAAAGTAGATGAATAAGGACTAAGCAGTTTGTCTGTAAAGGCGAACATTTCCTCCTTTAACTATTATTTGAAACTAGTTCGCACGGATATTTGGAGAGGGAATTTTGGACACTCACTCTATGGAAGAGAAGGTATATTTCAATTTGCAGCAGTTACTAAATGCACAAACATTTATATATTAAAAAAAAAAACCGAACAATTATACGCATATTGGCTCTCTGTAAAATTGTTCGGAATCTCTTCGACTGGAAGCTTTTCTCTTTATAGGTTAATTTTGGCCATAGTAAGCATATGCTCCGTGTTTTCTAAGATAGTGCTTATCTAATAAATGCTGATCCATAGAAGGAATAGCTGGATTTAGATTAAGTGTGTGATATGCCATTTTGCATACTTCCTCTAAAATAACAGCATGATGAAGTGCATCTTTTGCATTCTTTCCCCAAGCAAATGGGCCATGACTAGATACTAAAACTGATGGAATTTCATTGGGATTTATTCCGTTTTTATAAAATGTCTCTACAATGACATTCCCTGTCTCTCGCTCATAGTCCCCTTTGATTTCTTCTTCTGTTAAACTTCGGGTGCATGGAACAGAACCATAAAATGTATCTGCTTGTGTAGTACCTAAAGCAGGCAATTCCTTAGTTGCTTGAGACCAAATAGTAGCCCATGGGGAATGTGTATGAACAATTCCGCCGATATCTTTAAAGTTTTTGTACAACACTATGTGAGTACTAGTGTCAGATGAAGGTTTTAAATGACCCTCAACTACTTTCCCTTCAAGGTCAACTACAACTAAGTCACCTACTTTCAATCTCTCATATTCCACTCCACTTGGTTTAATAACAACTAGTCCCGAATCACGATCAATACCACTTACATTTCCCCAAGTGAATGTCACTAAATGATGTTGAGGTAAACCTAGATTTGCTTCTAAGACTTGTTCTTTTAATTTTTCAAGCATAGCTTTTCCACCTCTCCTTAATGATTCCCTATTTTTACGACTTTGCGAAAATTTTATCTATCAATCTACTAGTTATCATCAAAAGATACTAAAACCTTATTGTATTTCAATGTTCGCCCTGCCATTTTTTTTAAATATGCACCAACTTCATCAACAGTAATCTTATGAGAAATCATTGGTTTAAATTTCAGAGTGCCTTTTGTCATGAAATCTAAAGTTGCTTTCCAAGCAATTCCCGGATAGGGGGCTGTATATGAATTCCATGTACCTTGAATTTTTATCTCACCTCGAAGAACATGCTCTATTGCCTCTTCTGCTAATGGAAGATTTGAATGTGCAATACCCAAAAAAACTACACGTCCTTTTTTCTTGGCTGCTAATATGGATTGTTGCTGTGTAATTTTACTTCCGGCAGTTTCAGCAACGACGTCTGCTCCTCCATCAGTAAACTTGTGGATTTGTTGAACAACATCAGATACTTTTGCATTTATTACAATATCTGCTCCTAAATCTCTAGCAAGTTCCAGTTTTTCTTCAAATATATCTACCGCAATCACAGTAGATGCTCCAAAGATTTTTGCCCATTGTATTGTTAATTGTCCAATGGGTCCACACCCCATCACGACTACCGTTTCACCCGGTTGAATTTGTGCTTTTTGTAAGCCATGATAACCAATAGTAGCAGGTTCCACTCCTGCTGCCGTTTCATAATCTAGCCGATCATCGATTTGCAGAACATGCTTTTGGGGTACTTTTACATATTCTGCAAAAGCTCCATTACTTCCCGTTCCAATTATGTTATAATTTTCACATAATGCATAATCACTTGCCTGGCAAAATTTACATTCCCCACAAGGTACAAGTGGAGCAACTACTACTCTATCTCCCTGTTTTACATTCATTACATTTCCACCAATTTTAGCGACTTTCCCAGTAAATTCGTGCCCTAAAATAAGCGGATATGTCCGCGCTCCACTTACCATAGAACGCGGTACATCAGAACCACAAATACCACAATAAACTACCTTGATCAAAACTTCATCTTCATTGATTTGCGGTATGTCTATTAACTCTGTTTTGATATCTCCCAATGAGTGTAAAACTGCGGCTTGCATTTTTTGTTGCATTTTCAAACTCCTTTCTCAATTTGTATGAACACTTTCTGTAATTATATAAGATTGTAATTACCAACCATTTATCCGGTATACCAGTCAACTCGATTTGAAAACTTCCCCCTTATTCTCCCGTGCTGACTAGCCACACAATAGGATGCAGAAATCTCTATCTATGCTGCGGAAGATGTTTCTCTGTCTTGAGAATTTTTTTCAGCTTGACGATCTAAATAATCATAAATCGCCATTTTATTTTTTCTAAAAAAGAACCATAGAATGAAATAAGCGACAATCGTTAATCCAATAAAAATAGGATTCTGACTTAAAAATGCTAAAAAAATTAATCCTATTAATGGCTTTCCTAGTATATTGAAACTTGTTATTAACAATGCTCCAGCTGGTAAAGCAATGCCGACATCTTTGGCAATTTCAGTAAATAGAGGAGCTGTATACGTACACATGTATAATCCAAGGCCAAACCAGATAGCTCCATTGACCATAATCTTAGCGATATTGCCATTTGAAATAGCTACCAGACCTTGAACCATAAAGGGAATAGCTAATAAGTCAACAACTGGAAGCACTTTATTCCCTGGAAGAACCATTGCTAGGAATACCATCACTGGTATTAGTAACACTCCCGTCATTAAAGTTGCTTGTTCCCCAAAACCAGCAGCATCATTTACCGCTAAATACCATTCCCGATTAGAGCCCTTTTCTTTTTTGACTGTATTTTTTCTAGCAGCCTCTGTAATTGGACTAAATGCTTGAGCAAAAAGTCCAGCAACGCGTGGGAAAATTGCCATTACCGCACTTGTTGCAATTCCAACCAAAGCAATGGATCCCCAAGCATCCAAACTGTTTAATGTAGTTAAATTACCTAATACTCCAATGAATATTCCTAGAAACAAACCTAAAGTAATAGGTTCACCTAAAAATCCTAACCGCTTTTGCAAGGTTGCTGGATTTAATTTGATTTTATGGAATCCTAGTTTATTTAAAAGGGGATCCATTAAAACTCCAAATATAGTAGGTTCAATATTATGCATCGCAATAATTGTTGCATTTGGATAATTGTAATATTTTGACCATCTTCTTGCCATCAACTCTGCATTCAATAAGCTATAGAGGTTAAGAACAATCATACATCCAATCGATAAAAGCATATTATTTGTGACAAGATAAACCATTGATCCCCAAATAACATAGGAATAATTATTCCATAAGTCTGAAGGCTGGAAAACATCTGTCCATTTCACCAGGAATAATACCGTCTGCAGAATTAAGCCAACCGCTAGGAATATCATTCCAGGTTCGGTAGAAAAACCTACTATTGCTGTGGCTTGCCATCCCACATCAAAACCCGTTAATTCCATTCCAGTAATATCAACCATGTTTTGAATTACAGGTGAAATAATTGGCGTAAAGGCACCTAAAACCATTGTAAATCCTTGTAATCCAATACCGGCATAGAGAGCGGAAATAAATGCTTTCTTCATCGATACTTTAAGTAATAATGCAATAATAAAAATAATGATTGGAACTATAATTGGAGCGCCAAACGTATCAAAAACTTCTTTCAACGTTTCTAAAAACATTCCCATTCCCCCAGTCTATTATTTATTTAGTGCTTTAAGCACTTTTTCCACTTCCTCATAAAACTCCTCTTCTCCTATTCCAGTTAAACAGCTGCTAGCACTAATGGTTGGGATACTATAATCCTCAACTGGCAATGGACTAGTATGTGTAATTAAGTCATAATTTCCACTTTGAGCATAATTTAGAGCTTCTGTTGGTTTTGCTTCTGTAGTTCTAACATGAAAGCCTCTAGTCTCCATTTCCTCTTTCAGCTTCTCAGCTACCATCGATGACGTAACCGTTCCTGAACCACATACGGACAATATGTTGTAACTTTTCATTAAAAGCCCCCCAATTCAAATTTATTTAAGCTAAAGCATTACTTAAAATAGCAGAGATAACTCGACTATCTTCAGCCTTTTCCATTCTATTTAAAAGCTCTTCGTTCTGAAATATAGCCATTAGCTGCTTTAATAATTTCACTTGCTTTTTTGGTTCTTTAACTGCTAGTAAAAAAACTAGTTTCACATCAACTTCCTGGGCAGGATCAGCCATTAATTGAAAACTGACCGGTTCTTCTAAAGTAGCTAAAGCAATGGTTGATTCCTTTACATGTGTTGAGTCTGTATGTGGAATAGCAACATTAATGTGGCCTATTTGCAGACCAGTAGGCAAAGACAGCTCTCGTTGAAGCACTGCATCAATGTAAGTGTCCGTAACATAACCAGATTCTAATAACATCTCTCCCAAAATCTTAATTACTTCCTCAGAGCTATTTACTTTTAATTTTACTTTTACTAAGTCTAAAACCATGATTGTCTCCTCACATTTCACATTTCTAATGAAAATAATAAGCACTTGTGTTAATCCAATTATTAATTAGTGTGCAGCACCTCCATAAATGAATGAAAATCTTTTGTTTGAATTAACTCTTGAACTTTATCTTTAGATTTAACCAATTGATAAAGTTGTTTAAAAACCTTATAGTGATTTTCTCGATCTACTTCACTTGGTAAAATCAAAAAGACAAGCTGCACATTTGTTTTTCCCCATGGGATAGGTTTATGATTGATAGCTATATAAATCATCGTTTCCTCATTTTCCGTTCTTGCAATAGGATGTGGCATAGCTACATAATTCCCAACTTCTGTTGACGACATCTCTTCTCTTGTTAAAATACCGTCTAGCAAATATTCCATTTTCACTTTTTCTGTTAATCTTAATAAGAAGTCATGTTTGTTGTTTTCATCTAAAAGAATGAATCGGTTTTCACTTAAAGTCCGATCAAGAAAGCCTTGATTAATAGCTACAGCTATTTTCTTTAAGTCTTGTTCATCAAGAAACTCATTAACATGAATAATGGGAATACCATTCTTCTTCACATCCATTGTTGAAATAATTAATGAAATATTTTCTTCTATTTGATCTAACATTTGTAAAGAATATTCTCCTGCAATTTCAATATCTAAAAAATGTCTTTGAATTTTCTGCTTCAATATCATCGAAGCACCAATTCCACTTCCAGAAACGATTGCGACTCTTACTTTTTTTCTTTTTGTTCGTTCAATATGTGCAGCAATATGAAGAGCAATGTATCCGATTTCACTTTCTGGCACAACAAAGGTTAAATGTTTCTCCAAACGATGTGCTAAGAGAACTGCAATGTGATAAGCCAATAAGTACTCCATCTTAATATGAGAAATATAAGGATTTTCTACATAAAGCTGATATTGAAGAGGATATTGGGCTTTTGCTAAGTGAAAAAGCAATCCTGACACAAGTAGGCGATCTTCATTAAAGCGAAAATCGTATTGCTTTCCAAGATCATGTAAGCTTTTTTCTAACTCTCGTTTCAGTTCCTGAGGAATATTGGTTTCATTATTATAAAAACTAACTATTATACGCTGGCTTATTAGGTGTAGGCTAAAGTACATTTTCTCTTGATTTCCAATATCTATTTGAAATATCTCCTGAACATCCTCTAAAATCTTAGATGCCAATTCAAATTCTTCATAATCTAAAGATTGCTCTACTTCCTTTCCTTCGCGGATCTCATATCCATGTCGGATACGGTATATCGCAATAATTAAATGCACTAACAAACTACTTAATTTCCCTGTGGGAATATCGTGAATATACTTATTTAGATTCTCAATCACCACTGCTGACAGTAAATTTAATTCTTCTTCTAAAACCCAGCCACCGAAGCGAACTAGTAATTCTTTATACAGCTCTTTTATTGTCATAAAGTTTTTTTCTACTAAACTCTCAAGTAGTAATCTTTTGTCAAATTCATCCCCCTCTAATCGAATCCCTTGAAAAACTAATGCTTCCACGGATAAATTTCTTTTTTGGGAGGTAATCATTTGAGAGATTCGTTGAATATCTGACCGAATCGTTTGTGGAGAGAAATAAATCATTTGGGATAATTGTTCGTATGTTGTCCATTCCTTTGTATCTAGAAGTGCCTTTACAATATAAAATGCACGCTCCTCAAATTCAATATGATGTCTCTGTTTAAAACCAACTAACTCACCTTCAAGTTGATAACCTTGGCGTTTATTTGAAATAATGCGTGCACCAATGAGATAGTTATCATTCAAATCTTTAATGTCGTTTCTCACCGTTCTGGAACTAATATTTAGCTGTTCACTAATTTCATTTCCTGTTACAAACCCATCTGAATTTTGAAGTATGTGAAGAAGCTTGGTATATCTGTCTCTCATAGTGAATACCTCCTGTATCTACATCATAAAAAAGAAAGCATTTTCACGCTATTTTGTTCTTTTTCCTATTAGTAAGGAAATGAAAGACTACAACAAAACTTTTCCTATTGATAATGGCAAACTTTAATGATAGTTACAATGAAACTTTGTGTGCAAATGTTTTAGCTGCTGGTTCATTTGTCATTAGTGAATTGAATCGAAAAGCATTGATGGAAAAGATTAAAAAGAGGAGTCTAAGAAAAGAATGATAACGCACAGGAGTGTTATAATTAATAACTAGAGGAAACTTGTTTTAGAATCTATACTTCCACTCAATATAAACTAATTAAAAGCCCTTTCCTATTTAACAAAAACAAAAAGACAGGATTCCTATAGTACAGAAATCACTGTCTTTTTGGACCAAAAATAAATGGGAAATGAAAAGTCTATTCATTTCCATTAGATCTAGTATTTAATAAAAAATAAAAAACCACCAAATATGTATTTGGTGGAGACGGTGGGAATCGAACCCACGTCCAGAAATATCGGCACTTAAGCTTCTACGAGTGTAGTCAACATATTCGTATTTCGCTTATTCTTCTGCCTGTTGACAGGCGTCCGATAAGCTAGTCTGGTTGTTCTCTTCCTTCTTCCTCAGACGGTGGAATCCGGCGTAGCCCACTTAAAGTGAGTCCCTGACCCTACCACATGGGCGATGGAGGGAGGAACCGCTAAGCGCTATTAAGCAGCTAAAGCGAAGTTGTTTTGTTGTTTGCCAGTTATAGGCTTTGACGTTTTAACGAGGCCGATCCCCTCGACTCGCAACCTAAGCTCGAACTATCCCTGTCGAATCCGTAGCGTCCCCATTATAAGGATAAAATCAAGTAATTGTTACATTACAAGATTCTTAGCATTTAAGCTTAACGTTTCGGAAGCTCTGAAATAGGAGCTTAAAGTTATGTTGTCTTATCGACATAAATTATTATAACATAACTGGAGCGTATTTCAATTGTAAAGTTTTGGATTACATTTTTTGCCTTTCACGTAAAGCACGTTCAATACTGCGATTTGCTTCTTTACGTTTTAAAGTTTCACGCTTGTCATAGTTCTTTTTACCCTTACCTAGACCAATCAAAACCTTTGCATAGCCATTTTTAAAATACAGTTTCAGTGGAACTAAAGCATAGCCCGCTTCTTTTGTATCCCCGATTAACTTATTAATTTGTTTGCGATGTAATAAAAGCTTTCTTGTTCTTAATGGATCATGATTATAGCGATTTCCTTGTTCATATGGACTGATATGCATCCCTAATAGAAATACCTCGCCATTAATAATCCGCGCATATGATTCCTTCAAATTTACTCTTCCTGCACGAATCGCTTTAATTTCTGTTCCTTGGAGAACAATTCCTGCCTCATAAGTCTCTTCAATAAAATAGTCATGGTTTGCTTTTTTATTCTGTGCTACTAATTTCCCTTCACCTTTTGGCATGTCTCTTCCCCCTACTCTGCCAATAATTTTATCAAAAGAACGCTTAATATACAAACATCCTCTGCATGTGGCTTCTTCATCCAAAAGAAACCACATGCATAAATGCATCTATTTATCTCTTAGCGTTTCTTTTTCTTTCTCTTTGCTTTTGGAACATTCTCGAAGTGTTTTCTATCATTCTTTCCTTTACGTCTTGATTCACCTGTTTTTCCTTTACGATCCGTATCTCTATCTGATTTGCCTTTACGCGGGGCACGAGAGACACTGCCAGTAGAAAATACCTTCCCTTCTTTCTTCGGATCTCTGCGGCGTGTTCCCTTCATTCCAACTATTTCAAAGTCAATGGCACGTTCCTCTTTGTTAACATTCACAACGCGAACAGTAATTTCGTCTCCAATACGGAAAACCTTCCCTGTTCGCTCGCCAATCATAGCAAAATGACGCTCATCATAACGATAGTAATCATCCGTCATATAGCTTACATGGACAAGTCCTTCAATCGTATTCGTAAGTTCCACAAACATACCAAAATTCGTAACAGAACTAATAATACCATCATATTCTTTGCCAATTTTATCAAGCATGTACTCTGATTTTTTCAGTTCATCCGTTTCACGTTCTGCTTCTACTGATCTTCTTTCCATACTAGAGGAGTGCTCAGCAATTTCTGTTAGGCGGCTGTTCCACTTTTCTTGTGTAGCAGAACTAATATCCCCTTCAATTAAATACGTACGAATTAAACGATGTACGATTAAATCCGGATAACGTCTAATCGGCGATGTAAAATGCGTATAAAATTCTGTTGATAAACCAAAATGCCCTAAGCTTTCTGGATAGTATTTAGCCTGCTGCATGGAACGCAGCATGACAGTCGAAATGACCATCTCTTCAGGAGTTCCCTGTACTGACTCAATAATTTCTTGTAACGCTCTTGGATGAACAGAGTTCGCTGTACCTTTCACGATATAACCAAAGTTTGTAATAAACTCGAAAAATCTTCTCAGCTTTTCCTCTTTTGGATCTTCATGAATACGGTAAATAAATGGAACCTGCATCCAATGAAAATGTTCCGCAACTGTTTCGTTGGCAACAAGCATAAACTCTTCAATTAGTTTTTCTGCGACAGAACGTTCTCTTAAAATAACATCCTGTGGCTTTCCATCTTCATCTACAATTACTTTAGATTCTTTAAAGTCAAAATCAATGGCACCACGAGTCATCCGTTTTTTGCGCAGGATGGCTGCTAGCTCCTCCATTCGTTCAAACATCGGGACAAGACCTTCATACTTGGCTCTCAACTCTTCATCTTTATCATGTAGAATCGAGTTCACATCAGCATATGTCATACGTTCCGTTGTTTTAATGACACTTTGAAAAATTTCATGTGAAACTACTTCTCCCTCAGGCGAAATTTCCATCTCACAGGAAAGAGTTAAGCGATCAACCTTGGGATTTAAGGAACAAATTCCATTAGATAAACGGTGCGGAATCATTGGAATAACACGGTCAACTAAATAGACGCTAGTACCTCTCTCCTCGGCTTCTACATCTATTGGTGAGTTTTCCGTTACATAGTAAGAAACATCTGCAATATGAACTCCTAATTTATAATTACCGTTCCCTAACATTGTGACTGTAACGGCATCATCCAAATCTTTCGCATCTGCCCCATCAATCGTGACAATAGTTTCATTGCGCAAATCACGTCTATTGGCAATTTCCTTTTCATCAATCGTATCTGGTGCACTATTCGCTTGTTCTAACACGTTATCTGGAAAGGCAAGTGGTAATCCATGCTTATGAATTACCGATAAAATATCGACACCAGGGTCATTTTTATGTCCTAGTATTTTAACAACTTCTCCCTCAGCATTCTTTCTGCCTTCAGGGTAAGAAGTTAATTTTACGACAACCTTATGACCTTCTATTGCCCCTTTTGTGCTGCCTTTTGGAATAAAAATATCTGTCGCGATTTTTTTGTCATCAGGGATCACAAAGCCAAAATGCTTGCTCTCTGAATATGTACCAACAATTTGCTGTACGCCTCTTTCAATAATTCGTACAATCGTTCCTTCTCTTCTTTGTCCAGAGCTTTCAGAAGTGACACGTGCTAATACAATATCACCATTTAACGCAGTTTTAACTTCATTTGGCGGGATAAAAATGTCATCCATGCCTTGTTCTTCAGGAATAACAAAAGCAAATCCTTTTGCATGACCAGCTAATTTCCCCCGAATAAGGTTCATCTTCTCTGGAAGTCCATAGCGATTGCTTCTTGTCCGAACAACTAGCCCCTTCTCTTCCATCTGTACAAGTGCCTTGACAAAATCTTTAAAGTGAGAAGAATCCTCTATTCCGAAAGCTTCCTCTAGCTCTTGCACGGTTAGTGGTTTATATGCTTCATCTTTCATATAAGTTAATAGCTTCTCGACATTTTCCTTAATTATATCTTCCAAACAAAAAACCTCCTTTACATCTTATTCATTCCAATCTAGTTTTTCTAAAAACTGATAGAAATCTTCAAAAACTTTTTCTTTTTCTTTATCATGTGTAATAACATGTCCAGAGTTTTCATACCATTTAATATCTTTTTGAATCGATTCCACTTCTTCATATATGATATTCGCACTATTTGTATCAATCATTTGATCATGTCGTGCCTGAATAACAAAAACTGGTGAATAAATAAGATCAACCGATTCTCTTACTTCTTTGATTAAATTTTGTAATTCCTTTAATGTATTCATTGGCTTAAATTGAGCCATTTCCTGCTCAATAACTTCTTCTGATTTCTTCTCTCGCTGCTTATAATTACGAGCATATTCAAGTACGCCTTCATACATAACATCTTCACTTTTAATGTACATTGGAGCACACATAGTTACGATACCCTTTACAGGTACAGTGTAACCTAATTTAAGGGAAAATACCCCTCCTAAAGAAAGACCTCCGACGGCAATTTCTTCAAACCCCATCTCCTTTAAATGCTGGTATCCTTCCGTGACATCCTTCCACCAATCCTTTGGACCGTATTCCACTAATTCCTCTGGCGGTACCCCATGACCTTTATATAAAGGTACATAGCAAGTGTAGCCCTTTGTATTTAAATATCTGCCAAGTAAGCGTACATCTGATGTATTTCCCGTAAAGCCATGCAATAAAAGCACTGCACGTTTATTATCTCCTTTAAAAGTTAATGGTTTCTGTTCTACTATTTTCATTAGATAAACGCTCCTTTGTCTTATTATTTTCTCCTTCGCCCTATTCTATAATATAAAGTGACCAATTTATTCGAAAAAGAACTATCCTTTTATTTTAGTAAAAAAGAAAAGAAAGAATCCAGTGATATGATTACACCTTCCTATAGCTCTTTATAAATCTTATTTATGTACAACTCCACTTGTTTTCCGAAAAAAAACCTGACCTTTCTTGGCCAGGTTTTTTTCATCTATACCGAATTTCGTTATTATAGATCAAAATAACTAACTGCAATCGTTAAGACAAAGAATAAAATTGCTAAAACGATTGTTGCATTGTGAAGGATTAATTCTAAACCACGTGCTTTTTGTTTACCAAATAACTGCTCTGCACCACCAGAAATTGCTCCAGATAGTCCAGCACTCTTACCATTTTGAAGAAGTACTACTACGATTAATGCAATCGCAACGATAATCAATAAAGTAATCAAAACTGTGTGTATCATATCAAACACCTCCATTAAAACCAACCTACATTAATTTAAATGTATCATATTTTATGTTTTGTCACAATAGTATGTCGCCTCTTTGTCATAATAATTAGTAGAATACACTTTGGGATAGTAGATAATGATTGAGAAGTCTCTTAAAAAGGATATAGGTATTTCGTTTTTATGTCTGTTATGTTTACGAGTAGAGAGAATGACTCTCTGTTCCCTTCTTCAGGTATCCAGCTAGCTAATGGATACTCCATCTCTCCTAACAAAAGCACATTCTCAACTATAACAAAAACACTCTAGCTTAAAGGAAAACTCCTAAAGCTAGAGTGTTTATCAAGTTAAGACAGGCTTTACTTCCTTATTTTTTAAGGTTGTAGAAAGATTTAAGACCATCGTATACTGCTAATTCGCCAAGCTCGTCTTCGATGCGAAGAAGTTGGTTGTATTTAGCGATACGGTCTGTACGAGATAATGAACCAGTTTTGATTTGACCAGCGTTTGTAGCAACCGCGATGTCAGCGATTGTAGCATCTTCTGTTTCACCAGAACGGTGAGAAACTACTGCTGTGTAACCAGCACGTTTAGCCATTTCGATAGCTTCAAAAGTTTCAGTTAAAGTACCAATTTGGTTAACTTTGATAAGGATTGAGTTTGCAATTCCTTTTTCGATACCTTCAGCTAATTTTTTCGTGTTTGTAACGAATAAATCGTCACCTACTAGTTGTACTTTAGAACCGATACGGTCAGTTAATAATTTGTGACCTTCCCAGTCGTTTTCATCTAAACCATCTTCAATAGAGATGATTGGGAATTCGTTAACTAATTCTTCATAGAAGCTTACTAATTCTTCAGAAGTTAAACCAGTACGGCCTTCTCCTGCAAGATCGTATTTACCAGTTTCTTTGTTGTAGAACTCAGAAGAAGCAACGTCCATACCTAAGAATACATCTTTACCAGGCTCGTATCCAGCTTTTTTGATTGCTTCGATGATTACTTCTAATGCTTCACGGTTAGAACCAAGGTTTGGAGCGAATCCACCTTCGTCACCTACAGCAGTGTTTAAACCTTTTGCATGTAAAACTGCTTTTAATGCATGGAATACTTCAGCACCAGTACGTAGAGCTTCTTTGAAAGTTGGAGCTCCTACTGGTAAGATCATGAATTCTTGGAAATCAACGTTGTTATCAGCATGAGAACCACCGTTGATGATGTTCATCATTGGAGTTGGTAATTGCTTCGCGTTGAATCCACCAAGGTAACGGTATAATGGAAGACCTACTACTTCAGCAGCAGCATGTGCAACAGCCATAGATACACCTAGGATTGCGTTAGCACCTAATTTACCTTTGTTTTCTGTACCATCAAGTTCGATCATTGTTCTGTCGATTCCAACTTGATCTGTAACGTCCATACCGATAATTGCTTCAGCAATTACTTCGTTTACGTTTTCTACTGCTTTAAGAACACCTTTACCAAGGTAACGAGATTTGTCACCATCGCGTAATTCAACTGCTTCGTATTCACCAGTTGAAGCACCAGATGGAACTAGTGCACGACCAAAGAATCCTGATTCAGTTAATACTTCTACTTCTACTGTTGGGTTACCACGTGAATCTAATACTTCACGAGCATATACTTGTTGAATATAAGGCATAATTTTTCTCTCCTTTTAAAATATCTTATTTTTTAATAATAGATGTTCCAGTCATTTCTGCTGGCTTTTCTACACCTAATAAATCTAACATTGTAGGAGCTAAATCTCCTAAAATACCATCTGTACGTAATTCAGCATTTTTATCTGTTACGATAACAGGTACTGGATTTGTTGTATGTGCTGTCATTGGTTTTCCTTCAAGTGTTACCACTTCATCAGAGTTACCATGGTCAGCAGTGATAATAGCTTTACCACCTTTTTGTTCAATTAAAGTGATAATTTTTCCTAAACATTCATCCACTGTTTCAATCGCTTTGATTGTTGGTTCAAGCATTCCGGAGTGCCCAACCATATCAGGGTTTGCGAAGTTTAGAATAATTGCATCAAAATTATCTGCTTCAATTTCCTTCAATAGCGCATCTGTTACTTCATATGCGCTCATTTCAGGTTTTAAATCATAAGTTGCTACTTTTGGTGAATTGATCAAAATACGTTTTTCACCAGGGAACTCTGCTTCACGTCCACCGCTCATAAAGAATGTAACATGTGGATATTTTTCCGTTTCCGCAATACGAAGCTGAGTCAAGCCATTTTGTGCAAGAACTTCCCCTAAAGTGTTATCAAGGTTTGTTGGCTTGAATGCAACATACCCGTTTACTGTTTCACTAAAATGAGTTAAACATACAAAGTAAAGATTTTTTGGATGTTTTTCTCCACGATCAAATGAACGGAAGTCCTCATTTGTGAATGTATTTGAGATTTGAATAGCACGGTCAGGACGGAAGTTATAAAAAATTACAGCATCTTCATCTTCAATCGTTGCAACTGGTTCGCCGTTCTCTTTTGTGATAACAGATGGAAGCACGAACTCATCAAAGATTCCGTTATTGTAATTATCCTCCACTACCTGTAATGGATCGGAATATGCTGGTCCTTCTCCATATACCATTGCGCGGTATGATTTTTCTACTCGGTCCCAACGCTTATCTCTATCCATAGAATAGTAGCGTCCAGAAATAGTAGCAAATTCGCCTACACCGTATTCAGCGATTTTTTCTTGTGTAGCTTTAATGTATTTTTCAGCAGTCTTTTGACCGACGTCTCGACCATCTAAGATACCGTGAATGTATACATTTTCTACTCCCTCTTCTTTAGCTAATCGAAGAAGTGCAAACATGTGCTCAATGTGGCTATGAACTCCACCATCGGATAATAATCCGAATAAATGAAGATTTTTGCCTTTTTCTTTTACATGCTTAATTGCATTAACAAAAGTTTCGTTTTTGTAAAATTCGCCTTCTCTTATAGACAGATTCACTCTTGTTAAACTTTGATATACGATCCGGCCGGCACCGATATTCAAATGTCCAACTTCAGAGTTACCCATTTGTCCTTCTGGAAGACCAACAGCTTCCCCGCTGGCTACTAAAGTAGCATGAGGATAAGAATTCCAATATTTATCGAAATTAGGCTTATTTGCTTGTGCTACTGCATTACCCATGCGTTCGCTTCTTAAAGCAAAACCATCTAAAATGATTAAAGCTACTGGAGATTTACTCATTCTTACCTGCCTCCAATAAAGCTAAAAAGCTTTGAGCTTCTAGGCTAGCTCCGCCTACTAATGCTCCGTCAATATCTGGCTGCGCCATATATTCTTTAATATTTTCAGGCTTAACGCTGCCACCGTATTGGATACGGATTTCTTCTGCAACTTCTGGTGAAAATTGTTCACTTACTACTTTACGAATATGTGCACATACTTCGTTTGCATCTGCAGAAGTAGAAGATTTACCTGTTCCAATTGCCCAGATTGGCTCATATGCAACAACTGTTGCTTTTGCTTGTTCTGGAGTTAAACCATTAAGTGCTTTTGTTACTTGAGTTGCAACAAAGTCATTTGTTTCGCCATTTTCTCTTTGCTCTAGTGTTTCCCCACAGCAAACAATTGGAGTTAAACCATTTTCAAATGCAGCGATTGTCTTTTTGTTAACAGACTCATCTGTTTCATTAAAGAACTCACGACGCTCTGAATGTCCAAGTACTACATATTTTGCACCGATATTTTCTAATGCAACTGGGCTGATTTCGCCAGTGAATGCACCATTTTTTTCGAAATGCATATTTTGTGCACCGATTTTTACATCTGTGCCATCAGTTAATTCTACTAATTGTCCTAAAAATAACGCAGGCGCACAAACAACTGTATCCACTTTTTCACTTGATGGAACAGATGCTTTTACTTCTTGGATAAACTCAACAGCTTCAGGAAGCGTTTTGTTCATTTTCCAGTTACCCGCAATAATTGGTTTGCGCATGTTAAACATCCTTTCATGCATATCTATAAAGATATTATTTGTCGTTTAAAGCCACTACCCCTGGAAGTTCTTTACCTTCCATAAATTCTAATGAAGCACCGCCGCCAGTAGAAATATGACTCATCTTATCTGCTAAATCAAATTTCTCAACTGCTGCTGCAGAATCTCCACCACCAATTACTGAATATGTATCTTGAGATTCAGCAAGTGCTTCAGCTACTGCTTTTGTACCATTTGCGAATGCATCTAATTCGAACACACCCATTGGTCCATTCCAAATTACTAATTTAGAATTTTTAATAACATCTGCATAGATTTCACGTGTTTTAGGTCCGATATCTAATGCTTCCCAATCAGCTGGGATTTCTTCGATAGAAACAGCTTTGATGTTTGCATCATTTGAGAAATCATCTGCAACGATAACATCAACAGGCATATAGAATTTAACGCCTTTTTCTTTTGCCTTTTCCATATAAGATTTAGCAAGATCGATTTTATCTTCTTCTAATAAAGATTTACCAATTTCATGGCCAAGAGATTTAACAAAAGTATAAGCTAAGCCTCCGCCGATAATTAAGTTATCTACTTTATCAAGAAGGTTATCAATTACACCAATTTTATCCTTAACTTTCGCTCCCCCAATGATTGCTGTGAACGGACGGTCAGGATTGGATAAAGCTTTGCCAAGAACATCTAGTTCTTTTTGCATTAATAATCCAGATACTGCTGGAATATAATGAGCAATTCCTTCTGTTGAAGCATGGGCACGGTGTGCAGCACCAAATGCATCATTTACAAATACATCTGCAAGCTCTGCATATTGTTTTGCTAATTCTGCATCATTTTTTTCTTCACCAGCATTGAAACGTACGTTTTCAAGAAGGATTACATCCCCTTCTGATAACTTGCTGATCTGTGCTTTAACAGCTTCACCATATGACTCATCTGCTTTCGCAACTTCTTTCCCTAGTAATTCAGAAAGGCGTTTTGCAACAGGAGTTAAACGCAGCTCTTCTACAACTTCACCTTTTGGACGTCCTAAGTGACTTGCTAGAATAACAATTGCACCACTCTCAACTAATTCCTTAATTGTTGGAAGTGCTGCTTGAATTCTTGTTTCGTCCGTAATTTGTTGATCTTTCATCGGTACATTGAAGTCAACACGAACAAATACTTTTTTCCCTTTTAAATCAATATCACGAATTGTTTTCTTGTTCATTATAGGTACCCTCCACTGCATATTTTTAAAATAGCGGAAACAAAGTTGTTTCCGCTGTTAGATTAAAGGGGGTGCTTATTAACTCGCACATAATTCCATTTATAAAGGGAAATTATTTTGTTGCAAGTTGTGCAAAGTGCTTAACAGTTCTTACTAATTGGTTAGTGTAAGACATTTCGTTGTCATACCAAGCAACTGTTTTAACAAGTTGTTGATCACCAACAGTGATAACTTTTGTTTGAGTTGCATCGAATAATGAACCGTAGCTAATTCCGATAATATCAGAAGAAACAAGCTCTTCTTCAGTGTAACCAAAAGATTCGTTAGCAGCTTCTTTCATTGCAGCGTTGATTTCTTCAACTGTAACTTTTTTATCAAGAACAGTTACAAGCTCAGTTAATGACCCAGTTTTAACTGGAACACGTTGAGCAGCTCCGTCTAATTTACCTTGTAGTTCAGGTAATACTAAACCGATTGCTTTTGCAGCACCAGTTGAGTTAGGAATAATGTTTTCAGCAGCTGCACGAGCACGACGGAAGTCACCTTTTGGATGTGGAGCATCTAAAGTGTTTTGGTCGCCAGTGTAAGCATGGATTGTAGTCATTAAACCAGATACGATACCGTATTTATTTTGAAGAACTTGTGCCATTGGAGCAAGACAGTTAGTAGTACAAGAAGCACCAGAGATAACTGTTTCAGTTCCATCAAGAACATCATGGTTAACATTGTAAACAACTGTTTTCATTTCGCCAGTTGCTGGAGCAGAGATAACTACATTTTTAGCACCTGCTTGAATGTGAGCTTCTGCTTTTTCTTTTGTTGTGAAGAAACCAGTAGATTCGATAACTGTATCTACACCAAGTTCTCCCCATTTAAGATCAGCTGGGTTTCTTTCAGCAGTTGTAACAACTTTTTGACCATTTACTAAGAAGTAACCTTCGTGTACTTCGATTTCACCTTGGAAAGTTCCTTGAGATGAATCATATTTTAAAAGATGTGCTAGCATTTTAGTATCAGTTAAATCATTGATTGCAACCACTTCTAATTCTGGGTTTTCCATGATTTTTCTGAATGCTAAACGTCCGATACGTCCAAAACCGTTAATACCTACTTTTACTGTCATTGTAAATTTCCTCCTCTAATTTTAAGAGTATTAAATATATAAAGGGATTTCCCATTATATCAACTTTTTTGCGGCTCCTTCATCTGTTATTAAAATAGTTGAAGTTGGTGCTTCTTTTAGATAAGCACGAATAGCCTTTGACTTCGATGCTCCACCTGCTACTGCGATGATATTAGGTACAGTAGATAAGTCTTCCAGTCTAAGGCCAATTGTTTGAACCTTGTGGACAACTTCTCCATCTTCATTAAAATAGTACCCAAATGCTTCGCCAACAGCTTCTGCATTTTTAATCTTTTCTAGATCACTTTTGCTGGTATTTCTGCGATTCGCCATTGTAAGCGCCTCGCCAATGCCGTGAACTAAAAGATTTGCGGAACGAATGAGTTTTAATACTTCGCTTATACGAGGATCTGTGGAAATGCTTTTGTACATTTCTTCGCTGACCTCATCAGGAGCGTATAAAACTCGATGTTTAGATGCAGTATGATCTGCCATCATGGAACAAATTGTATTTGCCTGATTTTTAACATCTTCTCCTATTCCACCACGTGCAGGGACAAATAATAATTCTCCATCTGCAATACTAGGTGTCAGTGCCTCTGCAACAGAGGACATAGTAGTCCCACCATTAACTGCGATGATATTATTTCCCTTTAGAAGAGATTTCATACAATTTGCTGTGGCAAGTCCTAATTCTTTTTTTACCCATGGAGAGTGATCACTGTCCCCAGCTACAATGATAACTCGGTTAATACCTAGTTTTCTTTGCAGCAGCTGCTCCATTTCGTTAATACCCGTTACTTCCCTCATTACACTGGAAAGACTTTCCAATACTTCTTCCCCTATCGAAGTGACTGTCATGCCGATGTTTGAAATATGTATAAGCTGCTGATCCTTTAAAAACTCGACTTCACTTCTCAAGACTCTTTCGGTCAGTCCTAGGCTCACTGCCAGACTTCTTCTTCCGACAGGCTGCATATTCTTGATATACTGCAGAATATAGTACCTTTTTTGCATAACTGTAAGTAAATCTGGTAATAATCTTTTTTGAATCTCAATAAATGAAACCATGCTTTTGATGCGCTCCTTCACTTACAGTGGTCGTCAGAAGTCCCACATAGACATTTTCCGTCCCGGGTACTACAAAAAAATAATTCCTTGCTACAAGAACAATTCTAACACCAGTATAGTATGAATTCAACTGATAAGTGTCTATTTTTTGTTAAATTTGGCGAAAAAGTGTCGTTCTATCTTTTCATATTATTTGGAAAAAACTAATTATTATTCATGTTATTGATTTGTTAAGAAAATATACCTTTAAATATGCTTTCTTTATAAGAAAAGCCTTCATTTACTATACTAATCATTTTATGAGAATAACTTTCATCATGATACGAAATCGGATAAAGTTTGTTGATTTTAGCAGTAACGCTGAGGATTAGCCACAAATTAGAGTTTTCAGCCTTAATTATGGGAATATCATCCATACTTCTGATTTATCTGCAAAACCAAAAAGGGTAGAATATTAATTAGGAAAGGATAAATCTGAAAAGAGCGTTAACTGATTGAAAAAAGAGTCTATCTAAATAATTGGATGAATGCCCCCAAAAATTTAGATAAACCCTTTTACAGGAATGCTTAGCGCCCTCGGAGGGAATCGAACCCCCATTTTAAGAACCGGAATCTTACGTGCTATCCGTTGCACCACGAGGGCATTATGTTAAAGTTACGCTTTCATATTATAAGCGAACTTTCCGTTTATTGCAATAGAAGATGTTTAAAAAAAGGTGCAGTGGGTATCATGGAGAAAGGATTGTAACCGGAATAAAGGGATGGTATTTGATAATAGCTTTCTATATCTCCAATAATGAAAAAGATGTCGAATGATATTTTCAGGGAATCAAGCTTTAACGTTTGACCTTAATTGACCATCCGTGTATCATTAGGAATACATACAGTTTAGATGTTTTGCATCTTTCTGAAGAAACAAATACTTATGCTTTACGAACAGATATTAAAAAGGAGGATTTTAAATGAATTTAATTCCTACAGTTATTGAGCAAACAAATAGAGGAGAACGTGCTTACGATATCTACTCTCGTTTATTAAAAGACCGTATTATTATGCTTGGCAGTGCTATCGATGATAATGTTGCTAACTCTATCGTATCACAGCTTTTATTCTTAGAAACAGAAAATCCAGAAAAAGATGTATCTATTTATATCAACAGCCCTGGTGGAAGCATCACTGCAGGTATGGCAATTTATGATACAATGCAGTATATTAAGCCGGATGTCCAAACAATTTGTATTGGTATGGCTGCTTCTATGGGTGCATTCTTACTTGCTGCTGGTGCAAAAGGTAAACGTTATGCATTGCCTAATAGTGAAGTGATGATTCACCAACCACTTGGCGGAGCACAAGGTCAAGCAACTGAAATTGAGATTGCTGCTAAACGTATCTTATTCCTACGCGATAAATTAAACGGTATTTTATCTGAGCGAACTGGTCAACCAATGGAGGTAATCGCAAGAGATACAGAACGCGATAACTTTATGACTGCTGAAAGAGCAAAAGAATATGGTTTAGTTGACCATGTTATCAGTCGTAATTCTCTTGAAGACAAGAAAAATTAATAAAAGAACTCTTAATAATTAAAAAAGGTCGTTCCAAATTAGATTTCTATAGATGATATCCTCTATAAAATCTTCCTATTTGGAACAGCCTTTTTTATTAGGAGAGTATTCTACATATTAAACAGCTTTACTTTAATAATCCTTTTAAATTCTGAAGCGCTTCCACTTCATCGCTGCCATCAACTATTAATTTTATTGTTGCTCCTGAATGAATGGCTAAACCCATTATCCCCATGATACTCTTTGCATTCACTCTTCTTCCATCCTTTTCAATAAACACTTCAGATAAATAGTTACTTGCCTCTTGAACAAATAAAGCTGCGGGTCGTGCTTGAAGTCCAGATTTTAAGTCCACTGTAATCTCTTGCTCTACCATCGAACATCCTCCCCTTCATCAATGTAGTAATATATCTATTATACAAGGAAAAGGAAATTTTTGCTCGATTCACCTCCAATAATATTCAGTTTAGAATAATTTTTCTGATAATAATTCTAAAAAATAAAAATGGATAATATATATCGTTTACTTGATATATTATCCATTTTTATTAATTGACTTTTTCTCCACGACGAAGTGCATCGGCAATTTCATCTATTTTTCTTAGACGGTGATTGATGCCAGATTTACTGATATTACCAGATGACACCATTTCTCCTAATTCTTTTAAAGTTACATCTTGATAGGCAACTCGAAGTTCTGCAATTTCTCTAAGTTTATCAGGTAGAATTTGTAAGCCAACTGTTTTATCAATATAACGAATATTCTCAACCTGTCGTAATGCAGCCCCGATTGTCTTATTTAAATTAGCCGTCTCGCAATTGACTAAGCGGTTAACTGAATTTCTCATATCTCTCACAATTCGAATGTCTTCAAAACGAAGAAGTGCTCCATGGGCTCCGATAATATTAAGAAATTCGGTGATTTTTTCTGCTTCCTTTAAATAAGCAATAAAACCTTTTTTTCTTTCTAGCGTCTTGCTTTTTAATCCAAATGTATTCATTAAATCACTGAGCGCGATAATATGTTCTTTATATAAAGAAGCAATTTCCAAATGGTATGAAGAAGTTTCTGGGTTATTAACCGAACCTCCTGCTAGAAAGGCTCCGCGTAAATAAGATCGTTTACAGCATTTTTTCTTAATTAGGTCTGGTGAGATTTCATGAGTAAACACAAAACCTTCTTTAAGTATACTCAGTTCCTCAAGCACTTCTTTGCCCTGATTAGAAATGCGCACAATATAGACATTGTTCTTTTTCAAACGCATTTTTTTGCGGACTAATAGTTCAACCGGGATATCAAAATACCTTTTTATTAGAGTATAAATTCTTCTTGCGATAGCTGCATTCTCTGTCTGGATATTTACAACTAGCCTCTGGTTAGAAAAGGAAAGTGTCCCATTCATTTGAATTAGTGCTGATAATTCTGCTTTTCCACAACAATTTTTGGCTTCAATTGTTGTTAATTCTTTTTTAGTTTCTGAAGCAAAAGACATGTCCTTCCCCCCTTATAGACTCGGAGCATATTTTTCCAATACCTTGTCTAAAAAGTTACTCTTCCTTCAATCAATAATTGAATAGAGAATTTTCGCCACTTCTAGTGTGTTATGGCGAATAACACCTTGATCAAGCTTAATGATATCACCAGCTATTACATCCAAATCCATCCGTTCCAGCCGATTAATATCAAAAACTACAGGCTTTGCTTTTTCTTCATCATATCTTTGTTGTATATTTGCAGGAATATTCGTTTTGTTCACGATTATTGTATCAATAAATGGCTTTTCTACATGTTCATATAATGCTTTCACATGATCACTCGCCGTATAATCGGATGTTTCTCCTGCTTGTGTCATTATATTGCACACATAAACTTTTTTTGCTTTCGCTTCTCGGACTGCCTCTTTGATTTCTGGAACTACTAAGTTTGGCAAGATACTAGTGTATAAGCTTCCAGGCCCCATCACAATTAAGTCGGCTTGCTCGATAGCATGTATCGTTTCAGGAAGCGGCTCAGAATCTTCGGGAGTAAGGAAAACTTTCTTTATCTTTTTCCCAGCCTCCGGAATATTAGATTCTCCCACTACTACCGTTCCATCTTCCATTACCGCATTTAAGATAACACTATGACTAGTCGCAGGTAATACTTTACCACGAACATTAAGTACTTTGCTCATTTCTTGAATCGCATAGGTAAAATTACCAGTAATGGAAGTCATGGCAGCTAAGATTAAATTACCTAATGAATGTCCATCTAAATCCTTGCTATTCGTGAAGCGATGTTGAAACATTTCCTCCACTAAGGGCTCGACATCCGATAACGCGGCTAACACATTACGAACGTCTCCAGGAGCAGGGATATCGAGGTCCTCTCTTAACCTTCCAGAGCTTCCTCCGTCATCGGCTACTGTTACGATTGCCGTTATATCTACTGGATACTTTTTCAATCCACGCAGAAGCACAGAAAGGCCAGTTCCTCCTCCGATGATTACAATTCTTGGCTGTTCCTTTTCACTCATGCCTGTTGGTCCTTTCTCCTCTCCATATCACGGTGAGCAATAGCAATATTATATTCTTTTTCAAAATGATGGCCGATATACTCAGCTAATGCAACAGATCGATGCTGTCCCCCGGTACAGCCAATCGCAATAACAAGCTGCGATTTTCCTTCTCTCTTATATTGGGGCAGCATAAATGTTAATAAATCAATGACTTTTTCTAAAAATTGGCCTGTTTCCGTCCATTTCAATACATAACTAGATACCTCTACATCTAATCCAGTTTTTGGTCTCATATGCTCAACGTAATGAGGGTTTGGTAAAAAACGCACATCAAATACTAAATCCGCATCAATAGGAAGTCCATGTTTAAATCCAAAACTCATCACATTTACAGTAAAGATAGATTGTTTATTAACAGAGAATTCTTTTAAAATCTTTTCGCGTAGTTCTCTCGGAGAGCTTTGTGATGTATTATAAATAATTTGTGCTCTCCCTTTGAGTTCTTCTAACAATTCTCGTTCCAATTTAATTCCTTCTAAAGGAAGCCCAGCCGGTGCAAGGGGATGAACTCTTCTAGTCTCCTTATATCTTCTAACAAGGGCGCTGTCATCAGCGTCAAGAAAAAGAATCTTGGGAACAACCCAGGAAGTTGCCAAATCATCTAATGCAGTAAACAAATCATCAAAAAATTCTCTCCCCCGCAAATCCATCCCAAGAGCAACCTTATTCATCTTATTCTCCGACTCTTTCATAAGTTCGAGAAACTTAGGTAAAAGTGTAGGTGGTAAGTTGTCCACACAAAAAAAACCTAAGTCTTCAAAGCTTTGAATAACAACTGTCTTTCCTGCTCCTGACATTCCTGTGATGATTACGACTTGTGGTTCCATTTTAATTCCCCCTATAAATCTTTAGCTTGGATCTAATCGGTAACTAATTAATTCGAAATCTGGTGTATAAGTAAATGTTCCATAGATTATTCCATTTCCATGGATCATGTAATCTAAAATATGATAATCGCCCTCAGCCATTGGCAAATTTTTCACATCATCTAAATCGTGCCAGACAATTTTCCCTTCAGCTGATTCGTCTACATTGACACCATCTGCATTCGTAGAGAAAAAGGTGAACATCATCCACTCCGATATAATTTTATCTCCCTCTTTAATAATAAAGGTAAAAATTCCTTTGATGTTAGGATTTCGTAAATAAATACCTGTTTCTTCTCTATACTCACGAATACAGGAATCTCTCACAGACTCTCCCGGCTCCATTTTTCCGCCAGGCGCTACCCACCAGCCACGTCTTGGTTTTTGTAGCAATAAGACTTTATTATCTTTAAGTAACAAACAATTCGTCACACGTTGCAAAATTATTCACCCCAATTTTCTCTATATGTAGGCACTGCTTTTTATCCATTCCTTTTATTATACTATTATTGTCATGCCCCCACAATCAATTGCCTTTTCCAATTATGAAGGATTCTTTATTCCTGACAGAGAAATGATTATATATCTTTAGAAAAGGATGTGGGTACTTTTGTATGTTAACCTTGTTAAAAAGGATTTAAAGTTAAGAAAATTAGAAGCACTCTTAAAACGCGGAGATAAACATTCGGCCATCAAAAAAGATGTTTCGATTTATTTACGGGGCTATAAAGGAGAAAAGCATCTAACCTATTATCTCGATTTTATCCCTGAGAAAGATTGCTTTATTATTCATAACCTTCGTTTATACGATGGAAAATCTTATTTCCAAATCGACTATCTCTTGTTGACACATTGCTTTTTTATTATTATTGATTGTAAAAACTATTTAGGCACATTACTATTTGATACAAACTTAAACCAATTTACCCGAACACGAAATAATCAAGAAGAGGGTTACCTGGATCCCATCTCTCAAGTAAAAAGATTAAAGCACCAACTAGAATCATTCTTACAAAAACGCCACTTTCCTATTCCTCCTATCGAGCCAATCGTTATTATATCCAAACCTTCTACTATAATAAAAGGGAATCCCTCGATAAAAAATCATGTTTTCCACAGTCATAGTTTTCTTGAAAAATGGGATCAATTACAAAGAAAATACAAAGGAAATATTCTCGATGACAAAAACCTTCGCAAAATCTCCAAATTCCTGCGCAAGCATCACACTCCAGATCATACTAATGTATTGGAAAAATACAATTTAAGCAAAGAGGATATTATAACAGGCGTTCAGTGTCCACATTGCATGGCATTTGCAATGGTTAGAAAAAAGCGCAGCTGGTTTTGTCCATCCTGTTCCACATTTGATAGAAAAGCCCATATTAAAGCAGTGGAAGATTATTTCCTTTTAATCAAACCTTCTATAACCAGTAAGGAATTTCGTGAATTTGTCCATATTTCTTCCAAAGATACCGCTAATCGACTTCTTGTCTCGATGAAATTACCTTATACAGGTGAAAATCGAGGAAGAATTTATTACCCGACAAAAGATTTTTTGGAATAAGTAGCAGTTATTACACTATATTCGCGTAATTACCTCTTAAATTCGCGAAATACACAAAGTATTCGCGAAAACATTCCAGTTATTCGCGAAAAATAACATTTATCAGCCAAAGCCTAAATCGAGCAAAATCCATAAAAAAAGGCATAGGCTCCATTTTTGAGCCTATGCTAAAAAATATATCTTAAAAGGGGGTCAATTTCTATTTCTATGATACCCTAACTATGTTTCACTACTGTTACATTCCAATTAAAACGTAATGACACTTTCTTATGCTTGTTGTTTTAGCTCTTCAGCCAGCTCTTCTACATAGTGCTGTGCACTTTGCGCTGCGATACTTCCGTCTCCTGTTGCTGTAACAATTTGACGAAGTGTTTTTTCACGAATATCACCAGCTGCAAAAATTCCAGGCACCTTCGTTTCCATTTGGTCATTCGTTTCAATATAACCATTTTCATTGGTAATTCCTAAGCTTTCGAAAGGTTTAGATAATGGTACCATGCCAATGTATATAAAGACACCATCTGCCTCTAATTCTTGCTCGGTCTGATCTACTGTTGAAACAAGTGTCACACTGCCAACTTTGCCCTCTTTTTCATTAATGGACTTAATGGTATGGTTCCAGATAAAGTCCACTTTTTCATTATCAAACGCTCTTTTTTGCAGGATTTTCTGTGCTCTTAATTCGTCACGTCTGTGCACAATGGTAACTTGGGAAGCAAAACGAGTTAAGTATACCCCTTCTTCAACAGCTGAATCTCCGCCTCCAATGACGAATAATCGCTTATTCTTAAAGAATGCTCCGTCACAAACAGCACAATAAGATACGCCGCGTCCACCTAATTCTTTTTCCCCAGAAACTCCAACTTTTTTATATTCTGCTCCTGTTGAGATAATAATAGATCTTGCTTTAAATTCTTTTGATCCAGCCTTAACTGTTTTATATTCTTTTCCGTCCACTATTTCCTTAATGTCACCATATGCGTATTCTGCACCGAATTTTTTCGCATGATTAAACATTTTATTGGATAAATCTGGTCCTAAGATACTTTCAAATCCAGGGAAATTTTCTACATCTTCTGTATTTGCCATTTGCCCGCCTGGTATTCCTCTTTCAATCATTAATGTAGAAAGATTAGCACGAGATGTATATACGGCAGCTGTCATTCCAGCTGGTCCTGCTCCAATTATAATAACATCATAAATTTTTTCTTCCGTCATTTCAAAAACTCCTTTTCCATTAACTACCCAATGCATCTATTAGAATCCACATTGTCCATTTATTATTATAAGTATGATTATCTATTACTATCCTATAAAACAATCTCTTATCCGTCCAAATATCTGCTCATAAATAGTTATAATAAGTTCTTTAATTTCTTTGCCTCATTTTCTTCTTGATTTCTTTATCACTATATGCCTTTTTATTATTTTCCCAATTTGGTTTTAATAAATCTAGTTCTTCATCATGCCGAATTTAAAAATTCCCCAATTTTTATTTTTAATTCTCCTTTTTACTTAAAAATTACTCTTAAAACGAGGAGATAAAATGTCACTAATTGGTTTGGTTTCACTCTTTGTATTACATCCATATTCCAGATGAAATGTATGGCACTCTACATCTTGTATTTTACTTATATGGAAAACTTCATATCAAACATCACATAGATTAATTATAACTGTTTTTATTATATATTTAATTAGGCTTTTTAAAAGCTTATAAAAAAGAAGCAGTCCAATTCCTAACTGCTTCTTACTACTATTTATTCAATAAATGCATAAAACATCAAAATAATGGAATCTTAGCTATAGATGGGCTGCATAAAATTCTTCATTGATTTTATATATTTTTGTAAAGTAGAGGTAGAAAGTCCATAATGATTAGCAATTTCTTGCTGAGTTTTTTTCTTCTCGCGAGATTGACTCCACAGATAGTCAATAGCAGCTGCACTCGCAATACAATTTTTAAATAAAGCTCCAGCTGTTTGCATTTCCATGACAGCTGAAAACCATAATAAATATAAACTAGTTTCTTCCGTACCAATTGGATGATAGTTGGTATAAATTTGTTCGGCTGTATGATGTGCAACATATAAGAATGGATCCTCTATCTCAGTGCCATTCTTCACAAAATCACGATAATCTTTTTCTATTTGTGTAAAAACATTCTGTTGCTGAAAAACAGAAGAAGACAGAATCTTATCTTTTTGAGAAGATATTGAAGTTAAAAAAGTAGCAAACATTCGCTCCTCAGCATGGCTGCTTTCAAATCTTTTGAGAATGGAGCTTACATGCTCCTCAAATCCATTGATTGTATATTCCAAATTATTCCAAGGCTCTTGTCCTTCTTTTTCAGGATGAATATCCATTACCTTTTTCCATGCTTTCTTTGCCGTTTGCTTATTTCCTGTGTAATAAGCTGCGTAAGATAACCAATAGTAAAAAGAACCGTCTCCCTGAAATCCTTGTTTATAAATCTTCTTCAACCAGAAATAGGCTGTATCATATTCACCAATAAGTGCGAAAGTGGTCCCTAGTTTGAACTGATGATCAATAGAAATAGGGTTGATTTTTCTTAATATAGCAGCCATTTCTTTCACATGCCTATCGTTATTTTGATAATAAGCAAATACAAGTTTATTACATAAAGCATGTAAGTTTCCGATATTATTCGTTAAAACATGCTCCAAAATCTCACTGGCCTTTTCCGATTGTCCTAGGTAGAAGTGTGCTAACGCTAAATTGTTATATGCTGACCAATATTCTGGATAATCTTGAATAACCTTTGTTAAAGCTTCCACAGCCTGCGCAAAGTTACCAGATTCAAGCAGAGCCCTTGCCTGTTCCTGTCTTGTAATAAGATCTTCTTCCTCGTTAGCTTCCTCTTCCTCGAGCTCCTCTGATTCAAGAGATAACACTTCCATAAGATCTTCCGTATCCTCTACAAATTCCCCATCTTTATCTAAACTTAAATATAGTTTTGCATGATAATATGCATCTTTAAAAAATCCCAAATGGGCGTAATTATTCGCTAGGAAATAATAACACTCAACCATGTCCTCATCTAATTCTTCAATAATAACATGGAGAAGTTCATTAGATTTTTGATATTCTCCAATATCTGCATAAACGACTGCAAGCTGACATGCAATCATTGGTTCTCCCGGTTCTAACGCCAGTGCTCTTTGCAAATATTTAAGGGATTTATAATAATCTCTTTGATGATATGCCTTAATTCCTTTGTTAAAATAAAATTCGCCTGTAGGATTAAATGTAATAAGTTTACCCACTGGTTGTACTCTATCTGAGTTTTTATTCATAAATCCTCCAATATATATGTTCCCTTATCAAGCTGCATTATAAAGTTCCTATTAACTCAACAAGTATACCATACTAAATACAAATCCGAGAAGAGTCAATGCCTTTTTGGAAAAACTTTTAGAGGAGAGAATTTAAATAAAAGAGACATGTGTGGAAAAGAGAGCGGCCCTCTAGATGAACCATTCTCTAGTTTGCTTACTTCCCTGTCTTTTCTTCATGGCGCGCTTCTAGCACCTGCAAAATCTCAGAAAATGGAAGTTTTTGTTCTCGTAATAAGACAAATAAATGGTAAAGAAGGTCAGATGCTTCCCACTTCAATTCTTCTGAGTCGCGATTTTTTGCAGCAATAATAACTTCGGCGGCTTCTTCGCCAACTTTCTTGAGAATTTTATCTACTCCCTTTTCAAATAGATACGTTGTATAGGTACCTTCTGGGCGCTTAATATCTCTTTCTTCAATAACTTTTTCTAAGTTAGCAAGAATTTGATAGTCCGCTGAAGTTACATCCCTTTCTTTGTTTTGATACATACTGTCTACAAAACAGCTTGTTGTTCCATTATGGCAAGCGGGTCCATTCGGTTGAATCAGTACTACTAATGCATCTTGATCACAGTCGTATTTTATTTCTACAATAGATTGTGTATTTCCACTTGTTCCTCCTTTATGCCATAATTCCTGTCTAGACCTGCTATAAAACCATGTCTCTCCGGTGCTCATGGATTTTTCTAATGATTCTTTATTCATATAAGCCAGGGTTAACACCTCTTTTGTCACAACATCCTGTACGACAGCAGGTATTAATCCTTTTTCATCAAATTTCAATTCATCTAATATCATCTTACAAGCACTCCTTTTTCCTTTAAATAGCTCTTCACTTCCAAAACAGATGTTTCTTTATAATGGAAAATGGAAGCCGCAAGTGCAGCATCAGCTTTGCCATCTTTAAATGCCTCTTCAAAATGTGCGGCGTTGCCGGCTCCTCCAGAAGCGATTACTGGAACAGAAACAGCCTCACTTACCGCTTTGGTCAATGCTAAGTTAAATCCCTTCTTCTCCCCATCCGTATCCATGCTTGTTAATAATATTTCTCCTGCTCCTAAAGCAACAGCCTCTTTTGCCCATGTGATTACATCCTTATCTACTGGTTTCCTTCCACCATGGGTATAGACACGCCATGTACCAAGCTCAGTATCATATTTAGCATCAATGGCAACAACGATACATTGAGATCCAAAAAAATTAGCTCCCTCTTCAATCAAAGCAGGATTTAACACTGCTGCTGTATTTAAAGATACTTTATCGGCACCAGCCCGCAGAATCTTCTTCATATCTTCTAGGGAGTTTATTCCTCCTCCAACAGTAAAAGGAATTGCAAGCTCGGATGCAACTTCTTTTACTACCTCCACCATTGTTTTTCTACCTTCATGTGATGCAGAAATGTCGAGAAATACAAGCTCATCTGCTCCTTGTTCATCATAGAAACGCGCTAATTCAACGGGATCCCCCGCATCTCTTAATTGAACAAATTGAATTCCTTTGACCACACGTCCCTCTTTTACGTCTAAACATGGAATAATTCGCTTCGTTAACATTAATAAACTCCTCTCACCATATCCAGTTACTTCCCATTCAATCGTTCTAAAGCCTCTCGGAGCGTGAATCTTTTTTCATATAATGCTTTACCAATAATGGCACCTTTAGAGTCGCTTTCCTTTAGTTGGTTCAAATCTTGTATACTGCTGATTCCGCCAGATGCGATCACTTCTTTTTTCGTTATCAGAGCCATTTCTTCAATCGCTTTAACATTGGGTCCACTTAGCATTCCATCTGTTGCAATATCCGTAAAAATAAAAGTTTCCGCCCCAGCATCTGCAAAGCGTTTTCCAAGTTCTACTGCTTTTACTTCTGAAGTGGACAGCCAACCATGTGTCGCAACAAATCCATTTTTTGCATCGATACCTATCACTATTCCCTTTCCATATTTGCGGATCATCTTGATCGCAAAGTCTGGCTGTGAAACAGCGATACTGCCAATTATTACTCTTGTTATCCCATTCTCAAGGTAATGGACAATATCTTCTTCTTTCCTAATACCGCCACCAATTTGCACTTTTACCCCTAATTTTGTTGCTGTATCAATGACAAATTGATCATTTACTTTCTTGCCGTCCTTCGCACCATCTAGATCAACCATATGAATCCACTTCGCACCTTGGTCTACAAAGCTTTTTGCCATATCAAATGGTGAATCTCCATAAATAGTTTCTTTTTCATAATCCCCTTGCAGTAAACGAACACACTTTCCGCCTCGCATATCAATGGCTGGATATAAAGTAAAGGTCATCTTGTTTATCCTTTCTGTATTAAATTTGCGAAGTTGCTTAATAATTGCATTCCCAATTTGCTACTTTTCTCTGGATGAAATTGCATGCCAAACACATTGTTTCTTCCTACTACTGCTGGAACCTCTTTATCATAGGAACAGCTTGCTATAATAACGTCTTCTTTTGTTTCTGCATAATAAGAATGCACAAAATAAACGAAATCATCGTTCAAATCAGGTGTGACTAAAGACTCTCTTTTAAAATGCAGCTTATTCCAGCCAATATGAGGAACTTTATAGGCAGTACCATCACCTGTAATGCCAGGAAAGCGAACCACTTTTCCAGGTAATAAATTTAACCCTTCACTATATCCATACTCCTCACTTGATTCGAACAATAACTGCATCCCCAAGCAAATGCCTAACAAAGGCCTCCCACTATCAACAAATACAGAAATCATTTCAGATAGGCCCGTCTTCTTTAATTTTTCCATTGCATCTTTAAACGCTCCTACGCCTGGAAGAATCAATGCATCTGCCTGAAGTAATCTATCTTTATCCTCTGAAATAAAATAGGGAGCATCTAATCTTTCTAACGCTTTACTTACGCTGAACAAATTCCCCATTCCATAGTCAATAATTCCGATCATTTACAGCATCCCTTTCGTGGAAGGAATCCCCTTTATTCTAGGGTCAATTGTTGTTGCTTCATCTAATGCTCGTGCCATTGCTTTAAAGATTGCTTCGATCATATGATGAGTATTTTTCCCATAATGCAAAATAACGTGAAGATTCATTCTAGCTTCTAACGCTAGTTTCCAGAGAAACTCATGTACCAGTTCTGTATCAAAGGTTCCTACTTTATCATTTGGAAACTCTGCTCGGAATTCTAAATGAGGTCTATTGCTTAAATCGATAACCACTTGTGCTAATGTTTCATCCATCGGCACAAAGCTATTCCCATAGCGTTTAATCCCTCTTTTATCTCCAAGCGCATCTTTAATAGCCAATCCTAAACATATCCCAATATCCTCTGTCGTATGGTGATCATCTACTTCAATATCTCCATTCGCTTGGACTGTTAAATTAAATTGGCCATGTTTGGTAAATAAGTCGAGCATATGATTCATAAATGGTACACCTGTATCTAGTTCAGAAACTCCTTCTCCGTCTACATTAAACGATAACTGAATGTTCGTCTCACCTGTTTTTCTACTAATTGCAGCCGTCCTTGCCATTTTCCTTCCTCCTTTTATTATGTAGGTCTTTCAACTAGCGTCTAATCATCATATCGCGCTTCTATTGCTCTTGCGTGAGCTTCTAATCCTTCTAAGCGGGCAAATTTGACTATTTTATGGGCGTTTTCTTTAAATGCTGCTTCACTATAATGAGTGATACTTGATTTCTTTTGGAAATCATCTACGTTTAGTGGATTGGAGAATCTTGCTGTTCCATTTGTCGGTAAAACGTGGTTTGTTCCAGCAAAATAATCTCCGACTGGCTCTGAGCTATATCTTCCTATAAAAATGGATCCTGCGTGACGGATATGTTCGAGGATATCGTATGGATTCTTTGTTAGGATTTCTAAATGTTCTGGCGCAATGGTATTGATGACTGCGACAGCCTTATCCAATGTTTCTACAACTACTATTAATCCATATTGGTCAATTGATTTTTCCGCTATTTCCTTACGTGGTAAATCATTTAACTGCTGCTTCACTTCTTGAGAGACCTCTTCAGCTAATAAAATAGAAGTAGTAACAAGAACAGAGGAAGCTCTTTCGTCATGCTCTGCCTGTGATAATAAGTCTGCAGCAATTTCTTTGGCACTTGCTGTTTCATCAGCTATAATGGCAATTTCACTTGGTCCTGCAATCATATCAATAGCAACATCGCCAAAAACTTCTCTTTTTGCAAGGGCAACAAAGATATTTCCAGGGCCGACAATCTTATCAACTTTCTCAATTGATTCCGTGCCGTACGCTAATGCTGCAATAGCTTGAGCGCCTCCCACTTTGTAAATTTCCTTTACCCCAGCAATATCAGCTGCTACTAAGACAGCACTAGGAAGAATTCCATTTTCATTCGGTGGAGATACCATAACTATCCGCTGAACTCCTGCAACTAATGCTGGAATGACGTTCATTAATACAGACGAAGGATAAGCTGCTGTTCCCCCTGGAACATAAACACCAACGGAATCTAATGGGAGAATCCGTTGACCAAGAACGGAGCCATTGTCTTGGGTAAAATCCCATGAGGTTTTCAGCTGCTTTTGATGGTATTCTTTAATATTTGCGGCTGCCTCTTTTATAATTGAAACCATTTCCTCTTCTACATGATTGTAAGCAGCTGCTACCTCTTCTTCCTTCACCCGAAGACATGTCAATTCGGCTTTATCCCATTTTTTTGTATATTCAATTAAAGCTTGATCACCACTTCTTTTTACCTCTCCCATAATCTCCCGGACCGCTTTTCGCTGTTCTTCCGTACCTGCATCAACAGAGCGCTTTAAACTAATATTCTCAATATCTGTCACAATTCTCATCTAGAATACTCCTTATTCGTTATTTCACACTTTGTTTCGACTTTACTACTGGCTGAAGCCGCTCTACTAATTCACTAATTCGTCTGTCCTTCAATCGATAGCTTGCAGGATTGACAATTAATCTTGAAGTAATATCTACGATTCTTTCGTATTCAATCAGGCCATTCTCAGCGAGTGTCTTTCCTGTCGAAACAATATCGACAATTCGATCTGTTAAGCCGATAATTGGTGCAAGCTCAATGGAACCATTCAGCTTAATAATTTCTACTTGAGAGCCTTGTTCACGAAAATAGGCTGCTGCCACATTAGGATATTTTGTCGCAATTCTAGGAGCAATTTCATTCAGTTCTGTATGAGGAAGCCCTGCTACTGCTAAATAACAGGCACTAATATGTAAATCTAGCAATTCATATACGTCTCTTTCTTCCTCAAGCATGACATCCTTTCCTGCAATCCCCAAATCTGCTACTCCATGCTCCACATAGGTAGGAACATCCATAGGCTTAGCCAAGATAAAGCGGAAGTTTTCTTCTTCAACCTCTATAATTAATTTCCGGGAGTCGTCAAACTCTGCTGGTAAACGAAAGCCTGCATCTCTTAATAAATCAGCTGCCTCTTCGAAAATTCTTCCCTTTGGCATTGCGATAGTTAGCATGTCATTCATTTGATCACCTCCACCCCTTTTTTCCCGACCAATAGTGTGATTTCACTATACTGTTTTGTACAGGCATCTACATCTTTCACTCCATTAATATCTTGCGTAATGACATGGATGCCAGCACGCCTTTTTTCTTGTGCTAATAGAAACGCTTCTTTTCTGCGTTCATTACTAAATAAAATACATTCGATTATGGTCGTTTTTGCCACCCTACCTAATGCTTCTAATAGTCGATCCACTCGAATAGCAAAACCAGTTGCTCCAGTGTCTTTGCCGAATTTTTCTAATAGCAAATCATACCGGCCCCCACTTCCAATGGGAAAGCCCACTCCTTCTGCATATACCTCATATACAATGCCAGTATAGTAGCTCATATGACTGACAAGTGATAAATCAAATGTCACTCTATCTGCTACTTCGTAATCTATGAGAATGTCCCTTAGCTGTTTTAAGTCATCGATTGCTTTTATACCTTGATCTCCTTCCATTAATTGATAGGCAAGGTTAATCACTTCTTCTTTTCCTCTAAGCGTTAAGAAGTCATTTAAGCGCTGTTTATCAATACTTGATAAAGCAAGCTGTTCTACATGCTGACGATAGCCGACATAATTTTTCTCATATAGATACTTGGTTAAACTGTCCACTCTATCTTTTGTTCCAAGAATTTGTTGGAAAAATGATTGGACAAAGCCAATATGTCCTACCGAAACTTGATAGTTTTTCACTCCTGCTTGTTGAAGAGAGGAAATAAGTAGAGAAATTCCTTCTCCATCCGCACTAATGGTTTTATCGCCAATATATTCAACACCTATTTGTTCAAACTCCGCCGGTCTGCCGCCTTCCCGCTGCTGTGCTCGAAACACGGACGCATTATAGGCAAGGCGTAATGGCAAATCTTCTGATAGAAGCTTAGATGCCGCTACTCTTGCTATTGGCGCGGTCATATCTGGGCGAAGAACTAGTGTATGTCCCTGCTGATCCAATAATTTAAAAAGCTGCTGGTCTAAAATAGCGGAGGCTGTGCCGACTGTTTCATAGTATTCTAATGTCGGAGTTTCAATAAATTGATAACCCCATTTTTTAATTTCTGTATCTATTTTTTGTTTTACTTTATATTTTCTTTCGTAAATCGCTGGTAATGTATCTCTCATGCCTAATGGCTTTTCAAACATAAATAAGCTACTCATCATTACACCTCGTGTTTTAAAATTCCGAATGCTTTAGTTCGCTAATATACTACCAAATTAAAGAGTTGTTTTTAGTGTACTCTTCGTCTGATTCGAGGTCAAGAGAAAAGTTTCATTTATTAGATCTTTCTAAAAAATCCAAGACTAATAAATTCCTTATATAATTCTTTCGATAAATTCCATTTATTGTTATACCCCTCTTTATTTTTTATTTATTCTGATATTTTAAAAAAGACCTATCTTTTCATTACTCCTAGAAACTTATTCTTGAAATAATGGACAGATAGGTATTCTATTTATTCATCTAAAACATAGGAAGGCTCATTTCGTTTACGTTCTTCCATTTGTTCTGCGGTATAAATGATTTGCATCGGATTTCCCCCAACAAAGCTTCCTGCCGGGACGTCCTTATGTACTAATGTACCTGCAGATACAATCGCACGGTCACCAATTGTCACACCTGGAAGAATAGTGGTATTGGCGCCAATCATGACTTCATCGCCAATTTCAACCTCTCCTAGCCTATATTCCTCTATTAAATATTCATGGGCAAGAATAGTGGTATTGTAGCCTATGACACTATTCTTGCCGACCTTAATTTTTTCTGGAAACATAATATCAAGCATTACCATTAAAGCAAAGGAGGTTTGTTCTCCCACCCGCATTTTTAATAGCTTTCGGTACATCCAATTTTTCACTTTCAAAAAAGGCATATATCTTGCTGTCTGAATAACAATAAAATTTTTAATTACTTTCAAAAACGGAACTGTTTTATAAACATGCCATAAGGAATTTGATCCACTAACCGGATATCTCGTCGTTTTTCTCATGTTTGTTGTACTTCAGGAATAGAAAGGATGTCTTTCATATTCTCAAAAATATAATCAGGATTATATGCCTGCAAAAATTCTTTCCCCTTTAGCGTCCAAGCAACACCCGCTGTTAAAGTACCTGCATTTTTCCCAGACAAAATATCGTGTTTATTATCTCCAACCATAATCGCTTCGCTAGGGGAAGCCTTTAATTTTTCAAGAGCAAGAAGAACCGGCTCGGGATCTGGTTTAGCTTTTGTTACATGATCTAAAGCAACCACTACATCAAAAAATTCATCTAGCTTCGTCAATTTCAAGCCCATTTCCACTACATCGGAAAGTTTCGTTGATACAATTGCCAGCTTAAAGCCTCTTTGCTTTAATTCTTTCATAGCATCGTACACACCATCAAATATCGTAACAATCTTATCGTGATTCGCAATATTATAAGAGCGGTACATTGCCATCATTTCTGGAGCACGCATTTTATCAATCGACTCAAATGTTTCCAATAATGGTGGTCCCATAAAAGGAATGACATCAACTCGTTTATATTTTCCTGGGTAATAATGATTTAATGTATGTAAGTAGGAGGAAATAATTAATTCATTTGTATTTATTAGCGTTCCATCCAAATCAAATAATGCTGTATTAATCTTTCCAGTCAACCTAAACATTCCTTTCCATGATTAACCATTTGTATCTAAATAACGTTCACTCGCAATACCCGTTTTCCGTCTATAAGCGATACAGATAATAGAAATGACAATTAACGCTAAAGAAATTAATTGAGCCATCCGTAAGTCACCTATCATAAGGCTGTCTGTTCTCATTCCTTCGATAAAGAATCTTCCAATCGAATACCAAATAACATAAGATAAAAAGATTTCTCCTCTACGTAAGTTCACTTTCCGTAAAACTAGTAAAATCACGAATCCAACAATATTCCATAATGATTCATATAAAAAAGTAGGATGATAGTAAGTGCCGTTAATATACATTTGATCGATAATAAAATTCGGCAAATGTAAGCCTTCTAAAAAGGAACGTGTGACTTCTTCGCCATGTGCCTCTTGATTCATAAAGTTGCCCCAACGGCCAATAGCTTGTCCCAGAATTAGACTAGGTGCAGCGATGTCTGCCATTTTCCAGAAGGAAATATCCTTTTTCTTTGTAAAAATATAAGTAGTTACGATTGCACCAATTAAAGCTCCATGAATGGCAATTCCACCATTCCAAATTTTCGGTATATCCCCTAGATGATCTTTATAGTAGCTCCATTCAAAAATGACATAGTAAATTCGCGCACATATAATGGAAATCGGGATTGCCCATAACATTAAATCAGGGAAGTCATCCTTTCCAAGTCCTCTTCTATTTCCTTCTCGCATTGCAATAATAAGAGCAAGAATCAATCCAGAGCCAATGATAAGTCCGTACCATCTAACATCAATCGGCCCTAACGAAAAAGCAATTGGATCAATTGGTTGTATATCTTCCATTCGATTTCCTCCTATTTCCCATGTTTTTACTATTTACTTCTAGCTATTTATTTTCGTTCGTCAGATATAACATTGTTTAATTTATTCGTGAATTGTTCGGCTGCATTAACACCCATTCTTTTTAAACGGAAATTCATTGCTGCGACCTCAATAATTACCGCTAAATTTCGCCCAGGGCGAACTGGAATTGTCAGCTTTGTTACTTCTGTATCAATTATTTTCATTTTTTCTTCATCTAAACCTAAACGGTCATATTGCTTGTTCTGCTCCCATAATTCCAGAGACATAACTAAAGATATCTTTTTGTGGGTACGTACAGCCCCAGCTCCAAAAAGCGTCATGACATTAATGATACCTAATCCACGGATTTCCAATAGATGTTCAATTAACTCTGGTGAACTACCAACAATTAAATTCTCATCTTCTTGGCGTATCTCCACACAATCATCAGCAACTAATCGATGCCCGCGCTTTACAAGCTCAAGGGCTGTTTCACTTTTACCAACACCACTTTTACCAGTAATTAAAACGCCCACACCATAAATATCAACAAGTACCCCGTGAACTGCTGTCGTTGGTGCTAATTTTCTTTCTAAGAAGTTTGTAAGACGACTGGAAAAAAGCGATGTTTTATGCTTAGATCGTAGTACAGGTACAGCTAATTCTTCTGATGCCTCTATTAATTGAGGAGGCACCTCCATATTTCGTGTAATGATAATTCCAGGCGTTGTATCACTACATAATTTAGTTAAGCGATTTGCTCTATCTTCCTCACTTAACCGTTCGGCAAAGGTCAGTTCTGTCTTCCCTAACAACTGAACACGTTCTGCTGGATAATAATTAAAATAGCCGGCCATCTCGAGACCTGGTCTTGATATATCACTAACTGTAATTGGTCGATTAATTCCCTCTTCTCCACTTACAATTTCTAAATCAAACTCTTCGATAACATCTTTTATTAGTACTTTCGCTGCCATGAAGCTCCTCCTTTAAAGGTCATTGCTGTTAAGTTTTTATAAACAGTATAGGGTGTTTAAGGTAGTTTTTTTTAGAATTCCATATTCACCTTATTTTAGCATTAAACTCTAAATATATGCTAGAATTCAGTCAAAATAATAAGAAAAGCTGCTAAGTAAAGCAATGGCCTTTTCTCCACTCCTTTACTCGGCAGCTTTTATCCTTTTCCTCGAAGAACTGTGTTTTGAACAATTATATTGCAAAGTGACAGCAGAATGCTAAAAAGTAAACACATACCAAAACTCGAAATTTCAAAACTATCTCCCATTAGCCTGTCTGTTAATGACAGCGTAATAGCGTTGATGACAAATAAAAATAGACCAAGCGATAACACTGTTACAGGTAACGTCAATAAAATTAAAATTGGTTTGACAATAATATTTAGCAAGGATAAAATCACACTTGCCCCAATTGCCGCACCTATTCCCGATAAATAAAATTGTTCCTGAAATAAACCAGCTAATGCTACAAAGAAAATAGCATTAATCAGTATTCCGATTATCCATCTCATTCCAATTACTCCTTATTAAACACAGAAGAAGCTGATTAATTTAAGATACAGAAGAAGACAACTTTTTATTTCTTGTCTTCTCCAACGTGCAGTCCATGTATCTTATCCAATTCTTCTATTAAAATTAATTGCTTTTATCAATTTTCTTCACTTTAATCGATCCTGTTTTAGTATTAGCTTCAATTTTTGTATGATGCTCACTTGATTGGATTGATTTAAATTGTAACGTTTTTTGCAGAACTTCATTTTTTTCTTCTATTATTTGTATTCCCTCTAATTCTACATTGAATCCACCAAAATTCGTTTTTAATTCACCGCTAACCGCTAAAGATTCTGGTAAACTTACTTCAATGCTTCCTGTTGTTCCTTGAAGTTCAAGGATTTCACAGGCTTCTGAATGATTCACACAAGAAATACTGCCGTTGAAGGCTTGTAAATCAACTTTATTAAAATAACCATCAACCGTAATAGAGCCATTTATTGTTTCTGCATCCAGCTTTTCCATCTTTCCTTTTTCAACTTTAATACTGCCGTTTGCAGCGTCTGCCTCCACTTTTTTATTTTCACCAGCTTTTAGCGTTATTTTACCATTTGCTGTTTTAGCATACAATTTTTCCGCTTTAACATCAAAAGTAGTAATTGGTCCATTAAATAAACGGATAATGGCTGATTCATATGAAATTTGTGGAATATAAACCTGTGTTTTCACTTTCATCCACTTATGGTTCGTTTTCAATACTAAGCGCTCCTCATCTACGATTACATCTACTTCCTTGAGAAATACCTTTTTTGCTTCCTCTAAAGAATTCACTCGATAGACCTTAGCTTTACACTCAATACTTACTTCCTCTTGATCCCATGGAATCAGCTCCACTTCCCCATTGGGAATATCGATATCCACCTTTTTTGGGGCAATATTATGGTATTGAAAAATGTGAGAAACTTCTTCAAAATGACCAAAGTTTAAATCAAGGTCTACTTCCTTCACCTTTTTTATGGTTGTATCAACTATGTCAAAAAGCTTATCTTTCGCTGCTTGAAAATTAAATCCATAATTTGAAGATGTTTCTTTCTTCTTTTCATGAAACTTTGTTTCCTTTTGAAAATCTTCTAAAATTATCTTTTCTTCTTCATTTAAAGACTTCTTCTCATTCACTTCATCAACCTTTTCCATTAGCTTTAACGCTTCATCTACAGTTAATTTTCCACTTTCCACTAATTCTAAAATTCGCTTTTTCTCGTCTGCCACTGTAAATCCTCCTCAAAATAACGATTTTATTCTTTTTAGTACTTTTCACATAAATAAGACGTTAAAACACTGCTTATTTTCATTTGCTAATGTAAAGACTATTTTGTTAAAGGAAAAAACACTTCCAAAGCCGCTCAGTGGTTGAAATTACTAATCAACAGTACGGACTCCTATATGTTAATACGGAATCACCCCTGCAAAAGTTTCAATCTGAATACTTTCTGACCTTTTTATTTTATGTAGCGATTTTCTAATTCAGAAGAACTTCTGCGTAAGTAAGAAAAAAAGAGACGAGGCTTAGCAGATAGCCGAATTGAATAATTAATTCAGCTTTTCTACTTTCCTCGTCTCTTGATTTAAGTTGTAGCGATCTTTTCAGCTTCTATGATACTATCCTTCATTCTTTGCCGTTCTCTCTCTAGGATTGGCTTTAAATATTTCCCTGTATAAGACCCTTTTAGATTGGCAATATCCTCAGGAGTCCCTGTTCCTAATATTGTGCCACCTTTATCTCCGCCTTCTGGTCCTAAGTCGATAATATAATCTGCTGTCTTAATGACATCGAGATTATGTTCAATAACTAGTACTGTATCTCCATTTTCGACTAGTCGCTGAAGAACAATCAATAGTCTTGAAATATCATCAACATGTAAGCCTGTTGTCGGCTCATCCAAAATATAAAAGGACTTACCCGTAGATCGGCGGTGTAGTTCTGATGCTAGTTTTACCCTTTGTGCCTCTCCGCCTGATAAAGTAGTCGCTGGTTGTCCGAGTTTAATATATCCTAAACCAACGTCCACAATTGTTTGCAATTTACGATGAATTTTCGGTATATTTTCAAAAAAGGATACGCCATCTTCTACTGTCATTTCCAATACATCGGAAATATTTTTCCCTTTATATTTCACTTCTAATGTTTCCCTATTGTATCGTTTGCCATGACAAACTTCACAAGGAACATAAACGTCTGGAAGGAAATGCATTTCAATTTTTATGATTCCGTCTCCACGGCAGGCTTCGCATCTTCCACCTTTGACATTAAAACTAAAGCGTCCTTTTTTATAACCGCGTACCTTTGCTTCATTGGTTGTCGCAAAAACATCACGTATATCATCAAACACTCCAGTATAGGTTGCCGGATTCGATCTTGGTGTTCGGCCAATTGGAGATTGGTCAATATCAATGACTTTTTCCAATTGTTCAATTCCCTTAATTTCCTTATGGGCACCTGGCTTTGCCTTCGCACGATTTAGCTTTTGAGCCAAGCCTTTATGAAGAATTTCATTAATTAAAGTACTTTTTCCTGAACCAGAAACCCCTGTCACAGCAATAAACATTCCGAGCGGTATTTTTACATTTACATTCTTTAAATTATTTTCTTTTGCCCCGGTAATTTCAATAAATCTGCCATCACTTTGTTTTCTCTCTAATGGAAGTGGAATGAATTTCTTTCCAGATAAGTACTGACCAGTTATCGATTGTGGATCATTCATTACTTCTTTTGGTGTTCCAACAGAAATAATTTCGCCACCATGGACACCCGCACCTGGTCCTACATCTATTAAATAGTCAGCAGCCATCATAGTGTCTTCATCATGTTCTACAACAATCAATGTATTCCCTATGTCACGCATCTGTCTTAGTGTATCGATTAATTTATCATTATCTCTTTGGTGAAGCCCAATAGAAGGCTCATCCAAAATATAAAGTACACCCGTAAGCCTTGAACCAATTTGTGTTGCTAAACGTATTCTTTGTGCTTCTCCACCAGATAAAGTTCCTGCAGCTCTACTTAGTGTTAGATAATCTAATCCAACATTGATCAAAAATCCAACTCTTTCTTTTATTTCTCGAAGAATTAAGTTAGCAATTTGTTTTTCTTTATCTGTTAAATCAACCTTCTCCATAAATTCATAGCATTCCACCACTGATTTTTCAGTTATTTTACCGATATGCTGTCCGTTAATTAAAACAGCCAAAGCCTCTTTCTTTAGGCGATATCCTTTACATGTGCGACAAGGCTGTTCCGCCATGTATTTTTGCATTTGCTCACGGATGTAGTCAGAACTAGTTTCTTTATATCTTCTTTCCACGTTTTTAATAACGCCTTCAAATTGGATATCATTTTCTCTCACTTGGCCAAAGTCATTTTCATAACGGAAATGGATATATTCCTTTCCAGATCCATAAAGGATTTTATCCATTAGATTCTTCGGAATGTTCTTTACAGGTATATTCATGTCAATCCCATAATGATTACATACACTTTCAAGAAGCTGCGGATAGTATTGAGAACTAATAGATTCCCATGGAGCTATCGCATTTTCCTTTAAAGTTAAATTCCAATCAGGAATAACTAAATCTACGTCTACAACTAGTTTATTTCCGAGGCCATCACAATCTGGACAAGCTCCAAATGGACTATTAAAAGAAAATAACCTTGGTTCTAATTCACTAATAGAGAAACCGCAAATTGGACAAGCGTGATGTTCACTAAACAGTAATTCCTCTTGTCCCATCACATCAATAATGACTTTTCCATTCCCAAATTGTAAGGCTGATTCCAATGAATCTGCCAGACGAGCAGTTATTCCCTCTTTGACAACAAGTCGATCGATAACTACTTCAATATTATGTTTCTTATTTTTCTCTAGAGAAATATCATCACCAATTTCAAACATTTCTCCATCGATGCGCAAACGAACGTACCCTTGTTTTTTTACATCTTCAAGTACTTTCACATGTGTACCCTTGCGCCCTGATACAACTGGCGCAAGTACTTGCAGTCTAGTTCTCTCAGGATATTCGAGAATACGGTCTACCATCTGTTCTATTGTCTGAGAAGAAATTTCAATACCATGCTCTGGACAAGTTGGTCTTCCTACCCTCGCAAATAATAATCTCAAATAATCATAAATTTCGGTTACAGTCCCCACAGTGGAGCGGGGATTTCGACTTGTCGTTTTCTGATCAATGGAAATAGCGGGAGATAAGCCTTCTATTGAATCAACATCAGGCTTATCCATTTGTCCTAAAAACTGCCGCGCATAGGCGGATAAAGATTCTACATATCTTCTTTGTCCTTCTGCATAAATCGTATCAAAAGCAAGAGAAGACTTTCCTGAACCAGATAAACCAGTTATCACTACTAATTGATCTCTCGGTATTGTTATATCAATATTTTTTAAATTATTTGCACGTGCACCTTTTACAATAAGTTTATCTTTTGCCATTGTTCTCTCACCCCTCAGCCTTTAATTCAAGCAATAAATCGCGAAGTTCTGCAGCTCTTTCGAAGTTTAATGCTTTTGCTGCTTCTTTCATTTCATTCTCCATTTGTGCAATCATTGCTTCTTTTTCTTTTTTCGTTAATTTATCAAGTTTTGTAGTTGTTCCATACTCTTCAGGCTCCTCTGCTGCTTGCGTAGCACGGATTGTGTCTCTAATTCCTTTTTGAATAGTTTGCGGGGTAATTCCATGTTCTTCATTATATTTTTCTTGAATTTCTCTACGTCTTTTCGTTTCACTGATGGCGACTTCCATTGAATGGGTTATCTTATCAGCGTACATGATGACTTGACCATTAGAATTTCTCGCTGCACGTCCGATTGTTTGAATAAGGGACCGCTCTGAACGAAGGAATCCTTCTTTATCTGCATCCAAAATCGTAACGAGTGAGACTTCAGGAATATCCAAACCTTCTCGCAATAGGTTAATTCCTACCAATACATCGTATTTCCCAAGACGTAACTCTCGAATAATTTCAATCCGTTCTAATGTTTTTACTTCGGAATGTAGATACTGTACTTTTATCCCTATTTCTTTCAGATAATCTGTTAAATCCTCTGACATTTTTTTCGTTAGTGTTGTTACCAATACCCGTTCATTTCGTTTAATTCTCTCATGGATTTCCGCTATTAAATCATCAATCTGTCCTTCAATTGGACGAACATCAATGGTTGGATCAAGCAATCCAGTTGGACGGATTATTTGTTCAATCATAACAGGAGTATGTTCGATTTCATATGGTCCTGGTGTTGCAGAAACACAAATCATTTGATTAATATGCTTCTCAAATTCTCCAAACGTTAACGGGCGGTTATCAAGTGCTGACGGCAGGCGAAAACCATGCTCTACTAATACGTTTTTCCGCGCTTGGTCACCATTATACATTCCTCTAATTTGCGGCAATGTAACATGAGACTCGTCAATCACAAGTAAGAAATCTTTTGGAAAATAATCCAGCAATGTATAAGGAGTAGATCCAGGAGGTCTTAATGTTAAATGTCTTGAGTAATTTTCTATTCCTGAACAGAATCCCATTTCTCGCATCATTTCTAAATCATAGCGGGAGCGTTGTTCTAGACGCTGAGCCTCTAATAATTTATTATCTGCTCTTAATTGCTCTAATCGTTCTTCTAATTCTTTTTCAATGTTTTCAATTGCTATTTTCATTTTCTCTTCTCTTGTTACGAAGTGAGACGCCGGAAAAATAGCAATATGATTTCGTTCTCCTAATATTTCACCAGTTAATGCATCCACTTCCCGAATCCGATCAATTTCATCTCCAAAAAATTCGACTCTAATACAATGTTCATCTCGGGACGCTGGGAAAATTTCGACTACATCACCACGGACACGAAAAGTTCCCCGTTTAAAATCAATATCATTTCGATCGTATTGAATATCCACTAATTTACGAAGCAATTGATTTCTTTCCAATTCCATACCGGTTCTTAATGATACAACCATTTCTCGATATTCTTCTGGAGAACCTAATCCATATATACAAGATACACTGGCAATAATTATTACGTCATCTCTTTCAAATAAAGAAGATGTTGCTGAGTGACGGAGCTTATCAATTTCATCATTGATGCTTGCATCCTTTTCAATAAACGTATCCGTTTGCGGGACATAAGCCTCTGGTTGGTAATAATCATAGTAGCTAACAAAATATTCTACTGCATTATTAGGAAAAAATTCTTTAAACTCACTATATAATTGACCTGCTAAGGTTTTATTGTGAGCAATAATTAAAGTTGGCTTTTTAACTTCTTTAATCACATTGCTTATGGTGAACGTTTTACCCGTCCCAGTTGCCCCCAGCAAGGTTTGAATCTTCTCTCCTGCTTGTATACCTGAGACTAATTTTTTGATTGCTTCTGGCTGATCTCCTTGAGGAGTATACTTTGAAACTAATTCAAAATCATGACTCACTAAACCATCCTCCGATCTATATAAGCACGCCTGCTTATTCATCCATTCCTTTGCTGCTTTATGTTAATACTCCATTATATTTAGAAGTTATTTTCGTAACTCTGTTGTTTTAAGGATTTAAATTCTTCACAAAAAGCGTCATATTAAGGAAAACAACAAAAATGGAAAAGGCGATTTTTACCATTTCTTTTTTATAATTCCTACCTATGTAATCAATATAACATCATTCTACCACAAACCTTCCATTTCAAACCACAAAAAAGAGAACAAACATTCGATTTATTTTTGAATATAATTTAGAATTAAGACAAAAAACATTTCCCTATAAAAAAATGACTACACGAATACCTATCCTCTTTATCGACGGAAAATCGTTTAGTCATTCTTCTTCTCTATTCTTTTTTATATTTCTTCTATTAAGTATCCTTACTTGCTAATCTCTCTTTCCAATTTCTACTGATCATATAACCAATAGTCATAGAAAAAGCATCAACAACAATTAATAAAAATGTATCAGTATATCCTCTATAAACCGAAGCAGCTATTAAAGCTACGGTTAAGACTAAACCAATAATTGGATAATAGGTTGCTTTTGAAAAAAGGATTACCAATAGGCACGGGAAAAATAGTGCAGCTAGATATTTCCCCATCTATATACACCTCTATTTAACAAATTTCACTTCATTGACCGTTAATCCAAATTTTCCTAGCGCACTTGCTAAATTATTAAATATTGGTATCTGGCTAAAATCTACACCTAGTTGAATAGCTGTTTGTGCCACCTCTGGTCTTAATCCTGAAAGATAACCTTTGACACCAATTAATCGCAAAGCATGAATCACTTGGAAAATTTGATGCGCAACCATTGTATCAATTAGGGGCACACCCGATAAATCAATAAATAAGTGATTAAATCGTTTCTCGTTACATTCCTTTAGTGTATTCTCCATAATTAATTGCGCTCTCTTTGTATCAATATCTCCGATTAATGGAAGAACACCAATTCCCTCCGTAATCGGGATAACTGGGCTGCTTAATTCATATATAGTTTCTTGCTGTGCCATCAATTGCTGAAATTTATATTTATCATAAGAATCAATAAAAATATTTACAAATAAATCAAATGCATAATGAATTAATCGTATCCATTCAAAGAGTGTAGGAATTGTTAAATGAGCAGTAGTCTCCGCAGAAAACTTCTCTACATATGATAAAAGAATCCCTTTAACCGTGTTAAGCTGTTCAATAGATTCTAAAATCGGAACTAAGTCTTTCGCCCGCTTTTCTGCAACTTTAATAGCCCATTCAGAAATATTTGCTGAATACACTTCTTCTTCCTCAATAAAAACCTTTATTACATTTTCTAAAAGAGTTTGATGTGCGGTAATTAGTTCTTCCATATTCTCTGCTGATTTATGGACTGAATAAAAGGATGAAATACTATTTTCTATCTTGCTTAGCCACTCTTTACGCATATCAACAAGATGGTCATTTAAATAAGTATATAAACTTTGCATACAAGGTTCCAACTAATTCTCCTCCTAATTCAAGAAACAAGGCTTCATTAGGTTTCTATATGGCTATTTCTCACAATACAATAACAGTAGCATCCACAACTGTCTATTGTTGATATTCTACTTGTTTTCTTAAAAATCGTTCTAGTGTTTATCGATAAATATATACTATTATATAGTTCTCCTCATAGTGAAACAAGCAAGAAGTCTTTTTTCTAGAAGTAGAATCCTTATGTATTTTTTAACAAGCTTGTTGCAATCACTTGAAAGATTGGTTTCACAGAAGATGCTCTTTTCTTAGCATGCTCTAGCAATACAATAATATCATCTACTTCTTCATGACTTAACTCTTCCACAATCCAATCTTCCAAATCCTGATTCTTAATGACTATCGTACGATTTGGTATATCAATCGTACGATACTTCCTCAATTCATTATGAATGAAATTAATATGATGTTGATATTTCTTTTGCTTATGTAAAGAAAATGTATTTTTATTCAATCGATTCTTCTTCATCCTTATGCTCCTCTCTATATGTATCTATGCATCTTCTTCTATTCTATTTTTGTTAAATATATAGCTATTATAATAGGAAAAATATTCAGAAGGCCTTAATCCCTAGTAAATTCTACTAAAATAGGCAATAAGAAGTGTGATAACTAGTCAGAAAGTCTGTTTTATCTACGATAGAGCTAAGGTAATATTTACTAATAAGGGGATGCGAAGCAGCAATATATAGCCATTACGTAAAGGAGACAAATAATATGGGAAAAGGAACTATGAATATTGTTGGGTATCGTATAAAAAGGGATGTTTATTCAAACTCTATTGAAGGCTTATTTCTACTAAAAAAGAACTCCATCTTAACGAAGAAGCATATTGACTTACTTACAAAGCATCAGGTTAATCCATTTGATGTAATTGAACCTACAGATGAAACCTCTGCCTCCTCCGATAATAAGGAATTTACTAATTTGCTAGATGAGGTAAAAGAAACTTTCCATCGCATCATCAAACAAGATAACAGCACGGTGGAGAAACTTCTGCATGATTTTAAAAACACTATTAATTCTTCTCTTCAAGAATTAGCGATTTTAGAAATGCTTCATAAAGAAGTCTCACCAGATGATTATATTTACCAGCATAGTATTAATGTTGGAATCCTTTCTGCCATTATTGGGAAAATTTTAGGATTACCTAAAAAGCAATGCCATCTGCTTAGTCAAATGGGATTATTTCATGATATCGGCATGTTAAAATTGGATCCATCCATTTTAAAAGTATCTGCTCGTTTAACACAAACAGAATATAAAGAAATGCAAAAACACACGATCTATGGAAAAGGCATCTTATTTCAAGTTCCGCAATTGGATATATTAATATCGCGAACTGCTCTGTTACATCATGAAAAAATAAATGGCAAAGGCTATCCCTCTCAGCGTACAGAAAAGGATATTCCCTTCTTGATCCAAATCGTTTCCGTTGCAGACATATTTAATAGCATGTGTACTTCTAATACGTATAAAGACAAGAAAACCTACATTGAAGCTATCGATGAATTAATAAATGAATCCTATGGAAATGCTTTAAATCCTGCTATTGTTATTCCATTTACCAATTTCATTATGAGAAAGCAGCTCTTTAAAAAAGTCATACTATCTAATAATGAAACGGCAGAAATTATCTTTATTCATCAAAATGAACCTCATTTACCATTGATTCGGCTAAAGGATTCCTATATTGATTTACGCAGGACTTCCTCTTTGAAGATTACTGGATTAGCAAATTGAATAAAAAAAATGGTCAAATCACAAAGATTTGACCATTTTTTTTATTATTCAGGGATTTTTCAAACCCCTTTATAGGCTTTACGATAAATATCTGCCAACTCTGTAACTAATGGTAATTTAGGGTTAGCTGTTGTACATTGATCCTCAAAAGCCCGGTCCGCTAAATAATCCACTTTTGCTTCAAATTCTTTTGCATCTACGCCTTGGGCAGCAATACTCATAGGAATATTCAGTTCTTTCCCTAGTCTAATTACTGCCTTCACAAAGTTGTCTACACCTTGTTCAACTGTATTTGCTGGCAATCCAAGAATTCTGGCAAGCTCTGCATAACGTTCATCTGCTTTAAAGTATTCATATTTAGGGAATGACATGAATTTTTTTGGTTTCTCTGCATTATATCTGATAACATGTGGCAATAAAATTGCATTGGAACGACCATGTGCGATATGGAATTCGGCTCCTAATTTATGTGCCAAGCTATGGTTAATTCCTAAGAACGCATTTGCAAACGCCATACCAGCAATCGTAGAAGCATTATGCACTTTTTCACGTGCTTCTTCATCATTTCCATTGCGATATGCTCTTGGTAAATATTCAAAGATCAATTGAACAGCTTTAACTGCTAATGCATCTGTATAGTCATTTGCCATATTTGATACATATGCCTCCACAGCATGTGTTAGTACGTCCATACCTGTATCTGCTGTAACGGATGGTGGAACTGTCATCACAAATTGTGGATCAATGATTGCTACATCTGGTGTTAGCTCATAATCTGCTAAAGGATATTTAATATTTTGCTCTTTATCTGTAATAACCGCAAAGGATGTTACTTCAGAACCAGTACCAGAAGTAGTTGGAATTGCCACAAATTTAGCTTTTCCTCCCAACGCTGGATATTTATATACTCTTTTACGAATATCTAAGAACTTTTGCTTTAAGCCGAAGAACTCTTCATCTGGATGTTCGTAGAATAACCACATTCCTTTTGCTGCATCCATTGGAGATCCCCCACCAAGAGCGATAATACAATCTGGCTGGAATTTAGCCATCATTTCTGTTCCTCTAACAACTGTTTCAATAGATGGATCTGGCTCTACATCGGAAAATACTTCTACTTGCACTAGATTTGAACGTTTTCTTAAGTTATAAAGTAATTTATCTACATATCCAAATTTGACCATATATGGATCAGTTACGATAAACACCCTAGAAATGTCCTTCATTTTTTGTAAATACTGTACAGAGTTTTTCTCAAAATAGATTTTTGATGGAACTTTAAACCATTGCATATTTACATTCCTTTTTGCTAGTTTTTTTACATTCAATAAATGAATGTCTGTTACGTTAGTAGATACAGAGTTTTTACCATAAGATCCACAACCAAGTGTTAAAGATGGCATGAAGGCATTGTAGATATCACCGATCGCACCCTGAGAAGATGGTGCGTTGTTAATAATGCGGCATGCTTTCATTCTTAGCGCAAAGCTTTCGATTACTTTTGGATCTTCAGAGTGAATAACTGCTGAGTGTCCTAAACCGCCAAATTCTAGCATTTCTTCTGCACGTTTGATTCCTTCTTCTGTTGATTCTACTTTATAGCATGCAAGGACTGGACTTAATTTTTCTCTTGATAGCGGGTAATTCGGTCCCACACCCTCTAATTCTGCAAGAAGTATTTTAGTATCTTCCGGAACTTTTACTCCTGCCAATCCTGCGATATAATGAGCAGATTTACCAACGATATCAGGATTTACAGCACATGTGTTTTCATTAATTACTAGTTTTTCTACTTTAGCTAATTCCTCTTTATTTAAGAAGTAACAGCTATTACGAACTAATAGATTTTTCACTTCTTCATAGATTTCTTTATCAATGATTACTGCTTGTTCAGAGGCACAAATCATTCCATTATCGAATGTTTTAGAAAGAATTAAATCAGTGACTGCTCTTTTAACTTTTGCTGTTTTTTCAATATAACAAGGTACATTACCAGCTCCAACTCCCAGTGCTGGTTTGCCACAGCTGTATGCAGATTTAACCATACCTGGTCCACCAGTTGCAAGAATCAGCGCAATATCGTTATGGTTCATTAGTGCTTTTGTTGTTTCAATCGAAGGCTTTTCAACCCATTGAATACAGTTCTCTGGTGCTCCTGCTTTTACAGCTGCATCCCTTAAGATTCGAGCCGCTTCACTGCTGCATTTTTGTGCAGAAGGATGGAAAGCAAAAATAATTGGATTGCGTGTTTTAATAGCAATAATAGCTTTAAACATTGTAGTAGATGTAGGATTTGTAACAGGTGTTACTCCTGCAATCACTCCAACTGGATCAGCGATTTCGACAATTCCTGTTTGTTGGTCTTCATTTATTACCCCAACTGTACGATCATATTTAATATTGTGGTATATATATTCAGTAGAGAATATATTCTTTGTTATTTTATCTTCATAAATACCTCTTCCGGTTTCTTCTACTGCTAGTTTAGCTAAATACATATGCTTATCTAAGCCAGCAAGAGCCATTGCTTTTACAATTTCATCTACTTGCTCTTGATTTAAGGACATAAACTCCTTTAGTGCTTTTTTTCCTTTCGCTGCCATTTCATCAATAACTGCTTGCACATCAACTTGTTCGTTTTTCCCTTTTACTTCTTTTTCAACAACTGACATTGTAGATCCCTCCAATTATAGAGAATGATAATTATGTGAATGTTATCACATATAACTTTAAAGAAAAAACCACTTTTCAAAAGCAGTCTATTTGTGATTATTTTCACAAATTCTTCTTTAAAGAAAAACTACTAATATAGTAGTTTAATTTTCCTACCAACTTACAGTTCTTGTTGCTTTTTTGCAAATTCTCGTTAGTTTTTCTTTACATGCTTATCATATAACGACTCGCAAAAACCTTCAAGCCTATTTAAATAAAATTGTTCATGTTTTCACAAACTTGTTCACATTTTATTCAAATTTGAAATATCCCTTTATTTTTTCTATAATATTAAATGTGATAAATTCAACAATGAAAGGGTTTACAATGTGAATAAAAAAATAGTTAAGTCAAATACCAATCATGATACCTATCATTTCATTATCCATGTTTCCTATCAGTTATTTATGGAATTAGGATATCGGAAGGTTAGTACAAGGATGATTGCAGAACATTGTGGAATTACACAGCCAGCTTTATATCATCATTTTAAAAATAAACAAGATATTTATAAAGAAGTAATTAATACATCTATAAAGCAAACAGAACATGCTCTCTTAAACATTACGAAAGAATTTGAGAATCTTGAAGAATGTCTCTATCAAATTGCTATTTACTTTTTAGAAAATTATCAAGAGGATTTAATGCAAATGTTTCATGACTTACAGCATGAAATGCCGTCTGATGTCCAAACACATTTAAGAATTCGCTGGCAGGAAGGATTTTTGAATCCCATTATACATGTATTTGATCAAGAGGAAAAAAACAATGCAAATATTTCCTACAATAAAATAGACACTAATAGCAAAGAAATTGCCTTGATGTTTCTTCAATATATTCAAACAGCAATGCAGCCTTCTTATATGAAAGAACTATCTTCTAATCAACAAAAAAAAGAAATCCAGCGAAAGGCAAAGTTAATTGTTCATTTATTTTTGTTCGGCCTAGTAGATAGGTAATGATTTTGTAAAAAACACTTCATTTCTTTCTGTATTAATTATATACTCAACTTATCAATCGATAAGTTTTTTTACATCTTACTTATCGATTGATAAGTTACGTCTTTAAGGAGTGGAAAAATGAAACATTATATTCAGCGATATTTTACTGCAGTAACCAGTAAAAAGGGAAAGTGGATTACTTTAATTGCCTGGCTTCTCCTTGTCGGAATAGTAAGCATGTTTTTACCTCAGGCTAGCTCACAGAAAAATGATTTAGCTAGAAATATTCCCACTACTGCTTTATCACAGCAGGCAGAGGAAAAAATGAAAGAAGAATTTCCCAATGAACAAGGAACGCCGGCATTAATTGCTTGGTATCGATCAACAGGATTATCTAATCAAGATTTACAACAAATCCAAGAGCTTACCAAACAACTAACAGAGAAGCCGCTAATCCATCAAGAAATGATTATTCCCTATCATCAACTACCGATAGAGGCAGTAAAGCGACAAATTTCTGAAGATGGAACAACATTCGTTCTCCCGCTTTTATTTGAAAATAATTTAGCAACAAGTGAACTCAAGACAGGTGTTCAGGAATTAGAAAAAGCTGCTAGTAACTTATGGGGAGAAAATCCTTTTAACACCTCTATAAAAGATGAAACAAAATTACATGCAAGAACAACCGGTCCAGTAGGTATCTCTATTGATGCGACAGAGCTGTTTAGCCAAGGTGACTTATCATTACTCATTGGCACAGTTATGATAGTTTTAATTTGTTTGCTTGTCATTTATCGTTCTCCAGTATTAGCGTTAATCCCGCTAATCGGAGTTGGAATCGCTTATGGAGTTATCAGTCCTTTACTTGGCTTCTTAGGTGAGTTAGGGTGGATTGAATTTGATTCTCAAAGCATTGCTATTATGACCGTATTGCTTTTTGGAGCCGGTACAGACTATTGTTTATTCATTATCAGTAGATATCGTACGTTACTAACCCAAGAATCAGTAAAGGAAATTGCGATGCAAAAAGCCTTAAAACGTTCTGGCGGAGCCGTGGCGATGAGTGGTTTAACAGTATTTTTCTCCCTCATTGCATTATTATTAGCTCAATATGGGGCAGTTCACCGATTTGCCATTCCATTTAGCTTATCTATACTCATAATGATGATTGCTAGTTTAAGTATTGTCCCTGCCATTTTAGCTATTATCGGGAGACTATCTTTTTATCCATTCGTTCCTAGAACAGAAGAATTATTAGCAAAAAAGGGCATGAAAAAAACAGCGAAAAAAAGAAAATCACTTGGAAACGCGATTGGTACAGTAGTAACAAAACATCCATGGAAAGTGACGATTCTCACGACAATATTACTTGGAATTTTTGCTCTTTTTTCTCTTAAAACAGAGTATACGTATGACTTATTATCCTCATTTCCGGATGATATGCCCTCAAGAGAAGGCTTTACTTTAATTGAAGATCATTTTAATGCAGGGGAACTTGCTCCCTTATCGGTTATTATTAACACCGAAGGAGAAGCTGTAAAAGTCGAGGAGTCATTGAAGCAATTAGATTTTATCGCAAAGGTTTCAGAGGGTGAAGCAGGGAAAAAGAATCCTGATTTAATCAAATATTCAGTGGAGCTTCAAACTAATCCTTATTCAAATGAAGCGATGGATAAACTACCAGCAATTCGGGAAACATTGGAAGAAGTGCTTCAGGAGAATGGTATCAAAAATGCGAACGATAATGTTTGGATTGCTGGAATTACTGCAGAGCAATACGATACAAGAGAATTAACAAATGATGATGCGCAAATGGTCATTCCTGTTATTTTAACCATGATTGCCATCCTTTTACTTATTTATTTACGCTCTATAACAGCAACCATCTATTTGATTGCAACCGTTCTGCTTTCCTATTTTAGCGCATTAGGATTGGGCTGGATTATCCTTCATTACGGATTCGGAGTGGAGGCAATTCAAGGATTAATTCCGCTATACTCTTTTGTATTCATTGTGGCATTAGGAGAAGATTATAATATCTTCATGATTTCAAGCATATGGAAGAAACGCAAAGAAAAGCCCCTCTTACAAGCGGTGAAAGAAGGTGTAGCAGAATCTGGCGGTGTTATTACTTCTGCTGGAGTCATTTTAGCTGCTACCTTTATGGTACTTACGACTTTACCAATGCAAGTACTTGTCCATTTTGGAACCATAACTGCAATCGGAATTGTGCTGGATACCTTTATTGTAAGACCATTTTTAGTGCCTGGAATAACTTCCCTATTAGGAAATGCTGCCTTTTGGCCAAGCAAGAAACTACATGTAAAAGAAAAAGAATAGATTATTTATTCCTCCAAGTCCTGTCTCACCAGAAAGCTTGGAGGATTTTCTTCTCTCCCTTCCATTTAGTCCTTCTTTTTTTAATTTATTTGATTTTCTTAAAACAAAATCCCCTTTCCATACGTCTATTCCTTGTAAAACTTAAGTTATTACGTATTTCTTCCATAAAGGAGCTCTTCTATGTTAAACAAAAATAAAAAAGAAACGGAGTTAATTACATTTATTATGGATCATAAGGAAAGCTTCTACCGATTTGCATACTCTTATGTACGGAATCAAGAAGATGCCTTGGATATTGTACAAGACTCTATTCATAAAGCGTTAAGAAAACAACATCAATTAAAAGATACTGCTATGATGAAAAGTTGGTTTTATCGTATTGTCGCTACAACGTCTCTTGATTTTTTGCGAAAAAAGAAACGGTGGTATGTGGCAGACGATGACAGTTTAGAAGTGCTTGCTTCAAGTTCTGTCGATACTTACAAAAATTTAGATTTAGAACAAGCAATGAATCAACTTCCACCATCTTATAAAACCATTGTGATTCTTCGTTTTTTTGAAGATTTAAAGCTCGAAGAAATCGCTTCTGTATTAGATGAAAATATAAATACAGTAAAAACAAAGCTTTATAAGGCACTAAAAATACTTCGTATAGAAATGAAATAGTGGAGGAATATAATGGATAGAAAATTAGAAAAGATGAAAAAGGATTATTTAAATATACCCATACCAAATGAATTGGAGAAACAGACACATAAATCGATTAAACGATATCGTACTTTGAGAAGTGTTTCAAAAAACGCTATCTTCTTAGCTGCTTCCATCCTTTTATTCATTACAACGGTTAATATAAGTCCGGCAGCAGCAAGCACCTTATCAGATATCCCTTTTTTAAACAAAGTCATTAAGGTCGTTACAATAACAGAGTGGAAAGAAACGAAAGAGAACAATCAGCTTGATATCAAAACACCTGAAGTAACTGGCTTAAAGAATAAAACTCTTTCACAGACATTAAACCAACAATACGTTCAAGAATCAAAAGAGCTTTATTCTAAATTTCAACAAGAAACAGCAAATGAGAATGGAAACTACTCGCTCGAAAGTGGCTATATCGTTAAAACAGATGATGATTTGTTATTATCGCTGGGTCGATATACGGTCGAAACAAAAGCATCTGCTGCAGAATCTATTCACTATGATACAATCGATAAACAAAACGAACTGTTAATTACATTACCAAGTTTATTTAAAGATGATTCTTACATTGATGCTATTAGTTCGTACATTTTACATGAAATGAACAAGCAAATGAAAGCAGACACCGGAAGCTATTTCATAAAAAATGATACCGATCCAGAAGGATTTGATAAAATCGATCCACACCAAAATTTCTATATAAACAAACAGCATAAATTGGTCATTTGCTTTAATGAATACGAAGTAGCACCTGGATATATGGGAACAGTTGAATTTCTCGTTCCATCCGAGGTAATAAAGGATTATTTAGTAAGTGATTTATATATAAGATAATTGGTTATCAATGATAAGTCAGAGGATAGGATTTATTCCTTCCCTCTGACTTTTCTTCTTTTATAATTGAAAAGTTTTCCTCTGGCAAACTGTTTTCTCTTCCTCATACTTTTGTTGATAGGTATAAAAACGTTGCTCTAGACCCACCCTATAGTGACTTGATATGATTAGTGAGGTAGTTAAGGAGGCATTTGCAATGGATAAAAAATATGCAGACTTAAAGCTCGGAGAACGAGCCGCGATATTAAGCATTATTACATATATTATTTTAGCATCAGTGAAATTAATTATTGGAAATAGCACAGATTCGCAAGCTTTAAAAGCAGATGGATGGAATAATTTCACCGATATTATTGCTTCTGTTGCCGTTTTAATTGGCTTGCGACTATCTCAAAAACCAGCTGATAAAGACCATCCTTATGGTCATTGGAAAGCGGAAACTGTTGCTTCGTTAATTGCTTCCTTTATTATGATGAGTGTTGGATTACAAGTATTATACCAAGCAATCTCTTCCTTCTTTACTCATTCTAGACAAGCACCTGATTTAGTGGCAGCATATACAGCTATCGCCTGTGGTGCTGTTATGTTCTTTGTCTATCGGATCAATTTACGATTAGGAAAAAAAATAAATAGCCAAGCTGTAAAAGCAGCAGCGAAAGATAATTTTTCTGATTCGATAGTTAGTTTTGGTACTGCTGTCGGCATTTTTGGAGCACAATTAAACTTGGAATTTTTAGATCCACTAGCGGCTTGTATCGTTGGCCTCTTAATTTGTAAAACAGCTTGGGGAATTTTCCGAGAAACCACTCATTATCTGACAGATGGTTTTGATGTTTTATTGATTGATAAATATAAAAAGACCATTTTGCATACAGATGGCGTTAAAGCTGTAAAAGAAATTAAAGCGAGAAACTATGGGAACAGCCCAGTTGTGGATGTTGTTATTACTGTTAATCAGAAACTAGATATTACCGATGCCCATGATATCTCTTCTGCTGTAGAGAATGCTTTAATAAATGAATTTAATGTATTAGAGGTCCATGTCCATATTGAGCCAGACGAAGAAAAACAATAAAAAAACAAATGAGATAGTATTTAGAAGTATAACGGAGAAATCTGGAGATCGACTTTTTTAAGTAATCCCCAAATACAAAAAGGCGGAATTTTCCTCACTATAGGCTAATGCTGCCTTTTGCTTTTTTGAGTATCATGAGTATATATGAGCACACACACTATTATGTTGTATAGAGTAAGAAAATAGCCAACTCATTGAGTTGGCTTACATCATTACTCTTTAACTCGTTCCAATAAAATATAAAATAATAATATGTATTGGATAAAAGAAATAGAAAAAATATTTTAAGCCAACTCCTTTTTCCCCATTATAAAAATAGAGCAATGGCAAAGCTAAAATCATCATCCATTGGAAGTCTGCAAACGGAAGTAAAAGTCGGGAAAACCAATTTAAACTACCTCCCCATTTTTCATATACTAAAAAGATAAAAAGGCAATAAATCGAATAGCTTATTACTAGTTGTTTTTTATTTCTAAATAAATAAAAAACAATACCTAATAAAACGAACAAGATTCCCCCTTCTACATGCAGTACATTTCCAAATATAGCTCCATAAAAAGGATATGTCAGAGCTGCATTTAATATAAATATTTCTTTAAAGAGGGTAGAAAGCACCGTACTTATCATCTGCCATATTAAGTAGATACTGAAATATCTCCAACTTCGCTTATCGATTACATAAATTAATAATGCAATTGCAAATAATGTCGCAAAAAAATTATTAGTAATTCCTACTCCCGTATTATAATTTTGATTAATAAACACATTAATGCAATCCATGATAACACTAGCAATATACAAACGGAAGAGATATCGATGTTTATTAGATGTGTGAGTCATACCTATTATCACAAAATAAATAAAAATCGGTGCTGCTATTCTCCCTACCCATCTTAAATATACTGGAGTACCAGGAATAAATTCCCCTATATGATCTATTAGCATAAAAATTAAAGCTATTATTTTTATTATAGTAGTAGTCATTATCGTCTCCTTAATAATGAAGAGAAGCACCTATAAAACTAGGTGCTTCTTTATATTTGTCATTGTACACTGCCACTGAAATTACTAGGCGCTGAGAAAGTTAGATAGTATAATCCAGAAGCTTTCAAACCTGTTGGGAAAGCACTTAACGAATAGCCTGGTTTCAAAGTCCAAGTTTTTATTGCTGTCCATTTAGAATCATCATATAGTTTAATCTTTAAATCTTTTGTAGCATGATTGTTTTTTACATTAATTCTATATGATGCTTTTCCTGTAAAAAATTTATTAGAATATAGTTTCGATGTTACTGCATTCCCTGCGAAATACATCGCCCCACTCTTTGAAACATTATGAGAAGTTGTTGGCTTTCCTACTCCGAATATACCTACCTCTCCATCGTTAGGAATTTCTGTTACACCAAAATTCTCATTAACAATACTTTCATTTCCTTCGATTTTCTCAATAACTGTGTTTTCATCTGCAAAGGCTACTGAACTTACAGATAGAATAGATAGAACCAATATTGCTACAAATCCTAATTTTGTTTTTTCATTTTTTTCCTACTATTGATGTTATTCCAACAAATCTATCATACTTCCAAATGTCAACGTGTTTTTACAAATATTCAGTATTTTTTAAAAGTGAATACACATTATTCTACAATTATCTAAGAATAAAATGCTTCTTTTATTGATAAGGAAATCAGATAACTTTCTGACTTCCCTATAAAATATAACTCTTTCCTTCTTCGTCTGTTTCTTTTGTTAAAAACATAGATAATATATCAAAGTCCACTCCAAAAAAGTTCTAAATTTCTTGATCGTCTATAGAATTGATTTAGGCAAAAATATTAATATGCTTTTGCCCAATATACTAATTTATTAGCTTTTTTGCCACAGCATACACAAGTGTCAGCGATGGTTTCTTGCTCAAAAGGCATACATCTAGATGTTGCACTTGTTTCTTCCTTTATTTTATCTTCACACGCTTGATCTTCACACCACATTGCTTTAATAAATCCTGGCTTTTCTTTTGCCGTCAACTGTTTAAATTCATCAAAATTTACAGCAGTATGAGTGTTTTCTTCTCTATGATCTGTGGCTTTCTTTAACAAGTTGTCTTGGATATCTGTTAATAATTGCGTAATTGTTTCTTCTAATCCATCCATAGAGACAAATTGTTTCTCTCCAGTATCTCTTCTCACAAGAACCACTTGATTTTTCTCGATATCTTTTGGTCCCACTTCTAGACGGAGAGGAATTCCTTTCATTTCATACTCATTAAATTTCCAGCCTGGCTTTTTATCACTTGCATCGATACCAACGCGGATCGAATTACTTAGTTTCTTCTGCAAATCGTAGGCAAAATCCAATACCCCTTCCTTATGCTGGGCAATTGGTACAATCATTACTTGTGTTGGTGCAATCATTGGCGGTACTACTAAGCCGCGGTCATCCCCATGAACCATAATCATGGCACCAATGATTCTTGTCGTAAAGCCCCATGATGTCTGCTGAACATGCTGCAAGTTGCCATCTCTGTCCGAGAACTGAATTCCAAAGGATTTCGCAAAGCCATCGCCGAGATTATGCGAAGTACCTGATTGTAATGCTTTGCCGTCATGCATCAGGCTTTCAATTGTATAGGTGTATTTCGCGCCTGCAAACTTTTCTTTTTCCGTTTTACGCCCTTTGATCACTGGAAGCGCCAAGTACTTTTCGCATATTTCGGCATAGACCTGAAGCATTTGAATTGTTTCTCTATCTGCATCCTCTTCCGTTTCATGACATGTATGCCCTTCTTGCCATAAAAATTCTAAAGTACGTAAGAATGGACGTGTCGTCTTTTCCCAGCGCACAACATTGGCCCACTGATTATATAGCTTAGGAAGATCGCGATAGGAATGAATAATATTTTTATAATGCTCTGCAAAAAGCACTTCTGATGTTGGGCGCACACAAAGTCTTTCTGCTAATTTCTCGTCTCCTCCATGTGTAACCCATGCTACTTCTGGAGCGAATCCCTCAATATGATCTTTTTCTCTTTGTAAAAGGCTTTCTGGAATAAATAATGGCATATAAACATTCTCATGCCCTGTTTCTTTAATACGTTTATCTAAAGCTTCTTTAATATTCTCCCAAATCGCTGTTCCATATGGTCGAATAATCATAGAACCTCTTACACTTGAATAATCGATTAGTTCCGCTTTTGTCACTACATCTGTATACCACTGGGCAAAATCATCTTCCATGCTAGTAATGCTTTTTACAAAATCCTTCGCCATTTTAAAGGGCCTCCTATTTTATCTGTGTTTTATTTCAAGTGGTCTTTTCTTAGTAAAAGACCATAAAAAAAAGCTTTGCTATTCATTAGGGACCAATTAATGGCGGTACCACCCTAATTCAAAGCAAAGCTTTACACTCTTCCATGTTAACGGTATTGAACCGCTGAATCTTCTTAAACAAAGTCTATTCGATACAGAACGAAAAAGGCAGGTTCAACAGGTAAGCCTATAGGTCCTTTCAGCATTTAGACCCTCTCTTTTTATAGACATTGCTGCATACTAATCCTTTTTATAGTTTCATTATTCATTTCTTTGTGAAAAATCATATCGGATAGAAACATTATTGTCAATATAGATTTTTTTATTCTTTTTTAACCGATAGGGTATTTTTGAAAAATGGCGAAGGAGTAAGTGGCTTCTCTGTGTGCTTTTAGGCATAGAAAGTGATTATCTGTACCTTCTTCTTCTTTGAGTTCTTGCCTTTGGGCAAAGAGAGTGTTTCTCTGGCCCCTTAAATATTATCCTCTTGAATAAAAATTTAGCGCTGCTTGCAGTGCTTGGCCTGCAGGGAGTTTTACCCCATGTCTAATGAGGCATGCCTCTAAACTCGCAAGCACAAATAAGACATTCTCTTTGCGACAGCTATAGCCCATTGTTCCAATTCTCCATATTTTTCCGTGTAATGGACCGAAAGAGCTGGCTATTTCTACTCCAAATTGCTCAAGCATCATGCTACGAACAGATTCTGCATCAATCCCTTCTGGAACGTTGATGCATGTTACCGTTGGCAGCTTCCACCTTTTATCACCGAACAATTCAAGACCCATTCCTTTTATTCCTTCTATTAGCGCTTGTTCATGATACTGATGACGAGCAAATCTATTTTCTAATCCCTCTTCTAAAACAATTCTTAATCCTTCATAAAGAGCATATAACATGGTAGTTGCTTCTGTATGATGATTCAGCCTTCGCGGGCTCCAATAATCCTGCAATTGTGCCAAATCTAAATAATTCGAGCGAATTGGGGCATGAGCATTTATCTCTGCTAGTTCAATATCAGTAGCTATTCCTCTTTCTACTTTCTTCCGTGCAATTAACACTTTTTCCACTCGATCATTATACGTAATAGGGGCATTTCCAGATGGAACAGATAAACATTTTTGATTGCCCCCAATTACTGCATCTATATACCAATTATCTGTTTGAACATCTACTCCTCCAATTGTTGCAACAGCATCAACGATAAAGAGAATATCTTGTTCTCGACATGCTTTGCCGACCTCTTCTAATGGCTGCATACACCCTGTTGATGTTTCTCCATGAACAAGAGCAACTACTTTCGGTCTCACCTTTTTCATTTCTGCAATAATTACTTCTGGATCAAAAACCTCGCCCCATTCACACTGGAGCAAATGAATCTCTGCCCCATATCTTTCAGAAATTTCCGTTAACAAATGTCCAAATCTTCCGTAAATTGGAATTAACACTTTATCTCCTGGCTCGATGACACTGGCCAATACAGCTTCCAGCCCAGACCTTGATGTTCCATCAACTGGATAAGCCCATTGATTTTTAGTTTGGAAAACTTGTTGAATCATTCTCATAACATCATTCATGATGGAAGTAAATGCAGGATCAAATTGTCCCAAAATAGGTGTGCTTAGTGCCCTTAACACTCTCGGATCAACCTCCACTGGTCCTGGTGTCATAATCGTTCTTAAGGGTGTGTTTAGTTCTAAAAAAGTCACTATGCTACTTCCTTTCCTTATCTATATTATTGGTAAATCCCTCTACTTGGGGAATAAGTGATTAATTCTTCGTTTTTCATACTGTTATTTAATTGATGAAAACCACTCTTTCCTTTCTTCTCTCACTTTTCGGTTTTCATCGACCTCCTGAACACCACTTTTTCCTTTCCTCTCTCACTTTTCGGCTTTCATCAACCTCCTGAACACCACTTTTTCCTTTCCTCTCTCACTTTTCGGCTTTCATCAACCTCCTGTACACCACTCTTTCCTTTCTTCTCTCACTTTTCGGTTTTCATCAACCTCCTGTACACCACTTTTTCCTTTCTTCTCTCACTTTTCGGTTTTCATCAACCTCCTGTACACCACTTTTTCCTTTCCTCTCTCACTTTTCGGCTTTCATCAACCTCCTGTACACCACTTTCCGCCTTTCCTGCGCCTTAAGTATGTTCGATCTAAAAAATCAATAAGCCAGACGGTGTAGTAATTCTATAAGGACAACAACCCCATTTTTTAAATCTTCTAGTTTCGTATGTTCCTTTGGTGAATGACTGATTCCATTTACACTAGGAACAAATAGTAACGCTGTCGGGCAATAGGTTCCGAAAATTTGTGCATCGTGACCGGCACCACTAATCATTTTTTGATAAGGAATATCTATTTCCTCCACAATTCTCTCCGATAGCTGCGTTAATTTAGCGTCCATTGCAACGGCCTTAACATCCAGCCATTGATTCCATCCTACTTCCATATCAGCAGTCTTACCTCTCTGTTTAAAATAAGCAAAAATTTTCTCACAATAGTAATCTAGTACTTCTTCTTGGTGGTGCCGGACATCCAGTGTAAACGTAACCTCTTTGGCAATCACATTAGGAATATTAGGAACTGCCTGTATTTTCCCAACTGTCGCCACTAAGTGAGCGTCTATTTCCGTAACTTGTTTAATAGCATATGTAATTAATTCTGCTGCAAGATGTACACTGTCCTTCCGATAGAGCATTGGGGTTGTACCTGCGTGGTTACTCTCCCCCATTACTTTGATCGTAAATCTTCTTTGTCCTACTATATGAGAGACAATCCCTATAGACTTCTGCTCTTTTTCTAAGACAGCCCCTTGTTCTATATGTATTTCTATAAAGCATTCAATATCCTCTCGCTTTACTTGTTTTTCATCTGGCTGCAAACCCGCCGATGTCATAGCTTGAGCAAAGGAAATATTTCTTACGTCAGCTAATCCTTCACAATCCCTTTTAGTAAATTTTCCTGTTACCGATCCAGATCCCCAGAAAGCTAAAGGAAATCTACTCCCCTCTTCCTCACATAACGAGACTACTTCTACTGTCTTTTTTGGTTTGCCATAATGCTTCTTCAAATAATTGACAGCGATAAAACTCGCCATAATCCCGAAGGCTCCATCGTATTTTCCGCCATCTACAACAGTATCAATATGAGAACCTGTTAATATAGCTTTCTCCTCTTGATCTGTTCCTTCTAACCTGCCAAATAAGTTGCCAACGCCATCAAAATAAGGATTCAAACCACTTTCTTTCATTTTTTGAAAAAGAGAATGTTGTGCTAAGCGCCAGTTTTCATCATAGAGAAGTCGTGTAACTCCACCACTTTTCGTCTTTCCAAATCGAGCAAGCCATTCTAGCCAATCCCCTACCTCTTTTGTTTCAATATCAATAGTTGTCTTCATTGCTTCCGCTCCCCTCCCTGATACTCTCCCCACATTCAAAATAAAAAGAAAGGACTCTCCTCTCTCCTTTTGTTATTTTCTAATAATATTTAAATCTACTTAAAACGCACTCATATTATGTAACCATTATTTTAATAATCACCTGCTAGCAATTCATTAGACAAAATGTTAGAATTATCTAAATAGTTTGTATAAAATAACTAAAGAAGCTTCTTGATTAATTGGATTACTTTAGGAGGGATACATTTGAAATTAGCAGAGATATTACAAAAACCTGCCTTTAAAGAGGTGCAAGTAATTGCAGGTCACAAGGGATTAAATAAAGACATAAAGCATATTACCATGATGGATGCACCTGATATCGTCGACTTCTTAAACCCGAACGATTTATTAGTCACTACTGCCTATCATCTTAAAGATAATCCTGGTGTTCTGCTCTCCTTAATAAAAAGTATGCATAAAAGAGATTGTACAGCCTTAGGAATTAAGTCCAAGAGATTTTTAGGACATATACCACAAGAGGCGATTCAATTCGCTGATGAAATAGGATTTCCCCTATTAGAAATACCTTTAGAAACTTCACTAGGGGAAATCGTTAATGCTTCTTTAAACTATATGTTGAGTCAAAGAACAGCAGAGTTAACCACTGCCTTTGAAACTCATCGAAAATTTACGCAGCATATTCTGAAAGGGAAAGGGATAAAAAGGCTTATTGATGACTTATCTCAAATGATTAACAAGCCGATTGTTTTACTGGATGCCCATTTCCAATTACACACTTCTTCTCATAATCGAACATCCATCGATAACTTTTTTAGCTCTCTCCATGCAAAAGGATTTGAATTTTTATTAGCTAACGCACCTTATTCATGTTTTTCGAGTAGAAATACAGAAGAAGTGTTTACCATTTTCCCCATTTATACTCATATGAGAAAACCAGCTTTTTTAGTTGTTCTGGGAGAAATCCCCATGAAAGATCACAGCTTACTTCTTACGATTGAACAGGCAACTAATGTGCTTTCTTTTGAGCTAATGAGGGAAAATACAGTGAAGCAATATACTAGAAGAGCAAGAAATGACTTCTTCGCTCACTTTATGGAAGGAAAGTTTAGCTTTGCTGAGGAAATCGAAAGCAGAGCTAAAGAATTTTTCTTAAAAAAAGAACAGGCTTCCATCGCAATAATTGGCAAATTGGATAGCGGCGATCAATATAAATCTTTCACACAGCATTCTGTTGAGGTAGATTATGTATATGAATTTATCGAAACAGAAATAAAAAAGGCACCTTTCGCTTCTCAGCTTTTTCTTATACAAGACCATTGTATTATTATCATGGAAGTTACCCATTCCTCTTATGAGCTAGACAAAACTATTCTTCCTTATTTACAAAATATCCAAACCTATCTTGCGAACACATTTAAAACAAGTATCTCATTCGGTATCAGCAATGTTTATCAGCGTCTGTTAAGTTTACCCAATGCTTATCAGGAGGCGCTTAGTGCTTTACATACTGGACAGCTTTCTGGAAACACGCCTTTTATCCAGATACATCGACCAAAGGATGCCTTTGAAATGTTAAGAATCATTCCAACAAAGGATCTGCAGGAATTTTATGACCATATCTTCCATTCTTTTTCTAACAGTCACCAGCAAGAAGAAGAACAAATATTACTCCATACATTATCTGTTTACTTAGAGACCCATTGCCAAATCTCTGAGACGGCGAAACGCCTTTATGTACATCGTAATACAGTAATTTATCGCTTAGAAAAATGTGAGGATCTCTTAGGAAAAAGTCTTAAGGATCCAGAGACTACCTTCCACCTTCGTTTTGCTTTTCGGATTAAATCGATTTTAAAAATGAATGAAAGAAAAAAACAAATACAAATCTAAAAAGTTTCTTTAACGTCTTAGATATATAATCTATACTTTCTAAATATTTTGTATAATGTAACCAATGACTTCTTTCTTCTCACTGCTTATGATGTTAATTAACATAACAATATGTGTTAATTAAATGGCACAAGGAGAAGGAGTGTTCATATTGCCTCAAAATAACGAAAAGGGATTACAAATTTTTTCTTTAGGTCTTCAACATGTTCTTGCTATGTATGCTGGTGCTATCCTTGTTCCACTATTAGTTGGAAGAGCATTGAATTTAACAACCGAACAACTAGCTTATCTTGTTGCAATTGATCTTTTAACATGTGGAATTGCCACATTGCTCCAAGCCTGGAAAAACCAATATTTAGGCATTGGCTTACCAGTTGTACTAGGTAGTTCATTCGTTGCGGTTACTCCGATGATTTCGATCGGAACAAATTATGGAGTCACTGCTATTTATGGAGCCATTATTATTACAGGAATTTTTATGATTATTTGTGCTCCCTTTTTCAGCAAAATTACCAAGCTTTTTCCTCCAGTTGTAATTGGAACAGTTGTAACTATTATCGGTTTATCTCTTATCCCATCCGGTATTAAAAATATGGGTGGAGGAGCAACAAGCAAAGACTTTGGCTCCATTGAAAATTTGATTTTGGCATTCGGAGTCCTATTATTCATTCTTTTGTTAAACCGGTTTACAAAAGGATTTATACAATCATTGTCCGTCCTAATTGGAATTATTGCTGGTACTATCATTGCTGCTGTTCTTGGTAAGGTGAACCTTACCCCAGTAAGAGAAGCTAGTTGGTTCCATTTTCCTGAACTATTTTATTTTGGGACACCCAGCTTTGAAGTTGGGCCAATTCTTACTATGTTAATTGTCGGTTTAGTTATTGTGATTGAATCAACTGGTGTCTTTTTCGCACTAAGTAAAATAACGGAGACTCCACTAAGTGAAAAGGATTTAACGCGTGGGTATCGTGCCGAGGGTTTAGCCATTACTATAGGTGGACTATTTAATGCTTTTCCCTATAATACCTTTGCTCAAAACGTCGGTCTTGTTCAGCTATCAAAAGTCAAAACAGTAAATGTCGTGATTGCAGCAGGAGGAATTCTTGTTTTTTTAGGCTTCATTCCTAAGGTTGCGGCTTTTGCCACTATTATTCCGACACCAGTATTAGGCGGAGCAACCGTTGTTATGTTTGGAATGGTTGTTGCTTCTGGCATCAGAATGCTGAGCAAAGTTGATTTTACCAATCAGGCTAACTTGTTAATCATGGCTTGCTCTATTTCTGTCGGTTTAGGAGCAACAGCAGTTCCTAATTTATTTGACCAGCTTCCTTCCGCCTTAAGAATCATTGTAAGTGATGGGATTATCACAGGAAGTCTGGCTGCCATTTTATTAAATCTTCTTTTTAATGTTAAAACAAGTAAGAAAAGCTCTAATGCCTCTCTCTTGAGCAAACAAATAGGCGAAACACATACATTGTAAACAAAAAGAGGCTGCCATTTGGCTCGAGCCTCTTTCTCTCTCTCTTTATTGTTTATCAATAATCGTCGCTTTCATGGTTTTCAGCCTTACATCTTCTGGATTAACTTGAATTCTTGCTACATTTGTTTCCATTGCTGCTTTTGCCACAGCTGAAGCAACAGCGGGAGCAACTCTAGGATCAAAGGGACTTGGAATTACATAATCTTCATTCAACTCGGCATCCGCAACTAATCCTGCAATCGCTTCTGCTGCTGCTTTTTTCATTTCTTCATTAATAGTGGTCGCACGAACATCTAAAGCACCACGAAAAATACCTGGAAAGGCCAATACATTATTAACTTGGTTCGGAAAATCTGATCTTCCTGTTCCAACTATGATGGCGCCCGCTTCTTTCGCATGTGCAGGACTTATTTCTGGTACTGGATTTGCCAGTGCAAAGATGATCGCATCCTTATTCATTGTCTGTACCATTTCTTTCGTTAAAGTGTCTGCTACAGAAACGCCAATAAATACATCTGCTCCTACCAAAACATCTCTCAGTGTACCTGTCGTCAACTTAGCATTCGTATATGCTGCTATAGATTCTTTCGCTGGATTCATCCCAGCTTTCCTGCCAGCAAAGATCGCCCCTTTTGTGTCACATATAATCATATTAGTTACACCATAAGAGTTGAAAAGCTTGGTAATAGCAATACCTGAAGCGCCAGCACCATTTATTACTATTTTCAAATCCTTCATTTCTTTCTTTACAATCTTAAGGGCGTTCAGAAGTCCTGCCAAAGCTACGATTGCTGTACCATGCTGGTCATCATGATAAACAGGAATGGCTAATTCTTGATTTAATCTTTCTTCAATCTCAAAACACTGCGGAGCAGCAATGTCTTCAAGGTGGATGGCGCCAAAAGTAGGAGCCATTAGTTTAACTGCTTCTACTATCTTGTCTACATCTGTTGAATTTAAAGCAATTGGGAAGGCATCTACTCCTGCAAAACTTTTAAGCAATATTGCTTTCCCTTCCATTACTGGCAATGATGCCTCAGCACCAATATTCCCCAAACCGAGTACGGATGTACCATTAGTGATAAGTCCCACCATATTGCCCTTCATGGTAAAGTCATAGACAGTTTCCGGGTTTTCAAAAATTTCTTTACATGGTTCTGCTACTCCTGGAGAATAAGCTAAACTTAAATCTTGGGCATTTTTCACTTCCACTTTTGCATGGATTTCCAATTTCCCTTGTTTGACTTGATGCATATGTAAAGCATCTTCTCGTAAAGACATTCTATCTCTCCCTTATTTCTGTAACATGATTGCATCCTTCCATTGGATGCATTTCTTAGATAAGGATTCCCTTACCTATCTACGATAATATAACGTAGAAACAAAAAAAGAAACGCTTTCAAGCAAAAATAAAGATATCTTTAAAACAGCTCCAAAGCATTTCCATAAACCGCCATTATCCTTCCGTTACAAGGGAACTTATTCTACATAAATCCCCTATATCTAAAGCATTATCTGTTCTTGTGCTCCACGCTAATTTGATCTTGCTCATTTATTGAAATTAATACGTCTACCATATTAATAAAAAGGCCATTCTCTACTACCCCTACTATATTATTCAAGTCTTGATGTAATTGAGTGGGGTTTTGGATAGTAGGAAAGGAACAATCTATAATATAATTTCCGTTATCTGTTACGAAGAGCTCGCCATCTTTCTGCCGTATTGCTGTTTTGCAGCCGAATTTTTGAATAGCTTTCTCTGTATGTTCACAGCCAAAAGGTACGACTTCAATAGGCAGAGGGAATTTCCCCAATGATTGCACTTTCTTACTTCCATCAGCAACTACAATAAAGGTTTTAGCAGCATTAGCAATTATTTTCTCACGCAATAATGCTCCGCCTCCCCCTTTTATTGCAAAGAAGTTATCATCAATTTCATCCGCTCCATCAATAGCAATGTCTAATTGCTCCACTTCATTTATATCAACCAGCTGAATTCCACATTCACTGGCTAACTTTTCTGTAGCCTTTGACGTTGCTACACCTTTTAATTCCATCCCTTCCTTAATCATTTCTCCCATTTTTTTTATCACATAATAGGCAGTAGTTCCCGTGCCTAGTCCCACTGTCATCCCATCTTTCACAAATTGAACGACCGCTGCTTCTCCGACTATTACTTTTTCATCCTGTCTTTCCATTCTGTTCACCTACACACTTTTATTGTATTCATCCAAATAGTTATCCTCCTTCTATAATAGATGATAACGCCTTCTCTTTCATCTATTTTCCTTAGAATTTTCTCCTAAATATACTTTTACTTTATTTTTCATTTGTACCATTTTATCTGCATTCTTCCTATAGATCGCTTTTGCAGCTGTGTTATCCGTTTACAAGGAGTACAATTCTACGGTCTTTCTTGCGGCTCTGCCAGTTCCATCTTATCATCATATATATCAATCGTAAGTTCCCCATAGGAATTGACCCGTCCTAGAAAAACGTTCTCAAGTGTTACATCTAGCTTATCTAATTCCGTCTGCAGCCATGAAGCGGTCTTTTCTATTTTCGTTAAAGACTCATAAACAATTTTGCCATCATTTGCTGTGCTTTTTCCCTTTTATATTTAATACACTTGCAACTGAATTTCATGTTTCATTTCACTAACTAACACCATCGCTTCATGAAAAGCTTTCTGGGCCTCTTCCTCCCTGGAATGAAGTGCTAAGACAGATAGCTGGGATTCAATTCCTTTTAGACTTGCTAAGGTTTGCTTCCCTTCTGATGCAATAATCATATTTTCCTCCATAAAAGAAGCCATTATATATTTTTTTGAAGAGAAGTTATTCCGCTAGAAAGCTTTTTGATTTCTGTAGAATATATTTCTACATCGATTTTCAAACTTGCATGAATGGATGACAGTTATGCTGTCCGAATTCTTTCTTGTTCCTTTTTATATGATTTCATTTCCTTTCTTTGTTATTCCTCAAAAAAATGCCAATTTGCAGAGTCATATTTCTTATGGCTTTCATTTGAAACTTTTTTGCGCGTTTATCGTATTAATTACTAAACGATACAAGGGAGTTATATGATGATTGTTATTGTGATTGTATTAGCTATATTCTTGATTTCCTTAGCTGGAATTATCACGGATCATTTAGAAAAAAGGACTAAGCTCAACAGAGCAATCCTAAAAGATCAATTAGAGCTTGAACGATTAAAACATGAGAATTTTTTATTGGAAACAGAAAAATTGAAAGTAGAAGTGGAAAAAATGGAGAAGGAAAACAACTTATTAGAGAGGAAGTAATGATGAATCCTATTAAGACGAAAACCGGAGTACACTTCCTTTTCGGGTGCGTGTACTCCGGCTGAATCAATCCTGTTCTATTAAAGACATTGACTATATGATTTTTCATTATATAAACAATAACAAACTTACTGCCATCACAGCCATTCCTGCTATCAGGCCGTATATGGATAAGTGGCCTTCGTCGTATTTTTTAGCTGCTGGCAGTAATTCATCTAAAGAAATGAATACCATGATTCCTGCTACTGCTGCAAATATGAGACCGAACATAACATCATTTAAAAATGGCATTAAGATGAGAAAAGCAACTAATGCACCAACAGGCTCCGCTAATCCTGATAAAAACGAAAGTTTAAACGCCTTTTTTCGATCACCTGTTGCAAAGTAAATGGGTACCGCCACCGCAATCCCCTCTGGAATATTATGTATGGCGATGGCAACAGTGATTGCTACCCCAAGTCCTGGATCTTGTAAAGCTGCGGTAAAGGTTGCAATTCCTTCTGGAAAGTTATGAATAGCGATTGCCAATGCTGTAAAACTTCCCATCTTTAATAAAGAATGATCCGTCCTTTTTAGATTGGATTTATTAATTTCCTCTACTTTCTTTAATTCATGTGGGTTTCCTTGCTCTGGAACAAATTTATCAATCAATGCAATAAGTAAAATTCCGCCAAAAAATCCCGCCACCGTAAGCCAATTCCCTGTTTGTACTCCCAATGATCCGACTAATGCATCCTTCGCCTTCACAAAAATTTCAATCATCGATACATAAATCATTACTCCTGCTGAAAAGCCAAGCATCCAAGAGAGAAACTTTGTGTTTGTAGTGGATGTAAAAAAGGCAAGTATACTTCCTATCCCAGTAGCAAGGCCAGCTAATAATGTTAAACCAAAGGCAATTAATAAATTTTCGGGCATTTAAATCCCCCTTTATCTTCCAAAATATTTCTGCATTTTTTCATTTATATAAAATTTATATCTTAATAAAAAAAAGTTTCACTCAGGAAAAATTTTAACTAAATTCCAAATATTCGTCAATCTATAACATTATGTATTATAGGTAAAATTATTTTTATCTCCAAGCTATTCTTCCTACCTTTTTATCCTTCTTCCCCTAACCATTAACATCACTTAATACATTTATACGCAAAAAAATCACTTTCTTTCCTTCCTTTTTGTTTTTTCGAAACTTGCTTCATTCTTTCTAAGTAATAGTCTTATTTTTATTGTTCATCCCTTTATACACTCTTTTTACTCCTTCCGTAATAATAGTACTTCCTATTAAATCAATAAGGAGATTGCCATTAATCATTTTAACTAAATAATAAGACAAAGTACCGATTCCCATATCCAGCATTAAAAATTTTTTCAATTGCGAAAATTCTACAACCACAATCATTAACTCTTTTCCTCTAGTTTCTTTCATTTTCCGCATCTCCCCTTTGCATTTAGCGTATGAAAGCAAGAGATTGTCCGATGTCCTTAATTAATTTCAGGCGATAATCTTAATGGCAAAATAAAAAGTCCAAATCAAAAGTGATTTGAACCTTTTACCTATCTATCAGCCTAATATACTACTGAAACTGAAATTGAACTTTCACAGTAATATTGATTATTTTGCCTTTACATATTCAGCAGACTTCACACCAGCCTGACGACCAAAGATAATTATTTCTGCAACAGAATTACCGCCAATTCTATTTTCTCCGTGAAGTCCACCGGTAACTTCCCCTGCTGCAAATAAGCCTGGGATTGGTGCTCCTTCTTTATTAAGGACTTCTGTGTTTGTATTAATTTTTACTCCCCCCATTGTATAATGGATACCTGGGGCAATTTTAATAGCATAGAATGGAGCTGAAGATAAATCATTGTCTATTCCTGTTGTTCTTCCGAAAGCTTGATCATCCTTATTCTTAACGGCACTATTCCATGTTTCTAGCGTTGAAGTTAACTCGTCAGCAGAAACATTCATCTTTTCTGCTAGAGCCTCGACTGTTTCTCCTTCTAATACAAATCCCATTTTTTTATACTGATCAGTAGCTTTTACACGAGATTTCACCCCAGCATCAAACACTAAAAATGCCGCTTTTTCTGGAAGCTCATTGATTGCCGCAGTAACTTTATCACGCGTGTCTAATTCGTTTGTAAATCTTTTTCCTTCTGCAGAGACCATTATCCCACCTTCTCCACGAACCGCTTCTCCTATTAAATAGGATTCATCTTGCTGTACAGTTGGATGGACTTGGATTTGATCTAAATCAACGGTTGTCCCACCTAATTCTTCAATCATTTTAATTCCGTCACCTGTACTACCAGCTTGGTTTGTTGTCACATAGTCCCCTAAATCACTTCTTACTTCTTTAATCATTTCCATATTGGCGCCGAATCCACCAGTAGTGATAACAACGGCTTTTGCAGCAATTGCTTTTTCATCTGTTTGATTGAATAATACACGGACACCATTTACATTCCCGTCTTTTTCTGTTATTTCTTTCACATCTGCATTAACGAATAGTGGTATATCCTTTTCTTGCACATTTTTCAGTAATCCATCTACAATGTACTGCCCAACTGCTGAGCCATCTTCAGGACGATGTGTACGTTTTTCGCTCATTCCTCCTGTAATCGTTAAATTATTCAAACGGATACCAATGGAATCTAACCAATCAATAGCACTCGCTGAATGATCAACAAAGAATCGTAACATCTCTTTATTATTCGTTCCATGACCACCCTTTAATGTCTCTTCATAAAAACTATCATTATTATCCTTAATGCCTTGCTCTTTCTGAAATTTTGTTTCTGATGCATTCATTCCAGAAGAAGCCTTTGTTGTATTTCCTCCTGCAACCGGCATTTTTTCAAGGATAACCGGATTTAATCCTTTGGCCTTCGCTTCCAATGCAGCAGTCATTCCAGCTCCGCCAGCACCAACAATGATAATATCATAGCTCTCTTTAAGTTCTTCATATGGCGTATAACTAGTTTTTGATGCTCCTGATACCGCTTCTGCTTCCTTATCCTTTTTTTCTTGCTTTTGCGTGTTACTTGCTTTGTCGTTTCCACAACCAACAAGGACAAGCACTAGGGAAAAAACTAAGATAAGCATAGATGTTATTCTTTTTTTCATCTTATTACCTCCATATAGCACCTACTCTATTCATTACTCCGGTACTTTTTATCTACCAAAGTATAGCATCAAAAACATAGTTTGTGCATAAGTTCACAAAAAAGTTAAAAATTCATTTACCTGTTACAATTAGGTATATCAAAAAGGCTGCCGATACTCTTACAAAAAGCATATCGACAGCCTAATTTCATCTTTTTATCGTTTTATTAATACAGATAATTCCCCTGCAAATACTTGCTCTTCTTTATCATTGTACGTCTTAAGCAATACAGTAAGAATACCGGTAGCACTTTTATTAGCTTTTTTTTCAAGAACTTTTACAATCGTATACAACTTATCACCGGGATATACAGGCCTAATAAATTGTATATTGTTCATCCCGGTACCGGCAATAACATCCTCACCATATTTCTTTTCTTCGACCCATAGTTTAAAGGAAATAGCTAAAGTATGAATACCTGAAGCAATTATGCCATTAAATCTTCCTTCTTTCGCCTTCGCTTCATTTACATGCAAATATTGCGGGTCAAATTCGCCTGCAAACTTTATAATCTCTTCTTTCGTTAATGTAAGCGCCTTTGTCCGAAAAATTTGTCCGATTGTAAATTCATCTAGTTTCATCGTTACTTACCTCTTCTTTTAATAAATACTATTTTTTCTCTAAACCAACGTACTGGATTCACAATTAATAATGATTATACTAATTTTTATCAATTGAAATTACTGATCTTATTCTTTTTATGAATATCTTCTGTCCCTGCTTCGATAGCTTTCCTATAATAATTGCATTTATGATTAACAACTTCCATGGTCTGTTTCAACTCTTCTATCTGTGCTTCTACTGCAGCTTTTCGTTCCAGGAACATCTCATATCTTTGCTGTAAAGTGGAATCCCCTTCCGAACACCAAGCGATAAAATCTTTTATCTCCTTAATCGGCATTCCTGTTGCTTTTAAACATTGAATAACCTTTAATGCCTCTATATCTGATTCTTTAAACAATCTGTTTCCATTAGCATCACGAGTTACAAAAGGCATCAGTCCTTCCTTGTCATAGTATCGTAAAGCATATATAGTAAGATTTAATTTTTTGGCTGCTTCACTGATCGAATATGTTTTCATTCGCTTTCCCCTTTCCACCTACGGATCAAGATTTTGCATTAACTCTGTGATTTAAGCAGAATCCTATCATGACAGATGACCCCTGTCAAAGATTTACGAAGAAAGAACTATTTATATAACTATTGATACTTTTCACTTGCCCTAGAGTTAACTATAGGGGCTATGCTAATTTTGTACGGAAAAAAGAGAAGGAACTTTTATCTACTATCAAATTATTGGAGGTTTTAGAATGATTTCAGCTAAAGCAAGAGCAGTATATGGTGCAGATAAACCATTTCAAGCAACCGAAATTAAAAGACGTGACCTAGATTTACACGATGTTCTCATAGAAATTAAGTATGCAGGCATTTGTCATTCAGACATCCACACAGCTCATGGGGAATGGGGACCTGTTAATTATCCTCTTGTACCAGGGCATGAAATTGCAGGAATTGTTACAGAAATCGGACCGGAAGTAACAAAGTATAAAATCGGCGATCGTGTGGGTGTCGGATGTATGGTGGACTCATGTGGAGAATGCGAGAACTGCCTAAAGGGGGAAGAACAATACTGTCTTAAAGGTAATATTCCTACATATGCTGGAGTAGACAAATACGGAGAGCCTACACAAGGCGGCTATTCAACCCATATTGTTGTAACAGAGGAGTTCGTAGTAGGAATCCCTGATAACATCGAACTGGATGCTGCGGCACCATTACTATGTGCAGGTATCACCACTTACTCTCCATTAAATCGCTGGGGAGCTGGTCCAGGTAAAAAAGTAGCGATTGTCGGAATGGGTGGTCTTGGCCATATGGCTGTTAAGATTGCACATGCAATGGGAGCAGAGGTAACGGTCCTGTCTCAATCATTAAAGAAAAAAGCGGACGGTTTAGAATTTGGAGCGGATCATTATTACGCTACAAATGATCCAGAGACATTTGAAAAACTTGCTGGCTCCTTTGATTTAATTCTTAACACTGTAAGTGCAAAAATCAATCTTGATGCGTATTTTTCTTTACTTACCCTTGATGGTACGATGGTAAATGTCGGTGCTCCTGGGGAACCATTGTCATTAAATGTGATGTCATTGATTGGACACCGCCGTTCTTTTGCCGGTTCCCTGATTGGAGGAATTCGGGAGACACAGGAAATGCTAGATTTCTGCGCGAAGCACGATATTGTACCAAAAATAGAAGTAATTTCCGCAGACCAAATTGATGAGGCTTATGAGCGTGTCTTAGCTTCTGATGTAAAATATCGTTTCGTTATTGATACGAGTACTATGTAGCAGATGAAAAAGTGGGGGAGTGGATATTACCCGCAGACTGAATCCTATAGTATTCAGTCTGCTAATTCCCCCTCATCTTTACAAAGTTTCAAAACAAATAACTTTTCATTTTTTCCTTAAAGCAAGCTTTCTTCTAGTACCTTCATTTGATAAAAATAACCTTTCTTTTCCATTAAATCCTTATAAGAACCGTACTCCATAATTTCGCCATGATTCATTACAATAATTTGATCCATAGACTCTAAACCTTTTAAGCGATGGCTGACCATAATAAATGTATCCTGATCGGCATCTTTAAAAATTTCTTTGTAAATAGTTTGTTCTGTCTGTGCATCAAGTGATGAGGTTGGCTCATCTAATAACCATAGATGTCCTTTTTTCAAAAATGCTCTAGCAAGTGCTAAGCGTTGTTTTTCTCCGCCTGAAAGATTTTCTCCTTTTTCTAACACGCGATGATCTAGTGAAAAATGTTCTAGCTGCACCTTTGCTAATGCTGCTTCCATTTGTGTGTCATTAAGTTCTGATGCTGCTAATTGAAGATTTTCACGAATCGTTCCATAAAAGTAATAATTCTCCTGCAAGACAACTTTCGTTTGTTCCCATATAGCCTCAGAAGATACAGACGATATGTCCAAATCTCCCCAATAAATCTTTCCGGCATCAACTTCTTGCAGCTTTAAAATCAGCTGAAGGACAGTGGATTTTCCAGAGCCACTGGCACCGACAATTGCCGTCTTTGACCTAGCTGGTATCGTAAATGATATGTTAGGAATCGTGCTGCGCCAATCCCCCATGTAAGTGAATTGTACATCTTTAAATTCTAATGACGGCGGGAGACTAGATAACTTATTAATATCAGGATCACTATGATTCTTTGTATGACTAGGATCTTCTACCACTTCATATAAGCGTCTTGATGCATCTCTACTTTCTTGCATATAAATAGGAAATACAGCCATTGACGCTGCAGACTCGAAGACAGTTAAAGAAATCATAACAAGCATTGCTAAAAATATCCCTTCAAGCATGCCATTCGCAACTAAATAGGCTCCAACTCCTATGACAAACCAACTTGTAACCAACGTGATAAAACCATTAAATGATTGACTCGATACTTTATTTAAATTTTCTCGTTTTTGTTCATTAATATACGATTCAGAACGATTTAATAGCTGCTGTTGTTTATGTGGTAATTGATGGAACAGCTTTAATTCACGAAACCCATACATCATCTCTGTAATATGCGTGGATAAATCACCACGCTCCTGCCTAACTTTCCCTTTAATGTTGACTTGCTTTAAGGAAAATAATGCTGGAATGATAATCGTCGTCAGGAAAAAACCAAGTAATAGAATCAGCGCAATGGCGATGGAATAAAAACTAGTAAATAAGATCGTGCTGACAAAAACAAGTAAGAGCACAAGCGGTGGGTAAAACACCCTTAAAAAGAAATTTTGCAAACTTTCTACATCTCCAACTACACGCGCAAGCAGGTCCCCGCTTCTATATTTATGAAATATTTGCGGAATAAGCGGCGTCAATTTTTCAAAGAAAGCCACTCGCAAATTACTTAAAATCGTAAAAGTAGCTCGATGTGATGAAAGGCGCTCTCCATATTTTGCTCCTGCTTTCACAAGACCAAGTAACTTAACAGTTGAAGTTAGTATTATTAAAGTATAGAAGGGAGGAATTAATGCAGACTTAGATATAAGATAACCACTTGCAGCAAATAAGCCAACACTGCTAATTCCCGCAATAAAACCACATACTACAGCTACGCTAATGTCTTTTTTCTCTATTAACATTAATCTCATTATTTTCTGCAGTGCACTCATTATTGTTCCCTCCCTTTTTGAATCATTACTAACTCCTTATATGCAGGTGAAATTTCTAATAATGATTCATGTGTCCCAACAGCCTGGAGTCTCCCATTTTCTAAAAAAAGAATTTGGTCGGCATTTTTGATCGTATGCAAACGATGGGCAACGGTAATCACCGTAGCTGTCTCCTTTAATTTTTGAATCGACTGCTGCAATATTTTTTCAGTAGCTAAATCGAGCCCGCGCGTTGGTTCATCCAACAATACAATGTGAGGCTTTTTAAGAAAAGCACGTGCTATCGAAACTCTTTGTTTTTCACCGCTAGAAAGCCCTCTGCCAGCTTCGCCAATTCGAGTATCAAAGCCATGTTCTAATGAAGCAACTAGCGGTGCTATTCCCGCTAATTGTGCTGCCTTTTTAATTGCATCCATCCCAACTTCCTCTGTCGTTCCCATCGCAATATTCTCGCCAATCGTTCCTGAAAAAATATAAGGAGTTTGCGATATATAAGAAATCCTTTCCAACCAAGCGGCTTCTGCAAATTTAGTGAGTGCTTCTTGATTAATATAAATCGTCCCTTTTTCAGGAGTAATCATACCTGCTAATAAGTGAAGCAAGGTTGTCTTTCCAGCACCACTTGCGCCTACAATGGCAATTTGCTGGTTAGCTAAAAAAGTTGCTGTGATCGACTCTAATCGGAAATTAGTATTCGTATAAGCAAAGTCAACTTGATGAAGCTCAATCGTTGGGGGCACTTTCCACTTAGGAAAGGTTTGTTTTCCCCATAAAGTAGGTTCATCTTCCTCTTCAAACACCTCTAATACCTTTTTTGCAGCTCCCATGCTGCTTCTGCCATTATGAAACGTTACACCCAGTTCTTTTAGGGACGTATAAAATTCTGGAACCAATATTAAAATCAAAAAAGCCGTGAAAAAAGAAATACTTTTATAAATAATTAATTGAATAGCAAGTTCTAAAGCCACAATTCCAATACTTAGCATCGATATAAGTTCAAGTGCAAAGGATTGTGTAAAAGCAATCTTCAATATTTCTAGTGTTGTATCACGAAAGCTTAAACTACTTTTTTCTAATTCTCCTTTTTGCCGATTTGTTTGAGCAAATAGTTTTAAAGTTACTAGCCCTTGTAAAGTTTCTAAAAACTTACCGGAAAAAGAAGCTAGTTTTTCCAGCTTCTCCTCCGATTTTTTTTGGGTTCTGATTCCAATTACGATCATATAAATTGGAATAAACGGGGCAGAAACCATTAAAATAATCCCTGAGTTTACATGCTGAGTAAGAATAACCAGCAGCATTAAAAGCGGTACAAATGTACTCTGCATAACCTGTGGAATAAACTGGCTATAAAAACTATCCATCTCATCCACACCATCAAGTAGCATACTTACTTTTTCGCCTGTCTGTCCTTTTTCATTCAGCTGGACAGAATTAGCAGTATATTTTGCCAATAAATTCTTACGTGTTTCCCCTTTTACCTTGCTCGCAATCGAAACACCAATCCGTTTACTTATATAATCGGTACTAGACCTTACAAATAGGATAACAAGCAGCAGCATCAACCACGGTATAATCGCTGAAAACGACTGTTTTTTTAGGAAAACACCGTCGACAATGGACGTCATCACATAGGCCTGGGCAACAATTGCAAGCCCTAGTATCAAGGTTAGTCCAAATAACCAATAAATCTTTTTCTTATGCATCCAAACTGTTTTCTTTATATTTTGCATAATGATTCCGCCTTCTTATTTTTTTCCCTTGGCATAATCTGCATCAAATAAAAACAGGCGCATCAATAAGATTAGGGACGGAATTAGCAGTAAGAGTCCCCCTATGAAGGCAATGATAAGCGCCATTGCCATGGATGGATTTGTGGCACTATCCTCAATATTGATGTATGGATAGAGCAAATAAGGATATTTAGCCATTCCGTATCCGAAAAAGGCAAAGAGAAACTGCAGCATAATGGCAATAAAAGCAATCCCATAATTCCTGCCTATATATAATAGACCAATCCCAATAATAAAAAAGCCCATTGATAAGCCAAATATCCACCATAAATCCAGCATATTTTCGTAATTAACTTGGTTTCTCTGACTTAAAGCAATCATCGTTGTCAACGCCATAATAATGGTTGGCGTTGCCCAGAATAATGCCCATTTACGTACTAACTGAAGTGCAGCTATATCTTTTGCCCTTGATGCATAATAAGTAATAAAGCTTGCACTAATAAATAGAACAGATACAATCGCCAGTGCAACAATACTCCAAGCTAACGGGCTCGTAAATAATTCGAAATACTTTAACGAAACTTGGCCGTTGTGTTCAGAAATATATCCTCCTTCTGATATCGTTAAAGCGACCGATAATGAAGCTGGGATAAATAGGCCTGTCGCTCCATATAGAAACATATAAACATTACTTTGCTTAGAACCATAGTTTTCAAAAGCATAAAAGGAACCCCGAATAGCTAGCAAAACGATCGCAAAACTTGCAGGTACCAGCAATGCGGAGCCATAATAATAGGCTGAAGAAGGAAAGAAACCAACAATACCTACAAAAAAGAAAACTAAAAATACATTTGTTACTTCCCATACTGGTGATAGGTAACGCGAAATGATTTGATTAATGATATGGTCTTGCTTGGTAATCTTTGCATAATATGCAAAAAATCCTGCGCCAAAGTCAATCGATGCTACAATTAGATAACCGTACAAGAACAACCATAGTACCGTAATCCCGATTACCTCATAACTCATTTTTCAATCCCCTCTTTCCATTCAGGGTAATTCTTTTCTAACTCCAATTCTGCTGGATTATCTTTAAATAATTTTCGTAAAGTGATCGTAAATAGAGTGCCAAGGACTATATACAGTGCTAGAAATAGAAAAAACATATGCAGAATATAAGGAGATGATGTAGCTGCCTCGTCTACAGTCATATATCCTCTTACTATCCATGGCTGTCTTCCCAACTCTGCAAAAACCCACCCAAGTTCTACAGCTAACATTGCTAATGGCCCACTTATTGCGATTAACCATAGCATTAATCTACTATGCTGATTCCAGCGTTTAAACCTAGCTAATACAATATATATAAACGAAATTCCTAAAAGGAAGAATCCAATAGATACCATCGAATCAAATAAATAATGGATAACCAATGGCGGTCTTTCTCCTTCTGGTGTAACTTCTAACCCCGTTACTTCGCTTGTAAAATCACCATGTGCTAAAAAGCTTAAAAAGCCAGGTACTCGAATCGCTCCCACGACCTCATTCTCATCATTCAACCATCCAAATAGAAGGAGATCTGCATTCTCTTCTGATTCAAACAGCCATTCTGCAGCAGCTAACTTTTCCGTCTGATGTTTCGCTAAATATTTGGCTGATACATCCCCTGCTAATGCTGTAATCACGGAAAAGACAAACATAGCGATAACCGTCATCTTTAATGCTTTTTTATGATATTCCCGTGCACCTTTATTTCGCAATAACGCAATCGCAGCAATCGTTGCTAATATAGCTGCTACCGTCAAATAAGAACCTCCTAAGACGTGAAAAATTCTAGTCGGCGATGATGGGTTTAACATTGCTTTTAACGGATTAACCGCAGCAAATTCTCCATCAACCATGCTAAATCCATTTGGCGAATTCATAAAAGAATTTACTGTCGTTATAAAAACCGCAGACATCCCTGCACCGATTACAACTGGTAATGTTAATAGCCAATGCGTATATTTTCCTTTAAAGCGATCCCAAGTATATAAATAAATTCCTAAGAAAATAGCTTCAAAGAAAAACGCAAATACTTCCATAAATAGCGGCAGTGCTATGACATTACCTGCAAGCTGCATAAAATTGGGCCATACTAAAGATAGCTGTAAGGCAATGGCTGTTCCTGTCACTACTCCAATTGCAACCGTTATCACAAATCCTCTAGACCATCTTTTGGCTAGCAATTCATAGTGCTTATCTTGCTTTCTAATACCGATGAATTCAGCAATAGAAATAAACAATGGTACTCCGACCCCTAAGGTAGCAAAGATAATGTGAAAGGTAAGGGTCATTGCTGTAATCATTCTGCTAATGGTGACTGTATCAAACTCCATGTTTCTCCCTCCTGTTTTTCTTAGTGAAATATTGAGCAAGTTTAAGCTATATTTTTAACTATTTTGGAATTTAATACACAGGTACTATCTATACTTCTTTATTAATACCCAAATTATTAAGTACTTATGTACTTATCCAAAATATACGAATACTAATATTAACACTACGTTTATAATGTTAACATAGAAGAATAAATTAATATGTGTACACTTTTAGAAGGATTTTTTTCCCATTTTCCCAGTGGCATTTTTACATAAAAAAGAACCAACTCCATTTTAGAATTGGTTCTTGCTGGCTTATTTATTTTCTTCTACTTGAAACGGTTAGTAAAATTAATTTGCTTGAACATTCAGCAGGCGGTACACTTTTACACTGCTTCATTCCCATGAACTTTTTCATCTGGAATCAATAACAAACCTAATTCATGGTGATCGCCCTCAAATAGAGCTCTTTGCACGAAACGAATTTCGCCATGAGTATCAAAGACCTCCAGCTTACAATGGGCAGAATTCTTCTGTAATGCTTTGTATAATTGAATTTTATCTTGAACTGGAATGCTATTTACTTTCGAAATCATTTCTCCGATTCTAAGTCCCATTTTATCAGCGGGCGAATCTGGTACAATTCCCAAAATTACTACCCCATTATTTTTTCTAGAAAAATAAAAAGATCTGTTTTTTTCTTTATTTCTCTGTTTTAAAGTAATCCATTCCCGACCGATAATGGCTACAATCACTAGGGCAAGCGATGCAAGCGGGTATAAATAAGCTGCCGCTCCACCTACTATGACAAAAGAACCAAGAATAATTAGATTTCGTCCCACATTTCTAATAGCAATAATAGGGTGCTCTCCTTGTACTTCTAGTTTTGCACCAATCAAGAACGGAACGAAAATTAAAGAATAGGTTTGATTTGCAATAGTAAACATTGGCCACCATTCAAATGGAATCGTCAGTACGCCTGATGGGATAAATAAAAATACCGGCATAATCCATGCTCTTTCAAGTAAATGAACACCTATAACTTGACCTCGCTTACTTTTCTTCAATCGCGGCGAAGTCCCCTTTACTCCGTTTCCACGAACAAATATTCCCTCGGAAATAATCAATAAGCCTAATAAAATAATGGCAGTTGGAAAAATATACTCAGAAGGCTGAAGATTGCTTTTAGAAAACAAGGAATAATCCAAGCCAAGGAAAACAGATACACTACTTGCGATAATGCCTAAACCAGCCGTGTATACAGGTGATAATATTCTTGTTTTTCCAATTAAAGCAAATATTATGGTGAAAATTCCTGTGAAAATAATAAATTCCATTGGAACTACTAAAACAAGGCCAATTGAAAGAACAGAAACACATAGCCCTACAATTATCCCTCGTGGAAGTAATTGTTTCAGTTCAAAATAAGCATCCTGTGCTCTTACTGTGAAATTTCTTCTTTCCTTTTTCACTCTAGAAACCCCTAAAAAAGCGGCAAATAAAAATGATAAATAAAAAACAGGATTTAAAAATAATTTACCAAATCCTTTTAATAGTTCAAGCAGCCAATCTTGCCACATAAAACTTCCCCCATCCTTACAATAAGCTTTCAATCTATTCATTCCTCGAAATAAAGGAATTTAATCTTTTTGCTAATATAAATCTATTATATTCTACTAATATGGTAATAGAAAGACTATGTGGAAGAAATATCTATCTTTTTATCAGTATTTCTAATTATATACTAGTTTTTTCATACTAAAAAAGCTAACAACTTATTACAGTCGTTAGCTCGTATTCATTAGTGTTTAGTTTTTTGCCATGGAAGCTTTCACCTTAGCAACAACATTTTCCACCGTAAATCCATACTCTTGGAAAAGTTTATCTGCCGGAGCTGAAGCACCAAAATGATCAATTGTGATATGTTCCCCTTTTGCACCGATATATTCTCTCCAGCCAAGAGAGGCCCCAGCCTCGATAGCAACACGTGCTTGAACGCTTTTCGGCAGTATTCTTTCTTTATATTTAGGAGATTGCTTTTCAAAAAGATCCCAGCTTGGCATACTTACCACATTTACAGAAATTCCTTCATCTGCTAAAGCTGCTTGTGCCTTGATTGCAAGAGAAACTTCTGATCCTGTTGCTAAAATTAATGCCTGCGCTTCCTCTGAAGCCCGGGAAAGAATGTATGCACCTTTTTTTACCCCTTCGTATGCTTCTTCTTTCGTTATGTCGAGAGTCGGCAGGTTCTGACGTGTCAATACTAGCGCTGTTGGTGTATCTGTACTTTCTAATGCCAGCTGCCATGCAGCAGCTGTTTCTTTGGCATCTGCTGGACGAATAATCGATAATCCTGGCATTGCCCGTAGGGAAGCTAATTGTTCAATTGGCTCATGGGTCGGCCCATCTTCTCCGACAGCAATACTATCATGTGTGAATACATATGTTACTGGTAGTTTCATTAATGCTGCTAGACGCATAGCTGGACGTAAATAATCAGAGAAAACGAAGAATGTTGCGCCAAATACTTTTACTCCGCCATGCAGTGCTAATCCATTTAATGCTGCACCCATTGCAAATTCACGTACACCAAACCAAATATTTCTACCAGCATATCCATCGATGGCAAAGTTCTTTTCAGCATTCATTAACGTCTTATTGGATCCTGCTAAATCAGCTGAGCCACCAAATAAAAATGGAAGTTCTTTTGCTGCTGCTTGAATTGCTTTCCCTGAAGATTCTCTTGTTGCCATCGATTCCCCTACAGTAAATTCAGGTAGCTTTGCTTGCAAATCAGCTGGTAACTTCCCTTTGATTGCGGATTCTAATTGGCCAGCTAATTCTGGATAGGCTGCTTTATATTTTTCATAACGTTCATTCCATGCTTTCTCTTTTTCTGCGCCTGCTTGCGCTAATGCCGCAAAATGATCCGATACTTCTGCTGGAACGTAGAATGCTTCTTCATATGCCCACCCATACGTTTGTTTTGCTAATTGTGTTTCTGAAGCTCCAAGTGGTGCACCATGTGATGCAGATTTTCCACCTTTATTTGGAGAACCGTATCCAATTATGGTTTTCACCTCGATGAGAGTAGGAATCTCTGATTGTTTCGCCTTTGTAATAGCCTTATGAATTTCTTCTATATTATTTCCATCTTCCACACGGATAACTTCCCATCCATATGCTTCAAAACGCTTTTGAACACTTTCAGAGAAAGAAAGATGCAAATCACCATCTAACGAGATATCATTGGAATCATATAATACTACTAATCTACCTAATTTTAAATGACCTGCAAGCGATGCTGCTTCTGCAGATACGCCTTCCATTAAATCGCCATCACCGCAGATGCTGTACGTATAGTGATCCACTACTGGATAATTTTCTTTATTATAAGTTTCTGCCAAGTGTCTTTCTGCCATTGCCATTCCTACTGCCATCGCAATTCCTTGTCCTAATGGGCCAGTAGTTGCTTCCACACCTGGAGTATGGCCGAACTCTGGATGACCTGGCGTTTTACTTCCCCATTGACGGAAATTTTTCAAATCATCAATGGTTACATCATATTGAAATAAATGTAATAAGCTATAAAGAAGCATGGAACCATGTCCTGCTGATAAAACAAACCGGTCACGATTAAACCAATTAGGATTAGCTGGATTATGATTCATTTCCTTTGCCCATAGTGTATATGCCATTGGTGCTGCCCCCATTGGCATACCTGGATGACCAGAATTTGATTTTTCAATGGCATCAATGGATAATGTTCGAATTGTATTTACTGCTAGTTTTTCTACGTTTGCAACAACTGTATTAGTCATACTATCATTCCTTCGTATTTTTTATTTAAATAAAGAACTCCCTCTTTTTTCACTGCTATTTCTCCTGTCGGATTATCATTTTTTATCCATAATAATATGGTTTCCGCTATTTCATTTGCTAATATTCGATCAATTGTTGTTGGATTGGTTCCCATGCATAGAGCTTCATCAATTTCCGTGTATTTCCAATCCACATTTAAAGAGCGAATCAGCTTCTTCTCTACACTTGCTTTATTTAAATGACTGTATACTAGTACTGAAGAAGTTTGAAGAGAATTAAAACTATTATCGATTTTATTACATAAAAGCTCTACTTCTTCTAATTCAAACGTATTTACTAAAAAATGGCCATCTACCGCCATGGAAATATCTTGGAGCATATGATTCGAAGGGTATCCATTTATAGCAATGCCAAACAATCTTGGTTTTTCGTATTTCAGAGAATGAATGGTATCTTTTACCTTCAGAACCATTTGTGTAATACTGTTAATAGCGGTGTCATAGCCTAAAGACCAATCTGAACCTTTGATATTGTTATAAATAGAAACGGGAACGTATAAGGAATGAATCGTTTTGCTCATTGCAAATGTCTGCGCCCACCGTTTTTTTGCCTGTGCATCGCCAATAAAAATTATACTATCCATCGGGGAACAGATTTCTTCCCATCTAATATTGTCTAATAATGGAGTTGGCTTCAATACATAATCACTTAAATAGGGAGAATCATTATTAACAATAAATTCAAGATAGTCCGCTTTCCCTGTTTCTTTATTCACTTCAATCCCAAATAATTGGTGAGTTGGAGTCAATTCATTAAATATTTTATAAATAATCTGCTTTACTCCCCCAGGCAGTACTCCTGCAATCATGATACCTACCTTCAAATTGGATGCCTCCTGTTTCCCCTTATTTAGTCTTATAGATTTCTATTTGTTAGCTGTTTTACATCCTTTTATCTTTATACTCTTTATCTATCAACATAGATATTTTTCTAATTCCCCAATAGCTCCGACTCTTCTTTCATGTCTTCCTCCTAAAAACTTCGCCTGAAGCCATGTTTCTACAATTAGCAAGGCCAACCCTTCTCCTGTCACTCTCTCTCCTAAACATAGAACATTACTATTATTATGTTCCCTAGTAGCTTGCGCGGAAAAAACATCTCCAACTACAGCTGCTCGAATTCCTTTTATTTTATTTGCCGCAATACTCATTCCAATGCCAGTTCCACAACAAAGAATTCCTAAATCATTTTGACCTCTAACAATCGATTCTCCCACTTGTTTGGCGTAGTCTGGAAAATCTACACTTTCTCGACTGTGACAACCAAAATCTTCTACTTCAACTTCTTGTTCTAATAAATATTTCTTCACTGCTTCCTTTAGCAAAAATCCACCATGATCACATGCAATGGCTAACTTCATGCTCTTCATCCTCTCTATTAGTCAACTCTATTAATCGGGAAAAAACGTATTATTTCCTTCCAGGAAGAACCAAATAATAGAATCTATCATGAAACAATCAACTCTCATGCCCATTACATTTTGTTAGTTCCTTTTTGGCATGTTCATTTTATCACATAAACCCTAGTTATCTGTATACGTTTTCATCTTCAATATTGTTATTTCTTTTGTGCCATCTAGTGATGAAAGATAATTAATAATAAAGTAAATAGATAAAAATACCCCGCTTTATGATGTAAGTGGAGTATTCTTATCTGACAGCTGCTTAAGATTCAATTAAAACTTTTATCTCATCACCAGCCATTACTTTTTCAAAACCAGTGCGCCATTCAGCGAGTGATACGATCTTTGTAATCATTTTATCTGTATCGATTTTTCCATCCTCTAGTAATTTCAGGGCAATATCCCAAGAACTAGGTTTTTGAGAACGACAGCCGATATAGTTAATTTCGCGTTGAATAATGGACTCTTGATCGATTTCATTTGCTTTCTTTGCAAATAATCCTACTTGAACGAATGTTCCTTTTTTCTTTGTTAGTGCAAGACCTTGGTTTACAGCTGGAACCGCTCCCGAACAATCGAATACTTTATCCGCACCATAGCCATCCGTATATTGGTAAACCATTTCGTTCAAATCTTCTTGTAAAAGATCCACGACAACATCTATTCCTAATTCCTTTGCAAGATCTAATCGCTTTCTATCTTTTGTAATGCCAGCCAATATAACGAAGGCGCCTTGTGCTTTTACTACTTGACTTAATAACAATCCAATGGGACCAGGACCAAATACTAAAACAGTATCGTTTTCTGCAATCATTGTTTTTTCTAACGCAGCATGAACACAACAAGCTAATGGTTCTGTTAAAGCAGCTGCTTCTAAACTAACCTTTTCGTTTAATACATGTATGCTCTCTTCCCTAGCAATCACATATTCTGCCATACTACCATTTACTTGTGTACCAAGACCTGTTCTATTTGGACAAAGATTATAGTCCTTTTCTTGACAATAGATACATTCTCCGCAAGTTGTAAAGGTCGTTTCACTTGTTACTCGATCTCCGACTTTTACTCTTGTAACATCTTTGCCGACCTCCACTACTACACCAGAAAACTCATGTCCTAATACTACTGGAGTATTTTTACTATTGTATTCTCCTTTAAAGGTGTGAATATCTGATCCACAAATCCCTGTGTATGCAACTTTTATTTTTACTTTATCGTCATATGCAGATGGCTCATCGATTTCGATTAGCTCCATTTCATCATAACCAGATTTTAATTTTGTTACAGCTTTCATTTAATTCTCACTCCCATTTGGTAAAATTAACACTTTTCCATAGTTCTCCTCACGATTAATAATTAGATTAAAAGCCGCTTGAGTATCTTCTAAAGAAAATCTATGAGAAATTAAATCTTTTAACTTAATTTGTCCCTTTTGTAAAAATGAAATGCTTTTTGTCCATTCTTCACCAGGGAAAGGAGCTGAATAGGAATTCCAAAATCCCTTTAAGGTTAACTCTCTTCTAAAAATATTTTCGAATGCTTTCTGTGATAAAGTTACATCAGAATATGCAATGCCTAAATATCCGATCTTTCCCTTCTTACGTGTAATCAATAAACATTGTTCTTGTGTAATTTTTGAACCTGCACATTCTAAAGCTATATCTACACCAAGGCCATTGGTATATTCTTCGATTTTTTGATATAAGTCTTCTTTTTTTGCATTAATAGTTTTTTCACAGCCAAATGCTCTTGCTTCTGCTAACTTTTCATCGGAAATATCAATAGCTATTATTTCTTTAACCCCGGCTATTTTTAACCACTGAATAACGAGCATACCAATTGTTCCTGCACCAAAAACTGCTACTACATCACCTAAATGCGGCTTAATATTTAATACTCCATGTAAAGCAACTGCCAGTGGTTCAATCATTGCTGCCTCTTCAAAATCCATTTCGCCAATTGATAAAATATTCTTAGCAGGAACATTACAATACTCTGCAAATCCTCCATAAGATTTTGATCCTATCATTCCATGATTTTCACACAATGAAAATTGTCCCTTTAGACAATATTCACATTCGTTACAAGGTATAAAAGGAATGACAACAACTCTTTCACCAACTTTCACATTTGTAACCTTAGATCCAATTTCAGTAACAATTCCTGAAAATTCATGTCCCATTATTGCTGGTAATGGATATTTCCAAACACTTGTCATTTTATGTGTATCAGATCCGCAGATACCAGCAGCCATTACTTTGACCTTAACTTCTGTGGCATTACAAGATTCTAACTCTATATCTTCATAAATTATTTTGTTTTCAGCGTGGAGAACTGCTGCTTTCATCGTTTAAACCTCCATTCATTATTTTCATTTCAAAATAAAAGCAGACGCACCAGCCTAATTGCTTAAATCATCTGCTTTTATTCATTAAGTTCTAATTATTTTCCAAACAAAAAGGCAACCGCTTCAGAGAATTTTAATATTAACCAGTTAAATAAGTTACCTCCTAGATCTAAACTAGAAATTTGGGTAGCACCCTCAGGTAAAGTAAATTGTGCACCAGAAATCATCTGAGTATGAACCTCCGCAAAATTAGTAGCCATATATAGTGATAACGCTACCATTACTATTCCAGCTAAAACAGAGTGAATGATATTTCCTTTACGAGATCCTACAACAAACGCAATATAAAATGGAATTGTCGCTAAATCACCAAATGGCAGCACTTTATTACCTGGTAAGATTACAGCTAAAAACAATGTAATTGGAACTAAAATAAGTGCAGTTGCCATCACTGATGGATGTCCTACAGATACTGCAGCATCCAATCCTATATAAATCTCTCTATCACCATATCTCTTTTGCAAAAACGACCTTGCTGACTCTGAAATAGGTATTAAACCTTCCATTAAGATCTTAACCATACGCGGCATCAATAACATTACTGCTCCCATTGAAATACCTGTTTGTAATATTTTTCCGATATCATAACCAGCAAGTAATCCAATAAGTGCACCAAGGATTATTCCCATCATCATTGGTTCACCAAAAATTCCAAAACGCTTTTGAATGGTTTCAGGGTCTGCATTTAATTTATTTATTCCGGGAATTTTTGCGATAGCCCAGCCTACTAATATACCAATTGGTCCGAAAGCCGCTGTAGAACCAGTTGGTAATGAAATTCCATCAAGCCCATAAAATTTTTGAACCATAGGAGCCGTTTTATCAGCAACAAACAGAACTGCATATTGATAAATAATTGCACATAAAATTGCAAACCACCAACTATCTGTTACAATATAGCCAGTTGCACCAGCTGCAATAAAGTGCCAGTAGTTCCAAATATCAATATCCAAAGTTTTTGTCATCTTTGTTAATAAGAAAAAGATGTTTGCAAATAAACAAATCGGAATTAAAATTGCTGCAACAGGTGATGCCCAAGATAGAGCTGCTGCTGAAGGCCACCCTGTATCAATAACTGTTAGATTTAATCCAAAACGCTCAACCATCTGCTGTGCAGCTGGTCCAAGAGTACTAACAAGCAAATCAATAACTAAGTTAATCCCTACAAATCCAATCCCAATAGTTATTCCCGCTTTTAATGCCTTTTTAAAGCCTGTCTTAAATGCAAGACCCAATAGAATGATAGCAATAGGTAAAATTACAGTTGGTCCAAGATTTAGTACATACTGAACGCCATCTAATAGCTTTTGCATATTTTTCCCTCTTTTCTTTTGTTATATATTAGAATTAATTACTGTTTGTTGTTATATAACAACAAACAGTAATTTCACCCAAATTCCCTTAACTTCTTTTCATTATTGCAAGTGATCAAGTATTTTTTTATCTAAACTTTCCATTCCAATTCCAGTGATATAAGCCGTAGCTATAATTGCTGGTATCTGATAAGTTGTAGGAAGAATAGTAGTTGAAACGATAATATCTGCCTCACTTTGTTTTGAAGCTACTTCTGCTATTTTACATTGAATAACTTCTGCATTAATATTGTTATCCTTCACCAAATTCTCCACTCGATTACAAACTACAGTTGAAGTTGCGATACCTGCTCCACATGCTACTAAAATTTTATATTTTTTCATTTTTAAAATCCCCTTCCATTCTTTTAACTTATTAATTGGCTTGTATTTAGATTGTTTTGTTTGTTTTTTCAAAATAACTTAGAATCTCTTTATCTAGTTTTTCTATACCTAACCCACTAATATAAGCAGTAGCACTGATTGCTGGGACTTTATATTTTGTCGGCAAGATAGTAGTTGATATAATTAAAAACGCATCATCTTGTAAAGATGCCACTTCTGCTATTTTACATTGAACAAGCTCTACCTTTAGATTTTCTCGTCTAAATAATTCTTCTAAATGATCTAAAACAACTGTTGATGTAGCAATCCCTGCACCACATGCCACAAGTACTATTGGCTTGTTCAATCTACTCACCACCTTTCATAAAATTTTAATGCTTTCAAATAATGCTGTTATATCAGATTTATCCTTTGCATGAATAAGCTTTTCAAGATGCTCTTCTACTTGGATGACTTGCATTAATTCCTGAAGAACTTCAATTTGGCTATGTGGCTGATTTAAGCCAAGCATTAATACAGCTTGCACCTCCGTTGTTTTTGTATTATCTTCCATTAAATGAAAGGATACTGGTTTTTCTAAAACAGAAACGGCGATAAATTGCTCCACTACATGTTCCGGATCTGTATGAGGGATAGCGATACTATAATTATTGACACTGAGCCCTGTTGGGAAGATCGATTCTCTCTCCTTAATTTTCGGTAGAAATGTTTCTTTTACAAACCCCTGCTTGTATGCCTTTTCGAACATTGCGTTGAAAAGCTCATCTTGATTTTCTACCTTTAATCCGACGTTTATTAAGCTTTCTTTAATAAATGAAGCAACTGCCATTTTAAACTCCTCCACTTTCACTTAACTTTAAGAATATTTTTTAATGATTTCATATATTTGATTGGAATCATTACTGTTTTTTAAATTGCTGATATCTTCTTCATTTTTCGATAAACTCATCAGCTGTCTTAATGCATAAAGATGTTTATGCTTATCTGTAGATGCCAGTACCACGATAAAATGCACGCAAATATTATCATTAAATGGGATACCTTCTTCTATTTTTAATAAGCTCATGCCAACTTTATTTACACCATCTTCTGGACCTGCATGAGGAATGGCTATCACGTTTCTTAGTAAGATATGCTGGACCATTGTAGGATACTGTTTCACCATTTCTGCAATATAATTTTCTGTGATGCTGCCATTATTCAACAGCTTTTCTGCTGCAAGTTGGATTCCTTGCTGCCAACCTTCTATTCTTTTCACCACGGTAATCATGTCTGGTGCTAAGAGAGAGGAAAGGGATAAATCTGTCTTCGCTATTGATTCTTGTGAATCAATAGTTGTTATAATAGAGAAATGTTCTTGTAAGGTACTGCGCAAAGACTCTTTATCTTTTATTGAAGCATATTTCTCAATTTTCCCCATTAACTGTTCAATGTTGATCACACTAGTATTTAAGTCAAATATTTCTCTTAATACTCGTTGTCTAAGCTGAACTTTTTCAAAATCTGTTAATATGCGATTAATGACAAATTGCTTTGTATCCGTTTGTAAAGGTACTGGTGAAAAAATAATATCCACTTGGTAATTAAGTTGTTGAAATTCCCGAATAGATAAAGCTTGATAAAAGTAAAATTCAGGGAATAACTCACGTAATGTGCTTTCCATTAGGCGTGATATAGATACACCATTTGGACAAACAACTACCGCTTTCTTCTTCTTCTGGATTGTTTCTCCTGAGCTGATTAAATGGCCGCCAATGAAGATGGTGATGAACATTAATTCGCTTTCTGGTATGGGACAGCCGATATATTCTTCTACAGGAGAAATCGAATCCTTTACAATAAAATGAATCGTTTCAAATTCTTCGCTTACTTTTTCCATCATCGTGTAATTCGTCGTTAAATTATATTTCATTCGATAATAAGCAGGCTTCATATGAAGAACCAATCTTTCAAGTAATGCCGCTTTATCTTTGAAGGTTATACACGCTTTATATTCAAAAGTATGAAGAAAGTGTTCCAAGGTCCTCGTCAGCTCTGGTATTTGATGATCAGCTAAAAACTGGGCTGATAATATCTTGGATGTAAGCAGCTGCAAGGTTAAAAACAGATGCTCTTCTTTCGGAATAGATTTCATGTCTTTAATTAAGATTTCTGCAGCTATAAATTCTTTCGTATCAGACAAGGCTCGATAATCAATATGGTAAAAATCTTGAATTACTTTCCCTTGTTGAATACGCTTTAGTATGACTGCTAAAATATATGGCAAAAGATTAATTCGTTCATCAATAAACTGAAGGTGTAAACTGCTTTCGACTTCTGCAAGTCTTTCTTTTATCGTTGTCAGATTGTCTTTTGATATATCAATAAACTTTTGAATATAAACTTCGCCATTATAAATCGATAAGATATTTTCCAATACTTCCACTAATAATTTTCGGACATCCCATTCCTTTCCTTTTAATTCATATCCTTTCATTCTTGAATAACTAACCTCAAGTTCGTATGGCTCAATCATTTGCTGAACATTTTTCATATCACGAAGGACCGTATTTTTACTTACACCTAATGCGGTAGTAAAATGCAGTAGGGAAAGCTCTTCACTGCTACTAATAATATATAATAGAATAAATTGAGCTCTTTCCGTTTCAGATGGAATATAATGTTTATCTACTTGTTCGTCTGTCTTTTCAGCAAATAATTCCATAATGACTGGGCTAATAATGAATTTTCCGCCATTTGTTCTTTTGATAGCTGGATAATTATTCGATTCAAGCCAATCATTAATCTTCTGAAAACTGTAACTAACTTGCCTTCTAGATAACTGAAATTTTTTCTCTAGCTTTATGTTAGAAGTATCCGGATTGCTCAATACTTCCTTTAATAAGATATTACTTCTTTCGTCAAGATACATTATCTATCACCTCTTAACTTGATTTCATTGTAGCATGTAAAAATAAGATATTGTATCCGTTTTCATTTCCATTACTAGTTTGTGAATTGTGTCACTAAGTGATTAACTTGCACAAATCCCAATCTATTCTCCTTCTTTCCTAAAGACAAACTTGTTGCCAAGATTAATCTGATTATGTATGTACAGCATAAAGCATATTTCTTTATTGTGACTGTATTTAACTACTTTTGCTACTTAAACTAATGATAAAGTTGACACCGATTCCTAAGACAAAATTTAACTATTCTATTTTTTCTTTGGTGCCTACTTCTTTTTCTTTGTACAAATAAGGACCACCCGTGAGATGATCTGAACCCAAAAAGTTAGACACGGGATTTAGGCAGCTACTAGGGCATGAGTTCGATATTGCACCGGACTCATGCCTTTTAATTTTGTCTTAATCCGTTTGTGGTTATAGTAGTGAATGTAATTCTCTAATTCTTCTTTAAAATGCTCCATACTCTCAAATTCTTTTAAATAGAGTAATTCAGACTTTAATAAGCCAAAGAAATTCTCCATGACTGCGTTATCTAAACAATTCCCCTTACGTGACATACTTTGAGTAATCTCATGTTTCTTTAAAGCATGTTGGTACTTCTTCATTTGATACTGCCAACCTTGATCCGAATGGAGGATAGGGGTGTCACCCTCTTTCAAATGCTCAAAAGCTTTGTCCAGCATTTTCGAAACAAGTAGATAAACAGGACGCTTTTCTATGTTATAAGCGATGATTTCTCCGTTGAATAAATCTAGAACGGGGGACAAATATAGCTTCTCCCCGTGTAGATGGAATTCTGTTACATCCGTTACCCACTTTTCGTTTGGTTTCGATGCTTTAAAGTCACGTTCCAAAATATTTGGGGCTATTTTCCCTACTTGCCCACGGTAGGAACGATATTTTTTCATACGCACAAGACACTTTAATCCCATCTCATTCATAAGACGGCGGACTGTTTTATGATTTATTTTGATGCCTCGGTTATGTAATTCTAATGTGATCCGACGATATCCATATCGTCCCTGATGTTCATCAAAAATCTCCTGAATTAACTCTTTAACTTCCTTATATTTATCTGGGCGATCCATTTGTTTTACCCAATAGTAATACGTACTACGCGCAATACCAGCGACCTTTACTAGATCAATCACTTTAAATTCTTGCCTTAATTCATAAATTATTTGCGCTTTGTCCTGTTCTGTAGTTTTTCCTTTTCTTGAATTAAGGCATGTAACTTTTTTAAGTAAGCATTCTCCATCCGTAAACGTTCATTTTCAGCTCGTAATGCTTCTTCAGACCCTTCTACTGGTTGAGGTTTATTCGTTTCCTTTTTCATTGGTGGGCGCCCCTTTTGTGTTGGTTTCAGGGCGTCAATTCCATGTAATTCAAAACCTTTTTGCCATTTTAGAATGGTACTATGTGTTGCAATGTTAAATATTGCAGCAGTTTCCCTTATAGACGTCCCTGTCTCTCTCATATAATTCAGTACGTCTAGTTTAAACTGTGTTGTATAAGATGTATAGGGTTTTATTAAAGCATCGGCACCATGATATTCATATTGTTTTATCCAATTTAATAAGACTGTATGATGTACCCCTATGGATTTCGCAATAAATTTTACCCCCTCCGTTCCCTGTAGATAACGAATAACTGCTTCTATTTTTTCCTCTATATTAAATTTAGACATATAAAAACTGCACCTCCAACTGTTAGTTTGTGTCTAACAATTGGGGTGCAGTTCAAGAACGGGTGGTTTTCTCTGCGGCTGAAAGCCTTTATTACTGACCAAACCCTAAAGGGCTACTGAAAGGTTCGCCAATTGTACTACTTCTACTGGCCAGACCTCAAAGGCCTTCTCTCCTAATTTTTTCGTTTCTTTTTCTTCACTTCTTCCCCTGTAAATGGATCAATATATTCCATCATTGTTAATTGTTCTGCGACTATATCATCTTGTATTTGATTACGGATATATTCTTCAATTACCTTCTTGTTTCTTCCTACCGTATCTACATAATATCCTGTACACCAAAATTTTCGATTTCCATACTTATATTTCAATTGTGCATGTCGATCAAATATCATCAAGCTACTTTTCCCTTTTAGATAGCCTACGAATGCTGATACACTTAATTTTGGCGGAATACTCACTAACATATGTACGTGATCCTTACACGCTGTTGCTTCTATTATCTCCACGCCTTTCCTCTCACATAAGGTACGTAAGATTTGCCCAATATCTTTCTTTATTTTCCCGTAAATTATTTGTCTTCTATATTTTGGTGCAAATACTATGTGATACTTACAATTCCAAGTTGTGTGTGCTAAACTATTATTGTCTTTTGACATAAGGACTTCCTCCTGGCTATTTATTTTCGGTTGGCGAACCAAAAAATATTTTAGCACCAAGAGGAAGTTTTTTTAATACCGCGCTGTAAGCTTTTTGGAACCCTAGGCATAGCCCAGGGTTTTCTTTTCTATAAAAAAGAAGCTAATAACCATCTCACATGGTTATTAGCTTCTGCCCTTTTCACCTAGAACTTTCGGATATTATTTTGCTTTTGCGATAGATGATTTTACTTTTGCTACAACATTCTCAACAGTAAATCCATACTCTTGGAATAGTTTATCTGCTGGAGCAGATGCCCCGAAATGATCAATTGTAATGTGCTCTCCTTTAGAACCGATGTATTCTCTCCAGCCTAGAGATGCACCAGCCTCAATTGCAACACGTGCTTGAACACTTTCTGGCAATACACTTTCTTTATATTCAGGAGATTGTTTTTCAAAACGATCCCAGCTTGGCATACTTACTACATTTACAGAAATTCCTTCTTCTGCTAAAGCTGCTTGTGCCTTGATTGCAAGAGATACTTCGGAACCAGATGCTAAGATTAAGGCCTGTGCAGCTTCTTTACCAGCTGCAACTGTATAAGCACCTTTTTTCACACCTTCATATGCTTCTGCTTTTGTTAAATCTAATGTTGGTAAGTTTTGACGAGTCAACACTAGTGCTGTTGGAGTATCTGTGCTTTCAATTGCCAGTTGCCATGCAGCAGCTGTTTCTTTGGCATCTGCTGGACGAATGATAGAAAGCCCTGGCATTGCACGTAAGGAAGCAAGTTGTTCAACAGGTTCATGTGTTGGACCATCTTCCCCAACTGCAATACTATCATGTGTAAATACATATGTTACTGGTAATTTCATTAATGCTGCTAAGCGGATTGCTGGGCGTAAATAATCAGAGAACACGAAGAATGTTGCGCCAAATACTTTTACTCCACCGTGCAGTGCTAATCCGTTTAATGCCGCACCCATTGCAAATTCACGTACACCAAACCAGATATTTCTGCCGGCATATCCATCGATGGCAAAGTTTTTCTCACTAGTCATTAATGTTTTGTTCGAACCAGCAAGGTCTGCAGAACCACCGAAGAAAGCAGGAACCGCACTAGCAATTGCTTGAATTGTTTTACCAGAAGAATCTCTTGTCGCCATAGAATCTCCAGCATTAAATTCAGGTAATTTTTCTTGTAAATCAGCAGGTAGTTCTCCTTTAATAGCTGTTTCTAATTGAGTAGCTAATTCTGGATATGCTGCTTTATAATTTTCATAAAGCTCATTCCAAGCTTTCTCTTTTTCTGCACCTTCTTGTGCTAATGCCGCATAATGCTCCGATACTTCTGCTGGAACGTGGAATGCTTCTTCATATGCCCAACCATATGTTTGTTTTGCTAATTGTGTTTCAGAAGCTCCAAGTGGTGCACCATGTGATGCAGATTTTCCGCCTTTATTCGGAGAACCATAGCCAATAACTGTTTTCACTTCAATTAATGTCGGTACATCTGATTTTTTCGCTTGAGCAATTGCCGCTTGAATTTCAGCTAAGTCATTGCCATCTTCTACACGAATAACTTCCCATCCATATGCTTCAAAGCGCTTTTGAACACTTTCAGAGAAAGAGAGATTTAAATCACCATCTAAAGAAATATCATTGGAATCATATAATACTACTAGTCTTCCTAATTTTAAATGACCTGCAAGAGACGCTGCTTCTGCAGATACGCCTTCCATTAAATCACCATCACCGCAAATGCTGTACGTATAATGGTCAACAACTGGATAATTTTCTTTATTATAGGTTTCTGCAAGATGTCTTTCTGCCATTGCCATCCCAACAGCCATCGCAATACCTTGTCCTAATGGACCAGTAGTAGCTTCCACACCTGGTGTGTGTCCAAATTCTGGATGTCCTGGAGTTTTGCTTCCCCATTGACGGAAGTTCTTTAAGTCATCTACAGTAACACCGTAATTGAAAAGGTGCAGCAAGCTATATAGAAGCATAGAACCATGTCCAGCTGATAAAACGAAACGGTCACGGTTGAACCAGTTAGGATTAGCAGGATTATGATTCATTTCCTTAGCCCATAATGTATAAGCCATTGGCGCTGCCCCCATTGGCATTCCTGGGTGACCAGAATTAGATTTTTCAATTGCATCAATGGATAAAGTACGGATTGTGTTAATAGCTAATTGTTCGATATCTGTTTTTACTTGATTACTCATTTTCCTCATCCTTTTTTGATTTATTTAATGCTAACCCTAAATTAGTAAAAGAATTTATTCATTTTGGCTTAGCGTTTATTTAAATTGAATTCCATCCTTTTGAACGGTGAGTTCACCTGTTAAACAATTATTTTTTATCCATCGCAAGATTTCATCCGCAAGTTCATTTGCAAGGATTCGATCGATGGCTGTTGGGTTTACTCCCATACATAGTGCTTCGTCAATTTCTGTATATTTCCAATCTACCTCTAGCTTACTAATAACTGAATTTTCAATTACCTCTTGTAAAGCTTGGCTATATATTAGAACATTAGAAGTTTTAGTATATGTATAGCTTTTCTTTATCGCATCACATAAAGTGGTAATTTCTTCTTCCTCGTAATCTACTGCTAAATAGTTACCATCCACCGCAAGAGAGATATCCTGCAGCATATTAGTCGATGGGTTCCCCTCTATTGAAAAACCAAATAATCTTGGCTTATCATATTTAAGAGAATGAATGGTATCTTGCACCTTTAACACATTCTGAGTAATACTGTTAAGTGCGGTATCATATCCTAGAGTCCAATCATTTCCTTTAATATTATTGTAAATGGAAACTGGGACAAATAATGTACGCAGCGCTTCTTTATCGGCTATAGAAGTCTGCCATATTTCTTTTGCCTGCGCATCTCCCAATACAACAGTCATATCCATCGGAGCAAGTGTTTGTTCCCATTGATTATTTACTGGTGCAGCGCTTACCTTTAAGATAGTATGGCTTAAGTATGGTGAATCACTCACTTCTTTTATCTCCGTATAATTGACTTCACCGGACCCTCTATCTATTTCCATTCCAAATAGTTGATGCTTAGAAGATAACTCCTCATATAATCGATGAAGAATTTGCTTTACTCCCGAAGGCAAACAACCTAAGACAATTACACCAACCTTCAACACCTTACCCCCTAACCTTTACAAGCTATAAGTAACTAATAATATACAGAAAAAAAGTACATACTTTTTGAAGAAAAAGGACTAATTTTCCCTTTTCTTCTCCATGATATATTTTTCCAAAACCATTATAGCATACAACTTCCCAAGAATAAACCATACATATTTAGTATAACCTATTAATAGTACGTACAAGTTATAATATGTTTCATTTAACAAATTCGAGGTTAATTTGTCCTACTATTAACGATAATATGATTCTAATTCTTTAATTCCACTGATACGCTTTTCATGTCTGCCGCCTAGAAATTCTGCATTTAACCAGGTATCTACTATTAGACACGCTAATCCTTCCCCAGTCACTCTTTCTCCTAAACAAAGGATATTACTATCATTATGCTCTCTTGTTGCCTTTGCTGAGAAGACATCACCAACAACCGCTGCACGAATTCCAGTGATTTTATTGGCAGCAATACTCATGCCTATTCCTGTTCCACAGCATAAAATACCTAGTTGGTTTTCACCATTCACAATTGATTCACCAACACTTTTTGCATAATCCGGAAAATCCACACTTTCTCTACTATAGCAACCAAAATCTTCTACTTCCATCCCCGCATTATGAAGATGGGCTTTTACTGCTTCTTTTAACTGATATCCACCATGATCACTGGCTATTGCAATTTTCATAAACTCATCCTTTCTAGATAAGATGGTTCTATTTCAGATGTATTCTAACATAAAAACTACTATTTGTATTCGGTTGCATGTGAAAACTTTATTAATTTTCAGCCACAAACTAATGGGAATAAGATCTATACCTAAACAATTCCCAGATCATATAGAAATTTGTGTGATAACATACTTTAGTCAACCCAATGTATTTAGTAATATTTAAAAACAAACAAAGAACGATGAATTTTAAAATTCTCTCGTTCTTTGTTTGGATGTTTTCTTGTGAACTAAATATATTAGTTTACAAGAAAGCATTACAGTTATTTATTCATAGGATAGCTGAACTAGGAATGTCTTGTTCTTTTACGAATAAAATAAAACCAGATTAATTGGACTATAAGGATAAATACAAATGGAACAGCCAAAATTATAAATGTAATAATTCTGATTTCAGGAGTTTGCACAGCCCCCGATCCATCTATTTGCCTTGTTGCGATGATAATCGATAGTATTGAAAAAACGACTACCCAAAAAACATTTGCAATCCACCAGAGTTTCACCTTTTTTCTCCTTCCTCCATTACTATTTTCTGCACAAATTGTATTACGGTAATTCGAGAGAAAGGTTACATTTTTTTTAGATTCCCACCATGATTTTAAAATATAAGTAATTGATATAATGACTTATTAGCTGTTATTATACTAATTTGGTTGCGAATTTATTTGTATGAATAAGACGAACAATCTCTAATTTAGTGGTGAAACCAATTCATTCCATTACACTACAGACACTCCGTTTTTAAAGATTATTTGTTTTTCAGCAAACTAAAATTACTAGGAAAAAACAGAGCAGCCTGAATACACGTAGACTCCTATGGGAGCTGCGAGAAAGTCCATGACCCCGCAGGAACGTAGTGACGACGAGGAGGCTTGGCGCTCGCCCCATGGAAAGCGAAGTGTATTCAGGCTGCGGGTGATTACCTCAAACCTTCTTTCCTAAATTTAATTAACCCCCGAACAATTATACGAATATTTTTTAGTGTGTACGTATAATTGTTCGGGGCTATATTTGATTGAAATACTTATGGCCCACCCTTTTGTACTACTTCTATTTGTTTCTTTTCAGAAATGGGATTAACGCTCCATTAAAAATCGAAATTATCTGGATCAGGACCAACTCGTTGATCCAAATTTAAGGCATCAATTTGTTCCATTTCGTCTTTTGATAATGTGAAATCAAAAACATTTCCATTTTCGATAATACGGTGCTCTTTAACGGATTTAGGAATCGTAATAATACCATTTTGCAAGTCCCAACGAATAATTACTTGTGCAACAGATTTCTGATGTCTTGCAGCTATTTCCACTAATTCCGGCTGATCGAATAATTGTCCTTGCATTAACGGAGACCATGCTTCCACTTGTATACCTTTCTCTTGGCAATAAGCTATTAACTCTTTTTGTGTAAGCCTTGGATGCAATTCGATTTGATTAATCATTGGTTTCACTTCCGCATCTTTCATCAAGTCTTCTAAATGATGGATTTGAAAATTACTTACTCCAATTGCTTTAACCCTGCCTTGTTTATATAGTGTTTCTAACGCTCTCCATGCGTCTTTATATTTTCCTTCTTTTGGCCAGTGAATAAGATATAAATCTAAATAATCGAGTCCGAGCTTTTCTAAACTTACTTCATATGCCTTTATTGTTTCTTCATATCCTAAATCGTCTGTCCATACTTTTGAAGTAATAAATAAATCATCTCTTGTAATGCCTGCTTCTTTCATGCCTTTCTTTATTCCTTCGCCTACCCCTGCTTCATTAGCATAAATAGCCGCTGTATCAATACTACGGTAGCCATTCTTAATTGCAGAGCTTACAGCATCCACAAGCACTTGCCCTTCCTCCACTTTAAATACACCTAATCCTAGCCAAGGCATTTTGATTCCGTTTGTTAGTTGAACTGTATCTTGTAAGTTTTTCATCGTGAAATAACTCCTTTTTTCAATGAATTTTTTTCTAAAATTAAGCTGAAACCAGTTAGGAGAATAGCGGCAATAACCATGATTCCGCCTACCCACGAAGTATGGATAAGCCCTAGTGAATTGGTCACTATCCCTCCCAAGTAAGAACCGATTGCTATTCCTGCGTTAAAAGCTGCAATATTTACAGCAGAGGCTACATCTACTGCACTTGGTACATAACGTTCTGCGAGCATTACTACATAAACTTGCAGCCCCGGAACATTCATAAATGCTAATAAGCCCATAAAAAGAATACTTATTAAGCCAATTACCTTAAATGGAAGGGTAAAGGACAAAACAAATAGGATAATAGCTTGGATAATAAACATAAAAAATAATGCCCGAAGCGGGTTTTTGTTTGATAACTTGCCGCCAATCATATTACCAATGGCAATTGCTACACCATACAATAGTAAAATTCCTGCTACTGTATTTTGCTGAAAGCCTGTTACTTCATGCAGTAATGGAGAAAGATACGTGAAAACCACAAATGTTCCTCCATAGCCTAATGCTGTAATTAAAAAAAGCATTAGTAGTCGTAGGTTTGTAACTAACTGCAACTGATCTTTAAAGGTTGCACGGCCACCTTTCGATAAGTTATTTGGCACAAGCAAACTATTGGCGATAAACGCAATGATTCCAATAATAACAATGGTGATAAATGCTAATCTCCAGCCAAAGTGCTGACCGATAAATGTCCCAAAGGGAACACCTGTTACAGTGGCAACCGTTAATCCGGAGAACATGATAGAGATAGCACTTGCTCTTTTTTCTTTCGCTACTAGATCTGCTGCAATCGTGGAACCAATCGACATAAATATACCGTGAGCAAAAGCTGATACAATACGTGCAATCAGTAAAATAGTGATATTGGGAGCAAATGCAGCCATACTATTACCAATAATAAAAACAATCATGATCCCCAATAATAAAGATTTTCGTGAAATATTAGAGGTAATAGCTGTCAAAACAGGTGCTCCAAATGTAACGCCTAGTGCATAAATAGAAACAGTTAATCCTGCTGTTGTAATCCCTACCCGAAAGTCATCGGCAATCAAAGGTAATAATCCAACGCTTATGAATTCAGTAGTACCAATAGCAAAAGCACTAACAGCCAAGGCTATTAACGCAAATGTATTCATATTTTGCTTCAACTTCCTTTTCCTCCTCTTACATATATCGCTAACCACTAGTGGTATTTTTTGTAGTTTTGCATTTTAACCGGCTAGTGTTATTATGAATCATATAAGATAAATAGAAAAGTACGTACTTTTTTGTAATGTAGGAACCTAAAGGTAATATAGGTACAAAAAAGTTCCTATAAAAAATGGAGGATATTATGGAAAATAAAAAATACAATATATCAGTTGAAGCCACTTTGGAAGTAATCGGCGGTAAATGGAAGTGTGTAATTTTGTGCCACTTAACACATGGCAAAAAAAGAACAAGTGAATTAAAACGCTTAATGCCAAATATTACGCAAAAAATGCTTACACAGCAATTAAGGGAATTGGAAGAAGACGGTGTTATCAATCGTATAATCTATCAACAAATACCACCAAAAGTAGAATATGAATTAAGTGACTATGGAAAAAGTTTAGAGCCCATTTTAAATGCTCTTTGTGAATGGGGAGATACTCATATCACAAAAATATACGGAGATAAGAACTTAATGCTGGAAGATAGTGTGTTAAATAAATAAAACATTATTGAGACTGTGGACAAAACAAAATATAAAATGAGTAAAAATGAACATCCTCTAACTTAGTAGGAAAACCATTTTTTCCATTGCGCTGCAACCACTCTATGCGCCGGAGAGCAAGTTTTAGAACGCTGTATTCTTTAGGTGAAGAAGACAGGCTATTTCTTTATTATTTTGGTCAGCATGAGGGGGTTTTGCACTTTTTCTTCTGGGAGCGGGCACAGCTAATGTTCCTCTGTTACTTTTTTGCTCTGCTCCTCTTCCTTTTTGGCACAGAGCACGTTCCTCTGTTACTTCTTCCTTTTATCTATGTAAAATACTTACTTCTTTCAAATTTTCTTCTTTCCTCTTTATTATGAACCTACTTTTTCATCATGCACAATGCAGTGATAAAGAAGTTCAAGCGCAGCCCCATGGAAAGCGAAGCATATTCAGCCTGCGGGTGATTTCCACAACTCTTCTTTCTTTAAATTAAATAACCCGAACAATTATCCGAAAAACCTAATAGTATCTTAAGGATAATTGCTCGGGTTTATCTGGTTGAATTCTTTGTGCCCTACGTTTTATTAATGAACTAAATAGCGGATAGCTGTTTGTAATTGAATATCGTTTTCGTCCTTTTGTTTTTCTATCCTAACTGCTTCCTCCATCTTTGCAGCTGTTTTTCCATCTATCACACCAGTAACCTCCAGTGCATTTTTGCTTTGAAATGCTCTTACAGCTACTTCTGTTTGCGGACTATAATAGCCATCTTGCCTATCTGTTGTGAATCCTAAGCTTGTTAAAATTTCTTGTGCATATTGGACCTGTTCATCATTATCCTCAGGCTTAAGTGAATCTACAATCTGCAATGGGTGGGTATGATATAAGTCCGTTTGCTCGACTTCGATAGTGGGCTTTATTCCTTGTCTATGAATCCAATTTCCATCAGGAGTAAGCCATTTAGAAACCGTTAGTTTGATTTCACTGCCATCATCCATTAATATAGGCTGTTGGACGGTTCCTTTTCCAAATGAATTTTCGCCAATTAGCGGATATCCAGCTCCCTCTTTTAAGGCAGCAGCTAAAATTTCGGACGCCGATGCACTTCCATTATCAATCAATACTACAACTGGATATTCCTTTTGTTTCTTCAAATCAGAATAAAACTGTTCACGATCTCCATTTCGATTCTCTACTTGCACATAAGGTTTTTTATTTGTTAAAAATTGTTCTACAATCGCATTTACACTTGTTAGCAAGCCACCAGGATTACCACGTACATCTAAAATTAGACTTGAAATACCATTTTTCTCTAATTTGCTTAATTCCTTTTCAAACTCACTTGCTGTATCTTTAGAAAATGATGTAATTTCTATATAACCAATCTTTTCTCCACCGTCTTTTATGATATTAGAATAAACCGTGATTTGAGGCACTTCATCGCGGACAATTTCCAATTTTAATGGTTTATCGACTGTTGCTCGCTTTATTTCTAATTCTACCTTTGATCCTTTTTCCCCTCTGATTTGGCTGATAACGTCATTAAGATCTTTTCCTTCTACGTTTTCTCCATTTACTGAAATTATTTGATCTTGAGGTTTAATACCTGCTTTTTCTGCTGGAGACCCTTTTATTGGTGACACAATGATCATTTTATCTTCTTCTATACTAATTTCTGCACCAATTCCTTCAAAAGAAGAATCAAGAGCTTGTTCAAATTGCTTTGCGGCTTCTTGATCCATGTAAACAGAGTATGGATCCTCCAATGTAGCCAGCATCCCTCTTATTGCACCATCTTCTAACTTTTGCTTGTCTACATTTTCCACATAGTTTTGCAAGATTATTTGATAGGCTTTATCCAATTTATCAAGCGAACCAGCCTCCATTGATTGATTATTTAATTGTTCCTCCTGTCTTTTTTCCAACACGTTTATTCCTATATATGTCATTCCTGATCCTGCTAATAAGGAGCCTGCCATATAAATAGCCAACCACTTCCGATTCATTGCAATCGTCCCTTCTTCTGCCACGATGTATTTATCCTTTTTTTATGTATATGAAGGGCTCGGACAACTTATGATTGAAACTATTTTTCAAACTGGACACGTACCTATAAAGAAAGCATGCATAGTATATAAAGAATTATGAGGAGGGGAACCAATGTTTTTTCACATCAAAGAGCTGGCCTATGAAGCAAAACCTGAGAGGCCGGATCCCGTTTTCGCTAAAAATTTACAGGAACTAATCGGTGGACAATTTGGAGAAATGTCGGTCATGAATCAATATTTATTCCAAGCTTGGGGAACAAGAAAAAATGATAAATATCGTGATTTATTATTAGATACTGGAACAGAAGAAATTGGCCATATTGAATTACTATCAACCATGGTAGCAAGGTTATTAGATGATGCCCCCGTTACCGAGCTTGAAACAGCAGCTGCAAGTAATCCCGCAATGGCGGCTATTATTGGTGGAACTAATCCACAGCATGCGATCGTTTCAGGACTTGCCGCAATGCCAAAGGATAGCGTAGGTGTACCTTGGAATGGAGGATATGTGGCTGCAAGCGGAAATCTACTCGCTGATATGCGCGCAAATTTAAATGCAGAATCGCAAGGCAGGCTCCAAGCAGTCCGGTTGTTTGAGCAGACCGATGATCGAGGCATTAAAGATATGTTATCGTATTTAATTGCACGGGACACGATGCATCAAAACCAATGGCTTGCCGCTATTTACGAATTAGAGCAACAAGAAGGCGTAGTTGTACCAAACACTTTCCCTAGAAAATTAGAAAAGACAGAAGTATCTTATCTCTTTCTTAATCATTCAATGGGAGATGAAAGCAGTAAGGGGAGATGGGCATCGGGACCAAGCATGGATGGTATGGGAACATTCCAATATGTCCGAGATGTACCACCATTTGGCTCTGCACCTAAATTAAAGCCTGCTCCTCCAGCTGAACATAATACTCCTCCTAATCTTAAATAGGGGTCAATTTCATTCAAATAAAAACGGAGCGAGTGGTAAGTATACTAGCTCCGTTTTTTCTTTGGAAATGAGTCCCCTCTCGGAAATTCTCTCTTTATAACCCTTTCACATGCAATACTCTCATTGCATTAATAACGGCAAGAACAGTAACACCTACATCAGAGAAAACTGCTTCCCACATCGTTGCAATCCCAAATGCGCCTAGTAGTAAAAAGATTGCTTTAACTCCTAAAGCAAATATTATGTTCTGCCACACGATTCGGCGGGTCCGTTTTGCAACAGACAGTGCTGTTGCTATTTTAGAAGGCTCATCTGTCATAAGGACGATATCTGCTGCCTCTATTGCTGCATCAGCACCTAAACCTCCCATTGCCATTCCCACATCTGCTCTTGCCAGAACAGGTGTATCATTTATGCCGTCTCCAATAAAGAGAATTTTTTCCTTTGCTTGCTTATGTTGATCAAGCTTTTCGATTTCTTCTACTTTGTGCTGTGGCAATAATTCTGCATGAACTTCATCTATTTTTAAAAGAGCCCCAATCTTAGAGCCAACCTTTTGAGCATCACCAGTTAACATCACCGTTTTCTTAATTCCTTGTTCTTTTAGTAGTTGGATGGCTTTCTCTGCATCCTCTTTTATCTGATCAGAAATAACAATAGAACCGATGAATTCTTGATTTGCTGCCACATAAATAACTGTTCCGACTTCTTCGTTTGGTAAATAGCTGATATTTTCTTTTATCATCAGTTTTTGATTACCTGCTAACACTTTTTTTCCATCTAGCTCTACCATAATTCCATGACCCGATAATTCTTGATATTCTCCTATGCGTTCCTCCATGATCTGTCCCTGATATGCTTTGCGAATGGATTCAGCAATTGGATGATTAGAATGCACTTCTGCATATGCTGCATATTCCAGCACTTCTTTTTCTGCAAATCTAGGTGCTGGGTGAATGGAATCTACTTCAAATACTCCTTTTGTTAAAGTACCAGTTTTATCAAAAACAACATACTTCACATCATTTAAAGCTTCTAAATAATTGCTTCCTTTTACTAAAATTCCTTTTTTAGATGCTGCGCCAATTCCACCAAAGAATCCTAATGGAATAGAAACAACAAGCGCACAAGGACAAGAGATAACAAGAAAGACAAGGGCCCGATACAGCCAGTCTGAGAAAGTAGCACCACTTATTAAGAGTGGTGGTACGATAGCTAATAATGCAGCTGTTATTACTACTACTGGTGTATAATATCTTGCAAATTTAGTAATAAAATTTTCAGTAGGAGCTTTGCGGTTACTGGCATTTTGAACAAGCTCCAGTATTTTCGTAACAGTTGATTCTCCAAAGTCCTTTGTTACTTCGATTGTTAATACACCCTGATTATTAATATAACCACTAAGCACCTCATTGCCGATTTCTATATCTCGCGGAATGGACTCTCCTGTTAAAGCGGATGTATCGACAGAAGAGCTTCCTTCTATCACTCGCCCATCAAGCGGAATTTTCTCTCCAGGCTTTACGATAATAATATCTCCGATGTTCACTTGCTCTGGAGATAGCTTCTTCAGTTCAGAGCCAACTTTTACATTGGCATAGTCTGGTCGTATATCCATTAAGCTAGTAATCGATTTTCTAGAACGATTGACAGCTATCCCCTGAAATAACTCGCCTATTTGATAAAAAAGCATAACAGCTACTCCTTCAGGATATTCCTGAATAGCAAAAGCTCCTAATGTAGCGATAGACATAAGAAAATGCTCATCAAATACTTGCCCACGTAAAATATTTTTTATCGCTCTAAATAAAATGTCTCCTCCAACAATTAAATAGGCCAAAAAGAAAAGAGCAAATTCCGATATTCCGTTTAAAGGAGCAAAAAATCCAATTGCTGCAACAATCGTTCCAGCTGCTAATCTTCCAATTAATCTCTTTGTATTCTCTGTACCATGGTCATGGTCATGCTCATGACCATGAGCGTGATCGTGATCGTGGTGAAGCGGATGATCAGGAGATGGAGAAGTAGCTTTTTTCCTCTTTTCTACCATCTTTACATGTGGCTCTAGTCTTGTGATTGTTTTTTCTGCTTTTGCTAAAATACTCTTTTCTTCTATTTCATCGACCTGTAAATGTAATGTTTGTGTAGCAAAGTTAACCGTGCATTCTCTGACTCCATTAATGGATGCTATTCCATTTTCTATTTTCATTGCACAATTTGCACAGTCCAAGCCTTCTAATATAAATTCTTTTTTCCGCAGCTGCTTCTCTTCCTCCATTCCTTTCCCTTCTTTCCTTTAATTTTGATCTATTATATACAATTACTTCTACTTTTAATATATGCACAAATATTCATATACTCATATTTATATTATATGAATAGTCTAATAAAAGTGTCAATCCATTTTCAGATTTTTTGTATAAAAAATACCATTAAAATTTAGAGTAAAAACACTTTAATCAGAAATGGCTATAAAAAAACTGTAGAATTCATCTATCTATTATAGAAGCTTCTACAGTCCATCTAATTGGTATTTTTTTAATGATGTCTTGCGTGATCAATCATTTGTTTTAACACGCCCATTACATGCTCATCATCACATGAATAAATCATAGTAGTTCCTTCGCGTTTATATTTAACTAAACGCAAATTCTTTAGAAAGCGAAGCTGATGAGAAACCGTGGATTGAAGCATACTTAGGCTTTCTGCTATTTCATTAACTGAATGTTGTTTTTTTGATAATAGATGGAGAATTTTTATTCTGGTAGGGTCTGATAATGCTTTAAATGTTTGAGAAACAATAAATAATGTTTCTTCATCCAATTCAAACTTATTTATGGAACTCATTGATTCCTTTTTCTCATTAAATTCGCTCATCTCTATTCTTACCCCTTTATTATTACAAACCTTTCCATCTATTATAGCATAGAAATGATTGCTTTCTGTAGTAACATGATTCTTGCTAAAATCGGTTCTAACAACAAAAAACAATGGCGTTCATTTAAAATGAACGCCATAAAGTCAGGTTTCGGAGAACAAAGAGATTAGGTTTAACTCTCCTTATTTCGGATAAACTAATACTATACTATTCTATTACAATGGAACAATTCCAACTGGGTTAATAGCATTGGATTTCGCTTGATTCCAAGGCCCTTTATGCAATTCGAAATGTAAATGCTGACCAGTAGAATCACCTGTATTACCCATTGTACCGATTTGTTGTCCTTTAGAAACGACATCACCTGCATTTACTAAACGGCTGCCTTCTCTCATATGTGCATACACTGTTGTGTATTGTTGACCATTAATATAATGACTAATAAAAATAACTTGTCCATAACTGCTTGAAGGATATGATCTAATAACTACTCCATCAGCAGCTGCGTATATTGGAACTGTTCCAGTCGCTGCAATATCAACACCTGCATGGAAAGTCCCCCAGCGATGACCTAGCCCTGAAGATAAATATCCTCCACCTGCTGGACGGGTAAAGCTGCCAGATGATACAGAAGTTTTTGGCTTGGATGCAGGAGAATTGCTTCCGCTATTAGATGAAGCAGTTGTTTTTGAAGCTGCTTGAGAAGTAGCTTTTGTATTATTAGCCGCTTGCTTTTGTGCTGCAGCTCTTTCAGCCGCTGCCTTTGCTTCTGCTGCTTTTCGTTGTTTTTCTGCTTCTGCTGCTTGTCTTGCTAATTCAGCTTGTCTTTCCTTCTCTAACTTGATTGCTTTTTCCATCGCCACTTGTTGATCCTTCAATAGCTGTTCTTCCTCTTCTAAAGAGAGCATTTCTGCATGAACATGATTTTCTTCTTTTTCCAATTGAGCCATTAATTTATCTTTTTCTTTTTTCTCTGCGTTCAATTGAGAACTCAGTGATTCAAGATCAGCAAGCATGGTTTCAAGTGCATTTAATTTTGACTTTAGCTCAGCTTTGGATTGTTCCAATAACTTTTTATCTGCTTCTTGTTCTTTAATGATTGTTTGATCAGCTTCTACGATTGTTGCTACTGCACCAACTCTATCAATAAAATCACTGATGCTTTGTGAACCCATTAACACATCTAGGTAATTAACCATACCACCTGTTTGTTGATAAGATCTTGCACGTTCCTTCAATAATTCATTTCTTTTTTCAATTCTTGCTGTTACTTCTTCAATTTGCTTCTCTAATTTTTTTACTTCTTCTTTCGTAGTGGAAATTTGTTCTTTTTTCTCTGTAATTTTGACTTGTGTACTAGAGATAGAAGTATTTATTCTTTTAATCTCTGTTTCTACTGAATCTTGTTTAGAATGGATATCATCTAATTTATTGGATGAATCATCTAGTTTTTTCTTTACGTTACTATGCTTATTTTCAATATTACTTTTTTCCTTATTCAATTCACTGATTGAACCTTGGGCAGATACTGGTGATGCCGTAATAGATGTATAAGCGATCATACTACTTACACTTAGTGTAGATACAAGTGTTAATTTTGCTAGTTTCTTTTTCATTTAGTACAAGCTCCTCCCCCGTATACCAATCGTAAAGTTGGTAAACCTGATGCTTTCTCTCTTTTTTATTACTCAATCCCCAAGTCTAAACAATAGCCAACAAATCTTTAGAAAACAGCATTTTTTCCAATATAATAGCTTGAAGCACTGTAGTTCTCGCTCTTCAAGCTATTGACCATAAGACTAATTTATTTAACGACAACTACTTTACACTCTTAAAAACTTGCGGATACTCATTACGGAACCCCATATTCCAATCACCGCTCCCATTACTAGAAGTAATCCGGATACTTGGAATACAAATGGAGTATAATCCAGAATTTTAATATAGCTTCCTGCTAATTTTGCAATTAAGAACTGATATGCATAGTAATATATTGCGCTAACTGCAGCTATCGGGATAATCGACCCTAATAGGCCCAGCCACATACCTTCTAAGAAAAATGGCCAGCGGATGAACCAGTTAGTCGCTCCTACTAAACGCATAATTTCAATTTCTTTTCTTCTTGCTACAATTGTAATCTTAATTGTATTAGAGATTAGGAACATCGCTGTAAATAGCAATCCAATAATCAGGACAATTCCCACGTTTCTACTCAAATTAATTGCGCTAAACAACTTTTCAACCGTGCCTTGTCCATACCTTACTTTTGCAACATGTTCAAATTTCTCAATCTTCTTTACTACAGCTAATGTATCCTCCGGATCTTTTGTTTTCACCACAAATACGTCATTCAACGGGTTATCCTGTTCAAAAAGTTTAAAGGCATCCCCATCTTCTCCTAGACTAGTGATTAAGTTGTCCAGTTCTTCTCCTTTAGGTGAGAAGATAACACTACCAACTTCAGGAATCCCCTTAATTTCTTCTTCTAGAGCGCTTTTCTCTTCTTTCGTTGCTGCCACATCAATATGCACTCTGATCTCTACATTTTCTTCAATGGAAGTCGCTACATGATTTAAATTCATCATAATAACGAAAAAAACACCAACAAGAATTAATGTGATCGTTACCGCACTGACAGAGGCAAATGTCATCCAACCATTACGAAGAAGGCTTTTAAAACTTTCTCTTGTATGTCTCGCTACTGTTCTAGCCTTCATAGCCGTATTCACCTCTCGTTTCGTCCCTTACAATTCTGCCGCCCTCAATAGCAATAACACGATGCTTAATCGTGTTAACAATTTCACGATTATGTGTTGCCATTACAATGGTTGTTCCTCTATTATTTATCGTTTCAAAAATATTCATAATATCCCATGACGTTTCGGGATCCAGGTTACCTGTAGGTTCATCTGCAATTACCAGTTTAGGAGAATTAACGATCGAGCGTGCAAGCGAAACACGCTGCTGCTCTCCTCCAGATAATTCTGTTGGCAGCATTCTTGCCTTATGCTTTAATCCAACTAGCTCTAAAGTATCCATGACTTTTTTCTTTATATTTTTTGGGTTTTCTTCAATAACTTCTAATGCAAAAGCCACATTTTCAAAAACAGTTAACGTGGGAAGAAGTTTAAAATCTTGAAAGACAACTCCCATGTTTCTTCTTAATAACGGAACTTTCTTATCTTTTAATTTTTCTAAATTAATACCATTTATTCGAATACTTCCTTGTGTGGGCTTTTCCTCACGATACATCATTTTAATGAACGTAGACTTCCCTGCACCACTTGGTCCTACTACATAAACAAATTCACCTTGATTAATCCTAACATTTATTCCATTAGCGGCTATTACACCGTTCGCATACTTCTTCATTACATTTTTCATTTCTATCATCTATTATCACACCTGAATTATTTTTTGTATGGATTATTGAAAAGCGAAGAAGGTACATATAAGTTTGAAAACATAAACGAATCACTGAAGAGTTATGATAGAAGTGATTTGGTTTATGAATTTATCCCCTAGCAATAAGTTTTATTTCTTTCACTTATTCCTTCCACTTTTCCATATGATTCAAAAACCAAAATTCGACAAGTTTCAAACGACTAAAAGTGACAATCTGCAATCTCTGCAGGTTGTTCCTTTTCTTACTTAAATTATTATATCATCATAATACGACAAATTAATGTAAAAAATTATTACATTTTCTTTTCAAACATAACATAAAGTACTATTGATTTCAGCACATACCAGCATTTCCTATTAATATAGTACTACAAATCGACCTATTTCCCCTTTATTTTTGTAATTTTCCTTGATAAATAGTATTATATACCTAAAAACACACATTAATATATCCAGTATTTACATAATGAAGGGATGCTTTTAGGCGGCAAAAAAGTTCATAAAATTAATTTTGTCTGCTTTTATAGGAGCAAAAAGAAAAATTCGACAAAAACAGGTCAGCTTTTTTCCCTTTTTCTGTTAAAATCAACATAAAAAAATATCTTTTTTAGTCCAATTCCTATTTCACGAATCAAATCTAAAAAAGATACTCTCATTTACTATTTATTTAAACCCTCTCCCGAGAACCTCTGAAGCGTCTGTTACAACAACAAAAGCTGTTTCATCGATTGATTGTACTAATTGCTTGAGCTTGATAAATTGAGATTGGTCTACGACACACATTAAAACAGGTCTTTCTGAATCTGTATAACCACCATGCGCTGTTAATCTTGTTACGCCACGATCAATCTTATTTAAAATCCCTTCTCTTACTTCCTCTTGCTTATCTGTAATGATTAAAGTCATTTTGGAACTGCCAAAGCCCACTTGAACCAAATCAATGGTTTTGCTCGTTACAAATAGGGCAATTAAAGCATATAAACCTTGTTCAATACTGAAGACGATAGAAGCGGTGATGACGATTACGCCATCGATCAGAGCTACACATTTTCCTAACGAAATTCCTGTATATTTGTTGATAATTTGTGCGGCTAAATCTGTGCCGCCAGTAGATGCTTTGCCTCTAAAAACAATACCAATCCCCAGGCCAATACCGATTCCGCCATATATCGCAGCTAATAAAGGTTCATTGGTCCATGGCTCCAATCCTCTAGAGAGATACACAACAAATGGCAAAAATACGGTACCTATTAATGTTTTCACTCCAAAGTTTCTTCCTAATAATATAACCCCTAACACAAATAATGGAATATTAAAGGCCCACTGTACATAGGCTGGCTCCCACTTGAATACCGCCTTCGTAATAGTGCTTATTCCACTTACACCGCCAGATGCAATATTATTAGGTAATAAAAATAAATTAAAGGATAAAGCGACAATAGCCGACCCTATTAGCACATAAATATATTCGCGCCATTTCATTTTTTTACACCTCTATTTTCTTGTCAGTTTATGTCATATATACTTGGTGTTCGTATTCGACAATCTTTTTTATGTTAAAAAGTATAATCAAGAATATGACATGGTTTTACTATTCAGCTTATTCTATAGAAAAAATCCACATAAAAAAGAGGAAGCGATGTGCATTTCCCCAGTTTTCTGCTTCTAAAAACAAAATGATTCTTCCAAGCAGAGAGTATATCATCTATTATTTGAAGTGTAAATGGTGGCAAATTAGCGTGGTAAAGCGATGAAATAATGGAAATATTCTTTAGAGGGGTTTTGTTATTTGCCGTATTTCTGTATGAAACTAAACAGACCTTTACGAACAGTTTGGATAGAAAAATGGGACCTCACAACAAAAGTACTGCGAGGCCTTTCTTCCAAGCTTATAAAATAAAAATCCAAAAGAGGAAGGCAAGTACAAAACGATAATAGGCAAAGGGTGCAAGTTTAATTTTATTGATCAGTTTCAAAAAGAATTTGATTGCTAATAATGCAACAACAAAAGCAGTGATAAATCCAGTCAAGAAAAGAGGAAGATCCTGTGGGGATAAATAGTTCCAGCTTTCGAATAAGTCTTTTCCTGTTGCTGCTGCCATAATAGGAATGGCCATAATAAATGTAAATTCAGATGCTGCTTTATGGCTCATACCAGCAAGAATTCCGCCAGATAAAGTCGCTCCAGAACGAGAAAATCCTGGTACTAACGCAAAACACTGAAACATTCCAACTGTAAAGGCTTGCTGATACGTAACCTGATCGAGTGTTTCTGCTGTAGGGCTACGGGGCTTCCATTTCTCGGCTGCAAGCATCAGTAAGCCGCCAATGATAAGGGTGATCACGACCGTTCCTGACCGAAAAAGCACTTCCTTAATAAAATCATAGAACAGGATGCCACCTACCCCAAACGGGATAATGCCAATTGCGATATGAAAAATACTTAATGTCCCAACATCCTCTTCTGCCTGCCATTTTTTTATTCCAAGAATACTTAAAATTCGTCTCCAAAATACAAATACAACAGCAAGAATGCTTCCTAGCTGAATAATAATCTCAAATGTTTTTGCTTTTTCCCCTGTGAATTCCAGTAAATGTGCTACCAATATAAGATGTCCCGTTGATGAAACAGGTGCAAACTCGGTTAATCCTTCCACTATTCCTAATATAATAGCAATCATAATCTCCATGAAGCTCCTCCTATAAGAAAGGTATGTGTAAAAATGCTTATTAACGCCTGTCCATTTTAATATATTTTTTTACCTTCCTATCTAGAATCAAAAATAAAAAAATGCCTGACTTCTTCTTGATAACGAGAAGTCAGGCATTCTTTCACATCACTTTATATAAATAAATATGCCAATTGCTATTTTTTGATTCGAAGTCCTTCATAAAGGTGAGATTAGTTTCTGCAGCATTATTTATTGGAACCGCCGAAAGAATATATTGGCCACCCATCTCTTTCAATGCTTCTACATTTAGTTGTAAATGATTGATTTCTTTATTGGAGCGCTTTGAGTACATATAATTCTCGCCCAATTCATCGACGAAAATATAGCATCGTCCGCCCCAGTCATCATAATAGGTTCTTAATGCTTTATTTTTATTAAGCTCTGGCTCTATTATTTTCCTGAATTGAAGCTTGTAATCTAGTGGATAAATATTGCTATAGGAATCAAGGGTATACAAGCCATTGTATTGTGCTATATTCGGATGAATACCGATGCTCACTACTCTATATTGGTCGAGCGGTTTTCCAATATATTTCTTTATGTCAGTAAACTGTTCTGTAGCAAAGTATGCTTTATAGCTTGGTTGATTTTTGTACATGATTTGTTCATTTGTCGGTACTAAAACAAGTAATTGACCAATAATCAGCACATAGACTAACTTTCGGCCCATGTTACGGTTCTTCCATAACATTTTTAAGGTAAGAGCAAATAAAACATAAATAATCATTGGGCGCAGATAATGGAAGCGCGCAAAATTGAAGCTTGTTAAAATACCAAACTTCTCTTTTAATGGCTGCCAGCCTTCGAAAAACCAAAAAGCATACCATGTGGATAAGACAATATTCAATAGGTGAAGACCGATGTATAGTTTATTTTCACGCCACTGTTTTTTCAAAAGAATAAAGAGTAATCCAAATAAAGTCAATGGTAAAATAATATATTGATGAATGGTTCGATCTTGATTATGACTGAATACATAATTTTTACCTACAAGCTTTAAGGTTTGTACAAAATTCAACTTTGACTGGTAAAATACATCTCTGTTCGTTAATTCATCGGATATCGGGGCAATCATCGAAATAACAAGACGATAATCGATTGCCAAATAAACCATTGTCATATACAAAATGGCGAAAAATAATGGCCAGTTGCTTTTTTTATTCCGCACGAAGTCATATAGCCAGAACAGCCCCATGACAGCTAGGAAATAGAAAAAGCCGATTACAAAGGTGGAAAAGAAAGGAAGTAGCGTTAAAACGGCTAGATCTTTCCAGCTTCTTTCCCCCTTATAAATATTCAGCATACTCCATAAAGCAAGAGGCATTCCAAGAATACTAAGCATTCCTGATGGCCAATAAGGTGTTAAGCTAAAGGCAAGCGCCACCCCAATAGTTAGGATATAAGCTTTATTATGCTCCTCTTTCATCACATATTTTTTCAATAATAAATACATGCCAATAAAAGCAACAAAATGTGTTATTGCTTGGCAAAGGCCATAGGCAATAACAGGTGGCAAGAATTGAAATAGAAACACCATTGCATAATACTCTGAATAATAGGTGTCTCTCGAAAATTCCCCATTCATAATTTGTTCCACTGGTGTATGTAATGGCGAGAAGGCAATTCCGTTATCTTTCATCACCTCATACCAGCCCAAATTAGAATCTAGATTATCATGCACACGCATATGTGCATCTTCATTTAACACAAAATAAGGAAGTACCCATACGAAAATAATGGCAATTGCTATATAAAAAAACGTTCTTTCTCTTTTTAGATAATTCATTTGACGCTCCTAGCATTTTGTTGATATCTTTTTGGAAAAACAAAATATTTTTGTCCAGCATAATTTAACAAGGTATAGAAGCCACTTCCAAACAGAACGGCGATTTCATCTGTATAGGAAGCGAAAACGTTCCATTCACCAAGCAACATTTCAACCAGCACTAACCCAGCTTTATATGCCAGCAGATAAGAGGCTAAAATTACGGCAATAAAGCGAAGTCCACTGCTTCCTAGAGCGGCATTGCTTTTGAATGTAAATCGCTTATTTAAAAAGTAGCTCACACATGCTCCTACAGCATTTCCGATAAAAGTTGCGGCCCAATAGTCGAAATGAAAGGCGTTTAAGCATAAATAAATCATTGTTAAACCAATAAAAGTATTCATAAGACCAACTACTAAAAATATTAGAAATGATTTATCCTTCATCTAGATTGTACCTTTGATCTATTTTCTATTTTTTTGCATAGGTTGCTTTCAATAATATAACGGGGCCGCTGCTTCACTTCTTCATAAATTTTTCCTATGTACTCACCGATTAAACCGATACTCATAAGCATTAATCCACCAAGCAGCCAAACAGAAATCATTATAGAAGTCCATCCCGATTCTGTATGCCCCATAAATTTTTGGACGATGGCATATACACCAGCAAATACGCTAATAACAGAAAATAAGAAACCTAGTATGGTAATAAGACGGATTGGCTTGACACTAAAAGAAGTGATTCCATCTAAAGCAAAAGCAATCATCTTACGGAACGGATATTTGGATTCTCCTGCCGCTCGTTCCTTTCGCTCATAATAAACCTTTGTTGATTTAAAGCCTAGTAAAGGGACAATCCCTCTTAAAAATAAGTTAGACTCTTTAAAGCGAAGCATTTCCTCAATCGCTCTTTTACTTAACAATCGGTAGTCAGCATGGTTATAAACAAGGGATAATCCCATTTTCTCCATTAAACGATAAAAGCCCTGGGCAGTATTTCTTTTGAAAAAAGTATCTGTTTCTCTCTTACTTCTTACCCCATAAACTATCTCATTGCCTTTTAAATACTCTATTATGAAATCTCTGATTACACTCGTGTCATCTTGAAGGTCAGCATCGATGCTTATTACACAATCTGAAAACTTCACAGCCTCTTCTAAACCAGCTAATAATGCCCGCTGATGACCAAAATTTCTAGATAGCTTAATTCCACTAACTAACGGGTCAAACAAAGTAGCATTTTCTATTTTCTCCCATGTCGCATCTTTACTGCCATCATCAATAAACAATAATTGGCTTTGTTCACTGATTAAATTTTCTTCCATTAAATCGCGCAAAACAGTACGTAAATTCCCCATTGTCTGCTCAAATACCTCTTCCTCATTGAAACATGGTACTGCAATGGTTAATATTGTTTTTTGCATTTGTACTACCTCTTTTCTTTCCGTTTATTGCTCAAACCAAATATCCCTTTTAAATTATCCCACTTAAGTAAGACGATAAAACTGTAGAATAGTTTCATAAATTGGAAAAAATTATATGAAAAATATGTAAAAAATAGTGAAATGCTAGTGATAACGGATACATTTTCCTGAAATTCCAATAAAAAAGCCAAATTCGGAATGGATTAGCACACACTAATCCATTCCGAATTTGACTCGCATTTATTAGGCATTAATTTTTGAACGAAGATAAGCATTAATAAAGATATCAAGGTCACCATCCATAACAGATTGTGTATTCCCGACCTCTGTATTGGTGCGGTGATCTTTCACCATAGAATATGGATGGAAAACATAAGATCGGATTTGGCTTCCCCACCCAATTTCTTTTTGTTCACCGCGGATTTCTGCAAGCTTCTCTTCCTGCTCTTCAATTTTGCGTTGATATAATTTCGCTTTTAACATTTTCATGGCTGTTTCTCTGTTTTTAATTTGGGAACGTTCTGTTTGACAGGAAACAACAACCCCTGTTGGAATATGTGTAATACGTACAGCAGAGTCCGTGGTGTTAATATGCTGACCACCCGCTCCACTTGCACGGTACGTATCAATTTTTAAATCTTCTGTACGAACTTCGATTTCAATTTCATCATTAAACTCAGGCATTACATCACAAGATACAAAGCTTGTATGTCTGCGCCCCGATGAATCAAACGGGGAAATACGAACTAAACGGTGTACCCCTTTTTCTGCTTTTAAGTATCCATAAGCGTTATGGCCTTTAATCGCCAATGTTACACTTTTAATCCCAGCTTCATCCCCTGGCAAATAGTCCAAAGTTTCCACCTTGAAGCCTTTTTTCTCTGCATATCTTGTATACATACGTAAAAGCATACTGCCCCAGTCTTGAGACTCTGTTCCACCAGCTCCTGGATGAAGTTCCAAGATGGCATTGTTTTTATCATATGGTCCACTTAATAATAAATTTAACTCGAACTGACTTAAACGACCGACTAATTCTGTAAGCTCCTCTTCCAACTCCGCACGAAGTTCAGCATCGTCTTCCTCTTTCACCAATTCATATGTTAACTCAAGGTTTTCAAAAGTCTCCACTAATTTATAAAACTCATGAACTTGATCTTTTAATGCATTGCTTTCTGAAATCACGGTCTGAGCAGCCTGCTGATCATTCCAGAAATCAGGATGAAGCATATCATCTTCTAACATAGCAATACGCGCCTCTTTGTTTTCTAAGTCAAAGAGACCCCCTAAAGTTTTCTAGTGTTTCATTTATCTTTTCTAACTCATTGCGAATATCTGCTAATTCCATTCATGTCACCCTTTTATATAAATTATAGTTCTAGGTAGTTTACTACTTCCTTTATGTATTATATGGCTTTTTGAAAAAAAATGCATGTTTTCCTGTTAATTTCATGGTGGATAATGATTTTACCGGCGGTGAGAGAGGATTAGTTGCGGTTTTTATTCAATATGCTTGCGGATTCTTCTGCATTACTTGCGACTCTTCTCACTTTATTTGCGACTCCCCCAACTTTTATAACTCTCCTTTTCCCCCTACAAACTTGTTCCGCAAACCAAAGCCAATTAAAAAAAACTATCCTTCCTTAAAAGGAAAGATAGGCTGCTCACGAAATTCTTTTATAAATTTGCTCCATGGCAATTTTTATATTTCTTGCCGCTTCCACAGAAGCATGGTGCGTTACGTCCGATATCTAGTTGTTTTACTGCTGGCTTTTTCTTTGGTTTCTTGTCGCCGCCTTCTTCTTTCGGGTTTACTGCTTGGCCTTTTGCCACTTCTTCCCTTTCCAGATTATTGCGGATTTCTGCTTTCATGATATATTTTGCGACATCTTCTTCAATAGCAATAACCATTGCTTCAAACATAGCAAAACCTTCTGATTGATATTCACGAAGCGGATCGATTTGTCCATAGGCACGAAGGTGAATACCTTGGCGTAACTGATCCATTTGGTCGATATGGTCAATCCACTTGCTGTCTACTGCACGGAGCACGATAACTTTTTCAAATTCGCGCATTTGCTCAGGAGAAAGCTTCTCTTCTTTCTCATCATAGCTTTGTAGTACTTTCGCGAAAATAAATTCAACGATTTCATCGCCTTCTTTTCCGCGAAGATCACTTACTTCTACTTCGCCTTCGTTAAGAAGATTTCCACTTACATAATCCACGATCGCTTGTAAATCCCAGCTTTCTCTATCAGCATTATCTGGAGTATGCGCTTGGATATTTCTCTCTAATGATGATTTAATCATATTTTCTACAATAGAGCGCAGATTTTCCGAAGTTAATACTTCGTTACGTTGTGAGTAGATAATCTCACGTTGTTGACGAAGAACATCATCGTATTGCAGCAATTGCTTACGTGAGTCAAAGTTATTTCCTTCAACACGTTTTTGGGCAGATTCTACAGCACGAGAGACCATTTTACTTTGAATTGGCTGAGAATCATCCATGCCTAGTCTTGTCATCATATTTTTCATATTATCGGAACCAAAACGGCGCATCAATTCATCTTCCATCGAAAGATAGAATTGTGTAACCCCTGGATCTCCTTGACGACCAGAACGACCACGAAGCTGATTATCAATACGTCTACTTTCATGACGCTCTGTACCGATAACGGCTAATCCGCCTAATTCTTTTACACCTTCACCAAGTTTAATATCCGTACCACGACCTGCCATATTCGTTGCGATTGTCACCGAACCTTGTTCTCCGGCAGTTGCAATGATTTCCGCTTCTCTTTCATGGTTTTTCGCGTTCAAGACATTATGTGGAATGCCCTTTTTCGTCAAATATTTAGAAATAATTTCAGACGTTTCAATCGCAACTGTACCGACAAGTACTGGTTGGCCTTTTTTGTGGCGCTCGGCAATGTCCTCCACTACTGCTCTGAATTTCCCATCCATAGAAGCATAGATTAAATCTGCGCGGTCATCACGAACGATCTCACGGTTTGTTGGAATAACAACAACATTCATATTATAAATGTTGCGGAATTCTTCTTCTTCTGTTTTCGCTGTACCAGTCATCCCTGCAAGCTTTTCGTACATACGGAAATAGTTTTGGAATGTGATGGTTGCAAGGGTCATACTTTCATTTTGAATCTCTAAGTTTTCCTTTGCTTCAATTGCTTGATGCAAACCATCGCTGTAGCGGCGACCTTTCATCAGACGACCTGTAAATTGGTCAACAATGACAATTTCACCATCTTGAACCACATAGTCTACATCCTTATGCATACTTGCATGGGCTTTTAACGCTTGGGTAATATGATGATTAATCGCAACATTGGAAACATCAAAGAGGTTTTCAATTTGGAATACACGCTCTGCTTTGGACATTCCTTCTTCTGTTAATTGAACACCCTTTGTTTTTTCATCATACGTATAATCTTTTTCTGGTTTTAAGCTGCTGACAAAAATGTTGGCACGAACGTACAGCTGTGTTGATTTTTGCGCAGAACCGGAAATGATAAGCGGTGTACGTGCTTCATCAATTAAAATAGAATCGACTTCATCGATTACGGCATAATACAATGGTCTTTGTACCTTCTGCTCATTATAAAGAACCATGTTATCACGCAAATAGTCAAAACCAAACTCATTATTTGTTCCATAAGTAATATCTGCATTATACGCAGCTTGCTTATCTTCTCTTGAAAGGCCATTTAAGTTAAGGCCCACGGTTAAACCAAGAAAATTATATAATTGTCCCATTTCTGCCGCATCACGAGTAGCAAGATATTCGTTGACTGTAACAACATGGACCCCTTTGCCAGAGAGAGCATTTAAATATACAGGCATTGTCGCAGTTAACGTTTTACCTTCCCCTGTTTTCATCTCTGAAATATTACCGTCATGAAGGGAGGCTCCCCCCATTAACTGGACAGGATATGGATAAAGTCCAAGCACACGCTTTGCTGCTTCTCGAACAACTGCAAATGCTTCTACCAATAAGTCGTCTAATGTTTCCCCTTTTTGGAATCGCGCCTTGAATTCTTCTGTTTTTCCCTTTAATTGCTCATCCGATAATGCTGCCGTTTCATCTGCAAGCAATTCAATCTTATCCGCAATTTTAGTTAATTTTTTAATATCGCGTTTGTTTTGATCAAATACTTTATTTAAAATTCCAAGCATTAAAAAACGCTCCTTTTTCTATTATAATGAGAAATCGCACTAGTTAAAGGGAAGACTATCTTTTTTTCATTAAAAACAGATGAAAAATATTTGTCTTCTTTGTTAACTTATCCTGTGATTTCATCCTTTAAAATCCATTTTTTGATTATTTATCTATAAGACTGACGTAATACTATATATTATAGAAGAAAAATGATCGCTAAATACCCATTTTTCTTTAAAATGAAACTAGTATCATCTATACATCTTACCATTTCCACAATAGCGTGACAACTTATACCTAGTAAAACAAAGCATTCTATCAAGCAGACGGACACAAAACAAATAAAACGAGAGGCATGAATATTATTCTGCACTCTCGTTTTATTTGTTTTGGCTATCGCCAATTCACTAACAATCTTTTAATAGACCTATTCGATTTTTATCGCTTTTTCCTGTGCTTCAATACATAATGCCGCAGCAGTAAAGGCATGTTCCTGCGTCATCGCATTTTCTGTGCCATTTATGCAATCTAAAATAAATTGACCGAAAAATGGATAGCCTACTTTACCGCTTAATTGATAGTATTTTTCTCCTTCTCCATTTACCAAAAATAAATGGTTCCCCTCCTTGCTGCGTGCTATATCAATATACTTTCGGACTTCAATATAGCCTTCTGTCCCAATAATTGTCACACGGCCATCTCCCCAAGTTCCCAGCCCATCCGGAGTAAACCAATCGACACGGAAATAAAAGGTAGCGCCATTATCTGCCACCAAGGTTGCATCCCCATAATCCTGAAATTCTGGGTATTGCTTATAGTGATAGTTAGCAACCGTACTATGGAGAACTTTTGCACTTTTCGCATTTGCATAATGTAAAAATTGCTCGATTTGATGACTGCCAATATCCGTTAAAATTCCGCCATATTGCTCTGGATCAAAGAACCAGTCAGGTCGGCTATTGACATTAGCACGATGAGGCCCTGTTCCCATAACAGAAATAACCCGGCCAATCGCTCCTTCTTCTATTAATTGACCAGCAAATACGGCACTTTCTACATGTAATCGTTCACTATAATAAATCCCCCATCTTAGACCAGTCTCTGCTACTTTTTGCTTTGCTTGCTCGACTTGAGCCATTGTAGTAAAAGCAGGTTTATCCACAAAATAGTGTTTCCCAGCATCTAATACTCTTAACCCTAGTGGACCACGCTGGACTGGAATATTCGCACTTGCTACAAGCTGAATCGTTTTATCTTGGAGGATTTCCTCTTCTGACGCTGCTGCCCTTGCTTGTGGATAGGTTTGGATAAATTTTTGCACTTTTTCATCATATAGTGATAGGTAAACCTTTGAGGCCATCTCCAGCTTTTCCCCCACTTCACACCGTGCATGAGACTTTCACCTCACACGGCGTTCCATTGAAAATTCCAAAAGAATCGTGTGTTATTTATTATGTATCTAGCATTCTTGGAAATTTCCAACTAGAGCCTATCCCTCCCCCATTTATTATCATGGTTTCATAGGTACTGTGACTCCACTCTCACGAAAGGTTAATCTGTTTTAATAGGTTATGTTATTCCCCTTTATATACAGAACTGCTTCATAAGCAGGTTAATGCCTCCACATCCTTCCGCTTTCCACGTTCCAATTTCTCTATCCTTCCCATATATCCTTAGGTCTCTCCTATGGTCCTGTATGTATAACTTGCCTGTAACAAGCTATGGGCTTTCATAATCCAGATTCTTACTTACCCATCCATACGATCGCAATTTTGCCACCTGCTGCATTTCTACAGCATTTATGTCTAGAACCGTACATTCGGAGATTTGTCAGTATATCCCTATTCATTCTAACCATAGATACTTTATGGACTCCCGGCATATAGGATACACCATCTACCGCTAGACAGCTTTCGTGATTGACAAGGAAAGCCCCTTATCAACTTACGGTATCTCTCTGCCGACTTCACCGAGCTTCATACCAATCTATTTAACCATAGAAATGGCATGTCGGAGTATTAGAGTAGGCGTTTCAGAGCGTTACCTCTTCATTCCACCTATCGAGAAATTAGTTCTCCTAAGGTGATTAAAGAACCTTAGTGTCTAACCTTTTCCGTTAGAAACGTGTCGCACCTGGATCATAAACAGCTACTAACGTGCCGCCTGCTTCTATTAATCCATTACACATCCCATAGATATGCCCATGGTCTAAGCCAATCGCAGCAAACAGAAATTCCCCTTCTGCGACTACCTTATTTACTTGACCTTTCGGCGCATAATTCATTCCATCATTTTTATTCACATTTTTCTCCTCCTTCATATTACTCATATTTACCGCCTACCGTAATATCATTATCTTCAAAATTTTCAATGGCTGTTTTCTTTTCGTAAAAATGAATTGCATTTGTCTGTGTACCTTCTCTTGTGTAGAATAAATTATCTTTTGTTAATGGCAGCTTAATGGTTTTCCCTGTACTCGCAGATTCATAGATTGCTGAAATAAGCTCAAGTGTTTGTCTGCCTTGTTCTCCATCTACTAGCACTGCTGTTCCTTGTTCCAACGCTGTTAACACATCGTCGATTTGCCCAGGGTGCCCTTCATATGGAATATCATCTAGCTGCTCATAATAGCGCTGAATTTTTTCTTCCAGTTCTATATCCGCTTCTGGAAATCCATTTCCCTTTGATTTAGACGCTTTTACTTTCCATGGTACGGAGACTCTAGCATTTTTCCCTTGAAAAATTAACTGCTGTTCTTCTCCATGATGGATAACAGAGCTTGTTATTTGTGCAAGGCTGCCATCATCATAACGGCAAATAGCAATAGAAATATCCTCAACTTCTGCATTATCGTGGGAGGCATTACTCATCACAGCAGTTACCTCTGATGGCATTCCATTCATCCATTTAAAAATATCAATATGATGGACTGCATGATTTAAGGTACAACCACCGCCTTCTTTTTCCCAAGTACCTCGCCACCATAAATCATAATAACTATGCCCGCGCCACCAGAAGGAATCAATCTGTGTATGGACAATCGGTCCCATCATTTTCGTATCTAGTACGCTCTTTAACTTCATCATTGGACTTTGAAAACGATTTTGCGAAATGACGGACAATAACTTGTTATTTCTTTCTGCCGCTGCATTCATGGCATCACACTCTTCTAAAGAAGAAGCCATTGGTTTTTCCACCAATACATTTTTTCCAGCATCAAGAAAATCAATGGCAATTTTTGCATGAGTATAAGGCGGCGTACACACCGAAACTAAATCAATGTCTGTTCGCTCCAGCATCATTTGATAGTCTTCGTACACGGTTGCATTCAAATGGAATTCCTCGGCCTGTTTTTTTGCCTTTTCAGGATACAAATCACATAAGGCAACAATCCTACAGCGCTCAGGAAATTGTTGATATGCTTCAATATGAGCAGATGAAATGGCTCCTGAACCGATAATAGCTACGTTTAGCACAAAACCCTCTCCTTTTCCTTAATCTATTTATTCTTGTTAAAAGAGATTTAGAATCGTTAATCTCCTAGAAATACCTTCTTTACGTTTCATATAAGTCTAGCAGTCTTCTTTGTTTGAAATGCTTCTAAGTAATTCTATGCGACTATTTCACATAAATATTTTTTTCGGAATCAGCGAATTATCATTTTATTTTTTACCAAGCCGTCTTTGGGTAAAGCTGGAAATCCATAAACTAATAAAAGCAAATAACAACAATGGAAACATTAATGTTAATGCTAGTGAATTAAGCATAGGCTGCGGCTGGGAACCTGCTCCTTGAAGGACACTGAATACCATAACACTTAGCGTCTGTGTCTTCGGTCCGGAGATTAATAGGATAATGGTAAATGTGCTAAACATACGAATGAAAATATTAATGGCAGAAGCCGTTAACCCAGGGACTAATTGCGGGATAACAATTCTACTAAATAATTTAAATTTAGTTGCACCTAAGGATTCAGCAGCCCATTCCAATCTTGGATCCAGCGATTCCATAAATGGCAGCAAAATGAAAACAGAAAACGGAATACCGACAATTAAGTTAACTAATATTAAGCCAGGAATTGTTTCCGCTAGACCTGTTGAATAAAAAATGGAAGCAACAGGTATGGCATAAACAAGTTCTGGTAAGGTAAAAGGCATCTGAAAGAAACTAATCAAGCCTTCTTTAAAAGGAAAGGACTTACGCCCCAATACATATGCAGTTGGAATACTTAGCAACAATGATATAATGGTCGCAGTTACAACAATTTGTAAAGTTATTTTATAAAAGTGACCTATTTCATAAACCTGCCAAGCCTGAACAAACCAGTCCACTGTGTACCCTGCTGGAAGGAAAGTACCATACCATTCTGTTCCGAAGGCAGTTAGTAATACAGCGATCGTCATACCAATAATGGAGGTGATACATACTATTATTAAAAGCCATGTTAGAAATTTATAGAGCAGTTTTAGTAATCCTGCCACTTTACTATTCTTAGGTACACTTGCTTCCGTAGGATTGTTTATACCACCCTTAATGGTATTCTCCACAATTCTCACTACATTTCACCTCTTTGTTATTTAAATGTACTTGCTGAACCGACGAATCCTCGTTTACGTAAAGCAAACACAATTGCCAGAATTACTAATTGCGTAATTGCCATTACTACAGCAACTGTATTAGCCATACTGTAGTTAAAGTTTCGCATTGCTTCCTCGAAAGCAACTACAGCAAATGTCCTGGTTGCCGATGCAGGATTACCTACAATCACAGCAGAAGTATACACACCAATCTGCATAATAATATTTAAAGCAAATACCCTTAAAACCCCACCACGAATAAGTGGATAAAATACTCGTCTAAATGTAACCCATTCGCTGGCTCCAAGCGATCTCGAAGCTTTTTCTAAATTTGGATCAATGGAATCCATCATCCCAATGAAATTAGTAGCAAGGAATGCCACACCCAAAATAACACAAGCAATAAATGCACCAGTATAGTTATAGACAAGTCTGATTGGCTCATCAATCAGGCCAATTTGTAAAAGAATCGTGTTGAACCAGCCTGTTGGCTTGAAAAATGAAATAATCGCCATATCAATAATTAAGGAGCCTAATGTAAGGGGGAAAATAATTAATCCGGCTATTATTCCTTTGCCCCTCATCTTTCCTCTTATATAATAGGTAATCGCGAAGGCAATAAATAACTCCAGAAATGCTGCTGGAATAATTAAAGCAAGTGTTCGAAAAATGGTTTGATAATAATCTGGGTTTGTAAAAAACTCAATATAGTTACCCATCGTGAAATTAGAGGTTCCATTTTCTTGGAATGTCATCATAATCCCTCTTATTAATGGATAAACAAATATCAAAAGTACTGGGAGCAGACTCGGGAGAAGCATTAAATAATCACTTTTTTTCGGTTTTGCCTGTTGATTCATGTTTTCACCCCTCATCCAAAATAATAATCTTATCGGGATTCAAATAAAGCTTTACTTTTTGGTGTGCCGTATAAGGATCCAGCCCTAAAACACTAGTCTTTAAAACAGAACCATCCTTGATTTTAATTTCATAGCCAGTAGTGCTTCCAACATAATCCCCAACCAATATCTCCCCTTCTATTACATTGGCTCCAATTCGATCATTTGAGACAATTTCAATCATTTCTGGCTTAATTGTTAGAAGTACACTATCGCCTACCTGGTGGCGACCATTTCCTTTTATCTCTAAACGAAGCTTGGAATCTGACTCAAAAATAAGGTAATCATTATTTTTACTGACAATCTTTCCTTTAATAAAGTTAGCGTAGCCTAAGAAATTGGCAACAAAGTGATTTTTAGGCTTTCCGAAAATTTCCTTAGGAGTGCCTAGCTGTTGAATTTCTCCTTTAGACATTACTGCTATTTTAGTGGAAAGCGACAATGCTTCTTCTTGATCATGTGTTACATAAATGGTGGTGATCGCTAGTTCATCATGAATTTTTTTTATTTGAATTCGCATATCTTTACGAAGCTTTGCATCCAAATTACTTAATGGTTCATCTAATAATAGAACCTTTGGACGAATAACTAGTGCTCTTGCAAGGGCAACACGCTGCTGCTGTCCTCCACTTAACTCTTTAATAAATCTATTTTCCAGCCCATTTAGCTGAACCATCTCCACCGCCTCTTGCACTCTGCGCCTTTTTTCTTTTTTTTCTACTTTGCGCATATCTAAACCAAATGCGATGTTTTGAGAAACGGTCATATGGGGAAATAATGCGTAGTTCTGAAAAACCATGCCAATATCTCGCCTATTCATAGCAATATGATTAATCGGAGAGCCATTAAATAGAATATCTCCTGAAGTCGGCTCAAGGGTTCCTAATACCATCGATAAAATAGTTGTTTTCCCACAGCCGCTTGGACCAAGGAATGTCATAAATTCGCCGCTCTCAATTGTCAAATTTGCATTATTCACAGCTGTTGATTCACCAAATTGTTTCGTTAAATTCTTGATTTCAACCTTTGTACTTGTCGTGTTCTTGACTGCTTTAGATACTGCCGACTCCGTATTTGCCAATACTGATTGTTCCATACTAATTCCTCCTTATCTCCCTAGTCTCTAGTAAACAAGAGACTAGGGAAAATACTTCCTATTTGAGTGCTTGAATTTTTTCTTCCCAAAGACCGTATAATTCATTGGTCTCTTCTAAGTCTGGGAATAGTATCCATTCTCCGTCTGGAACTTTCATTTTGTCGCCTTCTTTAAACTCAGGCATTACGGCTTCCACGAGAGTTTCATATGATTTTTGATATTTAGGTTCTAGCATATCAGGTGTTGCTAGACTATTTGCTGGAAGGAAGCCTCGAACATATCCTTGTGCCTGTATTTCCTTCGATGTAGCAAACTTTAGAAACTCGAGCGCAGCATTTTTGCGATCTTCTGGTAAATCTTTTACCATTACATAAAATTGAGAATCGATAACTTGTTTGGCATCCTCCAATTTCACAGCTTCAATATGCGGCGGGATAGTTTTAATTGCTTTATTATCCGCATACCAGAATGGGATGTGCGGTACAATATCTACTGCTCCCTCATGGAGAAGATCAAACGAGTCAGATGTTTTTGCTGGGTAGGATTCAATCGTTTCTCCAATTTCTTCTAAATAACTCCACGTTTTATCTAATGAGCTTGGGTTATTTAAATCTTCTCCCATTGCTTGAATAAGACCAAAGAAGAATCCTCGTGCTGGACCACTAGATGGAACTGCAGGGTATGTAAATTTTCCTGGATTTTCTTTAATCCACTCTCTTAATTCTTCATATGTTTTCGGTGGGTTTTTAACTGTTTTTGTGTTATACATCAAGATAGGACCACCAGAACCAGTTGTAACTGGTGCACCATAGCCTTCGAATTTATCAATATACTCCTGACCAATTTCATTCCATTCTGCAGAATGAGTCTCTTCTGAGTATTCGGGTAATATCTTTTCCCATAAGCCTTCTTTAATGCCAAGTGGAAGACCATCTAAACCAGTCACCACTAGATCAATGGTTCCATTTTTACCTTGCGTTTTTATTTTGTTGATTACTTCTTGGGGTGTACCTCGACCATATTCCACGTTGTATTTTCCATCTGTTGCTTCTTCAAACATCGGTATAACAATATCCTTATAGTATTCATCTCCACCAGCGGCCGAATAAATCGTAAGCGTTATTTTACCGTTTTTACCTCCAGAACTTTTTTCAGCTCCTCCGCATGCAGATAGTAATAAACTAATTGTCATGATTATTGTTAAAAAAAGCCATCTATGCTTTTTCAAAATAATCCCCCCAATTCTCCTGTATTATTAATGCTCGCAAATAAAAATGCAGAATTGTTACTGGACTAAGATGTATTTTGTTTTGCTTCTAAAAACCACCTCCTTTAAGTAGCAACGGCACCGTATAGTGCTTAAATAATTGCAAGCGATTACAATTATACAAATTCAAGATATTCGTTCTATATCCTTCTTTCATTCAACAAGAATATACTAGTATGGTAGTTAGAAGTTTAATTGTTACTTATCGTACGATTTATGCTTAAAGTTTACTATTCTATTTTGAAAGATCGATGCACTGGTGTGAACAATGGGAGAAATGATTCGTTTTAAAACTACTGTTAAATGAATCTATTTTATTCAAAAGGAGTAGGTTCTTTGGATGATTTTGCTTTCACGATTTAACTTCTACTATTAATCATGATCAATCAGAGGGGTTGTTCCAACCCCCCACTTATTGAAGGGTGACCGAATTGGTCTTTTAAGCGCAGCTGTTCCTCCACCCTGGTTTTCTTTAAATGTAAAAAGTCGATTTTACTGTATAATGCGGGGATGAGAGGTACTAATTAATAGATCGTTCTATTTTTTTCATCGACAATTCCTGATTTTCTATAAAAATACGTATTAATACGGTCACGCCATTCTTTCGCATTTTCTAACTGCAGCTGTAAACGTTCTTGTACATTTTCAAAAACCCAATCTTCTACTTTTCCTTCTAATTCATTCCATTTCTTAATAAACATCTCCACTTCTTCTACCCCTTGAAAATGGGTGTTATAAATATGCTGAATGACTGTCTCTCCAGAATGAAGTTTATGTAAGTATGGGACATGGTGGAAAAATAGCAGAAGCTCATCTGGACAATCATCTAATGAGTTGTATCGTTGTGCATTTGGTCCAAAATATTGCCCAGTGTAGCCAGTTCCCGTTTCCATTGTACGATCTACCCCAATTCCATCACAATCTGCAAAGTGATAGGTACCCCATTTGGAATATTCGTATCCGTCAACATTTGGACCATAATGATGATCTGGATTAACCATCCAGCCAACACCAAGGGGTGCCGTATAATGCTCATATGTTTTCCAGGATGAAAGTAAAATATCTTTAACAACACTTGCAACTACTGGATTATTCCCAAATGTTAATTGAATCCATTCATTTGTGATTGTTTCTGTCGTTAAGTCAGGATTCCAGGTTAATCTGCCAAAGCCATAAAGATTGGCCTGTGCTAAAGTATTCCCAGTCCAATTTATATCATTACCAATATTGGAGACAGCAGCAATACCACTATGGCTATAGTTATAAAGTCTGCCAGCTACGATTGATTTTACGGTCGATCCTTCTCCATCCGAATAGGTATCGAACTCTAGCACCTCTTTCCATTGTGGTACTAAATAGCAAACATCCTTCTGTTGACCGGTATATTCCTGCGCAATTTGAAATTCTACTACTTAATTCGTTTCCTTCATGGCGCCTATTAATGGAGAGATTGGTTCCCGTACTTGAAAATCCATGGGTCCATTTTTAATTTGTAAAATGACATTATCAAGGAACTGCCCATCAAGCGGCTTAAAATGATCGTACGCAGCTCTGGCACGATCTGTTTTTCTGTCACGCCAATCCTGTAAGCAATTATAGACAAAACAACGCCATACTACTTTTCCATTAAAAGGCTGTAATGCTCGTGCTAAAACATTTGCCCCCTCGACATGGCCTCTGCCATAACTGAATGGTCCCGGTCTGCCCTCTGAATCCGCCTTTACCACAAAACCGCCGAAATCAGGGATATAGCGATAAATTTCTTCTGCCTTTCTCGCCCACCACTTTTCTACCTCTTGATCAAGTGGATCAGCAGTCGTCAAGTTTCCTAACTCTATTGGACTAGCAAAGTTTATACTCAAATAGGTAGTGATTCCATAAGACCTTAAAATATTTGCTACTTCTTTTACTTTAGGTAAAAACTCTTTTGTAAGCAGTTTCGTTTCTACCTTCCACACATTGACATTATTAATGGAAATAGCATTGACACCTACAGATGACAAAAGGCGAGCATAATCCTTTACCCTTGTTAAGTCCTCATTGAAGTCATTATCATTAAAAAAGATCGATTTTCCAGAATAACCACGTTCAATGGATCCGTTCATGTTATCCCATTGATTCATCATCCTCAACTGATTTTTCGGTGCTTCCTTTATTTCTAAGCCAATTAGCGGTTCTTCTTGCTGTAAAATCCTTAAGAAATGAAAAGCTGCATATAATGCGCCTCTATCTGTTTTTCCGATTAGTAGCATCTGTTTATTATCATCAGTGGTTTTTAATACATAGCCTTCATCATTTAAGTCATCAAATAACGTGGATGAGATGCCATAATCATTTAAGTTAACGCTTTCATTTGTACCTAAAATAATAGAGCTTTTCTTTGAATTATATGGTTGAAGAGTTGGATTAACGTCTAGCATGGATTTAAATCCATTCTGGAGTTCCCTTGCAGCAGAATTAATCATGGCTGTATCTCCTGCTATTCCAATCGTAGAGGTGATATTACTGTATTGATGAGCGTTTTCTATTTTACGATACTGCAGCCAACAATGATAACTATTGGTTACGAATTGTTGATTTTCTTTATCCACCATTTTTTCCATTTACATAACCCTCCTATAATTAACCAATACAGCTTGATTAAAATTCTGTGAAAAGGCTAGATTAGATCCTGTTAATTTTAACGAAAATAATCAGGATATGTCTTCTTTAGTTCCTCTTTTTCAAAGTTAACTAAGTTTAAATGTATCCCTATTAGTTTTTCTGCTTCGTTTGTTTTCTTTTCCTTTATAAAATGAAAGATATCTTTATGCTGAGAAACAAGCATATCCCATTCCAGATTGGATTCCAATCGAAGAACACGCAAGCGGTCAAAGTGACTATTCATTTTTCTAATCATCTTCCAAGTTCTCAGCTTGTTGCATCCTTCAAATAATAAACGATGGAACTGATCATCCAATTCCAATAATTGATGGCAGGATTGATTTTTTAAGCATAATTCCTGCATGGCAATATTAGATTCCAATTTAAATAACTGCTCTTGTTTAAAAACCTGACAAGCTTCTTTCACAACTGCTTTCTCCATATTTTCCCGGACAAACCTTGCTTCTTCCACAAGCTCTAAATCAATCAAGGAAACAATCGTACCAATTTGCGGATATATCCCCAGCAAATCTTCTTGTGAGAGCTTTAAGAAAGCTTCTCTTACCGGAGTGCGACTTACATTTAACTCACTTGCGATTTCTTGTTCAGAAATCTTTAGCCCTGGTTTTAACTCTAATTCTGTAATTCTATTTTTTAATGATTCATACACAAAATCCCTCGTAGAGATATTTTCCTTTTTCCGAATCGTAACGATTATACTCACCTTTTCCTCGGTATCCTAATTATACTAGTATGGTAGTTCGTATTTTCATTATAGAAGGTCTCCACTGGAATTTCAATCCCCTTTATTAGATTAATTTTTCATTTCTGACTATTTTAACTTTTATGGATAAAGGGAAAATAGGCGGTTGCCATTTTGAATCAAGAATTAAAATTTTTTAAAATCATAATTTATATTCTATTTTGCTCATTAATGGCTTTTTTCAGTTGCTTTAAACTATGATCGGTAGCATTAAAACAACTCCCATATTAATAGGGAGTTCTCTACCATCTTATTTTTGCTTTTTCATATACTCCAATACTTCTTTATCAATTAGACCTATCTTTTGTTCTCTTTCTTCAAAATTCTCCGTATGAATATAGCTTTTTAGTGCGTCTAATATTTTTGTGGTCGTTTCGTTTAGATAGCCTAATCTTTGTAAGTGAATCGTAAGTTCTTCTTTGGTCTTTCCTTCTATCGATACAATATTTTCTGGTTTAGATGGGGCGAAATAGAGCTGTTGTAATTGGTAGATACGTGTAAGTTCTTTAATTGGCTCTTCGTGATCTTCTACTCGCAAGTCAATATAACGATCATTGAAGCCGCCATAGCCGCCTTTTTCCTTTACAACAAGAAGTGCTGCTGATTGCTGTCCTCTGCTGTCGCCGCCTGCATCCTGACCTGCTTGCAATGCTGCAAGTAGTCGCACTGCCAAGCTTCCTTCCGTTTGTTGAAAAATAGCCCCCATGTCCTTTACTGTATTTTCATCCACGAGAATATTTCCTTGGGCTGCAAAATGAGGACCCGTTACTCCTCCTGCCCAGTCATAACATTCGCTTCCAGTGAAGGTTGCCGCATTGCCATTTGCATCAATAAAACCAACCTGTCTTTGTTCTCTTCCAGGATCTTGTGCTAATAACGCATGCAATGCCTCCTCTGCCGACCTTCCTTCCTCCATTAAACGCAAGCCTTCTGGACCAAAGGATGTGTTTGCATAAGATTGCGTTGCTACTGCTCCCGCGCCTGCTTTTGCCCATGGAACAACGGCTCCAACACCAAGAAACTTAGATTGGACTGCAATCCCCCATTCCTTCTCCTCTGGATCAAAGCCAACAATCGAAAATGTCATTATACAACCTCCTCCTTCATTTAAGCCAAGAATATTGCTCCATACACTAGGGAACCCGCTATTACATATGCTGGATGAATCTTTACCTTTTCCAATAAAATCAAGCTGATAGCACCTATAAATACAGTTTGCAAGATTCCTATTCCATGATAGGAATTCTGAAAAAAGCTAATCGTCATCATGGCAAGTAAGACAGCAATCACAGGTCTCACTAAGTTTGTCAGCAAACTCACTTTAGGTGAATCTTTAAAATTCATTAACAGCCGTAATAAGGCAATCATTAATAATAAGGACGGGGCAACCGTTGCAAAGACCCCAATACTCGCACCAATTATTCCACCTTCTTGAAATCCAATATAGCCTGCCATTTTAGTCGCAATCGGACCTGGCAATGCATTTCCCATTGCCAGTATTTCACTAAATTCATTTTCGGTTACCCAGCCATACCGATCGACCACTTCGTTTTCCACTAAGGGGATCGATGCTGGTCCACCTCCATAGCCGAGAATACCTGGAAGAAAGAATGCCCAAAAAATATGCCAATAGATCATGATGCCTTCACCTCTTTAACTTCCTCTTTCTGCTTCTTGCTAAGTAAAGAAACGACAATGACAATTCCTATGACAATCGCAGGATGGATTTGGAGAAGGACTAAAAGAATAAGACTTGCGGCCATCAACCCAATCGTCAGCGTCAGCCGAAAATGACTATTTACTTTCTTTAGAAAATCTACTGTCAATACTCCTAGCATTACACCAACCACAGGAACAACAGCCTTTGTCATTCCTAATACCCAAGGCTTATCTTTAAAGGAATTTAAAAAAGTTAATAATACAATCATTAATAGTATCGTCGGAACAACCGATGCAATAATAGCGTTTATCATCCCGAATACACCCTTTACTTGCCAGCCAATATAACCAGCCATTTTGGTGGCAATTGGGCCTGGCAACGCATTTCCTAATGCCAAAACATCAGAAAACTCATCATCTGTCATCCATTTATATTTATCCACTACTTCCTTTTTCACAAGAGGAATTGAAGAAGGACCACCGCCATATCCTAAAATCCCTACCCGAAAAAAAGCAAGAAATAGATGCCAATGTGTCATAAACTCAACAACCTTTCTGCAGCTTTACCAGGAGGCAATCGTTCCATCTGTTCTTGATTCTGTTCCTCCAATTAATACACCTGTTTCTTCATCTCTCCAGATAATCTGTCCTCTGCCGAAATGTCCAAACTCTGTAGCCGTTTGAATCTCATGTCCCCTCCTTGCAAGTGCTTGAGCTAAATAGTTAGGAAAATGCGGCTCTACTAGTATCTTCTTCCCTTCCGTCCACTGCCAGCGCGGTGCATCTAAAGCCGCTTGTGGATTCAAATGAAAGTCGATTGTATTGGTGACAATTTGAAAATGACCTTGTGGCTGCATATAACCGCCCATCACCCCAAAAGGTCCGATTGGCTTATTATCTTTCGTAAGGAATCCAGGGATAATTGTATGATAGGTTCTTTTCCCCGGTTTTAATGCATTGGGATGGGCTGGATCAAGGGAAAAATCATGCCCCCTGTTTTGCATGCTAATCCCTGTTCCGGGAATGACAATTCCTGAGCCGAAGCCCATGTAATTACTTTGAATATAGGAAATCATATTTCCTTCTTCATCTGCTGCGGCTAAGTAAACCGTTCCTCCCTTTGGAGGTGATAGTGGTTCAGGAGTAATAGCTTGATCGCCAATTTTTTCTCTTCTTAAAGCAGCATATTCTTCGCTTAATAATTCCTTTACTGTATGAGGCATTTCCTTTTCATCGGTAATAAATGCTTTCCCATCTGTAAATGCAAGCTTCATTGCTTCTATATGTTTATGGTATGTATCAACGGAATCCTTCTCTGTTAACTTGAAGCCTTTAGCAATATTAAGTGCCATTAATGCAACCAAACCTTGTCCATTCGGCGGAATTTCCCAAACATCATAGCCTTTATAAGAAACAGAAATTGGCTCCACCCATTCAGGATAATAGCGCTCTAAATCTTCTTTTTGAAGATAGCCATTATGCTCTTTCATAAACTGTGCTATTTTATCAGCTAATTCTCCACGATAAAAGCTTTCTGCATTTGTTTCTGCAATAGAGCGCAATGTAGAAGCATGACCTGGTGATGACCAAATCTCCCCGATTTGCGGTGCTTTTCCATTAGGAGTAAACGTATCAAACCAAGGCTTATATTCATCACCTTGAAAACTTTCTTTAAAGCGATTATAGGAAAGATCCCAATACTTTCCGAGAGTCGGGCTGACTGGATAGCCTTCTTCAGCAAGACGAATAGCTGGTGCCAATGTTTCTTTCAAAGGTAATTTTCCAAACTTTTCTGAAAGTGATGCCCAGGCAGATGGAGCACCTGGCACTGTTACCGGAATAACACCATGGGTTGGTATCTTTTCTAGCCCCTTTGCTTTTAACGCATCAATGGATATGGAACTTGGTGCAGGTCCACTTGCATTTAATCCATGCAGCTTATCCTTGACCCATACAAGCGCAAATGCATCTCCCCCGATTCCATTAGAAGTTGGTTCCACTACTGTTAATGCTGCGGCTGCTGCAATTGCTGCGTCAATCGCATTTCCGCCCTTTTGTAAAATCTCTAAACCAGCTTGAGCAGCAAGAGGCTGCGATGTAGCAACCATTCCCTTTTTTGCAAAAACAGTATTTCGCTGGGAAGGATAAGGGTGATACAAGTAATCTAGTTTCATCTTAATTCAATTCCTTTCCGACATAATGACAGGCAACAAAATGATCCGCTTCTGCTTCTTGCCACTTTGGCTTTACTTGTTTACATAGATCTGTTGCTATCGGACAGCGTGTATGAAATGGGCAGCCAGAAGGAGGATGAGCCGGATTAGGAATTTCTCCTGTTAAGCGAATTCTTTGCCCTTTTGCTCCCATTTTAGGACGTGGAATCGAGGATAACAACGCTTTAGTATAAGGATGAAGCGGATTTTCGTATAATTTTTCCGAAGAAGCAAGCTCCACTGTATTTCCTAAATACATAACTAAAACCCGATCACAGAAATAGCGAACAACCCCTAAGTCATGTGAGATAAATAGATAGGTTAATTGATATTTATCCTTCAGTCCCTTCATTAATTTTAATACTTGGGCCTGAACAGATACATCTAATGCTGATACCGCCTCATCACAAATAATAAGGGAAGGATTAAGAGCTATTGCCCGGGCAATTCCGATTCGCTGACGCTGTCCGCCACTAAATTCATGGGGAAAGCGGTCATAATGCTCTTCCTTTAACCCCACTTCTTGTAGTAGCTCTATTACTCTTTGTTTTCTTGCATCTTTTGATAGATTGGTATGAATGACAAATGCCTCTTCTAATGCATTCCCAATTTTTTGACGAGGATTTAAGGAAGCATAAGGATCCTGAAAAATCATCTGCATATCCTTTTTAATTGCTTTCCGTTCCTTACTAGAAAGCTCCTGCGTATTCCGGCTCTGGAAATACACCTTTCCATCGGTTATTTCTTCTAAGCCGAGAATCGTTCTGCCAAGTGTGGATTTCCCGCACCCAGATTCGCCAACAATGCCAACGCTTTCTCCCTCGAAAACTTCTAAACTAACATTTTCAACAGCTTTGACATGGCCTTGAACACGCTGCAATAATCCGCCTTTAATAGGAAAATACTTTTTAACCCCATCTAATTTAAGAAGGGATGGTTTCTCGATCGTCTGCATGTATTTCCACCTCCTCTTGCAACCAGCATTTTACGCGATGAGCGTAATGGAGCTCATATTCACCAGGTGATGTTTCTTTACATCGGTCTGTGGCAAATCGACAGCGCGGATGAAAACGACATCCACTAATTTCCTCATTTAGATTAGGGAGTGACCCAGGAATAGCTTCCAGTTCAAAAGATGGATCATCAATATCTGGTACAGAGTTCAGAAGACCTCTTGTATATGGATGCTGCGGATTTGTAAAAATGCTCTCCACATCGCCTTCCTCCACCTTTTCGCCAGCGTACATCACCATTACTCGGTCCGCTATTTCAGCAACTACACCCATATCATGAGTAACCATAATCACACCCATACCTAGCTGTTTCTTTAAATCATCCATTAAATCTAATATTTGTGCTTGAATAGTTACATCTAATGCCGTTGTTGGTTCGTCCGCAATCAATAACTGAGGACGACAGGATAATGCAATCGCAATCATGACCCGTTGTCTCATTCCGCCACTTAATTCATGGGGATATTGCTTCATTCTTTTTTCAGGATAAGGAATACCTACTTGTTTTAAAAGTTCAATTCCTTTCTCATTAGCCTTTTGCTTAGATAACTGCTGATGAAGCATAAGGGGCTCTCTTAGCTGATATCCTATTGTCAGCACTGGATTCAATGCCGTCATTGGCTCTTGAAAAATCATGGATATGTCGCGACCACGGATAGAACGTAATTGTTCCTTTGTTAGCTTTGATAGATCTGTTCCGTTAAAATCAATCGTAGAATCTTTGCTTATATAGCCATTGCTTGGAAGAAGCCCCATGAGTGAAAGGGAGGTAATACTTTTCCCACAACCGGATTCTCCGACAATGCATAATGTTTCTCCTTTATCTAAGTCAAAAGAAATTCCTCGTACAGCTGATAATTCCCCATCAGCTGTACGAAAATTTGTCCGTAAGTCTTTTACAGATAATAGCTTCTTCTCCATTTTTTATCCCTACTCTCTGTAAACTTTATATAATGACCAAGTTCCTGTTGGATCAATGTCTAATCCTTTAACTGATTTATCATAAGCAAGTGTTACTACGCCATGATTCATGACAATCGCAGGAGCGTCTTTTACAAGAAACTCATTAGCCTCTTTTAATTTCGCTGCACGAACATCTTGGTCTACACTTTCACGACTTTCATCTACTAATTTATCAAATGTCTCATTGCTGTATCTCACCATATTAGAGGAACCAGCGTTATCTGTATGGAAATTCGGATATAATAATTCACTTCCATCAGCTGTTGAGTTCGACCAGCTTAAGAAGTTCATTTCATACTCTCCGTTGCGGCTTGCATCTAGAAATGCTCCCCATTCCATTGTTTCAATTTTGATTTTGAAGCCAGCTTCCTGTAATTGCGACTGACTAATTTCTGCCATTTTCATATAATTCGCTCTGTTTGCTACAAGTAATGTATATTCTTTGTCACCAAAACCGTTTTTCTCAACTAATTCTTTTGCTTTATCTAAGTTGTAATCATAGCCAGCATCATTGCTTGCTTCATCATACCCAAATACCTTTGGTCCGATAATACTGTTTCCTGCAACTCCTAAACCATTAAGCTGTTTTACGTATGCTTCACGATTTAATGCATACGCCACCGCCTGGCGGAATTCCAGATTATTCATTGGCTCTTTTTCCATATTAAAGCCAAACCAATAAACAGGTGTTCCTTCTTTCTTCTGCACTTCTACATTTTTTAGTCCTTCGACACGAGACAATTGCTCTGTTGGAATACCATCAATGAATTGAACATCTCCTGATTGCAGCATAGAAATAGCTGTTGTCACTTCTGGTACCACTTTAAAAGTAATTTTGTCTAGTTTGGCTTCTCCTTGCCAATAATCAGGATTTTTTTCTAATACAACTGATTCACCTGGTGTCCAGCTTACAAATTTGAATGGACCTGTACCGACAGGATTTTTCATTAAATCACCATTTTTATCTGCTTCTGGACTAACAATAGCTGCATTAGAATGAGAAAGTGCCGCTAACAATGCACCATAAGCATATTTCGTTTTAATTTCTACTGTGTAGTCATCTTTGACATTGACAGATTCAATTGGTTCCAACAAGGAAGCACGTGGTGCCGCTGTTTTTGGATCACGGAATTTATCAAATGTATACTTTACCGCCTCAGCATTAAAGTCTGTTCCATCTTGGAATTTAATTCCTTCCTTTAACTTAATTACCCATGTTAATTCATCTGGATTTTCATAAGATTCCGCTAAAAGTGGTTCAATTTCCATTGTTTCTGAATTACGAGTAAACAATGTTTCATACACTTGCTCATTGACAGAGGAAGAAACAGAATCATTTGTTAAAATGGGAGATAACCCTACCACATCTGTTGTCGTTGCATAGGTTATTTCTTGGGCAGCGCTTTCTCCTTTTGCTCCTCCACTCGAACTTTTCGAACAGCCAGCTGCTACTACCAGCAATAATGCCAGCATGGCGAATACTATCTTTTTCATTAATAACTCCCCTTTGTCATTTGTTATTGATTAAATTTCATATTTGGATCAAGCGCATCTCTTAATCCGTCTCCCAGCACATTAAAAGCAAATACTGTTAGCATAATGGCAACCCCTGGAATAATCGTCATATGTGGTGATGTCCACATATACGCCTGCCCTTGGGAAATCATTGCTCCCCATTCAGGTGTTGGCGGCTGAGCCCCTAATCCTAGATAACTAAGAGAAGCGGTAGAAAGGATAGCCGTCGCCATACGCATTGTTGCAAACACGATAATTGGTGCTGTACAGTTTGGCAAAATATGCTTAAACATAATGCGCAAATCGCTTGCTCCAAGTGATTTAACTGCAAAGACATATTCTTGCTTTTTCACCGATAACACCGAGCCTCTGACAATTCTGGCACAAGAAGGAATAGACCAAATACTTATTGCAATGGCCACATTTACTAAGCTGGTGCCGAGGACTGCAATGATAAGCATGGCAAGCAAAATCCCTGGGAAAGAAAATAATAAGTCTACTATTCTCATAATGATTCCATCTAATTTTCGATAATAGCCTGCAAGTAACCCCAATGTAATCCCGCCTATTAAGCCAAGGGCAACGGCAATACTTCCAACAATAAGAGAAATTCTTGCTCCATAAGCAATTCGACTCCACATATCTCGCCCATAATTATCAGTACCTAGCCAATGTCCTTCGGAGAACATCGGTAATTCGGTTGCCTCTAAGTTTTGGCGGGCTGGATCATAACTTGTTATAAGAGGAGCGGCAATCGCTATTGCAACCTGCAAAATTATAATTATCAGCCCAATAACAGCTAAACGATTTCTAATCAACTTTTTCCAGGTAGATAAGAGAAATGAATCCTTTTTCACCTTCTTTCCTACTGGTGTTATTTGTGAATTTGTTACTGTTTCCATTCGTTTCCTCCTTTCCTAGTTGTCATAGCTAATTCTTGGATCTACAAAAACATAGATAATGTCGACAATTAAATTGACTAAAACAAACAGGGAAGCAACCAATAATACCGACCCCTGGACCATTGGAAAATCTCTTGAAGCAATGGCATCAATCATTAATCTTCCAACACCATTTATCGCAAAAACCTGTTCGGTAATAATCGTTCCGCCTAATAATGCCCCAAAATTAACGCCAATTACCGTAATCACAGGAATCATGGCATTTTTTAAAGCATGCACTCCTATAATCGATTTTTCTTTTACCCCTTTTGCTCTTGCTGTGCGTACATAATCAGCTTGAATGACCTCTAGCATCGATGATCGACTCATTCTTGCAATCATGGCGGCTGAACCTGTTCCTAATGTAATAGCAGGAAGAATTAATTGCTGCATTCCCTCTATCGTCCAAAACGGTGCATCCAATCCACCAACCGGAAGCATTTGTAAGTTGACTGCAAATACAAGAATCAAGATTGAGCCAAGCCAAAAGTTAGGAATCGATATACCGCCTAATGAAAAGACAGTGCTAAATACATCCAGCCAAGAATTTTGTTTAAGTGCTGAGATAATACCGGCAACTAATCCAATAACAACTGCGACAATAATACTTGCTATCGCCAAATTTAAAGTATTCGGAAATCTCACCGCAATAGCTTCTGAAACAGATTGCTTTGTCTGATAAGAATAACCAAGGTCACCCTGCAGAACATTTTTCAAATAATCCCAATACTGAACAAGAAAAGGTTTTTTTAAGCCAAGGCTTTCTTTAATCGCATCAATATCTGAAGAAGATGCCGTCGGTCCTGCTATGATGGAAGCTGGATCACCTGGTGCCAAATGCATACTAGCAAAAACTAAGAAAGATATTCCAATAAGTAATAGCACAAGCTGAAATAACCTTCTAATAATCATGGAGATCAATCATCTCACCTTCCCCTCTTTGTAAAAATATCCAATTATTATTGCTTTCAAAAGGAAATCAAATCACTTTATTTGATTAACAAACGAAAGCAAATGATTAATATTCATGATTATAAGACAGTTACAAACAGAATTCTAGTTATTTTTCTAAAAAATTTAATAATTTTATATATTCTATATTTATAGAAAATAAGAAAACCCTTTCGCATCTCTAATATTTACTTTCTCGAAATAATAATATGTTTTTCACAAAGTATAAGAGAAAAATTACTAGAGAGTATGAAAGGTGGATTAATTTAATAATCATTCATTTTTCAGTATCTTTATTCTGAATTAATTTCTTATAGTAATTTAGTTGCTTGAATTCCTTCTTATTTACTAGGGATGTAAAAAGATTAATACTATTTCAAGAAAGTAAATACGCTTTTACTTTTTGTTGGAGTTTTTTTTTAAGAATTTGTAAATTTTATTGGGGAGAATTGGTTTAGCTTTCTATTATTTTACAATTACGGTATTTAAGAAGGTTGATTGGCTAGGAAGTTTCTGTTGTGGCAAGCAAGTGTTTTACATGTAGTTCATTATGTAAAGTGTTTTTTAAGAAAGAAGGTTTGCGGGAATCATCCACTATACTTGATTAACGTAGGGCAACGGAGGACATTAAACTTTTGCAGGAAATAGAGGTAAGCCTGTGCCCCACATAATTTCTTTTCTTATTTACGGAGCAAAGTCAATTTGCCCAGTAAACAATAGGATAAAGATAATTATCCAAAATAAAAACAAAGAGGAGGAAAGTATTAAAGATATAACAGGGATTGTTTTTTTCTCTTGCGCTCCAGTCACTCGCTTTCCGCGGGGAGGAAACTGAGCCTCCTAACTGCGCTGCGGGGTCTCAGCCTTTCCTCTATTTCCCGCAGGAGTCGAGTGTCTTCCGCTCCATTTCACTAATCTTAAAAATGGGGTAAAAAACAAAAATAGATTCTATTTATCATTTGTCTAATTCAACAAATGATTATTCAGCTTCAAGCATTGCCTTTTTAGTTTTGTCCCAGCCCCATATACATCAAATTTTTAAACCATTTCTACTTTTAAACCTTCTTAAAAGGATATGGCTTTCTACTCTTGTGATGCCTTCTAGGGAATATAATTCGTTGTTTGTGAAGCTTTCTAGTGCTTCGAAGTCTTCGACGAGAACGTGCATATGTAAGGTACTTGGACCCGTCATTTGATAACAGCTGGCCACTACAGGATTTTCTGCTAGCGTTTGGGCTACTTGAATGAGGGAAGCAGGCTCGCAGTCTACCTCAAAAAAGGCAGAAACTGTTTTGCCTACTTTTTCTGAATTGATAACGGCACTGAATTTTTCAATCACTCCATTTTCGATTAGCTGGCTGACACGCTCTCTTATAGCAACTCGGGATAATTGAAGCTCTTTTCCGATTTCTACATATGAGAGTCTTCCATTTTCTGTTAATAACGCTAATATCTTTTTATCTATTGCATCTAACTTCACTTAATCACCACGCATCTTCTGTTTTAAAATATGTTTCATTATAGCTTGTCGATAGGAAATAAGAAAGCACTTTTTAGAATTTTCAAACTTTCTAGACTGGTAACAAAATCGAATGGAATATTTAGTTGAAATGTCTATTGACTTATGGGTTTTTAACAGATTTTTCTCGTGTATTATATAAGCACATAGAATAAAGCCTGCAATTTGTCATTGCAGGCTTTACCATACTTATTGAGCTTCAATTAAGCCATACTTTCCGTCTTTACGTTTGTAGACGATATTGGTGTTGTTTGTTTCTGCATCTGTGTAGACGAAGAAGTTATGACCTAGTAAATCCATTTGCAGGATTGCCTCTTCACTATCCATTGGTTTTAGATTGAAGCGTTTTTGGCGGACAATCTCTAGCTCCTGTTCTTCTTCCTCCACATTTGGTGTACTTTCGTAAGAACCAAATAATTCATTCAGATTCCCTTTTTCTCTATGCTTACGATTTACTTTTGTTTTATGTTTTCTTATTTGTCTTTCTAATTTATCAGAGATTAAATCAATAGCTGCATACATATCGATATGATCTTCTTCTGCACGTAACAGCAACTGGGACATTGGAATTGTAACCTCTACCTTGGATGTTTTATCATTGTACGTTTTTAAATTCACATTTACTTGTGCATCTGGTGATTCAGAAAAATATCTTTCTAATTTAGAGATTTTCTTTTCGACATACTCTCTAATTGCTGGAGTTACCTCAATGTTTTCTCCTCTAATGTTGAAATTCATAAGTTACTCCTCCTTTATAGTTTCCAGTGCAAGTCTTATTTTTTCCTTATAGGAAATGAAAATATACCATATAAGGAATTATTTTGACTATACTATCTATTTCTATCATACCCTGGCAAAATCCTGCTAAAACGATAAGAAATTTCGACAAAATTGTGAACTTTTTAAATACAAACGCTTACTATTATTCTATCAAAAATTATTTTCAACAAATTTTTATGTTAGAAAATGTTTCAAATCGATTAACAGCGGTTATATATACACCATAATCAAAACATATAGCTCGTACGAAAAGGAAATGGCTGATCACCTAATAAAAGAACTAGTTCTTTGAAAAAAGAAGATAGGCAAGTGTTAGTATAACTATTTATTTCTATTTCAAAAGTAGAGGCTATTGAAGTTAAATATCTATACAACCATTCTCTCTTTTGAAAAACATTTCGACATAATCTATGAGAAGAAGCCTATATTCCTAACAATAGATGGAATTATGAGTATTACTTATTTGGTCGGTGTCGAGTTTTAGCGAAATTAATCAAAATATTTTTACAATTCAATGTTTTATATTTGCTACAATGAACACATTAAGAATTTAACCTGGAGGTAAAAGAATGAGTGAAGCAATTTTGCAAAATCAGCCTGAATTAGAATTAATAGAAATGGAAGAGGAAGAGTACTATTACAAGATGTGGGAAGACGATCGTTTATAAGCGAAATAGATCTACTTGATACGAAAAGGAAGAACATTTGCTTTTTTAAGAAGTGTTCTTAAAATTTGAAATCTTCCTGGTAAAATAAGTAATAAATTACTTTCTTTTGAATTTCTAACAAATGAACTTTGATAACGCATACTGGAGGGATCTATTTTGAATAAAAAATGTATTGCAATGCTATTGGCTGGCGGAAGAGGGACAAGACTAAAAAAACTAACAGAAGAATTAGCAAAACCGGCAGTACCTTTTGGGGGAAAATACCGAATTGTTGATTTTACATTAAGTAATTGCCGTAATTCAGGAATAGATACTGTTGGTGTATTAACACAATATCAGCCGCATGTACTGCAAAATTACATTAAAGACGGAAAAGATTGGGATTTGGACAGCAGAGATGGCGGACTTAGCATCCTCCCTCCATACCAATGTGGTACAGAAGAACGCTGGTATGATGGTACAGCCCATGCTATCTATCAAAATATATCCTATATTGACCAGTATAACCCGGATTATGTTCTTGTTATTTCTGGCGACCATATTTACAAAATGGATTATAATTTAATGCTGCAACAGCATATCAAAACAGGTGCAGATGCAACCATTTCCGTTACTGAGGTTCCGTGGGAGGAAGCAAATCGTTTCGGTATCATGAACACAGATGGCAACAATAATCGAATCGTCGATTTTGAAGAAAAACCATCTAATCCTAAATCAAATTTAGCTTCCATGGGTGTATATATTTTCAAATGGAAAACGCTTAAATCCTATCTGCAAAAAGAAGAAAAAAATGAATTATCTTCTAAGGACTTTGGTAAAGATATTATTCCTGCCATGCTGACAGATAACCGTAAATTACATGCTTACACATTTAAAGGTTATTGGAAGGACGTTGGGACGATTGACAGCTTCTGGGAAGCAAATATGGACTTATTATCAAAGGAAAGCAATATCTTTCTAAATGACAAAGACTGGACCGTATTTACCCACGAACAGTGCTACGCCCCGTCCTATATCGAATCTTCCGCTACCGTAAATCGCTCCATTATCAGTGAAGGCTGCGAAATTTATGGAACTGTTGAAAACTCTGTTATCTTCAATGATGTCATTATCGGAAAAGGAGCAATCGTCAAAGATTCCGTACTCCTGCCTGGAACCGTTATCGGTGAAAATGTTGTCATTGAAAAAAGTGTAACGGCATGCAATGTAACAGTGGGAGATCACAGTATTATTGCTCCAAAGGACGCTGATTCAGAAATTATTTTGATCGGTGAAAGTATTGAGAATAAGCAGACTCGTGTTGGGTTGTCTCGGGTGATTTGAGTATAATAACAATAAAAATGTTGTTACCTAAAAGGCAACAACATTTTTATTTTTTCTTATCATAAAACATACCATCTGTAGAAATATTTCCACCGTAGGGATCATTATATTGATTAATCCTTTTCTTTCTCACTTGCTGCTGCTTTAAGTCCGTTTTTACTTTCCTTTGCAGAATAATCATTTTATCCTTTAGGAGTTTCTCTGAAGCCAGCATTTCTTTTTTATCTGCTTCACTGATATTCGGCCATAAAGGAAGCTGATTTAATAGTTCTTGCCTCTTCTCTAGTAAATCATTTATTTCCTTTATAACAATTTCTCTATCATCCATCTTTCCTTCATCTATAGTAAGAAGCCCAAGCAGCTTTTTAGTACATTCTTTATAGTCAGTTAATAGACTCATTATGCTAATCCATTAGAAGGTCCATTATCTTTTTTCGCTAATTTCATTACTTCTTTCCAAGTATCACGGAATTCGATAACGTAACCTTCGACTTCACTTAATATATTAATATCATTCTTAGTGTTAGCTTCCACTAATCTTCTGTAAATATAGTCATACATTTGGAGCATATTCTTAGAAATATCAATCTCTAAATCTAATGTAATCATCAATTCATTAATGATATTTTGGGCTTTACCAAGATTTTCATTTCGTTTTTCAATATTTTTATCCTCAATAGCTCTCTTGGCTAATGTAATAAATTTCAAACAACCATTATATAGCATAAGAGTCAAGTCACCGGGAGACGAAGTATTGACTGCGTTTTGCTTATAGGTTTGGTATGGTTGATTAATTGCCATTTACTTATTCCCCCTAAAATTATTATTATGATGCATTTTGCGCAAAAAAGCCTGCTAGTTGCGAAGATTGATTATTTAAATTCTGTATAGCTTTTTCCATTGCGTTATATTGTGCCCAATAACGATCCTCTATTTGCTTTAAACGATATTCTAGAGATTCAATATCATCATCAATTCGTAGCATATCTTTACCAATGGTATAGTTATACTCCGTTTTAAACGTATTACCTGCTTTTTCCTCAATTTGTTTCATTGTATCGGATATATTCGTTCTTAATCTTCTCGCTAATCCTTGTTGATCAGATGTCGGGCCATCCGCCATAAATAACTGATACACCGCTTCCGGATTATCCTCAATTGCAGCTTTTAATTTATCTTCATTAATTTCTAACTTACCACGTTCTAAATAGTCCTTCGTAGTGGTAATCCCAATTTCAGCCAATTGATTATATTTTTCATTTGTTTTTGTCGTATCATTAACTGTTACAGACGCATATAAGGAGTTTCTCATTTTATTTAAACCAGTTGTTAAAATAGAATCTCTCTTAAGTAAACCACTTTTCGCCTTTTCTTCCCACTGCTCAATTTCCTTTTCACTCATAGCCGCCTTCTCTTCATCCGTAAGTGGCTGAAAACCTGAATAACGCTCAGCAGTAAGTTCTGTATTAACGGCACCGATTGTTTCATTATATTTATCTACAAAAGATTTTATCGTATCAAAAATACTATCTGTATCAGTTTGAATATTTACATTCACACTTTCACCGGCAGTCGTATTTTTATTTAAATTAAAGGTAACATCGTTCATGATAAAGGTATTAGATTTTCTAGTAGTCTCTAAACCATTAATCGTGAATTTAGCGTCCGTACCCGCAGTTTTTACAGATAATTTTAATACATCAGTGAAAAAGTTATCAGTCCCAGGAAAATCCTTTTCATCGCCAGTGTCTAAATTTCCTGTAGCTGTACGTTGTGCTACTACTTTGTCAGTACCAGTATCGTAAAACATACTGATACCAACATTGGAGCTATTAATTTTACTAAACATACTATTTAATGAAGTGGAACCATCAATTTTAAAACTTTGCTTATTTTTTGTTCCATCTTCGTTGGTTGTTTGAATATCAAATTCTAAATAGCTGTTTTTTGTACCAGTTAACTCAAACGTGCTATCCTCAGCTAACGGTTCGCCAAAAACCACTCTTCCCGTTGCCGGATCAATATACACTGTATCCGGATTTTTCGTGGCAGGAACATCGCCACTAATTAATTCAATCGTATATGATTTTTTTAAGTTGTTATTTGAATCGTATACATCAAGTTTTCCACTTTCAGTTCCACCACTTAAATTACTTAATGATGTTCCAGATAAGTAAAGCTCTGTTCCACCACCAGTTATTTTTTGTGTATAAGAGTCCCCATTCCAAGCTATACCTGATTGAGATAATTTACTCTGCTGAGAAAGTAAACTTTTTGTAGGATCAATTTTTTCATCAAGCCCTTTACTTATACTTAATTTTTCACTCGTACTTGCACTTTCTACTCTCGCAGAAGTAGCCATCGTAACATTAGAAATATTATAAGAAACGTTTCCTGCATTTGCACTTGCGCTTACCGATACAATGTCCTTATTCGATGAAACAGCTGTTCGTTTCATCATATTTGACTGTTTAAAAACTCCCTCAAAAATAAATGTATCAAACTCTTTCAATTTAGCATTCATTGTTCGATAGTTATCACGTTGCCATTCTAAGATTTGCTTTTTTTGATTAAGTTTGTCTAGGGGTAAACGCTGCACTTTCATTAATGAATCGACAATCGATTGCGTGTCAAGTCCACTGGCAAGACCGGTGAATTTTATTGAATTTACACTCATTATAAAACCTCCTATAATTTAAAGCTTTTTATCGATAAATATTCCGATAAACTCTGTCATTTTTGCATAGATGTCTAGAAGTTCTTTAGATGGTATTTCTCTTATAACCTTATCTGTAGCTTTATCAACGACTTCTATATAATACCGTTCTGTTTCATCATGGACCTTAAAATTTATAGAAGTATAATGTGGCTTTAAGAATTCATTGATACTTGTTACTATTTCTTCCGCTTTCTCTTTTTTCAGAACATTAGTCGAATCTTCTGAAAGAGTATCCACTAATTTTGAATAGTTATTATTTACGCTTATTTCATTATCATTTCTGGTTGAGTTCACTAAGTTAGATATAGTCGATTGTTGATTCATCTCCAATTTCATCCATATAACAGCTCCTCTATCAGATCCTTTAACTTTTATATCGGATACTCTAAACATTTATTAACAAAAAAGTTATTTCAATTGTTAATAAAATGGAATAAATGCGGAACATTACCTTTTTTTTGAAAAATAGACGATTACTTTCTGTACAGCTTTTATTACAGATTGCACATCATCATCTGTCATTTTCGGAAATAAAGGAAGGGTAATTGCTTCTTCATAGTAGACTTCAGCGTTAGGACAAATCCCTTTCTTATACCCTAAGTTCTGGTAATAAGCTAAAGTATGAACTGGGATGTAATGAACATGAACACCTATATTTTCAGCACGTAAAGCTTCAAATATTGTTTTTCTATCTGCACTTAAACTGTCTAATCGCAATCGAAGCATGTATAAATGCCAGCTAGATTCACCATCTGCCTTTTGAAAAGGTACCACTACATTTGGAATGTTATGAAAAGCAGCTGTATATTGATTAGCAATCTCTCTGCGTCTTTTCACAAAACTATCTAGTCTTTTTAATTGCGAACATCCTAAACTTGCTTGTATATCTGTCATTCTGTAGTTCATACCTAAATCAACCATTTCATAGCACCATGGCCCCTCATCCCCTTTTAAAGTATCCTTCGTGATGCCATGTGATCGAAATAAACGAAGTTTTTTTGCATATTCTTCTGAATTAGTGACAATAATGCCACCTTCACCGGTTGTTATATGCTTGACAGGATGAAAGCTGAACATCGTCATATCAGCTTGTGAACCAACTTTTTCTCCCTTATAGGAGGCACCAATCGAATGTGCACCGTCTTCTATAAAAACTAAATGATGCTTTTTACATAACGCTTTAATTTCATCTAGATCCGCCGGCTGTCCCGTATAATCTACGGCAATAACAGCCTTTGTTTTAGAAGTAATAAGTTTCTCGATACTTTTGGGATCAATGTTATAAGTTTGATTATCAATATCTGCAAAGACTGGTTTTCCTCCCATATAAAGAACACAGTTGGCGGACGCTGCAAATGTCATTGGGGTTGTAATGACTTCATCTCCATCATCTATGCCAGCTGCATAACAAGCACCATGCAGAGCAGCCGTGCCATTTATAAAAGCAACGGCATATTTTGTGCCGGCATATTCTGCTATCGCCTGTTCAAATTGATCAATTTTAGGACCCTGTGTTAAATAAGGACTTTGCAATGTTTCTACAACTGCCTGTACATCTTCTTTGGTAATCCATTGTTGCCCATATGACAGAAAATCCTGTCTTACTGGTTGTCCTCCATACATTGCTAATTCCATTTCATCTTCCTCCTTTGGAAAAAAGCCACCTTACATTAGGTGACTTTTAATCCATTCTTCCGTTTCTTTTAATCCAGCTTCTAACGTATACTTAGGGCTCCAATTTAATAATTGTTTTGCCTTATCATAATTGCATAAAAGTTTTTGAATCTCACTTTGTGGATGAATATGCTCAATATGCTTAATACGCTCTGAATCGCCAACAATTTTAAGAGCTAGTTCATTGATAGAAACATCTCTGCCTAAACCAGCATTCACAATTTCTCCATTTACAGCATCGGAATATCCAGCACTCACAACAAATTCCGCACAGTCTTCCACATATAATAAATCTCTTGTTTGCGTTCCCTCTCCATATATATGAAGCTGCTCTCCAGCTAATTTTTTCTTCAGAAAAATGGCTACTACGCCACCTTCTCCTCCTGTTTTCTGAAATGGTCCATATGTATTAAACGGACGGATTACAACAGTTGGTAAACCGTAAGCATGATAATATGACAAAACCATATTTTCCGCTGCAATTTTACTTCCTGCATATGGAGAAGCTGGTTTAATCGGATGCTGTTCTGTTATCCCAGTTTCATCTGTACATTGATCATACACCATACATGTACTCATAAATACAACCTTTGTGTTGTTTTTTCTACACTGTTCCAATACATAGAAAGTTCCGATAGTATCGTTGTTAAAAGTTGTTCGAGGATCATCAATCGAATCTTGGACATTAATAGATGCTCCAAGATGATAACAAGTATCGAAGGACGCTTTAGCAAACAATTCCTCTAGCAATCCCTCATCCTTAATATCTCCAATAATGAATTCCTCCAGTTGATCTTTAAATTCCTCAATATTTTCCTCACTGCCATTAGATAAATCATCTAAAATCCAGACTTTATGTCCATCTGCAAGCAGCTTCTTTGCCACAGCTCTGCCAATAAAGCCTGCTCCGCCTGTTAATAGAATATTCTTCAAATTTAATCCTCCTACTGAATTGCTCTTAAACCTTGATGTATATCAATAGTCTCTAGTATTTTTAATGCTCTATTAATCCATGTATGATTTTGATTGGTTTGTTCAAATCCCTTATTCGCTATATTTTGTAACAATTCTTCATTCTCCAAATAAGCTTTTATTCTTTCAGGGAGTAATGGATCATTATGTTGATAATAGATAATGTCATTGTTATGGGTATACCTTTTACTTATATAGCTATTTTCATCTGTTAAACAGGTAGCTCCCATCATCATACTATCAAAAATTCTTTCATGCGTTCCATTTGGAAAATTAGGAAAAATATTAAGTGCTATTTTTGTTTCCTTTAATAGCTCCTTCATCGCAATAGCATCTACTGATGAATATATCTTAGCTTGTGAATTTTTCTTACCTTCCAAAAAGTCCCACCCGCTTCCATAAATAGAAATGGGACAATCAAGTAAACTCTCTATAAGCTTCCTTCGTCGATAAAAACGAGTGTATCGATCAATTTCATATAATAATTTCCCTACACTATCAGAATAAAACGTATTGATCTTAATATCCATTTGCTCTAATGTTTCAAAGAAATTTGTCTGCAGATTTTTGTTCGTACCACTTAACAATTTTTCCGATGTGTCAATCATTACTTTGCGTAAACCTGAGGGAAGGTGTTTCCATCCATTTAAAACTTGGTCAGGATTTACTCCACTGCCTGTAAAAAGAATATCAATTTTTCTTTCAGAAATAGGCTTTCGGATTTCATTAGTATAATCTGTGCCATGCGGAATAAAGACTTTAGTTGCCATATTATTTACAAAGTAATTTAAATCTACTAGATGGCTTTTATCAACAAATGAAACAACAAGATTTTTTATCGTAAGTTTTAATCTTTCTAGATGATATAATGGATGGTCGACAAAAAAGGCAAAAAGCGGGATATTAATTACATCATAGAGGGATTTTTCTCCAGATTTTATATCTGCCCCCCAACCATTCATCCCAAAGAAAAAAGATACATTTTCTTCCTTAATCGTAGTTTCTAATTTACCGACCCAATCCTTTTCTAATAAATCGATTTTTATTACTTGAAAACTTAATTTTACAAACGCTAATCCAATTTCTTCTGACATATTACGCATCGAGTTATATTGACTATGACCTAGAAAAATTACAATAGTCTTATTAACTGTTTCCAATCCATCAGCACCCTATTATTTTATTTGAAACAATCCCAAGATAATGGTGTTCCTTTTTTAAAAGATTTCTGAAATTTCATCCCTAATGTCTGTTCAAAATATTTAGGCGCCAACCCTTTACCCGGACGGATAGATCGAACATTTTCAGTAGTAACTATCTCTCCTTCTTCTACATCTTCAACAATATAAAGAGAGCGTCGATGTTCTAAAGAGGCGGATTCATCTTTCGTTGTTCCATAAGTAACTTTCCCTAAACTCTGCCATGCTCGCTTACTATCTTCCACTAGTACTTTCATTTCTTGTGGTTCCATTGAAAAGGTAGAGTCCACTCCACCATCAGACCGTAGTGTAGTAAAATGCTTTTCTATTACGGTAGCTCCTAAAGCTACGCTAGCAACAGAGACACCCACACCTAACGTATGGTCTGACAAACCAACCTCACATTTAAAAAGCTCTTTCATATGTGGAATTGTTCTAATATTGGTATTCTCTGGAGAAGAAGGATAGGTACTTGTACACTTCAATAATATTAAATCCTCACACCCTGCCTCTCTCGCTGTGCGTACTGCCTCATCAATTTCAGCGATACTCGCCATACCAGTAGAAATAATAACTGGTTTGCCTGTCGAAGCGACTTTCTTGATAAGAGGAATATCCACATTTTCAAAAGACGCAATTTTATATGCAGGAACATTTAATGTTTCTAAAAAGTCAACCGCACTTTCATCAAAAGGAGAACTGAAAGCTATTATACCTAACTCCTCACATCTCTTAAAAATTTGTTCATGCCATTCCCAAGGAGTATATGCTTCTTTATATAATTTATAGAGTGAGCTTCCCTTCCATAAATTATTGTCATTCTCAATAAAAAACTCGCCTTCATCAATATCCAATGTCATTGTATCGGCTGTATAGGTTTGTAACTTTATCGCATCGACACCTGCTTCCGCAGCTTTTTCAACAATTTGTAATGCTCTTTCTAATGATTGATTATGATTTCCGGACATCTCCGCGATAATAAAGGGAGGATGATTTTCTCCAATTAATCGGTTTCCAATGCGTATCTCTTTCATTTTTACCCTCTTTTTATTTATTTTTAAATATTGATTTTTCTATGTTTTTTAAATTGGGGATATACCCGAGAATTATTCCTCTGCAAATAAAAGGCAATAAATAGTTTAACTTTATTTTGGTATAAACATTTTATCACTTTTAACAAGAATCCTACTATATTATTTCATCTTCTCAAGGAATTTCACTTCTTTATTATAGTACTTACTTAACAAATGTATCACTGGCAAAGCGGATCATTTTCACTCCAGTTTTTGCGGGAACAAAGGAATAATCATCAATGTTCATTCCCTCTGACTCTAATAAAAACCAACGGAAACTATCTAACCCTGCATTTATACTTAATGTACTTGCTCCGCCAAATCTAGCATTGCACTCTATTATGTGATAATTTTCCTTCTCGTCTTTTATAACCTGCAAAACAACATGTCCATATAAATTTAATTTTTCTACTAATACTGTTGCTAATTCTTCTAAACGTTGGTCTTGAATGGTTGTAGTAATCTGAGATTCCCCATTAACTACTAAGTCTCGTGTTCTACATATGGCTCCTTTAGCCTTTCCATTTTTGCCAACATATAAATCTACGCTTATTTCTTGCCCTTCTATATAGGGCTGATAGATTGGCTTCTTTAGTTTTTCTGCATGCAATTTTGCTCTTGCTTCGTTTAAATTTAATCCGATATTTTGAGACCCTGCACCAAATCTTTCTTTCACCACATAGGAACTCGCTTTAACTTGATCAATCGATAAAGCAGTGGGAATGACAGGAAGGCTTAGTGACTCTAACTCCTTAGCAAAAGTTAATTTATCTAAAGAAGCAGCGATTCCCTTTTCATCTGATACCATAACATATACACCCGCTGTTGCTAATCGGTCTTTATTACGAGCAAACCATAATAATTCCCCATCACGTGTCGGAATAATATATTTAATTGTATTTTCTTTACAATAACGTAACAGCTCCTCAACAGTTAAATCAGAAAGTAATGGCATATGCCAAAAATCATCAGTAAAATAAGCTGCAATACAATTTTCGTTACCATCTGCACTTATTATTTTGCTATCCCACCCTAATTTTTGAACAGCTTTTCTAACTGATTCTATTAAAGGTACTTTTTTTGAGGCACTTGTAATTAAAATATTGCCAAATGTTTTAGCATTTTCTATCTGTTTCTCCGCCTGTTTCTTTTCAAAAGCAATTAATTCTGGAATCATATCCTCTACTTGTTTTTCAGGTATCCAACCAGTATATTGTTTTAACTTTGTTACATCAGCTTGAGAGGCTTCATAAAGGATATCACTTTCTTCTTCCGAATAATCCATATCAGGAAAATGCTGTTTTAAAACAGCTATTATATCTGACACTTTTCGTGCGTTTCCATTACCAAGATTCACAATACCACTTGCATCGCTAACAGCGAGCCTTAAAAGCCCTTCCGCCACTTCTCCTGCATAAATATAGTCAAACATGCCTTCTTTTCGATAGACTTTTATTGGCTCCTTATTTAATAGAGCTCTAACCCATCTTGATATGATGTCACGAGAATTCTTTCCATAAACGCGATAAATTCGAGCATTAACCGAACTAAAAGAAACCTGGTTGAATCCCTCTAAAAAGCGCAGTTCAATTTCATGCATTAATTTAGCCACACCTGTCAGGTTCCGTGGATAGATAGGGTCACTTTCTTTTAACAATGTTGGCACGGAAGCCGGCTGATTAAATTGATATAAATCAGGATTATAAATTAAGTAGCTAGATGCAAAAACTACTCTTTTTAAATTTGGATTATCTTTTAAACAATCCATTAAATGATGGCCTAATTTTACATTATGCTGATCATTCTCACTCCAAAATTCATATGTTTCCACCGATCTTTCAAACGTTGCCGCTAAATGAAAAAAATATTCCGGATCAAAAGCATCTAGTTCTTCTTTTGTTATGTAATTTAAATCTCCTTGCCAGTATTTAATATCCTCAGACCATTCTGCTGGTTTGAATTTTAAATCTCCTACAAGAATTTCTGCACCTAATTGGTGAAGCTTAGAAACTAATTCCCTTCCAATAACTCCTGCACCACCGCTAACAAAAACACGCTTGCCTTTAAGCATTATTTACACTCCTTAATAAACATCCATGTAATAATGAATCTACATATTCGTTATTTATTAAAACATGTTCCTTCATTCTTCCCTCAAATTCAAATCCATTTGCTTCTAAAATTCCCACATGAAATGGCCTTATATCATACGTTTCTGTGAATAAACGATTAAATTTCAACTGCTGTTTCGCTATTCTTTTTAAAAAGTTTAAGAAATACTGAAAATCTTTTTCATACAGTTGATTATTTTTTACTCGGTTAGGATTAACTAAAAAGGATACTTCTGCTCGTTTAGCCTCCCAATCAATATTTGTCAGTCCTCCATATCCGATTAACTCTTTATTATAAAAATAACTAAAAAGCAATTGTTTAGGTTCTTCCACCTCAAAGAGAGGGATCACTACTTTTTGGTAATACAAAACTTGTCCTTCATCTGTTAATGGCTGCTTTTGTCTTAATACATCCATTTGTTTATTTCGATATTCCTTTATCTTCATCATATCTTCTTGTCTAAGCGGCTCTATATGATAGTTATCCTGCTCTAGAATATTCTCCTTTAGGCACTTATATCGATAGGATTTACTTACCATGCTGTCCAACCACCATCCACACATAGATTATGTCCTGTTACAAAAGAAGAAGCATCTGATGCGAGAAAAGCAACCGCCCCTTTTAATTCTTCCGGCCTTCCCACTCTACTCAATGGATTTTTCCTAGCTAGCTGTTCTACAAATTCCCCATTCTTCAGTACTTCAGGTTTGGGAAAAGGGCCTGGTGAAATGGAATTAGCTCTTATTCCTTCCTTGCCATAATGGCTTGCTATATATTTTGTAAATTGGATAATAGCCGCTTTGCCAGCACCATAATTGGGCGGATTATTTTGGCCACTGTCCCCGTATATTTCTGGATTTGGCGATACTACTCCATACATAGAGGAAATATTAATAATATTTCCAGAGCCTTGGGCAACCATATAGGGCAAAATACTATTTATCAAGCGAAAGGTCTGATTAATTGTTCCATCAATACCCATTTCCCACATCTTGTCAGTCATGGATTCAATCTTCCCTGTTGATCCATATGAAGCATTATTAATCAGAATATCAACCTTTTCAAACTCTTTCAGAGCTACTTCAACACAATTAGTAATCGAGTCTCTATTTGAAACGTCTAAATAGATAGGTAGGCAAATAACTCCATATTGATTCCTTAATTTTTCCGCAAGCAGCTTATTATTTTCTTGGTTTCTGCCTGCTAATATTACATTGGCACCTGACTCTGCAAGACTTTCAGATATTGCGGTGCCTAAATGTCCGCTCGCACCAGTTATAAGAGCGGTTTTATGTTTTAAAGAGAATAACTCCTTCAACGATTTCAATACTAATCCCTCCATTTTGACGGATTTATTATATTTTCAGGAATATCTCTAAAGGATATATTAATTTCATCCATAATTGAAGAGGAGAGCGTAGGCAATTCACTAATACGTATGTTTTCTCTCAACTGTTCCAAAGATTCACATCCAACAATCATTTTATCCACATAAGAATTGTCTCTTATAAAAAGAAAAGCGAGCTCACTTATCTTCAATTTCTCCCTTGCCGCAATTTCTTTTAATTTTAGTAAATACGGAGAGGCAGCTTTTAAAGAATTGGGCAGCTCCTGCTCTTCTAAAAATAATAGTCCCTGCAAATAAACGCTTCTAACATGGATTTCAATTTTATTATTACTTAATTCTTGTAGAAGCCCCTCATTTATTAAACGAAGGTCCAAAACATTCATTGGCACTTGAATGATGTCAAAAATCCCTAACTCTATTACTCTTTTCACCTGTTCAGGTGAATAAATAGAAATTCCCATTTTATCAATGTGATATTTCTCTTTCAGCCTTTCAATCCATTCACAATCTTTTTTCGTTAATTTGTCCAAAACATTCGCATCATGAAATAACACACCATATAAACTTTCTATTCCTAGTTTTTTCTGTGATGCTCTAATAGATTTTTCTATTTCATCTATATTATTTTCGCTCATAGATGGAATTTTAGTAATAATATTTAACGATTCACCCATTTCTTCTTTTAAAAAGAAGCCTATTATTTCTTCACTTTGCCCATATCCAGGTGCAGTATCAAATGACATAATTCCGTGCTTTACAGCATACTTTAAGATTTCTACTGCTTTTTGCTTATCAGGTTGACCAATTCGGTTTGCTATACCATATGTTTGTCCTAATTGAACCGTTCCTAAGGCTAATTTCTTTTTCATGTGATTCATCTTATTTCACCTTTTTTTGTTCAATATGTTGATTTATCATAGTTAATTCTTTATTTCCCTCAAGATAGTTTAGAATATCCTCTGTAGAGATGAATTTATTGTCTGCAAAATGCGTCGCAATAACAGATAAGAGTTGATAATCCTCTTGTGTATCTAATGTTAATCTTACATCTTTGTCTAAAACATACTCGGGAATATCCATGTCCACTTGTTTAAACAATTCTCTATTTTCATAAGCATAGTAGGTTACATGCTCTCGATGATAATCTGCCTTGCCATGGTTATAGATATAAGTCAACGCTGAGGAAGAAATAATTTCAACTCCTAACCCCAATGGAATAAGCTCTTTATATATTGCAATATCTCCTTGCACTCTCGTTGTCTCTTCAATAACCGCATCAGCTAGTTCATAATGAAAGAAGGGACAATCGCCAAGTGCCCTGATCACATAATCTGCTTTATATTGTTTTGCACATTCAAAATATCTAGATAATACATCTTCTTCCGAACCTTGAAATACCTCTATGGCATTTTGATTACACCATTCTACAATCTGGTTATCAGCTTCTTTCTCAGAAGTCGCCACAATCACTTGATCAATACCTTTTGCTGCCTGGCATCTTGAAACTGCATAATCTAACACGTTCGTATGTCCAAATGGTAATAGCACCTTGCCAGGCAATCTTGTCGATCCCATTCGCGCTTGTAGTATAGCGATAACTTTCATGTTTTCACCTGTTTCCTATCTTATTTCCATTAAGGAATAAATCTTTTTATCTGCTTCATAACCTTGATCAAGTTTTGTCTGCATATGATCTCCAATTTCTCTTACGATACGGATCGTATGGAGACCTAATTTTTTCGCCGTTACGAAATCCTTATTGGGATTATCCCCAATATATACACAGTCTTTCATATCCACCTTTAAACAATCGCTCATCCTCTGAAAAGCGAGAGGATGAGGCTTCCAAAACTCAGAACCACCTAAATCATCCGTAACAATAATAGAGGGAATTTGCTTATCTAACCCTAACGCTCTTAACTTATTCCATTGCATGGATGAATTCCCATCTGTGATAATACCAATGGGAATCTTCTTTTCCGTTAATCTCTTTAGGCATAAAACAGCGTCCTCGTATAAATGAATAGAAGGCTCATGCTTACGATATACATCTACTAATTGCTTTACATCTACTTGAATACCATACCTGTCACAGACATGATTAAATACCTTTCCTCGTCCGTTTTGTTTCCATTCCCTTATAAAATGCTCGGCCAATTCTTCTTCATCGAGAAAAGGATTCACTTTTGCTAGAAAGGAAGCAACACTGTAAAATCCTGATTTTACATAATCATGCTCACAATACAAGGTGTCATCCAAATCAAATATATAGGCTTTATGATTAAACATTTTAAAACTTCCTTTTTATCGTTCTGTTATCATCATTATTATTATCGGAAAAGTTGAGCGTTTATTAAACAAAAAAAGACTTGAGAATTCAAGCCTTTTTTATTTACTACTTAATTTATTTCTAAATACTTTTAAAGCTTTTGCTACAACTGCATCCATATCATAATATGTGTATTCAGCTAACCTTCCAAGAAAATAAACATTTTCATATAAAGAAGCCTCTTTTTTATATTGCTTATATATTTTATGATTTTCTTCTTTGGGTATCGGGTAATAAGGTATATTTCGGCCTTCCACATCTTTATCATAGCTAACTGGATACTCATGGACAATGGATGTATATGGATGATTTTGCCCAGTTAATTTTTTGAACTCCGTTATTCTTGTAAAATCATAATCATTCGGATAATTTATCGTACCAACCTTTTGATAATGCTCTTCTTGAATCGTATCAAATTGAAATTGTAAAGATCGATAAGGTAACTCTCCATATTTATATTGAAAGAATTCATCAATCTTTCCGGTAAAAATAACTTTCCCGGTATACTCCTTTTCAGCAAAATATATCTTCTTTTCTTTCATATCTATATCTATTAATTCTTTATAATTTGTATTCAGCATTAATTTAATGTTTGGATGGTTTAGCAAGCTCTCAAATAATTTAGTATAACCATATTTCGGTATCCCCTGAAAAGGATCTTGAAAATAGCGATCATCCCTAGAAATATAAACAGGTACTCTGCCAGTAACATATGGGTCTATTTCATCTGGCTTCAAACCCCATTGCTTCATTGTATAGTTCAAAAATACCTTTTCATAAATATAATCAGCTAAAAATTGAAGATCTTTATCCTGCGTATCTCTTAATTTTAAAATCGGAACCTTCACATTAAAACCAAAGTTTTCTATTAATTTTTTCTCTAATCTTTTCGCCATTTCACTTGGAAATAATTGATCTAGAGAATCTAAATTAAATGGAATAGGAACTTCTTTTCCATCTATTTTCCCTAATACCTTGTGGTGATAAAGATACCATTCTGTATGTTCAGACAAATAGTCCCATACTTCTTTCAACTTAGTATGAAAAATGTGGGGACCATATTGGTGAACTAATAAACCAGACCGGTCATAAGTATCGTAGGCATTCCCGCCAATATGATTTCTCTTTTCAATTAAGAGAACCTTTTTATTATTTACTCTTGCTATTCTTTCCGCTATTACAGTACCTGCAAAACCTGCTCCAATTACAATATAATCAAACAATATCTTCACAACCTCAACTATTCTTTTCTAATTTCTTCAAAATAAGTGGCAATATAAGCGTTAATGGAATAGATAGTACTATCGTTACAATAGATGAAAGGAACATCCAAAACCCATGAAAAATGGATTTAGCAATTAACTTTGATTTATTTATTTTGACTATTTTTGAAACTAAGTTACACATATAAATCTCTTTTGCTCTAATCTTCAAGCTAAATAATAGGACATTAAAAAAACCAGCTCCTGTTAAGTTAGCAACAGGAACAATAACAATATCATAAGACATAGTATCTAATTCAGCCCATTTTATACGTGGAGAAAATTTAGCCTTAAAAGGATAAACCATAATTTTATTCACTTCGTTATATTTTTCTGCCAACTTAATCCCATGTGAATGGGTTAAAAGTGTTATTTCATGGTCTGGAAATTCTTTTCTTATTTCTGGAAGATTATTATCTAATTGCTGTATCGGAACAGAACGGATAATTAATAATTTTTTCATCCTATATCCTTTCTAACGGTAAAAAGTAAACGCTAAGTCTAAAGATGCCCGCATTTTATGCACAATTTCCTTCTTGATTGGAATCCGTTTATCTTTTATTTGATTAATGCCAAAAATTGCAGATAGAAAAGCTTTAAGGTAAATAGTCGTTGATTGCTCCAGTGAATAAAAAATACACTTCTGCAAGAAAAATAACGTTTCGCGAATGGCAATTTTTATTGGATAGTTTTTCCACATAATCCAAAATGCATTTCTTGTATAATAAAATGGTGCTCTCCATGAACTACGATTTACTGGTGAATATTTATGATAAGAAATAATATCTGAGAAGGATTGAATTTTATATCCATTATTCCAAATGCGATAAGCAACATCTAACTCATTATGATAGAGAAAGAACTCTTCTGGATAATAGCCAGCATGTTTAAAAACTGACTTTCTTACACCAGCACCAGCACCATTAAAACTCATAATATACTGATTTGAGTCTATTTTAGTTGTAGACTCCACAATATTGTCTCTTCTCATATCATCATATTGATAAAAGTTCCGTACGTCAAAAGCTACCACTCCAAGTTCGGGGTCCTCATTGAAGCGATCTACCATTCGTTGTATGGAATTCTGTTCAGGAAAAGAGTCATCATCAATAATGACGATAAACTCTCCTCTTGCATTTTCAAAACCAATATTATATGCTTCAATTCCTACATTTTTATACATTCTCAGCAAATGAACATGAGGAAAATCTCTCTCCACCATTTCCTGTGTACCATCTGTTGAACCATTATCGACTACAATAATTTCTAATGAATCATAATTTATTTCCTGAATTCTAGTTAAGCTTTCTCTCACATCTTCTATTCTATTCCAAGAAAGCATTACTATTGATACTAGTGGATTCATGTTAACCTCACTTTCTATATTAGATGATTCTCCTTTTAGCCCCTATTGTATATTGTCCATTTCATAAATCTGAACATCAGAAAAATTTTGAAAAATCGTCTGCTTAATTTCATTTATAAAAAGAAAAGAGGCGATAACAACGTGCTGAAAATTTAGCTTTTGAGCTTCTTTTACTGACACTACTTCTACTCCATCAATAGTATTTCCCCACAATGATTCTTTTTTATCTATAAATGCTAATACTTCAATATTAAACAGCTTTAACGATTCTATTAATGCATGACCTATTTCTCCGGCACCATAAATCACTACTTCCTTTACATTCTTATATGCCAGCTTATTTGCACATTGCATCGTTTCTATCATATATTGAGGTAATTGATCACTGGTTCTAATTGTCTTATAAATTAGAAAACCTGGGTGTTTTATTGTAACTTTTGCTTCAGGCCACAGAATTTGATTGAATTTAGCTACTTCTAAGAATTTTTCAATTCCTAAATGTTCTAACTTATCAAAATCCTCTTCGTTATATAAGCTAACAACACTTTTAGATCCAAAGTTATCGTCATGATGTAAATGAATAAGATTAGATGCTTCTTCAAATGTAGGTAAAGTGTATAACCTTGCAATTACCTTACATATTTGTCGTTTATCTTTTAACAATTTTTCTTTTATAAAAGGCTTTTTTTTACTTAATTCTAAAAATTGGTTCTGAAAATCTAAAACACCTCTTTGACAAACTTTTTTTAATTCAATTTCTTTTTTTGGTATTTGGTTTTCTTCCAAAAAAGGTAATACTTTATTTGCTTCTTCTATATAATATAAGGTAGATCCTGTTTCATCCATATGAAGCTCTTCAATAATAGCTGGCTCTGTTAGTATATATTTTATTAAATCAGAGTGTTCTCCAGCATTCCCCATAAAGCCTCTTATATCCATTCCTTTTTGAATTTTATATTTGACTATTTCGGTTCCAGTTGCCATTAAGTGTGTACTTTGAAAATCAACTTTCCTAGTTTTTAACAGCAAATCAATATTATCTTGTATAGTTCCTCTAAAACCTAAGTCTACTGTAATAAATGGTTTTGATAGATCAATATTTTGCTCTAAATACTTGTAAAACAATTGACCCTTTTTATTTAACTCTAATAAAATATCTTTATTGTCTTGCTCCATTAGAAACTGAATAACTATTTGTTTCAACGTTCTATTATCTATATTAATGTTAGAAGCTTCCTTTAATTTTATCTCTAAAAATGATTGGAAAACTTTCGGTATTTCTTGAATATTAAATTTTTGTAGTAATTCTTTTATCGTGTAACCTCTCCTATCAAAGAAACTTTCTATAAAATCTAAATTTATTTCTTTAATAGACGTAAAGGATGTGGCTTCTCTAGAAACATATAAACAAGCTATGTCAATATCAAGTTTCCTTGCTTTTGCTGCTTCCTTGAGTACTTTTTCTAAAAGAATACCTTCCCTCATAAAAGGTCGAATCTGTTGAATGTTTTCTTTTTCAGCAATATCTAAAATCCATTCTGCAAATAATGATAAAAAAGGACCCATTACTTGTGTTCCAAGACGATACCAAAATTTCTCACCTTCATTATATTTATGGTGTAAATTGCTTGAAATTTTCCTTAAACTGTATATCTCAGGTAATAAATCCCCATACATAATTTTTTCATATTGAAAACAACCATTGTTTTTATCTTTTGCATTATAGACAGTACCTTCTATACCATAATATAATGCTTGTTGAACATCTGCTAGCTCATTATCCCCAATATGAATCCATTTCTCATAACTTAAAGAGTATTTATTTTTGATTTCCTCAAATAATTTTCCTTCTTGCTTTGTTACCTTATATTCTGATGAAGAGATTATTTCATCTACTAATGAAAAATCAAATCCATTAAATGCAATTATCTCTTTTATCTGCTTTGAAGATAAATACATGTCAGAAATCAAATATATTTTTTTGTTATTTTTTTTACAAAATTTTATTAAACTGTAAATAACTGGATTGATATAACAATATTTATTCTCTAGCTGTAATTCTAAATTTATTAAAGCATTCTTGTCAAAAATATCTGGCATTTGTCTGTAAATATCATATATTGTTATTTCTTCTATTTTATTTAACTTCTCTCTTTTTTCTTTTCTAGCTAATTGCTCTGAAAGAATCCGAATTTGTTTAAATTCAAAAATAGATAGATCTCTCTTAAACAATCCCTCTTCCTTTGCTGCTTTCCCCAGTTCCATAAATAAGGCCGTTGGTTCAGCAACTAAACGTAAAAGTAATGTATCAAAAATATCAAATGATATAATATCAGCTTTTTTAATAATACTTTCCAAATGGCTAAGTTGGTAATCTAGCCTCCATAACTCCTGCAAGTTCATTTCACCCTCTCAATATAGAATATTTATTCCTAATCTAAGAATTTTTCTATTTTTCCACCAGTTAATTTTTACATTAAGCTGAATTTCTTAACAATACATAATAACTACAATTAATAAATTGTAACAAAAGCCTTGTTACATTATAGTGTTACTCTTTCTACTTCCGTTACATTTCACTTAAGAAACCAACGAACTTAGGTGCTGTAAATTCAAACACTTTAGGGACCCAAAAAAATAAATTATGTCTGATAGTTTGTTGATAAAAAACTCTCCGTTTATTATTATTATACCTCGATAATTCTCGGTATCTTTTTACTCGCATAGAATTCTATAATTGTTTCCCGAATCTCATCCTTGAAGGCTTTCGAAGCTATTATAATCATGTCTGCGTATTCTGATTCAGATGAAAGACTGTGTACAGGAAGACCATAAAATCCATTTTTCATATTGACATAATTCTTGTCAATAAAACTTTGAATCGGTAAGTTATAAATTTCAGCAATTTGTAATACTTTCATTCCAATTTCACCAGCGCCATATATAGTTATATGTTTATATTGATTCTTATCAATATTTTCTACTAATTTAATAATGTCTACTAAAACTCTGTCTTTAAGTATGTTCTTACAATATTGCTGTAATAGCATTTTTGAATCTACATGCGCCACAACACCTTGCGGCCAATATACCTGATTTTTCATGTACCCTTCACTGCATTCTATTAAAAAACCCTTTAATCCCATTTCCTTTGCCTTCATTACATCTTCTTCACGAATAATGGACAATGACCTTGAATAATGCACCTGATCATCTTGTATAAGACTTCCTAACATCCTAGCTTCATCTTCCATTGGAAGTGTAATAAGCCTATGAAAAACAGCCAGAAATCCCTCTCTTTTCTTCAAAAGACTGTCTTTAATAGGATATTTTTCCTTTACCTTAAACCATTCTGCTTGAAAATCTAGTATACCTTGCCAACAAACATGTTGAAAATGACATTGTTCTTTCGGATATTCAATGGAGTTAAGAATCGGAACTACAGAATTTTCTTTAGACAATCTCGCGTAATGACTTGTTCCCGCTTGCATAATGTTAGTCATTGCCTCAATAATTTCAGGACTTCTAAAAAATTCTTTCACCATTCTTGGATATTCATCCGAAAAACCTAGCCAAGATATAAACTGTTTCCCTTTTGCAGTTCCTTCCAGAGCTTTTTTTGTTCCAGCCAGAAATAAGTGCTGAGGATTCAAAAGATCTGCTACTACTTTGTTTATCTCATTTTGAATCGTTCCATTCCCACCAATATCCACGGTTAAAAAACTTTTGTGTCTAGCAACTGTTAAAATATATTCTTTTAACAAATTCTTTTGTTCAGTAGTATTTTCATTCATCTTTCTTAAAATATCTTTCTGTGTTAAAAATAACTTTAAATGCTCATATAGACTTTTTCCATCTTTTATTAAACTCATAGATTCTTTTATTGTTATGTTTTCATATTTAAGAAATATGGTATTTTCTAAAGGTAAAAGAAATAGATTGAACAAATCTTTTAATTTTAATAGTTCTCTCTTTAAAACAATATATACATCTTTTTCTTCAATTTTTTCAAACCCAGCTAAAAATGTCGCTTTCCTTGAAATATAAAGTGATTCTACTTGAATATTAAGCCCTTCATTTTCTACAGTATTTTTTACTAGATTAGACAATAATAGGCCTTCACGCATTAAGGGCAAAATAGTATCTTTACCAGATTTTTTTGCAAATTCAACTATCCACTCACTGAATAAAGTATAAACAGGTCCAAATATTTGCGCACCTATTTGATACCAACGTAACTCTTCACCTTTATATTTTGCAGTATGACCTACAAGTTTACGAAGGGACCTTAATTCATCAATAGGAGTTAATGATAATGAAGACTCTATTTCATATATACTAAACATATTTTCTAGAATGGGACTATAATGTATAGCTTTCATCCCTTTCAATTGAGCATTTATAACATCAGAACCATAATTATCTCCAATATGCAAAAAAGAACTTGGCATAACATTTGGATAAAGTGACAATATTTTATCAAATAAATCTCCTTTTGCTTTGGTTAGATTAAAATCTGTAGATACATAAACATCTTCTAATATATTTGTGTTCATGCCTATACTTAAAAGAAGATACTTTAACTGTTCTTTTGATAAATACATGTCTGAAATAAGAATTATTTTTTTTCCCTTTTCATAACAATATTTTAAAAAAGAATATACTCTCTCGTTCAGAACAAGATTCATTAATTCTTGTTTCAATTCTTCTTTCATCAAAAAGGTTTTCTGTTCATCAGAAAACGGTAAAAATCGGTAAATATCTTCCAATGTTACATCGTTTTTATGATTAAGTGCTTTTCTAGCATTTTCCTCAGCAAAACATCTAATTGATTGAAAGGTTTTAGGTGAATAAAAAAAATGTTCTCCGTATTTCTCAATTGCAGCTTTACCAACTTTATAAAATATATCTTTTGGCTCTGCACAAAGTCTATATACTAATGTATCAAAAATATCAAAACTAGCTATTTTAATATCAGATATATCAATGTTATGTAATGTCTTGTCTGATCTAAAACTGCTCATTTATCCCACACCTTCATCATTGGTTATAACAAAAAATTTCCAAAAATCATATATTGTTTAATTAGAAAATTCATAATGAAATCTTATCTTATCTAATTTCATTCAAAAAATCCTTCATTTATCTTTATCCCCAAAGTAAATTTTTTGTCAGCAATCTAAAAACGCTGAGAAATCAGATAGTACTCTGATTTAGAAAATCCCACCTAAGGCTAAATAGTGGGAGTCTTAACTCTAAAATATAATAAATTCTAGTTATACCAATCCTCATATAAAATAAAATCTGGATAAAGAGCCGATGATTTATTAGCAACGTATATATTTACTCCTCTTGGTTTAGCAAACTTATTGTTAATAATCTTTAAAATCTTATCCGCCCCCAATAATTCGCCATCTTTTTGCATTGTCTCATGAGGAAGGCTAGAATTTTTTTGGGATTGTTCCGGTAATAAAAATTTTCTTTTTTTATAATAGTCTGTTTCAAAATAGAAATATTTACTATCATTCATATCAATCCCACAAAGAATAATATTTTTATATCCTAATTTTATTGCAATTAAAGTTAAAGTTACAATAGAAGCAACTGATCTATATATTATATCATTATCTAATAATTTTAATTTATCTAGCAATACAAGAGTACTTTCCATTTCTTGCTCATCTTTAATAGGTAAAAAGGCATCTTTCACAAATGGTACTTTTGTTACGCTGTTTTTCAAATCATTTAAATCCCCAGAACTATAATGAATAATATCTTTTATGAAATCAAGTGGATAAGAACCATTATGATTTATTTTCTTAATATAATTACTTACCATATTCGTAAGAAGAATCTTATTTTTTTTAGGAGTAATTTCAAAGGAATAAAAGGTTGGCTTATAGTCATGAACCGGCCAATAATTAAAACCCCATGAATCATTTTGTCGAATATGCTCCCATTGAACTTCATTTATTTTGTTTATAGAAGAACCACTTCCAAGCAGAAAAATAGTATCACTCGTCTTTTTTAATCCTAAATCTTTATTTCCTACTATGGAGTATTTAATACCTTCTTTGCTTAATTGATAAAATTTATCTTTTACTTGTTTTAACTGTATGCTTAAATTATATAAAATGGTACCATTAAAAAAATCAATATTTTCTCTTAAACCTTTACTCAAAAGTTGCTTTCTAATTTCATTGTAGTATTGGCTAGTTATAATAACTACATCACAACCTTGTTTTAACATCACTTGATCTGGATGTTTAACCACTAACCCCTTGTAAAACTTTTTGTTTATGTCATTATCAAGAAAACAAGAAATCTTAATATCAAGTACATATTCGTTTAAAAAAGACAAAACTTCTTTACCAGATTCAGATGCTCCGAACAACATATATGTCATAATCCTAACTCCTAGCAGTTATTTAACTATTTATTCATTATATAATGCAGATGAACTCTCTCATATAAAAAGCATTCCACCAGATGATTTTTGTAATAAGCTAAGCAAGCAAATGCCTTCAATTTCCCACTTTTTTATTAATATTATCAAAAAATAATACGTGGGTTTACCCACTTCTAACATTCAATAATATCACCCTACAGATACCTGTATTTCCATCATTCCCCAATTGATTCACAAAAGTTATTCTTCTTATAAGGATAACTCCGTCAACAAAATATCATACTTTCCGATAGAAGCAAGCAAATTTTCATATTCCAAATCAATTAAATGATTATTTAAAAAATTCCTCTCTTTGTGTCCACTTGTACTATTATTTGATAGCCAATAAAGATGATTACTAAGAGGATATCTTTGTTTTTATTTGATTAATTTCACTTAAAAGCCGGCTTGTTCTACTAGAAGCTTCAAAGTATAAGCATTATATAGGTAAACATGACAGCTCCAATATGTAAAATCTGCAATTTCCCCTACTTTTATTCAATATCAATAATTCAACTACTGAGTTTAGACTTTAATAATTATTAAGCCCTCACACTCAAATATTGTTTTAATTGATTCAAAATACACTTTGGATTAACTAAAAGCTCTAGTACATGAAATAGAGTTATTACGTCATATTTACCTTCAACTTTTGAGATATTTTTAAAGCACCGCATCCCTTCTTCATTAATAGATGCATTTATATGTTCATCTAGTTTTACACCAACAGCCTCCTCTGCAAAATCTTTTATTAGATGAAGAAAACCTCCAGCTCCGCAACTAAAATCTAACACCCTTTTATTGGTAACTTTCTCCCTTAATCCATCTGAACGGCGCTGATCATCTTTATAAAAATGTTGAGATATTTTTTAAAATTCACTTGATCATTAGCATAATAGATTTTTCATAAAACTCTTCAGGAATATGTTTAAAGGATGATAAAAAAACTAACCCACAATTTGCACATTCCAGTAATTGTAATCCTTCATTATCTCTTACTCGAGGATGTATACAATTTTGTTACCATGACATAGCTCACATTTTTTTATACCTGTCACCATTCCTTAATGATTGTCTTACGCTCTATAGGATCTTTTTTAGAGATTTCAATATCTTGATAATAGGAATCTCCTTTTATATGCATGGTTGAAATTTCTTCAAAAATTGCCCCTGATTTGGAAGAGAATGAATGAGGTTGTCCTCTTAAAACCGTCTGCATATCTCCTGGTTGCATAAATATCTTCTGCCCATTAATCTCCATTTCTAGATCACCATATAATAATTGGAAAGTTTCTTCCTTAATTTTATGAAGATGACTAGGATGCTTTTGACCAGGTAAAACAATAACTAACTTTTTGCAATACTCTCTATTTACAATATTTATAATTATCGCACCTGTTTGTCGAAATTCTTTCATTCCATAGTGATGTGATAACTCCACTTCAAAATCTGTTCCTAGAGCAATTCCAGCTTCAAAAAGCATTCCCTTTGCATCATGAATGACACTTCTAGCACTTTTTACATCAGAAATGTATTTTTTTTCATAAACAGCTTCATTTATTTGATAATCTCTTGTCGCAACCATTCCTTCATAAAAGTCTCCACTTACAAGTTGCCCTTTTTGGCATGGCATTGCAAAAAAAACATCTTCTTTTGAAATTACTTCACCTTTAGCAAGCTGTTTTTTTGCAAAAACACCTCTAGCTAATGAATTTAGTGAATCTATCTCTTCTTGACTAATATACTTTGTGTTTTCCTTTTTTAGTTCACACATATTCTGGGCATCTATAATAGATTTAACCCACTTATCTGCTTGTTCAGGATTCATAGAATATGCATTTAATGTAATTGAATCGGTTGGAAGTCCAACATGCCTTTCAAATATTCTAGCTCCTTTTGCAAAGGCTAACATCGATACAATATGATCATCAGGATCTTCATGCCCTGAATAGCCAATCGTTATGTTTCGATAGCGTTTTTTCATTCGATCAATAAAATCTAATTGTAGATTTCCTAGTGGAGCAGGATATTCTGCAATACAATGCAACAGTGAAAATTCACTTTTTCTGTGCGTGAAGAAATTGTAAATTTTATCAATATCTGATACAGTTTTTCCACCTGTTGATATTATAAGTGGTTTTCCCGTTTGTACAACTTCTTCTAGTAATGGCCAATCTAATGCACTACAACTTGCGATTTTAATAATATCTAACCCTTGCTCAACACACCATTTCACACCCTCTTCGTCAAAAGGAGTACTTATTGTTACCATCCCTTCATCTTTAACAGCATTAATTAACTCACAAAATTGTTCAAAAGATAATCGAGTTCCCATAAACCTTGGGATATGCTTAATATCTTCTCTTATTTTAAAATCCGGATGTATAAATGTGTCTAAATCTCGGTATTGAAGTTTAACAGCGGCTTTTACATTATATTTACGAGCTATTTTACCCATTTCTTTAATGATATTAATCCCATGCTCTACGCTGCCTTGATGACTGTTCGCCATTTCAAAAATAATCAAATCATCAAATATACTACTCACTTAATCTCCTCCATTCTATTTATTCAAAAAAACTGTTAATAGATATCTATCACTTTGTTATCACATAGACTCACTAATCAGTCTTTTAATGCACAGTTATTCTATTATTATCTGTACTATTTTTCATTTGTTATAACTTAATTCTCCTAAATTAAAAAATTATATTCTACTCGGAAAAACAACTTTTTTATTTCCCTCTAATAAACGCATATATTTTTCTACTTTTAAAAAATCCTGTTCTGTATCAATATCAAAATTATGTGTCATCTCATACCCTTTAATATTCTTACCCGACATCGATTTTTTTTCTGTAATTGTGCTTGCTCGTATAACATCAATACATGCATTTTGGTAATATATTTTCGGTAATTGTTGTCTAGGCATATTAAATGCTTCTGGAATATCAGAGAGCAAAGGAGTAATTTTTTGATTTTCATCCATACGCCACATCTTATATGCCAGTTCTTTTGCTGGAGCAACACATCTTACAGAATCTATTGTTTCATCATTGATCATCATATCTATCATATTATCTATATCTTGCACATTTCTAATGGGATAAGTTGGTCTTAAATGAACAATAATATCAGGATTATACATTTCCTCATTGTTTAAGTATTCTAAAACATGCTGAAATACTTCAATATCCAAAGAGGTATCTGTCGATATGGAGGCAGGTCTAATGAATGGAACTTCTGCTCCATACTGTTTGGCAATTCTCGCATAAATTTCACTATCTGTCGATACTATTACTCGATCAATTTTTTTTGAAGCAAGTGCATGTTTGATAGAATATGCAAGCATTGGCATACCATTCAATAAACGAATATTTTTATCTTTAATAGATTTTGATCCAGAACGTGCTGGAATCACAGCTAGAACCTTTTGCATTTTATCTCCTTTTAAAATAAGTAAGTGCATACTTATTTACAAATAATAATATTATCATTATCTCCAATTGGGCTAAAATAATTATTCATCGGTCTATCATAAAGTGATATGAAACCATAATTAAACTACTTACTCTCGACAGTGGTTTCATCATTGCGTACTTTATAATAACACTAATAATGGCACTCTTTCGTATACACAATGATTACTCAAACTATTTTAATAATAATACTGGTCTATACCCTCTATGTGGGATCACTTTATCTATATGATTATTTTCATTCACTAAATAATTCTCTACAAAAGAACCGCCTCTAGAAATGCATCTATCTTGATTTTCTTCAGACCTTGTCATTGTCCAAGAGGATACATTATGGTAATTCCAAGATAAATGATCTGAAGATGAAACTATATATTTATTCCATTCACTTAACACATCTTTCGCATCCTTACTATCTACAAGGCTTCTAATTATAAGATCTCCCTTAGAAATAATAACACTTCCTTGATTCGAATCTAAGGTAGTCCAAGACACATAATTCTGTATAACTCGATCTGCAATCAACTTCTTCTCTCCATCAACTTCATCTACCATAATAAAATAAAAATCTCCATCAGGAAATGCCGCAGACTCAGGAGGTATAAATTCTTTTGTTTCTTGCCCAAAGTCACTAAATTCACCCACTGTATTATACTGAGCTTTATAATGACACCGAATTCTTTTTCCTATTTCTAAATGATTGATATCAGTTACTTCATTAATATGAAATAATCGACCTGCTTGATCTATTTCTACTCCAGTAAACCAGAAGCTGTTTTCATCTGTAAAACGAACTACTACATGATGCTCACTATTGGATAGATTATCCTTTTCAAACACCACTGCATTTATTTTGAGGGGATCACCATGAAAAATATTGTTATTTACAGAAATACTTTCAGTGTGACCATCGATGGTTAACTCAAATTTTTTGGAATCAATTTTACCTTTTGAGCCAAATAGCTTCAACTTAGTTCCAGTAAACTTAAATCTAATAATAGCAGTGCCTTTTGAAACCATTTGTTTAACAAAATAATCAATGGTTTTACCAGGAGAGTAACTCTCCTTAATCCAGTTCCCCTCATAATAGAATACACCACAATCAGCAGGATAAAATTGTCCAGACGATCCAGTACTATCTATTTTGTGATGAACATCATAGATACATCCTGATATTTGCTCCAAAGTCTGTTTACATCTATCTAAATAAGGTGAAAATGAATCGATTACAAGCCTTGCTTTTTGAACAACATCCTCTACTTTTCTCATTTCTGCTGCTTTAATTGTTAACGCTTGATACTGTATGCGATTAATAGGATGTATAAATATTTGATAACACTCATTATTAAAAAGCTTTTTCATTTTTTCATTAAATACATTTATCGTTGAGTTAAGCTTTTTAATCTGATTTTTCTTAACTAGTGCTTCCATTTCCTGAAGATAGTTGATTAGTTGCTTATGCAGCTGTCGATACTGTTGTATAAATTGTTCCATTAATTTAGATTTACTTATAGAAGTATCTATATTATAAGAAGGTGATTTTGAGTTTTTATACCATTCCTTTTCGACAACCTTATCTTTTAAATACTTTTCCATAACAACTTCTAGTGGTATAAATTTAGATCCTTTAATAGCTGCTCCGCCATTCGTAGTATTTATTACTTCAATATTTTTGTAAGAAGATAGATATTGTTCCAAATAATTCTTCATATTGATAAATCCTTTAGTCGACTTAATTAGATTTCCATGTACATCTTCAACTAAAACAAAATTATCTTTAACAATTTCTTCCTTAATTTCCTTGATACCAGTAGAATATACAGCTTCCCCTTTTAATGCTAAATTTTGTCCAACTAGAATAACAGGATTGCAACCAAGTTCACAAACTAACTGAAGTGTTATAGCAGCAATCGTTGGAGCATCATTTATTCGTTTCATACTCTGTTGTTGGTTACTTATATAATATGGAGAAACAGTATCTTGGCTCGTTATCATATGCAGTTTTGGACCTGGATAATATTTCAATGTTTCAAAACCCACGCTCGTCCCATAAATCATGGGGACATCCGTTATATCTTCCTCTAGCATCTTTGTAAATACCGAATAGTTAATATCTTGAGGATCATATGTACAAACAGCATCGGGAATGATTCCATTGGCAATGAGTGCTTTATTAGCTGATCCAACCGCAAAAATAAATGCTGTCTTTTGTTCTTTTATTTTTCTTAAATTTTCGTATTCTTCTTCTAATGATGGTCCAGCAGAAACAATAATAAGTGGCTTATCTTTGAACACTGACTCAAAACCACTTAAAATATTTGGGCTAGTTAAGGTAACAGGCAAATTAAGCAAACTATTCAACGTCCAGCGAGCACTAAATTTATTGTCAATATAATTGCTTTCATACTTTGCTGTAACAGCTGCTTTAAAGTCTTCTGTAAACTTTTCAAACTTTTGTTTAAAGATTCTTTCATAGCTTGGTAAAGCTATCAGCATGATTCTTTCTTGGATATTTCCCATTATATTTATTAAAAACTCTTTTGAATCATCTTGTTCTGTATCAATATAAACATTTTTTAACCGACTTAAATCCACCATATCTAATCTATTTGATTCAAGAAAATAGTTAAATACGTTAGGTACTGGTTCAAACAGGGAATAATTCATATTAGGATATCTATTTAATAACGTCTCTACATGATATCCAAGTCCCACACCATAAAATAAAACATGATCATACTTATCCAATTCATCCTTATAACGTTCGATTAGTACTTCTGCTTCCTTCTTTGGATCATATTTACTGTGAAGAAAATAAGGTCGATTCTCAATCGTAACAGAAAGCGTTGGCGCATTCTCCACCTTTGATTGCAGAACTTCGATATTGTTCTTATCCGTACTATCTTTCATAGCACTCAAGGAACTACGTAAATAAGGAAACATATTCATGAGAATGGTTTGTTTTTCCCCCGTCATCTGATTCCCCCCAATCAATTCCTGTTTTATAGTAAATTTTCTTCTCTTATCCATGTTTTTAATGTGTCCTTTGATATTACTTCTTCTTCGTTTGGATTTATTTTTTCGTATGTGGGAGTAATTAAATTAGGATATTCTCCGTCCGTCGCACCATATGGTGGCCTGATTATAAACATATCCTCTGTTTCTAATGCAACTCGACCTTCATCTTCGGTCATTAATTCCTCATACATCTTTTCACCAGGACGTAAGCCTATTTCCTTAATATCAATTCGATGGGAGTTGTATTGTTGCTCCATTTCTTCAACGATGATTTCCACTAAATCCTGCAGGCGTATAACAGGCATTTTTAAGACAAAAACTTCGCCGCCATACGCGATTGAATTTGCTTTTAGCATTAATGATATCGCCTGCTTAGGTGTCATCATATAGCGTAGCATTTCTTTATTTGTTACGGTCACATACCCTTTTTCTATAATTTGCTTTTTAAATAATGGGATAACCGATCCCCTAGATCCCATAACATTCCCGAATCGAACAGAGCTGAAGATTGTATTTTTTGGCCCTTTTTGATAATTAGCTGCTGAAATTAGTCTTTCTGCTGTTAATTTAGTCGCTCCATAAGCGTTGGTAGGTGCAATGGCTTTATCCGTGCTGGTAAACAGGACTCTATCAACACCAGCATCTAAGGCCGCTTGAATGACATTCTGTGTTCCGATGACATTTGTCTTTACTGCTTCAAAGGGATTATATTCACATGCAGGCACATGTTTCATAGCTGCCAAATGAAAAACATAATCAATATCTTCCATAGCCATTAAGAGTCTTTGCTGGTCTCTAACATCCCCAATTAAATATCTAATATTTGCTCTATTTCCCATCTCTTGTTGGAGCTCAAATTGTTTATATTCATCTCTGCTAAAGATGCGAACAACTTCAGGATCACATTTTAATAGCTCCATTAGAAGATGTTTGCCTATTGTTCCTGTACCGCCAATAATCAAAATCTTTTTTTTAAAATATAAGTTATTGTACATTCTTTTAGCTCTTTCCTATTTTTTTATAACCCGAAAAGTCTTTTCTGTTATAGATATAATCGATTCAAACTGAGGGAGAATTTCATAGGAAATAATATCCCCGATTAAGATAAAATCATGATTTTCTATTGCTTCTAACAAGTTAGGTAATTCATTATCTAAGTGACTAGATACCAACAAGAGATTTTCTCTATATTCATCTAACTCCATGTTACAAATTCCTTTTATCGTATTATAAATCCAGTTCAGCCCCTCCAATAAATCTTGAAGCAAGACCCAGGATTCTTCCGTTGGAGATTGATAGAATTGCTCTGTAAGCTGTTTAATAATAGGGACAGCCCGCCCACAGTATTCATTTAGGGATACCGTTAAATCACTAATAAATTCTTTTATTGTTTTAGTAACTAATTGTATCTTTTCAATTTTGCCGATATCCTCTGTCAGTTTATATTCAAAATCTCTATAGACTTCCGTACCGTTTATAATCAAGTGGCTAAAATACAATTTGTTTTTTTCTAAGTCTTCATTAATTTTTTGTATCAGCACTTCTATATTTTCGACACTATTTTCATAGGTAATTATTTCCTTCGTTAAGTGTAATTCCATTTAGCAACCTCCAACAATATGTTCTACTTACTATATCGGTATGATTCTCAAGAATTGAATAATAAAAAAGCATATAAATATTGGAAGCGTAGTAGATAAAAACATCAGATACAAAAAAATGGCTACCGAATTCGGTAGCCATTTTTTTGCTATTTATTATCCTAATAATTGTAATACTGATTGTGGACGTTGGTTTGCTTGAGCAAGCATAGATTGAGATGCTTGAGAAAGGATGTTAGACTTAGTCATTTCCATCATTTCTTTCGCCATATCTACGTCACGTACACGAGACTCAGCAGATTGTAGGTTCTCAGAAGAGTTACCTAAGTTGCTGATTGTATGCTCTAGACGGTTTTGGAATGCCCCTAATTTAGAACGTTCAGCAGAAACTTGGCTGATCGCAGCATCGATTACAGAAATAGATGCTGTAGCAGTTTTATGAGAACGGATATCTAATGCATAAGTTTGAGCAGCATCTTTATTTCCAACATCTGTTAATTTATTTTGGCTACCAGATGCAAATACAGCATTTTCTGATTTGTTTACTAATTCAGCAGAAATAACTGTTCCGTTGTCTGTTTTTACACTTGGTCCAGTAGTACTAGCACCACTAGCATTAAAGAATGTTTCGTTAGCATTTGCAGTTGCAACAGTTTTAAAAGTTGAAGATCCGCTAAGTTTAGCAGATCCCTCAGAAGTACCAGCAACACCAAGAGCTTCTGCACGCATATCAAAAATGTCGATAGTGAAGTTTTGTAGTGAGTTAGCACCGATTTGTAGTTTAATACCACCACCACTGAAATTACCAGCAGCAGAAGTATATTTACCAGCTGCAGCTCCAGCACCAGAAAGTTCTTGTGAACCATTCAATAGTTTCTTTTGGTTAAACTCAGTATTGTTACCAATACGGTTAATTTCAGAAGTTAATTGGTTTAATTCTTTTTGTAATTCTTGACGGTCTTGATCTGTATTTGTATCGTTCGCTGCTTGTGTAGCAAGTTCACGCATACGTTGTAGAATGGAATGCGTTTCGTTTAAAGCACCTTCAGCTGTTTGGATCAATGAGATACCATCTTGAGCATTACGTTGTGCTTGGTTTAAACCGCTGATTTGTCCACGCATTTTCTCAGAAATTGCTAGACCAGCTGCGTCGTCTCCTGCACGGTTAATACGTAAACCAGAAGATAATTTCTCCATAGATTTAGAAGCATTTGCTTGGTTTGCACCCATTTGGCGATATGTATTCATCGCTGATAAGTTATGATTGATAATCATTGTTTGTTTTCCTCCCTGAATATAAATAGTTCCACATCCATGTGGTTAGCCGGTCATTTCAAGTAGTCGGCCGCCTTCTTGAATTGCCGTTCTATTAAATATATCGTCAGGCAATGATTTATGTTTAGTATATTGACTATAAAAATCTAATTATTTTTTCCTAATTTGATTAGTAAGATTTTTTATAAACTCAACGGAGGCATCTCCAGCTTCATTATTTTCATTTTGAATAGCTACATAGACCTCTTTTCTATGTATTTCGATATTTTTGGGAGCCTCGATTCCGATTTTTATTTGCTCTCCTTCAATTGCAAGGATCGTAATTTCAATATCATTTGCGATTTTTATCGATTGATTTACTTTCCGTTTTAATACAAGCATTATTTAGAACCCTCCTTTTGTTCCTTAAAAAGAAAAAGTTCATGTTTTGTTTGGTAATCTGAATCTACTAATATGACTTGTTTTCCTCTTTTCAATCTATCGTTTATAACAATAGGGCCCTGAAGATTAGCTGTAATGCTTTTCAATTCTTCTTTAATAGTTAATAGAGAAAAGATAACTACTTCCTTTGTATCTTGTATATTCAATAACTCTTTCACATCTTCGGGAATTTTCACTGCGTATTCTTTAAAATACAAAAATGGATCAATCATTACAAAAGCTAATGAGGGGGTTGCTACTGATTGAAGTACAAAAAGGTCTGCTCCTCCTTCTAAAGGTAATATATAAAATTCCTTTTCCTCTTCAAATCCAGGTAATCCTTGTTCAAATCGAATTATTTTATCTTTTTCTATAGCAACATTCCCATGAAATTTCGTTTTAATTTCCACTTTATAACCACCATTCTTATTTTCAATTTATTCTTTACATTTGCTAGAAGAAAAATTCCGTTTGATATCCTATCTATAGTTACTTCTATTATAAACGAAAAAAGCTATCCAATCGGACAGCTTATCGTAAGAAGTCTACTAATGATCTTTGAATAATTTGCGCTCCTACTTGAAGTGCTGCATTATGAACCATTTGCTGTGTTAAGTAGCCCATCACCGCTTCTTCAAAATCCATATCTTCATTCTCAGAAAGGGTTTTATTGGCAACAACTTCTTGCTGCTTCAATCTACTCTCTACCATTTCAGCACGATTCAATTGTGCTCCTAATTGGGATTGTGTAGAAACCACATTATTTATATATCCATCAATAGCATCTAATGATTTAGTTATTTCCTTCCCTGTTGCATCTGGATCCGAGATCATTTTCTTAATGGCCTCAATCCCGCCGAACATATCTAATGAAAAAGCTTCATTTGAAACGACATTAACAGGAATGGATACACCTTTCGAAACTTCTAATAGCACACGATTTGAATTCGTCGAAACAGCAGTATCTTTTGAAATAACGATACTTTCACTATCTAAATTCTTTTCTACAGCAACTGTTTCTCCATCTTTATATGCTAATTCTTCTTGATAGGTATACGTGATTTCTCCCGTACTTTCATCGATTTTAATCGAAGATCCATTTTTATCTTTATACATATTATCTGTGCTATCATAGGTGTAATTATTCCCTTGATAATTTATTACATATTCAGAAGGATTAATAGATCCGTCTGCTAAGCCAGCCTGGAATCCACCGAAATCCATATTTATTTGATTTAAATTCATTGGAGAAGACGCTGTATCAGTGCCATTAAAAATATACTTATCCCCTACTTTTGTTTCTGCCAACGTAACCAGCTGTTCTTGTAATGTTGTAATTTCATTTACAATATTCTTGCGTGCTGTTTCATCATAGGTATCATTTGATGCTTGTACTGTCAATTCTCTAATTTTTTGTAAAATTTGATTCGCGCTATCTAGAGCGGTATCAGCATTTTCCATCCAGTTATATCCTTCATTAAGGTTTCGCTGATATTGTTTTATCTCCGCTACTTGTGTACGATAACGCATCCCTTTCATGGCTACAACTGGATCATCAGAGGGTTTTGTTATTTTTTTTCCCGTTGTAATTTGATCAGAAAGTCTTTGTAAATCCGAATAGCTGTTACTAATGTATTTCAAATTATTATTAGTAAGCATTGATTGTGTTACTCTCATTTGCCCATTACACTCCTAGTTTTAATTAGTTAGGAAATGGAAATTTTTATCTTCCTCCAACACCCATTCCATTAATAACTTTATCAAGCATTTCATCCACGATTGTAATCATTCTTGCCGCTGAATTATATGCCTGCTGGTATTTGATTAAGTCAATCATCTCTTCATCAATTGATACACCACTTACAGACATTCTTGTTTGTTCAACAGAATCTCTTAATATTCCTGAAGTTCTTTCCATCCTATTTGCTTCAGAAGCTTGTTCCCCTAATTTACCGATAATCCCTTGATAAAAGGCTTGGACATTTGTTTTATTTCCGCCAAAATCAAGAATAGAATCTTTTACTTTCGCAAGGTTTAGTGCATTTGTTCCATTTCCAGCAGAGGCTTCTGTAGCCGCTGCTATATTCTCTACATCCTCTAAAATTTCCTTAGACAATACAATACTAGCAGCTGCACCTTTCGGGTTATCAGCTGTTATATTACTGTCTGTAAAACTAAAGAAGTCAATATCTTTTGCTACTCCATCTTGTATTTCATTTAAACTATATCCGCTTCGGTGAACTTCATTAAAGGCAGTTGCAAACGTATAGACCATTTCATCTAAATCGTCAAACATAGAATTATATATGCCCTTTATTTCTCCACCTTCCATGTAACCGTAACCCTCAATTACGCCTTTCAGCTTACCTTGACTATTTAAGGCCTTGAAATCGTTTAAAGTGTACAGGCCATTTGCAGCATCCGCATCCGAATCTGTTTCTATTCCGTCAAACTTGCTTTTAGCAGTTGGATCATCATTCAGTTTAAAAAATTTAATAGAGGTAACAGGACTGTCTAATTCATCTCTACTATCAAATTGAATATGGATTCCATTTGCTGTTTTTGTTGAGGCATCTATAAGTTTTATAGGCTGGCCATTCGAATCTGTCAATATGTCACCTTCAGGCGTTGCCATGTATACATCATATAATCCCTCAGCACTTGCCCGAGCTAATCCGCCGCTTGACTTAGCTTCTACTTTAATATTCATCATGGTAGAAAGAGAATCTAGCAATCTATCACGTTCATCGTATAAATCGTTAGGCAAATAACCATTAGGCTCCACAGCACCTATTTGCTGATTCAATTGGTTAATTTGTTTTAACACACTATTAATATTATCTTCCGTATTTTCTAATTCACTTCTGTTATCTTTTTGAATTGCTTTTAATGAAGAATACATATATTTAAACGTATCCACAAGAGCAGAGCCGCGTTCTCTAACAACTCTTCTTGCCCCTTCATTTTCTGGCTCTGTCGCTAAATCCTGTAAGGAATTCCAAAATTGATCCATACTATTCGAAATCCCTGTTCCAGATAACTCATCCATAACATTTTCCATTTGTGATAGCATTTGTGCCTTTGAATCCCAATACCCCAATTTACTAGACTCTTTACGATATTGCATATCTACAAAGCTATCTCTTATCCGTTCGATCTGATCAGCTTGAACACCAGTCCCCAAATGCCCTGGCATCACTGGACTATTCTGACCAACTGCTGGATATCCTTGTGTAGCAGCTAAACTTACTCTTTGTCTTGTGTAACCTAATGTATTAGCATTTGCAATATTATGCCCTGCTGTAGCAATAGCCGATTGCTGTGTAGTTAGAGCACGCTTTGCAGTTTCTAAGCCCATAAAGGTTGAAACCATTGATTCTCCTCCTAAACCTTTGATTCAAATATCGAATATCTTTCTTTTTCATAAGATGTTTTCGATTCTGAACGATTGTAATTATAGGTGTCTATATCGGGTTTTAATAAGTCAAGCGAGACCTCAATAAATTGCAGAGATTGATTAATAAGTTGTTGATTTGTCTCATTTTGCGTTTTTATTAACCCCAGCACTTCTACCAGTTTCTGTTTTATTTCCATTAATATATCTTTCGTTTGATCGTCAACCGTTTTTATAACATCATCTAATGTCGTCTGCTTTTGTTCACTACCTATAAAGCCATTACAATTCCATTGCAATTCTTGATCCTTTTTTTGAATAGCTTTAATTAACTTTTGTTCTTTTCCTGTTATTGCTCGTAATTGATCTGTATCCCCTTTAATAAGTATGTCTTTTTTTTCAAAAGAAAGTTTCAACAGATCTTCATGCAAGGAAAGTATGTCATTTAATGAAGCTTCAATCGTTTCGATCTGCATCCGAAATTCCACCTATCTTTCCTCAGCCCTTTTTCCAGAATGATAGAATTTTTTCGGCAACTTCTTTTGAGTCTACTTGATATGTTCCGTCACTAATTTGTTTTTTTAGCTCCTGAATTTTTTCAAGTCTAACTTCATCTTGTGTACCTTGAAGTTCTAACGCAGCTTTTGATATTTCCACTTTATCTTCTTTTTTAATATTTTGTGCAGCAGCATTTTTTTCCATTTGTTTTTTATATGGGTTCATATTTACTGGATTAAAATTATTAATTTTCATTTTTACACTCCTCTACAAAAAATTCGACCTTCCGTTTCATATATTGAAATTTAACTATATTCATCTTTCAGTTCTTGTTCTTCTATCTTCTATATCGGTCAAAAATTTTCCTTTTAAAGACTAAAACTTGTTTTTATAAAAATTAGACTGATATTCCTATTTCTATTCTAACCAGCCTATTCTTATTTAATGTCTATTTAGATAAATATCCCGATATAATAAAAAAGCAGCATAGAATCCCAGAGAATTCACTTGCCGCAATAGTTCTAAATACTTATTCAGGTATAAATATTAATTAAAAGCCCTTGAATTTCTCCAACTGATTGTAATATATCTAAACCGTTTTTTTCTTTGTCTAATAAGGTATTGGTTAATTCCAACAACTTTTTATCCACTTCTTTAACGATCTTGTATACTTTCGTTCTTCCTCTGCGATTAAAACCACTTTGCTCTTCTAATTTCAAGGCATTGTTAACTGCTTCATCCATAAAATCTTTTACCATTTTTTTATATCTACGCAAATCATCTACCGTACGATGTTCCGATAATTTCTTCCCTTGTCCCTCAATTTCTTCTACTAATTTTGATAATTTTTCATAAACAGCCTGCTGACGATTTTTAGAAATAACTTCTTGAAAAGAAATACTTTCCGCTGGCAAGTTATCTTTACTTTTTATTTTATCCGTAGTTGTCCTCGAAACTCTCTGAACTTCCAAATATATACCTCCCTTTAATAATTATAAATATATTTAGATTTACAAGAGATGAAAAATTGTAATTAGGTTTATTGTTTTCCTTCTATATTATCATAAAACCAAAAGAAGAAAGCTAGTCCATCTTTTACCAGGACTAGCTTAGATTTAATAATTACGATTGTAGAAGCTGTAAAACTCCATTTGGTAATTGATTTGCTTGAGCCAACATCGCTTGCGCTGATTGATTCAAGATATTATTTTTTGTAAACTCGGTCATTTCTTGAGCCATATCTGTATCACGGATACGTGATTCAGCAGATGTTAAGTTCTCATTTGTTACTTGCAGATTGCTAATTGTATGCTCTAAACGGTTTTGTGTAGCACCTAGCTTAGCACGAATAGATGAAATCTGATTAATTGCTTGGTCAATATTGAAAATTGCTTTGCTTGCACTATCATTTGAAAGAATACTTAAATCATTTATTCCAAGTTTTACTGTGCTTAATTGCGGGATATCAATATTTAAATTCTGATTTGTATTGGCACCAATTTGGAATGTTAGGGCTTTGTTTGTTAAATCAAATTGCGATTCGCCTTCTTTAACATTTGCTCCAAAAGATAACTTCAATCCGCCGTGCTCTACTTCTCCATTTCTTGTAATGAGCTCTTTCGAGAAAGTAATTGGCGTTGTAGAATCATCTTCATTTACTTTAGATACAGATAATGTAACTTTAGATTCTATTTGAACTTTTGCTGTACCGTTTCCAGTGATTTGTGTTGTATCTATCTTTATTTGCTTGCCAGTTTCTGTTCCAATTGTCTCTTCTGCTCCATCTTCACCAACTACTGCCGCAAGCTGTCCAATAGAAAATCCGCTTGGATCAAAAATTTCAATATTGGCGCTTCTTTTTGTTCCATCATCCTGATATCCTGTAACTACAACAGAGTATTCTCCTAATGCTAAGTCACTGTCTGAATCCATTGTAAGAACATCTGAGGAACTGATTCCAGCACCTGGCTGATTTAACGTATTAACAAATTGTGGAGTTCCCGAAACTGCCACTTCATATTTGCCAGTTGCTAAGGTAGGATCTACTACTGTCGGAACCTGCTTTAAATTTGTTTTATCCTGTTCTCCTACAAGGAATTGTGTATCTACCGCACTAGAACCATCTAATAGTTTACGCGTATTAAATTCAGTTTTAGCAGCAACACTATCAATCTCTTTTAATAACTGATCAATTTCTAATTGAATAGACTCACGATCTGAATCTGTATTTGTGTCATTTGCTGCTTGCACTGATAATTCACGCATACGTTGAAGCATTGAGTGTACTTCGTTCATTGCTCCTTCTGCTACTTGCATTAAAGAAACGCCATCAAGTGAGTTGCGTTCTGCCATAGATAAACCTTTAATTTGTGAACGCATTTTTTCTGAAATCGCAAGCCCTGCTGCATCATCGGCTGCACGATTGATTCTTAAACCAGAAGATAGTCTTTCTAGGTTTTTGGAAGTATTGAATTGGTTTTGATATAGATTACGGTAAGCATTTAGTGCCTGAATATTGTGATTAATTTTCATTTTAATATACTCCTTTTGTTTTAATTTTTATCATATGTCATGATATTTTTTTCGTATGCCAATGTTTTTTGGCGAAGACCAGTATTTATCTTAGGTGTTTTTTCTTTCATGCTTACAGACCAAGCTGCAAGTAGTTCTTCTATTATCGTTTTGACTTCTTGGATAATGGATATATCTTTTTTTAAATTGGCATCAATAAGTTTTCCTGCAATATAGTTATATAACATGTCTAGTTGATCGGCGATAATTCCTGCCTCATAGTTAATCCCAGCGCCAAGTCTCCAGACAATGTCATTAGCTTTCTTTAATTTTACATTCGCGAGGATATAATCCTTATTTTCTATGTTTTCAATTGCTTCTTCTAAATTATTTAGACATGCTTCATATAATAATGCTGTGAGTTCTTGTGGAGATTTTTGATAGAGTACTTCTTCTGAAATAAGGTTAGCCATGATTTTCCACCTCCAAAATGCTCCTGTTTTTTTTATCGGAACATCTTTTAATTTCTTTAATATTTTTTATTCATTTCTTCAATTAATAGAAGAATTTCTGCTATTACTGAATATAATTGAGGAGGAATACTATCTCCTAAGTCCATATCTAATAGATTGGCAACAAGAGAGGAGTCTTCTTGCATATGGATATTATTTTTCTGGGCCAATTCTATTATTTGTTGAGCAACTGCTCCCTTCCCTTGTGCAACAACAGAAGGGGCAGTGCTTTTATCGTCATATTTTAATACTGCTGCAACTGGTCCATTTCTTTCAAAGCGATTTTTTTGATTATAATATCTTGTCATGCTCATATTTGTAAGTTAACTCCTTTCTCTTGTATGAAATCATTAACGCTGGCAAGTCTTTTATTATCTTTTTTCTCTATTGTATCAGCTGAAGGATTTGTAAGATGCGTAAAATGGATATTTTGTACTTGATAACCAATCTCTTGTAAACGATCTACCGCAATTTTAGATAGTGGCGACATTTTCTTTTCAAAATCTGCTGAATCATTTTTTACGGTGATGGATAGATTGCGATCTGTTGCATTCAATAAAATTCCAACATCTCCTAATTTCTTCGTTTCTAAAAGAAAGTAAAGATTGCAATTTTCCCAATCTACTTGTTCCCCTTTTGATTTTGAATTGATAAATACTTGTATGTTCTCATTTTTCTCGCCTAACAGCATGGGCAAATTAAAGAACATACTTTGCAATTGGCTAGATGAATCTTGCTTATTTAATAATTGTTGTCCGTTAATATTGTTTAGTGCCTGTTCCGCCTGCCTGCTTACTGTTTCATCACCTAAATTTTCACTGCTAGCCAATTTTAATAATGTTGTCTTTAGATTATCTTCTTGTTCTTTGGTTGGTGTATGACTTGAAACAAGTTTATTGGCTACATCACTCTCTCGATTTAAACCGAGTGAGCGGATTTTTTCATACATTTGTCGTGAAGAAGGCTCTTCTCCTTCTAATATATAATTCCTTCCAATATCTTCAGATTGTCTTACCAAACTTTTCAATGGAGATACTTCTTCTAATAATGCACTACTTTTTGAAACATAGTGGACAATTTTTTGTTCAGACGGCTTATATTGAATACTATCAACCATCTTTTTCACCTCTGAAACAATTTCAGTTGCTTTTGCAGTATTTCCATTAGAGAGATATTTTTTTGCCTCTGCTAATTGAGAGCTCGCTTGGAGTAATCGTTTTTCGGTACGCATATCGGCATATAACATTAAATCACTTTTTAAAATTGTTTGATCTAATTTAGCGATTGTACTTTCAATTATTTTGGATGCTTGCGGAATACTTGAATCCTTATACTTTTCCATTAATTTTTGCGCATTATCTAAATTCCGATAGATTTCTCTCTTTATATCTCTAAATTCATGTGTTGCCTCTGCTAATTTTTGTGATATTTTTGTTACCAATATATCCTTTGAAGAGATGCCCATGGCTTGTAACTGACTATCCCATCGTTTCTCTTCCATCTCCACTTGTTTTGGAGAACTATCTTCTACATAATTTTTATTTTCCTGTTGTATTGCAGTTTCTACTTCTTGTAAAGCTTTAGAAATGTTTTGTCTAGATGCCATCTCTCTGCCTTTACTACTTAACTCTAATGAAGTATTAATTGCTTTTTCTATCTTTTCTTTTTTATCTGGACTTAAGTTTTCATTTTTACCAAGCTCAGATTTTAAATCATTTAGTGCTTTTTCTAAAATAGGCTCTTTCTGTATTTGTTTAGCAGCTTGTTTGATACTATCCATTTGTAATTGAGTTGTCGTGTTAGCCCTAGCAGCTTCTCTATTGCTCTCATTTTGTTGAACTTGACTCTTTTCATTAGGAATTTTTGAATTATCCATATCTATAACCTGATTAAGAGCAGTTTTTATACGCTCTTTGGACGCTACATTTAATTGATCTGCTTGATTAATAACCTGCTCTAGCTGTTTAACCTGCTGGGGGCTAATAGATTTATTATTATTCACCATTTCTTTTACTTCATTAACAATATTAGGAATAGATAGGTTATTTTTAATACTGTTTATTAATTGTCCAACTTTTTCATTAATCTGATGAGTTGATGTAGAATCACTGATTTTAGTAGATTCATTGATTTGTTGTAAAACTTGGTTTATTTTATTCAACCCAAGCTGCTCTTTCCCCATCATTCTTAAATTACCAGCTTCTCTCACTGCCTGTTCTACTTGCTTTACTACTTCCGGCGGCATTTTTGGATTGTTGATAATTGTTTCTTTTACTGTTTGGATTGCTTTTTGTAGATTAGGCTCTTGCTTTATTTGATCTTTTGCTTGAGTCAATTGATCTTGTACTGCTTTGCCTTGGTCTATTGCTACAGGTTTGGATTGTTGGGCTGTGACTTCTTGTTCGGCTCGAGTTAGTGCTTGCACTAACTTCTCGCGGCCTGTACTTTCTTGGCCTAAACGCTGACTTATTGTCGCTTCTCTCACTGCCTGTTCTACTTGTTTTACTACTTCTGGCGGCATTTTCGGATTGTTGACTATCGTTTCTTTTACTGTTTCGATTGCTTTTTGTAGATTAGGCTCTTGCTTTATTTGATCCTTCGTTTGGTTCAATTGATCTTGTACTGCTTTGCCTTGATCTATAGCTACGGGTTTGGATTGTTGGGCCGTGACTTCTTGTTCGGCCTTTGTGATCGCTTGGACTAATTTCTCGCGGCCTGCACTTTCTTGGCCTAAACGCTGACTTATTGTTGCTTCTCTCACTGCCTGTTCTACTTGTTTTACTACTTCCGGCGGCATTTTCGGATTGTTGACTATCGTTTCTTTTACTGTTTCGATTGCTTTTTGTAGATTAGGCTCTTGCTTTATTTGATCCTTCGTTTGGTTCAATTGATCTTGTACTGCTTTGCCTTGATCTATTGCTACGGGTTTGGATTGTTGGGCCGTGACTTCTTGTTCGGCGCGAGTTAGTGCTTGGATTAATTTCTCGCGGCCTGTACTTTCTTGGCCTAAACGCTGACTTATTGTCGCTTCTCTCACTGCCTGTTCTACTTGTTTTACTACTTCTGGCGGCATTTTCGGATTGTTGACTATCGTTTCTTTTACTGTTTCGATTGCTTTTTGTAGATTAGGCTCTTGCTTTATTTGATCCTTCGTTTGGTTCAATTGATCTTGTACTGCTTTGCCTTGATCTATAGCTACGGGTTTGGATTGTTGGGCCGTGACTTCTTGTTCGGCCTTTGTGATCGCTTGGACTAATTTCTCGCGGCCTGCACTTTCTTGGCCTAAACGCTGACTTATTGTTGCTTCTCTCACTGCCTGTTCTACTTGTTTTACTACTTCCGGCGGCATTTTCGGATTGTTGACTATCGTTTCTTTTACTGTTTCGATTGCTTTTTGTAGATTAGGCTCTTGCTTTATTTGATCCTTCGTTTGGTTCAATTGATCTTGTACTGCTTTGCCTTGATCTATTGCTACGGGTTTGGATTGTTGGGCCGTGACTTCTTGTTCGGCGCGAGTTAGTGCTTGGATTAATTTCTCGCGGCCTGTACTTTCTTGGCCTAAACGCTGACTTATTGTCGCTTCTCTCACTGCCTGTTCTACTTGTTTTACTACTTCTGGCGGCATTTTCGGATTGTTGACTATCGTTTCTTTTACTGTTTCGATTGCTTTTTGTAGATTAGGCTCTTGCTTTATTTGATCCTTCGTTTGGTTCAATTGATCTTGTACTGCTTTGCCTTGATCTATAGCTACGGGTTTGGATTGTTGGGCCGTGACTTCTTGTTCGGCCTTTGTGATCGCTTGGACTAATTTCTCGCGGCCTGCACTTTCTTGGCCTAAACGCTGACTTATTGTTGCTTCTCTCACTGCCTGTTCTACTTGTTTTACTACTTCCGGCGGCATTTTCGGATTGTTGACTATCGTTTCTTTTACTGTTTCGATTGCTTTTTGTAGATTAGGCTCTTGCTTTATTTGATCCTTCGTTTGGTTCAATTGATCTTGTACTGCTTTGCCTTGATCTATTGCTACGGGTTTGGATTGTTGGGCCGTGACTTCTTGTTCGGCCTTTGTGATCGCTTGGACTAATTTCTCTCTGCCCGCACTTTCCTGGCCTAAACGCTGACTTATTGCTGCTTCTCTTACTGCCTGTTCTACCTGTTTTACTACTTCCGGCGGCATTTTCGGATTATTGATTATCGTTTCTTTTACCGTTTGGATCGCTTTTTGTAGGTTTGGCTCTTGCTTTATTTGGTCTTTTACTTTATTCAATTCCGTAGCAGACTCTTGTAAATTGCCTGTTTTTATATTAGTCAATACATCCATTATTTTAGTTTTGGCTATCGATTGCAGTTTTTCAGAATCTTGTATAGCTTGTGTAATACTTTTTATATGCTCTTTCGATATCCGTGGATTTTCGCTTAATTTTGTACGTAATAGCTCTATTCCTTTCTGAATATCCGCTTCCGTTTCGATTGCAGAAGATAATTCACTTATTAATTTACTCAAAGCATTATTTGGTTTTGAACTAGTTTCACTTTTTAAAGCATAGACTGTATTATGATGTTCTACTTGATTTTCCGATAAATTTTTTTGAAAATTAGGGTCTATCGCATTAGCTATTTTTGTAATGATATCATTTAAAGGCTCTCCATTAACTGCTGCATGAATAGAACGTAAATTAACTGCTGATATCTCTAGATTTTTACTTGCCAGAGCACGTATTGAAACTAATTTTTCTTCTATTGTTCCTGTTTCATCTTCCAAAAATGCATTTAACTGAACTAATATATCTCTATTTATAGTAGTCTTTTTTCCTAAAATAGCCGTTGCCATTCTTAATTCATTTTTACTTTTTTCTGAAATACTCATATCTTCTATCATTTTCTCTGATGAAGGATTCGATGGTAAGTCAGGAGTTTTAGTGGTGTTTGTTTTAACTTTTATTTCACCACCATCCATATCACTAATTTGGACAGAAACTCGATTTTCCTTGGGAATCGTTTCTTCAAATTTCACATTAAAGTCTTTTCCTTTAATTTGGACAACCGCTTCAGTTTCTGAAATCCGAGATTTAATTTGGGCATTATATGTTTCATTTTTTAAAAGCTCTAATTGTTTTTCATTGGTTGTTATATTGGATAGTTGGGTTTTATTAGATATTTGCATAATAACACTCCCATAAAATACATTCTTCTTACTATATCGGCCCAATGCTTTCTAACTTTATTTATTCAAGAAAAATGGTAAAATTTAATTAAAAAAGTTTAATAGAAAAATAATTCTATTAAACTTTTTTAATTATTCTACCTTTTATCTAATACTCGATAGGCTGATTTATTTCGTTCTTCAATTTCTCTTTTTCGTTCTTCTTCTTTTTCCATCACATTGAGATCATTCTGTATTCCTGATAAACAAGAATGACACAGCTTCCCTTCGCGAATAATCGTTCCACACTTGGCACAAGGATATCCAAGATTAGGGAATTGGGCAAGCTTGATTCTGCCTTTTTTAATAAATTTATAAATCAACGTTCTTTCTACACCAGTTGCTTCGACCACATCATCCATCTGTGCTGTGCGATTCTGCTTTTTGCGAATATATTGGTATACTTTTTCATAATCTGCTTCTTCTTGTTTATAGCATTTCAAACACACATCTCGAATGTTATTTAACACATATATATCGCCACAGTTTGGGCAATTCCCTAGTTCAGCCATCTATGATTCCTCCTCATCTTGCAATCGTAAAGGAAGTGATGGACTTTGCTCCCGCTTCCTTTAGCACTTTCGCTGCATTTCGTAACGTTGCACCTGTAGTATATATATCGTCCACCAGAACAATATCTTGAGCAATAACAGCCTCTTTCTGCTCTATTTTAAAAATATTTTCTATCTGTAATCGTTGTTTCCGTGTTTTTTTCGATTGTTTTTCACTATGTGTGCGCACAAGACCATTTACGTAAGGAACTTTTGCATAAAAGAGAACTGCCTCTACTTGATTAAAGCCTCTTTCGTACAAACGTTCGTCACTTAATGGAATGGGCATCACCACTTTATTTTTTCCGAAATCCTTCGGTAAAAATGAAACGAAGGCTGCAGCAATTTGATAGTCCCCTCTATATTTAAACCGTGCAATCGTTTCTTTCAAAAAATCATTGTACAAAAATAACGATTGGTTGGATTGCAGTATTCCTTTCCATTCCTCTACGCCCTCCCACTTTTGACAATCATGGCACATACCATCCTTAATATGAACAGATTCCAGCAACTGCAGAGATCGGCCACAAGTTCGGCAAGTATCTCCCTTTATTACTGCTAACTTCTCTTTACAACTGGCACATAAATAACATTCTGGTTCTTTTGAGAAAAGATAGGTCCAATTAAATTCCGGTATAACTGGTGCTAAACAAATCACACAAATCATAATAGAAGCATCCCCTTCTCTCTTGCTTCCTGATTGCTACTCTTAATTTGCTTTCGTGCTAATACCATATTATTTGTTTTTCCATAATGAAAAAAAGTTATCGTTCCATCTGGAAATTCCTTTTTCCTCCCTACTCTTCCCGCAATCTGTACAAGGGCACTCTCTGTGAAAATCCGATTTTCTGCTCCTAGCACTGCAACATCTACATTTGGAAAAGTGACGCCCCTTTCTAAAATCGTTGTGGTAACAAGCAAATTTACTTCTTTATTACGCATTTTTAGTACCTTTTCCTTTCGATCAGGATCTTCGGCATGAACTGTTTCAATCGTATCAACAATTGGCTGCAACAGCTTTTTTACTTTTTCCATATAATGAATTTTCGGCACGAATAAAAGCATTGATTTATTGTGTGGAACCCGTTTTCGAATCCAATCAACTAGCATGACAGGCAGCTTATCCTTTTTCAAGCCCTTTTCCCAATTCCCACACCATTGAAAATCTGGAACAGGCAACGGATATTGATGGAAGCGTGCTGGAATAGTCACAGAGTGTATTTTGTTATGCTTACACTTTTCTTGCCAGCCTTTATCGGGAGTTGCCGTTAAATAAATAAGTGTCGATTGTTCTTTCCTAGCTTTTTGCACAGCGTATTGAAGCGATTTATCGACGGAATATGGAAATGCATCCATTTCATCCAAAATAATGAGGTCAAAGGCTTGGTGGAACCGGAAAAGTTGGTGAGTCGTGCTAATGGTTAGCGGACTATACTGATGACGTTCTTCACTACCACCATAAACAGGCAGTACCTTTATTTCCGGAAAAACTTCCTGCAGTCGCGGAGCCAACTCGAGGACAACATCTGTACGAGGAGTAGCAATACATACACGTTGATTATCTCGCAGTGCTTTTTCAATTCCTTTAAAAAGAATCTCCGTTTTCCCAGCGCCGCACACTGCCCAGATAAGGAGCTCCGATTGTGCCTCGATAATTTGCTCCATTTTCTCTGATGCCACTTGCTGTCCTTGCGAAAGCCTGCCGCTCCATTGTAAAGTGATTTTTGATGTTTCTTGATCTCGTTCTGGTCCGTGCCATGTAATTAATGGGGTACATTCACTTATTCTCCCCATCATGATGCAATTTCGACAATAAGTGCAGTGTTCTTGACAGCGCGCGCAGGGAAAAGTAGCAAATAACTCCTGATTTTCATTGCCACAACGCATGCAAATATATTTATTGCGTGCTTTTTTCTCCACACCTTTCCTATATGAGCAATAACCATTTTCGTAATGTGTTTGGATTTCTTGTTCAGAGAAGGGGAGTTCAGCTAGTAGTAAAGCTTTACCTTGGAGCGTGGCTTGGAGTTGTGGATTAAATGGATAAGCTCTATTAAGCGACGGCGTTATCAGTTGATTTTGGGAAGCATTTGAGATTCGGAAAGAGTGAGGGGAATTACTTTTCGTTGGGAGTAATATATTGTCCTTTTGATAAAAACGCATTATTTTCCTCCTAGTTCTGATTTAAATTGAGTTAAGGTTAAATGATGAATCGTCTTTTTTCCACAGCCTGTTCTTTTCAGTTTCAAATTTGCTAATATCCTTGAAGCTATATAAATAGAGTCAACTTGCATGAACTGTCTTAGTTGTGAATTGCTTATTTCCTCTCCAAAAGCAGGTAATAATCCTTGAAAGTGGGGAGGGCAGCGTTTTTTGACTTATTGCTACAGCTAGGGCAATACCAATAGTGCATTTGTTTACATATCAAAAATTGATTACAGCTTTCACATTTCACTCCAGAAATAATATCACTTTTTCACCTGATATTTTTGCAAAATATCTGTATCTAAAGGAGTATTCTTTCTTTTAAGACATTTGATTAATCTCTTTCTTTCCTCTGTTAGAAGAAAAGATTCTTTATAGGAAGAAGTGAGTTTGGGAATCAATTCTGGTAAATATTCTTTATGAATGATGGTGTTTTTAAAGGTTTGAATTTGAGGAGAGGATAACCGCAAAATTGATTTTGGGTTACTAAATACAATGAGAGCGTAAATTGGAATAGCAGGAAATTGATTAGCTAATAGCCAGCCTTCAAACTGTCGCTTTAATCTGTTCACTTGAATAATAGGATCAGGAAATGCCTCTTTTTCTTCCTCCTTTATTCGTATCATTTGGTGTAAATCAGTATCAAAGTATAGCTCGCCAACAATATTTTTCACTTCAAGGATTAACGCATATTTCGCATGCAGAATTAATACATCAATTTGAAAAAAACGTTTTCCGTCCCATAGGCGTAAATCATGCAGAATAAAGTATTCATCATCTGGCAAAAAACTAAGTGGGAAATCCACTGCCTTCTCTCCCCTGTATCCTGCCAACTTCCGTTGATAATCTTGATTTATCAACGAAATATTAGGATGATTAGTTCTAATCCTCGAGAGCAAGGCCTCTAATTGGAGCGCTTGATGTGGATATTCAATTGGTTTTACGATCAACTGCTCACTTCCTTTCTTTTTCATACTGAATTTATTCTATATAGCCATTTGAAATTCCTGCCTATTTGATTAAAAAGGCTAATGTTAATAAAATCCGTGCTTTCTTGAGAGGATAGTAGTAATTTTTGTTGCATATTTAAGGCTTTTGTTTGTTGCTATTTTGCGTTTTCTTGTATGTATTTTGGCTTTGCTTGCGGCTTTTTTACTTTTACTTGCGATTTCTCCACTTTTCCTTGTGACCTCCCCACTTGCTTGCGACTTTCTCACATTTACTTGCGACCTTTCGACCTTTCCTTGCGCCCCCCTCACTTTTCCTTGCGACCTTTCGACCTTTCCTTGCGACTCCCACAAATAAATCCCGATTCTTTTCCAAGAACCGGGATTCCAAACAGCATTATTATCTTTTCTTTATCCAGCCAAGTCCCATTGATCCTTCTCCTAAGTGTGTACCAATAACAGCACCAAAGTAACTTAAAGAGAATTCGATATTAGGGAATTCTTGTTCTAATTCTGCTTTCCATTCTTTTGCTTCTTCTTCACGATTACCGTGGATGATGGCAGCGTAGTAGCTACCTCCATTCGTTTCTTCGCGGAGAAGTTCGACAATTCGCCTCATTGCTCTTTTTTTTGTGCGGATTTTTTCAAATGGAACGATTATTTTATCCTTAAAATGCAGCAATGGCTTTACCTGCAGGAGACTGCCGATGATTGCTTGAGCACTGGAAAGTCGGCCGCCTCTTTGGAGATTGGATAGATCATCTACCATAAAGTAGGCATTGCTTGTTTGTTTTAATTCGTCCAGAATGGGTATGATTTCTGCTGCGGTTTTCCCTTGTTGGACTAATTTGGCTGCTTCTATTGCATAGAAGCCTTGAACCATGCAGCTTATTTCTGTATCAAAAGCAAATACTTCAATGCCCTCGACCATGTCTCCAGCAGTAATGGCACCTTGATAAGTGCCGCTGATTCCGCTTGATAAATGAACACTTATTACTTCATCATAATTCTTAGATAGTTCTTCAAATAGCTCTACAAATTTTCCAATAGCTGGTTGAGAAGTAGTAGGCAGGTCCATCTTTTTAACTGCTTCATAAAATTCAGATGCGGTTAATTCTTTTTCCTCCTCATATACTTCTGACCCTAAGAAAACTGTCAATGGGATCATATATATATTGTACTTCTCCCTCACCTCTTTAGGAATATAGGCCGTACTATCTGTAACAATAGCTGTTTTCATGCAATTAGTTACCTTCCTTATCTATTCGTTTGTATACATATTTTAACTATAAAAGTTAATTAGCATTATCGATTAATTCTATTATAATGCACATAAAGAGGAATTTATATGGAATTTTAAATGGCAAGGAAATATTATAACAGATTTTTCACTTTAGAGGTTGATTAGGAGGGCAATATTTCTTTACTTTCACTTCCTACAATTTTATCGCATTTTCATATGATTGCAATTGCAACGAAAACACCAACCTCACCAAATAAAACAATTCGTTAAAAAAAGGAGTTTCCTCAAACCAACAAGTGATTTAGGTAACCCCTTTTTTCTTAACGAACTTCTACCCAACCGTTTTTAATAGCAACAACTACTGCTTGTGTACGGTCGTTCACATTCATTTTTTGTAAAATATTACTTACATGGTTTTTAACCGTTTTTTCACTAATAAATAGTGCCTCGCCGATTCCTCGGTTACTTTTTCCATCAGCAAGAAGCTGTAAAACTTCACACTCACGTCTTGTTAACAAATGCAATGGTCTTCTAATTTCTACTACTTGGACATGATGTTCATCCGAGTTCGCATTCTCTATTGCTAAACGGCGATATTCATTAACGAGATTATGGGTTACTTTCGGGTGTAAATAAGACCCTCCATCTGCTACTACCTTAACTGCTTCAATTAATGCATCTGCATCCATTTCCTTAAGCAGATAACCGCTCGCACCTGTTTTAAGGGCATGGGTTACGTAGTTTTCATCATCATGTATAGATAGGATGATGACTTTTGTTTCTGGAAATTTCTCTAGTAATTGTCTTGTTGCCTCTACACCATTAATGGTAGGCATATTTATATCCATGATTGTTACGTCGGGTTGGTATTCTTCGATTAGCTGAATAGCTTGTGTACCATCGTCTCCTTCAGCTACTACTTCGAAGCTCGATTCGAAGTCGAGAATTCTTTTTACCCCTTCTCTAAATAATTGGTGATCGTCAATAATAACTATCCTTGTAGTCAACTGCTCCGCCTCCCTTATTTTCTTTAAGCTCTTTTCGTCACAATGTTATTTTTGGCAGGAAATGAACTTCTTGCTTTCCTCTCCACACACTACTTGATAGGAGTCAAGCATCCTCCAATCCATTCAACACAAAAATGTTAAACTTCATTTTGGTTAAAATAACATACTTCTCGAAAACAGTCATTCTTATCATCTAATAGGAACGTTGATCATAACAATGGTTCCAACTCCAAGTTTGGAATCAATGGTTAATTCCCCATCCAGTAGTTCTACTCTTTCTTTCATCCCAATTAAACCAAAGGATTCTTCTTTTTTCTCATTCTTATCGAATCCTTTTCCATTATCCTTAACTAAGACGATAATTTGCTCCATTCGTAATTCTACTTTTACGGAGATATTAGATGCTTCTGCATGCTTTAAAGCATTTTGGACTGATTCTTGAACTAAGCGAAAAATTGCAACTTCATATTTGCTTGGAAGTCTTGTTTCTTTTCCGATGGTGGCAAACTCAATTTTTATTGAGTCATGATACTCTTCTGTTGTTTTCAAATATTTTTTTAGGGTCGGAATAAGGCCAAGATCATCTAAAGCCATTGGACGAAGATCATAAATAATTCGTCTTACCTCATATAATGCACTTCGTACCATCACTTTTAAATTTCTGATTTCTTCAAAGGCCTCTTTCGCCCCACGCTCTTTATATATTCTTTCCACTAAGTCAGAGCGCATCATTACATTTGCCATCATTTGTGCAGGACCATCGTGTATTTCTCGAGAAAGTCTTTTCTTCTCTTCTTCCTGGGCACCAATAATTTTCAGTCCGAAATCCTGCTTTTGTTTGGCGTCTTCGATTACTTCGCCAACTTGCTTTAAATCACTAACCAAATAATTCATCACGACAGAAATTTGTGTGACCAGATGTTCTGCCCGCTTAATGGTTTCATCTAGACCTAACAATCGACGCTCTAAATCATCGCGGCGTTCTCGATACTGCTTTTCTAAGTGCCGATTCACACTTAAATCCATTTGCAGTGTATGTGCTCTTTCATAAGCTTCGCGTACTTCTGCTTCTGAGTATTCATTAAAATGCTTACTCACTTCTGATAAGCGTTTACGGGCAAACCGAGACTGGATTTCTAGCTTGTCTCCTTTTTCTATCGTTTCTAATACAAGAACTTTCATTTCTTTTAATTCTTCGGTAAGGGTTTCATAATCTTGTCGACATTGTTCTCCAATACGAAAAATTTCATCTTTGCTTGAACCAACGGTTTTAATCATTTGTTCTACAATATAATCTAACGTTTTTGTGTCAAATTTCCTTATCAACATATTTAATTCCTCCAAAAAGGCTAAAACCCTTCCAACATCCATTCTTATTTTAGCTTGAAAGTTAATAATATGTTTAATTCATCGAAAAATAAATTAAAATCGTTATTTAGACATATATCCCCCCTATATAAAACCATGTCCGAAGACCTATTAACATCAAGAATTACTGTGAAAAAGTATGTAAAAATGCAATAATATAATCTTATCCTATTCTAAACCAAAAAAAAAGTAAAAGAAAATAGATAGATAACGGCGCCTGTAATCAAAGACTCGTAAGCCTCTCCATGAAATATAGCCCATACCATATGTAGCGGGTCTTTTCGAGCATGGAGTTTTACTTATTATATCATGCTTGCTAAATCGCTATATTAAGATTTGATTACAATGCGAACAATAATTGAACAATAAACAATGTCGAATTATAATGAAATAAGACTAATTATCGATTTTCTACTATTTTTTTATAGAAAATGGTTACAAAAAAAAGCTTATATAACGAACAAATATGATGAAACCGCCAATATTAGTGGAAAGAGACACAAAGAAAGGAGCTGCCCATATGCTTCCTTCCTATCTTACTGTGCCTAGCTACGGAGAATATGAACTAATTATTCAAAAATCACGCTTTATTGCTCATATCGCTCGAACAGAAACAGAAGAAGCAGCACAGGCTTTCATAGGAGAAATCAAGAAAAAACATAAAGACGCAACACATAATTGTTCTGCTTACTTAATTGGAGAGCATGATCAAATTCAAAAAGCAAACGATGATGGGGAACCGAGTGGCACCGCAGGAGTACCAATTCTTGAGGTCCTGAAGAAAAAAGGACTGAAAGATACAACAGTCGTTGTTACCCGTTACTTTGGTGGGATTAAGCTTGGTGCAGGTGGGCTTATTCGTGCTTATGGAAAAACAACCTCTGAAGGATTAGCAAATATCGGTATTATCGAAAGAAAGTTAAAGCAAATAATCAGTGTATCCATCGAGTATCCCTTACTTGGTAAAATAGAAAATGAATTGCGTTCAAAGAACTATGAAATTAAAGATATCCATTATTTAGAAAATGTCGAAATAGATGTCTTTGTAGATTCTGATGAGGTGGAGACTTATAAGGATTGGATAACTGACTTGACGAATGGACAAGGTATTATAAAAGAAAAAGCCACCTTGTACGCAGAAACCCTCATTTGAATTTTTTACAATTAATACAAAAATATACCTGGTATAGAAATAAATTACTAATTTACGTTAAAGAGTGATAGAGGTAAGATAGTATGTATAAATTTCATTCCGCTATTTCTTAATTCAAAAAGGAGAAACTTATGGCAAATAATACAAGAGAGACTTTAATAAAGGATACAAAGAAAAAGAAACGAAAAAAAATTAAGCTTTTTATTTTTGTCCCATTGCTGGTTATTATCTTAGCAGGGATTGGTTATGGAGCTACCTTATATTCAAAGGCAAAATCAGTGGCAGATGATTCTTACGAGCCAATTGACCGTGATTCTAAAAGGGATACAAAAGTAGATCCAAACATCGATGACGTTTCAATTTTATTCATTGGAGTAGATGATAGTAAGAAAAGATCGAGCAAATCTGGCACAACCCGTTCTCGTTCCGATGCTCTCATGCTTGCTACTTTAAATGAAAAAGAAAAATCCGTTAAATTGCTGAGCATCCCACGTGATTCCTATGTGTATATTCCGGAACGTGGCTATTCTGATAAAATTACTCATGCCCATTATTTCGGCGGAGTTTCATCAACTTTAGACACAGTGGAAGAATTGCTAGATATTCCTGTTGATTATTATGTAAAAATGAATTTCGATGCCTTTATGGATGTAGTAGATGCATTAGGTGGAATTGATGTCGATGTTCCAGTAACATTTACAGAACAAAACTCAAAGGATAAAGCAGGCGCCATTCATCTTGAAAAAGGTTATCAAGAATTGGACGGCGAACAAGCACTTGCCCTTGCACGAACAAGAAAAATCGATAACGACATTGAACGTGGGAAAAGACAACAATTAATTATGCAAGCCATTATGAAAAAAGCAGTCTCTATCGAAGGGATTACCAAATACTCAAAAGTGATGGAAGCGATCGGAAGCAATATGACAACAGACTTATCATTTAGCGATATGCAATCTTTAATTGCATATGCAACTGCGGATAATGGTTTACAAGTGGAGACACTAACGCTAGCTGGAACTGACGGCCGTGTCGATAATAAGTACATCTATCAATTGGATGAAACAGCATTAGCAGAAACAAAATCGATTCTTCAGCAACATTTAGGAATCACTAAAAGTCTTCAATCTGACTCCAACAGTACAACGGATACAGATACAACAGTAGACACTGAATCAAATACTAATACTAATACTAATACAAGCACTACAACAGACACTTCTACTTTAAATTAATCTTTATACCTGACATACACTTATCTTCTGGTGTATGTCTTTTTTTGCAAAAAATTTATACTTCTTCTGCTTACATCTATATTTGCCTTCACTCGACTTCTATCAAAACTATTTACCTCTTAAAATACCAGTATTACCCACGAAACAATAGTATAAAAGTATGATAGAATCATACTAGCTTCATGATGAAAGAAAGTTTTACTCTTCTCTCGTTCCAATGGTTTCAATTAAATTACAGATCTACATCAATTAAATAAAAGGAGCAACGATATTGAAAAAAATATTCTCATTGTTGTTATCATTCATCTTATGTATTTCTCTATTACCTACAATTGGACAGCCCACTTATGCAGCAAGCGGCAGTGAACCACAAGTACATGTTATGCTAAAAAATTATCTAGGAAACAAAACTCAAATTAGCATTGCACCATCAGGAACATATAAAACGACAGATGGAAAAATTTCCTTAAACAATACAACAGCCTATACCCTTAAAATAGAACAAGCTAAACTTAAGCTATATAAAGGAAGTACTTTTCTTTATGAAGCTGATTCATTAACATTTGCTCCATCCAATCCTGATGATTATCTAACAATTAACAATAGAAAATACAAAGGTTCTTTTACCTTTATGATGGAAACGATAAATGGTTCTAATTATGTTCGCCCGGTTAACACTCTTGGGATGGAAGAATATCTTAAAGGCGTTGTTCCGAGTGAAATGCCTGCTTCCTGGAATATAGAAGCTTTAAAAGCACAGGCAGTGGCAGCAAGAACATATTCTTGGAATTATGGCGGCAAAACCATTACAGATACAATCAGCCATCAAGTATATGGTGGCTTAAATGATTCCCATCCTAATTCAGATCAAGCAGTTGAAGCAACAACTGGCCAAGTCCTAAAATTTAATAATCGCTTAATTGACGCTGTTTTCTCTGCAAGTAACGGCGGGGTAATGGATTCGGCGAAAAACGTATGGGGCAATGATTTTGCTTATTTAGTAAATGCACAAGATTCGTTTGATACAAGCTATACATGGAGCTTCAATGTTCAGAAAGCCCAAATAAATATGCAAGATTATGATGTAGCAAACCCAGATGCTTGGTGGAATAAAGTTTCTGAAAAAGACAGCACCATTACAACGAATATAAAAAAATGGTTAAATGATAATGGATATAAGGATAAAGACATCAAAATTGTCGCTGTTCCTACCTTATCTTTTGATAACCCTTCTACAACGAAAAGAGTAAGCACAGGTTCTATCTCCATTCAATTCTATGTAAAAAATCAGAGAGATTCAAAAGGAGCACTCCTTTTACAAGAAATAAAACAGGCAAATGTGACAGCATCGAAAGTAAGAGCAATCATCGGCATAAATAATGTAAAAAGCTATCTCATTACAAAGAGCTCTTCTACTGTTGATACACACAGCATCGCTGGAAGAGGATATGGACATGGTGTTGGTTTAAGCCAATATGGAGCAAATAACCGCGCAAGTGCTGGACAGAAGTACAATACAATCTTAGCGTTTTATTATCCTGGAACACAATTAGTTACAGAATACAGTAAGACTGCTGCAATTACAGTTCCTGAACTAAAAGAAGGAAAAGCTGAATTTAATCAAGCAAACAATACGGTTAAAGTGGGCTTTACCCTAACAAAAGCAGCTAGTACTGTTGTAACAATTAAAGATAACGATGGAAACAGTGTTGCTACACTTTTAAACAATGGTGCCTTACAAGCTGGTAGTTACGATTATACTACTAATGCTTCAAGCTGGAATAATGGCAGTTACACAGCTGAAATAACAGCAACGGACATTGCGAATAATAAAGTGACAACGAACATTGCCTTCCAGGTCGCAAAAATAGAAGTGCCAACTATTAGTATTAGTTCCATCAAAACTGCATATGATCAGAAAGGCAATACTATTAATGCATCCTTCGCTATCAATCAACCATCTAAAGTAACGGTGACGATTTCGGACAGCAAGAATAAAGTAATGAAAACTTTAGCTAGCAATAAGTCTCTATCTGCCGGTACGTCCTCCTATAAATGGGATGTCCGTAGTGTAAAAGATGGCACTTATACGCTAACGATAAAAGCGGTTAATAATATAGGAAAAGAAAAAACAGAGAAACAAAATTTCACGCTTAAAAAAGCTGTTGCACCAACAATAAAAGATGTAAAAACAAGCTATGATACAGCAGGTAACAAGATAAAGACTAGCTTTAATATCAATCAATCAGCAACATCCACAGTAAAAATCTTGAATAGTAAAGGCAAGGTAGTTAAAACTCTAGCCTCCAATAAATCATTAAAGACAGGAATCCATTCTTTTACTTGGAGTGTTGGAAAAGCAGCAGACGGCAGCTACACTGTGTCTGTAGAGTCTGTAAACGGAAGTAAACTAAAGAGTACAGTTACGAAAAAGTTCACCTTATATAAAGTAAAGACAGGGACTGTAAAAGCTTCTAATCTTAATATTAGACAAAAAGCTTCCACCTCTTCCAAAAAGGTTGGTTCGATCCCAAACAATAAGAAAGTAACCATATACGCGAAAAGCGGTTCTTGGTACAAAATTAAGTATGGGAAAGTCACTGGTTATGTATCAGCACAATATGTGAAAAATGTGAAATAGCCAAAAAGGTAATTATTATATAGAGCACGGAGCATAGTCTCTGTGCTCTTTTTTATTCACTCCCTTAAATAATAGATAGAAAATCGAATTAAAAGCTTGCAAATTTGTACATACTATTTTTATTGGTATTAAAGTAGTTAAGCGAGGGATTGAAATGAAAAAGTTAAATATTTTCAATAAAGTTACTCCTGAACACTTAAAGCATTATGATAGTGAGATCTTTCATCTTGATGATGAAGAAGGAGAAGAAATAGATTCATTTTCTCTCAAGAAAGAGAATGAATGGATGTAAATGCATAATAATAAAAGTCGGGAATGTCTCCGTTATTAGAGACATTCCCGACTTTTATAATCATTATTTTTTTTCTGCTGAATATCTTATATCATTGATAAATTTTAAGATAGGTTTATAATTCTTCCCTACCAATCCTATTTTCTCTACGATTAATTCAATAACCAGCAATACTGTAACAATTAATAAAATGGCTCCCCACACCTTAGCTTGGGAAAAAATAACAGCAACTAAGCCAAAGAAAGAGGCCATTGCATAAATAATAATTACTGTTTGTCTATGAGTAAAACCTACATTTAACAAACAATGATGCAAATGCGATTTATCAGGCGCCATTAACGGCTGCTTATTCACTAAACGACGAATGATCGCAAAAAACGTATCGGAAATAGGAACCCCTAAGATAATCACAGGAATAACAAAGGAAATTAACGCTACATTTTTAAATCCGAGTAATGACATAACTGCTATTATATAGCCGAGAAATAACGCACCCGTATCCCCAAGGAAAATCTTAGCAGGATAAAAATTAAAGAATAAAAAGCCTAATGTGGCCGCTAAAACGATAGAGGAAATAGCAATTACATACCCATTCCCCATAATCATAGCCATTCCAGTAATCGTAAATAATGCGATACTAGAGACTCCTGATGCTAGACCATCTAATCCATCAATTAAGTTCATAGCATTGGTTATTCCTACAATCCACAGAATAGTGATCGGAATATCTAAGAACCCAAACTCCAATTTACCTCCAAAAGGAAGATTGATGAATTCTACCTGTACTCCACCCCAAACAACAACAATCACGGCTGCTAATGTTTGCGCTAGAAATTTCACTTTCGCTGAAAGATTATAAATATCATCCAGCATTCCAGTTACAATGATCACAGCACTACCAAGTAAAATAGGATAATGATAATCTTTATCCGGATTAATAATTAATGCTCCAATTAAAAAACTTATATATATTGCTAAACCACCCATGCGAGGCATAACTTTCTGATGAACTTTACGTTGTTCTGGTTTATCCATTGCTCCTAATTTAAATGCAAGCTTTTTTACTACAGGAGTAAGCAAGATAGAAGCGATAAAACATACAACAAGCATTATATAAATCATATAGATCCTCCCTAATGCCTTAATAACGCACATTTGTAGGCATCCGTCTTTCCTTACAATATCGAGATTTATTATAGCACATTTATGAGATACTTGGTCTCTATAATTTACTATCTTTTTTTACAATTATATTACATAAAAATAATTGCTTTGTTTACTATCATAATATAAGACGTATAAAAATCCAGAAGGTTTCAACTGATTAATACATTTTTCACCAATTATCGTTCGTTCAATAGAGTTAGTATACGATTTTTCATGTAAGAAAACAGTGACTTAAAAAAGCCACTGTTTTCTTTCTATTTTCCAACATTCAATCCTAAATTAGAGTTAACGGTTGTATAAAAATGAAAGGATTTTTTATCTAATACTTTTTGATGAGGATCTATTCGGCTTATACTTACTTTTTGATAATCATTATATTTAATAAAGATTCCATAGCTTCCTTTTGCTAGCTGTATTAATGCTGAGTTAGGTAAAAATGTTTCATAGAGATACTCTTCAGCTTTCGAAATAGAGAAGGAATATTGATCGTCTGGATTGCTTCGATTTCGAAAAATTAATTCATTTAAATTCTCCGTATAATCTCCATATACATAGAATTTAAATGTATAACCATCTTCTTGGAAACTTCCGTCCTTAAAGAAAGCTGCCATTGATACTCTTATATGTTCATACCCTTCAACAGGAGTGATCATATGTGGTAAGTTATCATTAACGATAACTTCCTTCACTTTTTGGCTTTTATCCCACATAAATAATTTTGCTATTTTGTCAAATTCACCATTTAGGTACATTTGATAAGCAGATTTATTGATATGATGGAAAAATTGATTTGTTATATCATATTTTAAATCCTTTGTTGTTTCGACTACCTCTGCAAATTTTTTAAAATAGGCACTCTTATTTTTGCTTTTGAAAAAATGCTGTCTATTAAAAAATCTTGTAATACAGTCAAACTCATATAATCTATTTAAAATCATTTTTTCTATTTGTTCATCCAATTGCTTTGCTTTAACATAGTTAATAACTTTAATATTCGTATCCATTTTATGCATGATATCTGTTTGTTTCGTTAGTGAAGCATTATTTTCATCCAAACGATTTAAATAGTAAATCGTTTTGGTTGTAGTGGAGATGGCGCGCGCATGGACCAAAACATCGATGAAAAACTGCTTGTCCTCAGCAAATTTCATTTCTGGATACTTAATATTATTTTCCTTTAATAAAGATGTTTTTACCATTCTTGCTCTTGGTCCTAAATGTTGAAAGATATGGGGAATTGAAGTAGGAAGTACACTTCTTCTTTCCATGCATGATTCATGTTCTCCAACAATCTTTGTTGATTTGCTTTCGACCTGAATCGTTTTCCCAACCACATAATCATCATTAGTTTCTTTTAAAATAGAATACAATGTCTGTAAACCATCTTCTTCTAACCAATCATCTGCATCTAAAAATGTCACATATGGAGAAGTAGATAATTCTATTCCTAAATTCCTTGGATGTCCAGGCGTACCGGTGTTCTTTTCCAGAAAAACAACTTTAATACTATTTGGATATCTTTTAGCATAATCTAGCAGAATAGGTCGTGAATTATCAGTCGATCCGTCGTCTACTAGGATATATTCCACTTGATTAAAATCCATTGTTTGATTAATGACAGATTCAACCGTTTTCTTTATATTTTCCTCTGCATTATATACCGGAGTAACAACTGTAACTAATTTGTCCATTTTCTTCTTAAATATTCCTAAAATGTTTGCTTTTTTTTCATATACATAGTATCCATCCGTGTTGTAATGAATATTATTCTCTCTTTCAAAGCTATTTCGGTTATAGGATTCAGTCATTCCATTAACCTCCCCAATCCATATGTATTTTCCAATATATAAATTACTATTATATCTATCATTCATCATATACCAAGAAAAAGTAATTTTCCATTATTATTCCACATATTCTACGAACTAAAACAAATTTACACAAATAAGAAACCGCCTTATCTGGCGGTCTATATTTTTCCAATATATTCGGGATCACTTTGCTTTTTAAAGCCCTGTTCTCTAAATTCCCTTTTTTCTTTATCATTCATCTTTTTATACTTAGCTAAGAATTCTTCATAGGCAGGGATAACTTCATCAATTTTCCCTTCCATTTTCAGTTGACCATGTTCTAACCATATTCCTTTTTGACAGAATTTTTTCATCTGGCCAATCGAATGACTGACAAAGAACATCGTTTTTCCATTTTTTTTGAATTCATCCATTTTCGCTAAACACTTTTCAGCAAAAGCTTTATCTCCTACAGATAATGCCTCATCAATTATTAAGACATCTGGATTTGTATTTACCGAAATGGCAAAGCCTAGACGTGATTTCATCCCACTAGAGTATGACTTCACAGGCTGATCAATAAATTTTCCTAATTCAGCAAATTCAATAATTCCTGGTTCCAGCTCTTTTATTTGTTCTTTCGAAAAACCAAGCATCAAACATTTCAATTCAATGTTTTCTCTACCCGTAAGTTCATTATTCACACCAGCAGCTACAGCAATTAAAGAGGCTTGCCCATCGATTTCTACTGTTCCCTCTGTCGGTGGAACAATCCCTGCAATAATATTCGATAGAGTAGACTTACCTGATCCGTTTACTCCGACAAATCCAATAACATCGCCATGATTTGCCTCAAAGTTGATATCTCTTAAAGCATAAAAAGGTTCCCCATAACTTTTAGGCAAGAAAATATCCTTTAATTTATCGCTGCTATTTTCATATAATTTATACCGTTTTGTTAAATTTTTAACAATAACTGATTTCTCCATTAAACCACTTCCAATTTTATAAAAAGTCAATAAAGTGTTTTCTAAATCTAACGTGCATATACGTTCCAACAAAAAGTAACACAAGTACTAAACTCCAGAAATAGATCGTAATTCCTAAATGCTCTGTGACAAACCAGCCTTGTCCTAAAAGGGCATAGCGATAACCCTCAATTAAATAATAAACCGGATTTATCTGCATAACTTTCTCAAATTTCTCTCCTAGATGATTAGCAGGCCACAAAATCGGAGTTAGATACAAAAGAACCCTCATTAAAGATTGTAAAAGCATTTGAAAATCTCTTACAATGGTAGAAATAGTTGAAGTTATTAATGCAAGCGCAAATAAAAACATAACTGCAGCAAATAAGAAATACGGAATCTGCAAATAGTATATGGAAATTGGATACCCAATAAATTGATAAATAATCATTACTAGAACCATTAATAATAATTGAGGATACAATAATGACATAATGACATAAGAAGGTATAACACTTAATGGAAAATTCATCCTTGATACCATTCTTAAACGCGTGTAAATAGATTTAGAACTTTTTGTTATGGCAGGATATATAAAGAACCAAATCAAAATACCTGCAAGCATCCATATAAAATATGGATAGGTTTCTCCATTAACACCTTTTACATCATGTCTTTTTTGTACAAATCCGAATACAAACCAATATATCGAAATTTGGATTGCTGGATTGATTATTTCCCACAAGATCCCTAAATAGTTATTGCGGTTAGCACTTTTTAACTCATAAAGGGATAATCTTCTAATTAAATGAAAATGATTAACTTGCTCTTTTAATACTTTAACAATAGAAGCCATTATCTTATAGAACCTTTCTTTAAGCTGTTCCCATTATCTATTCTCACCAAAATTAATGGGATTACACTATATATATTTATTTTGAGGAATACAATGTTTATTTCTTGTTTAAATTAATCATACGTTAACATAAATTGCAATGCCTATATTACTATACATCCTTTCCGCTTATTTTGAAATGAAATATTTCAACCTAGATCATACAATCTATCAAACATTATATAAAGAAAAAAGATAGATTTCAAACCTTATCATAAATACCTTTCATTCCACTACCGATAGAGGTAGTAACAGCAAGGTATTTATACTATCTTTACTACCCTATATTTTGAAAGTTTTAACCAATAAAAGGTATTGGTTAAAACTACGATTCACACCCTCAGCTTCAGGAGACCGCTGAAACAACCTTCTTATCCATAAAAAGCCAAACAATCAACATGTAATTGTTTGGCTTTGACTTTAAATCCGGTTGGAACACTTGTATTCTGACCTTGTTAATTCGCTTTTTATTTGTATTTAGGTATCTCTAAATCCATACGATAAGAAGTTAACATATTATATAAATTATACATACTGCTTACTTGTTTGCTTGCCCATCCTATATCTGTAGCATATTGATGTACACCAGGTTTCCCCGGATTCCAGCGCATTTTATAGAGTGTGTCTTGTTTATATGTTGCATTATTAATATAATTCTTCCCTATAAACTCTGCTCCACCTATGATTGCTTTTTCTGGAGTATCCCAGCCCATCTTGTATGCATATTCAGATCCGCTCTTTACTGCAGAGCCATCCACTGCCCCGATACCATACATATTATATACCTTTTTCGGTGTAACTTTCTTTCCACCGACACTAGAAACCTTTATACCAGTTGCCAGACTTGAAGTTCCATTTCCAGTTTCTAATAGAGCATGGGAAATCAAATAAATTTCATTAATACCATATTTTTCTCCCGCTTTATTGAATGAACTTCCTTTTCCAGCTAAAATCCCTCTATTTTTGAGTATTTTATCATTTACTTCTTTTGAATTTAGATTCGCACTAGAAGATAATAATAAAAATTGTAGTTTCTGCTTGTTGTCATTCTCAAAATTACTTGGATTCATATAATATTTTATGTCAGTTGGACTAGCGTTTACCCACGTATTATATTTAACTGTATATTTTGGTGTTATATCTGGTTTAACTTTCCCTACTGGCACCGAATATTTATAAAAGTCAACTTCATACCAATACATCCCGTCACTGTCTTTCTTAGCTGTTTTTGATAGAATAGTAACTTTATAATCCCCTTTAAAGGTACCTATAATCCAACTATTTTTGTTGGTCCCACCTCTAACATTCCACGTACCGCTCTTAACAAAACCATAATCATTCTTGCTACTTACATATTCAAAGGCATCTTCTCTCATATATGCTTTATACTTTTTATCTGTTTGCGCATTTTTGCTAAGTTGAATATTCACGGCATCGTTTAACGAAGTTTTCAAGTCATTATAAGTTTTTGTCACTACTTTTGATTTTTCCATATCAAAAGAAAGATGCGCATCGCCGCTTCCCTCATAATATTTAATCACAAAAGTATGCTTCCCTTTTGGTAGATAGTAACCAATTACTTCTTTTGTTTTACCAATATTTCCATTCCAAGCATCGATTAGTACTTTTCCATCAACCTCAAGTACTGCTCCGTTATCTGCTTTCAGTTTAAAATTGTAATTACTGTTCTCTGTAACATTAAGCACTTTCTTGTAAACAGCCGAAAACTTGTTAGAAGGAATGGCACTATCAGGAGACCCTTTCTTCCAATTAAAATCGATGTTATAGATTTTATTTAAAGAATCTTTTCCGCCAATAACAACATTTCTCTTTGAATCTGTTACCTTGTAAGAAGGTAATTGATTTTTGTTTATTACCTCTGGATAATACTCTGCATACCAAGTACCATCAAGCATGTTTTGTTCATTATATGGCTGGATAGAGACTTGGAATTTAGCTGTTGATTTATTGTCATAGTATCTCACTTCAATCCAGTGAACATTATCGCCATTTACATTATCTATTTTTACCTTTGTTGCTTTTTCACGATAAGAACCATTTTTCCAATTATCAACGACAAGTTTTCCATCTATATACACTCTTACACCATCATCTGATAATCCTCTAATAACATATTCGCCTGCATCCAGCCTTTTAGCAGTCACATATTTTGCTGAAAAATTATCTTTATTAATTTTTGAAATCGGCGCATTTTTCCCATAATCCTTGGTAAGCGTATTAGAATTAGAATTATTGATTACATTTGATGTAACCGGAGCTCCAGAGAGATTTTTATTATTATAATAATAAGCCACCCAATTACCTAAAGGCTGGATATCAGCAAACGCATAAGCATTTCCTGTTTTCTCCATATAATCTGTTTGAATGATATGTTCTCCCTTTCCTGCTCCTTTAATAATTGCCTTATCAAATGTCCCACTAGAATTCTTCCAACGATCGATTACCGTCTTATTATCTAGTTTTACACGAATGCCGTCATCTGCAAAAGTGGAAACAAAATAATCATTGCTTCCCGAAACTTTACGTAAAAAAGAGGCGGAGAAATTATCTTTTGGCATCCCTACAAGAGGAGCATCTTTTTTCCAAAGATACTGGATGCTTGAAACTTTATTCTTTGAATTTAATCCACCTATAACTGTTCCATTGCCAGATAAACTGGTGTTAGGATAAAAAATATTCATCCATTCCTGGTTTGTAACTACTTGATTAATAGGCTTAATATCAAAATTCAATTTCGCATTTCCCTTTTTCTCAAGATATTCCACTCTTATCCAATGAATGTTTCTTTTCGATGAATCTGCTTCATTAGTTCTATCGCTTATATTAATCTTATATGCGTCTTCCTTTGAATTCGCAGAAGTCCAACGGTTGATAACTAATTTATCATCCACATAAACACGAATGCCATCATCTGCGACAGAACGGATTACATACTCACCTTGATTAAGCCTTAAGGCAGTTGTAAAGCTTGCTGAAAAATTATCTTTTGGTATACCAGACATTGGGGCATTCTTGCCATAATTAAAACTAAATGCTCCTTTGCCATCCCCTTTTAAAATGGTTTTATTTGCAGGGGCACCTTTTAAGCTAGTATTAGAATAATAGTAGCCAAGCCATTGTCCTAATGGAAGAACATCTGCATTTACAAACGCCTTACCTGTCTTTTCAAGATAATCTAACTGAAACACATTATTATTCTGATTTAGATTGGTGATTAATGCCTTATTGGCTTTACCTGAGCTACCTGTCCAGCGATCAAACAAAATAGAATTATTTATTTTCGCTCGTACACCATCATCCGCAAATGTATAAACAAAGTAATCCCCTTTATTTAAAAGCTTATAAAACGATGCTGAGAAATTGTCCTTATTGGTTGAAGCATTTGGCGCGCTTTTCCCCCAATTGTATTTAATATCTTTTATTCCTGTTGAAACAAAAGCGTTCCCTGAAACGTTTGTATTATTAAAATAGGACGCAAACCAAGTGGATGTTGATAATGCTTCTTGAACTGGTTTTAGAGAAAATTGCAAATAACTTTTTCCTGTTTTCTCTACATATTCAATTCGAATTTCATGGACATCCTTTCCTTGGCTATTCTCAATCTTTATTAGTCTAGTATCTTGAGAAACTCGATCACTATCGAGAACTAATTTCCCATCAATGTAGATACGTGTATCATCGTCATGCTTTGTTTGTAAAATATAATTTCCTGCTGGCAATTTTTTATAGGTAAAAAATTTAGCAGAAAAATGATTAGATCCAATTCCTTTAGCATTAGGCTTACCATACTGATAATCAAAGCTTAAATTGCCATTTTTATCTGGTGTAAATACTAAGGCATCTTCCGGATTGCCACTGAATTTTTCATTATTGTAAAAGTAACCAATCCATGAGCCGAAAGGAAGCATATCTGCAAATAATACAGCATTTCCTCCGCCTTCATAATATTCAGTTTTTACGGTGTGATTGCCCGCAGATAAATTAGTCATTGGTGCTGCTGAGTAATTTCTACTTGAACTTGTCCAACGATCGATTTTCTTTTGATTATCCAAATACATTCTCACACCATCATCTGCATAGGTATGAAGAAAATAATCTTTTTGTGATTCCGAAATAGTTATATTTTTTTCAAAGCTAGCGGAAAAATTATCTTTATTTATTCCGGCTATAGGCTCGTTTTTCCCCCAATTAAATCTTATATTGTTATACGATTTAGAAATAGGTGTTTCTGATAAGTTTTTATTATTGTAAAAATTGGAGGACCATGTATTTTCTGCTGCTTTTATGTTCGTTTGGGGTGACATTAACAACAAAAGAAAACATAAAAACAAAGCTGTACCTGCTATTCTCCAAAATACTCGAGTTTCTATTTCCCACTCACTCCTATCTATTTTTTCTATATTCTATTATCTAGTAAAATGGTAAATATGTTAAGAGGATTCGACGAAATTTTGTAGGTAATATTATCTATTTTTTATCGATTCTTGTCAAAATTGCTATTTTTATAAAAATTCACCCATCCACCAGAACTAGTCCATAAGACTTATTCATAGTGATTTATTTAACTATACGACAAAAAACTGCCTCCTATTAAGGAAGGCAGTTTTCTCTATTTTTCATTTTATTTCCCAAAAACTATCTAAAAGTTATTACTTAGAAAGTTTATTCATTTCTTGTTCTTTTAGTCTTTCAGCAAGCTCTAATATATAACTTCTTAATTGTGAATTAATATCGGTGCGTTTTAACCCCAACTCAATCGTTGTTTGAATGAAACCAAATTGCTCTCCCACGTCGTAACGATTTCCTTCAAATTCATATGCAAAAACACGCTGAATTTTGTTTAACTTCTCAATGGCATCTGTCAGTTGTATTTCTCCTCCTGTGCCAACTTCTTGTGACTCAAGAAAATGAAATAGCTGTGGTGTAAATATGTATCTTCCGATAATCGCTAAATTAGAAGGTGAAGTTCCTTGCTCAGGTTTTTCTACAAATTTCTTTACTTGATATCTTCTCTTTGTATCCGGTAAAGGGTCAATTATCCCGTAACGATGGGTTTCTGAGTCAGGTACTACCTGTACACCTATCACAGAAGAAAGTGTTTGATCATATTGATCCATCAATTGCTTTAGACATGGTTTGTCATTATCAACAATATCATCCCCTAATAATACAGCAAATGGCTCATCGCCAATAAAGTTTCTTGCACACCAAACAGCATGTCCTAATCCTTTTGGCTCTTTTTGCCGTATATAATGAATGTCCACATTAGAAGATTCCTGCACTTTTGCTAATAAGGCAAATTTTTCTTTTGCAATCAAATTTTCTTCTAATTCTAAGGCATTATCAAAGTGATCTTCAATCGCTCTCTTACCTTTCCCAGTAACAATAAGAATATCTTCAATCCCAGATGCTATAGCTTCCTCCACAATATATTGAATGGTTGGCTTATCCACAATTGGCAGCATTTCTTTCGGCATTGCTTTCGTTGCTGGTAAAAATCTAGTTCCTAATCCTGCAGCAGGGATAATCGCTTTTTTCACTTTACTCATAAAAAAATACCTCTCTTATAAATAAATTTTTAGTGCGTCTCTTGCTACTATCTTTAGTATACTGCAATCCAACTAAAAGCTCTATGGCTACACTTTTTGATGGTATTCCCCTTATTTCGCCACTTTTTCACATAAATAAACAAAAACCTAATTTTTTTTGCAACTTTTCTCCTTTAAAGGTCGTCTATACATTCAGGGATTAGTGTATCATCATCTATTATAGAACATTTATCATATACTTTTCGTTATTTAAACAATCTTTACGAAATATTACGCATGGAAGATTAGCTTTGCCGGATAATAATTTCTGCATGTTGTCATAATAATAGGGTTCTAAGCTCTTTTTCATGACTTTATTGTATACGAAAAGTTTATCCATAACATTTAATAATCATTCCAAAAGACCTGTGATAAACAGACGACTATAATTTGCTAAGTATTACTGATTGAAAGGCAATGCTGCTTTTCTTATTGTTACTAAAAAAGATGTTCAGTAGAGATGATTTCTGCTATTCTTGAAATAAGTTTACTATCATTTTTTGTCAAGATATGGAGGATATTGTTAAATGAGTAGAAATAAACCGAAAAAAAAGAAAACATGGTTAAAGGTTACGGGTATTGTGCTTCTTCTCCTTATAATTGGGATAGGAATATATCTGTATACTGTATGGAATTCCCTTTCCACAGCTGTTAATAATATGCATGAGCCGATTGATAGACAGACGACCAAAAGAACGGACAGTTTAAACCTTGGCAGCAAGGAACCATTTTCCGTTTTAATGTTAGGTGTCGATGAGCGTGATGGTGACTCTGGAAGATCGGATACAATGATTGTCCTTACGGTAAATCCTGATAAAAAGTCAGTTAAAATGCTAAGTATCCCGCGCGATACTCGCACTGAAATAGTTGGGCATGGTACTACAGACAAAATTAACCATGCATATGCCTTTGGCGGTGTTGCAATGTCGATGGATACGGTAGAAAGCTTCCTCGATATACCAATTGATTACTTTATGCAAATCAATATGGAAGGCTTTAAAGATATTGTTGATTCTGTTGGCGGAGTAACGGTAGATAATGATTTAGATTTCACTTATGAAGGAGTTCACTTTGCAAAAGGGCCGGTTAATTTGGATGGAGAAAAGGCTTTAAAATTCTCCCGTATGCGTTATGATGATCCAAGAGGTGATTTCGGTAGACAGTTAAGACAGCGAATGATTATCCAAGCTGTTATTAAAGAAGGAGCTAGCTTAAGCTCTTTAACAAATTTTGATTCAATCTTTGATGCATTAAGTAAGAACATCAAAACAAATATTACCTTCGATGAAATGATTGATATTCAATCTAAATACAAAGCAGCAGCTGGGAATATAGAGCAGCTTACAATTAAAGGCACTGGACAAACAATCGATAAAGTATGGTATTTAATTGTAGACGATGCAGAAAAAACAAAAATTCAAAATGAGCTAAAAGAACACTTGGATGTAAAATAAAGAGAAAAAGAATAAGGCAATAAAAAAAGACCTAAACTGGTCTTTTTTTATTGCCTTAAAGTTTTACTTTTTAATGATTACCTTTTGTTAAAAACCTCTTCTACTACTCTTTCAGCAGATTTTCCCTCTTCTAGATAGCAAAACTTGTCATAGAAGGTATTGAATTTATCACTTATTGGGTTAACTTCCGCCTCTTTGATAGATTGAATAACTTCTTCTGTCGTTTTCACTAGTGGACCCGGGGCTGTTTTTTCAAAATCAAAATAGAAACCACGTAAATTATCTCGATAATCTTCAATATCATATACAAAGAAAATCATTGGTCTTCTTAAATTGGCATAGTCAAAAAATACGGAAGAATAGTCTGTTACCAAAATATCCGACACTAAATAAAGTTCTCGAATATCTTCATAATTTGAAAAATCAAAAGCAAAGCCAGTGTATGGTGTTAAGTCAAAGTTTTCAGCTACTAAGTAATGCATGCGCAATAAAACTATATATTCATCGCCAAGCTGATCACGAAGCATATTTAAATCTAATTCTAAATCGAATTTATATTTTCCTCTTCCATAAAATTGATTATCTCGCCATGTCGGTGCATACAGAATAATCTTCTTATCCATTGGTAAAGCAAATTTTTGTTTTAAAGCTTCCATGTTTTCTGCCGTATTATCTACATGTAACACGTCATTTCTAGGATATCCAGATTCAATCATTGTTTTATTAAAAGCGAAAGCCCTTTGAAATATTTCCGTAGAATACGCATTAGGAGAAATTAAATAGTCCCAATTAGATGCTTCTTTTAAAAAGTTATTCTTATATTTAACTGTATTTGTACCAGGCATATGCACTTCATCCATATCGGCAGCCAATTTTTTCAGTGGCGTGCCATGCCATGTTTGCAAATAGGTTGTATGGTTTGGTTTTGGAATCCATAATGGTAAGCGACTATTACTCACCCAATATTGGGCTCTAGCCATTATAAATAACCACTTAATAGAGAAGCGTGGCACTATATTTAAATTTCTTCCTTCGAAATTTTTCATGTACTTTTTATCAACACTCCAGTACATTTTATATTCAGGATTAAAATCCTGCATATATTCAAAAATCGCTCTTGGATTACAGCTAAACTGCTTTCCAGCAAAACTTTCAAATACAACGGATTTTTTTCGAACCGGTGCATATCCCATCAACTTAAATGCTTTTTTATATAACGCTTTGATCTTTCGACTTCTCTTAATATCAGTCAATTTTCTTCTGATTCTACTTTTCCATTCTTTCGAACGATTGTAAACATATACTTTGACGGAAAGATAGCTCTTTACCTTGGTCTTTTTAATAAAAATTCTTCTATCTATTCCATCTATTTTGATCACTTTAGCTCTTCTCGATTGCAGAGGATTAAAAGGATTGAATGTTAATCTTGGACTGACCTTTACTATCTCTTCGCCATTATCTATATAAGAAAGCTCTATATAGAATCGGAAATAGATTAATTCAGATGTATGTAAATATTCTTTTATAGAAAAGGTGCCTTTAAACCCAATATCATCATAATTTCTGATTCCATCCCCGTATAATTCGGTTAAATCCGTTCTAGTCACACTCTCTAAAGGAAGACGATATTGCTCATCATCTAAATGATTCGTAATGATTAGTGTTTTTTTCATATCATGTTTAGCGCCCATAAGCTTTGTATCTAATACATATCCGCTAATATTTAATAAACCGTCTTTACTAAGATAAGCATCTTCTACTTTCGAAATAAAAGACCTTTTCGTTGTTTTCAGAGAAAGATTCATTTTATTAGTTGTATATGGATAAAAAACAGTGCCCATATCAGCATATTGATAGTAGATCAAATTTAATTCTTGGCGATTACTTACGATACGATATCGTTTGTATTCATCCTCTTCAGACTCAACAACAATATAGACATCCCATACTCCAGATTGTCCAAAAAAATCTTTTTCTTTATGTAAATCAATAGTAACTTCATAACTTCCAATCGTATTTTCATCGTCCAATGTATGAAATGGCAGATATTTTTCACTTTCCGTCTTTCTATTTAAAATGAGGAACGATGCTTTATTATCCTCTAAGATACTTGTTTTAAAACCAAATTGAATACTGAGCATATTGTGGATAATGCTGATCGTTTGTATTTGTTTATGATTAAATCCAGATTCACTCATTAAGAATCCCCTCTCCAAAATGCAAATTCCATTAAATCAAGTTATTGAATTATAAAGTTTATCCATTATCCGACAAACTTCTTATTCATCCATTCTCTTATAAAACACCTAACCAACATTATATATAACAATGTGCCGGAATTCAATCAACCATGAGAGCAACATTTATAAAGGTTGTAAAACTTCAAATAATGGCAGAGAGGAATAAATAAAAAATCACCTTTTTTCGCTATTCTAAACAAGGATAAAATGCATTCATTTGATAAATGATAAGAAAACATTCTTTACTATTATTTTAAACAATTTTTGCATAAATATTTCATTTTATGACAAAGCAATGATGATACTTGTCAATAAGCGGAAAAAGTTTTAAAATAAGATAATTAGGGAAAGCTAAAAAAAAGTTTTTCGATTTCACAATCATCATTCAAACATGGAACAATTATTATAGGTGTTTCAAATGACACATCTTAAATAATTAGCCTTTTAATAATTCTATCCTTATTAAATTTTCTATAATTGTAGGAGGAAAAAAAATGAAGAAAGTTATTACCTATGGTACCTTTGATTTATTACATTGGGGCCATATAAATATTTTAAAACGAGCTAAAGAGTTGGGAGATCACTTAACTGTTGCACTTTCTAGTGATGAATTTAATGCCATTAAGAACAAACAAGCATATCATAGTTACGATAATCGCAAAATGATTTTAGAAGCAATCCGTTATGTGGATGAAGTAATTCCAGAGCATGATTGGGATCAAAAAATCAGAGACGTTGTGGATCATAATATTGATGTTTTCGTTATGGGAGACGATTGGGAAGGAAAATTTGACTTCTTGAAAGATTATTGTGAAGTTGTGTATCTTCCAAGAACCGTTGGAATCTCTACAACAAAAATTAAAAAGGACCTATTTAAAGTAAATGGTTAGAGAGTTAGCCATTTACTTATACTTAAAACTATTTTCTTTTCTATTTGAGATAGCAAAACTATTTCCTTTACAGAAGAAAATAGTTTTTTGTGTGTCTTTTGTTGAAAATACAACTCATCTCTATGATGAACTGAAGAAGAACAATCCAAACATCCCATGTATTTTATTAGTTGACTATAAAACCTATCGATTTTTCAACGACAAAATGATAACAGATCCGATTCTATTATTTTCTCCCAAGTATCCTTTATCTTTTCTGAAAGGAATTTTTCATCTAGCAACATCTCAAGTGATTGTGCTGGATAATTATTACGGGTTCTTATCTTCTGTATCATTCAAGGAAAATGTTAAAAAACTTCAAATTTGGCATGCTAATGGTGCTATTAAAACATTTGGGTGGAAAGACTTAAGTGTCAAAGATCGTTCCAAAAATGCTAAGGAAAGATTTGCAGCCGTTTATAAACAATTTGACTATATTATCTCTGGATCAGATAAAATGTCTGCTATCTTTTGCGAAGCTTTCTCTGCTTCCACCCAGCAAATTTTAAATACAGGAATACCTAGAACTGATATTTTCTTTGATAAAGATCATATGGAGAAAATAAAAACTAGTTTTTATAACAAATATCCTAATCTAAAAAATAAGAAAATCATTCTTTATGCTCCAACTTTTCGCGAAAACGAAGAAGAATCAGCTAATCAAATTCGATTAGATCTTTCCTATTTAAAAGACAATTTAGAATCCGATTATATACTTCTCGTGAGACTTCATCCCAGTATAACTAATCAGATGGATTTTAGTGAGTACAATGGTTTTGTTTATAATTTTTCTGATTATCCTATTTTAAATGAATTGTTATTTATTACGGATATATTAATAACCGATTATTCTTCGATTCCTTTTGAATTTTCCTTTTTACAAAAGCCCATGATTTTTTATCCATATGATTTAGATGAATATAGAAAAACTCGAGGCTTCTGGGTTCCTTATCATGAACTAGTTCCCGGTCCTATTGCCTATTCAACGGAAGAAATTGTGCAATTTATTCAGCATTCATCTTTCAAAATGGAAAAAATAGCGAAGTTCCATCAAGAGTGGAATACGTATTCAATTGGTAATTCTAGTATAAATGTAGTTCAAACTATAAACAGCTGGTTAACAAAATAATAATATATATAAAGAAGTGACAGATTAACAATTGTTAATCTGCCACTTCTTTATAAGCCGACATTTCTCGGGAAATACTTGTCAGCATTTGTTGATAATTTAGTGTTTTCAATAAATACAAACGCGGTATATATAAACTATAAGAAAAAGAGTAGAAAGGATGATAAATATGAAAATAAAAGCTGGTAGCTGGAGATTACTAAGTTCTCAGGATAAGCAATTTATTTTACAAACTGTTTGTACCCTTTCTCAATATAAGGGAAAAGCACATTCTAATTAAGCCTCATATAATTCAATTGGTAACCCATCAGGATCCGCAAAAAAAGTAAACTTTTTGTTCGTAAAAGGATCGATCCGAATATCTTCCACTGTAATATTATTCGATTGTAAATACTGTACAGTTTCTTCTATATTATTCACTTCAAAGGCAATATGACGTAAGCCGGCAGCTTCAGGATAACTTGGTCTTTCTCTTGGATTAGGAAAGGAAAATAGTTCGATTTGATAGATATTGTTTACTAAAAGGTCTAGCTTATAAGAATCTCTTTCTTCTCTGTATACTTCATTTATAGGCTTAAAGCCTAAGAGTTCCACATAAAAATGTTTTGATACTTCGTAATTGCTGCAAATAATCGCTATATGATGAACCTTATTTATATTAAACATTTTATAACTCCTTTTCCGTTAAAAATAAACATCGTTATGCTAGAAAAAAGCGAAGAAACTGTTTGGATTCCTTCGCCTTCTATCTATTATTTATTGTGCCATTTCCATGCACTTTCAATAATTGTCTCTAAGCCTCTTTCTGCTTTCCAGCCTAGTTCGCTGAATATTTTCTCCGAGGAAGCAACTAATCTTGCAGGGTCGCCTAATCTTCTGTCACCTAAAATCACATTTGCCTTTGTGCCAGTAACCTTTTCACACATTTCAATTACTTGTTTGACAGAATAGCCTACTCCATTGCCTAGATTGTAAGTTTCTGCTTTCTTGTTTCCATTTAATAGAGCGTCTAGCGCAGCTATGTGAGCATTTGCTAAATCTGTCACATGGATGTAATCACGAATGCATGTCCCATCCTCAGTTGGATAATCTGTGCCAAAGACAGAAATAGACTCTCTCTCTCCTAATAATTGCTGAAGAATAATAGGAATTAAGTGTGTTTCTGGATCATGATTTTCCCCGATTTCACCAGATACATGAGCACCAGCAGCATTGAAATAGCGTAAAACCACATAATGAAGACCATATGCTGCATGAAAATCAGCTAAAATTTGCTCTACCATTAATTTTGATCTACCATAAGGATTAATAGGTGCTGTTTCTGATGTTTCTACAATTATTTCTTCTTTTGGAATTCCATATGTAGCCGCCGTTGAAGAGAAAATAAAGTTTTTCACATTATGTTTTAACATAACATTTAATAACGTTAATGTATTGGCTACATTATTCTCATAATATTTATATGGATCTTGAACAGATTCTCCAACTAGACTATATGCTGCAAAATGCATAACTGCTTTAATTGGATATTTAGAAAAAATTGCTTCTAAATCGTCTGCATTTCCTAGATCTCCTTTTACAAAAATAGCACGGGAATCTACTGCTTCCTCGTGACCTGTTGCAAGATTATCTAATACGACCACTTCTTCTTTCTCTACTAATTCTTTAACCAAATGACTGCCAATATAGCCAGCCCCACCTACTACTAATATCATAGATAATTCTCCTTTAAGTAACAGTTTATCCTCCCTTCTATTTTATCACATTTTTTGTAATTTTTTTTACTGTAAGATATTAATCGTAAATTGACACTAAAAAAGGAATAGACTATTGTCAAATAGACAAAATCATAGTATCTTTAAATAGACTTAAAAAAGAAACCGCTCTCAATTTTTCTTGTCTATCATTCTAACAACAACGTCTTATTTTGCTATTTCGCGCAAACGTTTTCACGAATACCCCATCATGAACTCACTTTGTTAATAAATCACCTTTATGCTATTAGGGCAATCGTTTTCTTTGCAGTACATAGGTAGTAACAGAAGTCTTTCTGTTCTCATAAAAAAATGGAAAGGAGAATGTTTTTTGAAAACAAAAAATCATCCTTATCTCGTACTATGTTTAATTTTTCTTCTTATTTTCAGCAGCTATGGAGGCTATCTTCCAAGTAAAAAGGCAAAAGCAGATAATTTACCAGATTCTCCTATCGTCAATGCTGATAAGTCTGTGCAATTCTCCTATGATAATGCATCGGCACAAGACGTGAAAGTGGCAGGAAGCTTTACTGACTGGCAAAATGGAGCATTAAGCATGAAAAAGGACAAAGACAATCGCTGGTCCCTTTCTATTTCAAATCTAGCAGCTGGCGTCTATCAATATAAGTTTATTGTTGATAATGAATGGATAACAGATCCAGCCAATGAGATTATGGAAGATGGCAATAGTCGCTTTGTTGTTCCCGGCTTAAACCTTGATTCTATACCGGTGAAGGTTGAAAAAAATAAATCATACCCATTAGAAGCGACGCTAGTTAATAAAGATGGCAGTACACAAAAAGAAACAGAGCTTACGTGGTCACTTAAAGAGAAAGTAGAAGGGATTAACATTGTTGATGGCCAACTAACAATACAGGACAATGCAAAAGCTAATGAATCCTTTATCCTGCTTGCTGATAAGGATGGGGAAAAGGTAGAAAAGAAAATTGATATTGTTGGCAATATGTATTCATATACTATTAACTATTATCGTCTAGATGAAGACTATACGAAATGGGATTTATGGATTTTTAACAGTGGGGTTCCTGATAATGGCTTTCCATTTACAGAGAAAGTGACAAATGATTATACGTTTACAAGTGGGAACTATTCTTTTCCAGAAAATGAAATAACGATTATTCCTCGCAAAGGAAATTGGGAAGCGCAAGATATACAGAACTCTATTAAAATAGCGGATGGCAAACAAGCTGCTGAAGCATGGATAATTGAAGGGGTAGAAACTGTTTTCTATACAAAAGATGATGCTATTAACGCAATAAAAGATTTAAAAGGAGGGGATTATGTAAGGCGCCATATTCAGTTTATGTATGATCGTCCTGATTTGGATTATAAAGACTGGAATATATGGGTATGGGGGACTGGTGTGAAAGATGATCAAATCGATTTTGATCAAAACCTTCACGGGAAGGCGACTGCAACAATTAATGTAAGTGAAGCAGCCCAAAGCGTTGGATTTATTTTACGAAAAGGCGAAAATTGGGATACAGCTGTTAAAGAAGGAAATGGAGATCGCTACATATCTCTAAATACATCGGATTTAATCACAAAGGTTTATGTTACAAGTGGGCAAGAGGAGCTATTTATTGTGCCTGAAGTTACTGGACCCGTTTTAGAAAACGGAAATGCTACCTTCTACTATAGAGACAAAGATTTATATGCAAAGAATGAAATGGATAAACTAGAAAAGGTAGAACTTCAATTTAATGGAAAACGTTATAATATGACGAATGAAGCAAAAAATGAGCGTTTTTCCTATACAATTGAAAATATCCCAGAAGGAAAGCATCCCTATTCTTTCTTTGTAACAATCGATGGGATCGAAACAGAAGTAACTGATCCCTATAATACGGAAAATGGCACATCCATGCTTGTTTATGAAAAAGCAGATTTTAACTTGCTTACGGATATCACTCCAAAAGAAGCGACTTATAACGACAATGCCGTCCTTTCCGTTGATTGGCAAACAAACAAAAATACAGCTATCCGTGAAGTGTATGCTGATTTAAGCGCTATTGGCGGAAAAGGAAAAGTAGCAATTGATCCACAATTAAAGGAACTTACCATCGCTATTGACCAAAATACAACTACAGGAACGAAAGAAATTCCGGTATATATTACTGATCAGTATGGCAACATTCATACCGAGCAAGCAAAAATCACAGTTAAAGCAAGACAATCAGTGGGAAAAGATGATTTTGACTGGGATGAAGCGAGGATTTACTTTATGCTAACAGACCGATTCTTTGATGGAGATTCATCGAATAATGATCCATATGGCATTGGCTATGATACAAGTAAATCTGGAACCTATCATGGTGGAGACTTTAAAGGAATTACAAAAAAGCTAGATTATCTCGAAAATCTAGGAATCAATACAATATGGATTAATCCTATAGTAGAAAATATTAAGTATGATGTTCGCTATGAAAATCCAGATACTCCTTATTATGCGTACCATGGATATTGGGCTAGTAATTTTGAAAAATTGAATCCTCATTTTGGATCAATGGAGGATTTCCATGAACTAATTGATGCAGCCCATGAGCGTGGAATAAAAATTATGGTGGACGTTGTCGTAAATCATGCGGGCTATGGGTTAAAAGCAAGTGATGCCGTAAAGGATGGAAAAATCGCTAACTTCCCTACTGCTTATGATAGAAATCGTTTTGCTGGAATGTTCCGTGATGGAGGCACAGATACTGTACAAGGCGAGCTATCAGGACTGCCTGATTTCTTAACGGAAAATCCAGATGTAAGGAAACAAATTGTAGATTGGCAAACTAGCTGGATTGAAAAATCAAAGACAGCGAAAGGAAATACCATTGATTACTTCCGCGTGGATACCGTAAAACACGTTGAGAATACAACGTGGTCAAGCTTTAAAAATGAATTAACAAAAATTTTACCAACCTTTAAATTAATTGGAGAAGCATGGGGAGCTCAAGTGAATGATGACCAAGGCTATTTAAATAGCGGTATGATGGACTCCTTATTAGACTTTGACTTTAAGAATTTAGCACGTGACTTTGCAAATGGTGATATAGAACGTGTCCAAAGAGCTTTAGAAGATAGAAACAATAAGCTTTCAAACACAGGTACATTAGGACAATTTCTAGGTAGCCATGATGAAGACGGCTTTTTAGAGTCTGTAGATGGTGATATTGGAAAGCTTAAGCTTGCAGCCGCATTGCAAATCACCTCTAAAGGTCAACCTGTCATTTACTATGGAGAAGAGCTTGGTCTGTCAGGAGCAAATAATTATCCATACTATGATAACCGCTATGACATGGATTGGAATCTAACGGAAAACAATGAGGTTCTGGAGCACTATACAAAACTATTAAATGTTAGAAAAGAATACTCCAGCATATTTTCTAAAGGGACTCGTGCTCACATAGCAGGTAGTGATGCGGAAGGTTATTCTGTATTTAAACGAGAATACTCAAATCAACAAGTTTTTGTTGCCTTAAATACGAAGGAAACAGCGACAGAAGCTGCCTTTGAAGTTCCATTTATGAAGGAAGCAGTAGATTTATATTCTGGTAAAACATATTCTGTTAGTGAAAATAAAATTACGATAACTATTCCTTCTAGAGAAGACGGCGGAACTGTTTTATTAGTAGATGCGGAGCAAGCAGAGCCACCTCAACCAGAGGTACCTTCTACTCCTGGAGAAACGGATTCAGAAACACCTCCAACATCTAATGATAACGGAGTGAAAAAGCCTGAATCAGATGGTTCCAAAAATCAAGGTTCTCATCAAGCAGCAGAACCCCCCAGCATTCCAAACAAAGGAAATGGAAAAGCTCTTCCTAATACTGCAACTGACTCCTATAACCATATTTTAATCGGTTTAGGTCTGCTAGTAATTGGAATTGGAACGGTAATATTTATTCGAAGAAAGAAACACACAGCAGATGAATAAGAAAATACCAGATAAGGGTTTTTCCTTATCTGGTATTTTCAGCTTGTTTTTCTTTGCTTATAAATAGAATAGAAAAAGGAGACATGCCCAACGACATTGCGTTTCCATAATCTTCTGGGTTCTTTTCCCATTCGATATAACCACTCAAGACGGAGATCGCGAAAGATTTTAGGAGCTCTTGTCACTTCACCGGAAGAAAAATCAATAAAAGCACCTACTGCCATCGTAATCGTACACTTTAGCTTTGAACGATATTCATTAATCCATTGTTCCTGTAACGGCATCCCAAATCCTACTAAAAGGATATCTGCTTTACTCTCATTAATCTGACTAATTATATTTTCCGTATTCTCTTTCGGGAAATAACCATCCTGGTTCCCTACAAATAAAATATTCTGATATGTTTGCTGCAGCCGCTCTTGAGCCTTTTGTGCGACACCAGGTTTAGCTCCCAAAAGAAACACTCGAAATGATTGGTTATGCTTCTCTTCATTTAATGACTCAAATAAAGCCGGAATAAAATCTGTCCCATTTAAATTTTCCTTAAAAGAGAAGCCAAAAAGCTTAGCACCCATTTCAATACCAATTCCGTCATTTAACAATAAATCAGCATTATTCAGCATATCACGATATTCTGCATCCTTTTGCGCAATATTATATCCATGATCATTTAGAAAAAAAACATCCGTTGCTTTTCTTTTGTCTAGTTTTTCCTTTATATACGTAATAGCTTCTTTTGAGCTTATAACATTTACTTTTAAATTTCCTAGCCATTTCTTATCCATTTTGTATCCCCTAATGAGAAATTTTTTAAAAAAGCCCTTTTCTATTATATAAAAATTGTCTACTAGAAACAATTCATGCTAGTAATACCTCTCTCTTTCTATACAGTACAATTTACAACATTTACCATTTTCCCTTTTTTAAGAAATATTTACTATGCCGATGTTGGAATATGTCGAAAGTTTTCACATGAAAATGTTTTTAACTTTTGCATAATAGTGATAAAATTTTACTGTACAATTAACAGATAAAGGCAAACCATCTGAAAGGGTGGGACGCAAAGCTTCAGGTCTAAGGTAGATTTTTTTACTATGATGGCTGGGCCACCTTATATTCTATAAGGAGGTTAATTATCATGATTAATTTGTTTCCCACCGAAATTCAAACTGAAAGATATTTAGACAGTGAATGGTTATCGCTTATCTCGGAGGCAAAAAAGCAGGGCTTAACGCATGAAGAAGTCCGTGCAGTGTTAACAATACTAGAAAATAGCAACGAATAAATTTTTAGAATATTTTAAAATATGATAGCGTTTCAACCTTAATAGCGAATCTATTAAGGTATTTTTTCTCTTTTATGTCACCCGCAAAAAAAAAGTGTCACATTGGACACTAAATAATGGGGAATAAAAGCGAAGTGTGTATTGATTTTTTCTAATAAAGGATGGATGTTTCAAAGAAAGAGCTTTGAAACGGAAAGATAATTTTGGCGTGAGTAGTGTATAGAGTGAAAGCCTTAAGATGTTGGGGAAGTACGAGAGATAGTTTCCATCTGAATAATATGTTCTAGCTGTTTTATTCTTACATTACATTGTTCTAATTTTTCATTAGTCTTGGCCTGCATTTTAATTAATGTAACCATTAAATCTGGTACATTATTCACCTTGTTTTCCTCCTTTAAGGAATGGTTTGTTCTAGTTTTCTAGGATCCAAGAAACGTACGGATTCGGCAATAACTTCTGTTACATAGACCTTTTTCCGATCCTGATTTTCATAGTTTCTTGTTTGTATTCGGCCAACGACTCCAACCAGAGAGCCTTTATGACAATACTGGGCTGTATTTTCCGCTACCTTATTCCAAAAGGTACATTGCACAAAATCAGCATCGTAATCACCAGCTTGATTCTTGTAGTTTCTATTTATTGCAACAGTCACATGAACAATGGAAGTTCCTTCTTGCGTTACTCGCAGTTCTGGATCTTTCGTTAGCCTTCCTACTAAAGTAACTTGATTGATCATCTTCTCCCTCCCTTCTCTCTTAAATTAGTAAAATCATACTATAAATTAGAGCAAAGGCAAAATGTCGAAAATTCAAGTTTTGAGCGTATATCTATAAAGAAAACGAAGATTTCGCCTAAGCGATTTTTAAACTTCGGAGCAGAAATAGCGTTCAAATTTTAAGTTTTGCCTTTTTTATTTTATTAATAAAAAAACTCCTTCAGGAATGTCTAGAAAAGGAATATCACTTCGCTTTTCCCAAACAATCTTGAAGGAGTTTTGGTAGATTATTTATTATATCCGTCGATTACTGCATTCACTTGCTCCATTACGCCTAGCTTCAGTGCTTCTAGCTTACTTGTGCTGTCTTCTAAAGAAGAACTATTTACACTAAAGTAGAATTTCGCCTTTGGCTCTGTTCCAGATGGACGCAGACAGAACCATGAACCATCTTCTAAATAATATTTAATTACATTAGACTTTGGTAGATCAATCAATGTTTCTGTTAGACCTTCTGAACGTTTACTTGTTAAATAGTCTTCCACTGCTACAACATTTAAGCCCTTAACTTCTTTGATTGGAGCTTTACGGAAAGTATCCATAATATATGCAATTTGCTCTGCTCCATCTTTTCCTTTTAATGTTAATGATTCTAAACCTTCTTGATAGAAGCCATACTTTTTAAAGATTTCTAGTAAACCTTCATATAGCGTTAAACCTTTTGCTTTATAATAAGCAGCAACCTCTGCAGCAAAAATGGCAGATTGAACAGCATCTTTATCGCGCACGAAATCACCGATTAAATAGCCATAGCTCTCTTCATAACCGAAAAGGAACGTATGCTCATGTGTGTGTTCAAACTCTTTAATTTTCTCTCCGATAAACTTAAATCCTGTCAAAGTATCAATAGTTGGAATGCCATAAGATTCTGCAATCACACGGCCAATTTCAGAGGTAACGATTGTTTTAATGACAACACCGTTTTCTGGAAGTGTTCCCTTTGCCCTTTTCTCAGACAATAAGTATTCAAGCATTAACGCACCTAATTGATTTCCTGTAAGAACTGTGTATTCACCACTTGCATCCTTCACTGCAACCCCTAGTCTATCTGCATCTGGATCTGTAGCAAGGAGAACGTCGGCATTGATTTCTTTGCCGTAACGAATCGCAATTTCAAAAGCAGCATGCTCTTCTGGATTTGGTGATTTTACGGTAGAAAAGTTAGCATCAGGTAATTCTTGTTCCTTCACAACTGTTACATTTTCAAATCCAAACGCTTCTAAACCAGCACGGACTGGCTTGTTTCCAGTACCATGTAATGGAGTATAAACAATTTTTAAATCTTTTGCTTCTGGCAAACGATTTAATTGGATTGTTTTTAGTTGTTCTACATAGGCAGCATCTACTTCTGCACCAATATATGTTAATAATCCTTTTTCTAATAACTCTTTTTCATCTAACACTTCTATTGTAAGCTCATCTTCTACTTCATTTACATATTTAATAATGATATCCGCAGCCTCAGGAGGAAGTTGTCCACCGTCTTCTCCGTATGCTTTAAAGCCATTATACTCAGGAGGGTTGTGACTAGCGGTAATCACTACTCCAGCAAATGTATTTAAATAGCGTACAGCAAAAGATAATGCTGGTGTAGGACGAAGCTCTTCAAACACATAGGATTTAACTCCAAGCTTACCTACTACTTTCGCAACTTCTAGGGCAAATTCTGGAGATTGATGACGAGAATCATACGCTACAGCTACCCCGCGCTTCATCGCTTCTTCTCCTTGCTCTACTATGTACTTCCCTAATCCTTCTGCTGCTTTACGAACAGTATAAATATTCATGCGATTAATACCAGGTCCTAGTTCTCCACGCATACCGCCTGTACCAAATTCTAAATGTTTGTAAAAACTGTCCTCCAGCAACTTATCAGATGTTTGTAATTCTGTTAGTTGCGCTTTTAAGTTCGCTTCTAGTCCTGCAAAACTTGTCCACTTTTCTACGATCTCTTTATAAGCCATTGTCGCTGTTCTCCCACCTTTAAATTAATTAACCATATATCTTAACATTACCTAAAATATGTATATAAGTAAAGATTTTTTCAAACACCTTCTTGTGGAACCCTCCTCACCAATCAGGTCTTAATTCCTATGTCAATAAGGTTCACAGATCAATTTCCACCTAAATCATTTTTGTCTCCACATCTTTGACAGTGGACCGTCTTCTCCATAGACTGGATCCGCAGCTGGAAAAAATGCACTTTCGATCTCTTCCTGTACACCGTCTAAGTCTTTCTCTACATCTATTTTTATATTATAATCTTCTCCATTTGGGTATGCACCGATCACTTCAAATTCTGGAGAGGCAGATAATTTCTTATGACCAGTTCCCGCAGGAAGCAATAAGACATCACCACTCTTTACAATAAGCTTGGATCCACCTTCTCCACCTATTTGTAATAAAGCGGAGCCTGTTTTTACACCCAGAACTTCATGGGTGTTGCTGTGATAATGATGATAGGAAAATACTCCTCCTGACCAGGTATTTTTCCAATTATTTTGCTGAAAGACCTTTTCCATTTCGTCTTCCTTATTCTGCATTGCCCTTTTATAATGAAGAGCCGGTAGATACGGATGATTGGGTATATATCTATTCTGTTCGAAATAATACATTGTAATATCTGGATTACCCATGGATACACACCTCTCTGTCAGTTGATATTACTGTATACCCCTCTTCTTCCTAAATCATTCCTACGATTATTTATTGAATCCTTAAAAACATCCATTCAAATAATTACTTCTTTTCTTCCAATTCTGACTTTCTTATTTTTACTAAAAATAAGAAAGTTTCCGTCGATAATATTCAAGGTATCTTTTAATTTTGCTAAATAAGAATTATTAACATTTAAAAAGGAAGGCGAACAGTATGAAAATTTCCATTAAGTATAAATTATTAGCAAGTTTTCTGATTGTTTCTATTTTATTTATGCTTCTGTCCTATTATTCTTATAAAAGTACAAAAGAAACAGTAGAAACTTATGATTATGTAATTGAAACCGTCACAGAATTACGCTCTATTTCTGAACAAATACAGACAAATACAGCTAGAGAAATTTCAAACTTAAGGGGTTATTTTGTTTATAAAACCGATGCCTATAAAAATAGAGTAAATGGCGCAAGCACCAATATTGATACGCTTGTTAACAGTGGGATAGAAATCTCTACTGAGGCAGAAACAGTAAAGCGATTAAAGGATATACAGACTTTAAACAAAGAACTTACTCATAAGGCGAATGCATTGATGAATAGTAATAATCCTTCTCGATCTGCTTTAGATGAGATTACAACATTGTCTGACAGCTTATCTGATCAAACGGAAGCTTTTAATATTTGGCTGAGCCATGATATTTTGAATCCAGAAGTTGAAAAAGCTCATACAGATTCTGAACAAAGAATGATGCTGGTAATTATTTTTAGTGTGTTAGTCACGATGATATCTGTCGTTATGGGGTTCCTACAATCAGCTCTTATTATGAAACCAATTCAGTATTTAAAAACAAATATGCAAAAAGTAGCAAAAGGGAACTTACACACAGCTAAATTTCCTATAAAATCAAAAGATGAAATTTATCAACTAAATGAAGCTTTTGAACAAATGAAAGAGAATTTAGCAAAAATGATTGTTAACATGGCAGAAAGCTCAAATCTGGTAGCGGCATCTGCGGAGCAATTAAATGCAAGTGCAGAACAATCAAGCAATGCATCTGCAGCAATTGCTTCCTCCATTCAGGCAATTGCTGCTAGTAATGAACATGCAATTGTTAAAATATCTGGCAATACACTTGCCTTAGATTCCATTTTAACCGGAGTAGAAGCGATTAAAGATCGTTCTTTGCATGTGTCTTCCTTATCGCAAGCTGCATTTACATATGCAGAAAAGGGCACAAAACAAATCGAAGATAATTTAACACAAATGAAATTCATTTATGATTCTGTACAACGTTCCAATTCGATTATCTCTTCTTTAGCTGATCGATCAAAAGAAATAGGAAAAATGATTGAGTTAATAAGTAATATTGCCGAGCAAACAAATTTATTAGCTTTAAATGCGGCTATTGAGGCGGCTAGAGCAGGAGAAAACGGCAAAGGCTTTGCCGTTGTAGCCGATGAAGTTCGTAAATTAGCGGAGCAGTCTCAAACTTCCGCACAAGATATTTCCCAATCTTTACATGGAATTCAGCAGGATACATCTGATGCAGTCACCATGTTAAATGAGACAATGGATCGAGCGAAGAACGGGGTAACTATTTCAACAAATACAGTTGAATCCTTCTCCACCATTGTGTCCAATACTCAAAAGGTTGCTCCAGAAATAGATGAGGTTGCCCAAACAGTTGCTGCAATCACAACACAGATTAAAGATGTGGTTGGGGCTGCAAATGAAATTACCCTTCTTGCTAAAGAAAATGGGAATAGTACAGAAGAAGTTGCCGCTTCTACAGAAGAACAATTAGCATCGATGGAAGAAATTAAGGCTTCTGCTGAATCCTTATCCAGCATGGCAGAAGAATTAATGGAAATTGTGTCTCAGTTTAATAGTGAAACCTAAATGTGAAGTAAGAGGACCCGAAAAGTTAGCGTGACAATTACTTTTCGGGTGTTTTTTAAGGAGAATGAATAATAATTTGTTGTTTGGCTGATTTCTTGGCGCGGTTGGCTGATTTTTTCTACTTTGGCTGATTTCCTGGCGCGGTTGGCTGATATTTTTCTACTTTGGCTGATTTCTTGCCCCGGTTGGCTGATTTTTCTTTACTTTGGCTGATTTCTTGGCGCGGTTGGCTGATATTTTTCTACTTTGGCTGATTTCCTAGCCCGGTTGGCTGATTTTTCTTTACTTTGGCTGATTTCCTAGCCCGGTTGGCTGATTTTTCTTTACTTTGGCTGATTTTCTGCCCCGCTTGGCTGATATTTTTCTACTTTGGCTGATTTCTTGCCTCGGTTGGCTGATTTCCTCCTGTTTTTCTGATTTCCCAGTGCACTATGGCTAATTCTCGATACTTTCAGCCAAAATCATCATTCACTTCACCAATTATTCCCTATAAATATTAATTTTTCATCCTTCCTCCCACTCCTCCTTCTTCTTTCTTCGAACAGAATAAACGAAATAAATAGCAATCAATACTAAAAGAGCGAATAAAAGCAGAAATAAATAATGAAAGCCTAACATTACTGCCTCAAAATCTGAACGTCTTGTATCATTCATCCAATCCGTAATCGTTCCATCTAACCACATATTCATAAAAGTAATAGCTAGCGCTGTCCCGATTACCATTCCAATATTTCGAAGTAAGGCAATAGTACTGCTCATCATTCCTAAGAATTGTAAGGGAACATATAGCATCATAATGCTGTAATTGGGTGATGTTAAAATCCCCATCGAAAAACCCAATAAACAAAGCAATGCAATTAATATAGGTAAGGATGTCCCAGGAGATAGGAAACTCAGACCAAGCATCGTTATACATAAAAGCCCTAAGCCAACTAAGACTACTTTCTCTCCCCCAAATCTGTCTGCTAACGATCCACTAATAGGTCCTAGTACTGCAAGAAACAATGGATAACACATTAATAAAAGTCCTGACTGCTCGGCAGTAAAGCCTACAACTCCCCGTAAATAAAAAGGTAATATAACCGTTGAAGCAAATGCAGCACAATAGCTTGTCATTAAGATTAATCCACCTGCTTTAACAATCGGTGAAGAGAAAATCGATGGCTGGATAAACGGATGCTCCTCCTTCTTACTATGAAAGAAAAAGAAAAGAAAGCAGGCAACACTCATACACGCAATCCCTAATAAATAGATCTTAAATGCTCCCTCACCAATTGAGTTAAGAACAAAAACAAAGGAAACAATACCGATTCCAAAATAGATGCTGCCTTTGTAATCAAAGCTAGAATTTTCAAAATGGCGGTCAATTGGCACAAATCTTTGTGCTAAAAAATAGGCTCCCAAACTTATTGGAACAACGGTCCAAAATAAGATATGCCAAGAAAAGGATTCGATAAAAAATCCACCAACAGAGGGACCTAATAATGCTCCGATTCCCACAGATGTGCTGATAATCCCAAGAGCTTTGCCTCGATGTTTCTCAGGATAAACATCTGTCACAATTGCCATATTGACTGCTTGAAGCATTGCTGCCCCACCGCCTTGGATTACTCTAGCAATAATTAACATAGGAATATTGAAAGACAGGGCGGATCCGCATGCTCCCACTGCAAAAATAAGATAGCCAAGATTATGTATACGCTTCTTTCCAAACTGATCTGCTAGTTTCCCCATCAAAGGTAAAAACAACATAATTGCCAATAGATACCCATTGACAATCCATTGGGTAACGGAAAGCTTTGCCGAAAAGTCAATGGATATATCGGTTAAGGCAATATTGACAAATCCAGCAGAAAAGTGGGACAAAAAAGCCCCTGTACAAACAGATAGCAAAAAAAGTATGGACTGGAATTTTTGACTCGAGGTTGATGCGCCTTTTCTTACTTCTAAATAACTTAGCTTGTTTTTTGTCATTTAAATCATCCTTTATGGTGATGAACATATGCATTCTCTCTACTACGGCGAAATCTAAAGAGGAGGATGAGAGTATCAGAAGCTTCTCACACTTTCCTCCTATCAAACTAATTCGTATCTTACTGCAGAGCATGAATAGATTTAACTACTTCTTTACTGGTGGCAACTGTACCAAAGAACTGGTTGATGGTTTGCAAGGTCATATCATGTGCCTCTTTCGAGAAGGCTGCCGTACAATCTGATAAGAAAATAACATCGTAATCCAGCATAAAACCATCTCTTGCTGTTGATTCCACACATATATTTGTGCTAACACCAGCCATTAACAGCGTCTCAATTTTTAATGCTCTTAGAACAGAATCCAATCTTGTATTAATAAATGCACTATATCTATGTTTTATTACGATAACATCATTCTTCTCTGGTTCCAATTGATAAAATTCTGCTCCCCATGTATTCTTTCGGCAAAGCCCCTTCTGATTTTTTCCCTTTAGTCGCTTAACCCACGTTTCTGAATCTGTGCTGTCCTCATGAATTGTTTGAATATAAATAATCGGTACATTTATGTCTTTCATCGAAGCAATCATGCTTTTTAGATTTGGCATCATTTCATCTACCATAGATACATCTAAATCCTGCTGAGCTAAGCTTCCTTCTTTATGACAATAATCATTTTGAACATCAACAATTAATAATGCAGTATGTTGGGGATTCCATTCTAATTGATTCATTAGCCTCATCCTTTCGTGTTAAATTTATACCTTCCTGTATCCTTTGCATTCCCATCAAAATGATCCATATTATTTAGAAAGCTCATCCACAAATTGCATGTCAATTAGCTTATCGTATTGATAGCCATTTGTATAAACTCCAGTTTTTTCGACAACTTCCATTGGTTTTGCAAGTGCCTCTTCGGAAATAAAGCCATCCTTACTCCAAAGACTATCTGCATAAGCCCGATCAAGCGAAGCCTGCAAGCTTTCCTCCGCAGTCGAAGGGAATTCTTGTTTTAAAATTTTCATCGCCAGCTCATGATCCTCATCAATCGTCTTAAGTCCTTTCATAACCGCACTGACAAAGCTTTTTACTGTCTCTGGCTCTTCTTCTATTGTTGACTTTTTCACGCTTAATACCGAATATGGGTAGTCACCAAGACTGGCAAAGCTGTAAAACGGTTCTGCCCAAACTCCTTTATTTATTCCTTCGGTAATCTGTGGTTCTGCGCCATTCGCTATATCAGCTTGACCCGATTCAACTAATGAAACGACAGCACTTGCATCAGCTGGTTCTTCTAGTTTGACATCTTTATCAGGATCTAAACCGACATCCATTAATAACCACCGTGTTAATAAATTGGGACTTCCGCCAAAGCGCCCTGCTGCTATGGTTTTTCCTTTTAAATAATCAGCAAGTTTCTCCTTACTAGTATTGGCTATTGTTTGCTCTGTATCCGTCATTAAGTACACATTGGCTCGGTTTACAACATTTACTACAGAAACAATAGGATCAGCATTTCCTGTGTTGGCCATTTGATTCGATTCTGGACCACCAATATTTCCCCATGCATCCCCACTAACTACAGAAGTAACATGGGCACCGCCTGTAGCTGTAATTATTTCAACCTCTAGTCCCTCTTCTTCAAAAAAGCCTTCCCGAATCGCTGCATATAAAGGCAGATAGCCAATTAAATGTACTGGTTCGGCAATAACAAGCTTCTTTGTTCCATTCTCAGACTCTTTTTTACTACTGGTGCCGTTTGCGGAGGAACACCCGCTAAAAATAATTAAAAGAAGTACTAAATAAACACCAATTTTAAAATAGCGACTTTTTTTCATGTAAACTCTCCCCCTATTGCATTATCTAAACTGGCTAAGACTCTACTCTCTCAGTCTTTTTCCTTTTAACAAGCGCTTTTCCAGCCAAACAGTGCCTATATACATCAACACTGATAATATGGATAAAACAACAACTCCTACCCATACTAAATTTATATTCATAATTTGTCCTGCGTACAAAATCATTCTGCCAATTCCTTGTCGCGAACTAATAAATTCCCCTACGATTGTTCCCGCTAAGGCTAAGGCAATATTAATTTTCAAACTGCTGACAATCCACGGCATAGCAGAGGGAATAACGACTTTTGCAAAAATATGATGTTTTTTTGCGCCAAGAGAGAAAAGCATTTTTTCTAAATCAGCATCCACACTTTTCACCCCACTATGTGCAGCAATAGCTGTTACAATCACAGTCATCATAAATGCCAGAACAACTTTTGAGCTGAAGCCAATCCCAAAAAGAATAACTAAAACCGGAGCTAATGCAAGTTTAGGAATGGCGTTAAAAGCAATTAAATATGGTTCTGTGATTCGGGAGTAAAAATAGGACCACCAAAAGGACAATCCAAGCAATGCACCAAAAAATGTGCCAAAAAGAAAGCCGATTATAGTAGCACCTGAAGTGTATAGAAGATCGCTCCATAAAGTTCCTTCTGTAAAAGCAATAATACCCGTTTCCCAAATAATCGTCGGGCTGCTCCAATAATAAGAATCGATTATTTTCCACTTTGTAAGTAGTTCCCATAAAACAAAGAAAAGAATACCAATTAAAACTTGCCCAATTAGCGTTATTCGCTTCTTCCTTCTTTCCTTTAATTCCTCATCCTCTATAATCGGCAATATACCTACCTCTTGCATTTTCACCTTATGCGGCAAAATAATTTGCTCTGAATTGTCTCTCATCTATGTTCCTCCTCTTTTCTAGAATCTTATTTTTCTAAAGCTGCTTCTTCCTTTAATAGTGCAAATAAGTATTTTTTCAAAGCAATGAAATCCGGATGCAATAATGTTTCTTGATTGCGTGGTCTTGCTAATGGTACGTCTACCTTTTCCTTTAATCGGCCTGGTCTTGGGGATAAGACATAAATTTCATCTGATAAATAGATAGCTTCATCAATATCATGGGTTACAAACAAAATGGTTTTCTTAAAATCAGCCCAAATATCTAACAGCCAAGTTTGCATCAACAATCGTGTCTGGGCATCTAAAGCACCAAATGGCTCATCGAGTAAAATAATATCTTGGTCATATAACAAGGTGCGTAATAATGCTGCTCTTTGTCTCATTCCACCAGATAATTCATCTGGATAATGCTGTTCAAATCCCCCTAATCCGTATTTTTGAAGAAGTGGTTTAGCTCTTGCCACAGCTTCTTTCTTACTCACACCCTTTATTTCTAGTCCTAATATGACATTTTGCAAAATACTTCTCCAAGGTAGAAGCAAATCTTTTTGAAGCATATAGCCCACATATCCATTCTTGCCAACAATGTTCTTACCATCGAGGATTACCTCCCCAGTAGTAGGCTTCATTAGACCTGCGATTATATTAAATAACGTTGATTTACCACAACCACTCGGTCCAATTAAGCTGATAAACTTGCCTTCTTGGATTTTTAAATTGGCATCCCTCAATGCTACTACTTCTTTTCCTTCTTTTTTAAAGATCTTATTCGTATGGCGAACTTCTAGTTTATACACCCTAAAATCCCTCATTTCATAAAATATTACTTTTAATAAAAAAAACCGCCAGAATTTCCTGAGTGTTGTATCTCAGTCTAATTCTGACGGTTTTCCTGCTCTCTTCCAAAGAGTTCATTTAACCAGCCAAATAGGATTCAATTTTCTTGTCTAACATAATAATTGTTCCACTAATCTCTCTCATGGAATCATAATCCTTTAATATTAGCTGCACCTTGAAATGCAGTTTTTCTTCTAAATTGCGTAAAAGCATTTCCTTGTATTTATCAATTAATAGACGATCAATAATCTCCGCAAGGTTATCACTTGAACTTTCTATAATTTCCAGTACAGGAATACGCTTATGCTTAGCAATAATGATAATTTTATTATCGATTAAACTAATCTGCTGTTCAGTTAGCCCAACCTTAAAAATCAATTGATTGACAAGATTGTTTTCCTTCATGATACTTTGCTTCAATTCTCCGAGAGTTCTTGGTAGCTGATCAACTAATATAATTATCACCCCCACTAAAGATAGCAGAACGAATAAGCCATTCTATAACCTATCAAAAGCTCGCAGCACACAAGCAAAACAAATCTACCTATATAAAATATAGAATATTCTGTTTATTGGATCATATCATATCTTTGTACGACTTTCTTCTATTTTGTCAGAAATTCTAACTCTATTTTTTAGAAAAGGTTTAGATATCTAATTCCAATGAAAGAAATTTATACTCTAAATAATCTTCTAATCCATACTTTCCACCTTCGCGGCCGACTCCTGATTCTTTTACTCCGCCAAATGGTGCTTGTTCAGTGGTTGGTACCGGATCATTGATCCCAATTATGCCATATTCAAGGCCTTCTGACATTCTAAATACACGAGAGATGTCTTTTGTATAAAAATATGCTGCTAATCCATAGGAAGTATCATTAGCAAAATGTAAGGCTTCTTTCTCTGTTTCAAATTCAAAAATTGGCGCTACTGGTCCAAATGTTTCTTCCGTCGCAATTTTCATCTCATGAGTAGCATGTAATAAAACTGTTGGTTCATAGAAATGGCCATTGTCATATTCTTCGCCAGCTGGTTTTTTTCCTCCATAGATGACTTTAGCGCCTTTTTGGATAGCATCTTGAATATGCTCTTCCGTTTTGGCAACAGCTGCTTCGTTTATAAGTGGCCCAATGGTTACTTCAGGATACAAGCCATTTCCAACAACCAAATTTTTCATTTTTGTTACTAAAATATCGGAAAAGCGTTCTGCAATTGTTTTCTGAACATAAATCCGATTCGTGCATATACATGTCTGTCCTGCATTGCGAAACTTACTTGCAATAACGCCTTCAGCTGCTCTTTCTAAGTCTGCATCCTCAAAAATGATAAAAGGAGCATGGCCCCCAAGTTCCATCGAGATCTTCTTCATGGTAGCAGATGCTTTTGCTGCAAGCTCTTTCCCTACTTTTGTTGAACCTGTAAAAGTGATTTTTCTTACTTCTTGTCTTTCCATCATCGCATCTCCGATTGGAGCCGCATCACCATGAACTAAATTTAACACACCTTTTGGCAGTCCTACTTCATGAAAAATCTTCATTACTTCTATTGCTGTTAAAGGAGTGGCTTCCGCTGGCTTTAAGACAACTGTACATCCAGCAGCAAGCGCTGGAGCAATTTTTCTAGCAAGCATGGCGATTGGAAAATTCCATGGAGTAATTGCTCCGACTACTCCTACTGGCTGTCTTAGCACAATGATTCGCTTTGTTTCTGAACTTGCAGGAATGGTATCACCATAGATACGTTTTCCTTCTTCCGCATACCATTCCAAATAATCTGCTGCTAAATTCACTTCCCCCTTAGCCTCTGCAACTGGCTTTCCCATTTCAGTTGTAATAATTGCTGCGAGATCTTCTATTTGTTCGCGCAGCTTATCAGCTACTGTTTTTAAATACATAGAACGTTCTTTTGCAGTTTTTTTCGCCCATAAAGGCAGCGCATTTTGAGCTGCATCAATTGCTAAATGCCCGTCTTCCTTTCCTCCTCTTGCCACTTCTTCAATGACCTCTCCAGTTGCCGGGTTATAGACAGAATAAGTTTTTCCTGAAACGGAATGACGCCATACCCCATTTATATATTGCATTTTCATACTCCTTTCATAAGTGTTTTTCCCCTATCATAACAAACATTTTCGATAATTCCACATAATCCGACTTGCTTACTCCTATAAAAAACGGAGCATCTTATTAAATAAAGACGCTCCGTTTCTCTTAATTCACATAAAAATATCCTATAACTCCAAGAATGATTAAAACGATTATAAGAATTCCATATTTGCGAAAAAACTTTACACCTGGATTCGCCGTTTGTTCACGAACTTCCTTTAGAAGTTTTTTCAAAGATTGAGATCGTATACTAGCTAATTCTCTTTTCCGTTCTTTCTTCTTCCAAATAGAATTACGATCCGTAATTAAGTAATCTTTTAAGGCATAGTTGAACCTTGGACTCGTCCCAAATTTTTTCAAGGACCATTCAATATAATCAAGCATTTCATCTTCGGAACCATATATCGCTATATACGAAAAGACTTGACGATGTTCGACCCCCTCCATTCCTCCTGGAAACAGAAGGAGAAATCGTTCATATGGTTTAAAAAGACCATTGTCTTTCGTAATCTCTTGGGCCAAATCGGTTGCTTTGGCTTTAATTGGTTCACTTGCCATACGAAAAACGTTTTGTGTTTGTTCCTGAGATAGGTAGAAATAGGTATACAGTAATTCTAATACTTCAAACTTCTCTTTTTCCCAACCCTTTATCTCAAAACTACGTTCTTCTTTGTCTTGTAAAAATATCTCTCCAAACTGCTTAACATCGGCAAGCTCTACTTTTTCTAACTGTAATTGTACTAAAATCTGTGCTTTTACATCCGGCAGCACCAACCTCTTATATGATTCAAATGGAATAAATCTTTGAAAATAGACGATTATTTCAAAGACAATTGCCATAGGATGGCTGCTTTTTTTCACTTCATACACTAGTCTATTTTTGGTTGTTTTTAAGAATGTTGCATTATGCTCAAAGGAAGAATTTACATGCAATAGATTTTTGATATTAATTAATACTTGGGTTAAAGAATGTTGAAAGCTGAATTCATGCTTTAGATAATCTTCAATAATCTCTGTGTAAGAAAAAATATCACTCATATAAGAAAGAACTTGCTGATACGTTTCTGGATATTTTTCGAGAATTTCCCATAGTGATTGGCAGATATCTTCCCCTTCATAATAGGCAATTGTTTTAACTATAAATTCTACAACATCTACATGTTCAACAACCTTTTGGATTTCCAAAACAAATCTTAGATAATCTGGAACAATGGAAGCATCCTTCATCCGCTCTTCTCGATAAAGCACTTGTTTGAAAATATGCACAAGCTCGAGCTTTTCTCGATGATTTTTTTGCAGAAAAGTATACAGCATTTTCAATGTCGCTACTTTATCGTTATCATAAAAATAATAATCTAGTTTTTCCATATAGAATAGAAGAAATAAGTCATTGTATGTTTGAATAGCAAGTTTCTTCTGTTTATCCAATCCCTTTAAAGCCCGTTCACAGTAAACAAAAAATTCATCTAGCTCTGTGGCAGTTTCCAGTGCTTCAAAAGCAAAGTGAAGGTAATCATGTTCTTCTTCCTTAAAACTTAAGACATTTCTTTTATCCTGACTTAAGTCAAAAGTAAATTGGTTTTCCACAGCTCTATTTCGGAGACGAATGGATCCCTGCTCTACAAACATTACATGGATATTTTCTAACATTTCTGGTTCGTTATGAAAAGTAGATGCACCAAATAATCTTCTTGTTTCATAGGGCATATATATAAATAATAATTCCAATAGCCACATTGCATATTTATGCTGCTGATGAGAGGGGGCCTGAAACGAAATATACACTCTTTTCTTTTCCGCAACCGCCGTAATACAAGCAAATAATAACTCTTTAAACTTCTTTTCATCCAGCTGTAAAACATAAAACAGCTCTTGCTTTTTGGTAAAGATATTCTCTTTCGTATATGAGACATGTTCTATTTCTTCTAGTTCTTCTCCTAGGTTCTCAATATCTTCCAAGCTATAAAAATGTTCAATATGAAAAATTTGAGAAGGTTTATGGATCCATTCCTCTTTTCTACTTGGAGGAATAATATAATTATGTACAAACAGCTGGTTCTTTCGTTTTGGGCTTTCAGCAGGCGCAAAACTAGATTTCCCTATCACCAATTCTCCCGTTTCAGGCTGCATTAAAGTAAATTGCGGCGGATAATTCTCTATTTCTTTGTCACTGCTTTTCTTTAATTCACTCGGCATATGATAAGTACTAATTGGAATTAGGTATTTCTTGATGAAGCTTTCCTCCACGTTAGGGGAGACAGCTATAGTATCAGACTCATCACCTGAAAGAAAAAGACCTTTACCATCTCTAGTTACTATTTGCTGCTGTATCAGGCTTTTTCCCATTGTCCTCTCTCCTTTCTTTCCTTGTTTTTATAGATAAGGTTTACATTAATGCTTCTATATTCATCACTATAATTACAATAAAAAAAACAGCTAATATCTGTATTATACAGGCATGCTGTTTTTTTAAAAACTAACTTCGCTGCACTTTTCCAATAAATATAGAAATTCTATCTACTTTTTTGAAAATTCCATGTGGTATTCAATATTCTAGTTAAACCTTGGGTCTGTTCCCTTTTTGTCTCTTGCTTTTGGGCACAGAGAGGAGCGCTCTTTTTTCTTTTATTTCAGTTTACATATTATTAACATGATTAAAAACTACTCAAAATAGCTCCAACGGTTGACTCCTGCTAACTTATAATGTTTTGGCTAATATTCTTCTTATTCTTTTTTGGAATAAATAATTCTACACCAATTATATAATAGGAGGGTTATTATTTTTTCATTAAGAAAAAGTAATTTCAGTTCTTCTACATTGCGTAATACCGCAGTTTTGACTGTTTCTTCCTTTCAGCTTTCTTCACAAACGACATTCATTCCTATTTCTACCACTTTAAATGAATGACATATTTTGCAAAAGACTCCTTTCTACAATTCTTTATATTTATAGATTGGTAATTTTGAAAATGGGGATTTGTCGATGTGCAGCGCTGCTAATTTTTCAGCCAATTGTTGCTGAAACTTGTTCAGATTTTCGGAAGGATGACTCATTCTTTTTAAATATCGCTGGACCTGCGTTGGAAAAATAAATGGTAAAGATAGGGGAGCTTGTTATTAAGGTAAACTCAGGATTACTAAAAACAACAGAAGAAGTAGTTGTTTTATTCTCCCAACCATGCTTATGAAGCAACTGTTTAAATAACGTTTCATCCCTCCTTATTTTATTTAGTGGGTTACTAATTTCTTTATGATTCATTGTATAGATGCGATCATTTTGATAGTAATAGTCTCCTCCATAATTCTTATTTCAAAAAGATGAATTTCATCAGTGTTAATAATAATGGAATCGATTTGAAAAGTAGTGTTATTTATTTGCAGTAGTAAATCATTGATTAATTAGCTGTCTCCTAAAAGAGTCTCTGTGAAGCAATCAAATAATTTTTCTCCTGCCTAGCCTTTTTTCAGATGAGCTAAGTACTGTTTTTCATTTAAATCTAGGTCCATCCGTTGATTCAAGGATTGTAAAACGAGGATTTCTGGAGAAATTGTCCGAGGTTTATAGGGCATACTAATTTGTTTCATCCCTTCTTTTTTTATTAAAAAAGGCCATTCTATAAGAACAGCCTCTTTTTTTTATTCAACAGCAACAATCATTCTGCCTGTTATGCCGCCTTCTAATATTTTGGGTAACTCTTCAGGTAATTGCTGCAAAGATACCTCTTTATAAACAAAGGAAGAAAGGTTTTTTGGTTTCAAATCAGTTGCAATACGTTCCCATAGCTTTTGTCTAATTCCCATTGGGCAATAGACAGAGTCGATTCCAAGTAGATTCACTCCTCTAAGTATGAATGGAAATACACTTGTCGGCACTGCTCCACCACCTGTTAAGCCACTTACTGCGACCGAACCGCCATAGATTATTTTACTAATAATTGCAGCCAACGATTCACCTCCGACTGGATCAATTGCTCCTGCCCATTCTTGCTTATCCAGTGCCTTTACTTTGCCATTATAGACGTCTTCTCTTCCGATAACACGGGATGCTCCAATGCTTGTTAAATAGCCCTCTGCTTCTTTCTTTCCAGAGCTTGCAATAACGTTAAACCCTAATTGGGAAAGCATCGCTACACCGAAGCTGCCAACTCCACCAGTAGCACCTGTCACCAATACAGATCCATTCTCTGGCTTCAGACCATTATCCTGCAATCTTTGTATAGAAAGAGCTGCGGTAAAGCCTGCTGTTCCAATAATCATCGCTTCTTTCAAGCTTAATCCTTCTGGCAGCGGAACAATCCAATCTGCAGGAATACGAGCATATTCACTATAACCTCCAGAATGAGATACACCTATTTCATAGCTGGTAGCAATAACAGAGTCTCCTTCTTTAAAGCGACTGTCTTCTGAAGACACAACTATCCCTGCCATATCAATTCCTGGAATATGGGGATACGAACGAACAATTTTTCCATCTGGAGTACCAGCAAGCCCATCTTTATAGTTTACGCCAGAATAATGAACTTTTATGACTACTTCACCAGCAGATAAATCCTCTAAGCTAACATGCTTTGTTTCCACTGAAAAATTACTATCTTTATTATCAACTACAACTGCTTGAAAACTATTTTTCATTATTAAGTCACCTCGTACTCATAGTATCAATTTAGTAATAACAGGTCAAAGCAAAGAAATTACCCTATTATTATAGTATGAATGCGAATTTCCACTTACAGAAGTGCAATTACTCACTGTGATTCTTTTCAGCTGGGTATAACTTTTGATAAAATGCTATTGCAAAATCAAAAAAGTACATAAGTCCAAAACGTTCTGAGGAGAAGCCTGTTCGATCATATGTTTGTCCATGAAGTCTATAGAAAAGATTAGCTTTATTGACAATAGGAAGGCTTTCATTATGGGTAATAACGATAATTTTGGCGTTGCTTTTCCGAATAAGTTGGATCAACTCTGTATTTCCTTCTATGAATCTGCCAGAAGGGCTTGTGATAATGGCTACAGATTGTTCGTCCAATTCTGCTATATCTTTCATTTGCTCTTGGATATCAGAAAAGGCATGAACAAATTTCCCAGACTTTACTAATCGGTATTGAAAATCTTGAGCCATCGCTTGAGATAATTGTGTTCCGAAGAAAGAAACCTTCTTTGCTTCATAGATAATTTCTAAAATATTTCGTACATCACCAACATTTATCCTAGCTTCCATTGTATGCAGCCACCCTGCCATTTTTTGATAAAGCACTCTTTGCAATTGCTCGCCTACTTCATTTTCTTGTAAGCCACTTTCAATATATTCCTCCACTGGATTTTCCAACTTGTCCATTTGGGCAATATCTTTAAATTCCTGAAAGGAAGCATAGCCTATTTTTTTACAAAATCTTGTAATCGCTGCAGGGGATGTATAACAAGCTTCTGCTAAAACAGTAATGTTCATATTGGCAATATGACGCACATCTTTTAATAGTGTCAAGGCAATATAGTAATTCGTATCCTTTGTTTTATTGTTATTAATAAAGTCTAATAAACGAAAAATAATATCTTTCAATTTCATCACCAAAATTCATTGATTTCTTTACTTAAGTAAGCTAATTTCCTTTAATTTATTCCATAATCTATCCGTTCTTTTTCTAAATGGATTTCTTTTATCTTCTTTTAAATTTAAGCCAATAGCCTGCGCAACTTTTTCGATGACTTCCTCGATACTTAAACCATTTGTATCCACATGCTCCCTAAATAATGATCGTTCTAGCTGCTTTAATCGAGATTCAGCTTGCTTATATGCCCAAGAATCTTCTCCTTCTAATCTGCTTCGTAATCGTTTTTTGATCGTAGCTTTTGACGCCATCAGTGTAACATGTTTAACTATAATCTGATCATTCTTTAATCGCGAGATAATTTCATGAAAATATGCTTCATTCGTAATGGTCATTGGTACTATAATGATTCCATCGTAATCGCGAGTGATTTGTTTTAATAATGAATAGTTGGTCTCTCTCCAAAGAGGAAAATCTTGAAAATCATCCTTTTGTAAAGCGGGTGGAATATTTTTCATTAAGACATATCCAAATCTTTCTGGATCAAATACAAATGCTTTTTCTAATCTTTTCACAAGCTCATAAGCAGTTGTTGTCTTCCCTGCACCAAATGTTCCGTTGATCCAAATAATCATAAGCTTCCCCCCATAAGGTATTTTTCTTTTACTATAGCAAATTTATCACTCTTTCTTTTTTTCTCACTCCAAATGTTTGATTTTTTTGAAAAAACACCTACTTTTCGCTTTCCGAAAGTTGTATAATTTTTAGAATAATATAATTTATTTACAGAGGCTATCTCTAAGGAGGAAAAACAATGCATATTCAACCAGAGGACATCGTTAGAAGTGGTCCGAACCAATATATTTGTAAAGAAGGAATTCTAAAGGAATTAGACAGTTTATTGTCTCCTTTTCAAGCTCCTGCCATCATAACGGGTTATAAATCATTTGAAGCCTATAGTCAGTATGTCTCTTCCATTCCTGAACACTGGCAAATTATTCAGCACGCAGGTTATAGTTCGCAACAGGCAATAGAGGAGATCGCCCCATCATGTGGAGCAGCTGATGTCATTATCGGCATAGGAGGCGGCATTATATTAGATACTGCCAAGGCAGTTGCAGATAAATTAAATATCGAAGTTGTTTTAATTCCAACCGTTGCTGGAACATGTGCAGCAAGCACACCATTAAGTGTCATTTATTCACCAGATGGAGAGTTTGAAAGAGTAGCATATCATAGACGCTCTAGTTATTTAACGGTTGTTGATCCTGCATTTTTAATTCACGCGCCGATTGATTATTTAAAAAGTGGAATTGGTGATACCTTAACAAAATGGTATGAAGCAGAAGCGATTATCCGAAATGCGAACGATGAAAGAGCTCACTCTTTATTTGTCCAAGCTGCATTAAGCCAATCTGTTTTCATCCGTGATATTTTATTAAAGGATAGTATAAAAGCTGTTCAAAGCAGTGAAGCTGGAAAGGTTACAGCGAGCTTTACTAAGACGGTAGAAGCAGTTATTACTTTGGCAGGAACAGTAGGGGGATTCGGCGGGAGATATGGAAGAATGTCTGGATCTCATGCTATTCATAACGGATTAAGCTTTATCGAAGAAACACACACCATCCTTCATGGGCAAAAAGTGGCCTATGGTATTTTAGTCCAGCTCGCTTTAGAAAACCGCATCGATGAAATTGATGCACTGCTGCCATATTATCAGCAGCTCGGTTTTCCAACCAATTTAGCAGACTTACATATTATAGATAATCAGGCAATAGCTCTACAAAAGGTTGCAGAACATGCTGTTAATCCAAAAGAGTCGCTTCAGCTGATGGGTTCCTATCGAGCAGATGAGGTAATTGCGGCAATGAACGTCCTGGAAAGTATCACAACTAGCAAATCTGTATAAAAAAAGAAAAAGGAGATAGAATTCAACATCGCTTATAGCGATGTTGATCCATCTCCTTTTAACTCTTTTAAAACAGCCATTACATCGAATTCTCCTAATCCATTTTCAAGAGCGGATTGATATGTTTTATAGGCTGATGCTCCAATCGCATTTAATTCTGCCGTTTCACTTGCTAGTCGTAAATCTTTTGCCATATGCTTAAGGGCAAATGCTGCCGGAAACTCATCCTTTAAAATAGACGATGATTTCATTTTTGAAATTGCTGTTCCGACTGCACTTTCATTAATAATAGTTAACATGTCTTCTTTTTTTATTCCTTGTTTTTCTGCAAAAAGAACGGATTCGGCAATTCCTTGTACTGTAATTCCCAATAATAAGTTAATGGCAAGTTTTGCATTACTGCCGGCTCCAGATGGACCAAGATAAATAGAAAGCTTGCTCATCGGCTCCAATACAGCTTTCACTTGTTCGTAAACTTCTTCTTCGCCGCCAACTAAAACAAGTAAATTTCCTTCCTTAGCCGGTTGAACACTTCCTGAAACTGGGGCATCAAGAAACTTCACTCCATTTTCTAAAGCAGTATTATAAATGAATTGAGACGTTTGTGGGGAAACGGTACTCATATCAATAAATACTTTTCCTGCTTTTGCATGTGACAAGATTCCATTTTCAAGATAGATGCTTTTCACAGCATTATCGTCTGAAACCATTGTAAAAATGAGGTTACTGTTATCGACTAGTTCTGTTAACGATTCAGCCTGTTTGGCACCAACAGCAATTAATTCTTTTCCTTTATCGGGTGTACGATTATAGAACGTTAATTCATAACCAGCCTTGATTAAATTCAAAGCCATCGGAATCCCCATATTTCCTAATCCTATCCAACCTATTTTCATACAATCATTCCATCCTTCCCATCCAATAGTCATACACATTTTACCATATTATTTATCACAATACGTCAATGTGAATATAGGATAGGAAGAAGAATTACCGTTTATAATCTTCTAAACAATACATTATTCTCTAGATGAATATGATCAAATGTTAAGCTCTCTAATTCTTCTAGTTTTAAATAGGTTAATCGGTACGTATTACATGCATGCAGCGGCAGTTCATAATCATTCGTAGCTTGGCGAATTTTCTTCAATATTTCCCCTGCGCCTTCATGTTCCTCTTCCAATATCGAGATTTCCGCACGAGCCTTTTCAAGACTTTTCGCTTCCCTACTCGCCTCATATTCTATTACTTGGGGAAAAATCCGCTGCTCTTCTCCAAGCAAATGTTGTTCTAATTCGTCCTTTAATAAATAAAACTGGGTATACACATCTTTCAAATGTAAATCGCGCGTTCCATGCACACGATAGACTTTACTAACAAATCCATCTAATTCTTCTAATAAATCTCTTGTATTTGCATGGTAATGATCAATAATATATCTCACTAAGTCAGTTAATGGCATATTCATCCAGTCAATCTCTTCGGTTGTCTGCATCTGTTCATACATAATATTGAGGACTTTTACTAAATCCTTATCTTCTAAATGTAAAGATTTAATTGCCTCTCCTATTGGTCGATTTCCCCCACAGCAAAAATCAATCTTATATTCTTTAAATAGTTTACTTGCTGCTGGAAACTTAATAATGATATCACCTGTTTTCGTCTCTTCTGTAAAAATGGCATTCATATGAACACTCTCCCTTATTAGAATAGCTAAAGTATAGAAGATATAGACAAAGTAAAATAGGATTGAAATCACAGATTAAAGATTGTTATAATTTAATTAGATAATCATCGTTTTAATTGTGAAAAAATACACAAATTGACTGGTGGTGTTAATAATGAAACAACAAATGGTTAGCCCATGTCCTAAACGAGTTCCTATATTTTACTCCTTATCAGATTCAGAAATAAAAAAAATAACAGATATTGTTCATCATAGACTATTTAAAAAAGGCGAGATGATTATAGAGGAAGGAGATATTTCCACCTCTCTTTATATTATTCATAGTGGGAAAGTCAAGCTATCTAAGTTAACTATTCAGGGGAAAGAACAAATCGTTCATTTATTAACGACTGGTGATTTCTTTGGAGAAAGCAACCTTTTTCATGATGACATGGTTATGAACTTAAGCTGCCATGCTTTAGAGGATACAAAGATATGTGTATTAAATAAACAAGATTTTGATCACATAATGTTAAGTAATCCTGACATCTCTTTCAAACTGCTAAAAACGATTACCAAACGCTTATCTCATACAGAAGATCTAGCGAGAACGTTAGCAACGAAAGATCCAGAAGTAAGAATTGCCGATATGCTTCTAGAATTCTGTGAGAAATTCGGGACTGAACATCAAAATACTGTTCTTATTACCCTCCCTATCACAAGAGAAGAAATTTCCAGCTATGTTGGCCTTACAAGAGAAACAATCAGCCGTAAACTTGCAAAACTTGCCGACAAAGACATTCTTACCTTAATCGGTAACAAACAAATTCTCATTCATAATAAAGGGAAGCTTCAATCAATAGGGGGATAACTTCCCCCTTTAATAATGAAAACAAATAAATATTCATCGCAGCTATTCCTTCTCCTTTTCCAAGCAGGAAACACTTTTACATAAGTAACTTCTTATTCTCCTAAGCTTCCGCGCAATGGCCAAATTTGATAAACCATCATTAGTGATTTTAAAATTGTTACGTAGGTTAATGTTATCCAGCCTCCCATTAAATATTTCCTATTCGTTCCTTATATAGAACAACTCTTCTTGCTAATTAACAGAAATGTACTTCAAAAAATCATCCCATTTCTATTCTTTTTGCTTCTTTTGAATTAATCTTCTCCACAAAGATATCTGTTTAAAGATCTAGTGAATTACTTCTTGAGAGAAGAAAACCATCATGAAGTCAAAATTTTTTTAAAATTCACTTGAAAAACATTTTAATTCGAATTACCTTATCTAAGAAGGAGGTTACAATATGAATATAACTATTGAAGAAATACCTAAATCAAGGATTGCTTATTTTCGAAATGTTGGGGAGTATGGAGAAAAACAAAATAAAGAATTGATGGAATCCTTTAAAAAGTGGGCAAAATCGAATGGCTTATTTGATAATTCTATTATTCTTGGCATACCTCGAGATAACCCAGAAATCACACCTAAGGAGGAATGCCGTTATGATGTTTGTATTGTGATAGAAAATAATTTTAAAGTAGCAAAACCAGCTCAAGTTGGTGAATTTCCCGGTGGAAAATATGCTGTTTTCTTGCTCGACCATACAAAAGAGGCAGTCAGTGAATTTTGGGGAAATATTATTTCTGAGATAGAAAGACATAATCTATCATTAAGACAACAACCAATTATAGAAAGATATAATTCACAAATGATTGAAAATCATTTGTGTGAAATACTAGTTCCTATACAGTAACCGAGCAGTGGCACAGCGAGGAGAAGGGGTCTCTGTTACCTTTTTGCACTTTTTCTTTTGGATTTCAGTCACAGAGAACTCTTCTCTTTTACTTTTTCTCTGTTCCTCTTTCTTTTTGGGGCACAGAGAGCTCTCCTCCTTTACCTTTTTTCTCTGTTCTCTTCTTTTGGAGCACAGAGACCGTTGCTCGTTTAAATGCTTCACTTGTCTTTCTTTATAATGGCTGCTTTCCCTCTGCTCCCTTTATAGTTTCTACATTGGACTTTCTTCATTCACACTAAATATCATTCATACTACACCACTTTGTATTTCACAATAACTCTGTTTCATTATCAACATAGGAGATCTTTCCTTGCTAGCTTAAATACACTGAAAAAATCGAATACGGTTAATATCTGTTCCATAATACATCCAACGGTTTATTCGCCAACGATATCCTGCAATAGAATGACGCCCAATAAAGATTGGATAGAACCAAAATCCTTTGCCATTTTCTAACCAAATAAAAGTAAAGCGGTACATACAAGGGCGGATAGAACTAGATTCAACAGTAAAAGTGCTTAGTTGCGACTGATTTAATTGTGGTGTAAAAGATGGCGGTGGTGATATCGGCGGTCCAGAGTCAGTCCCATCTCCAATCTGCGGTGCATCTGGAAATGCTGGAGGTTCTGCTGGAGGAGGCGGTTGTTCTCCACCTGGAAACGGCGGCAAAATCCCACCTCCGATTGGCGGCAAATGAGGAACTGTTCCTCCACCATTCGATGGAGGGGTTATTCTAGATTCTCCACCTATTTGCGAACTAATCATTCTATGATGAGGTAGAAAAGAATGGTGTCCACAATAAGAATAAAACGGCTGAAAATACATTATTATTCCCCTTTCGAGCTTTTATATTACTCTATGTTAATAGCCCATTTGAGGTGCAGTAAACAGTTTTTAAAACAAGTCCTACAGGAATGATAACTGGACGATGATCTTTTCTTTCAGAAGGCAATGAATGAGTAATGGAAAATCATCATTTTAAAAATAGGTAACACAAAAAGAAAATTATAATTATTTCATAACAATGGATAAATAAACCCATTTGCACTTCGCGCCATTTGCCATAGAAGAAACAATATACTATGCTGCTACCTCTACCCCAAAATGAATGGCATATTCACCGATAAGGAAAGCTGCTAAAAGAATAAAAAGGTCAAAGCTTCAGCCAAAGAATAATCTTTTTAATGGATAAACAAATGTTGACATAATACTTCCACATGCACCGATAAAAAGTAAATACAGAAATAGCGACAAGTTTCCCGGGAAATTATCCTAAAACACGGCAATATTGATCGATTAAATCTCCTTCCGACATACGTCTTATCACTAAAACAACTAGAACAATTAAATTACTCCTTGAATAATGGAGAAGAACGTCGAAATCCACTATCTTCTTTTACCGTGGTAACTTCTCTATTTCTTAAAAAATATTTTTCACTTGACGTTTGTTTAAAAATGGGATGACTGATTAATGGCTTTTGTGGATAATTATTGTTTTCCTATTTATTTTTTGCCCATTATTATAGGAAAAATAATGAATGGACAATCAATTAGCAAAAGGAGAAAGTATGAGGAAAAAGAAGTTCTGATGTCTAATATAGTATAAATAACCTATAATTCCCACAAAATATTTGATATAATTTCTTTATAAAGATGGTATAGGCCTTTTGATACTGGTATTTCGAACTAGCAAGTACTAATCTTAAACTATAATAATCTGACTAATCGACGAAAGGGCAAAATCATTGAAAAGTGATGACGCAAAGCTATAGGGGCTTAGGGGTAACGAAGATTGATTTTTTCTACATGATAGCAAAAGTTATGACATTCATTACGCTTGCCAGCCAGTTACCGAATCCACCTTCGACGATTTAGATGAAGGGAAAAAAGAAAATGAGACAAAAAAATAATGAAGAAATACTAATCAAGCGATCAATCGTTGTAAGCGATCAAAACTATTATTTACCGGAAACAGGAAATTTTGGGAAGGGACTATTTTTCGGTATGCTTATTAGTACCCCTTTATGGATTTCCTTTTTTGGATGGCTTCGTATTTTCCTTACTTTTGTTGGTAAATAGACTAGGCAAACAGTAAATATTTTACTTATACTACACAAAAGCATATAATCATTATATGAATAGGCGCGAAAACCATTAGGAAAGGAGCTTTCATAATGGCCGAATCAAAAGAAAAATTAGAAAAAGAACTTGCTGATGCAGGAAAGCATTATTCCGAGGAAAAATTTTGGTCCAAAATTGCCAAGTTTGGAAAAAAGGCAGGTTCCTCTGTCGTTTATGCGGTGCTTTTGTTGTATTACACTTTACAAAAACCAAATGTACCTAAAAAAGTCAAAGCAACTATTATTGGAGCATTAGGTTATTTTATCCTCCCTCTTGATTTAATCCCTGATTTTCTTGTTGGTATAGGTTATACAGATGATTTAGGGGCACTAGGACTTGCATTATTCCAAGTTGCTATGTATATTGATGAGGATATTAAATCAAAAGCAAGATTAAAACTCACAGAGTGGTTTGGCAGTAAAGTCGATACAACTGAAATAGATAAAAAAATAAAGTAGAAATTGCTTATAAAAAAAGGGACTAGCAACAGTCCCTTTTTCATTTATTAAAGAAATAAACCTACGATTGTAGCGGTTAATACAGATGCAAGTGTGGCTGCTAATAACATTTTCAGTCCGAATTTTGCAACGATATCTGCTTTTTTGGCATTAATTGCTTGAATCGATCCAGCAATAATTCCAATACTAGAGAAATTTGCAAAAGATACAAGGAAAGTGGACACAATCCCTACTGTTTTGTCTGAAAGATCTCCAAGTAATGGTTGTAATTGCAGCATTGCTACAAATTCGTTTGCAGCTAATTTCGTCCCCATTACAGAACCAGCCGTTACTATTTCACTGCCAGGTATCCCCATTATCCAAGCAATTGGAGCAAATATATAACCCAATATACCGGTAAAACCGATGCCGAAAATACTTGTAAAGAAACCGTCAATTAGAGCCAGTAAACCAACATAAGCAACTAACATCGCGGCAACAATTAAGGCAACACGACCACCATCTAAAGCTCCTGCTGAGATTGCTCCAAAAACAGAATTCGTATTGGAGACATCTTTTATGTTAATTTTCTCATCTTCATCTTTTGAAATTGGTGCAATAAGTGTCGCAATAATTAAAGCAGATAATGCATTTAAAATCATAGCTGCTAATACATATTGGGGAGGAATCATTTCCATGTATGCCCCCATAATAGATGCAGAAACAGATCCCATAGCAGAGGTACATACAATAAATAATTTATTTGCGTTTATCGTATCTAAATGCCCTTTGATCGCAAGAAGTGCTTCCGATTGTCCAAAAAAGATAGAGTTAATGCTGTTAAATGTTACAATCTTTGATAAACCAGTAATCTTAGCCAATGCACCACCAATATATTTAATTGCTAGTGGCAATACTTTGATATGGGTTAATAAAGATAATAAAGTAGAAGTAAAAATAATGATCATAAGAACATTAATGAAAAAAACACTTTCGCCTTCTGGTACTAATCCCCCAGTAACAAAATTTACCCCTTCATACCCATAGTTAAGGACTTTAGAGACACCGTTAGATGTAGCTTCTACTATTTTTAGTCCTACTGTAGTTTTAAACATTATTAGTGCTACAATAAATTCAAGCACAAATAATACGAGAATAGCTCTGAAGTTAATCCTTTTTTTATCATTTGATAGTAAAAAGGCAATAGCTATCGTCACGATGATACCTAATATCCCAACTAAAATCGACATAGAAAATTCCTCCTAAATATGAAGCAGTAACAACCTTCCTCTTCTCATAAAAACTATCTTAATATAGTTAATATAACTTCAGAAAACATTGCTAATACATTAAAAACGATATACAGTTTTAGATATTACCTTATATTTGGGTTAATGTCATCCTTTAATTGAAGAATAAGTTAAATTAATAAAATTTCAACCTTTCTAAATATTATCTAAATATATTTAATTCATATCATTATAAATACTCACCCAGGTAAATAAAACGATAAAAAGCAATTTCAGGAACCATCTCCTAAAATTGCTTTTTCCATTTCTTTATTCTTTTGAAATTTCCAGTGACAAAAATAACTATTTTAAATGGAGTTTACTTTTTCTTTTTTCGCTGCTTCAAATGCTTTATTCACACGATTTAAAAGCACACTATCTGAAAGCAAACGATAGCCTGTTTTTGCAATGACTTGTGCTCCTTTAACAAGAGCGGCATCTCCAGTTGGTGATTTTGCGGCTTCTCGAAATTCGTTCGTATGGGCAATTAAGTCGTCTGGTCCTATTTTAATATGAGGATGCGCAGTTGGAACTTCATAGCTAATATTTCCAGCGTCTGTTGATCCTTTTCCGCGAGATCTTTCCGTTACAACTGTTTCTCCAACTGCCTCTAATTCTTCTTTTAAGATTCCATCTAAAATTGGGTTTAATACAAAATCCTTCACTTCATTTTGAAATCTTTCCACTTTAACAGTCGCACCAGTGGCAAGCGCAGCTCCTTCAGCGATCGCACGAACTTTTGCTGCAACCTCTTCTGTTTTTTTCCATGTTTCGGCACGTATATAGAATCGTGCTGATGCATATTCTGGTATGATATTAGGTGCATCTCCCCCGTTTGTTATAATCCCATGGATTCTGATATCATCAGGCAGCTGTTGTCTAAGCGCATTGATGCCGACAAACAATTGTATAACTGCATCAAGTGCGTTTATCCCTTTTTCAGGTGATCCGGATGCATGTGCTGCTTTTCCGTAAAAATGAAAATCTAAGGGATCCACAGCAAGTGTTTCACTAGTCAACGAGGTTTGGCCGGAGGGATGAATCATTAAAGCGACATCCACATCCTTTAAATAGCCATGTTTCACAAAGCTTCCTTTTGCACTCCCATTTGGACCTCCCTCTTCTGCAGGTGTGCCAAGAACAACTACTTTCCCACCAGTTTTAGACAGTACTTGAGATAAGGCAATACCAGCTGCAACACTTGTTGTTCCAATAATATTGTGACCACAAGCATGCCCTAGACCAGGCAGGGCATCATATTCAGCAAGGAAGGCAATGGTTGGACCAGATATCCCACTGTCTTTTACTGCATAAAAAGATGTTTCATGTCCAGCAACAGCAATTTCCACTTTAAATCCCGCGTTTGTTAGAATATCTACATGCCTTTTACTTGCAAAAAATTCTTGATTGCCAATCTCAGGATTTGCATGAATTAATTGACTCGTTTCAATATAAAGATCCTTATTTGTTTGAATGGATTCATTAATTAAATCAAGACCAGATAACGTATTACTCATTTTCTCTCCCCCTTATAGTCCTTTAAATTGTTTTGCCAGCTCATCTTTTGCAATATTTACTACAATCGAACCACCATTTGTATCTGCTTCTACCGCTTTCACAACTTCTTCTTCATGATAAAGTTCAACAATTTTCTGATAGGTTTCATTATTCGCATCCTCTGTACGAGCCGCAAAGATATTTACATATGGTAATACGTTTTTATCCTCTGCATCTTCTAGATAAATGGGATCTTTAACAGGATCAAAGCCTGCTTGACCAGCGACACCATTATTGATAACAGATGCTGCAACATCTGGTAAGACTCTTGGTGTTTGTTGAGCTACAATTGGCAAGATATCAAGTTTCTTTGGGTTTTTTACAATCTTAGATGGATCTCCAAATAATCCAAAGTCATCAGCTAAGGTAATTAACCCTGCAGATTCAAGTAATTTTAAAGCGCGCGCTTGATTAGATGGATCGTCTGGAATAGCAATTTTGTCACCCTCTTTTATTTCACTTACATCTTTCACTTTTTCTGAATAGATTCCCATAGGAGCAATCACTGTTGTTCCGATGGGTGTTAAATCCGTTTTGTTTTCTTCATTAAACTGACTTAGAAAAGCAATATGCTGGAAGGAGTTAATATCAATATCTCCATTCTCTAAAGCTTGGTTTGGCAAAGTATAGTCTGAAAACTCGACTAGCTCGATTTCAATTCCTTCTGCTTTCGCCTTTTTCTTCAAAGTCGGCCAGACTTCTCCATCGGATCCTGTTACCCCTATTTTCACCTTCACTGTTTTATCTTTACCTGATGCACTATCTGACCCGCAGGCAGCTAGTGCCCAAATAGTTGTTAATAATAGTAAAATAGCAAAATATTTTTTCATCTCTCATTCTCCTTAATTAGTAATTTTTGTTATTTTTTAACTTTATAAAGCGGTAAATATCCCATCGTTAAAGTTTTGTCTTAACGTCTCATTATTTTTCTTGATAATGTATTTCCAATCCATTGAGCAATTTGTACAAGTATAATCAGTATAATGACGGTAACAAGCATAACACTGCCATCAAAACGCTGGTAGCCATATGTCATCGCCACATGTCCCAGTCCGCCTCCGCCAACGGTACCAGCCATAGCAGAAAAATCAATTAAGCTGATCGTTACAAAGGTTAATCCTAGAATCAGTGGTCCTAATGCTTCGGGAATTAGTACAGTAAAAATGATTTGCAAAGGGCTTGCTCCCATCGCTTTAGCAGCTTCAATAACTCCTGGGTCAATACTGACTAAATTATTTTCTACTACTCTCGCAATTCCGAATGAGGCTGCAATAGTCATTGGAAATATCGCTGCCCAAGTCCCAATCGTTGTACCCACAACTGCTCTTGTTAACGGGCTGATTGCTACTAAGAAAATAATAAATGGAATAGGGCGGATAATATTTATTAGAATATTGAGCAAACGGAAAACTAGTTTATTTTCCAAAATATTTCCCTTCCTTGTCACAAAGAGAAGTAATCCAATCGTAATGCCTAAAATAGATCCTAAAATAAGAGTGGTAATAACCATTAATATGGTTTCTCCGGTAGATTCCACAATGCGCGGCCAAAAAGTACTCCAATCAACCTTCATTAAACAAGCACCTCCTCAACTGTTACTAATGCTTCTAATTCATGCAGAACCGCTTTAATATTTTCCTTGCTGCCTTCAAAGGATACGAGAAGATTCCCATAAAACTTCTCTTGCAATTCCCGAACAGATCCATAAACAATATTTACATCGACATTAAATTTTCTTGTGACCTTTGAAAGAACTGGATCACTTGCAATTTCCCCTTTAAAAATTACTCTATATAACTTGTCGCCGCCCTTATTCCTCCATTCAGCCAATAAGGAAGCAGATGGACGATCCTGCTGTACAGACTGAATAAAGCGTTGTGTAGTCGAGTGTTGGGGATTTGTGAAAACTTCAAAGACAGATCCATTCTCTATTACTTCGCCATTTTCCATCACAGCCACTCGGTCACATATTTCTTGAATAACATGCATCTCATGTGTAATTAATAAAATCGTAATGCCTAAATCCTTATTTACTTTTTTTAATAAACGCAGTATTTCGCCTGTTGTATCTGGATCAAGCGCAGAAGTTGCTTCATCACAAATCAATATATCCGGAGAAGTAGCAAGAGCACGTGCAATCCCAACCCGCTGCTTCTGTCCTCCTGACAATTGTTCAGGATAGTCGTCTGCTTTATCGGATAAACCGACAAAGTGCAAGAGCTCTGCCACTCTTTCTTTTATTTCCTTTTTCGATACACCAGCTAGCTTTAATGGATAGGCTATGTTTCCGGCTACCGTTCGAGATGTAAAGAGATTAAAGTTTTGAAAAATCATGCCGATTCTTCGGCGAAGCTTGCGAATCTCTTTTGGTGATAGGGAAGCTACATCTACTCCTTGTACTTGGATATTTCCGTTTGTTGGTGTTTCTAATAAATTCACAAGTCGTAATAAAGTACTTTTTCCAGCTCCACTGAAACCAATAATCCCAAAAATCTCTCCTTGTGCAATGGAGATAGAAACGTCCTTTACTGCGTTTACTTCGCGACTGCCAAGCTTAAAGGTTTTGGCTACCTTTTGAAATTCAATCATTTGCCCTTCCACTCCTATACTAGGTTAATAACATACGTATCTTGTCAAGAAGAAGCAGGCTATTAGTGAATGCAAAAAGGCCCTGCTTCTTCTTTCCAGAAAGAAAAAGCAGGGCCTTTATAAGACAAAGAAACTACTTTTTCTCATCTTTCAAATGCACAAGCATTTGCAGGAATTGGCACGGTGTTTAATTAAATCCGCTGCCGAGACTTCTTCGGGCCTGTCCCTCCGTCTCTCTGGATAAGAAAAATGTTTTATGTAATTTTGTAAGATTTGATAACAACTATAAAACTAGATAAATAAATTGTCAACTATGTTTTTTGCATTTTTTTATTTTCAAATATGCTTCGTTATAAAAATAAATTATTCTTATAAAACATCCACTTGATAATCGTTTTTATATATAGGATAAGAAACTATTCTTATTACCCATAAAATTTCTTTAACTTCGACTTCAATCAATACTCTATCTATTCCTATAACCATTAACAAAAAATATTCTGATATAACAAATAAATACAATTAAACTTATCGGAATAATTTTTATAAAAAAGTGTAATTTCTCGATTTATTCTTATTATTGGATTACTTTTGCTTTTTTGTTTAAACAAAATAAGACTTCCCGTTTTCTGCGGAAAGTCTTAGTTATCTGTTTTTAGCATCGCAAATTTAGGCTGCTGTCTTTTCTTCCATTTGTACTGTTTTGGCACGTGATCCGGGAATTATGTTAAATAAAATATTTAAGATAATTGCAGTTAGCCCACCTGCAACAATACCGCTTTGGAAGAGGATGCGGATGCTTTCTGGAAATTTCATAAAGATATCTGGAACAACGGTTACACCAAGCCCCATTCCAATCGAGCAAGCAAGAATGAGTAAGTTTCCTTGGTGATTAAAATCCACCTGTCCTAGCATTTTAATACCATAGGACACAACCATACCAAACATTGCAAGCGAAGCGCCCCCAAGTACAGCTGTTGGAATCAATGTTGTAATGGCTGCAATCTTAGGAATAAAGCCTAAAATAACTAAAATTGTTCCTGCTGCATAAATAACATTCTTTGTTTTTACACCTGTTAATTGAACTAAACCAACATTTTGTGAATAAGCTGTGTAAGGGAAGGAATTGAAAATCCCGCCAATAACAGAAGCTATCCCTTCTGCTCGATATCCGTTTGCTAAATCTTTTTCTGAAACCTTTTTATTAGTTATATCTCCTAATGCTAAATAGACACCTGTTGATTCAATTAAACTCACAATGGCAACAAGAGTCATCGTGATAATGGAAGTGAGATCAAAGGTTGGCATTCCAAAATAAAATGGAGTGATTCCATGTATCCAATCAGCTTCACCCACTTTAGCAAAATCAACCATTCCCATCATTGCAGCAATTAGCGTTCCGATAATAATTCCAATCAGAATAGAAATTGTCTTGATAAATCCAGTTGTAAATTTATTTAGCAATATAATGATAGCAAGTACACCAAAAGCAAGTACGACGTTTTTAATATTACCGAAGTCTGCACTTCCCTGCCCTCCTGCCATATCATTAAATGCTACAGGAATTAAAGTAAGACCAATTATTGTAACAACAGAACCAGTTACGACTGGTGGAAAAAATTTCACAAGCTTGCTAAAGATTGAAGAGATAAGAACAACAATAATACCAGAAACAATAATTGCACCATAAATGGCCGTTATTCCATGCTTACTTCCAATCGCAATCATTGGACCAACTGCAGTGAATGTACAGCCAAGCATAACAGGAAGACCAATTCCAAAAAATTTATTTTTCCAAACCTGCAGCAACGTAGCAACACCACATGTTAATAGATCAATCGATATAAGATAGGTTAATTGTTCAGGTGTTAATTTTAATGCTCCACCAACTATTAAAGGTACTAGCACAGCACCAGCATACATTGCTAGTACATGCTGCAGACCTATAGACCATGTTTTTACTGACATTTTTTCCATTTTAATATCCCCCTGCATAAATGCCATCATGTATTCGCTGTTCGGCAAATGTTACTTTTCCACCCTTTAAAGAGGCAATTCTTGCTAGAGATTCTACTCGATAGCCTTTTGCAATTAAATCATCTGCCCCTTGCTGGAATGACTTTTCGATTAATATCCCAATTCCACTAACAGTTGCACCAGCCTGCTCGACAATATTTGCTAAGCCTAAAGCAGCCTGTCCATTAGCTAAAAAGTCATCAATTACGAGAACATGATCATCTGAATGCATATACTTTTTGGAAACTGTAATTTCATTTGACTCTTGTTTTGTAAATGAATAAACTGTTGCTGTATATAAATCGCTTGTTAAAGTAAGGGATTTTCTTTTTCTTGCAAAAATAACCGGAACATCTAATGCTAGACCTGCCATTATAGCTGGTGCGATACCAGATGACTCTATTGTTAAGATTCTTGTAATCCCAGCATCTTTAAACAATCTAGCAAATTCCAGGCCAATTTCCTTCATCAGCTGAGGGTCCATTTGGTGATTAATGAATGAATCTACTTTTAAAACATGATCACTTAACACAATACCTTCTTCTTCAATTTTCTTCTTCAATAACTCCATTAACTAGACTCTCTCCTTTTTTGGAGGATAGCTAATAACAATAAATGCTCGAACTATCCTTACATAATACAAAAAAACACAGCTGCTTACTCTATGAGTAAGCGGCTGTGTTTTTAAAGCAAAAATAGACTGCCCTATTTATGTATAGATCAGTATATCTCCATTTTATACGCTTACCCGTAGTCAGATGATTAACGGTCATCTGGTAGAAACTTGCAGGCCATATTCCTGCTATTATACGAGTGTATATATCGATTGATTATTTGACAACATAATGGATTATAACGGATTTTCTCGGAAATGAAAACTAAATTTTTTTAAAAGGAGAAAGTTTCCAGCTTAGCGATTGAATAGTTAATGGATAATAACCTCTAAAAAAGACTAATTCTCTAGCTTATTAGAATAGTCATTTATCTTTTTAGCCATCTTTAAAACTTCTTCCATAAAATGGCTGTATGTTCAATGGAATCTGCTTGTTTTTCCCGATAGCTGCAATTTTTCCCATCGATTCGGCTTTAAGTTTTTTAGGCTGAATTGTCTCTCTCAACGATTCACCAGGCTGTAAGGGCTGATTTGATTTGATATGTAAATTAATAATCTCTCCAGGAAAAGAAGCGATAAATTTTCTTTAACACTAATGGCTATCGAAAGATTTGCTGGTATTGCCGCTTCTTTAATAATTGGCACAATGGGAATAATCTCTTCTAAAGATTCAACATGTTTAATCACTGATGCTGCACTCCAATCTGTCAAAATCACTTTACTATAAAGCACACATCTTCCATATATTAACAATTTTTTAATTTTCGCTTCTACATTCCCCATTGTTAGGAATTAAAATGATATAATGACCGTAGTCCGCTTCTTGTTATTCACAAAAAGAAGCGAATAAAAACCTAATTATGATGTGGTGATTGTCCTGTTTAAAATACTTTTAATTGAAGATGATCAAACTTTGTTCCGGGCAATAAAGGAACGTTTAGAGCAATGGTCTTACGATGCGATTGGGATTCATGATTTTAATAAAGTGATGCAAGAGTTTACAGAAAAGAAACCCGATTTAGTTATTATCGATATTCAGCTTCCTAAATATGATGGGTTTCATTGGTGTCGAATGATTAGAAGCCACTCCAATGTACCAATTATTTTCCTATCTTCTCGTGATCATCCAACCGACATGGTGATGTCGATGCAGCTAGGAGCCGATGACTTTGTACAAAAGCCATTTCACTTTGAAGTCTTAATTGCAAAAATACAGGCAACCTTGCGGAGGGTTTATAATTACAACATCGAGCAATCTTCTCTGAAAACTTGGTGTGGTGCCACCATTGATTTTGAGAAAAATACAGTGACCTCCGTCAATGGGGAAATCGAGCTATCGAAAAATGAAATGTTCATTTTAAAAATATTATTAGACAAAAAAAATAAAATCGTATCAAGAGATGATCTTATCAATGAACTATGGAACGATAAACGCTTTGTTAGTGACAACACGCTAACAGTAAACGTAAATCGTTTGCGAAAAAAACTAGATGAACTTTCTCTCGGAAGCAATATAGAAACAAAAGTTGGACAAGGCTACATGGCTATTGAAGAGGATGCATTATGATCAGACAATTTCTAATAGAAAAAAGAAGCTGGATTCTCTTTATTCTTTTTTTACAGCTGTTTCAATTATTTATGGCCATTATTGATGAGACAATTTCTTTTTATTCAATGATATATGTTAGCTTTATTAGCATCTTATTGTTTCTGATTTTCTGCTTTATCCGCTATCAAAAAGAGACTAAGTTTTATAAAAGCCTTTCTGCTCGAGAAGATGATTTAGACCTAACATCCTTAGCGCCAGCAAAAACACCTTTTGAAAAAATAATCGCGGATAGCTTTACAACCCAAACTAGCATGTTAAAGACAGAAAGATATCAAAATCTTCAGCAGCTTGAACTAGAGAAGGATGAACTGCTTTCTTGGATTCATGAAGTAAAAACGCCATTAACAGCATTACGTTTACTAATAGATGCTATTGAAAATCAGAAAATGAAGACATCCTTGACATTTGAATGGTTAAGAATTCACCATCTCTTAGACCAACAGCTGTACCAAAAACGTTTTTCATTTATTCAAAATGATCTCTACATAGAAAATGTTGATCTCGAAGTGGTTCTTTTCGAAGAAATAAAAACATTACAGTCATGGTGCATCCAAAAAGGAATCGGTTTTGATATTGAACTGCAGAAAAAGATGATATTAACAGATGGAAAATGGCTTTCGTTTATTATTAGGCAGCTATTGAGTAATGCCGTTAAATATAGTAATGAATCAGATATTATCATAAGAAGCTATGGCAATGACGGATATAGCTGTTTAGAAATAACCGATAATGGAATAGGAATAAGCCCGCAAGACTTACCAAGGATCTTTGAAAAAGGCTTTACTTCCACCTCCAAGCATCAAAATAATTTTGCTACAGGAATGGGGTTATATTTATCCAAGAAAATTGCAGATGTACTCAAAATCAATATTGCTGTCCATTCCAAATTAAATAGAGGTACCACCTTCATCCTTACTTTTCCAAAGAACAATGAATTTAATCAAATTCATAACTAAACATGCTGACTTCGAGGCATCGTGACAATAATGTCACATGCTTCTTTTATTTGTTCGTCAAATCGAGGGATTGGAGGAAATTCTTTTTGTATACTTAATCTATCATTTAAAGGAGTGTGGAGTATGGATATCTTAATTGCTTCAAAGGTCCATAAAAGTTATGGCAATAAAACAAATCGTCAAGAAGTGCTGAAGGGCGTAAATTTAAACGTCCAAAAAGGCGAATTTGTCAGTATTATGGGGGCCTCTGGTTCAGGGAAAACAACCTTGTTGAACGTACTTTCTTCTATCGATCAAGCCAGTGGAGGAACTATTCGAATCGTAGAGAAGGAAATTACCCGTCTTAAAGAAAAGCAGTTAGCAGAATTCCGAAAAAATCACTTAGGATTTATCTTTCAAGATTATAATTTACTCGATACTTTAACCGTTAAAGAAAATATTCTTTTACCATTATCGATTACAAAAACACCAAAAAAAGAGGCGCATCAGCGTTTTGATACTTTAGCGAAAGAATTAGGTATTTACGAAATAAAAGATAAGTATCCAAATGAAATATCAGGTGGTCAAAAGCAAAGAACATCTGCAGCCAGAGCTTTCATTCATGAACCAAGTATTATATTTGCAGATGAACCAACCGGGGCTCTTGATTCTAAGTCTGCCTCTGATTTATTAAATAAATTGAGTCATCTAAACCAAACAAGAAGCGCAACCATCCTTATGGTAACCCATGACCCAGTCGCTGCAAGCTATTGTAATCGAGTTGTTTTTATTAAAGATGGGCAAATTTATACACAGCTTTATAAAGGAGACCAGGATAGACAGCGCTTTTTCCAAGATATTATCAAAACACAGGGAATTTTGGGTGGTGTGCAAAATGACCTTAAGTAATCTTGTAATTCGTAATCTCAAAAAAAATATAAAATACTATTATCTTTATATTTTTGCCTTAGTATTCAGCGTGTCCCTTTATTTTTCCTTTGTAACCTTACAATATGACCCATCGATGGACGTGGTAGAAAATTCAGTCAAAGGCGGCGCTGCTATTAAAGCGGCCTCTGTTCTTTTAATAGCAATTGTTGCGATTTTTCTACTCTATGCCAATACGATTTTTATCAAGCGCCGCGGAAAAGAAATTGGACTTTTCCAATTGATTGGGATGACCAAAAGCAAAATTTTCCGTTTGTTAACACTGGAAAATTTTATTTTATATTTTCTATCTATTGTAATCGGTATTTTTATTGGCGTTTCTTTTTCTAAGATAACCATCATGATTCTATTCAAAGTAACCGGGGTCCAAGCTATTGCGAAACTTCACTTTTCGCCAGAGGCTCTCGTCCAAACAGTCATTGTTTTTTGCGCCATATATGTTCTCATTATGTTAATGAACTATATTTTCATTAAGCGCCAAACGATTCTTTCCTTATTCCGTGTTGCGTCTTCAACAGAAGCACGAGTTAAGAACATGTCTGTATGGGAAATGATTATCGGTGTTACAGGAATTATTTTTATCATAAGCGGCTACTACATCTCGTCCCAGCTTTTTAATGGCGACTTTCAATCCATGAATGAATTGTTTTTCGCTATGATTTCTATTCTCGCTCTAGTCATAATCGGGACATATCTCTTTTATAAAGGATCTGTCAGCTTTTTGTTTAACCTTATTCGTAAAGGGAAAAATGGCTACATTAATATTAATCAAGTACTTTCCCTGTCTAGTATTATGTTTCGGATGAAATCAAATGCTATTTTATTAACAATTATAACAACCGTTTCTGCGCTCGCATTAGGCTTTCTTTGTTTAAGCTATATATCTTACTACTCTGCAGAAAAAAATGCAAAACAAAATGTTCCAGCCGATTTCGCTTTTGACAATGTCCAAGATGCAGAAGCTTTTACAAGCCGACTGGAAGAACAAAAAATTGCTTATAAGGAAGAAAAAATTCCTGTTATTCAGACCATCTTTGATATAAAGGGAGTCCTCGATAATATTCCAGATGGATTCACACAAGATACCAGCGAGATGCAGATGCCTGTTATTAGTGAAGACTATGTAGAAGGTGTTCATCTATCTAAAGAGGAAGTACTTTTTGATGGATATAGTTCTACCTTAGAAAAGTTTATCAAATTAAAATCTACGGGCTCAATTACCATGGAGTTAAACGGTCAGTCCGTCCCATTAAATTATTTAGGAATGAAGGAAATGAACATTCTTCCTTATAACTTTTCTAACGGCGGACTAATGACCGTAATCGTCGACTCTTCTGTCTTTGATTTAGTACAAAAGAATATGGATAAAAGCCTTCAGTCTCCTTCTTCACTTTATATTGGGATCAATATTAATAAGAATCAAGAAATTGTAGAAGCTGATAAAATTTATCAAAAACTAACTTTTGAAAGTCAGGAAACTTTATCACGTTATGAGACAAGCCAGTCTCAAAAAGAATTTATGGGATTAGCGATGTTTATTGTCGGTTTTCTTGGGCTCACTTTCCTTATCACATCAGGGTGTATTCTTTACTTTAAACAGATGGATGAAGGAGAAGAAGAAAAGTATAACTATACCATTCTTCGTAAGCTAGGCTATACACAGAATGATTTAATAAACGGCATTAAATCAAAACAACTATTTAACTTTGGGATTCCGTTACTTATTGGCCTGCTTCATAGTTATTTCGCTGTCAAATCTGGCTGGTTCTTCTTTGGATCGGAATTATGGGCACCAATGTTCATTGTAATGGGGCTATATGCATTGCTGTATTCCATCTTTGGAATTCTCTCCGTTATTTATTATAAGAAAATCATTAGCGAGGCATTGTAAAGGTGCATCACCGCTTATCAGTCAAATAAAAAAGGGAATCAGACAAACAATAGCCTGATTCCCTTTTTTTAGTTTGCTTCTTGGTTCCAGCCAAAAAGTTCATCATCTCGCTGTTCGGATTCTAAAATGGCATGATGAAAGGCTTTAAAATCAATTGGCTGATCTTTTTTCTCCGTAATCGCCTTAATATATTCACCAATCTTCACCTTATTCTCCGGTGAAACTTGCCCAAATGGAATTTCTGCCGATCTGCCATAGTAAACATCAGCTGTTTTCGTCGCTAACCTTACTTTCTTGCTATTAATTAAATAACGGGAATTAGGAATCGTATAAACAGTCTCCCAATCACTTTCTGTTTCCAACTGAATTTTTGAGAGATGTTCTCCTGCAACTGAAATTAGGATTACATCAGGCTGTAAGTATTCAATAAGATCATGCCATAATTTCACGCCTTCTGCTTGAAGGTCTTTCTTTGCTTCTTTGCTTAAACTATCCCAGGTAGGATTAGTTGCAAGCGGTGAGCAAATATCTGTATGCAATGCCGTATTTTCTTTGTTACCATAAAAGCTTGCATTCATTCCATTCAATAACGGTTCAAAAGAAGGCTCATACCATGCTTTATATGGGTCTTTTTCAAAATACTGGTCAAGTGCAGTAATGTACTGTTGATTGAATTGATAGTGATGGTCTCGTTTCATCGATTGAAACCTTTGGAAAGGGTCAGGGTCAGGGAAATCACGTCTAGACGGATTTAGACCTACAGTAATGATGCGGATAGGGGATTCAAAATATTTCTTACTATTACCAAAATACATAATTGGCATCGAGGGCTTTACAATATATGTCCTCTCTTTCTTACTTTCATACATTTCCCAATACTTTTTAATTAGTTCGGTTTGTACTGCCTGTTGAATAACAATAAAAATCATCCTTTCAATTTAGTAAAAAATAATAGCAAGTCCACTAAAAAGGGACTTCCTTCCTCTCTATTATATATTATCCTTAGGCTATTGGTAAAGAATACGTCATCTTTTATAAAAAATCTTTTTAAAGGATTCCGTAACAAAATATAACTATTAGAAAGGGAAGAGAAAACACTTTCTAATAGTTATATCCTTCTTCTCTTGAGATTTTAATTACTTACTGCCTACCTTGGATAATCGCTTAAATACCTGCTCCTTTTTCTTGAAAATCCTTTCCATAACCATTGCTACTAAATTTTCTTTCGTCATTAAAACTTTGCTTCCATTTTTTTGACTATTTTCTAATGGATAGTATCTCTCCCATCGTTCCACCATTTCCTCTAAGCTACATCCGCTTACTGGTTTCACTGGTGGTTGGAGCTGAATATCTGCTAGCTTCTGATCTAACGGTACAGTGGAGGGTGTTACTGTGTTTATATATATATGCTCTAATTGATTCTTATTAAGAAAATCAATAAAGTGGTCAAAATTCCTACCTTGTACTTTAACAGGAGACTGAAAATCGCTTTTCTCTATTATTTCTAATAAACTAGTCTTACCCGTTATTTTATTTGCCATTAGATTGGTTAATTGATGGTATTCTGCTAATTCTCTCATTCGGGCATCCTTCGGAATAATTAAACTAGGTGTGCCCGCAATGGTAGCTGCAATATTTCCATGGAGACGGGCACCAAAGCTTAAATCAGCATCTTTCATAAACTCTAACCATGTGGGTACATTTAAAAAGAATCGAACTCTATTATTCATATATACAGGGTCTGACATTTTTATTGGATATTTTTTGCTTATTTCTGCAATGGAGGGTGCTCCTAAATACGTTAATTTCAATTCTTTTAACCATTGAGGAATAAAATAGTGATTCGGATATTCGGCCATACCTCTAGCGATGAAGTCTAATACTTTCTTTTGGGAACGACGGGAGGAGTTAACGCAGATTTTTGACTCCTTCGTTACGCGCGTATTCCGTATAGATAATTCTCTACCAAACGTATACATCGATGGACAGCCAATTACTACATGATCTATTCCTTCACGAAATCCTAAACGAGTTAAATATTTTGCCGTAATTTCTCCTCGAACTCCAATAATAGAAGATTTTTTTAATACGGCCTTAACAAAATTCTTTACATCTTTATCAAAGGGAAATCCTTCGTTTAACTTTGGTTCAAAGGGAGCCCTTAAGCCAACGCCAATGACGACAACGGGAATTTTCAATTTATTAATCAGCTTCGTATATCTTCGTAAAGATGGAATAAATTCATTTCGAAAGGCATCTGCTAAGGGGATGATATAGCAATCATAATTCTCGTTTATTTCATCTGCTCTATCTGGGCCATATGTATAATAATCTGGTGTAATAATTGTATCTTTAGTCATCAATGTCCGAAATACACTGTATTGATAGATTAGATTTCCGATATTCCCACCAAATGTATTGTCCATTATCATTTTTGCTGCATCAAAAGGTTCTAAAGGTGACATACCTGCTCTTATTAATATTTTTTTCATCATGCTTCTTCCCTATCATGTTTTTTTCAACACTTTTTCTTGATTTAACCTTAGTCTTCATGAAATCAGCTTTTTTCATATTTTTGACAGGATGAATAGCTTTTAAACCTAATACTTATACATAATCCACTGCTGCTAGAATGATAAAAAGCACCTTTATGGAGCTTGGTGCTTTTTTACATTTTTATATAAGCAAGCGATTCAGGGAAGATTATCCTTATTCCTTGCCCCTTTTTTATAAGAGAAAAGTGCATGCTTCCTTTCATTCTCCATTAATTAAATACGTTTGCAGCTTTTAAGACTAGTTTGACAGATTTTCGATTTAATTGCCCTTCTAGCTTTTTAATTTTCTTTTTCAACTCCACGATTTGTGGAGCTTCTTCTGAATGGAAATTATGCCATCTTGCAACTGCTTCTTCTATACTGCATACACTTATTGGCACTTCTATTGGCTTTAATTGTACATCCGCCAATCTTTCTTCTAATGGTATTCGTTCAGGATGATTTGTGTCTTTATAAATATGATCTATTTTATTTTTATTTAAGAAATCAATATAATGATCGAAATTTTCACCTTGTCGCTTTGCAGGCTGTTGGAAGTCTACCTGCTCAATCAAATCCGATAATCTTGTTTTCTCATTAATTTCCTTTGCCATTACATATGTAAGTTGATGGTATTCTGCCAATTCTCTCATCCGAGCATCTTTTGGAATAATAATGCTCGGTGTTCCAGAGATTGTTGCTGTTATGTTTCCATGTAATCTTGCTCCGAAGCTCAAATCTGCTTGGCTTATAAAATCAAACCAAGTTGGAGCATTCAGAGGGAAACGAACTCTATTATTCTTATAGGCTTGATCAGAAATTTTCACCGGATAGTTTGTGCTGTCTTTTGCTATTGCAGGCGCACCTAAATACACTAATTTTAATTCTTTAAGCCACTGTGGAATAAAATAATAATTCGGAAACTCTTCCATCCCTCTTGTAATGAAATCAAGGACATTTTTTGGAGAGATTCGAGAGGAATTCACACAGACCATTGACTCTTTCGTTATAGTTGTTTCTCGAATGTTCAATTCTCGACCAAAGGTATACATGGAAGGACAGCCAATAACTGTATGGTCTACTCCTTCTTTAAACCCTAATCCAGTTAAATATTTTGATGTAATTTCACCACGTAACCCAATGATTGTTGACTTTTCTAAAACAGCCTTAATGAATGCTCTTACATCCTCATCGAATGGAAAACCTTCATTTAATTTTGGCTCAAAAGGAGCACGCAGTCCTACTCCAATGACATAGACTGGAATCTTTAATCTTTTGATTAACTCTGTGTATTTTCGTAAAGTCGGTACAAATTCCTTTCGAAATGCATCTGCCAAGGGAATGACATAACAATCATACTCTTCATTGATTTCATCTGCTCTTGATGGATCATAATCATAGTAATCTGGCGTAATGTTTGTATCCTCCGTCATTAATGTACGGTAAACACTATATTGGTAAATTAGGTTTCCAACATTTCCTCCAATCGAATTGTTGTTTAGTATGAATGATGCATCAAAAATATCAAGTGGTGACATCCCTGATCTAATCAATATATTCTTCATTTTCCTAACCCTTTCTGTAACCACAAATTAAAAAATATGGAATTTAATTATGAGCCTATCATAAAAATTCTATATTTCTGATTCAACTGAAAGCCCTGTTTTACTCCAAAAATTTGTATTGCCACATCTTACAATGACTACTAACCTATTCAAGTTAAATATCTAATATCATCATTGGCACTTTTTTAAATTCTATACAGCAGTAACATTAATAAATGATTAATAATAATGAATCATTATCAAAATACTAGGTTCTTTTGTTAAAAATCAAAAGAAATAATACTAACCGATTATTTCTTACCCTTTCCTATGCCTAACAAAACTTTACAATATAGTCCAAACAAAAAAGAATCTGATTAGAAAAGAAACATTTTTTCACTTAAGGTTAAAGTAGTTGCTCTTCCCTGCAGTTGAAATATATCTTTTCTTCATTAGATTCTTTAGTCAAAACGGATCTTTATATTAAATCAGCGAACTCTCTTGCAATTCTTTCTATAGCTTCTTTTATAATCGGTCTTGGGGAAGGAATACAAATTCGTTGATGATTAATTCCTTCTTCTCCAAACATACTGCCATCTTCTAGTAAAACATTGGCTCTATGATAAATACGCTCATGTACTTCTTCTGGTGTTATTCCATATCCGCTGAAGTCCATCCACATGATATAGGTTCCTTCTGGTATTGTCACTTTCACTTTTGGCATATGTTCATCGATGTAGGCTTTTACCCATTCCATGGTTCCGTCAATATATTCCTTCAATTCCTCCAGCCATTCTTCTCCTTCCTTATAAACCGCAATAAGCGCAGAAATTGTAAAAGGAGATGCCAATTGGTGACCCATTTCCTTATTAAACGCATTGCGCAGCTTCACATTTGGAATGATTAAATTAGTGCAGTGAAGTCCTGCCACATTAAAAGTTTTATTAATTGCCGTACATGTAATCAAATGATCCTGATTATCTGCAACCATCGCAATTGGAGTAAATTTCTGTGTACGTCTAATTAAATCACCATGAATTTCATCTGCAATAATTAACACATTATGTTTTACACAAATCTCATTTAAACGACTTAGTTCTTCTACTGTAAAAATGCGACCAGTTGGATTATGGGGGTTACAAAGAATAAACAGCTTCGTTGATTCTTCCTTTGCTTTCTCTTCAAAATCAGCAAAATCGATGGTATAATACCCTTCTTCGTCTTGAAGTAACGCATTATTCCGAACCACTCTGCCATTTCCTTCAATTGCCGAAGTAAACGGCGGATAAACTGGGCGTTGAATAATTACACCATCGCCAGCTTCTGTAAAAGCACGCACTGCCATATTAATTGCATGAACTGTTCCTGGACTATAGACAATAGATTCTCTATCTATCTCCCAATTATGTCTTTTTTTAAACCAATGCTGAATTGCTTCATAGTACTCATCAGGAAAAATAGAATAGCCATATATGCGATTATCAACCGTTTTATGTAATGCATCTACTAATGCTTGTGGTACAGGCAAATCCATATCTGCTGTAAATAAGGGGATTGTCTCTTCATCATATCGCTCTGTAAGTCCCATCTCCTTAATAATTTTTCCACCGTCCCATTTAATCGAATAAGTATTTCGTCGATTTACCACTTCATCAAAGTTATTAATCACTACATCCACCATCCTTTTGCTATTTTGAAGTCATTATAACATGGAGCGTTAGAAAAAAACTCGACTGGAATCTTTAACATCTACAGTTTTCCCTTTTCAGTCAAACTTACTTCCTTTATCTAAATAAACCCCCACTAATTTTGCGGAGGTTTACATCTGCTTTTATTATCCTTGAGAAACTGTACCAAGTAATGTATCTTGTGTAGCTGCCGGAAAGACGATGATTGCCTTTGTTCCTTTGTTTAATTCGCTTTGGAAGCTCAAACTGCCATTATGACTTTCAATGATTTTGAAACAGGTCATTAAACCAAGACCAGTCCCTTTTTCCTTCGTTGTAAAAAATGGTTCACCTAATGTTCCTAATCTCTCGTCCGGAATACCTACTCCCTGATCCATAATTTCTATCGAAATATTACCATCCTGGAGAGACGTACCCTTAATAGAAATATATCCACCCTGTGGCATAGCTTCTATAGCATTTTGTAGTAAGTTTATAAATACTTGTTTTAGGCGTTTTTCCTCACATAAAATCATTGGAATGTCCCATTCGTATACTTCTTTGATCTGAATATTATGTAAGCTTAATTGAGTATGTATTAATGTAACAACGTCTTTAATAATATTACGAATATCTTTAACTAAAAAAACATCCGCCGTAGGTTTAGCGAGAAAAAGCAACTCGCCGACAATCCCATTAATTCTTTCTATCTCTGACAATACGATTTCAAAATATTTATTTTGGGGATTTTCTGCCTTCGCTAGCTGAATAAAGCCTTTAATCGAGGTTAATGGATTTCTAATTTCATGGGCAATTCCTGCAGACATCTCTCCCAAAATCGCTAATTTTTCTGACTTCTGGAGCAAATGCATCGTTTGCTCTTTACTAGCTGTTATATCTTTTCCAATCGATAATATCACATCTTCACCATTTAACTTTATCGCTAAACAGGAGGCCTCATAGAAAAAATCATTTCCAGCAACACGTTTCATTTTATATTCAATAGGAGAGAGCGGTTTCTTTTTCTCTAAGGCAATATTCAGCCGCATTTTCCACCGTTCCATATAGTCTGCTGCGACAAACTCTCCAAATGATCGATCAATTAAGTCTTGGCCGCTAGATGCTCCCATCATTCTAACAGCAGCATGATTGACATAGACTAACTTGTTTTCTCTTAAGGATTGAATAAATATGGATTCAGGTAATGAATCCATTAGAAGTCGATAGCTTTTTTCACTATCCTTGGCTTTCTTCTCATAATATTTGGACAGATCATACCTCCAGCCAACAATCCACGCTAAGATCGTAAACAGAAAAAAGTCAATATCGAGAAATGGTTCGTGCTTTATAACAAATTGATAAGTAGTAAATAATATAGAGATCGTTACTAATGTAATTTGTCCCCATTTTTTCATTTGCCTATTACGATTCCAAAGCAGCATAGACATTGCCCCTTCAAAGTATAATATTTCTATATACGTTCGTCTTAATGAACATCTTATCTTCTATCTTACCATTTTTTAACTTGAAGCGCAGTTGCTATTGATAGAATAATTGATTCCTTGTTTTATTATTTTCCATCCTCCAGTATAATCTAATGAAAGGAAACATTAAAAGGGAGGGACACAATGGTAGATTTTTTTAAAATTATCGCGGAAATTGTTAATATTCTTCATGATATTATTATGGATGCTGCTGCTATTCTTGGTTGGCAAGCCACTGACAAAGATTTGCATTTATGGATTATTGGCCTTATCGGAATTATTTCATTCTTTATTGTTCAATTTATTTTTAAACGGTTAGCCGCTTGGAGTATCAAGAGTATTTCTTTTATTTATACATTTACACTTATTCTCGTATTAGTATTTGCCATTGAAATCCAGCAAGGAATTACAGGACGGGGAAATATGGAGTTCGCAGATGCTGTGGCCGGGATTAACGGGTTTCTTCTTTTCTTTGGGATCTATCTAGTTATTACTCTATTGTTTAAAGGGATTAAAAAAATCCTTCGCAAAAAAAGTAATCATGTGGACACCCATAATCATTCAAACAAAGATAGCAATCTTCCATCTCGCCAATCACGCTATCATAAATAATAGTCTTCATAACTCATTAGTTACATTTTTGAAGATAAAGGAAGGATACCTATGAATCGCTTGAACGCTTTTAGTAAGAAACATTCTAAAATTAATTATTCTGTTTTACTTGCTATTATTTTTGGCGGGTTCCTCATTTTCGGATTATCAGAGAACGTTAAAGGACCCGCTATCCCTATCATTCAAGCAGATTTTCTTTTAAGTGAGTCACAAATAGGATTTTTGCTTGCTATCAATTCACTTGGCTATTTAATTGCTTGTACCTTTACTGCCGCTTTAGCCAATAAAATTGGCATCAAATGGACTGGAATTGTTGCTTTCGCCGCAATGGCTCTTTCAGGTATTTGTCTTTATTTCTCCGAAAAATATTTCACCCTTTCTTCCTCCTATTTCCTTTTATATATTGGAAATGGGATGCTTGAAATCGGACTGGGGATAATGGCAGCACGAATTTTCACAAAGAATACGGGATTTATGATGAATCTCGCTCATTTTTTCTATGGACTAAGCTCAATGGTTGCACCTATTATTGCCTCTTGGATGATGAAATGGACAATCGCAGGCGAAGAATTAAGCTGGCGAGGAATGTACTTCATTGTGCTGCTTTTAGCCATTCTCCCTATCATCCCTTCTATCTTCGGCAAATTTCCAGAAGAGGAAACTAGTGATGACGATTCAGTGTCATATCGATTTTTACTTCGCGATCCAGTTGCATGGCTTATCGTCATGATACTTTCCTTCGGGGTGGTATCTGAATTGGCTGTCGGAGGCTGGTTAGTAAACTTTTTAATTAAAGCGTATTCATGGAATGTGGAAACAGCTTCTGGTATGTTATCTATGTTTTTTCTCTTCTTTATGCTTTCACGGCTAATTCTTGGCCCACTAACAGATAAAATCGGCTATACACTCTCCATCATGATCTTTGCTGCCTTTTCCGGCATTTGCAGTTTTGCTGCCATTATCATCGGCGAAAAAGGTGCGATTCTTTTCGCTATCGCCGGAATAGGAATTGCCCCCATTTACCCGACTGTAATGGCATTGCTTGCCAAAAGGTATCCGAAAGGAACGGGTACAGCCATAACCTTTACTGTTACTCTAATGGGAATTGCCAGTGTGTTCGGGAACCTGCTAATTGGAGTCATAATTGATGGGATAAATCGTTTGTTTTATACAAGCAATGGTGTCATTGGACAACAGGCAGGCTATGGATTTATCGCATTATTATCGTTGCTTTGCTCCATTTGCTGTATCATTTTATATTATTATTTACGTAAAAGGCAGGAAGTTATTTAATTGCTACTGCCTCCTATTTAATCTTTAGATAGATAGATTTTATCGATATGGTTGTCAAGATAAGCAGCAATAAGAGGATGCAGCATCCAATATAAAAGAGTACATCAGGATAATACTTCCATTGATAAAAGTAATAAATAGATACTCCTATTAACACTATAAGAAATAATTCAAAAAGAAATGCAGTAATCATAAAAGCAAAATAAGGATATATAATTCCTTTATGATTGACATTGGTCAAAGTTATGCCGTCCCAAAAGCGATCAGCTAGTCTAGCAAAAGGCATATAGTCCTCTCCTTCAAAAAAGATATATATTAATCTATGAATTTCCTTTGAAAGTCATGCTACACTTTTTGAAGAGAGAGTTTTAAAAAGGCGCTTTCCCAAAAGAAACACGCCTTTTTATTTAGTCAAACTGATAATAAAAAAATGCTATCCCTGCTCTTTTCGATAGGTATCTCTGCTTTTATAACCAGATTGAAGGATCATCTTCATTTCTGCTTTTCTTTTTTCTCTCGTTGCTTCTTGTTTTGCACTATAGACATATCTTGCCCATTCCTTTTGATAACCTGGTGTGAGAGATTGGTAAAAGGCTAATAGCTCGGGTGTATTTATTAAATCATCTTCGACAGCTTGAATTTTTTCTATATAATCATTGACACGCTGACTCGCTTTGGAGGAAGCATCCTTTGCTGTCCTTTTTTCCTCTTCTTTTAAACCTATCACGGTAAATACTTCATCCAATCCAACCATTCGTGCAAATTTTATTGTACTCGTTCCCACATATCCATCTGAATCCGTATCTAGCCCCTTAAACAATTCATCCCGATGAATATAAGTGGGATAGACTTTATTTCCTTTCTTTGGATATGCTAAAAAGATGTATCCCTTCTTGTTCAGCGAATCTGTTCGTATAATCTTATCAATCGTTTCTCGCATTGCAGCCATGTCTAGTACAAAGGCGAATATAGCATCATATTTATCTTGAAGCTCTGTATCATATGCTTCCAATTCTCCAAAGTAATTCGATTCATTTGGTTGATTTAGAATCGCCATTTTTTTGTATTTTTTTAAATTTAATTTATCGACAATTGTTTTTACCATAGGACTCTCCTTCTTATTCATTTAAGTATTTTATTTAAATAGTTTAACAATATACTACTTATCTGTCTTACTCTTTCAAAAATAATAAATACCGATGGAGTTTATTTATTTCTAGCAGGTATATTTTTCGCCAGAAAAAAGATAATAAACAGGATATTAAGCAAAATTTGTTCGATGGCAAGAACCATTCCAATTGGAGAAAAGAAAAATTATATGAATGATAGATAATAAATCTTTTCTCTAAGCGGCTTTCTTGCTAATACCTGCAGAAAATCTTAAAATAGACAAAGTATTATTTACTGAACAATGATTGGAAGGAGTTGCTTTTAATGGCACAATCTTTAAAAGGAAAAGTAGCTTTCATTACGGGAGCTGGAAGAGGGATAGGAAAAGCAGTAGCAGTTGCACTAGCAAATGAAGGTGTAAATATTGGTTTACTTGCTCGTACAGAAGGCGCATTACAAGAAGTAGCCAAAGAAGTGGAAGCACTTGGCGTAAAAGCTGCTTATGCAACAGTTGATGTATCCTCTTTAGAAGAAGTAGAACAAGCAATTTCTACTTTAACAAACGAACTAGGGAAAGCAGATATTTTAATCAATAATGCTGGAATTGGTAAATTCCAATCTCTTTTAGATATGGACCCAGAAGAATGGAAACAAATCATCGACGTAAATTTAATGGGACCATATTATGTAACAAAGGCAGTTTTACCACAATTAATCGAAAAAAATGGCGGAGATATTATCAATATTTCTTCTACAAATGGCTTAAATGGCGCTGCTACTTCCAGTGCATACAGTGCTTCTAAATTCGGTTTAATCGGAATGACAGAATCATTAGCACAAGAAGTACGCAGAAATAATATTCGTGTTACTTCCTTAACACCAAGTACAGTTGCAACAGAGCTTGCTGTTAAAACAGATTTAATCAAAGGTGATGCAGAGAAATACATGCAGCCAGAGGATATCGCAGAACTGATTGTTTCTCAATTAAAGCTGCATCCAAGAATCTATGTAAAAACAGCTACAGTACTAGGAACAAACCCGTTCTAATACCAATAGATATAACTGGAAAAGGGAATAGTGCTGCTATATTTAATAGCAGCATTATTCCCTTTCTTTCCTTATCGGTTATTCATCTCATTTGGGTGTGGACCTTTTCTTCTATTGCGGTTTAGCTCATTAATTTGTTTCATTTCTTCCTCTGTTAATTCAAAATCAAACACATGGAAATTTTCTTCAATGCGAGATGGTGTCACTGATTTCGGAATAACAATCGTATTATTTTGCAAATGCCAACGCAATACTACTTGTGCTGGTGACTTTTCTTTTGTTTCTGCAATTTGTGTGATGACTTCATCCTGAAGAACTTCTCCCCCTTGATCAAGCGGGCTCCAAGCTTCTACAAAAATATCATGCTTTGCGCAAAAGTCCTTTAATTCATTTTGCGCTAAATATGGATGACATTCTACCTGATTCAAAACAGGTTTAACCTCACATTCATTTAAAATGCGCTCTAAATGTTCAATTTCAAAGTTACAAACACCAATAGCCTTCACTCTGCCATCTTTATATAATTTTTCTAGTGCTCTATATGTATCCACATACTCATCAAATTGTGGGGTTGGCCAATGAATCAAATAAAGATCGACGTAATCAAGCCCTAATCTTTCTAAACTTTCATCGAATGCTCTTAGTGTATTCTCATAGCCCTGATCACTGTTCCATACTTTTGTTGTAATAAACAACTCTTCGCGTGGAATAGAAGATTCTTTAATTGCTTTTCCTACACCTGCTTCGTTTTGATATACCATCGCAGTATCAATGGAAGTATAGCCTACTTTAAAAGCAGTGCTGACAGCAACAGCCGCTTCTTCATCTGGAACCTGCCATACGCCAAACCCCAGTTGAGGCATTTTTAAGCCATTATTTAATGTAACAACATTCATCTTTCCACACTCCTTTTTCGAATTCTCTTTTAGTTTAGCGCGAATAGAAATAAATTACAAAAAGTACGATTTCCTTATCCTTTAAAGATTCACAAATTCTCCACATACTTATGAACTTATTTTGAACATTATTATTTTGATAGCTAGTAGTTGAGCATGTTCTTTATGATAGACATTGTGAAATAATGAACAATATATATATAGAGAGGGGAAAATTTTTATGAAAAGATCTTCTAGTATAGCATTTGTTCTTCTAGCTATATTTATGCTGATAATAGCAGGTTGTAGTAACAATACGAATACAGAAGAAAAAGCAAAGTTTAAAGCGGGAACATACGAAGGCATTTCCACTGGTCATGGAGGAGAAATTAAAGCTACAGTAACAGTTTCAAAAGATAAGATTGAGAAAATTGAAATCAGTGCAGACGGAGAAACAGGCAGTATTAGTGATGGGGCAACTACTCAATTAACCAATGATATTATCTCCTCACAAAGTTTAGCAGTGGATGTTGTATCAGGCGCAAGTGAATCTAGTAACGGAATTATTGAAGCTGTTACAAAGGCGTTAGAAAAGTCGGGAGCCGATATGAAAGCCTTAAAAGATGCTGCAAATAAAGTCATTGTAGAAGAGCAAAAGCAGGAAGACTTAGATGTTGATGTCGCTATAGTAGGTGCAGGTGGTGCAGGACTTGCAGCAGCCGTGAAGGCTAGCGAAGCTGGTAAGTCTGTTGTCATTTTAGAGCAAATGCCTATCATTGGTGGAAACACAAATAAAGCAACAGGTGGAATGAATGTGGCAGGCACCAAATACCAAGAAGCGGATGGAATTAAAGACGACAAACAAACATGGTTTGACGATACGATGAAAGGCGGCAAAAACTTAAATGATCCAAAACTGCTACAAACTCTAGTAGATAATGCTCCTGATGCACTGAAATGGCTAAATGATATGGGAGCAGGTTTAACAAAGGTAACATTATCTGGTGGGCAAACGAACCCAAGAATTCATCAGCCAGCAGATGGATCACCAGTTGGTCCTGTTATTGTAGAGGTTCTATCCAATAAATTAAAAAAATTAAATACTCCCATTTTATTAAATACTACAGCTGATAGTTTAATAAAAAAAGATGGAGCGATTGTAGGAGTAAAAGCTACCGATAAAAATAAGAATTCCTTCACGGTTAATGCAAAATCTGTTATTTTAGCAACAGGCGGTTTTGGAGCAAATGCTGAAATGGTTATTAAATACAATAAAGATCTGGAAGGTTTCTCAACAACAAATCATGCAGGAGCAACAGGATCAGGAATTGCTATGGCAGAAAAGGCTGGGGCTGATCTTGTAGATATGGATCAGATACAAATTCATCCAACAACCGATCCAGAAACAGGCTATTTATTTACAGAAGGATTACGCGGAGACGGAGCCATTTTAGTAAATAAAGAAGGAAAAAGATTTACCAATGAATTATTGACACGTGATGTTGTTTCGAAAAACATTTTGGCACAGACAGATAAAGTTGCATATCTCGTCGTAAACCAAGAAATGGCTGATGAAAATGCCTCATTAGCAGGATATATTAAAGATGGCTATGCTATAAAGGGAGAAACAATAGAAGCTTTAGGAAAGGCAGCAGGAATAGATAGCAGTACCATTGCTTCTACTTTAAAAAATTATACAAAATACGTTAAAAATAAAAAAGACGAAGAATTTGACAGGATCCATCTCACTCAAACATTAGAAGAAGGTCCATACTATATAATTCCCGTAACTCCAGGTATACATCATACTATGGGTGGATTAAAAATTGATACAAAAACTCATGTTTTAGATAAACAAGGAAATATCATTAAAGGACTGTATGCTGCAGGTGAAGTTACTGGCGGTGTTCATGGCGGAAATAGAATTGGTGGAAATGCTGTTGCTGACATCATCGTATTTGGCCGTATAGCTGGTGAAACCTCTGCAATCGAAACAAAATAACCAAAAATTGCCTTCTTTCTTTTTAGAATCAAGGCACTTTTTTCTCTCTCAATCAGTAAAATTTCGCAATTTTTTCTATCGGCATTCTGCTAGTATTAAAAGCTGGTGTAGCTGCTTTTCCTATTGCAATAAGGGTAATCGGAAATTGGTTTTCTGGTAACTCAAAACGTTTCGCAAATGCATCTTTATCAAAACCGCCCATTATAACGGTATCATACCCTCGTTCTTTTGCTAGCAGTAAAATCTGCATGGAAATTAAGCCTGCATCATAGCTAGCAATTTGTGCTAATGTTTGTTTTGGTTGATTGGGATATAAACTTAGCGTATTATTAACCGTTCTATCTGCAATAGATTGATCCATATAGCCAAGGGAAACATTTTTTTCATAGATTTCTTCAACATTTCTATAAGCTTCTGTATCTCCTAACACAGCAATAATCGCTGAGGAATCTTCTATTTGCGCTTGGTTATTGCCAATTTCTCTTAACTCTTTTTTTAGTTCCTGATCTTGAATCACAATAAATCTCCAAGACTGCAAATTACTAGAAGATGGTGCACTTGTTGCTAATGTTAAAATTTCTTCCAGTTCCTTTTTTTCTATTTTAAGAGATGAATCATACACTCTTACCGATTTACGGCTTTTCATTATTTCTTCTAAATGAGACATATTCTTCCTCCAACTAATTAGTTAATTGTTTTCAAGAACTAACTTACCATTAGTAAGTAAAAATTGTCAAAGATGATGATTTTATTCTTTTTCAATGGGATATAGGCTATTAATAAATGTTTTATTAACAAAATAATTTACTAACGCATACAGATAAAATTAGACGCTATACTGGTCCACAAAAACACCCATTTATCCTTAGTATCCGAAATTTTTTTAAAAAATTTAATTATTTAGTTAATTGGCTTCGATATTAGTAATAACAAGGGATACATATCATCCCAAAAATTCCCTTTTGTGTTTTTTGACAGTGATAATGGCCAATTTTATTTGACAGGACCAACATTTTTCGAGATAATCGAAACCATAAAATTTTGGGGAGGGGTTGCGTGAATATTATTGAAAAGTTAATCGCAAGTGGAAATACAGTACTGTGGGGGTATGTTTTGATAGTCGTCTTGCTCGGCCTCGGAATATATTTCACCATAGGATCTAAATTTGCACAAATCAGGCATGTAAAGGAAATGTTCCGCTTACTAAAGGTAAAAGAGAAGCCACCTGAACACACAGAGAAAAAACAAATTTCTTCTCTACAAGCATTTTTCGTAGGGGCAGGTACTCGAATTGGTACAGGCAATCTTGCAGGAGTAGCCATTGCCTTAGCAATTGGAGGACCTGGAGCAGTATTTTGGATGTGGATGGTAGCTATTCTCGGCAGCGCTAGCTCTTTTGTAGAGAATACGCTAGCGCAAATTTATAAGGCAAAAGACAACGGACGGTTCAAAGGTGGTCCTGCCTACTATATGAAAAAACAACTGAACAAAAAGTGGATGAGTGCACTTTTTGCTGTCATGATGATTCTTTCATATGGTACTACCTTCAATGCCGTACAGAGTAATACCATTGCAGTTGCATTAGAAAACTCATTTGGCATCAGTCCTGTCATTGCCGGAATTGCTTTAGTCATTCTCACAAGTTTAGTTGTATTTGGCGGTATTAAACGTATTGCTGATATTTCATCTCTTATCGTTCCCTTTATGGCCTTAGGCTATATTCTCCTTGCAGTCTTTGTAGTAATCACCAATATTACAGAGATTCCTCATGTTTTAGTATTAATTTTTAAAAGTGCATTCGGTATTGAACAGGTAGTGGGTGGCGGAATTGCTGCTGCTATTATGAATGGCGTGAAAAGAGGTCTATTCTCTAACGGAGCTGGAATTGGTGGAGATCCAATCGCTGCTGCAACAGCATCTGTATCCCACCCAGCAAAACAAGGGTTTATCCAGGCCCTCGGAGTGTTTTTTGACACTTTACTCGTTTGTTCTGCAACAGCGTTTATTATTCTTACCTCAGATGCGTATGGGTCAGGTTTAACAGGCATTGAATTATCACAAGCAGCAATGGCAGAGCATTTTGGTGCTTGGGGTGGAGTATTTCTCGGCATTGCCATATTTCTATTCGCCTTTACTTCCATCATTGGCTGCTACTACTACGGGGAAGCTAACCTGTCGTTTATTAGTAAAAGCAAGGGGTTCTTAATCTTCTATCGCGTAATAGCTCTAGGAATGGTGATGTTTGGTGCTGTAGCTAGTTTGCAAATTGTTTGGGATTTAGCTGACTTCACGATGGCAATCATGGCTCTTATTAATCTTGTTGCCATAGCAATTCTTGGGCCAATTGCCTTTAAAGCACTTGATCATTATATGAAACAACGAAAACTAGGAAAAGAACCTGTATTCTTTCGAGATGATATTAAGGGGCTTAGAGGAGTAGAAGCATGGCCTTTGCGAAAGAAAAAATCGATAAAACAAGTCATTTAAATATTAAAGATAAATAGACTAGGCTGTCAAAATTGGCAGCCTAGTTTTGATTCTCGGTTTTAAAGATTTATAGTTTAAATTCATTGCAAAAAGAAAGTTACTATCATAAGAATATATCTTTTCTCTTCCACATATTTTGTATTAATAACCCATATGTAAGGAGAGTAAGAGATGCCATCAAATAATAAATGGGAAGAAATACAGAAACTCTTGAATCAATGCCATTCTGATTTAAAGGAGATCCAAAAAGATCTAACAAAATTAGAGAATGCCTTAAAAATAAGGAAGAATGCTCTACATTAACACCATTTAGGTATCCTCACATGATAGATTAATAGAAAAGTAAAAAGCAGATCCTTAATTGTCGAGGCTAACAAGTGGGGTCTGCTTAAATCATTTAGATTTCCACTAAAAACGTTTTAACTTCATAAGGCTTTATGGCAAATGTTATTATTTCATTTTCTTGTTTCTCTCCATTTTTTTCTTCCAGAAGATTACATTCCTGCCATCCTTTTATAGGAGCATCTGAGGTTAATTCTACTGTTCCTCTTTTCCCCATAAATTCATGTAAACGAACAATGACTTTATCCTCATCCTCTGCCTTTTTCACTGCATCGATCAAGCAATGATCAGATGCTATTTGGAATAAAGAAAAATCTTGTGATTGTAGCTTTCCTGCCAAACTTTTTAATGGCTGATTTAAATCCCATGCCTCTTGGACTGTTCTCCCTTCTCTCCAATCACCCTGATGCGGCAGAAGAGAATAAGTAAATGTATGTGCTCCTTGATCTTGTAAATAATCTGGGTAAGTACCAGCCTTAATAAGGGACAGACGCATCACGGAATCTTTGATGTCATAGCCATATTTACAATCATTTAAAAGACTTATTCCATAACCTTGCTCCGATAAATCTGCCCATTGGTGTCCAACCGTTTCAAACTTCGCATAATCCCAGCTTGTATTCCAATGAGTTGGTCGTTGTACATTTCCAAACTGAATATCATAGGTTGCTTGCGTTGAACGAATTTCAACAGGAAATGCCACTTTTAATAGCTGATGCTGTTCATGCCAATCAACAGATGTCTTAAAGTCTATTCTAGGATTTTCAGCATAGAGAATTACCTCCTGTTCTATCTTCGAATGGTGATATGTCCACACAAATTTTATTACTGCTCGTAAGGAGTTGTTTTCAATTATTTCTATCTTCTCTAATGTAGAAATCTCTTTATGTTTTTCTTGATAAAAAATATCAATGTCCCAAGCTTCCCATCTTAATGGCTTATCTTCAAATACTTGCAGGACATTTCCTACCTGACTTTCTTTTAACACATTTCTTTGTGCCTTTTTATCAAATATACGAGTTAATTGTCCCTTTTCATTCCAAAGAATTTGATAAAAAGGTGTCTCTATTCCATTATTATTTATCACAAAAGCAGACTGCTTATTTGCACCTTGATTTTCAGACGATTTAAATAAAAGATTAGCTAATCCATGTGATGGAACGTCTTCCACTAATATAAGCCACTTTCCATTTACTTTTTCAACTTGCAGTACTTTTCCATTTTCTGATGACCATTCTCCCTCTTCTAGTCCAGGTTTAACTGGCACCTCCACCAATCCAGAACGTATCCATGACGAGTCATTTATCACGGTAAACTGATCAGAGACATCTGAATCGATTATTCTCGTTAATACTTGCTTTTGTGCTTTATAAGCCAGTCCTTCTGCTTCTTCATATTCTAATAGACTATCTTCATATACTTCACGAATCGAAGAACCTGGAATGATATCATGGAACTGATTGCGTAATAAAATCGTCCAGCCTTTATGCAGCTCTTCCTGCGGATAAATGGTCCAATCAGAGGATAATACACCAGCTAGAACACTAAGCAGTTCTGTCTCCCGGTATAATAATTCTTGTTTGCGATTGCTTCTTTTATTATAAGCTTGGCTGGTATAGGTTCCTCGATGAAATTCTAAATAGAGCTCTCCATCCCATGTATGAACATATTCATCTGTGGTCTTCACTTTTTCATGAAGGGCATCAAAATAATCGCCTGCTTTAGTTGATTTAACAGCAGGCAGACCAGGAATTCGGTCAAACCGTCTTCTCATTTCCAGCATATCCCGATTTACTCCCCCTCCGCCATCTCCATAGCCATAAGACAATAGTAAATCCTGCGTAATATTTTTATCCTTATAATTATCCCAAGCTCCCTGCACCACATCTGCCTGCATTTCTCCATTATAGTCATAAGCCCAGCCTCTGCTGTTCGGATATGGTGTGGTCACAAAGTGGGTCAAAATTTCTGTTCCATCAATGCCTCGCCATTGAAAGGTATCATGCGGCATTCGATTGTACTGATTCCAGCTAATCTTCGTCGTCATAAAAGTTTCTATTCCTGCTTGTTTAAGAATTTGCGGCAATGCCCAGCTATAGCCAAAGACATCTGGCAGCCATAGATACTTACTCGTTACCCCAAATTCCTCTTTCAAAAATCTCGTTCCATGCAGTAATTGCCGAACCAAAGATTCACCTGAAGGCAAATTACAATCAGGCTCCAGCCACATTCCGCCTTCTGGTTCCCATCTTCCTTCCGCTACTCTATCTTTCAGCTGGGCATAAATTTCCGGATAATCCTCTTTTAAATAGGCGTATAGCTGAGGCTGGGACTGCATAAATAAGTATTCTGGATATTTCTCCATTAAACGCAATACGGTGGAAAAGGAACGTGCCGCTTTTTCTCGAGTATGCTTCAAGCGCCATAACCAAGCAACATCAATATGGGTGTGGCCAATTGCATGAATCGTTACAGCTGCATGCTTGTCCATCTTTTCTAATGCTGCATTTAAATAGTTATTTGCCTTGTTAATAGATTGATAAAATAAATCCGATCCTGGTTCTGTCCAGTCTATTTCATAAAATGATCGATTTAATGCTGTTAGGATCGTCTGATACTCTGGTCTGTTTTCATCTAAAATATGTATGGTTTGGATCATTGCTTTGGCTGTATAGTATAAATCATCTGTTGCTTCGTCTAGCCAGGCAATCTCTGCCTTCTTTATCTTATGCTCCTGAATACGCGGCTTACCGCCACCCTCTAAGCCAGACCACAAACGAAAAATCAAGCTGACATTTGTGCCGCAATGTTCCTCTTTGAGAAAAACTTCCCGATGATTCGCATCTACACCTTGATAGATTTTCTTATTTACATACAAAAGAGACTCAAAGCCTGAATTCGTTCCACCATCTGTTATGCCAAAATCAAAATAGCCCAATACCTGTTTCCCTTTCCAGCTCATAGGGATTGCTACCTCTGTCTTTAACCAAGCATAATGATCCCTTCCTGCCCAATGATCTCCGACATGAATAGTAGCCCATTCCCCATTTTCTGGTGGTCTCGCACCAATCTCTCCTTCTTCATCTAATTGCATCGAAAAGGAGTCCAAGGAAATTGATTCTCGATAGCGATAATTTTCTAGTTCCTTGATTCGTGCATCCAATTTCTTTTCTGTCCAGAACATAAAAGCACTCCATATTAAGATAATTTTCAAAATTTCGATTATCTTTATTATCTAACAATAAGAGCTTTAGTCAATGCAAAAAAATAGTTTGGGGCGGAGATGGGGTTATCAAGCTGTTTGAATTCGCCACACTCCCTGTCCTAAATCATTTACATACGTGCTTATTCTTTATACAACAGACAAAAACCCTCCTTAGAAAGGAAGAGTTTTGTTTGTTGTTATTCTATTTCTCTTATTCCACACACCGTTATCTTCCTGCTGCTCTTCTAATCGGTTCAACCTCTATCTCTCTAACCTCTGGTCGGCCAATGGAGAAATAATTAATACCTGCCTTACTTGCTTCCTCTAGGGAAAAACAATTTCTTCCATCAAATATAAATGGTACGTTCATTTTGTTTTTTAAAATAGTTAAATCTATTGCTTTAATTTCAGCCCATTCTGTATAGATAAAGCAAAGATCTGCTCCCTCCAGCGCTTTCTCTGGTGTTTGTTCATAGACTACCTCTGTAGGAAAGTGCTTTTTAAAGTTATCTCCCCCTACTGGATCATAGACATGTACTTTTGCTCCTTCGCTTAATAATATGCGAACATTGGGAATAGAAGGAGCTTCACGCAAATCATCTGTTCCAGGCTTAAAGGTCAGCCCTAGTACTGCTACTTTCATTCCATTGAAAGAGGAAAATTCATTCCGCGCCTTTGAAATCAGCTTAAATTTTTGCTTCTCATTGACCTCAATTGCAGCTTTTACTGTCCGTAAAACATAGCCTTCTTCTTCTGCAAGCCAATGCAGGGCTTTCGTATCTTTTGGAAAACAAGAACCACCATACCCAATGCCTGGATTTAAAAATTTTTTCCCAATGCGCTCATCATAACTCATTCCACTTGTTACATCCTCAATATTCGCACCAACTGATTCACATAAATTAGCAATGTCATTGATAAAAGAAATCTTTAAAGCCAGAAAATCATTCGATGCGTATTTTACCATTTCTGCACTGCGACGATTCATTGTTAAAATCGGCTGTTGAAAAGGTTCATAAATAGAAGTTAAAATCTTCTTAGCCCTTTCGCTTTCTACCCCGATGACAATTCGTGAAGCATGCAGTGTATCTTTAATGGCACTTCCTTGGGCAAGAAATTCTGGATTAGAGGCAACCTCTATCGAAACTTTATGTTTTAAGTGATTTTTTATGTATGTTTCAACACGGTCATTCGTCCCGATGGGAACGGTAGATTTAATGACAATTAAACAATCACGCCTTACACTTTCGGCAATTTGCTTTGCTACTTGAAAAACATAGTTTAAGTTAGCAGACCCATCTTCATTTTCGGGCGTCCCAACCCCTATGAAAATAACATCTGATTGCGCATAGGCTTTGTTATAGTCAGTTGTAAAAGTTAATTTTCCGGCCTGTGAATTTTTTTCTATAAGTGTATCTAGCTCGGGTTCATAAATAGGCGAAATTCCTAGATTCAGAAGAACAATTTTCTCTTGCTCTTGATCTACACAAGTTACCTTGTGACCAACCTCTGCTAAACAAACTCCTGTCACTAAACCAACATATCCTGTACCTGCCACTGTGATATTCATTTTGACAAAACTCCTTATGTAAAAGATTACAAATTCGGAAGATTTAAATAGTAATATAGTTAGTATAATGGTTGATTATTTCATCTCTATTTAATCTTTTTATATTTTTGGTAAAGGAATGTAAATTTTCTAACTAATTTATAAGGAGAAAATAGGAAATTTATGCTAAACTATAGCTAAAATAGCAATGGAGGAAGGATCAGTGGTCATTATCTTACTATTTATATCTTTGTTGTTTTCTGCAGTCCTCTCTATTTTTACACTCACAAAAACACAGAAGAAATGGGTGGCACTATTCGTTGCGTTCTGTGGGAATAGCGTTGTGTTAGCAGGTTTAACATGGATTATATATATTTCTAATGAAGAAGTGAGATTATTTGGTTTTGGTCATTCGCCTCTATCCTTGCTGCCACTTTTCATTCCTGTTATTACATGGATTAACTACTTCATTCTTGAGCTAATTAAAAAGTTTTCCAACTGGTCTGACTCATCTTGGATGGATTCAAATAAATAGCTGACTTTTATTAAAATTGTAATCGAAGTATTTTAAGAAGAAAGAAAGCCAGCTTTTTAAAAGCTGGCTTTCTTTCTTCTTCTGTTTTATCACTTTGCTTTTTATTCCGTTTGTTTCCTTTACTATTATCCTCACTAATACTAGACTGATGTCCCTTAAGGAAGTTTTGATTTTTACTTACAATAACAAAGAATAAGTATGGTGAACCGTATCTGTTATTTGAATCGAGATGTTAAGAAATGACAAACGCCATCTTCATCACAGCTTAAATCTGTTACTTCTGCTGCCAATTCTTTAATATGGTCTGGAGCATTCTGCATAGCAACCGGCATAGAAACAAATTGAAGCATTTGGATATCGTTATCACTATCGCCAATTCCCATAGTCTCCTCTGCTGAAAGATTAAATCTTTCTAACATCTCTTTAATACCAGTGGCTTTATTTACGTTAGCAACCATTACTTCCACATTATGGGCGGACGAAGTAGATGCTGTAAAATCGATTTCTTTTCTTAAATCTTCTAACACCTGTTTCCATTGATTAATATGTTCTTTTGTTCGAGCAAAAAAATAGAACTTGGAAAACTCTTTTCCTTCAACCGTGTTCTTCCAAGCAATCTTTCTACTGATTGCTTCTTTTCGAGAAAGCCACTCATTAATACCTACGCTTTCTGGTTTCGGGTCTCTGATCTCTTGTATAACATACTCTTTATCCTGACTTAATGTCATTCGAGAGTCCCCATATGGAAATAACTCATAATATACTTTATTCTCTCTTGCCTTTTTAATAATGGTATCCACTAATTCTAAAGGTAGAGTATGCTGAAAAATAGGTTCCTTTCCTATGTAACCAGCCATGCCGTTAGAAGAAACATATCCATCCACTTCAAATCCTTCTGGCACGACAGATTCAATTTCATCAAAAGATCTCCCTGTAGCTATGAATACGAATAGACCATCCTTGCGTAGATCATCAATAATCTCCTTTGTCTTCACGCTTACCTGATTCTGATGATTTAAAATAGTACCATCCATATCTAGAAAAATAGCCTTTGGCTTTTGTAACAAAATAATTCCCCCTTTAACATTCTTCATTGGCAAGTATACACCTCGTTACGTTTTCCCTCAAATGCATTGTTTGTTTTCCTCGAAGGTGAGGAGAGATTAGCTGTTAACTCTTTTTAGCTCTTCGATGATTTTTGGTTTCAACTTTGCAATGAATGCTTTTTTGTTTGCATTTTCTTTCCTTTTTGGCTTTCATCTTGCTGATGAATGCCACTTTTTTTCACTTCTCCCTTCCGTTTCAGCTTTCATTTTGCTGATGAACGCCACTTTTTTCGCTTCTCCCTTCCATTTTGGCTTTCATCTTGGTAATGAACGCCACTTTTTTCGCTTCTCCCTTCTATTTTGGCTTTCATCTTGGTAATGAACGCCACTTTTTTCGCTTCTCCCTTCTATTTGGAGTACATCTTAGTTTTTCCATAGCGTTTTTCCTGCAATTCTCGATTTTTCACTTTCCTACCTTCTTCTGGAACGCAAAAAAAACTAGCATGTGCCTTTTAAATACACGCTAGTAATAAACGCTATTGCTGCTCGTCTTTCTTGAGGATTCTAAATTTCAACAATAACCTAGTAAACCAATATGCTACAAATACAATAAATAAATCCAAAAGGAATAAATGAATAACGTTAATTCCTCCATGAAACGTTACCAAGCCCATTGATTTTTCAATATTAGCGCATATAAAAGTATACACAGCACTCAATAACACGGTTAGGATATAAAAGTTTTTCTTGCGATTCGTTGCATATTGATACACTAGCATAAACCCTACTGGCAGAAAGGAACCTGTAATATTTAATGCATTAGGAAGCACCGGTGTAAGAAAGTGGGTATGTGTTAAGAAATTAGTTCTACTCAGTGCAAGGTCTATGTATGCCCAAAGTAGATGAACAGTATAGCCAAAGAATAATATTTCAAATAATCTCCTTCTGTCTACCATAAAATATAATATGATTAATGGTACTAATAAAGATAGAAGAATGATCCAAAACTGCCATGTAGCAAAATCTGAATATTTATCCCAATAGGAAGAATATAAAGAATGCAATTGTCCATTTATTTCATTAATTTTATCCCAATATTCCTTGTAGTTCATTTTATTCATCTCCTTCTAAAAAAATTTCCATTATTGAAGGTAGAGGCATGTTTAAGGATCTCCAATAATCGAAGTTAGAGACCTATTTTTTGTCCACACATCATCATGAGTTATTTCTCTACTTTAAATAGTTTGTACAATTTATTGGTAATTACTCATAAAAAAATGGAAAAAGCTCTTTCAATTTTCCACACCTTGAAATGATTCTAAGAAGAGTGGATGCAGAACTACCTATTATTTCATAGAAAAAAGGCCAAGTGCATTTTCCACTTGACCTTGTTATATATGTGCTCTATAATTCTGATTTCAGCTTTTTTATATAAGAAGGAATTAGATTTTCTCGGCTGCAATTATTGCAATAGAATTGTTTTACGATGTCATCACATAAGTATGTTTTTAGCACAAACGCTGGAATACGTTGAGGCAATCCACAATGCTGGCAGAAAAATACGTATCCAACCTCTTTCTTCATGGACCTCACTCCATTCAGTTATTTTCCACGCCTACTTAATTCCGGTGATGCTGTAACTTCTATACAATTTACCCTTTTATTCCTGATTTTCTACTATTATACTAATAAAATATATGTTAAGCATGAGTACGAGAACTTAATTTTCATATTACTTTTACCTAACATAATATTCCTTTGCACTGTTTTTATTTATTTATCTTTCCAGCATTTGATTTGTTTCCGTCTATAAATGCTTCCCATTCTTCTCTTAATATCCCCATCCGTATGGAGTCATAATATACACCGTTATAGTAGCGGCACTTTCTCATGCGTCCTTCCATTGTCATGCCCAGCTTTTCTCCTACCTTTATCATTCGCTCATTCCCTGACCATGTTGTATATCCAACTCGAACTAATGGCAAAGTCTTAAATAAATGGTCGATCCATAGCTTCAATACCCGCGTTCCATATCCACCACTCCAGTAGTTTGGATTATAGATAACTATTCCCATCTCTAACCATTTGGACGGTTCATGTTCCCAGTAGTAGCCAACCGTTCCTATTAGTTCTTCCCCTACAACAATTGCCCAGTAATCATCTCTTTCTAAGAAGCGCTCTTTTTGAGTTTTTAAGAATCCTTCATAACTTAATGCTTTATGTGCATAATACGGAGCATCCCATTTTTTCCATTCAGGATTTTCTTCTTTAAATGCCAGTGTCCAAAGCTGATAAAGATCTTCCTCCTTAATCGGTCTTACTGTTAATTCTTTATCTTGGTACAATCACTTCACTTCTCCTTTCTTTAGGAATCCCTAAAACCTTCCCTTCGTTTTCCTCTTTTTAAAAAATATAGTACCTATAAAACCAATGACTAATCCTAATATAACGCCAGTTCCGTCGATAATGATGGCGTCTTGCCAATGGCCTGTTCTTCCGGGAACAAAGCTTTGGTGCCACTCATCTGTTAATGCATAAGCAATAGAAAGAGCACCACTTAATAGATACACCCATGGTCGTTTGATTTTCGTTTGCATCAGGGTGAGAAATAACAGCAAAGTTAAGAGGCAATAACCAATTACATGCCCTGCTTTTCGAAATAAAAATTCGATAAAACCATATGGGTCAGAATCCGAAGAGATAATCTGGCCATCATACTCAAATGTTATAGAGGGGAATGGAACATTTGTCAGGTCTATCTTATCTCGTAAAAATGGCTTAATATCCTGTTCTTCATACGGCATATGGGAGAACATAAAAATGATAAACATGGAGACAATGCAGATAAAAAATAATAAATAAAATCTTTTTTTTCGTGAAAACTTTAAGGGCAATTTCTTTTCATTCCTTTTTGTTTATTCCAATTTCAGCGGTCATTCTTTTACCTTAAAATGTAAAATTTGATGAAATGGTGAGTTTTAACCATTATACAATTATTTATCATAAGAAGCGTAGTTTTTTATCTTTATCTTCTACAAATTATCATTAAAAAATATAATAAACAAAATATTCCTATAGTTCAATTTTTTATTGTATAATCAAACTAATCGTTTCGAAAAACGAAATAAATAGGTGACAGAGGAGAATGTTTATGAATAAAGAAATGGAAAAAACACTTTATCGTTCCGAAGTTCCTTTCGAACAAACCTGGAATTTGCGCGATTTGTTCGAAAGCGAAGCTGATTGGAAAAGGGAAGTAGAAGCGATTGAAGAAGATATTCCTACTGTGACACAATTTAAAGGGAAGCTTCACCAAAACGCTAAAATCTTGCTAGATTGTCTAAAAGCTCGAGATGCATTGGATGAAAGATTAGTGAGAGTTCTCACTTATGCAAACCTTAATCAATCTGCAGACGGATCTAATCCTTCCAATCAAGAGAACGATGCAATTGTTTCTTCCCTCTATGCAAAAGTAAGCTCAAGCCTTTCTTTTATTAATTCAGAGATTCTTACGCTTGCAAACGATAAAATAAATACATACCTGAACGAGGAAGAAGAACTACAGCTTTTTTCCAAAACACTAACGGACTTAATGGATTTGAAGCCACATATGTTAACACCTGAAGCAGAGGAAGTATTAGCAGCATTTGGTGAAATCCAGCGTTCTCCTTATATGATTTATCAAAGAAGTAAAACATCAGATATGGAGTTTTCCTCCTTTATAACAAGTGACGGGACAGAATATCCTTTGACATTTAATTCTTTCGAAAAGTACGAAGAATCGGCAGATAAAGAAGTAAGAAGAAAAGCATATGAAGCCTTTTCGGCTGGCCTTAACCGTTATAAAAATACATATGCGGCTACCTATGGAACAGAAGTTAAAAAACAAATAATAGAATCTCGTTTACGAAACTATGAATCTGTAACAGACATGCTTTTACAAGAACAACAAGTCACAAAAGAAATGTACCATAACCAATTGGATACCATTCTTACAGAATTGGCTCCACATATGCGCAGATTCGCCAAATTAAAAGAGCGTGTATTAGGTTTAGAAAAAATCCATTATTGTGATTTAAAGGCTCCGCTCGACACATCCTATGATCCTAAAATTACGTACGAGGAAGCTTCCAAGCTTATCTTAGAAGCGCTTAATATTATGGGACCAGAATATATGGAAATAATGGAAAAAGGCTTAAAAGACCGCTGGGTAGACTTAGCAGATAACTATGGAAAACGATCAGGCGCCTTCTGCTCCAGCCCGTATGGAGTACATCCATACATTTTAATGACATGGCATAACTCAATGCGTAATACGTTTACCTTAGCACATGAACTTGGACATGCTGGACATTTTGCTCTTGCTGGCAAAAATCAAATTATTTCAAATACCCGTCCATCTCGATACTTTATTGAAGCTCCATCCACCATGAACGAAATGCTTTTGAGCAAGTATATTATGAAACAATCTTCTAACAATCAAATTAGAAGATGGGTAATTCTCCAATCACTAGGAACGTATTATCATAATTTTGTTACCCATATTTTAGAAGGGGCACTCCAAAGAAAAATTTATGAATTAGCAGAACAAGGAACTCCGATTACAGCTAAAGTATTATGTGAACAAAATATCGATGTCTTAAAATCATTCTGGGGAGACAGTGTGGAAATAGATGAAGCAGCAGGCCTAACATGGATGCGCCAACCCCATTATTATATGGGTCTTTACCCATATACGTACTCCGCTGGGCTTACAGCTTCAACTGCCGTATCAGCAATGATTGAGGAAGAAGGACAGCCTGCTGTTGAGCGCTGGTTAAAAGTTTTAAAAGCCGGCGGCACTTTAAAACCATTCGATTTAATGAAACTAGCAAATGTAGATATGTCCACCCCTGAGCCAATCCGAAAAGCAATTGCCTATGTTGGAAGCTTAATAGATGAATTAGAAGCAAGCTATAATTAAAAAATACTAAATTTATTTCTCGCAAAATAGTAAATTTCATTAAAAATCAAGTATACAATACAAAGAAAGGAAGAGGAAAACATCCCCTTCCTTTTTCTATTACAGCTTTTCCCCGTTTGACTTAATCACTTCCTGATACCAATAAAAGGAGTCTTTTTTCGAACGGCTCATGGTTCCTTTCCCTTGATTATCTCGATCTACATAAATCATTCCATAGCGTTTTTTCATTTCTCCTGTTGTAAAGGAAACAATATCAATAATTCCCCATGGCGTATATCCAATCAAATCTACTCCATCATACATTACCGCTTTCTCTAATGCTTCAATATGCGCCTTTAAGTAGGCAATTCTTTCCTTGTCATGAATAGAGCCATCAGCTTCGACAGTATCAATAGCGCCAAATCCATTTTCTACAATAAATAAAGGTATTTGATAGCGGTCATATAGACGATTTAACACATAGCGCAGACCTGTCGGATCAATGGACCAGCCCCAATCGCTTGCTTTGATGTACGGATTTTCAACCGCATTTGGCAAGGCGCCATTTACAATATCCCCTGTATTATTATTTTTCACATCGCTCTTTACGGTAGTGGACATATAGTAGCTAAATCCTAAATAATCAACTGTCCCATTGCGTAAAATCTCAGCATCCTCTGGCTTCATTGTAATCGAATAGCCTTCTCGCTTAAATTCCTTTAAGGCATAACTAGGATAATATCCACGAACTTGCACATCTGGGAAGAAATATCTTTGTCTCATTTCTTCTTCCGCTAGCATCACATCTTCTGGATTAGAAGAAAATGGATAGATAGGAATATGGGAAACCATTGCTCCAATTTGGAAATCAGGATTTATTTTTTTGCCAATAGACACAGCTAATGCACTTGCAACTAGCTCATGATGAGCAGTTTGATACATCACTTCTTTCGCATTTTCTCCTTCTTTGACGGTTACTCCAGAATTTGTCCACAAAAAGAGCGGATTAGAAACATCCATTTGATTGTTGATTTCATTAAAAGTCATCCAGTATTTTACTTTGTCTTTATATCGATGGAAGCATGCTTCGGCAAAGCGGACAAAACAATCAACTACTTTTCTATTTCTAAAACCGCCATATTCTCTTGCTAGATGTAACGGCATTTCAAAATGGGATAAGGTAATAACTGGCTGTATTCCGTATTTAAGTAATTCATCAAATACTTGGTCATAGAAGCGCAGTCCTTCTTCATTCGGTTCTAATTCATCCCCTTTTGGAAAAATTCTGCTCCAGCCAATGGAAGTTCGTAAACACTTTAACCCCATTTCAGCAAACAAGGCAATATCCTCTTTGTAACGATGGTAAAAATCAATTGCTTCATGATTTGGATAAAATTGATTTTCTTCAATCAAGTCTGTTATTTTCCTAGGTACTCCATGAGCACCTGCTGTCATAACATCTACTACACTTGGACCTTTACCGCCTTGATTCCAACCACCTTCAAATTGATGTGCAGCTAATGCTCCACCCCATAAAAAATCTTTCGGCATTTTGCTCATCCTTATTTTCCTCCTTTTTATACTATTAAATTGTCTTTTCCTTTACATTATTTTTTAGATTACACTTATATTATAATTGTACCGGTACAATATGATAAATACAATATAATATTTTTATACCTAATTAATCCAAATGAGTTTTTTTCCTATATATGCTATAATCCAGCTATAACGTTTAAGATAATCGAGGTATATATTATGTTAAAATACCAGCAAATCGCAGAAGAAATAGAAAAATATATTGAAGAGCATGGCTTAAAGCAAGGCAGTAAGCTGCCAGTTATTGAGACATTAATGAAGCAATTCGAGGTTAGTAAAAGTACGATTACGAAAACGCTTGAGCTTCTTGAAAAAAGGGGAATCATTTTTCAAGTAAGAGGCAGTGGAATTTTTGTAAGACGACAGAATCGAAAAGGCTATATCAGCTTGCTTTCCAATCAAGGATTTAAAACAGATTTAGAGGATTATACTCTAACCTCCAAAATAATCGAATTAGAGATAAGAAAACCGACTGAGGAAATTGCCCTAAATTTAAATATGGAGCTTCACGAGGAGGTTTATTACGTAAAGAGAATTCGCTATATTAACGGCCAAACTCTTTGTTTAGAGGAATCTTGGTATAATAAAGCCTTCATTACGTATTTAAATAAAGAAATCGTAGCGGAATCTATTTTTCATTACATAACAAAAGGCTTAGGGCTAAAAGTAGGCTTTTCAGATGTGTATTTACATGTAGGGAAATTAACGGAAGAAGAAGCTGCTTATTTGGGATTAGAAAAAGATAATCCTAAATTATTGGTAGAGAGCATTTTTCATCTAACTAATGGGCAGCCTTTTGACTTTTCAAAAGTTACCTATAACTATGAACAATCCCAATTTTTTATCCAGGCAAATAGTCATTTCTTTTAACTGAGGTAACATATAGCTAATCAGGAAAAGTTTCCTAAATCTGAAAAAATATATAATTATTGAAACATTCCTATATTTCCTTTCGTATAACAGGTAGTACATAATTGAAAGGTTGGAATAGATAATGTTAATGGAATTAAAGGATGCTTTTCTTTTCTTAATGGACATCTTTAAAGGAAAACTCCCATTACACGATTTATATTTATTAGTATTCATTATAGTTGTGACATCAATTGCTGAAACCATTCAGGAAAAAAGAAAACCGTCAAACAGGAGTAAAAACGCCATTTTTATATATTTGAAATGGATACCTATCTCCTTTTTGGCTAGTTCTATTTATCTAACAAGTTTTTATTTTCTCACCAATATATTTACAAAATTCTTTTTTACAGCAGAAGTGTTTCATCAAGAACAAAACGTACGCTCTATTGCGTTAATGTCTTTGACTATGACAAGTATTGCTGCGCTAATTATTGCTATTTGGAGACTATATTCATTTTTCATTGTAAAAAAAGCCCTATTAACTTTGATAAGTAATTCGTTGTTAATAGCTATTGGTGTATACTTTATTAACATGTTATGGTATGAAGCTCTCAGAATGCCGATATGGTGTTATGGAATAATAGGATTGGTTAATACAATCTTTATAAGCTTTTTACTTTTAAAAGAGAGAGAAAACTTGCAAAGTAATTCATCTCCTATTAACGCAGTAGATCAATAAATGAAGCAGCTTGGTGCTCGCCCACTAGCAAGCTTATGCAATCTGCGGATGATTACCACTTATACCGAATAAAAAACGAACAATTATACAATATATGCACATAATTGTATAATTGTTCAGACCTATACTTGTTCGAAATCCTTGGGTACTTGCCTCCTTAATTTTTTTCGATCTTTTTAAATTTGATCTAGAAAATCTCACACAGTTTCTCTTTTTTTACATTCTTTCTTAGATTTTAAATCGGTGCACTAGTTCTTGAAGCTCCTCTGCCATTTTAGATAATGCCATGCTTGAGCTTGTTATTTCTTGGAATGAGGCAGTTTGTTCTTCTGTTGCTGCTGCAACACTTTCCGTTCTTTCTAAAGTTTCGCGAGAAGTATGAGCTATTTCTTCCACTGAATCTTGTACCTCTTGTACTTCTGCCGTAATTTCTTGTGCTGTTTCTGCCATCTTTTTAATATGATCTGCAATGGATTCAACACGATTTAATATTTCCTTAATATGTTCATTTGTAGTATCAGATAATTTCGTACCAGCATCTACATTTTCTATTACAAAAGACATATTTTTTTCTGTCGTGTTTGAGTGGTCATGAATAGAACTTATCAGATCGTGTATTTGATTTACAGAAGTACCTGTCATTTCTGATAGCTTTCGAACTTCCTCTGCTACAATCGCAAATCCTTTTCCATGTTCTCCTGCTCTTGCTGCTTCAATGGATGCATTCAATGCTAGCAGATTGGTTTGATTGGATATATCTTGAATACTTGCAAGTACCTCATTAATTTCATTTGTACTTAAAACAAGTGATTTTAATCCATCTCCTGCTAAATCAACAGATGCATGAATTGCCTCCATCTGCATTTGCATTTCAGTCAATGCCAATTCCCCTTCTTTTGCTTTTTCTTTAATAAGCAGAGATTCATTTGCAACTTCGCTGGCAGTATGGGCCACATCCTTAATATTTTTCAAGGAATTATTAACTTCTATTAAACTATTCTGGGTAAGTGAATCTTGCTTATTTCCATTCTCTGCAATGGTTTGAACAGCATCCGCCACTTGCTCTACCGCTACAGTCGATTGTTCCATACTGGAAGCTAATTCATCTGAAGCTTGTGCAACATTTTTAGACGTCTGCCCTACACTTTTTATCATTATTTGAAGAGAATCGACGAATGCGTTAAACGAATGTGCTAATTGACCAAATTCGTTTTTCCCATTCACATTTACTCGCTGTGTTAAGTCCCCTTCTCCAGAAGCAATACTTTGAAGTTGATTATTAATTTTATTTAATGGTCGTAAAATAGACTTTAATAACAGAAAACCTAAGACAATACTCAATAGTGCTGCCACGATGATAATTACGATTAATACCGTTTTTGTTATTTTATTATTTTTTTGATTTTGTTCTTCCAACTGAATAACATCTTGATTAATATGTTCCACTAATTCATTAACTGCCGGATCTAAAACTTCTTTCCTTAATGTCCGTAAATCCCCAAAATGGAGTTTTTCTGCAGCAGATGGATCTTCGATATAAGCCCCAGGCACTTTGTCACTTGTGGCTAAGTACGTTTGTAGACTGGATTGAAACGTTTGGATATCTTCTTTATACTCATAATAATTAGATAAAGTCTCCATTGTTTTCAAAGTATCATGAATGTCTGACTCTTTCTCATTAATTCCGTCACTATATTCTTTATTTCCGGTAAGAAGAAAGCCACGCTCGTCATTAGAAATTCCAGCAATTCGATATTGCAAATGAGTAACTAGACGCTGCATTTCTTTTGCCTCTGTCAGTTCTTTACTATTTGCAATTAACGACTGACTGCAGACTCATATTGCTAAATCCGCCAATCCCCAACAAAGAAATAATTAAAATGAAGAAAATGATTGCCAATTGATATTTTATTTTCATTCTATCCCCCTGAATGCTTCTAGCTTTATTCTTTTGTCCATTTACTTTCTATATATCGGAGGCTTTTATTTTTTATATAGTTTGAATGCGATACCAAATTTTCTTTTCACAAGAAAATTTATATTTATATCGGCAGATAAAAAAGACAGCTTAAAAAAGCTGCCTTTTTTTAATTCCCCACCCTAATTTTCCCATTATTTGTTTTCAGCTTTACTTTATTTTCTCCGTTTCCAATCACGGTACTTCCTTTGTATTTATCTAAAATATTGATGCTGCCATCATCAACTTGAACATCGAATGTGACATTTGTTGGTTCCTTATCTGTTACAATTTCGATACTGCCATCATCTGTTTCCAGCTGTATCGCCTGATCCAATGTGGCAGTTTTCATCGAAATTCTCCCATTATTCGTTTCTCCTTTCACGCTTCCGCTTACATGATCCAGCGATACTCTTCCATTGTCAGAGTTTACTTCTACACTTCTGGATTGAATATTTTGCAGATGGATGCGACCATTATTACTTTCTGCCTGTACTTGCTCAACCATTAGGTCCGCTAAATCAATCTTTCCATTATCATTATTTATGCGAAGGGATTTATATTCCTTCACAGGTACAAGAATTTTTAAGGTAAGTGATTCATCTATAAAATTCATCTGAAAAAAGCTAATTTGTTTTTCATTCCAATTTACAACCAGTTTTTCCCCAACTACCTTGGCAGTAAAACTTCCCTTCGTTTCAGAGGAACCTTTTCCTTGCAACACAACCTTTGTTTCCTTCTCTGCTGTGGGAATAATTTCAATCCCTGCATTATTGGAATCTACTTCAATTCCAGTAATATCATTTTCCTTAAATACTTTCTCTTCATGAATATCTATACTGTTATCGCGGAATGTTAGGAATGCCCCTATGCCGCCAATTAGAACAAGAATAAGTCCAGTGACCATTAATTTTTTTAGACTAATCATGCTTTTGGCCTCCCTTCACCAATTTTGCATTAAATTTCAAATAATTGATAAAGCCTTTTGAAGAAATTCTTGTAATGTAATACATACCAATTACAATAAAAATTCCTAATCCCACTAGCAAAATGGTCATAAATAATTTAAAAAATGCAAAACTACCTGGATGAAAAACACTGTCCACAAGAACAAGTAGTGGGGAGAGTATAAAAGACGCACCAACTATCCACCCTGATAGAATAAGGGATGCTATCACAAGAAATGGTCCAAGTACAATAACCAAATTAAAGAATCCTAAACCAATAACCGCCCATACTGCTCGAAGAATATTTCCCGTTGTTCTGCTTTTTTCCACCTTTTCAAGGTGATAGGCAGCTATTAATTCTTTCGTAATTTGCTGAGGAGATCCTAAAGACTTGGCTATTTCTTCCTCTGTTTTTCCATCTTCTTTGCCTATAAAAAAATGTTCTTCATAATCATGGATGATATCTTTTCGTTCCTCTTGCGGAAGCTTTTTTAATCCAGCTTGGAGCTGTTTTAAAAATTGCTCTTTAGTCATTATTTACACCTTCTTTTATTAATTGATTGACACCATTAGAAAATTCATTCCATTCCGTAATAAGTTTATTAAGATAGGTTCTTCCTTTATCGGTTAACTTGTAGTATTTACGCGAAGGACCTTCTGTTGACTCTTGTAAATAAGTTGTAAAATATTCTTCTTTTGTTAATCTTCTTAAGAGGGGATAAACAGAGCCCTCTGAAATTTCAATTTGATTGGATATCTTTTGAACGAGTTCATAGCCATAGCGGTCCTTTTTATCTAAAAGAACAAGTACACATAACTCTAAGACACCCTTTTTAAACTGTACATTCATCTTTTCCACCTACCTTTATTCATCATTCAGTACCTTATAATAAACAGTACCATAGTAAAAATAATACCTATTGCCAATAATATACCATTTAGTATTGTTCATTGCAAGGTACTGATTAAAAAATAAATTTAGATTTCTCTTTAAAACGATTAAAATAGCACAGAAACCTATATCTGCACCATTTAATGAGGACATAAAAAAATAATTCGATTATAAAAAAAGAGAGGATTATCTCCCCTCTTCCTACTGCTTATAACCATTCTCTACGCCATGCCGTCACATTTTCTTCTCTGTAAATTTCAGCTTTTCCAATGGATTGAAATAAATTCATTTTATATTTTACTATTTCTTTAGCTGCATCAATGCATGCTGGATATATTGCGTTAGGATCCCAAAGCTCTGTTTCAGCTAAAATCTCACGGCATTTTTTATAAAATGCGTACTTATAATCTGATGAGATATTCACTTTTTGAATACCAATCTGAACAGCCTCTGCAATTTCTTCATCTGGATTAGCTGAGCCGCCATGAAGCACAAGAGGAATGTCGACCGTTTCTTTAATTTCTTTTAAAATATCCATTCTCAACTTTGGCTCCATATCTTTTGGATAAATACCGTGACAAGTACCGATTGCAATTGCCAATGTATCTACCCCTGTTTTCTCTACAAATTCTTGGGCGTCTTCTGGTCTAGTATAAATTACCTCCGATACCCCGCCCTCTACTGATGTACCTGTATTTCCAATTGTTCCTAATTCTCCTTCCACTGATACTCCCAGCGAATGGCTCACTTCTACTATCTGTTTCGTTAACTGAATATTTTCTTCTAAAGAAAGCAAGGAGCCATCAATCATGACGGAACTAAAGCCTGCATGAATCGCCCGCATAATATCAGCCATATTTCCGCCATGATCTAAATGCAGAACAAATGGAACATGGCTATTTTTAATTCTCGTTAATACATAAGAGAAAAAATCATCTTTGACAAAGTCTAATTCAGTTGGATGTACTGCAATTATCGCAGGAGAATTATTGCTTTCTGCCTCTTCAACTACTACTCTCAAAAAGTTACTATCTGCTACATTAAATGCTCCAACGGCAAATTGATGTTTTTGTGCTACTTCTAATAACTGCTTCATATTTAATAACATAATATATTCCTCTTTTCTTTAAATTTATAATGACTTTCCTTCAGTGCCTGCCAGTTCAATATAATATTTAACTAAATCTTTTCCAGCCTTAATCGTTTGATGAATAATATCAAAATAATCTATTTCGTTTCTAACCATGTTTTCTTTTATACTATTTACCTGTGCTTTAAAAAAATCAGAGCCAACATTAATCTTATTAATACCTAATGAAATAGACTTTCTTATGTTTTCTTCTCCACATCCAGATCCTCCATGGAGCACAAGCGGGATACCCGTTTCTCCTTTAATTTTTTCTAAAATATCGAATCGAAAAGCTGGAATATAACCATCTGGATAATCCCCGTGACTAGAGCCATAAGAAATAGCCAGCGCATCTATTCCTGTTTCTTTTGCATATCTAATGGCTAAATCAGGATTCGTATACATTTCATCATCTGTCATCTGGTTCCTAGAAACAGAACCGATATTACCAATCTCCCCTTCGACGCTCGCATCATAGCTTTGCGCGAATTCTACCATTTCTTTCGTTATTCTTATATTCTCATCAATTGGATAACGAGAAGCATCCATCATTACACTAGAAAATCCATCTCTTAAGCATCTCTTCACAAATCCAACATCCTGCCCATGGTCTAAATTAATAGCTACTTCTACACTTGCTGCATTTGCCATTTCTATAATTGGTCTTGTTAATAACTTACTTCCCAAATGCTGCATTAAATGATCTTGTAATAAATCTACAATGATAGGTGCTCTCAATTCTTGTGCTGCTTCAATCACTGCCTTAGCTGTTTCTAGGTTAAAGCAGTTGATTGCCATTACCGCATATTTCCCTTGGTTGGCACGTGCAAGCATTCCCTTCATCGAAACATACATTCTAAGTCCCCTCCTTTATTGACTTACTCTCTAGCAAAATAAGCGTTCTTTCATTCAGGTTAAAATGTAATCTTCACATCTGATAAATCTACTTCTTCCTCTTCACTCGATGTTTCTTCTATTTCTGCAGCTGGTTCCTTCTTCCATAAGAACAGCATAACTCCGGTAATGAGTGACCCGATAAGTAATGCCACACAAAATAGAATTGGATGTGTCATCGCAGGTACAATAAACATTCCTCCTGATGGAACCGGAGATCCTACCCCCCACATCATAGAGAACCCTCCTCCAACGGCTGCTCCAATGGTCCATGAAGCAACAACTCTTACAATATCTACTGCTGCAATCGGGATAACGCCTTCTGTAATCATGCATATTCCCATCGGTAGAGCTATTTTGATGTTATCTTCTTCCGATTTTGTATATCGTTTCTTCTGAAATAATTTAGAAAGTCCCCAAGAAATGGCTACACCAAATGGGGGAACCATTGATGCCAATATTTTTACAGCTTCTGGCTCGTATATGCCCTCTAATAGCAAACCATCTGCAAACAATGAGGCTACTTTATTAACTGGCCCGCCAAAATCAAATGCTGCCATTCCCCCTAATATTGCCCCAAAAACAAATCTCATCGATCCCTGCATACTTGTTAGAAAAGAAGTTAAGCCCTCTGTTGCCCATACAATCGGAACGCCAAGCACAAAAAACATAAGTAATCCGATAACTAAACTCGATATTAAAGGAATAATCATCATTGGCATTAAGCCTTCTGCCCACTTTGGCACTTTTAAATTTTTTCTTAAAAATAAAACAAAGTAACCAACAATAAATCCACCTAGCATCCCACCTAAAAATCCTGCTCCAATGGCGTTTGCGATCAATCCCATTAATAACCCTGGAGCAATACCTGGACGATCTGCTATGGAATATGCTATTGCTCCTGAAATAACAGGAGCTAATAACCCCATTCCAAGTACTCCTAACGAAACAAGTGCTGAGGGAATATCAAAGGAAGCTTTATAATCTTCAATGACCGAACCACCTGTAAGATTCCCAATTGCAATTAAAAGTCCTGATGCCACAACAAGTGGCAGCATATAACTAATGGCTGTTAAAGCATGCTTTTTTACTTGCATTTTCTTCAGCATCTAGTAGACCCCCTCACTGTTTATTTAGCTCAGCGTCAATCTTTTGGTAAAGCTGTTTCGGTGCCTTTATGGCAATATGTGTAGGTATCTCAACAATTTTCTTCCCAGCAAAACGTTCTTTTCCACTTACCTTGATATCTGCAGCAATTATGACCAAATCAGCTTCCTCTATTTCCTTAGTCGTTAACTCATCCTCAATTCCAATGGTCCCTTGTGTCTCGATACGAACTTTATGTCCCAGCTCTTGGCCTGCTTTAATCAATTTTTCTTTCGCAATATACGTATGAGCAATACCAGATGTACAAGCTGAAATCCCCACAATATTCATCATGATTCCCTCCAAATTTATAAGTTTTTAATAAAATGCACCTTAATCATTTTTCGTTAATACCTTTAAAAATTCTTTCTTTGTCTGCAGTGTTTGGAACTTACTAATCGTTTCCTCATCCGCTAATAAGACAGCTACCTTTTGTAATAATTTAATATGGATAGTGGTTTTATCCGTGTCTTTAACAGCAAATAAGATAATAATATTGATAGGATTTCCATCAAGCGATTCCCATTCTATAAATGATTGGGTTCTTCCTATTGCAATAGATGTCTTTCGTACATGCTTTGATTTACCATGGGGGATAGCCACCCCCTTCTCCAAACCAGTAACACCTTCTTCTTCTCGATACATCACATCCTTTATAAATCCTTCTTTATTCGATATACAACCGTTTTCATATAATAGGTCAGTTAACTCATTCAATACTTCTTCCTTTGTAGTTCCTTGCAAATTTAACTCGATAAGATCTTCTGTTACTACCTTATGAAAATCTAATTCTTCTATTTTCATGTCCACTTTTAACTCTCCTACCTTTCTATTTTTCACCGATAATACTCTGTTGATTGTAGTAGTCCTTAATAAATTGATCTATCTTAAACTTATCCTCTTGATTTAAAATAGGACTCACAAGAATAGTAGGCTTATCAATGATACTATGTGTTTTCACAGTAGAAATAACTAATTCTACATCTTCATAATCTGTCTGTTTTATTCGTTGCTGGGCGATTATTTTCTTTATGTGGATATCAGGAAAAGTTCTTCTTATTTTTTCACTTAATAAATGCGAAGTGCCAATTCCACTTGTACATTCAATTAATATAGGAATCTGATTAGCAAAATGATCATCATACGAAATTTGAAAATACAAAGTAATATAGCCAATTTCTTCATCGGTTATATACTTTTCATAATGTCCTTCTTCTACTAACTGTTGAATGCTAGTCTTTACTAAGCCAAATATATTGGAGAAATTGGTTACTATGGATTTTATGATTGGATTAACTATATAGATTCGATGGCTTAATCGATATAACATTGCATGCATATGCAAGGTTATCCTTTCTAATAATTCATCATCCGTATCAAATCGATATCCGCTATTTTCTGTCACTTTTGCTATTAACCTTTTTGTTAAAAGAACGACCTGATCATTTTTATATGGCTCAGTACCTTGATTTAATAAAAATCGCGAATTAAGTTTATACGCTTTCAAAATATAATAAAGAGAATAAATATCATATTGTTTTAACGAAAGAGAAAACTGATTTTCGATTTCCTCAATCATATCTTTACAAATACAATAAATAGTGGAATTTTCATCTATTTCTTCGTATACTATTTCTTCTTCATCTAATGAAAGCTTATTATTATGTTTTTCTATTATCGAAAGAAGAGAGCAGAATAAGGTTAAATAATAGGGCTGATCTAAGCTTAAATCATGCTTCACTTGGATATCATGCAGCAACCTCTTAATTTTTATTAAATGATTATTTTTCACTTTTACTTTTTTGATAGAATCAGGAATATCATATTGACTAAAAGGGTCTCCCATTTGAGTTAAGTAATTCTCAATAATTACGGCCATCAAACGATAAATAGATAGTTTATCTCCCTTAATAAAGGTTCCTTCCTTTGTCCTTAATAGTCTTAAATGATAGGACCTTAATTCCTTTTCAATATGTTTAAAATCATTGAGAATAGAGCTCTGACTTACGATGTACTTTTCCGATATTTTTTGAATTGAGGTCTTACCGGGTGCAATGGCTAAAAGATATAATAGTAAATTCAAACGTCTTTCGTCAGGATAATCAAATACAATCGTTTCCGTTTCTAAAGGTTCTTTATGGTTCTGGAAGTAATAACCGAAGTTTTCTTTTTTTATTATCCGAAACGGCATTGAATTCGAATCAACTATTTGTTGGATATCTCTATATATTGTCTTCTTAGAAACTTTAAGTGATTGTGCTAACTCTGCAGCTGTCACATACCGTTTCTCCCTTCGTAAGATAGTAAGAATCATCTGATGACGCTCATTTATGACTTGACTCACAAATTCCTTCACCTCTTTTCTTCTTTCTATGGTAATATCTTATCCGACTGAAAGCGGATACACAATTACAAAATAATGTTGATTGTTATGTCCCTATTAAAGTGAGCAATCCTTATTTCTGATTTTCAGGCCTGTTAAGAACTTGGGATTTTACAATAAAAGCTCTTCCTTTCTTTCATTTCTTTTTGAAACAGCCGTCATTAAAGACAAAAAAGCACAATAGTTGTCCTATCGCACTTTTCTTCTTTGTCTATTATTCTCTTTATAATAAGTAGGTTACCACCAATAATATCGTTCCAACGATAAAGCAATAATAAGCAAAATATTTTAAGTTTCCTTTTTCCATTATGCCCATTAGCCATTTCATAGAGAAATAGGTAAAAACAAGGGCCGTGATAAAAGCAATGAAATAAGGCCAAGCCAAAGTTTTCAAATCTGGGCTGTTAATCATTTCCGTTACTCCAAGAATAGCTCCTCCAACACTTACTGGAATATAAAGCATAAAGGAAAAACGCAGCGCCGTACTTTGTTTCATGCCCAATGCAATGGACGCTATAACAGTGGAACCTGAGCGGCTGATACCTGGTATAAGTGCAATCACTTGAGCACATCCAACAATAAGAGCATCTCGTAAAGATAAATCCCCATCTCTTTTTACACCACGCATATTTCGAATGATCCATAAAGCTATACCTGTAATTAGTAGTGTAATGGAAACAGTATAAAAAGAGGTGAAATAATCAGCAATATAATCGCCAAACAGTACGCCGATCACACCAGCTGGAATGGTTCCAATAATAACATACAGGGAGAATCGAAAATCAGCTCGATAACTTTCCTTTCGTGTTTTTAGATACAAAAAGCTATGTGTTATTAATTGCTTTATATCCTTTCGGTAAATGAAGACAATGGCAATTAATGATGCCGTATTTGTAATAATCTCGAACGATAAGCCTCTCTGTTCAATTCCTAGAAGCCTTTGGCCAATAATTAAATGACCACTTGAGGAAATTGGAATTGGCTCGGTAATACCTTGGATGGCTCCTAGAATAAAATACTTGAACATTACTAAAAAATCATGTAAATCCACTACTTAACCTCCAACTATCTACTTTTTTCTTAGTATACTTGAAAGTGAGATGGAAATATAGGGATCAACTTGTACAATCTCTTATTCTATAAAAATGTAATCGTTTTAGAACCTTTTAAATTTGGAAAGGAGAAAACAAATATTTTTTTTAAAATAAATCTACTTTACATCTAGCTTCATTAAAAAAAGCATAAGGCTGCTCTTATGCTTTTACTTTAATATTTTAAAATCATAAGAATAAATAGAAGTTCCTTTTACAGATGATAAGATGGCATCTAATCCTTCTATTATTTTCTCTTCTACCTTCTCACCATTTTCCAAAGAGTAGCTTTCCAGATAATACTTCTCTTTTTTCGAATCGTCATACCTTAATGCAAATAAATAATCCCCTGCAAAATATACTTCTTCATTATGCCGGGGTTGGTTTTGTGGAAAATCCTCCAGCAGGAATTTACTCTGTTCTTGTCCATCTTTACTTACCGCAACAACTTCTCCTACTCCGTTAACATAGAAAAAAACGTCCCGCCATAAATAAGCTGCATTTTTGGAATTCATGGAATCAGCTGCGGGGTCATTAGCAACATATCCTGTACTTAACTCCACTTTTGTTTGTTCCAAAGTTTCCTTATTAAGGAGAAATAAAACGGTATTTTGACTCTTGTCATCGGTTATCTCTGAAAGCAAAACATAATAATGGAGTTCGTCACTTAAGATAGGTGCCAATGATGAATATTCATATCCTTTCTCCATTTCCAATCCCTTAATGGCCTTTATTTCTAAATGGTTATTTTCCAAGAATGCTTTCCTTAAGACATATTCCTTTTCTTCTTTATCATTTGTCAAAATGAGAATTTCATCCTTGGTGGAACCCGAAGCCATTATATTAAAAGGGAGATTTCCTCCTTTAAACCCTTTGTGATTTCCCCAATAAATATGGGATATATCCCTTTCTTTATCATTTCCAGAACGATAAATAGAGAAAAAGACATCCTGTTTCTCCAAATAGCCTGTTCGTTCTCCGCTTTGTTGGTATTTCAAATCGATTACAGCATTCTTTTCTCCAATCAACCTTATTGTATTTTTATCCTCTAACAACATTTGATGATCATTTAGCGCCATGCTTCCAAATTCTAAACCACCCATTTGAAAACCAGTTGCTTTTCCTTTATCATCAATAAAAACAGCGTAGCTAATCCCTTCATTATTCCTATCTTGATTAGTTATTGTGGAGAAATAGACAACTGCCTCTTTATCATGTAGAAAATCTGGCTGATTAAGCTCTTCCATCGTAAGGTTATTTTCTGAATGGCCAATTTTTGTAGTGACAGTAATCATTAGAACGATAATTAGAAATAGAGCTATACCAAATTTCGTTTTCATACTATCCTCCTAAAGTAAAAAGGCGGCATGCTAATAGTGCAAACTCGCCTTTTAAATGAAGTAAATTGGAATTTTTCTTTATGAGATTAAAGTGTCTCCAAAGTTAGTTGTAGGATATAACCATTGAATAAAAAGGTAAGGGGGTAATAATAATTTCTTTTCGTGCTTGTCGGAGATAAAGTCAGCTATTGCAATGGTTGACTCTACTCCTCCATGAATAGTTAAATAATAATTTAATTTCTTCATTACTTTTATTAAAGTGTCCAATGTCTCTTTGTCTTGTCTTAAAAGCTTATATGATATGCCTAAGTTTGAATGTATTCCTAATTGTTTCTGGTGTATAGCAATATCACTATATTGCTTACACTCTATTGTATCTAGTTGCACAAAAATTTCCTTTTCAGAATCCAGCTTATAAACACCATTATAAGGAATTCCCATCACTACATTTTCATCTAGTTTGAGTATTACAGGAGATATATCCTTTATAAATTCCGGTTCAAATTTGCTTATTACCTCAAATAAAATTTGTGCTAATGTGTTTTTATGAAAAAGACATTCTCGAGGTCGCAGTGATATTTTTTGATTTTTTTCAATAGAACAAGCAACAATATGAGAAGTTGATGGCTGTAAATAATCACGATTCATTTGATCTTGATATGTTTCAAAAATTCGCTGCATCAACTGATTATTCATCTCCACCATTTCACTATTACTCCGTTTCGAGATTTCCAATACTAAGTGCTCCTGGTTGACATTCATGCCCAGCAAAAGCACTTCCAAGATTCACACCCAATGTTAAAGTAATAAGAACCACAACGGATACTATCATTTTTTTCATTTGTAATACACTCCTATTCTTTAATCTATTTGTTAATAAAATTTTATACTATATAGATTATTTATAAAAATAGGTAAAATTCTACTGTTTTTTCTATCATTTAATAGATTTTTTGCTATTAAAATTTTACTATACATACCTACTACTTCAATTTATTCCTCATATTCTAATGCTTTCATTAAATAATCTGCTGCTTTCTTATATGCCTTTTTATCGTAATAATGATTCCCCAGTTCTTTGGTTATTCGTTTAATCAAAATACCTTGATGTAATTCAATTGCAGAGTCTAGCATTTTTTGCATTCCCTTTTCATATGCAGTTTCATTACCTTGCAGTTTCTTAACCGATAATCTTAATAAACATAATAAAATATAATCATGCTTAAGCTGAAATTTTTCTGTTATCGCAAGGGCCTTTTCTAAATACTCATCCACAAGTACCCAATCTTTTAATTCTATATAGATTTCTACTAACCTTCTCAACGGGTGAACAATCTGCAAATCTAGTGAAGGTTGTTCAAATATATTAATACTCTTTAAATAGTATTTTATTGCTGACTGATATTCCTTTTTTCTCTCATAAACTCTCCCTATATTATGCTGTATCATCCCTTTAAAACTTGAAAGTTTCTCATGCTCTTTATTCTCCATGATAATATGTTCTGCCTTTTTTAAACATTCCATTGAATTATCCAAATCATTATTTAGCTGATATTGAACCCCCAATGTAATTAAAGCAGTAATGATATATTCTTTTTCTTTCTTTTTTTCAAATATCTCATATGCCTTATTAGAGTAATACATACTAATTTCTTGATTGGCGTGTGTTCTTTGTTTAATCAAACTAAGATTATAATAAAGTTTCGCAGCATCTAAACTCTCCCTATCTTTTAATAAATGATCTGCTTTTGTGTAATAATGAACTGAAAAATTAAAGTCCTGAAGGTAATAAAAGAAGTTACCACAAGAAAGATAATAATAAAAGTATTCTTCTTCTAAACCTTCATTAATTTCTCCTGAAATAAATCGTTTAGATAAGCTATAAATACTTCTAGCCTGCTCTATTTCTCCTTTTGTCGTATAATATCTCAATAAAACTCCATAAAGGTTCAGATTTATTTTGGTAGAGTTTAATTCCAATGTCTGAATATGAAGATAAGAAAGGTGTTCATCTGTAATTTTTCCGCTTTTTTTATAGTTTTCCACGATCTCTAATATTTTTTCATCTCTATTCGGACTACTCAATTCGGTTAAATCATAACCAAGTCTTTTGGACACTTTTCTTAAAAACTCTGCAGATGGATTGATTTGCCCATTTTCAATCCGGCTTAAATAAGTGATAGAACAAATCCCTTCCGTTAATTTCTTTTGCGTCAGCTGTTTATGGATACGTAGTTGCCTTATTCTTTCACCAATCATTATATCTCCCTTCTCTCTTGTTATTTCCATTTCTCCATGTATCGATATTATAATTATAGCGCTAATCTACCATTTTTTAGAAAATATATAAAAAAATTCACCAATTTTTTTCAAAAAACAGGACTTCTTCGACATATTTTTTCACCAATAGGAGAAATAACAAATAAAAAAAAATGACCTTTAAATAAACAGGCCAAGCTCTTCTTTTTACTTATCGTTTTTTAACATTGTTCATAATAAAACCACTCTTCGGCAATGTTGGCATCTGACTTAAGTCATAATGTAAATCTTGAACTGGAACATCATAGTCCAATTCCGTTGCGAGAGTTCGCAAAACAACCTTCATTAATTCGACTGTAACTCCTTCTCCGGGACATCGATGTCCTTTTGCTGGATCTCCTCCGCCATGGGGAATAAAATCATACAATCCTCCTTGCCAATTTTCAAATCGACTTGGATTAAATTGATTTGGGTTTTCCCATAAACGTGCATCATGATTAGTCCCATAAATATCTAATAAGACTAAAGTTCCTTCTTTAAATTCTTGGTTCTTCCACATAAAATTAGTTCGAACACGAGCTCCAAGAAAAGGGCCAAACGGATAATATCGCCTTACTTCATGGACAAACATATCGAGATGTCGGTCATCAGCTGTGCGAAGCTTTTCTCTTTCTTCTTTATATTCATGGAAAGCTAAAGCAGAAAATGTAATGAAAGTGGCAATCGCAACGATTGGTCTTAACACATTTATTAACTCAATTGCCGCCATTTCCGGATCAAGCCTTGCTCCATCGATTTTCTTATAAAAAGCCATTTCATGTAAGGCAGTTCCTTGTTCTGTTTCCAGTTTACCCTCACGAACTACTTCGATCACTTGTTTAATCCACCGCTCAGCTCGATTACGAGCTATTCTGCCTTTCCAGTGCTCAGGGCCCAAGGTGCCAAATGCGTACACCATCGCAATAAAATCATCAGCACGCTCTGATATTTCTTCTTCCGCGAGAGGTACTCCTGCCCATTGACAGGCAACTTTACATAAAATATTCTTTATTTCATCAAATAAAACAATTTGATCCCGTTGTTCCCACTGTTTTATTGCTTCTTCCAAATAGACTGTTGTAAGATTCGCCAGCTTTTGTTGATGTTCAGGAGTCAATAAGGACATAAATAGAAGTTTTCTGTGAAGATGTTTTTCATCATCCATCGTTTGAACAGCATTCTTTCCAAATAATGATTGCTGAATCCGATTAGGGGCTGCACCATTGCGCTGAAATTTCTCAGAGTCGTAGAAAATCTTTACAGCCTCTTCACCTTTTATACATATCACATTTTGCCCTAATAAACGCACTGTGAATATATCAGAATTAAATTTATCCATTCTGTTATTAATAAAAAGATATCCTTCCTTTAATAAGGAAATGGTTTTATCTAATCCTTTTTCTGAAGGTACGTTTGAATTGGTCGGCATCTCTGACTCTCCTTTCTAAACTGCATCATCACTCACAGAGGAAAAACAAGTATTCTGCTTCTTATTACTTTGATTTTTTACTTTTAGCCAAAAGGATAAATCCAATACTGACGGCAGCTGCAGCTGTAAGAATAGGATGCTTGCTTATTTTTACGTACATACTTTGAGAACGAATCCATCCCTGATTAGTTCCTCTTTCATGTAAACCATATCCTGGCTGATATAAATTACTGTCTTCACGGCTGTTAGATGGTTGATCTTTATATTGAGTGGGTGGAATCCATTTCTCCATTAACCTGTCTGTAAATCTTGGTAATAATGTACCTAGTAGATTTAATAGTTTTGCTTGAGAACCAACATACATATCTCTCTTCGGATTTTCTGCCGCATATAATATTGCCTCTGCTACAGCATCAGGAGGATAAATCATTCCTTTATGAGTGGGCTGCTTATCCAAATAACTTCTAGCATGTTCAGCATATGGCGTATCTATTCTTCCAGGATGAATCAAAGTAATAGATACAGGAATTTGTTCCTTTTCCGCTTCCATTCGAATGCTTTCCGTCCAGCCATGGACAGCGAATTTCGAAGGTGCATATGTCGACTGGATAAGTGTTCCTCTATCCCCGAACAGGCTCCCTATATTAATTAGAGCACCAGCATTCCCTCGCTCTTTGAAATGGTTAATCGCAATCCTTGTACCGTAGACAACACCCCAATAGTTAGTATCATGCATTCGTTTCATGTCCTCAATGCTTACATCCATGGCATATCCGTATATCGTCACTCCTGCATTATTAACCCAAGTATCAAATCCCCCGAATGTTTCTAGCGCCGTATCGGCAATTTTTTTTACTTCTTGTTCTTTTCCCACATCAGCCTTTACATAAACGACGGAAGCTCCTTGTTCTTTTAACTCAGCAGTCAGTTTTTCTAAGGCATTCTCATTTCGTGCTGCTAGCACAAGCTTTGCACCTTTAGAAGCAGCCATTCTCGCTGTGACAAGTCCAATCCCACTAGAAGCTCCTGTAATTACGATTACTTGTTCCTTGATTTCTTTTAATGTCCGCTTGCCCGTTGAATCAACTTGTTTCTGAAACTTCCTATCTTTTAATTCCTTTAAGCTCTCTAAATGAAGTACTTTCTTATCGTACTCTCTTTCCTTGCTGCTCATCATCATACCTCCCACATAATAGTAATAAGCTTAGTATTTAGTAATTCAGAAATAATATCAGAAAAGAAATGGAAGTGACATATAGAAGATATACCCATAAAAGTAATAAAAAAAGAATGAAAAATATCCCAAAAAGGATACTTTCATTCTTTAAACTACTCTTTTAGCCCATGGCATGAGACAATATTTTTTTTCCTTTTTTCAGATGAACAAGGAGAGCTAGTATGGGAAAGGTCATCGCCAAGAGCAATGCCGTATCCGGACTGAATTGATAATAACTATAGCTTCCGATCCATGATCCAAACGCTCCTCCTAAGAAGAAAATGGTCATATATAATCCATTTAATCTATTTCGAATGGCTGGGTTTAAGCTAAAAATAACCTTTTGACCTAACAGCATATTTCCTGATACACCGATGTCTAGTATAATCCCAGAGATTACAATAAGTGCAATACTTAAGATAGAATGATCTTTTACAAAAAACAAAAGAAAAATCGAAACAAATACTAGAACCATTGATACATTCGTCATAGAGTAAATATATCCCTTATCCCCTAACTTTCCAATATATGGGGTTAACAATGCACCAGCAATGGCAACAAAGCCAAATAGGGCAATTTCATTATTAGTAAAATGCAAGGACTCGGATCTTAATAAGATGGGTAAAACTGTCCAATACAAACTAAATGTAGCAAAGATACAAGCATGGTAAAATGCTCTTTGTTGGAGTGGCTGCGTTTCTTTTAGGACACTTACCATCGAGCGCAATAAAGCAGGATACGTTATGCCAAGATTAGATTCTAATCCAAAATCCGGCAAAAATTTTAATAATAATAGCAAAATAGTAACTAAAATAAGGCAAGAAAAAAGAAAGACCATCCGCCAGCCAAGCCAATCCGTAACGGCGATTGAAAATGGCCGCGCCACCATAATTCCAATAAAAAGCCCACTCATTACTTTGCCGATATAATTCCCAGCTTGTTCTTTAGGGACAATTTTCATCGTTAATGGCACTAACATTTGAGCAGCACTTGCTCCAATCCCGATGAATGTAACAACAAATAAAAAGATCATGCCATTTGTCGAAAATAAAGCACCAATTAAAGAAAGAATGGTTAGCCCTATTAACAAGATAATGATTCGTTTACTTTTATAAAGATCCGCCAAGGGCACTAAGAAAAACAAGCCAGCGCCATATCCAATCTGCGTTAAAGTCGTTAACAGCCCAGAAATATTTGAAGCAATATGTAAATCAGCAGAAATAAATTGAATTATCGGCTGGGTATAATATATATTAGCCACTACAGCTCCACAGCTTACCGCCAATAAAAAAATGAGAAAATTTGTTTTCTTGTTCATTACCAACTCTCCTTTCACCAACCAAGATGATATATAATTATAACATAAGGACTACATCTGGAAATGTCTAGAATCATTAATACTTAGCTGATTGGTACTATATTTTACTATTTTAGTTATTAATCATTCATATAAAAAAAGAGTGTTTCCCTATAAAAAATGGGGAAACACTCTTTTTTTCTTCTAAATTACTCCCATATAAATGTACAAATCTCCGCTTCGTTCATTTGATTGGAATCGAACATCTCTCCGTTCACTTCTTCCAGTAAATTAGATTTTCTTGGGTATTTCCCATTATATTTCAACGTTAAAGGCTGTTTTTGCTCCGTTAAATTATAGCCTCGAAGAACTATTTCTTTGCTGTTTTCTTTCTGCTTAAATGCTGTTAGTCGAAAAGCTTTTCCGTCCAATTGAATAAATTCATATATGGACGGATATGCACCTTTATGGATATCTGTTTGCACACTAGAAAATGGAATTTGAAAGTTAATTGCTGCATGATAGGATTCCAGCTTGTTTGTGCTATCGTGAAATCCTACGGCAAATTTCACTGTTTGATTTCCTATACACTGAGCTTCTGGAGTTGGGAAGTAACCCCAATCTCCTAATTCCCCAACCGCTCGAAGCAAAGTAATGGCAATAGTATCTTCCATGATTTCATATTCATTCAGTCCATAATTCGCAACAGTCACCCCTCTATTCTCATCATGTAAATTAACGAATACATGCTGATGCTGTGGGTTAGTTGGATTTTCCCAGTTGGAACTTACCTTATTTGCTCGCTTCACTACTTCGAAAATACTGTCTGCTTCATGCTTCTCTACATGAATACCCGTTGGAAAGAGCACCCGTATGCGATGGTCCTTCATTTGGTTAGCAAATGACGTTTCGAATAAAAGCTGATTACTGTTTCGCTCTAATCTTATTTTTGTTTTCAGTTCCAATGTTTTCAGCTTTTTCGAACGACTTGCATCACGGCCACGAAATTCAATTAATCCTTTCTGCTCTTCCAATAACCTTTCATCTGCTGATTCTGGAATCAGCATTTTTTGTGTTAAAAGCACTTCTCCATACGCAAAAGTATCAGAAATAACCTCCACCTCTGCTTTTCCTGCTGATGATAAAATGGGCTGATCTCCTTTTGGCATTTTGTAAATATACTCATTGCCAACATCGCCCGTATTCTCAAAAGTGAGGAAGTTTGTGTATCTACTATTTGTTCCTTTATCCAAGACAGTCAATGTGCCATTTTGTTCTATTTGCACCTTTAAATGGTTATTTTCTAAAAGATGCCCTTGATGCTGAACGATTTTTTTGTATTCTTGCTGCTGAGATTCTCCTTCTATCAACGCATAGGTTTGCCATGATAATGGACTCATTTCGTTTAATGGGAGCTCAACAGTCACATAAGCACCGATAAACGGCTGACGAAAACGATCCTCTGGAAGATCATATCCAAACCGGATATCTGTATAGATAACCCTTGCTGGAACTTCCACTCCCTCTTTATCGATTACTTTCATTGCTGGAAGCTTTTCGGCTTTTAGCTTGCGATACAATTCATCTGGACGTCCGCTCGAAAAGGGAAGCCTTTTCCACTCTATCTCTATTTCAACCAAACCTGTTTTTGTACTGCCAGCAGTATTAAAGACAATAAAAGGGCGGCTTCCAGCTGGAAATTCACTCGTGTCAATTTGTTCTGCAAGCATAGTTAAAGCTTCTGTTTTTATAAATTGACCTACTTCCTCTGCTTTATGAAAGCGAGTCATCATTTCACGATGCACCTCATCCACACTGCAGCCGCAAATACTGTCATGGGGATGGTTTTGCATCAATTGTTTCCATGCAAACTGAAATATTTCATGGGGATATTTTCCGTCCTTTTGATAGGCCATTGCAGCCAATGGTTCCGCAATATTTTCTAACAATCTACTAACATCTATATTTCTTTGTTTCAGATATACTCTAGAGGAAGCGGTATTTGCTAAAGTATACCAGCCATCTGTCTCCTGACTAGTTAATTCTCCTTTCACTGTATGTAAATTTTCAGGAATATCTTGTTTTATTATTTTCATATACTCATCAAAACTACTATGAATGAAGGTTATGTCAGGATATAGATTATTGGCAGCTTCAATGGCAGCTGTAATATTCTTTTGAACTGGCTGATGATCACAGCCATTCATAAACAATAGATGATCTGTAGATGCATATTCAAGGGCATCCTTTAATTTCTGATCCCAAAATTGTTTTGCTTCCACTTCATCCACAGGAATTTCATTCCCATTACTATACCAATTGGCAAAAAGAATGCCTAAAACAGTGGATTTATCAGGGCCTTCCCACCACATTTCTGAATATGGTGAACTATATTGATCATCATTGATAACAATATTATTAAACCCCGTAGGTTTAACCCCGCGCCCAAACGCCGCCACATCCATACCAGACTGTTTAAGAATTTGTGGTGCCTGCCCCATATTCCCAAAGGTATCTGGGAAATAGCCTAACTTAACTGGTGCTCCCCATTTTTGGCATTCTTGCAATCCAATTAAAAGATTTCGTACATTTGCTTCACTACTAATTAAAAAATCATCTTGCAGAATATAGAAGGGACCAATTTTTAATTTTCCTTCTTGAATATATTTTTTGAGCTTCCATTCGTTTTGCGGCTTTATCTCCAAATAATCATCGAGAATAATTGTCTGCCCATCTAAATGAAAACTATTAAAATGAGGGTCTGTGTCAAACAACTCTAATAAATCATCGATGAGCTGAACCAATCGCATGCGATGCTGTTCAAAAGGCAAATACCATTCTCGATCCCAATGACTATGGGATACTATATACACTTTTTTCATCTTCAGCTACTCCTCTCTAGTTCCTTTACTGTCCTGTCATTTATTTTTTCTTTACTCGAATATCAAAGTAATCCATTACTAATTCGCAAAACATCATATTTGCCCAAGAAAACCACTCTCTCGTATATTGAGTAGGATTATCCACATCAAAGCCTTCATGCATTAAATGTGTTCCTCCATCACAGGCTACTAGCAAGTCTAGTATTCTTTCTTTCTCCTTTTTATCCTCTGCCGTTAGACCTTCCATCGCAAGAGCAATCGGCCAAATATAATTTTCCGGTGTATGGGAGCTGCCAATCCCTTCCGCATATTTCCCTTTATAAAAGTAAGGATTCTCTTCACTAAGTATTGTCTTCCGTGTTGCTCGGTATCTTTCATCATTTTCCTCCACATATCCAAGATACGGGGCAGATAGTAGATTAGGTATATTGGAATCATCCATAATGGTAAAGTTGCCTTTTCCATCTACTTCATAGGCATAAATTTCTTCACCATTTTGATTGCGTACAACAGCAAACTCCTCAATCCCCTTTTCTATCTCCTCTTTGAGTTTTTGAAAGGCAGAAACTTGCTCCGTTATCTTCAAAACATCTTCATAAATCTCGATTAGATAACCAAGAACTACACTAGCAAACATATTCGAAGGCACTAAATAACCATATGTACAAGCATCATCACTTGGTCTAAATCCTGACCAGGTCATTCCAGTAGGCACTACTTCTGCCCCTCTCCCTTTGTTTATTAACGTATCCTCTTGTCGATCAGTCACTCTTTCAAATGTATAGGAGGAATTCGTATGATCTTGCTCTATCATCCATACCTCGATTATTTTTTGGACCGCTTTCTGAAACGACTGATTAAAATGATCTGTTCTCCCTGTTGCCTTCCAGAACAAATAACTAAGCTGGATTGGATAACACAGTGAATCAATTTCATACTTTCTTTCCCATATCCATGGATTCATTGTCGTTAAATCGGTTTGATGTCCTGCCCCATTCGCTTCTTTATTGAAAGCGTTCGCATAAGGATCTAAACAAATATACTGACATTGTCGTTCAATAAGACCGGCAATCATATTAGCCATTTCTTCGTCCCTTTCAGCCAATACTAAATATGGTCTTACCTGTGCAGTGGAATCTCGCAGCCACATCGCTGGTATATCCCCTGTAAGGAGAAAAGTAGTTCCATCCTCCAGCTTTTCAACTGTTGTTTCTAATGTATTGGCAAAGCAAGTATTGAAATTAACGGCCCAATCCGCATGTTCATCCCCACATTTTTCTGTAATCCCTTTCATAAATTCTTTTACCGAAGACATCGTTGTTTTTTGATATGACATTTTTTGAACCCCTCTCAATATTTGATATATCATTTAAACCCATTTTAATTTCAATCGCCTTTATTGTCTAGTGTTTCTTTTTCTTAATTTAATGAAAAATTGTTTGTCTATCAATCGATAGAACTTCTCTCCTATTTATCTTCATAAAATTTGCTTAGCTTTACTCTTTACGGAAAGCATTTTCATGTTATAATAAATTTGATATATCATTTAAGGAGTTTATGATGAAAAAAGAACCACTTTATCAAAAAATTGTCACAGACATACTAGCCAAAATCCAAGCTGGTCATTTAAAGCCAGGTGATCAAGTACCGACAGAATTAGAAATTTCCAAGCAATACAACGTCAGCCGCATCACTTCAAAGAGAGCTTTAACCGAGCTGGAAAACAAGGAGCTAATCGAACGAATCCAAGGGAGAGGAAGCTTTGTTGCCGAACAAAAACCGTCTCCTTCCCATGTTATTCTGTTTATTCTTCCTTTTCCCAATAATCCGGGACTAGGAGATTATGCACAAGGCATTAGTCGCTTTATTGCGAACACACCCTATACAGTGCAAATCCAGACAAATGCTTACTTAAGTCAGCTTGATGCCAAAAAAATATCGTCTATGTATGCGGGTCTTCTCCTTTATCCAGAGGCTGGAACATCGCATTTAGATATTCTTTATACCTTATATCTCGAGAAATTTCCGGTAGTGGTACTCGATAAGAAAATCGAAAGCATCCCATTTCCTTTTATTACCTCTGATAATATGCAAGGTGGTTATCTAGCAGCACAGCATTTAATTAACCAAGGACATAAGAAAATCGTTTTTTATGCTACACAAAATTTGGAGAGAAGTTCCACTATTCGAGAAAGGTATTTAGGCTATTTAAAAGCTATTCACGAAGCGAATATCGCGTATCATGGTTCAAAAGTAGTGCTCTCAGCTGAGGACAACAGCGCTTTTATCCATCAGCTAAAGGAAGAAGAAATTACAGGACTGATAGCGGAAAACGATATTAATGCAATTCATTTAATGAAAGAAATCAAAAGATACGGCTATCAAGTTCCTAAAGACTTTTCGATTATTGGCTTTGATAATATTCAAGCAGCTGAACTTGTCGACCCCGCATTAACCACAATTGCCCAAAGCTTCGAGGAGATCGGATATCAAGCAGCTGAACAACTTATTCAATTAATTGAAAACAAAGAAGCAATTCATTCTGTCGTCATTCCGATTGAAATGATCATTAGAGAATCCACTAATTAAGGAGAGGTGTCTATGTTAGAATTAATTGATACAAGACAAGGTACAGAAAATCAACATAGCTATTCAAACGGGAATACGCTTCCCTATACAGGCTTTCCCTTTGGCATGAATTTCTTTGTTCCGCAAACAAAACATACGAATGGAAGCTGGTTTTTTCATCCGCGTGATCGGGTTTTTCAAGGCTTTCGGTTAACTCATCAGCCGAGCCCGTGGATGGGGGATTTCTCCCATTTATTATTAACACCCCTTTCAGGCGCTGTTCACCATGACGATATTTACCACAATCAAAGTTCCTATCGACCTGAAAATGCCGTATATCAGCCACATTATTTACAAATAACGCAAGCACGCTATCAAATTAAGAATGAATTGGTTCCTACTACATATGGCTCCATACTTCGTTCTGCCTATAGAGATTTCAATCTACCAGGTTTATCCCTACATCTTCCTGGCAAAGGAAACGTTTCACTAGATATAGAGAAAAACAAGCTAACTGGATATGTTTCCAATTTTGCTGGCTGCGAAGATCCTGATTTTAAAATGTACTTTGTCATGACCTTTAGTCATCCCATCGATCAAGTTAATACTGGCTTTTTCCAAGAGGATAAGATGTTTACTTCCGCTCTTTCAGCAACTGGCGAAGACCAGCACTTTTTGATGCGCTTCTTATTAACCGAAGACAAACCGCTAGAAACTCGTCTTGCCACTTCTTTTATAAGCAGTGCTCAAGCAGAATGGAATCTAAGCCAAGAACTATCGCCTTTTTCATTTAATGCTCTCAAAGAAAGGGCAGAGGAAGCTTGGGAACATTACTTAAATAAAATTGAAGTAAAGAATAAAGATTTTTCTACTGTTAAGACATTCTATCACTGTATGTATCGGATGTTTCTTTTTCCGCAAAAATTCTATGAGATAAATCAACAGGGCGAGCCGATTCATTATGATACAACAAGCAAAAGTGTAAAACCTGGTGTCCTGTATACAAATAACGGCTTTTGGGACACATTCCGAACCGTCTATCCTTTCTATTCTCTTCTTATTCCAGAAGAATATGAAGAAATGCTGAGAGGCTTTCTGAATAGTTATAAAGAAACGGGATTTCTCCCTAAATGGCTGTCTCCCGATGAACGTGGACTTATGCCAGGTACGTTAATCGATGCCGTTATTGCAGATGCATCGCAAAAAGGGATTGCTGTTGATATCATTCCTGAGTTGTTTGAAGCAATGGTGAAAACTGCTTCTACCGTAAGTTCAAAGCGAACCTACGGCCGACAAGGAATCGAAGATTATGATACATATGGCTACATTCCTTCCAGCCATCATGAAAGTGTAAACCATACACTTGATTACGCATATAGTGATTTCTGCATTAGCAGAGTAGCCAAAAAATTAGGACAGGATGAACTAAGGAAGACCTTCGAAAAGCGCGCTTATAATTACCGCAATATCTTCCATAAAGAAACGGGATTTATGCGTGCCAAAGATAAACAAGGCAAGGTAGAAGAACCCTTTAATTCCTTTAGCTGGGGGCAGGATTATGCAGAAGGAAGCGCTTGGCAAAGCAGCTTTGCGGTTTTTCACGACTTCGCTGGATTAATAAATGCTTATGGTGGAAAAGAACCTTTTCGAAACAAATTAGTAGCTCTGTGCAATCAAGAGCCGATTTTTGAAACAAAAGGCTATGGTTTGGAAATACATGAAATGAGCGAAATGGCTGCAATCGATTTTGGCCAAGTTGCCATATCCAATCAGCCAAGTTTTCATCTACCCTATTTATTTACCTATGCTGGTGATCCCGCTTCATCTCAAGTTTTGTTAAAACAATTAATGACCCAGTTATTCTCTAGCAGTCCAACTGGCTATCCTGGTGATGAAGATAATGGCAGTATGTCTGGCTGGTTTATTTTTAGCAGTATGGGCTTTTATCCTATCTGCCCTGGTACAGGGGAATATGTAATTGGGATGCCGATTTTTGATGCGGTTACGATACATCTTCCAAATGACAAAAAAATCGAAATTTCAACTGCATTCAACCAGCCACAATTTAATTTTATTCATCAGGTTACTGTCAACAACGAAATCTACAACAAGCTATTTTTAAAGCATGACGTACTTATAAAAGGCTGCACCATCGACTTCCAGCTTGGTATTGTGCCGCCAAATAAAGACTATGCAGAAACAGATTTACCTTATTCCTTGTCAACAGACAGTGGCTCCCTCCTATAATTATGCTAAAAGCACACCAAAAACCTACCCGTGCCGACCAAGCAAAAGGGCAGCATTCCTGTAATAAGTGAAAATGCGGTTTGAAAGAAAAAAGACCTCTTGATAAGATAAATGTGTCCTAAGCCTGGCCAGCTAAAAGGGACAAAATATCTACTCGGAGGTCTCACTATGAATTATAACCAAAATCATAAAATAGCTCAAATCACACCTAAAACTCTAGTAATTGGTATTGATATTGCCAAACATCATCATGTAGCTAGAGCGCAGGATTATCGTGGAATGGAGCTAGGCTCTACTTGCTTTTTTGATAATACCCAAGAAGGATTTAAGACATTTATTGATTGGATTAATCAAATAAAAGAGTCATGCGAAATGGAGTCTGTCATTACTGGAATGGAGCCTACAGGCCATTATTGGCTTAATTTAGCTCATATTCTAAAGGAGGAACAGATTAAGTTCGTCACGGTCAATCCTTTACACGTCAAGCATAGTAAGGAGCTAGACGATAACTCTCCCACTAAAAATGATGTCAAAGACGCAAAAGTCATTGCACAACTAATCAAAGATGGTAGATACGCCGAACCAACGATACCACAAGGAGTTTTCGCGGAGCTGCGTGTGGCTAAGAAATTACGTGATCTATTAACTGTTGACTTACAGATTGTACAAGGACAAGTACACAACTGGATAGATCGATTTTTCCCAGAGTTCTTTACTGTTTTTAAAAGTTGGGAAGGGAAAGCAGCTCTTCATTTATTAAAGCTTGAAGCATTACCGGAAGAATTGGTTAGATATACAGAAGAAGAATTACTAGAATACCTTAGGCAAGCTGTGAAACGTAGTATAGGGATTAAGAAAATTCAAGCTTTAAAAGAAGCAGCCAATCGCTCGATTGGCATCCGACAGGGTGCCATGATGGCTAAAATGGAATTAAGAACCTTAATCCAAAAGTATGAACTCATTCAAGCCAAGTTCGAAGAGCTTGACCAAACTCTGGATACACTGCTTCAAGATATTCCAGGTGTTGATCAAATGTTAGAGATAACAGGTATTGGACGCGATACAGTGGCGGGTTTCTTCGCTGAAGTAGGCGATTTGAGTGAATATAATCATCCTCGTCAGATAACCAAACTGGCAGGGCTTAGCTTAAAAGAAAATACATCAGGTAAGCATAAAGGGAGGACCAGAATAACCAAACGTGGTCGAAAGAAATTACGAGCATTGTTATTCCGGGCATCTATGATTCTAGTAGCCAAGAACAAAGCCTTTAAAGCCCTACATCATTACTACACAACGAGACCTGACAATCCGTTGAAAAAGATGCAGTCTTTAATTGCTTTGTGTAATAAGCTCATCCGCATACTCTTCTCTATTGGTAAGAAACAGTTTGTGTTTCAAGAGGAGAAGATGTTGAAGGACATCCCACATATGCATGCATTTATCCAAGAACCAATAGCAGCTTAATCACTATAAAACTAACTTTTATCGACTAGATTTGAACAGATGAACAGACAAAATCAGCATGGGATTAGTCGGCAACGCAACTAACGTAAGGACAAGATCCTGTAGGGCAGCATGACCGACATCCACCTTATGGAAAGGTTGAACGAAGGAATGTAGGAGCGTAGACTCTGTGAGACTTGGGAGGGTAGACCTCCATAAGATATGTGGACATCCATTGGTGCGTACATACCTATTTATCCAACTTTTTGAAATGAACCGAAGGTTGGCTAGTTTCTTGCGCTCATTTTCTTTGTAAACTGCTTATTTATGATCTTTTCACACTAACTGAATCTATAAAGTTAAACAAGTTAGATAGCAATATGGAGAAAAACTGCGTATTTAAGAGATAAGTGTTTGTTTATTGAGGGAGGTTTTCTTTATACTTTGCGAAGCAAATCCACTTCCTCATTCATCAATCGGCTCATACAATTGCTGATAGCTGTCCCTAAACTCTTTTGGAGAAATACCACAATACTTTTTAAAGTTTTTATAAAAGTAACCTGGACTCATATAGCCAATTTTTTCGGAGATTTCATTTATATTCAGTTCTGAATTTAACAATAGATTCTGTGCTAGCTTTATGCGATAGTGATTTAAATATTGAGAAAAACTCTTATTGGTTTCTTTCTTAAATATCTGCCCTACATACATCACATTTAAATGGAGCCTTTCGGCAATTGCTTTTAATGTTAAATCCTCTTGATATTCTTCTTGGATAATTTTGAGGACATTTTGAACATTCATGCTGTATTCTCTTCTAAACCTCTTATACTTCAGATTGTCCAATAGATCTTTAATGATCATTTGCAGCTCTTTAAAGGAACAAGCTTTATTGATTTTCTCCATCATCTCTTCATAGATGAATTCATCCTGAACCTCAAGCTCGCGATAAATATCCATGAACACCAGAAAGATAATGTAACGAGTGTATGCAGGTGAAGCGGCAGATTCTATTAATTCCGTAAAGATTTGTTTAATTTCCTTTTGAATGGTTTCTATATTTCTTATCCCTAAAGCCTTCTTAAATGCCGAGAATGATATATTCGGTACATTTTCATTTAAAACATTGGCGGTTGCCGTGTCCATAAATTGTTGCTGTCTTTCATAAAAAGAACTAAGATATAAACTACTCTTTGCATGTTCATAGCTTAAGGAAACATCAGCCATTTTCTTTACTTCTTCCCCGATTCCAAAAGTCACTTTATTTTGGCAGTATAGCAATTGGATTGATTTCATTAAGCTCTCCAGTCCCCATCTTCCACCAAAATAGATAACGACCCATTGGTCTTCTTCATAATGATGAAAAAAATATAAATCTTTATTCGTATGTAACAGCTGATGAACTTGGTCATGGAGTTTCTTTTTATAGGTAAAGATCAGCACTTGATACCTTTTCATCTCCGTACTTATATCAAAGGCAGCAAGCATCTTTTTTAAATCCATATAATCAATATCATCATGTACCCAGCGTTTGAGTAAATGTGCAAATAAATATTTTTCGCCTTGGATTCGCAGCTTTTCCTCTTCAAACTCCTTGATACACTTTTTTAACGTCTCGATTAATTCCTCTTTGTTTATCGGTTTAATTAAATAATTCTCTGCTCCCATCTGGAGACTTTCTTTCACATATTCAAACTCTTGATAGCCAGACAACACAATAAAACGGAAAAAGATGGACGCTTCTTGTGCTTGTTTTAGAAAGTCAATCCCAGAAAGGATCGGCATGGTTACATCGGTTATCACAATATCTACCTTTTGTCTTTTTACAAATTCAAAAGCCTCTTGCCCATTACCTGCTGTGCCGACAATTTCAAATCCAAGATTCTCCCAAGGAATCAACTTTTGCAAACCTCTTACAATCATATATTCATCATCAACAAGCAGAACTTTATACAAAGCTATCCTCTCCTTTTAAAACAAGATTTCGATTGTTAATCCGCCTAATGGATTGGTCTTTAACCTCATGCTGTATGTATCTCCAAAAAAGGATCGCAATCTTGCATTTACATTATGTATGCCGATAGAGGACTCTAACTGATTTTCTGAAGAAGGCGTTTTCAATAATTCGTTGATTTTCTTTAATTTATCTTCGTGTACTCCTGTTCCGTTATCTTTGATTAAAATGCAGGTATACCCATCTTGCTTTGAGACCTTTACACTAATTGTATTGTTTTTCCTTGTATGATCAATCCCATGTATAAAAAAATTCTCCACCAGCGGCTGAATAGAAAATTTAGGGATGCTAATTTCTCCAAGCTCCTTTTCTATCTGAAACCCGTAAGCGATGCGATCCCGATAGCGCATTTGATACAAATAAGCATATTTCTCACAAAATTCGAGCTCGTGTCTGATTGTAACTACTTTCTCTTGGGTGATGCTGTTTCTTAACAAGCTTCCAAAAACATAAACAACATTCGATAATTCATCGGCCCCTTCACTTACCGCATACATACGAATGTACTCAAGTGTATTATAGAGAAAATGCGGATCAATTTGAGACTGAAGCGCCCGCATATTAGCATCCTTTTGTTTGATTTCTAAGTTATAGATATCCTCAATATTGCGATTAATGCTATCTAACATCTGATTGATACTATGAGAAATATCCTTTAGCTCCCCTTGCTTCGTCTTTTCTTCAATGCGTACTTCCATATTCCCGTTTGAAACTTGATTGGTTCCTTTTTGAATATCTTCTACTTGAATCACATATCGTTTAAACGTTTTTCGGAGCCCAAAAAGGAGAATACCGTCTAAAATAGCACTAACAAATAAAAAGAAAAACAGACTTTTCATCGATTCGTTATTTACTTCCTTTTTACTGATGAAAGCGAGCACCTCAAAGTCATTGCTTGTATGAACACTTTTAATATAATATTGTTTTTCTAAATCCTTAAGACTAATAACGGAAGACTCTTCTAAATTTGCTGCAATCTTTTGTTGGAGCACAGAGTCTTGTCTGTATTGTCCTTGATAGTATACTAGTTTTTTTGTATCAGAAATAATTGCTGCTTGAAGAGACGTTTTCTCTTTGTCATTATCTAAAATCCGTTCTAATTCTTTATCATTAAAAACAATTGATACAATTCCAATTTGTGATAAAGTATTGGGATCCTTTATTGCTTTTTGGTAGACTACTTGATTGTTGCGGATAGGAGTATGGAAATACTTCTTGCCTCCCTTGTTTTCCTTCGTTGAATAATAGACTTCTTTATAATCATTTAATGAAATGGTTACCGATTCAATATCATCATCCAAGTAATACATCTCTGTTACGATTCGCGGAAGATAAAGAAAGGCATTATTTTTTTGCTCACTTAACGATTTTTGTAAATATGCTGCTGGTTCTAACTCAAAATACTGATACATACTTGTGATCATCTCTGAGCTGGCCATTAAATTAGCAACTACTTTATCTAACTTTTTCTCATTGTCTGTCACAATATTTTCTAATTGATTAGCGACCCTCTCAACAGAATCGATTGCGGTCCTTTGCTTATCCTGGCTTGTATTATAGCTGACTAATAAAGCAAAAAGAGTAACAGCAGAAATTAAGATAATAGAATATGTTTTTAATAGTGAATTAATAAAATACTTACTTCCCAATTAGCATCATCCTTAAGATACATATACGAGTTTTTGACTAAGTCTTATAAATAGCTTATTGGAAATAAAGCTAGCTAGTATGATAAACAGCGAGATACTTCCGAATAAAATTAGGGCAGGATTAAAATAGGTAAGAACAGAAATGCCAGCGAGCAGCCCTCCTAGTTTAAGGAGTGTCCAGAAGTCCATAAAGAACAAGAGAAACGACAGCTTCCATACATCTTTTATCGCTGCTTCATATTGTGCCTCAATAAAGAGCGAAAACAGGAAGCTGATAGCCATTAAAAATAGGGCAAAGATAAGCAAGAAGTCAATGATGAGAAAGAGCAAATGATTAATTTGAAGGGAAAAATAAAGATTATAGCTTAAAATGACACCTAATAGCAAAAATCCGTAAAAGGAGAAATTGCCACGTTTATAGCTAGTCTTAAAGGTAGAAAAAACATTCTTCCATGTTAATTCCTGATGGTCCCAGCGGTACTCTAAAGATAGCTTTACAATCGTTAACAATGCAGGGCCAATACCAAAAATAATCCCCCCCATTATAGTCAGCAGCCAAAAATACAGATTCAGTTTTACTACTACATAAAATCGGTTAAAAAAAGTAGTCAAAAAAGAGGCAATCATATCGCTTTTCTCCTTTCTATTATATGATGAGAAAAGGCACGTTAACTAGAGCTAACGCACCTTTTAAAGATTAGTTTTTAGAGGCTTGAAATGCATCAAATTGCTTCTGCATTTCTTCGCGGACTTTTTCATACCCCGCGCCTTCTAATTTCTCATTTAATTCAGGGATTGCTTTATCTGGATCTAATGTTCCTGTGTTTAATCCATCAAGGTATTGGCTCATTACATTCGAAATATTGGTGATTTCTGTTTTCACGGAATCTGTATTAAAGGTGAAGCCTAGAATTGGAGAGCTTGTAGCATTGGCAATATTTTCATCTCGCTCTTTGATCTGTTCGTCAGTAATAGAATCTTGAACATAAACAATCTTATTATTGCCTGTATTCCAAGCTGCCATATGATTATTTGACTTATAGCCATCTAATAATTTTACTTTGTTTTCTCCGGCCTTCTCCCACGCTTTTCCTTCTTCCCCATAAATAAGACCATTTAATAGTTCTGGATCAGAATTTAGAAGACCTAAGAACTCTACTGCTTTTTCTTTATTCTTTGAGTTACTAGAAACAACAAAGTTTGCCATTTGCGCTTGTGCTGTAGACTTAATCGGATCTGTAATCGGCATGGAAACTATTGGCTGCTCTGCAACTGTTGATAAAAGGGTATCACCATAGTCATACGGTCCTTGTGTCTCTTGGCGAACAAACCATGTACCACTATTTAATGGGTATTCCGTATTGCTTGTTGCTGCATCCTTAGCAATATATCCTTTATTGTAGTATTCATGCATAATTCGTAAGTTTTCTTGCATTTGATTATTCTCATACTGATTAATAATTTTGGCGGTATCTCCATTTAAATCCACTGCAAAAGGCATGCCATTTCCTAAGACAAAATCCATATTAGGGAGAACGCGGAATCCTTGCCCAACAGAAAATGGCATGACGTCTTTTTCGTTTTCTTTTATCACTTTCAAAAGCGGCTCAAGATCTTTGTATCCTTTCACATCAGAAATATCTAAATTATATTTATCAATATATTGCTTATTAAATGAAAACATCGTCTGTGCGTACACATTACCATTTACCGGGAACGCATAAAGCTTTCCATTCACTGTATTCCCTTCAATATAAGCTGGATCCAGCATGTCATAGGCTTCTTTCGCATATTTTGGAAGTAATTCCGTTAAATCTGCATAAGCACCTTTTTGCGCATTTGTTACATAGTTATTGGCATAGGCAATATCATAATTTTCACCAGAGGATACGATAACGGACATTTTTTTCTCATAATCGCCCCAGCCAATATACTGTAAATTAACACGAACGCCAATTTCCTTTTCCGTTTTCTTGTTAACATTCTCCATTAATGTATCAAAATTTTCCGGTTTATCACCAATTTGATACATTAATAAGGTGGTTACACCATCTTTAGAACTGTTATCTGCTGTTGAATTTCCTTTTAAACTACAGCCAGCTAACACAGTGCCAATCAGTAACATCAAAACAAGTAGAAAAGGAACTTTTTTCTTCATTTTCATATACCATATCCCCCTTTTATTTACTTACTCTTTTACCCCGCCAATTGTTAAGCCGCTAACAAAATAACGTTGAAAAAATGGATAGCTGCATGCAATCGGTAAGGTAGAGATCACAACCATCGCCATTCGCGTAGCCTCTTTTGGAATAGCGGCAAGGCCACCAGATAAGTTTCCACTTAAGCCCGCATTTTGGGTCATAAAATCAATATTGCTTTGGATTTTCATCAATAAGTATTGCAGTGGAATTAGATTATCACTTTGAATGTATAGCAGTGCATTAAACCAATCATTCCAATATCCTAGTGCGGCAAACAGGCTTATTGTTGCAATTCCTGGCACCGCTAATGGTAAAACAATTTGTGTAAAGATCCTCATTTCACTTGCCCCATCAATACGGGAAGATTCAATAATCGATTCTGGCACCTGTCTTCTAAAGAATGTTCGCATCACGATGATGTTAAACGGACTTAAAGCCATAGGAAGAATAAGAGCCCACACGGTATCTTTTAACTGTAGCATATTCGTCATCACAATATAGCTTGGTACCATTCCAGGACTAAATAACATCGTAATTAAGGCAAAGATGGTGAAAAATCGCTTATAACGAAAATTCGGCCGAGAGATGGCATAAGCATAGGTTGATGTGAATGCAACATTGATAAAAGTTCCGACAACTGTTACAAATACGGTAATAAATAAGGATTGAATAATTTGCGTTTTTAAATCAGCTAAATATGTGTACCCTTGAATACTCCACTCACTTGGCCACAATGCATATCCATTTGTTATTAAGGCTGTTTCACTTGTAAACGATATAATGATTACGAATAAGAAGGGAAAAATACAAGAGAAGGCAAACAAGCCTACCATGATATTAAAAAAGATATTTGTTTTTCGACTAAAAGTTCGGACACGAACATGCTCTATTTTTTTCTTTTTCACTGTATGATTTGGACCTCCTTTCCTCAAAACAATGCAGATTCTTCATCAAATTTGCGAACAATGAAGTTAGCCAGAACTACTAAAATACAGCCGACAACTGATTGATAAAGACCTGCAGCTGCTGTCATCCCAATATCACCTGTACTTGTCAGTCCGTTATAGATATAAGTATCTAAGACACTTGTTACTTCATATAAAGCACCTGAGTTTCTCGGGATTTGATAGAATAATCCAAAATCAGCTCTAAAAATATTGCCGACAGATAAAATAGATAGAATAGATATTAAAGGTACTAACTGCGGAATCGTGATATTTTTAATCTGCTGCCATTTCGATGCTCCATCAACCATCGCAGCTTCATAATAATCCGAGTTGATTCCCATTATACTCGCAAAATAAATGACACTATTATAGCCGACACCTTTCCATATTCCTAAGACGATTAAGATAAATGGCCAATATTTTTGCTCGTTATACCAATTAATTTCTTCCCCGCCAAAAAGAGTAAGGATACTATTCATTAATCCTTTATCTGGACTTAAAAATGCAAAGACAAAATAACTGATAATAACCCATGATAAAAAATAAGGGAATAGCATCGAAGTTTGATAAATCTTAATCATTCTTTTTGAACGCAGTTCACTGAGTACTATTGCCAAGAAAACAGCAAAAATCAACCCTAACACAATAAATGCCACATTATATAAGACAGTATTTCTTGTAATCAAGTAAGCATTATTGGAAGAAAATAAAAACTTAAAATTATCAAACCCAACCCACGGGCTTTCCCGCAAGCTTTGAAAAAATCCGCCACTTGAATAGTGGAAATTTTTAAATGCCACAACATTCCCGAATACCGGAATATAAAAAAATAAAATAAGCCAAATAGTTCCAGGCAATGCCATTAACAAAAAGGCCTTATTTCTCCACAAATTTCTTAACATGGCCATTTTTCTATCCCTCCTTTCTTTAGAAAACGCTTTCTTTTCGGTATAGCTAAATTATAATATCGAAGAGAGTGCTAACCAATAAACAAATTATAGGAAAAACTAAACGAATTATATGTTTTTTTAGGTAAAATATAAATATGATAAACAAAATCTTAAATAAGGTTACATCCTTAATATGTACTCAATCATAACGCACTTTTGAAAACTTAATGATTGTCAGCATAAAAAGAAAAACCTGCCATTTGTGCTCCAAATAGTAGGTTTTCCTTATTTCCAATTATCTTGTAATTTTTTCACATCACTTTTTGGCGGCAATCCAAACAATCTGCTATATTCTCTGCTGAACTGCGACGGACTTTCATACCCAACTTGAAAAGCTGCTTCCGCTGCTTCTAATCCTTCAGCTATCAATAACCTGCGCGCTTCCTGTAAACGAATCATTTTTTGGAACTGCAAAGGAGACATACCCGTAATCACCTTAAAATTATGATGAAAGGAAGAAAGACTCATATTCACAGCTTTAGCTAATTCCTCTACGCGAAGCGGCTCGGCATATGCCTGATTTATCAATTGAATGGTTTCTTTTATCGCCTGGGCATGAGTTCCTAAAATGGCAAATTGCTTTATCTGATCACCATCCTCCTTCTGTAAAATCCGATATAATATTTCCTTTTGATATAATGGTGCAAGAACAGGGATATCCTTTGGAGTATCAAGCAGCCTTATTAATCTAAGTAAGGCATCTGTCATTTCAGAGGTGGTTTTATTTACAAGCATCGCTCTTTTAGGAGGATCTGAAACTACTTCCTTATGATTAGCAACTGCTTCTAAAATCTGTTCTGTCGTAAATCCAAGTCTAATACATAAATATGGCTTTTCCTTCATAGCCTCTGTTATTTTCCCGCGAATAGGCAGATGCACAGATATAACTAGATACTGGCTGGAATCATAGCGAAATATCGCCTCCCCCAACATCACTATTTTGGAACCTTGTATAATGAAACAAACAGAAGGCTCGACAATAGAATGAAGCGGTTCTGTTAATGTGGATGCTCGGACAATGCTTAGATGGTTAATTTCTGTTGCGTGTGTACCATCTGTTTTAAAGTATTTTTCTACCAGTTCCGTTAACTCATTTTTATTATTCACCATATCCCCCCCTACTTTTCATACATTTTACCTCTTATTTGGAGAATTAGGCAAAGATTATACAGAAATCTTCTATCACTCTTGCTGAAAGTTTTCTTATCATTACAGTATGTTATCTAAAGACTAATAATTAGCTATGGGAGGAAGAAATGAAGCATTTACAAGATAAAGTCGCTATTATAACTGGTTCATCGAGAGGAATAGGAGCAACTATCGCAGAAGAACTTGCTCAATTAGGGGCGAAGGTGATAATTAACTATTCAAGTAGCTCAAAAAAAGCTAAAGAAGTTGTTGCAAGCATCGTGAATAAAGGTGGAGAAGCTATTGCAGTTCAAGCAGATGTCAGTAAAGTTAAAGAGGTAGAACGTTTATTTATAGAAACCCTTCAGCACTTTGGAAAAATAGATATTCTTGTTAATAACGCTGGCATAATGCACACTATACCATTAAAGGCTGTAACAGAAGAAGAATTTGATTTACATTTCTCCATCAATGTAAAAGGAACTTATTTTGCTTGCCAACAAGCGCTTCAGCATATGGAGGCAGAAGGAAGAATTATTAATTTTTCCACCTCTGTAGCAGGAATGATGTTCCCTGGTTACAGCCTATATGCAGCAACAAAAGGAGCTGTCGAACAAATTACAAGACAGCTGGCAAAAGAATTTGGTCCCAAAAAAATCACTATAAACACGATTTCACCTGGTCCTACAAATACCGAGCTGTTTATGGATGGCAAAAGCCCTGAACAATTAGAAAACCTAAAAAAACTAAACGCCTTCGGCCGCTTCGGAGAAACGGACGATATCGCAAAAGTTGTCGCCTTTTTAGCGAGTGAAGATGCTCGTTGGATTACAGGTCAGACTCTTCGCGTTAATGGTGGAATGGTTTAATTGTAAGAAAAAAAATCGATTGAAAGAATGGGATTCACACTGAAAAGTGCAAATCGATATTCCTCCAATCGATTTTTCATTATATTATTTTGCTATTAATGAGATGGATGGTCTACTTTCACTCGTTTGATAAAGAACGATAGAACTAGACCAATGATTGCAACAATAATCGCAAAGCTAAATGATTTCTGTACACCAGCTGTAAAGGCAAGCAATGGACTTAACGGGTTGGTTAAATCGGTCGCACCACTATCTATATATTCCGCTGACCCTGAAGCTAAAAGAGAAATAGCAATTGCTGTTCCGATAGCTCCACCAACTTGCTGCAACGTATTCATAATTGCAGTTCCATGTGGATATAATTCAGGCGGCAATTGGTTTAAGCCATTTGTTTGTGCCGGCATCATTACCATAGAGACACCAATCATTAATACAATCAGCAAAGCAATAATAAAACCTGATGATGTATCAATATCAATGGTAGAGAATCCAAATAATGCAAGAGTTGCTAGTGCAAGACCAGGAATAACTAACCATTTTGGACCAAATTTATCAAAGAGACTTCCCATAATTGGCGAAAGCAATCCATTAATTAAACCACCCGGCAGAAGAAGTAACCCTGCTGTAAATGTGCTTAATGCTAGCACATTTTGTAAATATAGCGGCAATAAAATCATGGATGAAAGCATAACCATCATAATCATGATGACAAGTACTAAACCTATAACAAACATTGGATATTTAAAAGCACCTAAATTCATCATTGGCTGCTCACTTCTCACTTGAAGAATAGCAAACAAAATTAATGATATTAGTCCAATGGCAATAGAAATAATTACTTCTAAGCTGCCCCATCCGCCGCCTTCTCCAGCATTACTAAACCCGTAAACAATACCACCGAATCCAATTGTTGATAAAATAATCGATAAAATATCAATCTTTGGCTTCGTTAATGTCGTTACATTTTGCATAAATATACTGCCGAAAACAAGCGCAACCACAAGCAGTGGCAGGGAAATCCAGAAAATCCAGTGCCAAGTAAGAGAGCGAAGAATTAATCCAGAAATAGTTGGCCCTACTGCCGGAGCAAAACTAATGACCAACCCCATCATCCCCATTACTTTTCCCCGTTTATGCGGGGGAATTAACACAAGAATTGTGTTAAACATAAGCGGTAATAATAGTGCTGTACCAATTGCCTGAACAACACGAGCAACCATTAAGATTGTAAAGGTCGGCGCAATTGCTCCTATAAGCGTTCCCGAAATCGAAAAAATAAGGGAAGTAATAAATAACTGTCTTGTCGTAAACCATTGTAGAATAAGTCCTGACACAGGCACTAAAATTCCAAGTGTTAATAAATAACCTGTTGTTAACCATTGTACGGTTGTTTCGTTAATACTAAAATCCGTAATAATTGTTCTTAATGCCATATTCAGTGCCGTTTCACTAAATAATCCAATAAAGCCCGCAATTAAAAAGGAGGCAATAATCGGCACCGTCTTAAACTCCGTTTTCCCAATTGTTTCGCCTTTAGCGGGAATATCCATTGTCATATTTCTTTTCCTCCTTTAAATCCAAAAAATCACTGTTTTAACAGCACTGCTATTTGATTCGAAATGCAACGCAGGGGGTTACTGCTCTTATTCGTGAGAGCAAGCATGCACCCACCTTCTATCATTGCATTTAACGTAATACCCAGTTCCTTTGCCAGTGGTTCTGCAAAGCCAAAGTCCTCTAGCCTATTTGTATAAAGCGCCTGCCAATCGGTAAAAGTAGCATCACATGCCAAGCGCAGCGTTTCATGTGTTAACGCTGTTTCAGAAGCAATCAGACTAATTTGCAAGCCTTCAAGTGCACTGCAGCCCATCTGATCAAATTCATTTGCGATAGAATTCACATGTTGTTGAAAGGCAGCTACAGGTGTTTCCCCGCTATATAAGTCTGCTTTCATTTTCTCTACTACTAGCTCTCGCATTCGCTTAATTGCTTCTAATGCAATTTCTTCTTTCCCGTTTGGAAAGTGATAATACAAGGAGCCTTTTGGAGCACCACTCTCATCAATTATTTGATTAAGACCCGTTGCATGGAATCCTTGCAGTTGAAATAGTTTCGTTGCAGTAGTTAGAATTGCTTCTTTTTTATTGTTGCCTTTTTTCATTCGATCATCTCTTCTTAAAAGTATTATAACAACTGGTCTACATAATATTAATGTGACATTCTAGAAGTGTCAAGAAAATAATAGCTGATTTTGCTTCTTTTTATGCAAAAATTACTGATTCTTTATCTATTTTTTACAGTAAAGGGCTTTCATTTATATTCTTCACCAAGATGCCTTCTGCTGCAGTTATTTCATCAAAAAAAATACTGGAATAAGTATTCCAGCCAAACAGCCCTTAGAACAATTATACGGACATATTAAATCCATTCGTCTAATTATAATGGGGCTATGTTTTTTTAAGAAAGATAAGTTGGTGGCAATCTCCCGCAGACTGAATACTTATCCTGGCTTATTGTGGTAGGAAGTCGTAAACGATTAAAGCCATTGATAAGAGGCCCACTGTCAAGAATACTAATAAGTTTCCAACAATAGAAAGGTATTTCAAGCGACTTTTTTCGCCTTTTAATCCGAATATCAGTCCGACTAAAGGGATGATAGATATACTTGCTAATATGCTATAACCGAGATAATCGTTCCCAATTCCAATGCTGAATCCTGTTTCATCATATAACTTCCCCATCATGTTAGCTAGAATAAAGACAACAATAGAAGCTAAGAAGCAATAAAAAGATATGCTAGTGTTCTTGCTTTTCATTCGCCTACTCTCCCCTTTTCCGTTGTAAATTAATGGAATTTTATATATATCATACACAAATAATGGATATATATGAAGAGAAATCAGACTGTTTTACCACAATAATTTCCTATGCTATACTCATAAACAAATTGGTTACCTTAAAGAAATACGGGGTAATGCAGATGGTTATAAGAAGGGAGATAAATTATGCGCAATAAAGAAGAGTTAAAACAAGAAATTCTTGCTGCCTATCATTTTCGTCATGCTACAAAAGAATTTGATCCAGAGAAGAAGATTCCAGAAAGTGATATGAAATTTATATTAGAAACAGCTCGTCTTTCTCCAAGCTCATTTGGTACTGAGCCTTGGAAATTTCTTGTGATTGAAAATCCAGAATTGCTGAATAAAATCAAACAATCGTCTTGGGGAGCGTATACAAAGATTCCAGCCGCCAGCCATTTTGTTATTTTATTAGCTAGAACAAAATTAGATACAGCCTATGATTCCGCCTATTTAAAAGAACAGTTTACCAATGTATCCAAGCTTCCTGCTGAAGTGATTCCAAAAATGATTGAACGGATAGAAGAATTTCAAAAGGAGGATTTCCGCTTAGACACCGATCGTTCTTTATTTGACTGGGCTTCTAAACAAACCTATATCGCACTTGGAAATATGATGACCGCTGCTGCCCAAATCGGCATCGATTCTTGTCCTATAGAGGGCTTTCATATGGAAAAAATGAATCAGTTATTAAATAAAGAAGGACTTTTAGAAGATGGCCATTTAGGAATTTCCGTCATGGTAGCATTCGGTTATCGTGCGAAAGATCCATATCCAAAAACACGCAGAGAATTTGATGATGTGGTGAAGTGGGTATAAGTTTTGTTTAAAATTGCCTAACGGAAAACTCTCCCCGCTTTAGTGACTATAATTAATGCGGGGGAGAGTAAAAAAAGGATAACTAGTTCTTTATTTATACTGTCTCCATGCTTCTTGTCTTTATGCTTCCTTTATACTTCTAGACATAAGACGATATTTTCTAGGGGTCATATGCTTAACTTGTAAGAACTTTTTTATAAAATAATCGGGATTCTGAAAACCTATGTTTGTCCCTATTTGATAAATGCGGTCATCAGTTTCTTCTAAAAGCCGGCATGCTTTTTCTATTCTATATTCATTTAAGTAATCTTTAAAGGCTACTCCATATTTCTTACTGAATAATTGGCCTAAATATACACTATTTATATTATATTTATCTCCTAATTTTCTTAAACTCAATTTTTCCATATAGCGCTCTGCAATGTCACTTTCGATTTTAACTAAGATGTCTTTTGATGAATAATTCCTGATACTATATAAATAGTTTGCAAAATGTAATGAATAGGTTAAAAACTCATCCATTGAAATTTTTCCAGATAAAATATTCTTCTGATCATGAATAAAAAGGAGGGGTTCATCATTAGAAAAATTCGGTTTATTATTCTTATTCCATAGGTCTGCTAATTGATAAATTAACAGAGTAAGATTGTTTTTTATTAATTGAGGATGCAGACATTTCTGTTGAAATTCTTCGTATATTTCTTTAACAATAATGTTTATTTTTTGCTCATTATTTTCTGATATACTATCAATATATTGATTTATCCGTTTTTGAGATAAGTGATATTGCTCTAAAGAAAATACTGGTGTGTTATCGCAATAAATGATTGATTTATCGACACAATAAAAATATTCATATTCTTTCCCTAAAACTACTTTATTATAGGAATCAGTTATTTCTTCTATTTTCTGTACTGTATTTCCGATATATATTTTCACCGTGAACGGCACTTCACTAATTAATCTTCTGTGAAGTTTCTCTATATAATTTGCTCTATAAACCTCCGAGCGATTGCATTGCCAAACAACACTTACTGAGTATTCCATGTTTGTATTTTCTATATCATAAAGAATAAGGAAATTCTCTTCCTGTACCATTTTTTCTATTACTTTATAGAGCATTTTTCTCCATTTCCTTTTTTCATCTGGCATAACACGTTCCTGCCTATTTTCTTGTACAACATCCATATTAATAAAGGTATAGTTTCTAAAATTCCCATACCTTTCTTTGACAAATTCGATGTCCTTTGAGGTAAATTTATCATATAAAATATTTTTTAAATGATAATCAATAATTGCCTTGTTCTTTTTTTCTTCCTCTTTTTCTTTTCTCTTTAGTACTATAAATCGTTTGTTAATGGTTTCTAGTAAATCGATTAGCTCCTTTTCCTGTATTGGTTTTAACAAATAATCAGTGACCCGATATTGAATAGCTTTCTTCGCATATTTAAATTCATAATATCCACTTAAGATTACAAATCTTATTTCCTTATCCATGCTCTGCTTTACTTGTTTAATTAATGCTAATCCGTCCATAACAGGCATTTTTATATCGGTAAAAACAATGTCAACATCATAGTCTCGAATAATTTGAAGAGCATCTTCCCCATTTCCGGCTTCATAACAAAGTTCAAAACCGTATTTTCCCCAGTCAATCATGACTTTAATTCCTTCCCGAATATATGGCTCATCATCAACAATAAGGGCTTTTAACATTATCTATTCCTCCTAAATGACCTTTCTCCTATTCAAAATGAATTTGTGAAAGAAACACTAAACGAAAAAGTAATTAACACCTGTACTGGAAATATGCTGCCAAGCTTAATCTCTATATAATGGGTAACTTAATGTATACTTCTGTTCCAGTGTAATTCTGGCTTTCAATTTCTAATTCCCCCTCCTCTTGATAGTGCATTTTTATCCGTAAATAGGCATTTAAGATTCCTGTGCTTTCTTCCCAATTGGATGTTGTCACATCATTTTTCTCAAGGGACTCTCTTATTTTCCTTAATCTCTTTGCATCCATCCCAACTCCGCTATCTAAAATTTCAATATAAATAGCATTCTCTTGTGCAGAGACGATGATGCTAATTTCTCCTCCATTTTTCTTTTTCTCAATCCCATGAATACAGGCATTTTCCACAAAAGTTAATATCAGCATCTTTGGAATATAATGCTCCTTGCATTCCTCTTCTACATAGATAGAAAAGTTCAATCTATCTACAAAACGATATTTTTGAATATTTAAGTATCTTTGAACATATGCTAATTCTTCCTCGACAGTAACAAAATATGAATCACTCCATTTGGTCATTCTTCTAAATAACTGTGCTAATTCATTAATAACTGTTGCACTTTCTCGATCTCCATTTAGTAAATTCCTCATTCTGATGCTATCAAGCGTATTATAAAGAAAATGTGGATTTACTTGACTTTGAAGTGCATTAAGCTCTGCTTTTGTTTTGGCTAATTCTATTTTCTGCTGTTCTCTTTCTTTTTTGTACACTTCACCTAATAATTCATCGATTTTAACCACCATGAAATTATAACTCCTTATTAAATCACCTATTTCATCTTTCCCTTCATTTATATTGATTCTTTCGAATATCCCTTTTTCTACTTTCAATAAATGCTGCTCTGTTAGAGCAATTCTATCTTGAAAAGACTTATTAATAAGCAAAATAACAAGTGTGGGAAATAGAAAATTAAAAATTATTAACACAAGTAGTACGGTTTTCTTGTTCTCAATGAGATCAAAAATATTAGTCTGATTATTAGATATATAGATATCCCATCGATCATTGATTGCTAGAAAAGAATCAGATAGATTAAATTTGGATTTTTCTTTTGATTCTAACTTTCGGAATATAGTATTCTTCTTCTCTGAACCATGATTACTAAAAATAACCTGATCATTATACGCAATTACAATATTATTACTCGTATCTTCCCTAATAAAGGACTGCCGCCAAATCTAGTCATTGCAGACCAGCCGATTAAACCAGGTAAAAAAGTAAACGCTGTATTAGCTATTAAATTGATAATACTAGCAAAGTCTGCCCATTGTGGATACGCTTGAACCACCGATTGCTCAAAAAAGATACCTTCACCTGTTAAGACATTATTGATTCCCATTAGTAAACCAGCTGTTACAATCGCAGGCAAAATCGGAATAAATATATCAGCTAACATTTTTACAGCACGCTGTAATGGATTTAAATTTTGTTCTGAGGCTTTTTTGACATCATCTTTCGACCCTTCGGATGCACCAGTTTGATTGATTAATTCTTTATAAACCTTCTCCACCGTACCTGGACCAATTACAACTTGAAATTGTCCATTTGCCGAAAACGACCCTTTCACTAAATCTATTGATTCAAGCTTCTCTTTATCTACTTTTGCTTCATCTGCTAATGCAAATCGTAATCTGGTCACACAGTGCGTTGCAGCAGAAATATTCTCTTTGCCGCCAATCGCTTCAATTATATTACTAACCTGCTGTTTATCTATGCTCATTTCTTACGTCCTCCTATTCTATGATGAAAGTAAATTCTATTCCAATACTAATAAAAACGTTTGCAAATCTTGTCGAATCTTGTATATACATGTCATAAAACTAATGATATAGATGTATATACAAGTTGTCAATAAAAAGGATAATACGTTTACAATAGTATTTTTTTCCATTAGATTAGAGAAATAAATCCTATTAGTAGTCCTAACACAAGCAGAAGATTAAGTAAGTAGAATAGTATTTTATTTGTTGATGATATTAAAACCTGCCAACCTTCCATAGCTGAATGGAGAAGATATTAATTCTTTTCTGTAGTATTTCAGGTATGTTTCAATAGTTTGAGTTTGGAAAGCAAATACTTACAATGGACCATTAGCCATCAGCTGTTTATGTCAAAGGAGTAGTAAAATATAGGAGAAATTACTGGAAAAAGGCTTCCCATTATGGCAAAGATGAGAGGATTCTAGCCTAAATGGGGTTTTATCAGTCAAATCTGTTGGGTTTTCAGGCAAATTTCTGTTTTATCAGCCAAAGTTAGGGACTTTTCAGCCAAACTTCATTTTTATCAGCCAAAGTTAGGGGCTTTTCAGCCAAACTTCGATCTTATCAGCCAAAGCTAGGGGCTTTTCAGCCAAACTTCGATTTTATCAGCCAAAACTGGGGGCTTTTCAGCCAAACTTCATTTTTATCAGCCAAACTTCGATTTTATCAGCCAAAGCTAGGGGCTTTTCAGCCAAACTTCGATCTTATCAGCCAAAGCTAGGGGCTTTTCAGCTAAACTTCATTTTTATCAGCCAAAACTGGGGGCTTTTCAGCCAATCTTCATTTTTATCAGCCAAAGTTAGGGACTTTTCAGCCAAACTTCATTTTTATCAGCCAAAGTTAGGGACTTTTCAGCCAAACTTCATTTTTATCAGCCAAACTTCGATCTTATCAGCCAAAGCTAGGGGCTTTTCAGCCAAACTTCATTTTTATCAGCCAAAGTTAGGGGCTTTTCAGCCAAACTTCTGTTTTATCAGCCAATCTCACTGGCTTTTCAGCTAAAGTCGAATTTTTTCAGCCAACATCAGTTTTCCTTGAAGCTTACATAATTAACATAAACACTTAATAAGGCTGATTCCTTCCTTCTTTTACCCTTTTCGGCATTACATTATTCTTAAAAATAAAAGCAAAAAGACTGTTCTATCATGTAGAAACAGTCCTTCGCTTTCCATAATGGGAGATTCCTTATCCACGTAGTCCCTATTAATGTATAATCTCGCTTGCTTTTGCCTTTTCTGTCATTTTTCTTGTTCCATTTGCTAATGGCTTTTTTAAAAATAGAGCAATAATCAAAGCAATTACACTAAAGACTATAAGCATACTGATTGAAAATAGTACTTTTTCCTTTACCATCCCACCTACGGTTTCTCTTAACAGGTTGATCGCATGTGTAAATGGTAGGTAAGGATTAATTTTTTGGAAAAAAGGTGGTGCAACTTGAATAGGAAAAGTCCCTCCAGAACCAGATAGCTGCAATACAAGAAAAATAATTGCTAATCCCTTACCTAAGTTGCCAAAAACAGAAACTAATGTATAAACAATTGTCATAAATACTAAGCTGATAAACATGCTGAACAATACGAATGCAACTGGTTCAGCTACATATGCCTTTAAAATAAACATATCTCCTAGTGTCACAATCAAGCTTTGACATAATCCAATTGTGACAAAGGTGAGCCATCTGCCAAAGTATACTTGGTTCGGTGTGTAAATCCCCTCAGGATCTCGAACATCCACGCGTAATAAAGAAATGAGCAGCAAGGCACCAACCCATAAACTCAAGGTTGTATAAAAAGGCGAATTCGCTGATCCATAATTAGGAATAGGAAATAAAGAATTTTCATTTAATACAATCGGATTTGATATAAAGTCACTTTCTTGTTGTATATCATTTTTCAACAAGGAAATAATTTCCCCTAAATCATATTCATCTTCAAATTTCCGAATAGAATCTGCCGTTTTAGTCAACGTCGCTTCTAAATTTGGCAATTCATTTTGTACCATATCTGCCGCTTTATGAACAGCATCTTCCACTCTAGGTAAATCCGTCTTAATAAATGCAGCTACTTTAGAAATATCTTGTTCAGCCGCGGGAAGATCATTACGAACAAAGTTTGCTGCTGCATGAATCTTCTCTTTCAGACTCGGAAAAGATTTTTGATAAAATTCTGCGGCATCATTAATGCCTGCTAAAACTTTGTCCGTATTTTTCTTGATAAGGTTTGTTGCTTCATGAATCTTCTTTTCTATTGTAGGTAAGTCAGAATGAAGCTTTGTTAATTCTTCTTGCGCAAAGGCAAGTGACTCATCCGTATTTTTTAATATCTCTTCTAGCTTTGGTATATTCGCCTGTGCACTTTCCAAATCATTCATTGCATTTTGAGCCGAATCCTTTATCCCCTCTATAGCACGATGTATAGCTGGCTCTGTTTGCTTGTCATAACGATTCATTAGAGTAGTACTAAGCTCAATTGCCTCTTGCGACAACGCCAATAAACTGGATGCTTTCTCCTTATCCTCTGCTTGAATCGTATGTAGCAGCTTTTTTTCTTGCTGAAAATTGGTTTGTAATGCCTGTAAGTCTTTAATTTCAGACAAAAGAGCATCATCTCCATTTGGAGTTACACTATTTAGAGTAGTAAATAATGCAACGGAACGTGTTAAACTATCGATACTAGTTTGCACTTGTGCTTGCAAAGCTACTGCATTTGTTTTTGCTTCCTCTTCAGTAAGATTACCATTTTGAACTAATGCAGCAAATTGGTGAACAGCATCAGCCGTTTTCTGATGGAGAAGAAGATTTTGTTTATATACTGGCCCTACTGCATCGAGCGCTTGCCCATTTGCATCGATAAACGCCGGCAGTGTATCTGCTAATTGCTTCCCGTTATTTATCCCTTGTTCGATTTTCTCTAATGAACCACTTGCTGTTTCCAAAAATGACTGCATGTCTTCTACATTCGATAATGCTTTTGTTACCATTTCACTAATGTCAGAAAAATGAGCATCTAGCTCCATCACGCCATCCGCTAACTTTTGAATTTCTGGCGCCTTTTCCTGTAAGACTAGAATGCCTTCACCAACCTTATCTAGTTCCGGAAGCTTTTCTTCTAATAACAGGATATTTTTACTCGCTTCATTAATATCTGGAAAAGCTGCTTCTAATGTTAAAATTTTTTGTGCTTGTTTATTGATTTCAGGCAACTTACCTTCCAGTGTTACTACTTTTTCTCCTAATTCATTTATTTTCGGAACTTCTTTTTCTAATGCGAAAATTTTCTCTTCTATATTTCTAATCGTCGGCAATTCTTCTTCCAGCTTAATTCCAGCATCATTAAATACACTCAATACGGATTCACTTACCGTATGAATAAAGTTTTCCTTTACTTGCTGCACAATCGTCGAGGCACCAGTAGAAGTCATCTTTGGTGCGATTGCATTTAACTTTTCATTTACACTATAATCAATCTCTGGTTTTACTTGTTTGTCCTCTAAAATAGTTGCAATCTTAGCGGAAAAATCATGAGGGATGTACAGGCTGGCATAATACTCTCCTTTCGTAACACCCTCCTTCGCTTTTTCTTTACTTACAAATTCCCAGCCAAGCTTATCATTTTTCTTTAAGCTTGAAACAATTTCATCGCCAATATTGACGGAGGAATCGCGAATAACTGCTCCTTCGTCTTCACTTGTTACTGCAATTTTTATCCCACTCGTATTCGAATATGGATCCCATGAAGCCGCCAAATTAAACCAAGCATATAGAGATGGCAGCACCATTAAAGCCACAATTAGAAGTGCCGCAACAGGCGCCTTAAAAATACGAATCCAATCATTTCGGTAAATAGTAAAAACATTCTTCAAAAAAATCACCCTTCGTTAGTTTATGAAGATGAATAGAAAAGCATTCAGAGGAGCGATTCTTATAAAGTCTCAAACAAAAGCTTCCTCCTGAAACCCTTATCATCTTAATAACGGCAGTCATCTAGAATCCATCCTCTTTTTTCTTAGTATATATTGGAAAAAACCTAATATTTCTCTATGATACCATTTCAAGTGATTCAACTAAACATAAATGAAGAAAGGAATTCACACAAAGCGCAAGTAATCAAAACACAACAACCTGCTAAGAAAAAACACCGGAGTATCATCAGAACTTTCCCACCATTTCCATTTCTTTTTCATGCTCACACCAAGTTATACAGAGCAATAAAACTTTGTGTTAAGACCAGTCAGTATGCTTGCTCATACTCTTTTAGAGAGTTACTTATCCCATGAAACTTTTCCCCATCATCTCCGTAAACATAGTTAAAAGGAGTGAATGGGAATGTTGGAAGTCAAAGTAACAAAAAACAATAACAAGTTACAAATAAAATGACAGCTAAGCACCATTGAAATACTCTTATCAGATATAACAGCAGTAACAAATGATGAAACATATGCCGGGAAAGAAATAAGCGGAATACGAATTGGTCTCCCTTATGGAAACACTGACAGGATCATCATACATACCAAAACAGATAATTATATTGTTTATAGAAGTATCGGAAATTTGAAGGATAAGATTATGGATTTTATGAAGGAAAAATAAATTTCTTTACCACCACAGTATTGGCTGATTTGTGGTGTTTATTCCTATTTGAACACGCTATCATTTAATGATATAGTTTATTTTATTAATAAGACTATACAATAAATATTAAGGATTGATTCTAACTATGCTTTTGATTAACGAACTTCCTATTGAGGTAACCAAGATTTATCCGTCAAGCAGCTTTAAGGGACTGGAAATTTTATTCCGCATAGAAAATCATGATTATCACTTTCTAATTGGAAATTCTACTAAACCTTTTCCCTTGAATGTAAAACACATATTCAAAGAAAAGGATGTCTGCCCGTTTTGCCAAAAGAATATTTACGCCGCTCCATTAGGCCAGCAGATTTGTTTAGAGTTTCAGAAAAATTTACCCATTCTTTTAAAGTATTTTCAAAAAAAGTATCCAGATATTTTTTAGAGTACTGAATTGTTTTGGTTTTCTCTCTACTTTTAATTTCCATTAAATGAAGTGCTTTCGACTATTCCTTTGCAATATAAAAAATCAAATATCTAATTCTCATATATACTATATAATAGCAAGTATTTTTCTTTCTTATTTAAAAGGTGGTGAGCCAGTTAAAATGTATGAATTAACACCCAAACAGGCACAAAAAATTGTAAATAAAATGATGAAGGATATTCCATATAATATTAATATTATGGATAAAACTGGCATTATCATTGGCAGTGGCAATAAAGAAAGAATCGGCACGCTCCATCATGGTGCAGTTGCTGCCATCAAACAAAAAAGAATAGTTCCTATTGAAAAGGATGAAGAATTTGTCAAGAAAGGAATTAATCTGCCTATTGAATGGAATAAGACTATATTAGGAGTAGTTGGTATTAGCGGGGAGATAAAGGAAACCAGCCCTTTTGGAAAACTAGTGAAGTCAACCGTTCTGCTATTAATTGAACAGAGCATTGCTTCCGAAAAAGAAAATAGGAGAAAGAATGTAAAACAGGAATTTTTCAACTTATTAATAGACTCAAATACTATTTATACAAAGGATTTAATAGACCAGGCATCCTCCTATAATGTTCAGCTAAATAAACCAAGTCAACTAGTCTATATCGAATTTCAGAAAAACGTTGATGAGACTATAGTCAAAGACTTTCCTTTCTTTCAGCCCTATCAAAATACACTATGTGTGGTTGTGCAAGAGCCAAACAACATGGAAGAGCTGCTAGAGAATCTAGCTAAATATCAAGATATCTTTATTTCCGTTAGCAAAATAAATGATAAAATCGCGGATGGTTTTCTTCAGACAAAATTGGCATTAAAAGTACTAAAAGGGTTGTTTCTTCATCAGAAAATCATATTTTATGCTGATTGTGAGTTTATTGCCGATTTATCTTATTCTTTGCAAAAAATAAAAAAAACAGCCCTTCAGTCAGACTTGCTGGAAACAAATGATGAACTTATCAAGACACTCCAGGCTTACCTTAACTGCAATATGAATATGAATGAAACAGCCAGCCAGCTGATTGTACATAGAAATACATTAAATTATCGATTGAATCGTATTCATAAAATTACAGGGAAAGATCCTAAAAATATATTGGATCTTGTAGAACTAATCTTTATGTTAATTAATCGTATCAAGTGAAGAAGCTGCTCCTAAGTCAAAGGAACAGCTTCAGCTATATACTCGTATGAAATCAAGCAATGCTATTTTAATAGTCTTGCAATACTCTCTGCCGTTCTTGCAAGATTTTCTTTTCCTTGAGCCAGCAAAGTGTCAATCGAAGCTGCTCCAGGGACAATCCCAAAAATGGCATCAAAACCTTCTTCGTACAAAACTTCCACATCCTGACCAATACACCCTGCCAGTGCGATTACTTTAATGTCACGGTTCACACTTTTAGCTGCTTGTGAAACTCCATATGGGGCTTTGCCAAACTTTGTTTGAAAATCAATGCCGCCTTCTCCTGTAAAACAATAATCTACTGCTTTTAACTTTTCCTTTAAATTGGTATATTCGATTACGATATCTATTCCTTTCTTCATCGTTGAATGAGTGAAAGCAAGTAAACCTGCCCCTAGGCCACCTGCAGCACCTGCACCAGCTGTATCTACTATATCGATTCCAAGATACTCTTTCACCTTGTTAGCGTAGTGACGTAGGTTTCTATCTAAAATTTGGATCATCTCTGGAGTAGCACCCTTTTGGGGACCAAAGACAACCGATGCTCCATTTTCTCCACACAATGGGTTTGTGACATCCGATGCAACCAATATATGCACATTTTTCAACTGTGGGATAACATGAGAACAATCAATTGTATTAAGTTCATTTAAATAACCGCCGCCAAACAACAATTCATTTCCATCTTTATCTAAAAATTTATAGCCAAGCGCAGCGGCCATACCCGTTCCGCCATCATTTGTTGCGCTCCCGCCAATTCCCAATATAATATCTGTAATGCCTTGCTCTATACATTCCCTTATTAATTCCCCTGTTCCAAAAGTTGTGGTAATAAGGGGATTTTTTGTTTCTTTGTTAACATGATGGATTCCGCTTGCAGATGCCATTTCAATGACAGCAGTCTTACCGTCTCCTAAAATACCATACTGTGCTAAAACTGGTGTATGAAGGGGTCCTGTAACTTCCTTTGTAACTAGTGTACCGCCTGTAGCGTCTACTAGTGATTGAACCGTCCCCTCTCCGCCATCTGCCATTGGAACATGGATACATTCTGCATCAGGGATTGCTCTTTTTATCCCTGCTTCCATAGCAACACATACTTCTTTTGCTGTCATACTTTCTTTAAATGAATCAGGAGCTAATAAAAATGTTTTCCCCATTGCTTCCACCTCTTTTTATAAAATAAATCCATATAGGATAATTGCTACAATAGTCATGCTTAAGCCAACAATACTTTCATAACCTGCCACTTTCATTCTGTCTGCCATACTCATATTCATAGCGTTGCGAGTAACATGAAAATAAGTTCCATGTGGTAAGTGGTCAATCACCGTAGCGCCAGTATGTGTCATCACTGCTGCAGCTATAGGTGCGACGCCAGTATTCAAGATTGCTTCTGAGAATGAACCAGTTGCCAAAATAACCCCTGTTGAAGTAGATGCTGTAGCGGCTGCCATTAAAGTTCCTGCAATTGGAGCAAGGAATGTGCCAGAAATGCCAGATGATTCTACTAAGGCAACTACTTGTGAAGGCAAGTCTGAAGCAGTAATCAATCCACCAATAGCACCTGCACCAATAATAATTAAAATGGTTGGTGTCATTCTATTTAAGCCAGCTGTACAATAATCCAGCAGCTTTTCTTTTTTCCCTAACGCCAGCGTACCGACAACTGCCGCAAAAGGCAAAATAAACAAGGAGTCAATGTTCAATTTTGTAAGTACATCTATTCCAAGCAATGCTCCTATTGGACTAATCATCAATAGAACAATAGCAATAATTGGAGTTATTAAAGCTTTAGATAAAGCCGGTAAATTGGAGACGTTTGCATTTTCTAGTTCTTCCGCCTCCTGATCTGTCACTTTCGTTCCTTTATACTTAATTAGCGATGCAAGGAATACTGTGACAATTACACCAAAAATAGCTGGAATAAGTCCCCCTATCATTACCTGGTTAACGTGAAGCTCAAATCCGCCTGCTGCAGCAATTGTATTAGGATTAGGAGATATAATATTTCCTGCTTTTCCCCCTCCGGATAAGGCAACTAAGACAGCAATCTTAGAATAACCCATTTTTTTTGCCACAGACAGAGCAATTGGTGCGACAATTAATACCGCTACGGGAATGAATACTCCTACCGCTGTAATGATCATCGTAGCTAATGCTAAAGATAGCATAGCCTTTGTCCCACCGAGTTTATCAACAATAAACTTGGCAATTGTTTCTGCTGCCCCAGATTCCATCATGACACCTGCAAAAACCCCTGCAGCAATAATACGGATAACTGTTCCTTGAACACTTTGAGTCCCTGACACTAAAATCGTAATTGTCTCTGAAAAATTAGCACCACCAATAAATGCTCCAACAATCGCCCCTAAAATAAGGGAATAAGTTGGGGCTAACTTAAACAAAATTAAAATAATTGCCAGCGCCAAACCACATAAAGCTCCAATCCAACTAATCTCTAACCCAGCTGCCATAAATAATCCTCCTAATCTATTAATCTTGACAATAACGGTCTATTACATTCGAATCTTCCAAAAATCATCCTTTGTTCTGCCCTTGTTTGGTAATATTACTAAAATTGGTGTATACCCCTTATAAACCATTTGCAAATAGAACCATTTGAATACGGTTTCATTCTATTTCATTGTAAGCCCTTTAACAATTGATAAACCAACCAAATTTCCTTGTTCATTTGCACAAAAACTAAGTTAGGAATATATAAACAGTTTCTTTATCACCGTTATAAAAAGAAGAATTTTCTTCATGCAACATTACAATCTATCATGACTACTCTCTCTCTTACACTAAAATAATGTAAAAAAATCTTCCCTCCTACTAGAAAAATAAAAGAGAATATACTAAAGTTAGGAATATATAAAATTTTATCAATATTAAAATTAATTTTCCTTTAGCTATTCCAGCAAAGATTCTCTATAGAGAAACTGTAGAACACATTTCACAAATCTCTCCATAGTTCGTTTTTTACCATGTTATTTCCTCCAGAAACGACAAATTTATATTTTTTTCGCCAAAATCCGCACATTCTATTGAATTATTCAAAAATGATATGTATAATAACCAATATCAATAGTTTGGCAGGTGATTTATCATCGATGCAAATGAAATGAAGAGATTTTTATCTCAGGTATACAATAAGATTTCAAAGGATTTGTTTGGTGCTGGAACGACATTATTGAAGGTAACGATTGATCAGAATGTGATTACACTTCAAGCGAAGCATCCACGTGCCCCCCGCTCTGCTGCTCTCGAAGGAGAAGTACCGAGCCTTAAACAAGAGGTTGACTTTCATCTGTCCTTACTTTTTAAGAAAAAGCTAAAAGAACAACTAGAAGAAACGACAAATTGGAATATTGAAGCGATTCTTAGGGATTATGATTCTTTCACACAGCTTGCTTTTACAAACATTGTATTAACTAAACATTAATCTTGGATTTCTTCTTGGATTTATCTAAGCAGAACGCCACTATATACAAAAGATAAGTTTAATCTTTGTTTACAAAGAAAAGACAATCTTAAGTAGAAGGATAATTCTATTTAAGCTTGTCTTTTTTTATTATTTAATAGCTTGCGAGAAAGAGAGTTTCTTAAAGCCTAAAAAAACAAAATCATTCGGAGGGTTCTAAAATGAAAATGAAAAAATTAGTTAGTGCAGTAGCCGCATCATCCTTTTTATTATTAGCAGCATGCAGTTCCGATGGCGCATCAGACAGCAAAGAAAAAAAAGAAAAGCTAGTTGTTTCCACTTGGGGATTTAATGAAGATTTCTTCCGCAGTGAAATTTATGCACCATTCGAAAAAGAGAACAATGTAGAAATCGTCTTAGATACAGGTAATAATGCAGACCGCTTAAATAAAGTGAGACAAGGAAATTCAGATGTTGACGTCATCTTTTTATCCGACTATTACGCCCAGCAAGGAATTGAAGATAATGTTTTTGAAACGATTGATCGCAGCAAGCTGACTAATCTAGACAATATTTATGAAACGGCTAAAGCTCCACTTGGTGAAGAGTACGGACCTGCCTATACCATAGCGCAATTTGGAATTGCTTATAATCCAGATGAAGTAGCAAAACCCGTTGCTTCTTGGAAAGACCTATGGAGTGCAGATTTAAAGGGAAAAATTACGATCCCTAGCATTACCTCTACAACAGGGCCAATGATGGTAGACGTGGCTTCTTTAGTTAGCGGTGAACAAACTTTTAGCGAAGATAAAGCCTTTGAACAATTAAAATCCTTAATGCCAAGCGTTGTAAAAGAATATGGTCAAACTTCTGAATATGTAAATATGTTTGCTCAAGGAGAAATTGCCGCTGGGCCAATCATGGAAATGTACTTTGCTGATTTAAAAGAAGCAGTCCCTAATGCTGAATTTGTTACACCTGCTGAAGGTGGATATGCCGTTATGAATACAGTAAACATCGTAAAAGGTTCAGACCAAAAAGAACTATCAGAAAAATTCATCAACTATATTTTAGGAAAAGAAGCACAAGAAAAATCAGCTAAAAATAAAGTAGATTCACCGGTTAATACGCAAGTCGAATTAACAGAAGAAGAAGCACAAGGGTTAACATATGGCGAAGAGGTAATCACCAGCTTGCACACATTAGATATGAAATTTATCAACGATAACTTAAAGGGCTGGATTGATCGCTGGAACCGCGAGCTAGTTCAATAATAGAAAAGAGGGTCATCATGAAAGAGAAGCTGATATTGGATGTAGACACTGGCATTGATGATGCAATTGGTATTCTACTAGCTGTAAAAAGCAAATCATTTGATATTCTAGGGATTACAACTGTTAATGGAAATGTCTCCCTGGATCAAGCAACAACAAACACATGCAAAATACTAGATTTAGTAAAAGCAAATCATATTCCAGTAATAAAAGGAGCTGCCACTCCCCTCGTACGAGCACCATTCTTCGAACATCGCATACATGGAGAAGATGGTTTAGGCGGAGCACTAAAGGAGACAGCTGTCACTCATCCAGTGAGTGATGGCTTCGCTCCTGACTTTTTAATCAATTCCATTTTAAGCTTTTCGGGCGAAGTAACATTAGTGTTTACTGGCCCCTTAACCAATTTAGCTTTAGCCGTTAAAAAATGTCCGCAAATCACGAATCACGTGAAAGAAGTTATTTTTATGGGCGGGGTTGTAAAGGGACCAGGTAATGTAACGCCAACTGCTGAATTTAACAGCTATGTTGATCCCGAAGCTGTAAAAATTGTTTTACATGCAGGCTTTCCTGCTATCACGCAAGTCGGATTAGATGTAACAAGAAAAGCATTATTAACGAAAGATCATCTTCAGTTAATAACGGATAAATCTTTACAAGATTATATTGCTCAAAGTACAAATGACTATCAACAAAAATATTTTAACCGGTACGGAGTCCATGCTTGCGCTATGCACGACCCGCTCGCTGTAGGAATTGCCCTCAACAAAGGCCTAGTACAAACAGAAAAGTATTTTGTCGATGTTGAAACAAGAAGTGAATTATGTGATGGTCAGCTCGTCTGTGATTTTCAAAATCGTCTACAAAGAGAAGCGAATTTGCATATTTCCCTACAAGTAGATGCTGATGCCTTCTTCCAGATGTTTATTGATATTTTGAATGGTCACTTTGAGGAAAGGGAGTGACGTCTTGAAGAAACGATATTTATATTTACTTTTACTGCCAGGAGTATTATTTTTAACGATATTTTTATTAATACCTATTCTTTCAATGATGGGGACAACCTTTAATGAGGGAGGATCCTTTAGTTTGCAAGGATATATCGACTTTTTTAAGGATAAATACTTTATCGATATCCTTCTTACTACTTTACGCGTTAGTTTACTCACAACTTTTATTTGTATTTTAATTGGCTTTCCAGTTTCCTATTATATTGCGAAGCTTCCTAGCAAAAGAAAGGCGGTTCTCCTGTTATTCACGATTTTTCCATTGCTGACAAGTCCTGTTGTTCGTTCCTTTAGCTGGATGATTATTATTGGGAAAAATGGTGTGTTAAATAAAACGTTATTGAGTCTAGGGCTTATCCAAGAACCTTTAAATATTTTATATACGCCTAATGCAATTATTATCGGTTTAGTTCACCTTTTTCTTCCATTAATTATCGTAACGCTTGTTGGTGTAATGGAGAATATCGACAGTGATTTACTGCGTGCAGCAGAAAGTCTTGGTGCTTCCAAAATGGCATCCTTTATGAAAATCATTGTGCCATTATGTGTTCCCGGCCTTGTAATTGGAAGTATTTTAGTATTTGTGGGCAGCTTTACCGCATATACTACGCCTGCTTTGCTCGGTGGAAAACAACGGGTTATCTCCACTTTTCTTTATCAAAATGCAATTACCTTAAATGACTGGAAACTTGCCTCTATTGTGGCAACTATAATGATTATTTGTACCTTTATCATTATTTCGATCATGAATGGTGTTGCGAAAAAACTAAATCCAAAGGGGTAAACGTGTATGCAGGAAAAACATAGAGGATTGGCCCTGTTTACGATCCTTGTTTTTATTTTTTTACTTGGGCCGCTTGTAATAATATCGATTACCTCTTTTGAGAGTGGAAGTATTCTGAAATTCCCTCCAGAAGAGTTTTCCCTTAGATGGTATGAGAATATTTTTAAAGTGGAAATGTTTTTAAGCACCTTTAAAACATCCATTATTGTATCCATAGCAGGAAACATTTTAGCATTACTACTTGGTGTACCAGCAGCCTATGCGCTTAGCCGCTTTAACTTTGCTGGCAAAGGGATCATTAATGCTATCTTCGTTTCTCCGATTCTTATTCCAGGAATCGTTCTAGGTTTCTCTTTTTTGCGTTATATTGTTGTGACCTATAACCTTCCTATTTATTTATCCTTATTTATCGGTCATACAGTCATCATGCTGCCATTTATTATTCGCGTCATTTCTTCTAGTCTGGCAAACTTTGATTTTTCCATAGAAGAAGCGGCACTTAGTCTTGGTGCGAATCGAATTGGTACATTCTTTCGTGTCGTATTGCCGAACATTAAATCTGGCATTATCGCGGCTGTCATGATTGCCTTTTTAGAGTCCTTCAACAATGTGGATATTTCGGTTTATATGACTGGACCCGGTGTCAGTACGTTCCCTATTCAAATGCTGCTTTATGTAGAGAATTATTTTGATCCTACTGTTGCAGCCATCTCTGTTCTATTAATGTTCTTAACTGCTATCTTTATGTTTGTAGTGGAAAGATTAATGGGATTGTCTTATTTCACGAAAAGATAATGGAGGATAAAAATGGCTTTATTTACTTTAGAAAATGTATCTGTTGCATATGAAAAGAAAAATATATTAGAAGATTTTAATTTAAGTATTGAAAAAGGACAGCTTGTTTCCCTGTTAGGTCCAAGCGGCTGTGGAAAAACAACGACATTGCGCTTAATTGCAGGATTTTTAGAAGCAAGTAAAGGAAAATTTATTTTTGAAGGTAAAGATTATACAAAGGTTCCTGTTAACAAACGAAATTTCGGCTTTGTTTTTCAAAACTATGCGCTCTTTCCTCATCTATCTATTTTTGACAATATTGCATTTGGCTTGCGATTACGAAAAATCAACAAAAAGGAAATCGAGAAACGCGTTTTAAATATGCTGGAGATTGTAAACTTAAGGGGATTTGAACAACGATTTCCCAGCGAGCTATCTGGTGGTCAAAGACAACGTGTGGCAATCGCAAGAGCTTTAGTAATCGAACCTGATATTCTACTATTTGATGAACCACTAAGTAATCTTGATGCAAACCTTAGAGTCAATATGAGAGTAGAGATTCGCAGAATTCAGCAAGAACTAGGAATCACTACTGTTTACGTCTCCCATGACCAAGAAGAATGCTTCTCGATTTCAGATCAAGTTGCCATTATGAATAAAGGAGTCATTGAACAGCTGAGCGACCCAGCGACCATTTATCAATATCCCGAAACAAAGTTCGTTGCTGACTTTATCGGCTTTAAAAACTTCATTCCTTTTGATAAACGAATAGATCATGAGGATCATATCGAGCTTGAAAAAGCTGGATTGATCTTCAAGGTTGATCGACATGCACATATGGAAAATCTCAATAAAAAAGTGGGCGCCATTCGTCCCGATGATTTTATGATGGAGCCAAGCATAGATGCTATCCCAACGAATGGAATGAAGGGAATCATTAAAATTACGACATTCCTTGGCAGAAGCTATCAATATGTGGTAGAAACAGCCCTCGGTGATTTCACGATTAATAAAGAAATGGTTGAGCCATTTAAAAACGGACAAGAAGTAACGGTAATTATTCCACAGAATCAAATGGTACTAGTGGAATAGAGGAGGGTTTTTCGTGCAAGTAGATACACTCGTTTTGAACGGAATTGTGTTTAATAGTTATTTTAAACAATTTAGAAAAGAAAATATCGCGATTAAAGATGGAAAGTTCTTTTATATCGGAAAAAAGGGAAGAGAATTTTTCCAAGCAAAAGAGACGGTTGACGCTGATGGAAAATATATCATTCCAGGCTTAATTGATATTCACTTGCATATTGAAAGTACGATGGTTACACCTGCAACCTTTTCCTATGGATTAATAAAGAATGGAGTAACAACTATCGTTCCAGAACCCCATGAAATGGCCAATGTTTTTGGAATTGCTGGGGTAAAAGAAATGATTAAGGCAAGCAAAAATGAAGTGGTCGATATGTTTTATGGCATTCCGAGCTCTGTTCCCGCTACTGCAATGGAAACGACCGGCGGCGCAATTGAAATAGAGGATATCGAAGAACTGCTGCAGACAGAGTCCATCAAATGCCTAGGCGAAATCATGAATTACTATGATGTTCTCACAAAGCCAGATTGCAAAACCAATCAAATTCTCGACTTTGTTCGCAGCAACTATCCTGAACTAATAATTGAAGGCCATGTTCCTAAACTATTAGATGATGAATTACAAGGAATTGCTTTTGCTGGCGTCGGCTCCGACCATACTCACCAGACTGTGGAAGGAATGATGGAAAGAATTGCAATTGGCATGTTTTTAGAAATTCAAGAGAAATCGATGACAAAAGAAGTAATCGACTATCTCAGTGCAAATCCAGTTAAAGAACATTTTTGCTTTGTGACAGATGATGTAATGGCAGATTCTTTTCAAAGAAGAGGCCATTTAAATGTCTTGCTGAAGAAAGCTATTGCCATGGGGATGTCCATGGAGGATGCCATTTATGCTTGCACCTATACTCCTGCACAGCGGATGAGAATGTATGATAGAGGCGTTATCGCCCCAGGCAAAATAGCTGATTTTGTAATGGTGAGTAATGTCGCAGACTTTTCCATTGATGCTGTATATAAAAACGGCCAAAAAGTTTTTGAGCGAGACCTCCCATATGTGCAGAGAGCGGTCTCCAAACAATTCCCTGCCCCTTTCTATGAAAGTGTAAAGATTGCTCCCTTAAAGGCAGAGGATTTTGAAGTACCTATCGAAACAGAGAAAAAGAGTGTCACTGTTCGAACGATCCATGTACAAAATGGCTCTACTTTTACAGAAGAAAGACAAGATACACTTGCAGTGGAAGCAGGAAAATTACAATGGATGAATAGCGCTTATTGTTTAGTTAAAACATTTGAACGCTATGGAAAAAATAACAATCAAGCACATGGCTTAATCGGCGGAGATATTTTAAAAAAGGGCGCTGTTGCCACCACCTACTCCCATGATAATCACAACTTATTAGTAGTCGGGAAAAATAAAGCAGATATGCAGCTAGCTGCAAATGAAGTCATCAAAAACCAAGGCGGCATCTGCTGTGTCTATGACGGAAAAATCCTCTCCATGGTGCCACTACCAGTTGGAGGCATTCTATCGGAAGAACCTTTAGAAGTCATAGCATCACAAGTAGAAGAATTAACAGATGCTTTAAAGTCATTAGGTTACGAACATTATAATGTAATCATGTCATTAAGCACCCTGTCCCTGCCAGTAAGCCCAGCACTAAAAATAACAGACCACGGCTTAATTGCAGTAAACGAAGGCAAAGTCGTTTCCTTTGAGTTATGACATTATTAATAAAACTAAAGCATACTAAGATTAGTTGGTAAGGTCATCGACTGATGACCTTACCAACTATTTTTCTAAAATAAATAACCCCCGAATATCTTTTAGTGTGTATAATGTTTCGGGGTTATATTTGATTGAAATACATGTTCCAACCTCACTAAGATAAGGAGGTTTGTGGTAATCACCCGCAGACTGAATACATTCACTTTCCATGGGGCGAGCGCCATGCCTCCCCACGTCTTTAGTTCCTGCGGAGTCTTGGACTTTCTCACTACCCCCATAAGAGTATATGTGTATTCACGTCTGCTCCGTTTTTTCCTAGTAATTTTAGTTTTTCTTAAAAGAAAAATGGAACGAAGTAATCTTTAAAAACGGAGGACACACGACTCCTGCGGGAAGCAGAGCAAACTTTAGACCCCACAGGCTAAAGCTTGCTCTCCGGCGAAAGCCCACAATTGTGTAAGTACATTTTTTTCCCTTTAAATAAGAAAAAACTGCCACAATGACAGCCAAGTTTAATTTTATCTACGGAAGTTTAATTATAATTAACTGAAATGCCCTTTCCGCCTCTTGTTATGAAAGTGCTGATTCTTTCCATACCAGTAATAATTGGTTTCGCACGACTTATTAATGTTTTGGTGGCTTCGAGACCTAGAGATGCTTGATGGGCATCTTCATTTGCCCATACTTCATAAACATAAACAGAACCTGATTCATTCTCGGAAATATTCACAAGATATATTTCACATTCATCCAAATCCTTCATTGATTCTGCTGCTTCCAGATTAAGCCCTTATCAACAGAAGTCTCTATATAACCTATAATCTGCTCAAGGGTGAGCACTGTTAGTAGTTGTTTAAGTTCGCCCCTACCATAGTGTATCACCAAGTACAAAGGGGAAACATTCTTTTATATCGTTAGATTTTACCTCTTCTGTTTCAATGATAGTACCACTTATACTTAATGCTTCACTTAATTGTTGTGAAGCATTATAATCTAACAATTTGATGTTTAGTAATAGAAAGTCATTATGATATCGATTGAATATGTTTTCATCTGCTTCCATTCTATTTTTTAACCTAGGTAAATAAAAGCCTTTTAGCCAACTAGCATCAGTAATTAAATGAGTATAGTATCCCTGTATAAAATTGGAATCTTTATTAAAGTCTGTGTTGATAGATTTACAACCCAGCTTAGATACTGAATCAAACATATTAAAAGTCGCTTATATATGATTCCCATTAAGTTTTAAACAAACACTGCTATTTAAAAATAAGCCACGTCAAGTTAGTTTTTTTCCTATCCCCATACCAGAATAGTATTTTCTCTTATTGAAACATTTCACGTAGACGTCGTATATCTTTGATTGGGGACAGACCGAACTTTCTGTTATATTCCCGGCTGAAATGAGATGGACTTTCATACCCTACTTGGAACGCGGCCTCTGCCGCTTCCATATTTTCTGTTAAAAGCAATCGGCGTGCTTCCTGTAGGCGCAGTTGTTTCTGGTACTGAATCGGGCTCATTCCCGTGACTTCCTTGAAATGATAGTAAAAAGAGGAAGTACTCATACTGGCTTCTTTCGCTAATTTGTCCACCCTTAATGGTTGATCGAATTCCTGGTTCAATATTCCAATGATTTTCGCAATCCTCTGCCCCTGACTGCCTACAAGTGCAAAATGCTTTAAGGAGTCATTCTGATCATTCTGTAGAATACGGTAAACAATCTCACGCTGGACACTAGAGGCAAGGACTGGAATATCCTGGGGAGTTTCCAGTAGTCTGATAAGCCGCATTACCGCCTCAAGAAGCGAGTCATCTACCCGACTAATTATCAAACCGCAACCCGGGGGGCAATCTGATGTAACTTGATTAGATGTTTGTATGACTTCTAAAATTAAGTTCATATCAAGCTGCAGATTGACACATAAATAAGGCTTATCCGGCGATGCCTTCACCACCTGGCCTGTAATCGGCAAATGCACAGAAGCGGTCAAATAACTTGCCGCATCATATTCATAGCTTTCTTTTCCGAGCATAACTACTTTTGAACCTTGGGCCACGACGCATAGGGAAGGTTCGTAAACAGAATACATAGGTTCAGAAATCTGTGACGCACGCACAAACCTTAAGCCGGATATTAAAGTCTCATGCGCTCCATCCATTGTCACTTCTCTATCCAGTAACTCTACTAGTTCCATTATTCGACTCATGGGCAATCCCTCCGTTTTTACCAATAACTGTACATTTTTCTTTTTTCTATCTTATCTTCAATTAGAGAATTAGGCAATAATTATGTATCTTCCGACTATCTCCTTCTTTCTGCTAGGATGCATAATTAATTCATGATCAGCCACTTCAAATGGAGGGTTAGGATTTGATGAAAGTTTTCTTAGCTGCTATATGGATTTTCTTATTTTCTTTTTCAACCTATCAAAATTGGAGTGTCAGTCATCATTTAAATGTAAAAGGAGATGGAGAAATGAAAAAAGAACATGCTAATTCCCATCCTTACGTAGGCATGTGGGTAACAGCTGACGGCTATATTCGGCATAAACTGCTTCCGAATGGGCGTTATGACGAAGCTAGAGGTGACCGTAAAAGCGCCTATCAAGGTAGATATATAATCAAGGGCAATCATATTGAATATGTCGATGATACAGGCTTCACTGCTAACGGTGATTTTATCAACGGTATCCTTTACCATGCAGGTATGGTGCTCTATAGGGAAGAACTTAAGGAGGAGATGAATGAATGAGATCTTTACTTAAAGGAAAAGTGGTTGTGATTACTGGGGCAAGCAGCGGAATTGGTGAAACTACAGCCCGGTTGCTTGCAAGCTTAGGAGTCCATCTGGTAATCGGAGCAAGGCGCATAGAAAAACTAGAGACATTGGCATCAGATATTCGCGCCGATAATGGTTCTGTGATTGTTCATCAGCTCGACGTTACCGTTCTAGAACAGATGCAAGCAATGATTGAAAAAGCCCAAAATCGTTATGGACGTGTGGACGCTGTTGTCAATAATGCTGGCGTGATGCCCCTTTCTCCGCTAGAAGCATTGAAGATTGAAGAATGGAACCGTATGATTGATGTGAATATTCGCGGCGTACTCCACGGAATTGCTGCAGGTCTCCCTATCATGAAAAAACAGGGGTTCGGACATTTTATTAACATCGCATCTATCGGCGCATACGAAGTGACCCCTACAGCTGCTGTCTACTGTGCGACTAAATATGCTGTACGCGCAATAACAGATGGATTACGTCAAGAGACTGCGGGACAAGGCATCCGTGTGACCCTCGTATCACCAGGAGTAACGGAATCAGAACTAGCGGAAAGCATAACAGATAATGATACGAGAGAATTCATGAAGGAATACCGGCGTATTACTCTTCCAGCGACAGCTATTGCCCGCGCTATAGTCTATGCACTAGAACAGCCAGAAAATGTCGATGTTAGTGAAATGGTCATAAAACCCGTAGTGTAAGATTGATTTATGCAGATTTAGTACTTATGAGAAGAAGAGACAAGTTAATTACCTATAAAAGTAAGAAGCAATACGTTCGTTCTAGGGCATGTTTTCATATCTCATAACTACTTTAATAGATTTAGCAACGAAACAGTATTCTTTTTACATGAACGGATTCTTCCTTCTGTGCGAATCATAATGGATGTGCATTCTTTATGATTCGCATGCTTCTTTCATCACAATATTATTTTATAGCCACTTTGGAAGTAAAATACTTAATTTTATAAACCCAATAGTAAATAAGAATGTGTCTAGTTTTGTCCCGTGTTATCACTTCATCTCCTCTCCTCTTCCCACCTCCTCACTAGCTTTACTCCCATCACTCAACCTTCCAAACATACAATTACAGCAGGATTTTCCATCGTGATATACCCTGATTATTATTCTTGTTAGAGATTGATAGGAAATAGATAAAATTTTTCTCAAAAACTTGTAACGAAACGTACAGACACGGTATTAATACTAAGTACAGTATAAGAAAAGATCATCATGAGAAATATCAGAAACATTATGTGAACAGTTTTCTCCACTTATAAATATAAGAGATTTATAGGGAATAGAAAAAATTTTAAGAAACTTGTAACGAAATGTGTGGACACGGTATTAAAATTACGAACAGTTGAGAGAGAAGGTTGCCATGAATAAACTTGAAAAGGAATATGAGGAGATTCAACCAAAAATATATGGCTTTTTTTATGCGAAAACAGCGAGTCGAGAGACTGCTCAAGATCTCTGCCATGATACTTTTTATGAAGCATGTAAGAATATTACCTCTTTTAATGGGAATTCCACCTTGTCGACGTGGATATTCGCCATTGCAAATAATATCTTAAAAAAACATTATCGCAAAAATAAGTATCAGCAAAATATTATCCAAAAGCTTGCTATGATTCCGGAAGCAGACATACATACCATAGAAGAATTAGCAGAGATTCATGATGATATGCGAAGGCTATTGCATCATATTTCAAAGCTGGATGATGATGCAAGGGAATTAGTGATTTTACGTATTTACGGGGAACTGAGCTTTATGGAAATTGCAGAACTATTGGGTAAGTCAGAAACCTACGCACGTGTGACGTTTCATCGGCTAAAATTGAGAATCCAAAAGGAAATGGAGCTGACTATATGAAGAAGGACTGTACGATAACGCAGGATCTATTGCCATTATATGAAGAGGGGTTGTTACAGCCAGAAACAAAACTGTTTGTGGATGAGCATCTGCATAGCTGCGATGAGTGCCGTCAGATCGCTGAACAATCGCAAATTCCACTGGCACCAAAGGTAAAGCCCGGACTCTCTTCGAAAAAGATGATTCGGAAAGTAACGCTGCGGGTGGCTTCCATCCAGATCTTTTTTGTGGCCATTGCATTCTTGTTAGCCATGAGCACAAGTCTTATGAATGGCAGTGTGGGCTATATATTAACCTATACTATTTTAGGTGCCATCACCTATTTATTCTATCAATCTATGTTCATGTCGTTTTTAATTGCAGCTGCCCCGACCTTACTGTGGAGTATTATGAAGTATATGACGGATTGGCTCGGCGGTGTACCCTTAGAAAGTATTTCAGAGGAATTTGGAGTTACAATCATCGTCTTTTTCATGCATGTAATATTTACTATTATCGGGATTGCCATCGGTTTTTGTATTCGTAAAGTAATGGAGGAGAAGAAATAATGTTGAAAAAGAAAATAATATACATTTTGATTGCCGCTTCACTAATAGCAATAGTAATAGGTATCTATATCAAAGCAGCCGGGAATCCATATGAAATATCCAAAGCCAGAGACAGTCTTAAATCTTATTTAGTAAAAACATACCCTGAGAAGGACTTAACCATTAAGTGGTATGCAAAGTATAGCAGCAATAATGAAGACATTCGTTTTGAAGTCTTGGAAAAAGAACCACTTGGTGTGGAAACAACTTATAAGTTCAATGTCCATAGTTATGAACCTTATGATGTATTTATTGATACGATTCATGATACTAGTATAGATAAGAAAACATCACAAAAATTAAATAAGCAGGCAGAACAATATATCCTGAAACTCGTACAAAAAAACATCCCAGAACTCCATACAGTGGCAACAGATATCGAGGTTTACAATAATGATGTCAAAGTATGGACACCTAAACTGAAAACACCAAGGCCCTTTCTCATCATGATGGAAATTGAAAAAGACGACTTGACCAAGGAGCAGATGTTACAGCAAGCAAAGGCAATCCAGCAACAGCTGAATTCAGAGTCTATTGATTATCATTTAGCAGAGGTTGGGTACAGTGTTATGGTGAATAGCGAGAAGAGTTTTGATGAATATGTTAGTTTTACCCCCCAACAAAAATTAATGCTTAAGGATATAAATTAAAAGAGTACACTTTTCATACTTACTTTCGGGCAGTCACTTCTCTTATTGAACTAACCTGTCCGATTGTGTTACATAAGAGCAACCCCTTTTAAAAATTTAAAAGTCCTTAGTGCACCAAGGTGCTGATATTATTATTTAATCATTAGTTCTTCATACTTTGGTAATTCTTATTTACTCAGTGGGTAATGGAATAAATCAGGAAATTATGATTTATTTGGTAATAAAATCAATTTTTATACGAATTGTAGTAGAAACTTTGACTTTAGCTTTCTTATTGCTTCGAGTAGTATTATGGAGGGAAATACAAACTTCCATTATAATTCTGTGAAAGTTTGTATTTTTATTATATTATTAAAATTCTCTTATCATCCTATTATATTACTCAAGTATTTTATATAATTGTGGACTTCATTCTCATTATTAGCTGCATCTCGATACTAATATAACGAGCAACAGTTACCTTAATCCCTTGTTCGTTGTGGTTATACTATTTATTCTATAAAATGTAAGTTTCCTTGAAGGACGTACAAGAGAGAGTTCTCACAATTTGGTTTGTGGGGATTCTCTTTTTTATTTGCAGTTTGTGAAACTGTAAGAAGCTTCTTTTAATAGACGATAAGTAAGGAACGCTTTCCCATTTCTATTTTTGAGGAAGCAGAAGAACGTCCCTATGTTTCCTACCAAGAACTTGCTATAATGGAAGTAAAGTTAAAGATTACTTAAATTATACATGTATTGGTGATGATTTTTATGAACAGGATATTATGGGCTACTTTTATTTTTGTTGTGTTATTTGCGGGACTGGCAATAGGCAGTTCACTGGAAGTGTTAAATCAAACCACTATCAATGGCATTTTCTCCATCCTTCTTTCTGTTTTTATTATGTTTCTATTAGATAGCTTCTTGCATCTGCTGTCTAATGGTGAAACAAGCTGGAAAAAGAAGCATTATAAAAGTTTGTTAGAATGGGTTGATGATGGAGGAAACGGCGGCAGAAGGCTGGAACAAAACCTTTTGAAAGACATTAAACCGAAGTATAATCTTATAGACAACCTTGAGCTTATCAAACAGGCATTCACTAAAATCGAGAAGGAAAAAAGAGAACTCTTACTAGCTTACTTTAAGGCACAAAGAAACTCAGTTTCCCTTCCTGCCACCATTATGGCCATTTTATCTACTCTATTCGCTGGTATCCTGTTGTATTTTATTCAACACCCAGAGATATTCCGTATAGAAATTAGCGTAAATGCTGACTTTGCTTTCATTGTACAGCTATTTACTTGGATTTTCTTTTTTATCATTGTGATGTATCATCTTGTCAAAATGAATAAAAGAGCATCCACCAAAAATGAACTATTTATCGAAATATTGGAGAAACTAAAGGACTGATTGTGAGAACGGGGGAAATATGGATACTATTACACATACTTTATTTGGTATAGGAATCTATAAAAGTGTTAATAAAGAAAAAATGACTAGAAAAGAAAAATATGCCCTGCTTGTTACATCAATAGGTGCCAGCCAAATCCCTGATATTGATGTTATCTCCCAGCTCTGGGACACTACAGGGCAGTATCAGATGTGGCATAGAGGCATCACCCATTCTATTTTTCTAGCTCCTATATGGGCTTTAATCTTTTACATGATCAATCGTTTCGCTTTTAAAATAAAAGGAATTCAATCATATTATATTGCACTTCTCGCCGTTTTCATCCACAATACTAGTGATGTATTCAACGCATGGGGAACAGGTTATCTCGAACCATTTTCATCTGTTCGTTTAACTTTTGGAACAGTTCCGATTGTTGATTTAGTGATATGGTTTATCTTTTTATTAACCTTTATTGGTTCCAAAGTGTATCCTAAAATAAAGCCACATGTATTATTCCGTATTGGCTGGATTCTAATTGTACTTCATATCGCTATCCAATCTCTTCAAGGTGCTGTTTTATATAAAAACTATCAAAAGGATTATCAGGATGTTGCCCTGTCTGCCAGCTTTATCCCTTGGCATTTTACCATTATCGGAAAAAATGCTGATACGGTCGATATCATGAATGATTCCCTTCTAACAAAAGCTAATTTTGTGGATAGACTTACTTCAAGCGATGAAGTGGACCTTGATTACCTATTTGCAGAAAATCCTGCAGCTGCAACATTATACAGATGGTCACCATTTGTAGTTGTAGTAGATGACGACAATCGAATCGGCATTTATGATCCGCGCTTTTACCGAAATGGAGAATCTTTTTTGGGAGAGTATTTAGATAAATAATGTTTTCCATTGATAGCTATCAAAATAAGCTTGGACTGGTAACGATTATCTTGAAGAAGCTCACTGATGGCCCATACATGGATCTTCAGCAGGAGTATTAGATTTAGCCGTAAATGAGAAAACTCGTTATTTTCTTCGGTAAAATGGGATCACTGTAAAAGTGAAAAAGTTGAGGTCATCTTTTTTCCAATTGTGATCAAGTTCAAGTAAAGCTAAATGGAAATAGGATACTATTAAAGTTTGATGAAAACTTTGGTTATTTTGTTACAAATGTAGCTGCAACAGATCCCTATCAATGCTTTGGGAGGCTAAGTAGTCGAGCAAGAATTATTCCCTGTTTTTTCCCCTGCCCAATTAAAATTAGATATATGGGAAATTCCAGAAATTTTTAAGAATGTACTAAAATCAGTGTTTCCTGATAACGATTAATAATATCGCTGAATCTCTGCTGTAACATATAATAAATACTGGATTTCCGCTTGCAGATGTCCTCCTATTATTCCAGTAGTTTTAGTACTGTATGGTTAAAATCAAGAAATCGCCAGTTTAACCGGCGATTTCCCTTTACTTAAAAGTATCCTTTTCTAATTTCTATTGATAAAGTCAGAAGTCCTCCATTGTCATCTGCTAATATTCCTAATTACCTCTTCTATCAAAGCTCCGCCCCATTACTCTTAATTACTTTTTGGTACCAGTAAAAGGAATCTTTTTTAATTCGTTTGTAGCTTCCATTTCCTAGATCGTCTGCATCGACATAGATGAAGCCGTATCTTTTGCTCATTTGGGAGGTAGAGGCACTTACGATATCTATGCAACCCCAAGATGTATATCCCATCATCTCTACCCCCTCTTTGCATGCCAGATTCATTTGCTCAAAGTGTCTACGGAAATAATCAATCCGATAATCATCATGTACCTGACCATCCACTAGTTCATCAATTGATCCTATGCCATTTTCCACTACAAATAATGGAAGATGATAACGATCATATAAATCAATGAGGGAAATTCGCAAGCCGACTGGATCTACTTGCCAGCCCCAATCGCTAATATCCAAGTATGGATTTTTCACACTTGTTATTAAGTTACCACCAACCTTTTCCATCGATTCCTCATTAACACTTTTAATCATCGACATATAATAACTAAACGATACGAAATCTACTGTATGCTGTTTGAGAATTTCTTCGTCCCCCTCTACCTTTTCTATGACAATATTATTCTCTTCAAAATATCGTTTCATAAACAACGGATACTCGCCAAACACTTGAACATCGGAATAAAAATAATTTTCTCTATTATGCCTTTGGGCAAGTACTACATCCTCAGGATTAGAAGTTAGTGGGTAAGCAAGGGTCCTCGTTAACATACAGCCAACTTTTGCGTCTTTGATCATTTCATGCGCATATTTAGTAGCTAAACTGCTGGCAACAAATTGATGATGAAGAGCCTGATAAATGGCATTTTCTGCTTCTTTTTTGCTAGAATACTTTTCTTCTACTACACCGACAGTAGTAAAAGGATGTCTGAAAACACTATCGATTTCATTAAACGTCAGCCAATATTTTACATACTGTCCAAAGTGGTCGAAACAAACTTTCGCATAATTTACAAACATATCTACCACTTCTCTTGAGACCCATCCATCATAATGGTTGACTAAATACAATGGCATTTCATAGTGAGACAAAGTAACAAGAGGCTCAATATTTCTTTTTCTCATTTCTTTAAAAAGACGAACGTAAAAGTCAATTCCTGCTTGAATAGGTTCCTTTTCTGTACCGTTAGGAAACAATCTGGTCCAAGCAATCGATACACGTAAACATTTCATGCCCATTTCTTCAAATAATGCCAAATCTTCTACATATCGATGATAAAAGTCAATTCCTCTTCTTTTTGGATAATAGACTGTATCATCTGTTTTCATTGCTTCTTCAATTTGCTTTGGACTTACATGCCACTGGCTGACATAGTCCTTTTTATCAATATTTGGTTTATACTTGGCCACATCTGCAACCGACATCCCTTTCCCGTCTACATTCCAAGCTCCTTCTGCCTGATTGGCAGCAATTGCTCCACCCCATAAAAAATCTTTCGGAAAATAACTTTTCATTGCCATTTATCTCTCCACCTTTTCTACTGATTGAAGAAGTTCTAAGTCTTCTCCATTTGATTCAATGATTCTTTTATAATAGTAGAAACTTTCTTTTCTTATTCTCTTCAGGCTGCCGGTTCCATCGTTTTGCTTATCGACATAAATAAATCCATAGCGCTTTTCCATTTCTCCTGTTCCTGCTGAGACAATATCAATTGGTCCCCACCAAGTGTAGCCTATAATTTCACAGCCATCTTTTATTGCTTCTGCCATCATTTCTACATGTTCCTTTAAATACTGCATTCGCTCCACATCCATAATGCTGCCATCTTCCTCTACTTTGTCATGTAATCCAATTCCATTTTCCACGATAAATAGCGGCTTTTGATATCGATCTGTTAGTTCATTACAAACATATCGAAGTGCGAGTGGGTCAATTGGCCATCCCCATGGTGTTTCTTTTAAATATGGATTTTTCTTTCCTAGCAAACCACCAGTATTCCCTAGAATTTTCATCCCAGCCTCGTGAAGAGAACTTCGATAAAAACTAAATCCTAAATAATCACATGTTCCCTCTTTTATTACCTGTAGATCCTCTTCTCGAATATCAAGGCTTAAATGGTTCTCCTCTACAATCCGTTTAAAATAGGCAGGGTATTTCCCTCTAATATGGACATCACTATAAAACAACGATCTTCTTCTTAATTCGTTTGCTTCGAAAACATCTTTCGGATTACAAGTTGCTGGATAAATAGGACTTAAGGAAAGCATACAGCCGACTTGTAAGGACTTATCAATACCGTGCGCAATTTTTACAGCCTTCGCACTAGCGACAAACATATGATGGCTAGCCTGATACATATCTTGCAATTTCTGCTGCTCATCCTCTCCTTCAATATAAAGACCTGCAGCTAGCAAAGGAAGGGTATGTGTATGATTAATTTCATTAAAAGTCATCCAATATTTCACTAAACCATGATACCGTTCAAACACAACTTGAGCATATTGTTCGAAAAAGGCAATTAGCTGTCGATTTTTCCATCCTCCATATTTTTTTACTAAATGAAGGGGAGTTTCAAAGTGTGATAGAGTCACAACAGGTTCTATGTTGAAAGAACGCAAAGTTTGAAACATATCTTCATAAAAGGCTAAACCTTTTTCATTCGGTTCTGCTTCATCTCCTTCCGGAAAAATACGGCTCCATGCAATAGAGGTTCGGAAACATTTCAATCCAGCCTCTGCTAATATAGCAATATCCTCTTTATACGTATGGTAAAAATCAATTGCATCATGACTTGGATAAAATACACCATCACGAATCTCTAATGTTAAGTTATCAAAACGATTTTTTCCTACAGGTAAAATATCTGCTATGCTCAGTCCTTTTCCATCCTTTAAATATGCACCTTCCGCCTGATTAGCAGCAATAGCTCCTCCCCATAGAAATCCTGTTGGAAACTTACTCATACTGTTGCACCTCCACTATTTTTCCATTTCATTAAATGAATCATTTCTTGATCATTTGCTGTAATGATCTCCTCTTGAACTTCAGCAGTTAAGTTAGTGAAAATCATCATTGTTGTCGGATCATAACCAGCATTTTTTATTGCTTCTAGATCAAATTCACCCAGAATCTGGCCTTTTTCAACTGAATCTCCCACTTTTACTTTTGCATTAAAACCTTTCCCATTTAGCTCCACCGTATTAATTCCGATATGCAATAACATCTCTACACCGGTATTCGATTTTAAGCCGAAAGCATGACCAGTTGGGAATGCAACCTCAACTTTTCCATCAAACGGCGAATAAAGAATTCCTTTTGTTGGAACAATGGCAATACCATCTCCCATTGCTCTTGATGAAAATACCTCATCGTTCACATCATCTAAAGAAATTGCATGTCCAATTACCGGCAGCTCCATTTTACCTTCAGCTGCTTTTTTATTGATTATTGAATCTTGCTCCTCTTCTTTAATTCCAATAAAATATGTCAAAACCGCACTTAATATAAATGCACCAGCTATACCTATTACATAATAGATGAAGGTATCACCAAGAAAAGCTGGTAAAGTAGTCAATGCGGGAAACACATAGACAATTGCTTTTGTTTGCATGGCTCCCATGAAGGCTCCCATGATTCCTCCTGCTATTGCTTGAGCGATGAGCGGCCTTTTATATCTTACGGATAAACCATATACTATGGGTTCTGTTATTCCCCCTAACAATGCAGGTACAAGGGAAGTCAGTGCCAAGCTCTTTGTTCCTTTATTTCTGCTTCTTAAGTACACACCTAGTGCAACACCAGCACTGGCAAAGGTTGCAGCAGCAATCATTGGACGTAAAGTATCAAACCCATATGTTGCAAGATTATTAATCATGATTGGAACAATACCCCAATGAATCCCTAACATTACAAGGAATGTCCAACCAGCTCCAATGATAAGACCAGCTAGTAAACCACTCTTACTGCTAATTAAATTCATCATGCTTCCTAATCCATTACCTAATCCTACACCTATAGGACCAATGACCATCGCTGTAAGTGGTACCATAATTAGTAATGCAACCATTGATAGAGCAAATATTTGAATACTTTTTGGAACAAACCTCTTCAAAATTTTCTCTAAATGAGAATAAACGTAAATAGCTACAATTGCTGGGATTACCGTCCCAGAATAAGTCATTAAAACGGTTGGTATACCTAGAAAATCAACAGTAGTTCCATTTTCTGTTACGAGTCCTACAAAGTTAGGCTCTAATAGAGAGGCCACAATAGCTAATGAAACAAATTGATTTACTTTAAAAACCCTTGCAGCACTAATTGCTAGAAAAAGTGGTAAAAAGTAAAATACACTATTCCCTGCTGCTGATAGTATTTTATACGTACTGCCATCTGCATCTAATATGTGATACTGTGATAATAAAACAAGGAGAGCCTTGGTCATCCCAGCACCAGCGAGCGCAATGATGATTGGATTAAAGATAGAAGAGATTACATTAAAAAATCGAATAAGGAGATTGCCTGATTTTTTCTCTTCTGCCTCTCCCTCATTAGGATTATCCGAATCAGATCCTAAAGCACTTTTTATTTTGTATTTATCCATGATATACTGATACACATCTGCTACTTCATTTCCAATTACAACCTGGAACTGACCATTGGATTCTACAATGGAAAGAACTCCGGGTAATTTCTGAATCTTTTCTTTATTGATCTTTGCAATTGTCTCATCTTTTAATTTAAAGCGTAGTCTTGTTACGCAATGATATAAACTAATAATGTTTTGCTCTCCACCAACGCCGTCAATGATTTCTTGAGAAAGCTTGCCATAATCTTTTGACATGTTGAACGCTCCTTTTAATTTTTATGAAGTTTTCTAATTACACATTAAATATAGCAACATAGTTAACGTTTTCATTAAAATTTCGTTTTTTGGAAACCATTACATTTCAGGAGGGATTATTAGGTGGGGCAGCTAATTGTACGATTGCTTACTGTTCTTAACAATGAACGACTAGATTCAACTAACTATCATATCGCCATTACTCTATTAAATCATTATAATGAAATCTCACACTTAAGCATCTCTGAAGTGGCCAAGCTTTGCAATGTTTCAAAGTCTACGATCTCTAAGTTTGCCCGTTCTATTGGATTTGATGACTACTTTGATTTGAAGGATGCAGCCCCTTTTATAGAGAATCGCTATCAAAATGATTTGAATTACGTCTCCAATATTTTGTCTTCTATTGAAAAATTAGGGACGGAAAGCTACTTTGATGCCATTATCAAAGATATAGAAGCATATAAAAGAGAAATTGATTTAGAAGCCATTGACAGACTGGCTAAAGATATCCTACATTTCAAAAATGTTGCTTCCTTTGGCTTATTATTTTCGGAATCAGCCGCCTTTGATCTGCAATATAAATTAGCTTATAACGGGAAATTTATTGTCACTTTTCAAAGTGATAGGAAACAAGAGGAGTATATCGAAGAAGCGGAAGAAGATACATTAATTATCATTTTTTCTAACTCAGGAAACTTCTTAGAAAAACAACAGCTTCGGGCAGGAACACCAAAGAAAAATGTTTTTAAAAATACGAAAGCAAAAATCGTTGTAATCTCCTCCAATCCAAAGGTGCATGATTACGATTTCGTTCAAGATTCTATCCTCTTCCCACATCAAACAGATATCCAAACCCACTCCTTTATCTATCAAATCGTAATGGACATGCTCGTTTCAAGATTTAGATACTATAGAAGAAAGGAATCATAGGGACGATTCATATGAGGATAAATTATTTGTTTTTTAAACATATTTCATAAAAATAAAAGGCCAAGTAAAAGTATTTCCACTTCTACTTGGCTTTTTTATGGAGAAAGTCCTCGGAAGAACCATTCCTTTGCTTATTTCACTAGACTTTCTACTACGTCGTCAATGATTTGTGTATTGGCGATTGGACCGGAGTATAGCCAGCTTGTGTCAGGACCGTATTCATAAATGTTTCCTTTTTTCACAGCTGGAATATTGGACCATAGGGAATCTTTAAGCACTTCTGCTCCTTTACCGTCACTATTGATTAGGAATAGATGATCGGCATCCAATTGAGCAAGTTTTTCTAATGAAATGGCTGACCAGTTTCCTGTTGCAGTAGCGGATATTTCTTTTACTACTTTTGGAACCTTTAAGCCTAAATCGCCATATAGAACTGCTCCGCTTGATACATTCTCTCCGACAATAAATAATTGATTCGATACTAGCCAAATTGCTGCTGCTGATTCATCTTTAATAGATGCCTGAATCTTCCCTTTCGCATCTTCTGCCTTTTTGTTATAGTCTGCTAACACTTTTTCTGCCTCTGCCTTTTTCCCAATTACTTCTCCAATTGTTTGGAGCCTCGTGCGCCAGTCATTATTATTTTCTTTTGAAACAACATAGGTAGGAGCAAGTTTCGCGTATTGATCATATTTTGCCCCCTCTACTTGTGCGCCCGATGACATTAATACTAAATCAGGAGCAAAGCTGGACACTGCTTCATAAGGCAGTGAAGAGTCAATGGTTGGGACATCTTTTAACGAGTCTTGCAGATAAGCTTGAACCCCTTTTCCCTCTTTAATGGACCATTGAGCAACTGGAGTTACCCCTAATGATAGTAAATCATCTTCTAAGTATGAACCAATAATTCTTTTTGGCTCTGCCGGAACCTTTACTTCATTTCCAAGTGCATCTGTTAATGTACGTTCTGTTGCATCTTGGGAAGCGCCATTCTCTTTATTTTTATTTTCTTTACTATTATTATTTCCACATGCCGCAAGAACAGTGAAAACTAGTAGTAAACAAATAAATAATATTGATTTCATCTTTCGGTTATTCATTATGTATCCTCCTAATAGGTTATATTTCGATTATAAATGATAACGATTATCACTTTCAATAATAATATCGATTTTCAATTAATTTTATAGTAAAATTAATTGAAATGTTTCCTATATCGATTATTATTTAACCATTTACATACTATTATTTACTATTTTTCTCTCTATTTTATTAGAAAGTGGGTTCCTCATGAGTAAAAGTAACTCTTTTGAAAATGATAAAGCTGCTATATTTAGACCAAAAGCTGCCACTTTGGTTCTCTTAATTGGTCTTATAATGCTTTTCTTTTCTATTTGTATGTCCATCATTTTAGGAGTAGCCGATATTAACCTATCAACAGTTATACAAGGACTATTTCATTTTGATAGTACGTCCACCGCTCATCAAATTGTTTATCGTTTACGCCTGCCAAGAGCACTTGCTGCTACCTTTATCGGAGCAAGCCTTGCCGTATCTGGTGCCATCATGCAAGGGATGACGAGAAACGCACTCGCCTCTCCTTCTATAATGGGGGTAACTTCTGGAGCTATGTTTGCCGTATCGATTGCCTTTGCTTTTCTGTCTGCTGTTTCCAATATGACTATTATGCTCTTTGCATTCATTGGCGCAGGTTTAGGGGCAGCTTTAGTCTTTTTGATTGGCGCACTCTCCAAAAGAGGATTAACACCAATGAAATTAGCGCTCGCTGGTACTGCTATCAGTGCCTTCCTTAGTTCCATTTCAACTGGAATTGCCCTTCGCTTTGATGTAGCTAAAGATATTAGCTTTTGGTATGCAGGAGGAGTAGCTGGAGTACAGTGGATTAATGTAAAATTACTTATCCCTGTGGCTATACTAGGACTAATTCTCGCTTTTTTCATTAGTAAATCTATTACTATTTTAAGTTTAGGTGAGGATATTGCTGCTGGTTTAGGCCAAAAGGTTGGTCTAGTGAAATTATTAGGTACGATTGTCGTTTTGCTTTTAACTGGGGCTGCTGTGGCAGTCGGGGGAACTATTGGATTTGTAGGACTCGTTGTTCCCCATATTGTTCGTTTTATTGTAGGATCGGATTATCGATTAATTATTCCTTGTTCGGCAGTTGTTGGTGCACTTTTGTTAGTGCTGTCAGATATCGTTGCACGCTTGATTCATCCTCCTTTTGAAACACCATTAGGAGCCATAACAGCGGTAATTGGCGTTCCTTTCTTTCTATATTTAGCACGTCGAGAAGGGAGGGGTCTGTAATGTCTTCTTTAAAATTAACGAACAAAAACATATATATTGTTAGCACTGCCTTACTTACGGCTATCGTTTTAGTCTTTGTTCTAAGTCTAAATATGGGAACCATAAAAATTAGTCCGATGGAAATGATAGAAGCTTTTACCGGTAAAGGCACCGTTCAAAACTTTAATATTCTATATAACTTTCGACTGCCTCGATCTGTAATTGCCGTTTTAATAGGAATGGGAATGGCAATTGCTGGAGCGATTTTACAAGGGGTTTCGCGTAATAGTTTAGCCGACCCAGGTATTATAGGCATCAATTCTGGAGCTGGCTTTGGCGTTATCCTTTATATCTTCTTTATTCAAGGAAGTGCTTTTCAAGCAGGTTCATTATCGGTTTATATCATGCCATTTTTTGCACTTGCTGGAGCTCTAATGGCTGCTGCACTCATCTACATCATTGCATGGAAGGATGGGGTTACGCCTGTTCGCTTAGTATTAGTCGGTATCGGCATTAACGCTGCGTTCGGTGCTTTAATCATCATTTTTCAATTGATGATGGATCCCCGGGATTTTACCCAAGCGACTATTTGGCTTTCCGGAAGTATTTGGAGCGCAAGTTGGAGTTATGTTCTTGCCCTTTTACCTTGGATTCTTATTCTTGTTCCGATTGCAATAAGCAAATTCCAATCCATTAATTTACTACAACTAGGTGATAATCTAGCAAAGGGTCTTGGTGTTTCGATCGAAAAAGAGCGAGGATTACTTTTGCTGCTTGCTGTCGGACTTTCAGGAGCATGTGTATCAGTTGGCGGAGGAATCTCCTTTTTAGGGCTTCTTGCCCCACATTTAGCAAGAATGCTAGTTGGTCCAAAACACCAACGACTCCTGCCGATAGCGGCACTAATAGGAGCACTTCTCCTGTTAACATCTGATATCATCGCCAAAAGTCTCATGGTTGGCTCAGAAATACCAGTTGGGCTCGTTCTATCCTGTTTAGGTGCTCCATATTTTATCTATCTTCTAATTAAAGAATGAGGAAGCAGAACCACGGTTCCTGCTTCCCTTTTTTATGGAAAAAGAATATCCCCCCTCTTATTGAATCAACAAGGAATGGACTTCTCGTATTTTTAATTTTGATATGTTTGCACGCTTATCCGTTCCAGAGAAATAGGCTAAATAGGATTCGCCGAATAATTCAATGCGAACAATTTTCTTTAAATTAACAAGAAAGGAACGGTGGGTACGATAAAAATACCACGGTAATCGGTCTACGAAGGAGAGAAAGGTTTCTGTCGTTTCATATGATTTCTTGATTGTATGTACCATTGTTTTTCGTGCGATTATTTCTATAAACAAAATTTCTTCTATTGGGATATAAACAAATCGATTACTTAATTTGATTAAAATCCGATTCCCCTTCCCGGTATGAATCTGTCTTCTACTCTTAGTATAAGATTCTTTTATTTTATATAAAAGGGATAGGAATGGTGATTCCATAATAGGCTTCTGCAAATAACCAACTGCTGAATAATTAAATGCTTCAATCGCCTGTTTTTTATCCTTGCCTACTAAAATAAGCTGGAAATCGGGGAGATAGTCTTTATAGGCACTATTAAAAATAGTGGAATGGATAGATGGTAAGTCATAATCAACAATTATAATATTAGGCTTCGCTCGATAAATTAATTCTAATAATTCTTCTCCAGTCTTTGCTTCTCCTATTATTTTAAAACTAGAATGGATAGCAATCAAATTATGGATAGATGAATTAATAGGTGAATCGATACAAGCTACCGCTATCGTTAGCGTTTCCATTCTTTCTCCTTTCTATATAAGACAACTACCCCCTGATGATCCATCTCATTAACTCCCTATTCACTGATGAAACTAACGGATTCACCTATACAGGAAGATTCAAAAAAAAGTATCGCATACCCTGTATTTTTCCTGTAATAGATATTCATCCAATAGCCCTTAATTTAAATGCCTCATATAACCTTATGTAAATATAACTTTATTTTATTCTTAATTTCAATGTCATTCTAATGATTCCATCCGACTTTTTATGATTCTCTTATATAAAAATAGCTGCCATAAGATGTTTGATCACATGTAAGTAATTGAGATCTAAACACAATGATACGGCAGCGTGCTTTTTCTATAAAAAACAATTATATTACTCCTTGTACTTAATAATTCATTAAAAAACTTTTTAGACCAGCATCTCTGGTTTTCCTAACAAAAATCCTTGGCCAAAAGGAACCTTCAATGCTTTAGTCATCGCTAAATCTGTCTCCTCTTCAATTCCTTCCAAGATAATTTTCATCTTTTCATCTGCAAAATCCATTAATAGATGAACTAGTTTTTGTTTTTCAGTGGAAAAAGCTAAATTGTTGGAAAAATAACGATCTAGTTTAAGATAGCTAGGAGAAATCTCTAAGATTTTCTCAAAATTTGCTATGCCTTTCCCAAAATCATCTAAAGCTATTTGAAACTGATTGTCTTTTAGAAAGGTAATCTTCTCCTTAAATAGAGGGGAATCCCATAGCTCTTCCTCTAATACTGTTTCATTTAATTCAAAGATAATCTTCCCTTTCATGGCTGGGAATTTTTCAAGTAAAGATAGAATCAGCGAATCAAATGATTCATGTATGATGGTTGATGGAAATATATTGATAAATAGTGGCTTCTTTCTTCTTGATGAAAGTATCTGGTAGTGTTCAATCGTATTGTTAATAAGAAAGGTATCTAATTCAGATAAATAATTCTCTTTTCTCGCATCAGCGAAGAAAGCTTCTAACGAGATGTCTGGCTCTTGGGATATACGCAGCAATGATTCATATCCGATAATCTTCCATTCTTTTATATTCCAAATTGGCTGATATACATGATAAAACTTTTTGCTTTTTAATCTTGTTATTATATCCACTTAGGGTATCCTCCAAAATAAACGAAAAGTCCTGATTTTTCAAATTTATCTAATCATACAAGTAAATTTACCGATTCTGTCAGTATTTGTCTATTGAACTTAACGCCATTTAGACATAATTTTAGTCATTTCTGTATGAAAAAGATACTTTTTAAACAGAACTTTAGCCATTTGAGAGTATCTACATAATATTCCATGTTTCGACATATTTATTTTTATTTAGGAGATATAAAAGTACTAGCTAACTTATAAAAGCATAGATACTCTTTCCTTTACCTCATTAATTTTCAACTTTGATATTTTCGCTTGTCTGTTTACTCCATCAAAATAGGCAATATACGTTTCCATATAGGGACTAATCTCTGTCACCTTTTCTAGATTGATAATATAGGAACGATGCGACAGAAAAAATGTATCATCTAATTGAGGTAATAACTCTCCAATATTTTCCCGAGTCTCCACTATATCTTTGGCCGTATATATAACACATTTCTTGCCTATTTTCTCAATAAAATATATTTCTTCCTTTTTAATATAATACATGCCTTTATGATATTTAACTGGTAAATTATTGAAAGAGAACCTTTCTCTCTTGCTCGCTATCACTCGTTTTGCTTTTTCAATAGCTTTAGATAATCGAAAACTTCTGAATGGCTTGACCAAAAAATCAATAGCATCTAATTCCAATGCTTCTAATGCATCCTTCTCACCTTCTGCTAAAAAAATAAAATGAATTTCTCCCCCTAATTGGTAACATTGCTTCATGACTTCCAGTCCGTTCATAGATGGTAAATCTACTTCTGTTATTATCAAATCAGGCTTCCACTTCTGATATTGATAAACTAAATCATTGCCGTTATCACACACAGCAATAATTTCTATATCCTTATGATCCTTTAAATAATAACGAATACGAGCGATCACTCGTTTATCTTTATCGGCTATCATTACCCTAATTAACATAGTAACTCCTTTCTCTATGTTTCTATTAAATGCAACAGGATAGACTTATTTTCTTAAAACTTCTTATCAAAAATGAATGTTTTTATCATTACAAATAGGCAGATAAATAGTTAAACGACTGAACTATTTTAACATGTTCCTTTTCTTTAAACCAAACAAAAGTCATTAGTGAATACGCCTACTTTTACCATAAAAAAAGGGCGACTATAATAGTGACCCTTTCCACTTCGCTTATGAATGTTTTTCCAACCCTTCAATAAAAGTAGAAACCAGATAATGAAAGCTTTTATCCAGCTCTATCGGCATGCCAAATCCTTTTTGATTTTCAATAGAGGCAAATCCATGAAGAATGCTCCTTAGCCCGCGAATGGCATGAATGGTCTCTTCTTCGTTTAAATCATATGGCTTTAATACTTCTATTAATAATTGAATTATTTGATTAGCAGCCGTTTGAATTTCCTCTCCTTTCTTCGATGCCGATTCAATAGTTAACATGTAGAGCCCTGGCTGCTCTCTCGCATAGGTTAAGTAGGCGAAGCTTAGATTATGGATAGTCTCTGCTTTTCCACCTTCCATTATTGCGTTCTTTAATAACTGATATAGACTTTCTAATGCTCGCAATGTTAACAGATTCATGATATCGGGAAGCCCATTGATATGATTATATAGGGATGGAGATTTAACCTGAAGTCGCTTTGCTAGATTAGCTATCGTTACTTCCTTTAATCCTTCCGTATTGGCAATTTCGATTGCCATGGCAATAATATCATTATGTGTTATTCCTGCTCTTGGCGACATATTTATCCTCTTTCTTTTTTAAGTAATGATTCAATAGAAGGCTGAGCATTTTCCAGCAGATCTCCATGCCCAGTGGCTAAAAGACTAATATTTAGAGACAGCACTTTCTTCGCACTCTCAATGGCTTTCTCCTTATTCCAGGTTGCCAATGCTGGAAAAGGAAAGAAAGTCCGAAATTGACCACTTATAGCAAAGCCTCCTCTTGTATGAAAAGCATCTCCAGTAATCAAACTATTATCTCGTTTATCGAGAAAGCCAAAGCTCCCTGGTGTATGTCCTGGTAAAGAAATACTTATTAGCGAACCAATTTGATCCCCATCTTTTATTAGCACATCTGGATTCGTCTTGATATTTTTAGGTAAACCCCCTTTTAAAACAAAGGGTTCCTCTTGCTTGTCAATAGTATGATCCCCGCCTAATATGCGAGCATCTCGTACAGATATATAGACTTTCGCATCTGGTAATCTTTCTTTTAGGGCATCTAATGAGCCAATATGATCTCCATGGGCATGAGTAAGAATAATCTTCGTAATCGGTTTATTCAGTTTTTCAGCAAATAAGAGAATTTTTTTATAGCTGAAAGGCAAAGCTGTATCAATTAATGTTAATTCTTCCCCTTCCTCGACGAGATAGCAGTTCACTGGAAAAATTCTTGGCAAAAAAGTCAATTGATATAAATAATTATGGTGGATAATTCTCAATAGTCAAACCTCCTGATTAAAAAAACTAATGGTATTAGTTTCATTTTAACTAATGCTATTAGTTTTAGCAAGTCATTGTTTTTTAAATAAAAAAATACTCTTCATGTCCGAGAGTATTTTAAAAAACACCTTATTATTTGTTATCCTTTTAAATCTCTCTTTTTTTGCCGCAACGCACACACTTATTGGAGTAATAACTAAATTTATGGCGTCTTTTAAAAAAACAGATAATGGAACCTAGTCTCACTTTATCATCTCCATCCCCAATAAATAATTTGAGTATCCAATTATCTTATTCTGTGATGTTGCGCCTATGAAAGATTTAAGCCGCTCTCTATATATTGTATTCATTATATAACAACATATTAATAAGATAAAAGGTAATACTGTTAATTTACTGTATATTTTTAATATTTAAATAGTAATTTGTGCAATTACATTTCTCTTTTCTTATTTTATTTTTATCATGGATGAAATATGTAAGATTTCATCTATTAAAATAAATATTTTTTATAACAATCGATAGGATTTATTTTCAGCATCTTGTACATAATAAATCATTGGTGAAAGCATAATATTTGAATTAAATAGCGGCTGGTGGTAAGTTTTTAGACAAACATATATTTTATTGATGAAAGAAGGCAAAAATATGAAGGATCTATTTTCTCCTTTTTCTTATAAAGGATTAGAATTAAAAAACCGAGTGGTAATGCCTCCAATGTGTCAATATTCAGTGGAGAAGAAAGATGGAATTGCAACAGATTGGCATTATGTTCATTATGTAAGCCGTGCGATTGGCGGTGCTGGATTAATTATTATTGAAATGACTGATGTAGAACCAGATGGCCGTATTACAGATAACGATTTAGGTTTATGGTCTGATGAGCAAATTGCACCATTGAAACGTATTGTCGATGCTTGTCATCAATATGGCGCAAAAGTGGGTATACAAATTGCACATGCTGGTAGAAAAGCAGAAGATGCTCCACAACCAGTATCAGCATCTGCTATTCCATTTGATGATAAATCAAAAACTCCAAGAGAATTAACAACACATGAAGTAAAAGAAATGGTAGAAAAATTCCGCCAAACAGCTGCCCGTGCAATAAAAGCTGGTTTTGATACTATCGAGATTCATGGTGCACATGGATATTTAATTCATCAATTCCAATCTGCCTATACAAATAAACGTACAGATGAATATGGTCAAGATTTGACGAAGTTTGGTGTAGAAGTCATTAAAGCGGTGAAAGCAGAAATGCCGACTGACATGCCACTAATCATGCGTGTTTCTGGTAAAGAGTATGTAGAAGGCGGATACGATATTGAAGACAGTGTTGCTTTTTCTAAAAAATACGAAGAAGCTGGAGTAGATATTTTCCATGTCAGTGCAGGTGGAGAAGGCCCAATTGCAGCTGCTGGCAGACCTGGGACACATGTTGCCTACCAAGTTCCTCTAGCTCGTGCATTTAAACAAGAACTAAATGTGCCCGTTATTGCTGTTGGAAGACTGGATTCAGCAGAACTAGCAAACTCTGTTATTGGGAACGAGGATGCAGACCTTGTTGCTGTAGGAAGAGGAATGCTTCGCAACCCATATTGGACTATCGAAGCAGCGGCGCAATTGCGCAAAGAAACAGAAATGCCAAAACAATATGCTGTTGCCTTTCCGAAGAAATAAACGATTCAAATATATCTAAAAGGGGAAAAGCACCAAAAGATATAACTCTATGGCGCTTTCCCCTTTTTATTAATCCTTAAAAAATCGACAGCCTCATAACTGTAAATTATCGTTCCTCTTTTACTTTTATTTCTCCCAATGTTCTTGAATAAATGTAGGCTAATCTTTCCGCCATTTCCTCTGGCGTACTTTGAAAATCTGTTTTTATCCAATAGATGAATAATCCTAACAGTGCGTATGTTTCATATAAATTTAAAGCCTCTGTATCAAACCATATTTCTTCCTTTAAGTCCAATTCCTCACGGCTAATATTTGCAATAGTTTCACAAAAAATATTTTGAGAACCAGGGATAACCTCTCCCATTAGCATTAATGAAAAAATGAAGGGATTATCGTGTATAAATGTAAATAGCGAAATTGTCCGAGATGGATCAGATAATGAAAAAGTCTTTTTACCCGCAAAACTTTGTTTAAAATTCGTAGTCAATTGATCTAAATAATCTCTAAACACATCTTCCAATAATTGTGAACTATTATCATAATGAGAGTAAAACGTTACTCGATTACACTTTGCTACTTCTGCTATTTCCGTGATAGATATATCCTTAAATTCCTTTTTCTTTACTAACTCCAGCATGGCCCTTTTCAAATTATTGCGTGTTCTCACTATTCTCCGATCTGCTTTTACCACGACTATAATACCACCTTACAAATTTTTATAAATTATATCATACTAATTTTTGATTATCCTCTCTAATTTACAGTTAAACTATTAATAACATATTATCTTTGACAACAGTTAAAAGTTCTGTTAATTTACATATGTAGTTTATTTGTTTGATTATCATTATTTTTTTACTATTGACCGTTAACAAGGAGGATTAATCATGTCTCGATTAGAAGGAAAGATTGCTATTATTACTGGGGCTGCTCAAGGTATGGGAGCTGCTCATGCCCGTCGTTTTATAAAAGAGGGCGCAAAAGTTGTTTTAACAGATTTAAATGAAGAAAAAGGACAAGCACTAGCGGAGGAATTAGGAGATTTCGCTTTCTTTCTAAAGCATAATGTTACGAAAGCGGAAGAATGGGAGACTGTAGTTACAAATACAGAAGCAAAATTTGGATCTGTTGATATTTTAGTAAATAATGCTGGGATAACAGCGGCAAAATCTATCTTACAAATGACAGAGGAAGACTATCGCAGAATTGTTGATATTAATCAAGTATCTGTATTTCTTGGGATAAAGACTATCATTCCTTCCATGCAAAAAGCTGGTGGCGGATCGATTATCAATATATCTTCTATCAATGGAATAGTCGGAGGTGCGGTAGGTTATACTGATACAAAATTTGCTGTTCGAGGAATTACGAAAGCAGCCGCAGTAGAATGCACTCATTATGGGATCCGCGTAAATTCCGTACATCCTGGAGTTATTGCGACTCCTATGGTTGTACAAGAAGATACAAAAACCGCTGTAGAAGAATTTTCTAAACATATACCACTTAAGCGAGTAGCTCAGCCAGAAGAGGTAACAAACATCGTCCTATACCTAGCATCAGACGAATCCAGTTACTCAACTGGGGCAGAATTTATTGTTGATGGCGGCTTAACAGCTATTTAAGCAATTTACTATAAGGGACGGTTTCTTGTTTCCTATTTTGGTTCAATGCCAAAATAGGGAAACAAGAAACCGTCCCTCTGCATTACATACCTGTTTTATACTTCTTTTCACTTGAAGATGTATTTTTGGTGTCATGTTTTGCCTTTTCTTCTCTTTGTTCTTCTTTTAAATCTTCCATTGGAATGGGATCAACTGTCTGCTCTATCTCAAACTTATCAAATAAACTTTCATTTTCTGTAGGATACTGTTCTGGATTATCCATATTCAGCTGCGTCTTATTCGAGGTAGATTTCCCTTTATTCTCAGCCATCAGCGTCACCTCCCTATTTATATTATTTATACCCGGGTTTCATAGAAAGTACTCAGAGGTTCTGCTGTTTCCCAATAAGAATAACTGTAATGATGGGAATCACAAGAACCGTATCTCTATCTGCCATTAATCTCCTATTTTTTTAAAATAATTATTAGTTTATAATTATTTTAAAAGGAGGCTGAATAATGGCTAAACAAGCACTTATCAATAAACAAAAACGTACTGCTAAATATAAAGTACAAGAATATACACGATGCGAACAATGCGGAAGACCTCATTCTGTATACCGCAAATTTAAATTATGCCGGATTTGCTTAAGAGAATTAGCCTACAAAGGCCAAATTCCTGGACTAAAAAAAGCAAGCTGGTAATATAGAGGAGAATCATGGGGATGGTTCTTACTGTTTCCTTTTCGTGTGTCTCTTCAAAAAAAGAAATGGTAGGACTGTCCCCTCGCTTCTCTCCTCTTTACTGTTCCTTTCTTACTGCCCATCCTAAAAATCCACTTACCAAATACCCAAATAATCCCACTTTTTCCTATTACTTTACCGTTTAATCTGCTTAAAATCGTCTATATATAAGAAAAAAGGAGGCGTTATAGATGGTTAAAAATGAAGATTTAAAAAACAAAACAGTGGATCGTGATTTTAAAATAACAGAGGAACAAAAAGAGAAACAGCAAGAAAAGAAAAAAGAGGATAAAGAGAAATAATGGTAAAAAAGAGTACTTGCTCTTTCAGGAGCTAGTACCCTTTTTTATGATTTAATTTTTTGCTGAACTTTTATTTTCCCTCTACTACTTCTCTTAATATTTCATAAGAGCGTTTCTGTTTTTCAGGATCAAAAATATAAGAAACTGCCATGATTTCATCGACATTAAAGCGTTCCTGAAAAGCTGTAAGCTGGTTGCGAACGGAATCTTTGCTTCCTAAAAGAGTCACGCTAGACATGGATTTGGCCATTTCTTCTTCCTGTGGATTCCAAAGACCATCTAAACTATCCACTGGTGGCTGAAGCGGCATTTGTGTTCCACGCACAACATTTAGGAAAAATTGATGAGTAGATGTCTGTAAAACAGCTGCCTCTTCATCTGTTTCAGCGGCAATCAGATTTAAACAAACCACCATATATGGCTTATCCAAATACTTCGAAGGTTTGAAACGCTCACGATAAATCTTGATTGCATCTGCCATATATCTCGGTGCAAAATGAGAAGCAAACACATAAGGCAGTCCTAGACTTGCCGCTAAGTAAGCTGAATCAGTAGAAGAACCAAGAATATATATCGGTACATTTGTACCAACACCTGGATGTGCTTTTACATAGCCTTGATCCTCTTCAGGTCCAAAGTACGTTAGAAGAGCATTAACATCCTCTGGGAAGGTATAGACGGAATCCTTTTGCGAACGTCTTAATGCACTCGCAGTCAGCATATCAGTTCCAGGTGCTCTACCAAGTCCTAAATCTACTCGATTTGGATAAATCGTTGCCATCGTTCCAAACTGTTCGGCAACAACTAATGGAGAATGGTTTGGAAGCATCACGCCGCCAGATCCTACAATAATGCTGTCTGTGTGTTCAAGCGTATGCTTAATAAGAATTGCAGTTGCCGAACTAACAAGTGTAGATGTATTATGATGCTCTGCAATCCAATAACGTTTATAGCCCATTTTCTCTGTTGCTTGAGCTAAATCCACCATTGATTCAATAGCTTCTTTAGAAGTTTGTCCCTCTCGAATCGGGGCAAGGTTTAATACGGATATAGGTATATTTAAATTTGCCATTTTGCAAGATCCTTTCTTATTTAAGTCATTCTTAATCATATCAATTGCCTTACAGGAAAAAAAATTATTTGCTTGCGGAGCACCACAGGAATAGAAAAGGAAGGATAAATAGCCATATAACTCATGAAAATATTGTTCCCTATTCAGTCACAAACATCCTTATGATCCACTCTAAAAGAAGCAGAAGATACTCCCCTCTGCTTCTTTTTATACCATTGGATAGTTTGGGCTATACCGGTTTGAAATGTAAAAGTTGGCTGCCAGCCTAAAGCTGTTATTTTTGTTGGATCGATGGCATATCGTTTGTCGTGGCCGAGGCGGTCAGGGACGAATTCGATTAGATCTTCTGACTTACCTAGTATGTTTATAATGGTTCTTACTACTTCTATGTTTGTTCGTTCATTATGTCCACCAATGTTATAGACTTCTCCATTTTCACCTTTATGGAGCACTAAATCGATGGCTGCACAGTGATCAAATACATGTAGCCAGTCACGAATATTCTTCCCGTCTCCATATATAGGAATCTTTTGATCGTTTAAAACACGAGAAATCGTCAAGGGGATTAATTTCTCAGGAAATTGATAGGGTCCGTAATTATTCGAACAACGGGTAATATTAATTGGCAAACCATATGTTTGATGATAGGCACGAACAAGCATATCTGAAGATGCTTTACTTGCACTATAGGGACTATTGGGATGAAGTGGGCTATCTTCCGTAAAGAAAGAAGTGCAATCGAAGTCTAATTCTCCATATACTTCATCGGTTGAAACATGTAGAAACTTTGTTACGCCAATTGTTTTTGCCGCATCTAATAATACTTGCGTGCCAAGAACATTTGTCCTTACAAAAATTTCCGGATTTGTAATAGAGCGATCAACATGGCTTTCTGCAGCAAAATGTGTTACGTAGTCGAACCTCTCTTTTTCAAAAAGAGCAAGGATGGTATCTTTATCTACAATATCTGCCTTAATAAAATGATAATTCTTCTTTCCTTCTATTGTTTTATGCTTTATTAAATCACCTGCATATGTTAGTAAATCCAAATTATAAATTTCATAATCCGGATATTTATTCACCATATATTGAACAAAATTTCCTCCAATAAACCCTGCCCCACCTGTTACTAAGACCTTCTTTCTCGCCATTTCACTTACCTCCTTCTCTTTTATATATAAAGCTTTCTCTCTCTCTACTATTGGAATACAGTATGTCTATATTTATTATAGTGAAAATTTTCCTGCCAATATAGATAAACAAAAAAACACTGCTTTCTTCAGTTTTTTGTTCATCCATTAAGAAAGAGCGGTTGGGTTATAAAAATAATTCCTATACTTGTAATTTGCAATTCATTGCATTCTTTTAGCAAAGACAGAGACAGGAGAATTGTCCCCCTAAAAAAGGTACTAGCTATTTTCAGCTAGTACCTTTTTATCCTTCTTTATTGTAAATTCTCACTCAACATATCATGCACTTTCGTTTTTTCTTCTTCTGGAACATTTAAATAATAAGTTTGTCCAGGAGGAGTGCCTTGTCCTTTTACTTCATATTGCTCTACGGATTTTCGCACATCACGGTAATTTTTCTGTATGGTCATCATTTGATCAAACGTAATGTTTGTTTTGACATTTGCTCCAAGTGCATCTAGTATTTCATCAAAATGAGCTACTGTTGATATTCCTGTAGCCTTATCAATAATAGCCGTAATGACTTCCCTTTGTCTATCATTTCGACCAAAATCACCATTTGGATCTAGATGACGCATTCTAACAAATCCCAATGTTTGGGGACCATCTAATGTTAAAGTTCCCTTTTTATAATGATAGCCTTTTTTATAATATCCTTCATCAATCCAATCCAAGTCATTTTGAACAGTAATCCCGCCAATGGCGTCAACCAAATCACTTAGTGCTTCCATATTTACTTGGATATAATAATCCATTTTAACACCTGTGAAATTTTCTACCGTATCCTTAGCCATTTTCACTCCGCCATAAGCATAGGCTGCATTAATTTTTGTTACGCGCCCATCCCCAATGATTTCTGTTTTCGTATCACGAGGAATACTTACCATCTGCATTTTATCTTTATTTGGATTCAAAGTCATAACGATGAGAGTATCCGATCTTCCTACATCACCTTTTCTTTCATCCACACCCATAAGCAAAATAGAGATTGGTTTTGTATTATCAAGCTTTTCTTCTCTTGCCTGTTTTTCTGAATTCGAATCATCTTCAAGAGGATTATACATTTTGTTTGCTGTCTCTTCTACGCTATGAAATAGATAAAACACGTAAGACCCTAATCCAATAACAAGTATTCCAATAATTACTCCTAAAGTAATCCATATCTTTTTCTTTTTGCTTTTCCTTGTTTTCATTCTCGCTCTCACTTTCCTTGTTAAATTTTCGCTCATCCATTTTATTATAAAAAAATGAGAAAATGATGAAAATAAGGATGATTCTCCTAAATTTTCTAACAAGAAAGCAGGAGAACCGTCCCTCTCTATCCTTAATAAACTCGGTTGGCTCCAACGTAATACTGGGACCAATAGGAATTATCGATGAAGTAGGCAATCCTTTTGTAGTTGAAGCGGAGATAGATTGGTTTATTCCCCCTATAAAATCCTACATAGGAAATGATCTCTGTTGAATTAACTATAAAGAATGCTAAATCGTATAGCCGTAAATTAATCTAATACTTAACTTCCATCCTTAGTATGTATTCAAAAAGACTATTCTACTGCGAACAGAACCAACCAATTCATGGTAATTATCACTCTGTATCCCTCTAATTCCCATATGTAATTTTATTTAAAGGTGAAAAAATAAAAGGGTAAAAACTTTATATACAAAAGGAGAAAATATAATGAAGATTAAAAATACATTTTCTGTCCTTGCATGCATGAGTTTTCTTGTGCTAGCAGGATGTAATAATAATGATCATGAAGCTTCAGATATGAATATAGATCGTTATAATGACTCTACAATTTCTAGCTTAAAAACAAATGTAAATAGTAAGAAATATCCGCATACACAACCTGTAAAAATACAAAATGCTAAATACGAATTTCGAACAATTGTCGGAACGTATGATTCAAATAATCCAAATGCAACAAATAAACAACAAGTGCAAAAAGCCACTCCACAACAGCAACAGGCTACAGAGCAGCAACAAGCAAATCAAGGTGCACAACCAGGTGCTCAATCTGCTCCGCAAACAACACCTAATAATACAGCAAAAAAAGAACCAAGTAACTTTGTGTCGGAAGTTATCGACTTAACAAACGCTGAAAGAAAAAAACAAGGACTTCCTGCTTTACAAGCGTATCCGGAATTAAACAACGTAGCAGATATGAAAGCGAAAGATATGAATGACAAGGGATATTTCTCCCATACAAGTCCTACTTATGGATCGCCATTTGACATGATGAGAGACTTTGGAATTACGTACGAGTCAGCCGGTGAAAACATTGCACAAGGACAACGTTCACCGGAAGAAGTAGTCAACGCTTGGATGAATAGTGAAGGTCACCGTGCCAATATCCTAAATGATAAGTACACACATATCGGTGTTGGTTTTGATGAAGGCGGTTATGAATGGGTGCAAATGTTTGTTAAAAAGTAAAGAAAGCAAATGATAAAACATTATCATTTCTAGGAAAGCAAAAAAGACACAATTAGCAAGGCTAGTTGCGTCTTTTTTGTTATAAATTATACTTTCTGATTAAATAGGTTGGTGTGCAACTCCAAGCATGGCAGTAGCTATTGATTAGATAGCCTCCATAAGGTGAGAAAGTTTTATCTTTTGGATTATAGAGTTCCCAAAATGTATCTGCTCCATCTTTTAGCATTTCTCCCCAATATTCTTTAATTTTTTCCACAGCGGTTTCTTTTTCTCCTGCAACTATGTATGCCTCTACAAGATGATGATACATATAAGGAGTCGATGGCTCAATAGCAGAGACAGTTGATAATTTCCTTAAAATACATTGTGCCTCCACTGTCGAAGGAACACCTGCAAGAATCATCCATACCTGACTTGCGTAGGATATCTGCTTATTTTCACCACTAATAAATAATCCAGTATTTGAATCCCACAGATGTTTTTTACTTGCCTCTACTAATAGAGGAATTTTATCCTCTAAAAACATTGCGTGTTCTTTATTAACTATCTCTGCAATCGAAAGTGCCTTTTTCATTATATATATAAGGATGCCTTGAGCAGCTGTTTCCTTTTCCAATCCTTCAGCCCAATCAATAAAAGCAAAGAAGCCTTCTCCTTTTAAAAGATTATTTGTATCTACAGACTTTAATGCATTCTCTATTTGTTTAAAAGCAATTGGCCATAGTTCTATCAGCGTCTCTGTATCTTTTGTTTCTTTATAGTAGTCTACTAATGTATCCATAAAAAAGAGAGAGTAATCAGTAAAATAAGTATCATCTGCAATAACAGCCGGTTTGATAAATAAATTGGCAGCAATCCTACCTTTATCGTCGGGTGTGCCTGCAAAAAGATATAGACAGCGTTTTACTAGGTCATTATTTGTAACTGTTGCATAATTAGCTAACGCTTGAAGGCGGAGATCTCCTAGCCATAGACGGCGATCACGTTTCGGACCATCTTCAAATACCTCCTGCATACAATCAACAAGTGTCTTTATGCTGACTTCGTCAATTCTCTTCAGAAGCAAATCTGAATTCTCCAGTTTGCTAACAACTGCTGTGTCTGCTGAACTTACACTTTTACAAACTATATTATTAAAACAAACCTTGTATTTGGGTGAGGTAGCTAGTACTTCTATTTTTACATATCGAAAACTATAGCGCCTCTCTAAATTAAGAATTCCAGGCAATACATCCATATGAATAAATTCTTCTTGTAACCAAGCACTGCTTATAATTCCATTGTAGGTTGAAAAATCCTCCGCAACTTCAACTGGCATTTCTCCAAAAGTGATTTTCAGATGAAGCGGCGCATCCGGTGGGCTCCCCACTGGTTTAATGTGTAGGGATAAATAGCCTACTTGATGATTATCAAAATCAAAGATAATTTGATCCTTTTTCCCAAAAGTTAAATCCGGTAATTTCTCTATGGAATGAATATGTTTTGTTTTCCACCCATGTATGATTTCATCATCAGGAACTACATCTACTATTTGAACGGGATGAACAATTGTTTCTTTTAATCTAGGAAGTAATCTCTCTGCCTTTTGTAAAAAGTTCTTATTCTCGATAATCCTTCTATCTTGATTTTGTTGAAAAATCATTTCACTCATACACGATTTCCCCACCTTTTTTCATACCTTTTAAAAATTGATACAGGGCTCCATACAAATTAGCATCACTAAGAAACTTGCAAGGAACTACTACTGGTTTTGCTATGTGGAAAGGGTTTTCTTTTCTTAATTGCTCCATTGCCCAGTGGATTCTCTCATGTAGAATAGGTTGCGAACTAATCCCACCCCCTATGGAAAATAGCTCTGGATCCAAAATATATTGTAAATTCATTATTTGGGCAGCTATATAAAGACAATATTCATCAAAAATCTCGTTAGCCACTTTATCACCAGAGTTAATATAATCAAAAACTGCTTCTCCGTCTGTTAAATCATGCAATTGTTTTGTTTCTGCAATATGTTTTATCATTTTAACAGCTGAACAATCATTCCCTACAAACCTTCCCTTTTTTGTTGATGTATCTATATTACTCATCACATAGCTGAGCTCACCTGCAGATAAATTTATCCCACGATGAAGTTGTCTATTAAGGATAATACCTCCCCCAACTCCACTACCGAGAATCAAAACAACTGCATCATTTACTTCCTTTAAACTACCTTGCCATAGCTCAGCTAATGCTGCACATTTCCCATCATTCTCAATGGTCACCTTTTTTCCGTATTTCTTCTGCAAATCGCATGCCAAATTTACTTTATGCAAAAAAGGATAAGAGCCACCATAATAAATCATCCCTGTATTCACATCAATTGTTCCTGGACAACTAAGGGCAATTCCCTTTATATTCGTTAGGCTATGTGCTTCCACAATTTCATAAAGAATATTTTTAAAAGCAATTAAGTTTTCTGTTGTCGATCTTTTTTTACTTTTGCAGTGAAGATTACCTTCCCTATCCATTAATCCATATTTTATAAAGGTTCCTCCTATATCAATCACCAAATACATCTACTATGCTCCTAACTTATTTTTTTAAATACCTACTGTGTAAAATGAGGAAATAACTCCATCTTACTCGAGATTAACTAATCGAATTGATTTCGTATTAGCTCTAAACAGAAAGTAGAGAAAATATAAAGCTGTACTGAAAATAAAAAGGATAAACATAAAAGAAATTTTCTGAACAGCAATAATCAGTGCTGCCATCAAAACAATCATTAATACACTTAATGGAATTTGTTTTAAAAAATTTATCATACAAAATAGTAATAATTTTTTTCCTTCATACTTTTGAGCATTGCCAATCATTATGATTACCATTAAAACTTCTATGCAAAAGAAAATAACATTCATCATTGTAAATACATTGGTTACATAGGATGCTTGCAAAGGAACATATAAAGTAGACAATGTTAGAAATATGCAAAATATACATGCCATCCATATTTTCCACTCATGTTTTACTGTATAAATTAGTTCCTTACAAAATGTATAAAATATTCTTGTTGATTCATTTTTTAATAGCTTATTCAAGCATCTTACACTTGCAACGCAAGAAGGAATAATAGTTTGACTTACAAGAAAAAACAAAGGGAAAAAGATAAGCTTAAAATCAATCGCAAAAAAGAATTGAAAAAACAATACATTTGTTATTAAAAACAAACTATTCAAAATAAAAAACTGATAAATATAATTGGAATAGCTCAAGCCCTTCTCCATAAAATTTCTCATTTCATCTCTATCCCTTCACCGCACCTGAGGATATACCGCTTACAAAATGTTTTTGTAATAAAGAGAAAGTGATAATTAACGGAATAGCACATAGAATACAAGCTGCAAAAAGCACACTCCATTGCGCTGGGTTTTCTTTATCTCCTAAGAAATTAAGCATCGTAACCGGGAGACTCATTTCCGCTTGTTTGCTGACAAAGATTAATGGATAGAAGTAGTCGTTCCAAATCCATATACCTTGAGTTATCACTACCGAAACAGTTGCAGGAGATAATAATGGAAAGACAATTTTAAAAAAGCGAGTAAATAAATTTGCCCCATCTAAATAAGCTGATTCTTCTATTTCAGCTGGAATCGTTCGCATAAATCCAGTGTATAAGAATGCTGAAAATGGAATGCTACAGGTAATAAACATAATCATTGGTGTAAATCGATTACTAGGCACACCTAATGTATTAAATACTTGCGCAATAGGGATTACCACCATTTGTCCCGGAATAATCAAGCCAGAAATAAACAGAATATATAGTAATTTACTCCATTTATTTTGTATTCTGCCGAGTGGGTAAGCAGCCATTGAAGCCAGCAAAACAACAACAAATACGCTACCAAAAGTAGTAATAATACTATTTATAAAGGAGGTGCCAAAGTTCATTGCCTGAAAAGCTGTCTTATAACTTTCAAAAGAAAACTCCGTAAACAATTTTAACGGAGAAGAAGTATCTCCAGGCGGTTTGAAAGAAGTTGACAACGCTATCGCTAATGGTGCCAATGTTACTATTAAAAAAATGATGAGCCCAAAGTGAATTCCCATTTTTCCATATTTTATTTTCATTCCATTTCACTCTCCTTCTTATTCATGATGATCAATAAGAGGGCTGTAATAATAATTATTACAATAAACGAAACGACAGAGAATGCTGCTGCTTTCCCAAACTGCTGCTCTGTAAATGCCATCTTATAAATAGAAAACATCAATGTATTAGTTGACTCACCAGGACCGCCATTAGTCATAATAAACGGATAGTCAAATGCTTTTAAACCATTAATAACGGATAATACTATGTTTATAGTAATAGCCGGAGCTAATAAAGGAATTTTCACATACCGAATAAGTTGTAATTCATTACACCCATCCATACTTGCCGATTCAAGCAAAGAATCATCAATTGTTTGTAACCCTGCTAAATAAATAATCATCGTTTGTCCAATGTTCTTCCATATATCAACTACTGTTATTCCATATAAGGCATTTTGGTAATCACCTAAAATATTAAATGTACTTGCATCGATTCCAATCAAATTCATAACGGAAGGGATCATACCCGATTGAGGCATATAAACATAGCTCCAAATAAAGCCAATTACTATTGCGCTAAATAATGCAGGAATATAGGCTGCTGAACGATAAAATCCCATTCCTTTTATCTTGGTATTTAAAGCCATTGCCAAAATAAGAGCCAAAATATTTCCTACTATAACTAGTAAAACGGTATATATTAAAGTATTTTTTATTGAATTTGTTAAAGTTCCAGACTCGATAATCGATTTAAAATTATCGAACCCAACATTATTATAATTCATGTTAAAACCGTTAAAATCAGTAACACTAAAAGTAAACAGTTTTAAAAATGGCCATATCCAAAAGACAGCAAATATTAATAAAGCTGGGATTACAAAAATAAATAATCGATTATTCATAACGAGAGACTGCTGTTTCATCAAGTTATTCTTTTTCGGTTTTCTAGGTCTATTCAACTCTGCTTTAATTTCTTTAACAGTTTCCATGAAAGATGACTCCTCCTCCAAAAGAGGATAAAGGGGATTTCTACCCCTCTATCATTTTCTATATTACTCACTCTTCAACTCATCGAACTTCGCTTGCATCGCCTTGGCAACATCTTTTGGATCCAGTTTACCAGTACCAATCATTTCACTAAACTTCGCTTGCATTTCCGTTTCTGTTCCTGATGGCCAGGCTTGATTACACCAATAGAAGGAGCGTCCTGCTTCGAATGCAGGAATAACATCATTAAATACAGGATTGCTTAATTCCACTCCTTTATAGGTTGTGAAAGAAGTGGCAGTTTGAATCCATGCATAATAAAACGCAGATTCACCATCTGACATTTTATTAAAAATTTCTTTCAGCATCTCTTTATGTTCACTTTTTGAACTTATTGCATATCCAGCTGCAGTTGCCGCAGCGATATAAGAATCTCCAGTATCATTTGCCGGTAATCCCATAAAACCTAATTCAAAATGATCATTTTCTAGTGCAGGAAAGCTAAAATCTCCGTCAAAAATCATTGCTGCTTGTTGATCTTTAAATATTTGCTGTGCCTGCGGCTGGCCTAACCCCAATGAATTACTAGTTACATATCCCTTATCATAAAGTTCTTTGTACAATGTAATTGTATTAACCCATAAAGTGTCTGTAAAATTGGTTTCCCCTGTGTATAATTGATTATCAAAATCAGGATTGTTTGGATATACTTGGTTAGCAGCGATTTGATACATTCCAAATTGAATCATAAAAGAATCTTTATCCCCCATTACAATAGGAGTAATACCAGCTTTTTTAAGTACCTCACACGCATTTAGAAATTCATCCCAATTTTTAGGGATTTCAAGATTATTCTCCTTAAATACATCTTTGTTATACCATGTTCCTAATACACCAATCCCACTGGATAAAGCATACGGTTTACCCTTATAAGACATATCCTCTTTCCCTTGCTCAACAAGTTTGTCCCAATTTTCTAGGTCAGACAAATCTTCAATGTACCCTGCTTTTGCCATTTCTTCTACCGAACTTGCACTAGCCTTTTTGGGTTGAACTAGGAACATATCCGGTGATTGCCCTGTAGATAATTTACTTTTTAAAGCTGTATAGTATTGATCATCAGGTAATAACGTATATTCAACCTTTGTACCTGGATATTCTTTTTCTACTAACTCTTTAAACCGCTCTAAATAAATTCCCTGTGTACCGTTTTTCACACCTGATGCCATTACGGTAATGGTATTACTATTACCTGTACCACCAGAACTCTTATCGCTTCCACAAGCAGTTAACAGTATCATTATAAAAAGCATAGTAATAATTATTGTTAAAACCTTTTTCATCATTTATCCCCCTTTTCATTTCTATATGTCCATAATAAAATAGGTGAAGTATATTTTTTTTTACTGTTATGGTATACTTTTTTTAGATTATTCATGTTAGGGTGACCGTTTTGAAAATTCAAAAAAAGCTAATGCTATATACTTTAGTAATTACTGGTTTGTCCTTGTTATCGCTCGGATTTTATTCTTATACTTTCTACTACAATAATTCTTCGAAAGAAATGAAAGCGAATACAAATTCTGTTATGCACCAGGCTATAGATACCCTCAATAAACAAATAGACGAAATAGACATTCTAACGGAAAAAGCACAATTTTATTCCAAAAGTTCCTATAATTTAATGAATGATTTGCGTAAGTATAAATCAAATAACTATTCGAAAGAGGACCTATATTACACTAATGAGGAAATAAAAGGGATCTTTTCTACATTGCTATATCGTACAAGCAATATTAATTTCTTAGCAATCATCACACTAAACGGTCATATCTTTTCCTATTCCAATACATATAAAGATTTTTCCTATGGATTTAATCCGCTTAGTGAACCTTGGTATAAAGAAGCATTAAAAGCGAAAGGTGATCTGGTTATCAGCATACAACAAGAAAATAACTACATCGTTAACGGATATAACGAATCTACTATCTTTTTTACAAGAGCAATCTATGATTTTTATTCTAAAAAACTATTAGGAGTAATGCTAGTTAACTGCGAGCCTGACTTTTTTCGTTTTATTTCGGAAAATTCCTTGCAGAATATGGTTGGATTTCAAGTAATCAAATCAGACTCATTTGAGACGCTTTATGAAAATTTAAATAAACAGATGGATACAAACCCATATATAAAAAATCAAACCTTAGCTTCAACAGAATATCCCATTCAAATTCGTGCCTTTATTGACTTTAGTGATTACCACAAGTTACTTTTCAAGACATTCGTCACAATCATTCTTATTTTGGGCATTGTACTTGCTGTGTCTTCTGTTATTTTTTACTTTTTTTCAAAAAAATTCACTTTACCGATTATTAATTTATCAAAGGTAATGAGAAAAAACTCCATGAATAATATTTATTGTTTGGAAGACTCTTCTTTTTCTAACCAAAATAATGAAATTGGAACCCTTTATCGAGAATATCAAAAAATGTTGACTACACTTAATCAATATCTTACTGAAAAAATAGCATTTGAGAAAACTCTATTAACAACAGAAATGAATGTATATAAAAACCAAATTGATTCCCACTTTCTTTACAATACATTAGAATCCATCAATTCTTTAGCAGAACTCGAAGATATTGAAGAAATATCCATAATAACTATTGCTCTTTCAGATATGTTTAAATATGCGTCCAACGGTTTTGCAAACGACGCTCAACTTTCAGATGAACTTAAACATGTAGAAGATTATCTTAAAATACAAGAAATTCGTTATCAGAAGAAATTTGATTACGAAGTTAAAATTCAATCTGATGAACTCTATCATTCAATTGTCCCAAAATTAATACTCCAACCATTAGTTGAAAATGCGATAAATCATGGTTTTAATAAAGGACATCTAGACGGAAAAATTCGGCTCCACATCAGTTTACATGGTGATAATCTACTAATCCAAGTTTCTGATAATGGAAGGGGAATGAATAACGCAGAATTACATAAATTGAGAAAGAAACTTAAAGATGCAGTTACAATTATTCGGCATTTAGAATCTCATATAGGCTTAATCAATATCGAAACTCGACTGGTACTTACTTTTGGAAAAGATTATGGCTTAACTATAGAAAGTGCGCTAGATCAGGGTACGAATGTAATCGTTTTAATTCCCTTGATGATTAGGAGGACAGAACATCTTGTATAATTTTATTATTGTTGATGATGAAGAAATAATTCGAAAAGGAACATTAAAAAAAATACAAAAACTCAACTATCCGCTAACTTGTATTGGGGAAGCATCTAATGGACTAGAAGCTTTAGGTTTACTAAATAAACTTAAACCTGACTTTATTATCACAGATATGGATATGCCCTTAATGGATGGCACCCAGCTTTTAGACAATCTAATAAAAAATCACCCTGATCTAAAAGTAATTGTTATTAGTGGATTTGAAAATTTTTCTTATGCCCAAAAGGCTATCCAAGCAAAAGCACTAAGCTATATTTTAAAACCCTTCAGTCGAGAAACTATTGGTACGGTCCTTACCCAAATAATGGAGACATTACAAGAAGAGAAGGAAAAGAAAAATAACACATCGAATATAGCAGAATGGAATGTATTAAGCCATTTTATTATAGGGAACATAACGATTAATAAACTTCCAATACATTTAATCAAAGAATTTTCTAATAAGCAATTAAGATTAGCAACTATTTACTATGAGCAAGCAATCCAAGCAAAAACACTAACAGATAATTATATCCTTTTGCCTCATCCACAGGAAGATAATATGGAATTCGTCATTCTAGAAGAGGATGAAAAATTAAATTTTTGTGACAGACTTTCCAGCTTTTCATTTACGTCCAATTCATTTCTATGTGGGATCAGCGAAAAAGTGGATAATCCAACACAGCTTTTCGAAGCGTATAAACAAACCATTACAGCAATTAATACAAAGCAGAATAGCGAAATAAAAAATATATTTCATTATAAAAGAAACGAAGAAAAGCGTATAATCCACTTTGAAAAAATAAATGAGATTATTTTCTTTATTGAATCTGGAAAAAGCAATGTATTGAAAGAAAGATTGACAGCTATCCTTACAGACATGATAAAAACAAATAATTTAACTTTAGGAGAAGTCAAACACATCGGTATTTTTCTTCTTGAGCAAACAAAAGGTATGCTAAATAATTTTTATAATACAAATACAAACCATACATTACCTGATATCTATAAAACAGTTTATGAAACAATATTTTCCTTTGAAAAATTAATAGAGTACTTCATAAACTTCCTTTCGAATATAGCTGAAAGTATGAGCTATGAAAAAATTTATGCTTCTAAGGATACTATTGAAAATGTGAAGAGTTATATTTCGAAATATTATTATAAAGATATAAAATTAGACTTTTTATCAGATATATTCTTTCTTAATAGTGCTTATCTATCTACTCTTTTTAAAGAAAGAACAGGACAAAAATATATAGACTTTTTAAATTCAGTACGTATTGAAAAAGCAAAAGAACTATTAAATAAATCTGATCGAAAAATATATCAAATTTCAAAAGCAGTAGGCTATGATAACCCTAAATATTTCTTTCGCGTTTTTAAAAAGTACACTGGAGTTTCCCCAGAACAATATAAAAAAAGACTTCAAGAAGAAGGTTCTTCAGCTTCCATTTAAAGACGGTTTAGCTATTGATTACTGAATTGGCATAACAGGACTTTTTAGGATAATTATTACCATTCAACCAGACATTATTGATTATTCGGAGGACAAAAATAATAAAAGTATTGCAACTTTTTTAAGGTTTTGCAGATAAAAATACGCTTCATCTAGGTACCAAAAGTAATCTGATTCCTAATCGATATAACCAACCATGCTATTCTACAAACTCGATGGCAAACAAAGCATAATGGATACTGAGCTAAACCGAAGACCAGCCTATTAAACAATAATATGATAAATCTCTAAAATTTAGAGACGGTTCTTGTGAAGACAAATTAGGGAATCAGTAGAATCTGATTCCCCTCTTCCTTTTTCTACTGTAAATTCAAGAACACATTCCCCCCGAGCATCTCTTCATAGCGTAGCTGCGCTTTTTCTCCTTTTTTCACTAACCCAGAGATATATCCTTCTTTTTCATTTCCTACATACATTTCATAACTAAATTCAGGGTCAGTTGTACCGAGAATGTCACCACTATATATATCCCCATTTTCACTAACCATTTCGAAATTCATTATTCCGTCAATATAGAAGGACAAATCTTTTGTAGCCGATTCAGTAAACTTCACTTTTGTTTTCGCTAAAAGCCATTCATATCCATCTGGAGCAGGCTCATTGAATTCATTCATAGATTTCAATTTTTGATAAGCATCCTCTCCGCGTGTCACTTCCAATACGGTTAAATCAAATTTTATGGGAAAAGACTCCCCTTCGTCATTATATAGTTCATCATCAACCGTTACTGTCTTCTTCAATGGGACTGGATTGCTTCGAGTGCCGAGCTTTGATTTTGCTTCTTCTTTCTTATCTGACTCTTTTGTCTGTGCTTCTTGCTGACCTTCATGATCTTCTTTCATTTTTACATCCTTGGTATCTTGTCCACATCCTCCAAGAATAGCGATAATAAATAAACTAGTAAGACACAGCTTAAAAATATTGGGTAGCTTAATTTTCATGTTCATTCTCCTTACTTTTCTCTATGTAAAAACTCCTTCTATTTATCCGAATCCTCTTCTAAATCATCAGGATAAATGGTTTCATCCAAAACTTTCTTTGTAGCCTCGTCTTTTGTCCAAATCTTGACTTGATAATCATCTGGGTCTACGCCACTATACACTTGATACATCATGCCTGTTATTCCAAGGGTAAAAATAGCAAAACTATCCATACTATCTTCATATTTCTTTTTATCAACCACTAACGTAAATTCAGAAAATGATTTATTATGCGTGATATCCTTAATAGACACATAATCATCACTCTCTTTTATTTCCTTAATGGATTCTTCTAACGAGGTTTCCATTTCCTTCATCATCTCTTTATGTTTTGCCTTAGACATTTTATAAGTAAGGGAACCATCTTCATTTTTAGTAACTTTAATGCCCTCTTTTTCTACATCCGCAATTACGGAATCAATATCTTCCCCTTCAAACAAAGAGGCTGGCAGTGTGATTTCAACATTTAAAAGACCTTTATCCACATTCACCTTTTGTTCATCTGCTTGTTTGTTATTATCCGTATTTTCCTTTTTATTCTTATCTGCTGAACAAGCAACAAGCAATATCATACATACTGCCAGAAAAGCATACGTAAATTTCCTCATAAAAAATCCCCCTCCAAATCATTTTTGACAGAACCATTTCCATTATTATTCCTTTTTCCTATTTTCCAATACATCTAAAAAAGAAGCAGAGAGATGGCTCTTCCGAATACATAACTTCAGATGAGCCGTCCCTCTGCTTCCCTTAAACGAGCAATAATTCCTTCATTTCTTTTTCCTCTTTGCTCAAACTACTTAACCAGCTTTCCACAAACTTAACACCGTCGATTAATTCAACATTTAATCCTTTGGCATATTCATAAGCTGCAGATGTAAAGCTGCCTGTTGTAATAACATATCCACCTTGAGCTCCTCGTTTGATTATATTCGAATGAATCAGGGCAATTGAATCAAATGGTAAATCTCCTTGATAACATTTTACTTGTCCAAGAAACAATCCTTTTTCTGTTTCATGTTCAAAGTCTACTCCAAAATCACCTGTCGGAGGAGTCACCCATGTCGATCCGCCTCTTGTCTTCTCCATAATTTCCGCAGCAAACCTTTCAAATTGGCGAGGATCTTGTTTTAAATAAATAGATGAATAGTTATTGTCTTTTTCCTCTTTACAAAACCTTAAATAAAGCCCCATTGCCAATGTCTTTTTTAACTCGTCACTTGACTCGATATGATTAGCCAGCAGAGTAGTCTGATAATCATTTTCTTTTTTAGTCCATAAGTATTTCATAAAAGCCAAGATTAAAAGAATCGCTACTATAATTTCTATGTAGAACATTTCACAACACCCCTTGCATTATTAAAGGGTAGGCAGGAATGCTGTATTTTATACCGAAATTAGGTATTCAAATCTAATCTTCGTTACTTAGTTTGCGCTATTTTTCCGTTTAATAACATATCAATATGAGGAATATTGTCTTCTAAATATACTTCTGATATGGCTTGAAAGCCAAAAGACTGATAAAAGTTCCGCAAATAGTCCTGTGCCTGAATTTTTATCCTCTCTTCTTTTAGCTCTTGCTTGATATAATCAATCCCGCGACTTACAAGCTCTTCTGCAAATCCTTGTCCTCTATATTCTTTCTTTACAAAAATTCTCCCTAAAGAGGCCTCTGGATATGACACCCCTGGAGGTAAGATTCTTAAATACGCAACAATCTCCCCCTGTTTTTCAGCAAAAAGATGAAACGATTCTAAATCCTTTCCATCCACCTCTAAATAAGGACAATTTTGCTCCACCACAAAAACAGCCGTTCTCTCTTTCAAAAGCGTATATAATTCCACGTTTGTTAACTCATTAAATTTCTTTATATGCCATTTCACCTGTATATTTCCCCCTCTTTAGTCCTCAGAGGAACGATTGTACTGAAGACATACCTCAGTAGTACCGCCCCTCTGCTTCCGCCATTTTCCTCCTCAGCTCAGCTGCCACCTCTGTTGGATTTTCAATTTGGAAAATGACATAGCGATACTTCTCATGGTTATCCAATTCGATGATTACGACTGGAATCCTTCCTTCGTAAGATAAAAAATACCATTCATCTTGGTATTTATAAGAGCCTTCATATATATTTAACGGCGAAATAGAAGTTCCAGGCATACGAATCATCCATTTCGGTGGATCAAAATAATCAACAAATACACTCTTAATCATGCTATAGGGCATCTTCACTTTATGCTTGAAAGTGAACAGCATCATAAATCCTCTTATCTTCAGTACAGCAGCGTCCTCTTCAAAAATAATTTCCCTGTTCATTTAACTCCCTCCTAAAGAATGTCTCTAAGTATTTACGAATTAGCAAGGATTATGTTTCACCTACTATTGTATTGTCCTAGATAACATTTTCCAAATTAAACGGAAAAAGCATAGCTGTAGTTTATAAACAGCTTGAACTAAACTGAATAGTAAAAAGATAGTTGAAAATGTTTTAGCAAAAGGGAGGTGGTCCAGTAAGAGTGCTTTATTCATTCCTATTTTTTAGTTTAGTATTGCTATCATACAGATATTTTTTACAAACAGGCTTTCGTTAAAGCTTCATTCTTTTTTGTAAGCGTTTAAAAAATATTTAGAGGAGTGTTGTTAATGGATAAATTCACTACCTTTTTAGAAAAAATATTATTGCCAATAGCCCGGAAATTAAATACAAATCGTTATCTTGGTGCACTGCGTGACGGATTTATGAGTGCTTTACCTATGATTATATTTGGATCAATCTTTATTGTTTTAGCTAATTTGCCCTTTTTAGATAAAATCCTGAATGAGGGTGCTGTTACCTCTTATAAAAATGCGCTAGGTCCAGCTTCTGCATCTACATTAAGTATTATGGGACTATTCGTAATATGTGGGATTGGCTTTAAATTAACGCAATATTATAAAATGGATGGGCTATATGGCGGTTTCGCATCGATTGCGGCATTCATTATCTTAACTCCACAAGTATTGGAAGGCGTTTCTGGTGTTATTCCTTCTGCAGCATTAGGTGCACAAGGTCTGTTTTTAGGAATTTTCACCGCTTTCTTATCGGTTGAATTATATCGTTTCTTTTTACAAAAAAACTGGACCATAAAAATGCCAGATGGTGTGCCTGAGGCCGTATCGAAATCTTTCAGTTCTTTAATTCCTATTACCTTCACCTTAACAATATTTCTCTTAATTCGTATCCTATTTAGCTACACATCCTTTGAAACGGTACAAAATTTTATTTTCACTGTGATTCAAAAACCTTTAACCTCTCTTGGAAGCGGGCTTGCCGCAACCATTATCGCCGTTTTAATCATTCAGTTATTTTGGTTTTTTGGACTGCATGGCCAAATCATTGTGAATTCCATTATGGACCCAATTTGGATGACTCTTTCTTTAGAAAATCTTGAAGCCTTTAACGCTGGTTTAGAGCGGCCCAATATTGTTAATAATCAGTTCATTGATACGTTCATCGTTGGAATGGGCGGAACTGGAATGACAATGGCCGTTATTCTTGGTATCTTTTTCATTACCAAAAGTAAGCAATTACGACAACTTGGGAAGCTGGGGGGAGGACCATCGATATTTAACGTAAATGAACCCATTATTTTTGGTTTGCCAATTGTTATGAACCCTTTAATTATCATTCCATGGCTTTTATCTCCAGTTGTTGTAACAATCGTTACCTATTTCTCCATGGCAACAGGGCTTGTCCCCGTATCGACAGGGGTACACGTCCCATGGACTACGCCCATATTTATCGGTGGGATGCTTGTTACTAATTCAATAGCAGGTGGAATTCTTCAACTCGTTAATTTAGCAATCGTCGTAGTAATCTGGATTCCGTTCCTTGCCATCTTAGATAAACAATACTTTCGTTCTGAAATTACAATTCCTGCATCCAAAGAGAAGAAAATAGCAAACTAGAAACAGATAGACGGTTTAAGGGGAGTGAAACAGTCTTCTTTTTTAATGAGAATGTGTGAACAAGCTTCAAGATGAAGTAGCACCAATAATTTTAAAAAATAATAAATGCAAAGAGGATAGTATGGCCGCTATCCTCCTAAAAGGTCTTGAAATATATAGTTATCCTACTTAGCAGATACTTCAAAATAAACCCTTTATTTCCAACTTCAGTTAACGGTACTTAGTTCTTGCCTCCATTCAATCATTTCTGCAATGAGCAATTTAATTGTTTCTGTACTCATAAATTGATCTTCTGCATGCATTAATAAAATGGAGAATTCTGTTTTATTACCCGCAGCCTCATTTTTGATTAATTCACCATGAACTTTATGGCCTTCAACCAAAAGGTCCGATCCTTCCTTCATCAATGAAGCTGCACTGGAAAAATCACCGTTTTTCGCTTGAGCTAGTGCTTCTATAAACTTTGTCTTCGCCATCCCAACATTCCCAATGATTTGAAAAGCAATTAGTTCTGTTCCTTCCATTCCAATCCCTCGCCTCTTATAAACTATTTTTCTATCATTTCTAATGCGGTCTTAAGAACTGCCGCTCCGTTTACTCTTCCATAATCAACAAAATCAATGACAGTAACAGGAATACTATTACCGACTACTTTCTCTGTATTGCTTTTTAAATATCCTACCTGTGGTCCCAATAAAACAATATCTGCTTTTTCCCAGTTTTCATGTAATTCTGCATCTGAAACCGCCCAAATATTTACCTCTATGCTTTGCTCTTTTGCTGCCTGCTTCATTTTTTCTACTAAAAAACTCGTAGACATTCCTTGATTACATACTAATAAAATATTTTTCATACAAACCACTCCTCCTATAGAATAGACTGTTTTTATTCCTTATTTATTCTGCATCGCACTTACTCTCTCATCTACTTTTAAAAATGGCAGATACATAAATACTGTTATTATGATGATCAATAATTGTAAGACAGATGCTCTCCAGTCACCTCCTGTAGCTAGGAATCCTGAAATAATCGGTGGTGTAGTCCATGGGGTTTGAACAACCACGTGATTTATTAAACCTAAAGCTGTCGCAAAATAGGCAACTGATAAAGAAAAAATTGGAGCAAGAACAAATGGAATAATTAACATTGGGTTAAATACAATTGGCAGCCCAAATATAATTGGCTCACTAATATTAAAGATAGAAGGTGTTAAGGACATTTTCGAAATATCTCTATAATCCTTACGTCTGCTAAAGATAAAAATGGCAATTAACAATGCAATCGTATTTCCAGAACCCCCCATAACAGCGAAGGTATCTTTAAAGGCCATATTAATTATATGGGGTATCTCTTGATGATTAGCGTATGCTAACATATTATCTTGCATGTTTTGTAATAAAAAGGGATCCAAAAGCGCTCCGGAAATAACTGCCTGATGGATACCGAATCCAAAAAACAAATTAGCGATAGAAGTAATTAATAAGAACCCTGGTAAACTGGTTGTCACATAGCTTAATGGCTTAGTAATAATGGTGGATATTAAAGTATTAAAATCCATATTAAATACTTGATTTAATAAAAAGGATGCAACTGCAAAGATAATAACATTCACCATAATCGGAATTAACACATTAAAAGATTTAATAACTGCCGGTGGTATATTCCCACTGATATTGATTTGCATTTTTTTATTTGAAGATAATTTTATAAATAAATCGGTTGCAAGCAGCCCTACGATAATTCCAACAAACATTCCTGATGCGCTTGTATAACTCACAGGAATCACATTAGAAATAAGAAAGCTTTCGGTTGATCCTTCTGGTGAAAAAGTCGTTGTTAATGGTGTAACTACTATCATTGTAGAAAGAACAACTAAGATCGGAGCTATTACATTTTTATATCCCCTATTTACACATAGATGATAAGAAATGGCAACAGCTACTAAAAGTGTCATGATATTCAGTGTACCGTTAGCAATTGATACCCCAATAGATTGCCAGGTTGTTAAAGTATCAGGATTAACCAAATTCCCCATAAATCCAGCTGGCTCTAATATGACATAATTAATCAGAGTCATAAATCCAGCTAGTATCATAAATGGCATAATCGATGCAAAGGCATCGCGTAGACTTCTTAGATGAATCTGCGCTCCTAATTTTTGTGCAACAAAAGCAAACCGATCTGCAATACCTTGCTTTGTTGAGTTATTCATGATCTATCCACCCTTTATATTTTATTTATCCCAATTTACTCGTTTCGTACTCAAATCCATTGTCCATGCTCATTTTTTTATAAAATTCTCCACTTTTCTTGATTGTTCTTTCTTGTGTCTCTAAATTAAGAGAAACTAGTCCATATCGATTTTTATAAGCATTAATCCATGACCAGCAATCAATAAATGTCCATAAATGATATCCTTTGATATGGCAGCCTGCTTGAATGGCTTTATGGACATAGGCGAGATGATCTTTAATAAACTCAATTCGATAATCATCTATAATTTGTCCATGCTCATTAAGAAATCGTTCTTCATTCGCTACTCCCATACCATTTTCAGATATAAAAGCTTCTATATTGCCGTAATTATCTCTAATGTCTATACATAAATCATAGATACCTTTTTCATAAATTTCCCATCCGCGGTACACATTCATTTTTTTCCCTGGCATATTATGAAGTTCAAAAAACCATTCTGGTAAAAAAGGGCTTTTTTTATTAATTTCTGTCAGGCGTGCCTTAGCTCTTCTTGGTTCATAATAATTCAACCCTAAAATTTGAGAAGTATTTTCCGCAATTACTTTTAAATCGTTTTCTTCATATGATGGCATCTGATTATATTCCTGCAATATTTTTACCAATTTCTTTGGAAATGTTCCTTTAACCATGGGGTCTAAAAAGCTTCTTGTATAAAAGGCATCCGCAATTTCAGCTGCTTCTACATCAAACTCATTTTGGCTTCTCGGATAAGTTGGACTTAAGTTTAATATTACTCCTATCTTAGAAGGCAGTTGCTTTTCCTTAAAAGATTGAATAGCCTTCGCATGTGCCAATATAGTATTAAATGCTGCCTGTGCGCCACGCTTGAAATCTACTAAATTTGGATAATGAAAATCTTCTAAATAACTTCCTAAAATTGGCCCTAACGGCTCATTAAATGTGAACCAATGATAAACCAAATCACCAAACTCTTCAAAACAAGCAGTTGCAAAGTTCACATATGCATTAACCACTTCACGTGATTCCCATCCTCCCTTTTCTTGAAGTACATACGGCATATCAAAATGATAAAGATTAGCAAAAGGTTTGATACCGTTTTCATTCATTTCAGTCAAAAGGTCTCGATAGAAAGAAATTGCCTTTGGATTTCTTTCTCCTACTCCACCATCTGGAAACATCCTTGCCCATGAGATGGAAATGCGGAAAGAATTATGCCCTGTTTCCTTCATTAATTGAATATCTTCCTTGTATCGATTTATATGATCAGTTGTTACTTCAGGTCCAATCCCCTGATAAAAACGTGATGGTTCCGTTTTAAACCAATGTTCCCAAACTGTTTCAGCTTTTCCTGTATTACCTCTACCTTCTGCTTGCTCAGCTGACCAAGCCGTTCCCCACCAAAAATCACTCGGAAACGTTAACATTTCTTTCATAATAAATGCCTCCTTCATTCCTTTACGAACAAACTATATCACTCTTTTTAATATAAGTAAATACCTTTAATAAAAAGTATATATCTTTAGTGATTTATATACTTGTTTTTAACTATATGGTATACTTATTAAATGTAAAACCGTTACAAAATGGAGGATTTAACTTGAGCCAACTACCTAAATATATGGAAATATATACAGATATTAGAGATAAGATAAATAATAATGAATATGAGATAAATGAAAAGTTACCTGATGGGGATACGCTTGCTGATTATTACAAATGCAGTAAACTGACAGTAAAAAAAGCATTAGATATTCTTGTTAAAGAAGGAATGGTTGTTAGACGTAGAGGTTCTGGAACTTATGTGAAAGGGGTTTCTACTAACGGTGAAGCTATTGCATTAGGTCCATCAGAAGGCTTATCTAACATTGTTGGAAAAGAGAACATTTCCTCAAAAATCATTCTTTTTTCGATCGAAAAACCTTCCTTAGAAATTGCCAAAAAACTTGAGATTGATGACGAATACATTTATCGAATTATTCGAACAAGGCATATTAATAATAAACCTTATTCGCTGGAACATACATACATGCCCTTATCTATTATTACTGGATTAGAGCCAAAACATCTAGAAGGATCTATCTATAATTATATTCGCGAGGAATTAAAGCTGAAAACGCATAGCACCCATGTCTGGATTAGAGGAGACAAAGCAAATAGCGAAGATACTTCTTTACTAAAGATTCCAGACAACTCCTTCATGATGGAAATCGAAAAATTAGCCCAGTTAGAAGATGGAAGAATATTCGAATACTCGATCACACGCCATCTGCACGAGAGTTTTGTTTTTGAAACAGTTTTTGTTCATAACTAAGAAGGAATTAAAGAGGAGAGCAACCCGGAAACCTATTTTCCCAAATCAGATGAGAAGAAATATCCCCATCTTTATCCAATTAACTGGAACTGAGGACTATATTCATTAATAAAATAATAAAATAGTTTATATCCATTTTATTAATGAATAAGGGAGAAGAAAAAATGGGAATAGTGAATGGAAAGACATATTTATCACGAATCAGCGGTCTATCTACAGAAATTTGGTTAGATGGGGAAAAAGTCCAGGACCTCTCTAACCATCCTGCCTTTAAAGGGATGCTACATTCAAAAGCTTCTCTTTATGATTTACAATGTCAGCCTAACTTAAAGGAGGAAATGACTTTCTTATCCCCACTATCCGGGGACTCTATAGGTATGTCATACTTACAGCCGAAGACAAAAGAGGATTTGCGAAGAAGAAGAAAGATGATCGAACGGTGGGCTAAGGAAACAGCAGGAATGATGGGACGGAGCCCAGATTATTTGAATACAGTAATCATGAGTTTTGCCACTTCTGCTTCCCTTTTAGAAGGAAAGGAAAATTGTTACCCTAAGCATATCCAATCCTTATACGAAGCGGCAAGAGAAAAGGATCTTAGCTTCACCCATACTTTTATAACACCTCAAGTTAATCGCTCGAGTATGTATCTAGAATATTCCAACGAGCCAATCTCTGCTCAAATAATCGAGAAAAATAATAAGGGACTAATCATTAAAGGGGCGCGGCTCCTAGCCACACAGGGTGGTCTCACCGATGAACTGTTGGTTTTCGGAGCACCCAGATTCGCGAAAGAGGAAGCATTTGCTTTTGCAATACCTTCAGACACTAAAGGAGTAAGGTTTCTATGCAGAGAATCCTATGTGGGAGGAGAATCTACTATTGATTATCCATTAAGCTCGCGATTTGAAGAAATGGATTCTATTGTTGTATTTGATAACGTCCTTGTTCCATGGGAACGTGTTTTTTTCCACGAAGATCTGGAAACTGCAAATATGTTTTTAAGCCAAAGTTCTTTTAATTCATTTGCTTATCATCAAGTTATTACTAGACAAATTGTCAAAACAGAGTTTATTTTAGGCTTAGCGGAAAATATGATAAACACAATTAATGTAGGCGAATATCAACATATCCAAGAAAAAATGGCCGAAATCATTATTGGATTAGAAACGTTGAAAGCACTAATAGAAAAGGCAGAGAACGATGCTCTTCTAAATGACCAAGGATTTATGATTCCAAACAAAACCATCCTGCTAGTTGCTAGTAATATTTTCCCAAAAATTTATCCTCGTTTTTCCGAAATCCTTCAACTAATTGGCGCCAGCGGTTTAGTATCGCTGCCAACAGAGAAAATGTTTCACTCAGAAGTTGGGAAAGATTTAAATCAATATCTCCAAGCAACGTGCAGATCTGCAGATGAACGCAATAAAATCTTTCGATTAGCTTGGGATTTAACAATGAGTTCCTTCGGCACAAGACAGACACAATATGAGCGATATTTTTTTGGCGATCCTGTCCGCCTTTCTGGATTTTTATATAATAACTACCCCAAAAGTGATTATGTGGAGAGAATTAATGAATTTTTGACAGAATGAGTTATCAACGGCTGCCCAAATGGCAAGGACTACATATGGGCAGCCCTTCTACATAAGGTTAATAACTAATGAGCGCCTCTCCCTTTTCCTCCTAAATTCAGCCGTCGCATTTTTTTTGTCAATAAATCCTTCATACATTAGTCATACTTTTAACTCAGGAACAATAAAGGAATATTACAGATGGCAATCGAATATTACATTTTAAAAAAAAAGGAGGAATGGAATCATGCAAAAGGTTGTGGAGGGAATAAATTATTGGATAAAAAGATTACCAGAAGAATTCAAATCTATGTCTGAAAATAGTTCTTCTCATCGTCCCATGCCAAACAAATGGTCAAAAAAAGAAATTTTAGGGCATCTTTGTGATTCAGCGATAAATAATATAGAAAGGTTTATCAAAATTCAATATGAAGAACCAGTGTATGCTATCCAATCATATGACCAAGATCATTGGGTAAAGATGCAAAATTATCAGGATAGACCACTTGATGACATAATAGATCTGTATCAAGCACTCCATAAACAAATGGTTCATATTGTGAAAAATGTTCCGCACGAAAAGCTTTCCTATCTTTGCGACATAGGAAATAATCAGCATAAAACACTAGAGTGGCTGATACAAGATTATCTTGAGCATATGGAACACCATATTCACTCTCAAATCTTAATCGAAAAATCTTATTAAAAGAAAAGACACACATCAAAATCTACATGCTATATTTATAACCCCGTTCTCCTTTTAGAACGGGGTTATAAATAGGAAGTCAATCTAAAAAAGTCATATTGTCATTTTATCAATAGAAATTTTTTACAAAGAATAATAATTACTTAAAGAAATAGGCTCTCCATTTTCATGAGAATCATTTGCAGCAAGGGTAGCAGCTAATGTTTGAACACCATTTTCATAGGATGACAGGATTAATTCTGGCTGATTGGCAGCAATCGCTTCCATGAAAGCTCGATCCTGGGCCTCATAATAATTCAACTTTGGTCGATACGTAGTAGTTGAAAATTCATCTGTAATCGTTATATTGGAACCGTTAAAAGCAATACGGAAATTCTTCCCTAAAATTTCTAGACCCATCCGGTGATCTGGTTGTATAAAAGAGCAGCCTAATTGGCCGATTGCCCCGTTCCTTAAAGTGAAATTGACCGAAGTGACATCTGGTATATCAATATGAGGAATATCCTTTGAAACCAATAGATTCATATTTGCATAGATTTTATCTATATCTCCTGCTAAATAGCGAATTAAATCCAAAATATGTGTGGCTTGTTCTACTAATTGTCCACCTGATTTCGATTGTTCCCGATACCATGGAGTTGGAACAAATTTTGTTAAATAATAGCTGTTAACCATCGCAATTTGTTTGCCTTGTAGATACTCTTTTGCTTTTGCCACTGTATCTAAGTACCGTAAACAGTATCCTGTAGCACAAATAATCCCAGAAGCTTTAATAACCGCAGATTTTCTCTTTACATTATCCAGATTTAATCCAACAGGTTTTTCTACCATAATATGAATGCCCTTTTTAGCAGCCTTTTCCTCGATATCCCCATGGGCAAATGGAGGGACACATATAAAAAGTGCATCCAATGCGGTCTCTTCCAGCATCTTGTCTACATCTGTATATGCTGGAATATGATATTTCTTCCCTACATCTGTTGCTTGGTCTTCGGATATATCACATACCGCTGCCATTTGTGCCTGTTCAATCAAAGCAATATTCTTCAAATGTACGGATCCAATCCCCCCGACACCTATAAAGCCTACACGAACTTTTCTCATAGCGGACACTCCTCTAAGGGCTAACCTTTTTCAGATTTAACACGACATCCAGATGCTTGGATGTGTCTTGGGCAAGATACTCTGGCCCAAATGCATAGGCTGGTATTTCAGCGGTTACTGTATCCTTATAGCCTATGTTCTTTAATGCTTGGTACACTTTTTCCCAATTTACATCCCCTGCTAATAATGGAACAAAGCCAGTAATATTCCCAACGTTCAGTTTAAAATCCTTAACATGAACTTTTCGGATTCGCTCCCCTAATATGGCAATCCATTGTTCTGGATAGCCATATTGTAATGTATTGCCGACATCATAATAAGCACCAATATAATCGGAGCAGAACTCATCAATATACCTTGCCATTTCTAAAGGAGAAAGTAGAAATTTATTCCATACATTTTCGATTCCCACATGAATATTGTGTTTTTCAGCTAATGGCAGAACTTTTCTTAACTCATCTTGACTGCGCCTATAACAATCAAGGTAAGACGTTTCTTCATTAACTACCCCTGGGACAACTAAAACAGTGTCTGCCCCAATATATCCGGCTAACTCTATTTGTTTTTCTACCACTTTTCTCCCTTGTTCCCGCACCTTCTCATCTCGATGGGAAAGAGGGAACTTCCATAATAGATTCGTAGAAATACTGCTTAAACGTAAACGATAATGCTCAGCCATTTCTCGAATTTGTTTTGCTTCTTCCCTTGACGTATTCATTGTAAGCCCAATGCCATCTATACTTACATTGAGCTCTACTGCATCAAAGCCAGCATCATGACTGTACTTAAATACCATCTCTAATGGTGTATCATCGGGATAGCACCACTGATTAATCCCCTTTAGCATCTTTATTCCTCCCTAAATAGCATCCCTTCATACAGCTATATCTATTGATTAATTGATTCCATTCTTTTCTATCAAAACAGGCCTTTTGCTTTTCGCAGATTCATAGCCTGCAAGAGCAACCACCATTGCTTTCAGGCCATCTTCCCCTGTTATAGTGGGTGCAATTCCCTTTTTCACATTTGCAACAAAGTCTTCTACAAGATCTTGGTTCATATCATCTCCCCAATAATCCCATTTTGCTCCCTCTGCACTATACACCTCACTTTTCTGCGCAAAGGCATCTACTGACAATGTTCCCTTCGTCCCGATTATTTCTAATGTAACGTCTCCCCATGTTGGGAATGTCTTATTTCTTGACCAGCTACAATCAATAGAAGCAAACACATTGTTTTCAAATTCCATTGTGACGATTCCGCAATCATCTATCTCATAATCAGAAAAGAGATTATCTACTTCCGCATAGACTTCTTTCACATCTGAATTCATATACCATCGTATAATATCCACAAGGTGAACCGTATGATCCATTACAGCACCGCCGCCTGATTTTTCTTTGTCTACGAACCAGCCGCCTGGGTTAGTACCGCGATTCGTTCCTTTTATAGCAATAATACTGCCAAGTTCCCCTGTCTCGATTATATGTTTCGCTTTTGCTATTGGTGTACTAAAGCGTACAGGGAAAGCAATTTGCAGGAATACATTATTTTCTTTGCAAACTTCAATCATTTGCAATGCGTCCTTCCTATTTGTCGCAATCGGCTTTTCACATAAAACATGTTTCCCCTTCTTTGCTGCAGCAAGCACATGTTCATGATGCTTATAATTTTCGGAAGTAATGATGACAGCATCTATAGCTTGGTCTAATAGATCTTCATAGTTTGAGTAGTAATTGGTACTGTATTTCTTTGCTGCTTCTGTACCACGGATTTCCTGGTCATCTGCGATTCCTGCTAACTCTACTCCATCGATTTTCTTTAATGCCTCTGCATAGGCGTACGCATGGCCATGAGCAAAACTAATAATTCCTACTCTCATCGTCTTACCTCCATTTCTTGTTTACGCAATTCTACTACTTTTCCTTCCTTTAGTGACTCGATAGCAGCTAACGCAATTTCCATTGCTTTATACGCATCTAAGGGAGTCACAATCGATTCCTCCTTATTCTTGATGCATGAAATAAAATGTTTTAATTCTGTTATATATGGATTTTCTTTTAATGGACTTTCCGGCACGGCGACCCCAGCTGAACCTGTATTATTGTGATTAATACCTTTTACAAGCGGAGTTGATTTCGAGCTATCATAGTGAATAATTCCTTCTTTTCCAGCTATTTCAAATTTTGTTGCAAAATTTTGGTGAGCCCAAGTTCCTTCCAAATGAGCAATTACTCCGCTTTCAAAGCGCAGTGTCACTAATGCATAGTCTAATTTTGCCATCGCTCTTCCTTGGGCACTTTTGGCATAGACTCGCTCTACCTCACCGAAGCACCAGCGTAAATAATCAAAATCATGAATCATTAAGTCTAGCACTAATCCACCACTGCTGTTATAGTCTGCATACCAATCTCTAGAAGCAGATGGAAAGCCTCCGCCTCTTTTCGTATTTACAACACCTGGCTTGCCAATTTTCCCTTCTTCTATCATTCGCTTTGCGCGCTGGTATTCCGGAAAAAACCGCACGACATGACCTACAAAAAGCTTCACGCCCTTTTCCTTGCAATAGTCGATCATTTCTTTGGCGTCCCTTAAATTGCGAGCCAATGGTTTCTCACAAACAACTTGGAAACAATCATCTGCTGCTTTTATGACATATTCCTTATGAGATGGAGTAGGAACACAAACAGACACAACATCAACAGCACCAAGGCTTTCGATCGCTTCCTCATAGCTTGCAAATGCCTGAACTCCTATTTTTCTTGCCAATTCTTCCGCTTTTTCCAGGTTTTTGTCCACAATTCCAGCTAATTGAACATCATCCATGGTTGAATAAGCGAAGGAATGAGTACTCCCCATTGTTCCGGCGCCAATAACTAATGCTTTTAACATATACACACACTCCCTATTCTATTTATCAATTCTTTCTCCTTCTAACTAGCTATCTTCTAACTCCTCCAAGTGCAATCCCTGCCAGTAAATGCTTTTGCAGAAAAATAAACATGAACAACATGGGAATCGTGGACAAGACAGCACCAGCCATTAACAGCGGATAGTCTGTAGAATATTGTCCTGAGAAGGTGGAAATCCCAACAGACAATACTCTCATTGACTCAGAGTTTGTCATAACAAGCGGCCATAAGAAATCATTCCATGCTGCGAGAATCGTAAAGATTCCTAAAGCAGTAAGGGCGGGTGTCGAATTTGGTAAAATAATTCTCCAATAGATTCCAAAGTACGAACAGCCATCAATTTTAGCTGCTTCATCCAACTCTTTTGGAATGCCCATAAAGAATTGGCGCAGCAAAAAGGTACCGTAGGCACTGAAAATGCCTGGAACAATCAAAGCGGAGAATGTATCAATCCAGCCCAGCTGTGTTAATGTTGCATAATTTGGTATTAAAATTACTTGAGCAGGTACCATAAGCACGGATAGCATTAAAATAAAGAGAACATTTTTCCCAGGAAAATTTAAACGTGCAAAAGCAAATGCAGCTAAAGAACATAAAATAAGTTGACCAATCGTTCTACCTAAAGTGAGAATAATCGTATTCAGATAATATTTTAAAAAATCCACAGCTTCAAAGACGTTCCCGTAATTCTCGAAATGCCATTCCTTAGGGATAATCGTCGGCGGAACTTGCATGGATTCTCCAAAAGATTTCAGAGAGGTAGAAATCATCCAGAGAAATGGCACAATCATGATAAAAGCTCCGATAATGAGCAGTAAATGTCTAGAAACCCGCTTCAAGCAAATCCCCCCTTATTATGAATCGTAATAAACCCATTTCTTTTGGAAAATAAATTGAATAATGGTCATCAATAGAATGGCAAGAAACAAGATAAATGCTTGGGCAGAAGCAATCCCCATTTCACCATACTTAAAGCCTGATTCGTAAACGCCATACACAATCGTACGCAGTGGTTCTAGTAGCGCTGTACTATTACCAATCATGACAAATAATAAGTCGAATACTTGTAAGGAACTAATCATTCCTGTTATAAAAACAAAGAAAATAGTAGGTGTTAATAGTGGTAAGGTAATGCTAAAAAACTTCCGAGCCCTTGAAGCACCATCAATGTCGGCCGCTTCATAATACGTTTTTTCTATTCCTTGAAGTCCCGCTAAGATTAAAATGATATTATTGCCGACACTCATCCATATGTAGACGATAATAACGGATATTAAGGAAATCTTCGGGTCAAATAACCACGATGGCTGCGGAAGATGAAAGATACCTAGAATGTAGTTAATTAAGCCATAATCGGTGTTATATAGCCATTTCCATACCATCCCAACGGCGACCGGCATCGTAACTACCGGCAAGAAATACAAGGTACGATAAAAGACAATACCTTTTATTTTTTGATTCAGCATGACTGCTATAAAAATCGCTATAATGACAGTAAATGGAACGGAAATAAAGGTAAATACTGCTGTATTAATGATCGAACGAAGAAAGGAAGAATCAGTAAATAATTGGATCAAATTTCCCAATCCTACATATTCCGGCGTGGAAATACCATTCCATTTTGTAAAGGACAAAGCAAATGAGGCAAGTGCAGGAAAAATATAAAACATAAACAGCCCTAACATGGTGGGAGCAATAAATAAATAGGCAGCAATGGCTTCACGATTAAATTTCTTTCTCTTTCTTGCCACAGTCTCTGGGCTCTTCTTATTCACTACCATCGTTTCCAATCGTAACTCTCCCTTCTTTCTTGAATTTCCCCCCTTCCCTTTCCATTAGGAATCAATGAAAAGGGAAATTACATTTAAAACCAGCTTAATCCTTCTGTTCTTCTTCCAAAATCGCATTCATTTCAGCAGCAATTTTATCTAAAGCCTCATCAATCGATTTTTGTCCTAAGAAGGCACCTTGGATTTCCATTGTTTCAATATTTTGCCATTCTGATGTTTTTTCGGAAACTGGATATGGGACTGCTTTTTCAAGCGCATCTAAGAATATTTGTAAATCAACATTCGGCAGAGAATCTAACCAAACCTTACTAATTTCCATATGGGCTGGTGTAGCAAATCCTGTCTCAGCCATCACCGTTGTTCCTTCTTTATTAGATAAGCTTTTAATTAGTTCCCAAGCCAAATCTTCATTTTTTGTTTTGCTATTCATTGCCCATCCAATACCATGGACAATGGATGTATCTACTTTTCCTTTCGGCAGGGGCGCTACCCCTAAATCCTCTCCAAGAACCTCTTCATACTCAGCTGCATGAACAGAAATTTCTGGAGTCATAGCCACCTTCTGAGACATGAACCACTGATCTGCATCTGTTTCGATTTGTGCCTGCACGGTCGGAGAAATCTTCTTTTCAATTAATCTATTCAAAAATGCAAATGCTTCTTTTGCTTCTGGTGTGTCAAATCCAGACTTTGTTTTGTCTTCACTGATGACATAACCACCTGCTTGATGCATTAAGTTATAGTAGCCTGATTGATTTCGCACAACTTGATTTAAATAGCCATAGACTCCTTCGTCCGGTTTTGTAAGCTTTGCACCAACTGTCTCTATGTCTTCCCAAGTCCAAGTTTCATCAGGGTAATCTACGCCTGCTTCATCAAACAATTTTTTGTTGTAAAATAGGCCAATAGAATCTACAAAATATGGAGCAGCATATAGTTTATCTTCATAGGAATAAAGATCCACAACGGCTGGATAATAATTTTCCTTGGCGAACTCTTCGTCTCCTTGAAGAAATGGTTCTAAATCTTTAATCAAATCAGAAGTTACATATTGATAAAAGTTGGGGCCATTCATCCAAAAAATATCTGGACCACTACCACCTCCCAGACTTGTTCGCAACTTTGTCCAGTACTCCGCAAACGGAGTATAAGTAACTTTTACATTCACATCAGGATGTTCTTTTTTGAACGACTCAATCGATGCATCAACAGCAGCACTAACATTTTCATCCCATAATGCAACTTCTATCGTTTTCTTTCCATCACCCGATGACTTCCCGCCACATGCCACAAGCATGATGGAGATCAACACAAAGATACAAAGGCTTAATAACTTTTTCATAATACCCCTCCATTTTCCCTCTAATAATGACTGAATATTCTTTTAATACCTTTCCACTCTTTATAATTGAAAACGAAATTTCCCTTGAAGAATGACCGCTGCCGCTCCCAATAAGTCAAAATCCGAACCCAAAGAAGTACTTTGAATGTTTATGTCCTCTTTTAATATAGGAATCACCATTTCAGATAATTTCTCTCTTATCTTTTTGATAAATAAGGGATTATCCTGTACGACTTCTCCACTTATTATGATTATTTCTGGATTTAGTAAGTGAATCGTATTAGAAATTGCAATCGATAAGTAGCTGATAATTTCATCAAGAATTTCGATACTTAACTTATCATTCCGTTTAATTGCTTCAATAAAAATTTCAGGGGTAAGTTTTCGGACGTCATTTTCAATTAAATTTTTTATTAACGTATCACGTCCTTTAGTTAGGATGGAGGAAACGATACTGGAATAAATAGCTGGCCAGTTTACATAGTTTTCTAGACATCCATTGTTTCCACATTCACACTTTGAACCACCTGGGACAACAGTTGTATGCCCAATTTCTCCAGAGCTTCCTTTGAATCCACGATAGATGGTCCCATTAATCATCAAACCGGAGCCTACACCATCTCCTATAGTGAGATACATGATATCTTTATAGCTGTTAAAAGAACCAAAATAATATTCTCCCACCGCAAATGCATTTACATCATTATCTAAAAAGGTTGGTAAGTTAAACTTTTCTTCTATCATTTCTGTTAGCGGAACATCATAAAGCTTAAGTTTGGTGTTATAACCAATCATCCCGTTATTGGAATCTACAATGCCAGGAGTTATGATGGAAATCCCTTCGCAAAACTCTAATCGGTCATTCCCTGCGACAAACTGTTCCAATAAGTCTATCAAAAGCAAAATAATATCATCACCTTGAAGCTGATTTACTGGATGAACGTTCTTCCTTAAAATTTTTCCTTCTAAGTCCATGTCAGCCATTTTGATATAAGAATTAGTGATAGATATAGCTATAATGGAATGCTTACTGGGGTTAAAGCGAAGTAATACCGGCTTTCGCCCGCCACTGGAATGACCAACACCATCTTCAATTACCATGCCTTTACGAATTAAATCATTGACAGCTGATGTAACGGTAGTAGGGCTTATTTTTATTTCTTTTGCAACCTGACTTCTTGAAATCGGTCCTTTTTTTCGGATCGTATCTAAAATAATGGATCGATTTAATTCTTGTATGAGCTTTAAATCCCCTGTTCTTTGCACAAATGAAATCCTCTCCCTCTACTTACTTTTACCAGTGACTTTAAAAAGAAATGAAAATGCTACTTGAAATGAAATATAAATTAGTTCGACTAGGATGAGTATTGTAGGAAATGAATGGAGAATCGTGGTATAGGGAAAATTCTATCAACTTACTTTTTCTAGTGTCGTTATTAAGTATGGAAAATAAATATCTTGTGTTGTAAATATGTTTTTCATAACCATCTAAATATTCGATTTTTCAAACGATAATTGTTTTTATTTCTTTTGACCTCCTTTTATAACCGTAAGATTTTAATGAAGAGCGAGATAAGTAAGGGAGCTGAAAGGTTAATATTCGTGAAGATAGTGTAGATAATTCCAATATATTATTATCATATTGAAAATAGTACATTTTATAGTTAAAGAGCGATAGTTTTAATAAATAGATTCTACCGCTCTTTATTGTTATTGATAAATGATTATTAGAATTCCCTGTAGTTAAACCGTAAATAGGAATAAATGGAACCAGATCCTATATTTCTCTACGTATTCTACTCCAGTAAGCAACTACCATTCCTCCAATTAATAACACTAATCCTACCAGCATAATTGTATAATTTGCTGTAGCTGTATTCGGGAGTATGCTGGACTGATTATTTTTTGGTTCACTTGGATTGGTAACACTTGAATTCGGCTGTGTTGGCTCTTCACTTCCTCCATCATTTCCTCCTGGATTCGGCTGTGTTGGCTCCTCGCTTCCTCCATCATCTCCCCCTGGATTCGGCTGCGTTGGCTTCTCGCTTCCTCCATCATCTCCTCCTGGATTCGGCTGCGTTGGCTCCTCGCTTCCTCCATCATCTCCTCCTGGATTCGGCTGCGTTGGCTCCTCGCTTCCTCCATCACCTGGTTCTGCTGGAATTTCTGGTGCCGGCTGGCCTTTGACAAAAGACCAAATATCGGAAGTTACTGACCCTGTATAATGATCAGAAGCTACTACGTACCAATCATATACTTGCCCTTCTTTTAGATTCTTCCATGCTATTTCAGCAATCTCGCCACTTGCTACATTTTCTTGCTTGCCGATTTCTTCCTTTGTATAAACATTTACTGCAAAGTAATCCGTAGCGACTTGTTTCTCTTGGACTGTTAAATCTAAATCAATAGCCAATTCATCTTTCAATGGATACTCTATTGGATCATAGAAATTATAATCATCTAAATATGGTGAATACGTATTAATAAGAATTCTATTATTCTTTTGATCAAAATGAAGTAGTTTCATATAGCCTTGCCCGCCTTCTGGACCACCTTGATAGTCGCCAAGCATTTGGTAGACTTTTCTATCGACTTTTCCGTCCTGATCATCATCCACTTCACTGATTAATGTCTCCGAATCATGATAATGTCCACTTAATACAAGAAAGACATTTTCATTCTTCACTACTATCTTCTGGAAAATTTCTTCCCCAATCGGGCTTCTATTTCCGGAAACTAATAAGTATTCATGAAAATTAAGAATGGCTTTACGATCTGGATATTGTTTTAGTACATCATTTATCCATTTCATATCCTCGTCGTTTACTCCCCAGCCCATATATACCATGATAAAGTCATTTCCACCCGCAGAAATCAAATCATAATGACCACGATTATTCTTGTAAGATTCTCCGTAAAATGGCTTATCTTTAAACCGATATTCTCCGAACCATTTAGAGAATTCTTTGTAGTCATTAGATAATTGGTTCACATCATGGTTTCCGGCAAGCACGCCATAGGGAATTTTATTTTCTTCTAACGTTCGCATATATTCATCTGCATACACCCATTGTTTCTCATCATCAAACTCGTCGACAACATCACCAGTATGCATGACATATTTAATTTTCATCTCTTCTTGTTTTTCCGCAATCCATTCTGTTTGTCGCTTATAAATATATGGATAGCTCTCTGCATAATATTGCGTATCTGACATCCAAACAAATGTATAATCATATTCATCTGGTGTGCTTGGAATTTCATCTTGAATTAACACATTAACTTTATTCGCCTCATCAGCAAATGCCCTGACATCGACGTTTGCTTTTAATGTGAAATCTTCAGGACCCGCAATTTTATATGTTAGTAGCTTCCATTTATTTTCTTGAATGCTCCAAGCATACATGGAAACCTTTCTTCCTTGCAGTGATTTTCCGTTCCACACTAGCTCCACTTTATCTTGATTACTAATAGAAGGATCGAGCGCTACTTCAAAGCGATGATAAGGGAATTTAGTACTTGAATTCGTTGTTAGATACTTTCCGTCTAAGGAAGAAATCGCTGAAACATCCTTAGCAGTTAATGCCTTTTCCCCTGCTGGTGCCAGCTCAACTGGTGGTTCTGTGTCACTAGCATTTTCAAATGATTTTACTTTACTATCCGATGCTTCATATTTATATCCTTTATAGTACGTAACATCCATCGAATCATTTGTTGGATCCGTTACCTTTACCTTCAATTTCGGATTGCCTTCGACTGGTGCTGCTGTGTTATTAGCTGGTGCAATTAATTCTGGCTTATTGGGATTTTCATTTGTCACAGAGAAGGAAATATCGGATTCTCCTTTATTGCCTGCCTTATCTACTGCGACCATTTTTAAGGTATGCTTTCCTGGAGCAAGCTTGGAAGAAGCCGTATCGAATGGTACCTTTATCTCCTCTTCATCAAGGGTTACTTCCAGTGATTCTACACCAGCAAGTGTATCTTCTGCACTCGCTTCAATGGTAAAGACACCCTTATATTCTTTCTCTGCTTCTATATTTGTTTTAATTACTGGGGCTGTATTATCTACTTTTACAGTAGCAGCTGCTTCCCTTTTTCCATCTGTTGCTTTAATAATATAAGCTCCATCAGAAACAGACGTAGTGTCCCAGACATAGGCTTTTGCTTTTGACTGCTCTTCTGTTATCGTAAAAGTAAAATCTTCGAATGGACGATATGTGCCATCATCCCCCATATCGAATACTTGAAAAGGATCCGCCTTTTGAGGGTCTCTAATAACAGTACCATCAGCTAAAATTAACCTTACATTTCTTAGATTATAATCATCTCTATTTTCTTCACTTTCTTCTAATTGGAATGGAGAAGCCTTATTCCCCGAGCGAACGGTAATAGTATTTTCTCCGACGGCTAATTTATTAGGGTCAATCGGAATCGTAAAAGTTTTCCAATCAGAATTATTATCCTTATCCAAAAGGTGGATTATTTCCTCTCCCATTGTAATAGCATTTTTGAAATACATATTCAAACCGCTAATATCAACAGCAAGATAAGCTTGTGTCTCTAATGTGCTGTAGGTGCTTTCCTCTACTTTTTTCCCATCAATAAAAAGTTCTACATCTGCAGCGGCTGTTTCTTTGGATACTGCTTTTAAGATTGCTTTTCCAGTTAAAATATCATCATCTTTAACATTTAAATAGATAGGTGCATTGCTTATTTCATTTTTAATAGTAATGACATATCTTTCGGATGTTACCTCATTTTGCCCATCTGTGGTAACGAAATAATATTCGATTTTCTCTTTCGCAATAAAGTTAGCTGCCGATAAAATAGTGGCATAATATTCGCTGTCGCTCGCATCTACTGTTAATAATATTTTTTCATAATCTGTTTGATCATTTGTACGATAATACAAAAGCACAGATTTAATTCCCTTATCATCGGTTGCTTTTGCTCGAATGGTTAAATCATTCATCTGCTGAATTTCTTGAACATTCGTAGCGTTGATGAGAGTTGGCGGAACCGTATCATCCTCTACATGAACTGGCTCGTTCGGCACTTGTGACGGTTCTATGGAGCCAGGTGTTCCTAATTTTGTTTTCGAACTAATTTTGACCGATTGCGTGGAGCCATCCTCCGGGAATTTATAAAGAACGCCCATATTCATTGCCGTATCTAATTGCGTTGCCTCATCATTATAATAAGCAACATTTATCTCTTCTTTTGTATTCGTGGCAATTACTAGACCACGCATACTTCCATTGGCCATGCCATCACTTTTAATACGAACAATATCTTTATTTTCGACAAGGTTTGTCCCATAATTCGCATTAAAATCAGCTACTGTTTTATCCCCATTTTGAGAATTAATCACCCAGAAGACAAGAGTGCCTTGCGGTTCGATTATCGTATCATCTGGTACAGATGGCCAAATCATATCTGTATTAGGGTCTGCATTATAGCGATATTGAATTTTATAATCCTTGAAGTTTATTGCCTTATCGGTATTATTATAGATTTCGATGTATTCATAGCCATCTGCAGTCCCGACATTAGCACTATCAGGCACTATTTCTGTAATAAGCAATTTAGGAACTTTGGTAAAATCAATATCTGTTTTCTCCACCGAAATTGTATATTCTTCGGTTTTGCTTTCGTTGATTCCATCACTAGCTGCCAAATAATAAATAATGTCTCCATCTATATCTGCTGCTGGTATAGTTGCTGAGTATTTCCCTTGCGTATCCTTTAAAAGAGATACAGATTTAAAATTTTCATCCGCTGATTTTTTATAATGTAAAGTCACAATTGGGTTTGCTGTCTCATTATCCGTTACCTTTGCTTCTACTGTAACAGCCGTAAATGCTTTTGCTGTTTTCATTGCCTGATGAGAAATGACCGGTGGTTCCGTATCTTTCGGAACATCAGGTAGATCCACTATATTAGTTGGAACTTGGTCTGCTTCTATTTTCCCAGGTGTAGGATCTGCTAATACTTTATACTTAACCATTTCCGTTCCCGCTTGAGGAAATTGATAATGAACCACTTTGCCATTATTATCATTTTCAGAACCTAAATAACTAGCTGAAATCGTGATATTCCCTTTGGCATCTTTGATTTCAAGAGCACGATTACCCCCATTCGCGAAACCTGGGAATGTTTGATCTGTAAACATTACTACTTCGTTACTTGTAAGATTTGCCTCATACTCTTTATTAAAATCAGCTAATGTTTTATTTCCATTATTAAACCAGAATACAAGCCTCTCTTTTGACTTTATTTCAGTTGCTGGTAATGGAAAGAGAATCGGCTCTCTCGAATTATCCGTATATACATAGTAGAAAGAGTAACTTGCTGTGTTCAATGTTTGGTTGGAATTATTATATAGCTCAAAGTATTCGTAATAATCTGTGCCTCCTCCCATTGAATTAGGAGCAAGTTCTGTGATTAAAAGGGGGCGATCGCTATATGTATCTTGCACTGGTTCCTTCTCTGGTTCTTTTTCTAATTCGATTGTATATTCGGATGTTTTTGATATATTCATGCCATCTGAAGCTTCCAGATAATAGACTACTTTGCCCAATGCAGCCTCTTTAGGTATGCTGGCTGTGAATTTTTGTGGTTGGCCTGAATCTTGTTTCATCTCTAATACCTTTAACTCTGTGTCTGTTTTACCTTGATAATACAAGGTAGCTGTTGGATTTTTTCTATCATCTACAATAGTAGCTTCGATAGAAATTGCCTCTCCTGCTTTCATGGTTGTTTTTGCTTCATGCGTTATGACAGGAGCTTCTGTATCTTTAGTTTCGGGATTCACTGGAACTTGCTCTGCTGGTACTTGTCCATCACTTAATGCACCTGGTGTTGGGGCAGCCTTAACTTCCTGCTTTACCATCTCTGTACCTTCAGTTGGAAAAGCATAATGAACATCTGCACCTGTATTGTCCGTTTCACCTGGTAAATAGTTTGCTGATACTACTTCCTGCCCTGCAAGGTTTTTTATTAGGACACCTCGATTACCACCATTGGCAAAACCTGAAAAATCCCCTTTAATGGAAATTACTTGTTGTTCTGTTAATGAAGTACTAAAATGCTTGTTGAAATCCTCTACTGAAAGTTCCTTGACATTAAACCAAAGAACAATGGTTTCTTGGGGTGCTAGTGTGGCTGCTGGAATAGACATTATTTTATCTGCTGTATTACCGCCTATGTATTGGTAATAAAAATAATAGCTATTTAAGTCTATTGGCTGATTAGTGTTATTATAGACCTCAATAAATTCGAAGTTATCGGTTCCTTTCGAATCAGGAGCTAGCTCGGTAATAAGTAATGGCGGTAGTTTTGTGTAATCAACAGATTCTTGTTGATTCTCTGCTTTCTCCTGATTTTGTTCCGTATTATTTGTTATTTCCTCTTTTGCTGGTTCCTTCTCTTCCGTTTCCTGAGGCTTATCCTCTTCCTCTATTACTGATTCTTCCTTTTGTTCAGCAGTCAGAGTTGATTTCTTCTCTTTGGAAGTAGATGAGGATTCATTTTCATGCTGATCCTTTTCCTCTACTTTTTCTTCTTCGACTGTTTCTCCCTTCTCTTTGTCGGTTGTAGTCTCAGGTACTTCTACCGTGTTATTTTCTACTGTCTTTGGCGGGTTTTCCTCTACTTTTTTACCAGTTGGTTCTGCCGCATACATCGTTAAACCTGGAAAAATAGGAAAATAGGTTGAAAAGAAAAAAACCCCCATCACAAAGATGACAAAAGCCCTCTTTGTTATCCTCTTTTTTATAGTCACAAGCTCATTCCTCCCTTAAGGTGATTATCCTACTCAGTCAAATCATAGAGCTCCTATTTTAAGGAACCTTTAAGCAAGTATTAATAAACATAAAATTTATGTAAAGAAAGGGAAATCAGAAATTTTTAACATTTTTACTTCACCTGTCGTAGTATATATGGTAAAGTATAATTACTACGACAGACATAGTATGATAGATGAAGTATTTGGAAGGGGTGATTTTTTGATTAGCAGTGATGTCATTCGCGGATATAATGACACCATCATTCTTTTTTTACTATTAGAAAAGGATTCTTATGGTTATGAAATTTCAAAAGATATACGAACATTAACTAACGAAAAATACATTATTAAAGAAACAACCCTTTATTCTGCGTTTAATCGATTAATCAAAAATAACTATATTCATTCCTATTACAAAGAAGGAGAATTTGGAAAAAGAAGAACTTATTACACCATAACGTCAGAAGGCAGAAAATATTATCAGGAAAAATGCCAAGAATGGTTCGTAACCCAGGAAGTAATTAACTTATTTATTAAGGAGGGATATAATGAATAGCATTATAAATTATTTAGACAATGTCTTTGCCAGCTTACCAAAAACTTTAGAAATGGAAACACTGAAACAAGAAATGCTCTCAAATATGGAGGATAAATATAATGAATTAAAAAAGGCTGGAAAAATGGAACATGAAGCAATTGGGATTGTCATCTCTGAATTTGGGAATATGGATGAACTGTTAAGTGAGCTTGATCTTCCCTTAACCGAGGAAACATCATTAGAACGCCAACTTACTGAAGAAGAAGTAACAACTTTTTTACAAAAAACAGCAAAGGCAATGAATTTTATCGGTATCGGTGTGATGCTGTGTATACTTGGTTCCGCCCTGCTAATTCTCAGCCTTCAAATGTATGATCAAGGATTGCTGAACGGCATAACCGAAAACACAGCCACTTTAATCGGTGTTGCTCAATTACTTTTATTCGTAGCAATCGCTGTTAGTTTATTCATTTATAGTGGCCAGCTGTTAGAAAAATATAAATTTATGGAAAAAACAGCTAGTTTTGAGCTTTCCATTCCTTTAAAAAAGAAAATAACGGCAGAAAAAGATGCTTATCAGCCAATCTTTTTTCGTTCCGTAACTATCGGTGTAGCATTATGTATTTTATCCCCAATTGCAATACTAGTAACCTCTGGTATCAGTGATCAAGCAGCGGTTTATGGGGTCTGTCTTTTATTAGCCTTTATTGCAATAGCAGTATATCTATTTATTATTAGTGGCGGCAAAAAAGATGCATATGAAAAGCTGTTAAAAGTTGAAGACTATTCCTTCGAAAAAGAAAAAGAGGATAAAGTAATCGGTGCCTTTGCAGCGGTTATCTGGCCACTAGCTGTTGTCATTTTCTTAATTACTGGCATCGTGTATGGAAACTGGCATATCAATTGGATTATCTTCCCAATAGCTGGACTGCTAATGGCCATGTTTAGCGGTGCGTACACCATTATTAAAAAAGATAGATAGAAAAACGGTTATTGTGAAGTCATAGCCTCACAAAAACAGGTGGATATCAGCCAAACTCGAGGGCTTATCAGCCAAACTCGAGGACTTATCAGCCAAACTCGAGGGCTTATCAGCCAAACTCGAGGACTTATCAGCCAAACTCGGGGGCTTATCAGCCAAACTCGGGGGCTTATCAGCCAAAGTAGAGAGACTATCAGCCAAAGCAGCATCCAAAAATGTCTCTCTGCTTCTTTACAATCTTCGCACTTCCAAGTGAATACCTCTACTACCTCATTAAAATTACAATTAAGTACATTAAATAAAAAAACAAACACATATTAATGAATAACGGAGATCTTTACGGAGGTATTTCTTATGTATGTTCATTTTTTACTCGGAGTGCTGCTATTTTCTCATTCTGTACTTTTATCAGGTGATTTTATTAATTTTATTAACGCAACTGAAAGTATATCACAACCTAAAGGTAAGAAAGAAGAAAATTTTTTATGGAAGTCCCCTGGTTTACCTGTTATCCATACAGATGAGTTCAATAAAGTAATGGATGAAATAGATAAAAAAGTGTATATCGCACCAAAAGATGCTGCCGTCAATAAATATGGAGAGATTGTCCCTGAAGAAGTTGGTTATCGTCTGCATCGAGTTAAATTTATAGAGCAAATGTATGCACATTATTTTAATGATACTTCTAGTAACAAAGGGTACCCCCTAGAAGTGATTTATCCTAAGGTAGATAGTGAATTGTTAGAAAGTATTCGCCGCAAAAAAATAGGCAGATATATAACATCTTTTAACAAGGGAAATAAAGAACGGAGCATGAATATTTCCCTAGCTACAGAAGCGATTAATAACAGTGTCATTTTTCCAAATGAAAAATTTTCCTTTAATCAAATTGTTGGGAAAAGAACTGTGGAAAAGGGATATTTACAGGCTCCTGTAATTATTCATGGGAAATTTTCAGAAGATATTGGCGGTGGAATTTGCCAAGTTTCCTCTACCCTTTTTAATGCTGTAGATAATGCGGGATTAAATATCATTCAACGATATTCACATAGTAGAAAAATCTCTTATGTTCCGCCCAAGCGAGATGCCACCGTCAGCTGGGACGGACCAGATTTTGTTTTTGAAAATAACTACGAACTTCCCGTCCTTATTCAAGCCAAAATGTTAGGACATCATTTACTCATAGAGATCTATTCAGCAGAAACTATTTCTTATCAGCCTAGAAAAGTTCCCTATCTATAAAGGGCAAGCACAGGGACGGTTCTTGTGAGAAGGATTCAACTCTACAAGAACCCTCCCTTCATTTCCTTTAATCTTTTTTTGATCTTCTTTGTCTGATAACATCTACGAATACTGCTGCTATAATAACCACCCCAATTACGGTCATTTGAAAGTCTGCTGATACGTTCAATAGGTTTAATCCATTGCGGAGAACGGCTATAATCATGGCTCCAATTAAGGTTCCCCATACGGTTCCAACTCCACCAAAGAAGCTGGCGCCGCCTATAATTACTGCTGCAATAGCATCTAATTCATACGAAAGGCCTGCAAGTGGAAAGGCAGAATTTACTCGCCCCACCATTACTAATCCTGCAAGTGCGGCCATAAAGCCACTTATGGAATAAACAATGATTAGGACTCTGTTTACATTAATTCCTGATAAGTGTGCAGCTTCCTTATTACCGCCAATTGCATAAATATATCTTCCTGTTTTCGTACGGGTTAAGAAAAGATGGAAGATAACATACATAATAAGAACCAATACGAAACTAACCGGAATAGGACCGACAAACTCTCTCCCCAAAAATTGAATCAAATAAGGAAAACCAGCGATTGGAGCTGCTGCTGTGATAATAAGGGCTAACCCTCTCGCTATATTCATTGTTCCTAAAGTGGATATAAACGGATGTGGTAAACGCAGCTTTGTCAGCATAATTCCGTTTAACCAGCCAAAGAATCCCCCCACTAATAAACATACTAAAATTCCAACTACAGGAGGAACTCCCATATTCACAACCGCGACTCCCATTACCATAATGGATATAGCAAGAATAGACCCAACAGATAAATCAATGCCCGCTGTTAAGATCGGCAGCAGCATCCCGAGTCCTAGTAAAGCATTAATAGAAGATTGACGAGCAATATTCATTAAGTTATTTAGTGTCAAAAATCGATCGGATAAAAACGTTAAAATAATGCTTAGTACAACTAAGCCAATAACCGCACCAAATTTATCTAAATAATATCGGAATGATTTTTTTCTTTCCTGGGCCTTAATTTCTGCCTGCACATCATTTATCGCTGCTTTTGACATACTATCACCCTCCTGTAGCTGCTTTCATAATCGTTTCTTGTGTCGCTTCTGTTCGATCTAAAGTAGCAGTTATCTTTCCTTCATGCATGACAATAATACGGTCACACATACCAAGAATTTCAGGTAAATCTGAAGATATCATTATCACAGTCGCACCGTTTTCTACCAGCTGATTCATTAACCGATATACTTCTACCTTCGCTCCAACATCAATCCCTCTCGTTGGCTCATCAAAAATAAACACCTTTGCTTTCGTTTCCAGCCATTTTGCAATCACAACTTTTTGCTGGTTTCCTCCACTTAGTTTTCTTGCATTTAGCTCCACATTATTCGGCCTGACCTGAAGCTCTTGAATATATGAATTGGCCACATTTCTAATTTGCTGAAGATTGATCAACTTTGATTTTTTTCCTTGAAAGCCCTTCATATTAGCTAATGCGATATTAAAATCAAGCGGCTGATCCAATAGCAAGCCTTCACTTTTACGATCTTCTGTAATAAAGGCAATTCCTGCATTGATAGCATCTCTCGGTGTTCGGATGGAAACTTCTTTTCCTTCTACAAAAATCTTCCCCCCATCTTTTGGATCGGCTGCAAAGATCGCCCTCGCAAGTTCTGTTCTGCCCGCACCCACCAAACCAGAAAATCCAACAATTTCTCCGTGATTAACATGAAAATTTATTGGATGAAGAGTCCCTTTCACTGTTAAATTTTCAACTCGGAACCCCTCCTTTCCTAATGGAAAATTCTTCTTCGGATATTTTTCATCTAATGACCTTCCAACCATTAACTCAATCCATTGATCGCTACTAGTTGTTTTTACAGGCAATGTCTCAATTTTATAGCCATCTCTTAAAATGGTTACTCGATCCCCTATTCGCTTAATTTCTTCCAAGCGATGGGATATAAAAACGATTGCCATTCCCTTTTTCGTTAAATTCTCAACCGTATCATATAATTGTTCTACTTCTGCCCCGCTTAAACTCGATGTTGGCTCATCCATAATGAGTAATTTTGCATCCAAAGTTAGGGCCTTCGCAATTTCAACAAGTTGCTGCTGCCCCATTCCTAATTCACTTAACTCTTTATCCGCAATCGATGGGTCCTGCCCAAGCATTCGTAAATATTCCTTCGCTTTTTCATGCATGCTTTTTCGATTTAAAAAAGATAATTTTCCCTTCTTTTTCAATTCTCTCCCTAAAAAAATGTTTTCATATACTTTAAGCTGTGGGATAACGTTTAACTCTTGATAAATCGTGGCAATGCCTATCTTCATAGAATCGACAGGGGAATTGATGGAGACTAATTGATTCTCCCAATATATTTCTCCGCCATCTTTCTCATATGCACCAGTCAAAATTTTAATTAATGTTGATTTTCCGGCACCATTTTCTCCTAATAAAACATGGACTTCTCCCGCCTTTATTTCGAGATCAATCCCTTTTAGGACATGATTGTTTGAGAAGCTTTTTTTAATCCCTTTCATCACAAGCAATTGTTTCCCATCTTCCATACTTGTTCTCCTTTCTAAGCTTCTATTTCCATGTTTTCTAGTTACGAAGATATCTGTTATAAAGAACATTTATACGAATTCATCCTCAAATAGACAGTAGAACTCATATAGTTACTTTCATTATTTTGCGATTCCTTCAAGGAAATCTAATTTCTCCTGCGCATTGTCAGACGTAATGATATCAATTCCACTATCGATTCTTGATTCTACTTTTTCCCCCTTCATTGCTTTAACAGCATTTTCCACCCCTTTATAGCCCATTTCATATGGATTTTGGGCAATAGATCCAGCTAAATCTCCATCTATAATCGATTGAATTGCTTCAGCAGTTCCATCTGTTCCAATAATCGGAAGTTTAATTCCCTTCGACTCTGTCGCACGTAACGCCCCTATTGCCATATCATCATTTGCCGAAAATATCCCTTTAATATTAGGATTATTTTGCAAAATATTTTCCACTACTGAATTAGCTTTTGTTTTATCACTATCTGCAGGCTGCTCAGCCACAATAACCATTCCTGCTTCTTCTAGAGACTCTTTCGCACCTTTAATACGTTGATCCATTGCTGTATTTCCTAACGCTCCACCAAGCAGAGCAACTTCATCCCCTTTTTTTAGGAAAGAAGCAAGCAGTTTTCCGCCCTCTTTCCCTGCTGTTAAATTATCTGTACCAATAAAAGAAGTTTTTCCAGAAAAATCGGCGTCCGTATCAATAAAAAGGACCGGCACATTCGCTTGCTCTAACACTGGTACGACAGTATCTGGTTGGGTTGGAGATACAACAAGTGCACCTATCCCTTGGTTTAAAGAATCCTCAATCATGTTTACTTGTTCCATAATTTGTGACTCAGAAGCAGGTCCCACAATAGTAACATCCACACCTAAGTCTTTTCCTGCTGCCTTCGCTCCTGCTTCTACATACTTCCAGTAAGGACTACTCAATGTTTTCAATACAACCGCAACGCTTCCATCTTCCCCGCTTCCGGATGCACTCTTGCCACATCCCACCATCGCAATTACTAAACCAATAATCGTAAGCAACAAACCCAATTTTTTCATAGCATATACCCCTCTATTCTCGATTATTTTTTTTAATAGTAATGACAATAAAGATGCTGAACCAATTAATCTATATTTGCTATGGCACTTTCTTCCTTTGCTAATGAGACCGGTTGTTGTGTTAGATAAGAAGATCTTGCTGCATAAGAAATTTGAAGCGCTTTCAATCCGTCGTAAGCTGTAACGGAAGCATGTTTATTTTCTCGAATGCCTCGAAAGAAATCATCTAATTCTAAATAGTAAGCATCTGCGAATCTTTCTGGAAAATGAGGGAGAATATTATGTGTCTTACCTGCCTTTGTAAAGATATGAAGATTATGCTGCTGTAAGTTATCTCCTACCACTATGGTTCCTTCTGAACCAATAATTTCGGCGCGAATATCATAGCCATAGTAAGCATTTCTGCTAGCTTCAACATCGCCAGCTGCACCTGATTCGAACTCTATATAGGAAAGCGCTTGATCAATATCGTTATATTTTTCCACAAAAGGATATTTAACTACTTTCCCATTAGCGGAAACCTTGCTGATTTCGGATGCTAATAAATATCTTGCTATATCAAAATCATGAATAGAGACGTCCACAAAAATTCCGCCGCTGTTCTGAATAAAGCTTTCGTGAGGACAATCTGGATCCCTTGATATGCCTTTGAAGTAAAGCGGTTTCCCAATGTCTCCAGCAAGTATCCTCTTTTTGGCTTCTGCGTATGCCGGGTCATATCTTCTCATAAAGCCTAATTGGCAATATGTATGATTCTTATCAATTAAACTAGTAATCTCTTTTGCCTCCTGTATATCAATGGTCAATGGCTTTTCCACAAAAATCTTTTTATTAGCAAAAGAAGCCTGCTTTAAAAATTCAAAATGGGTACTTGTTGGCGTAGCAATGATAACGGCTTCTATCGTCTCATCTTGAAATATCTCCTCTGCATTTGAAGTGAATTTAGGAATCTCTAACTCCCTTGCTACTTTCTCCGCTCGGATTATATCAATATCAAAAATAGCAGCGACTTCTACATGTTGAATTCTTGTTGATGCATTTACAGCATGCCAATATCCCAATCTGCCAATTCCCATAACAGCACATTTTGTTTTTTTATTCACCTAATCACTCCCTATATACTGTTTAATCTTTGAATCCCCTTAGTTCTTCATTATTGAACAGATACAACCATAAAGTATTAGAGTTATAAATCCCCTCCTTTTTCTACTTTAGATTTGGTAGTTACATAGATGATTGGTCATACCAAAACCTTTTGGTAAAACGCTTTCTTTTGCAGCTAGGTTCATTTTAGCTGATAATCCCATTTATTGCAACATGATTTATTAAAAAAGTTCTCATGATTTTTTCATTATTTGAGTAACTATTGAGCAACTTTGATGTCAACTCATTTTACATTTCGTATCACAACGTAGAATCGCGAATGATTAATTCGGGAGTAAATAGTAGACGCTGTTTATATTTACTTGGCTGCTCCATTTCTTCCATAAGCAAATCGACTACTTTCGAAGCCATTTCCTGAACAGGCTGTGCTATAGTCGTTAATGCCGGGGTAATAACCGTTGATAAAATAGTATTATCAAAGCCAACCACCGAAAGTTTATTAGGAACTTCTATGTCTAAATTCTTCGCTGCTTTAATAATACCTGTTGCTAATAAATCATTACTTGCAAAAATAGCTGTTGGTCTATTCTCCAATGAAAGAAGCTTCATCGCAGCTTCATAGCCCCTTTGATGAGTAGCCTCTGTATAGATAACATATTCATCATATAAAGGGAGATCATATTCTCCTAAAACATCTTTATAACCTACTACCCGTTGATGATTACTTCTAATTTTCTCGGCTATCATGGCAATTCGCTGATGTCCTAGCTGCACTAAATGAGAAGTGGCTAAATAACTCCCCTGATAGTCGTCAACTCTGACGGAATGAATGGGAAGCTTAGGAATATCAGAAGCAATCAGTACAACTGGCAATTGCTGATTTTCAATCACTTCTGCCAATATATCCGTATTATGAAACTCAGAAGCTATAATTAATCCATCGACACGCTGTCTAGTTAACAAGGATAAATAATTTTTTTCTTTTTCTTCTTCATTATCAGTACTGCACATCATGACATGAAAGCCAAGTTCTCTACTTCTATTTTCTACTTTCCGCGCAACTTCTGCATAAAAGGGATTGGATATATCAGAAATAAGAAAACCAATTGTTTTCGTCTGCTTTCCCGTTAAGGCAGAAGCGACCACACTTGGTTGGAAATTCAATTCCTTCATAATGCGTTTGACTTTTTTCCGCGTTTCCTCACTAATACGTCCCGTATTATTTATAACTTTCGAAACAGTAGAAATAGAAACCCCAGCTTTCTCTGCCACTTGATAAATCGTCGTTTTCATTACACTAACCCTACTTTCCTCAAACACTATAAATTTAAATATAGTATAAGATAATCTTATTTGCCAGAGTGATGGATCTTGTGAGGACAGTAAATATATGATTCTAAATATAAAAAAGGATGGTTCTATTGAAGTCATTAACCTCTATAGAACCATCCCTCTGTTTGCTTTACAAGTATTCTTTCTTGATTTCTATATTACTGCGCACGGTGTTTATTGGTCTTACGAGCTTTTCAATTTTTTCACGGTTTGGTTCGAGAAATGGTGGTAAGGATAATTTTTCTCCTAATGTTTCATATGGCTCGTCTCCCATAAATCCAGGCCCATCTGTTGCTAATTCAAATAAGATTTGCGGTGCAACATTGGAATATAAAGAACCAAAATAATAGCGCTCTACAAAACCGGAGTTTGGCAATTTAAAACTGCTCAAACGTTCTTGCCATTGATCTAATTCGCCACGATCTTCTACTCGGAAAGCAGCATGGTGAACGGTACCAAACCCTTGTCTTGCTTGTGGAAGAATGGTGTTAAATTCTACGATAACTTGGGCACCATTTCCTCCTTCACCCATTTCAAATAGATGGAATGAACCCTCTTGAGAAGCTTCTTTCATTAAAAACACTTTTTCTAATACTTCCTTAAAGTAATCCAAGTAAGCAGTCCGAACAAATATTGGTCCTAATCCTATAATCGCGAATTCTAATGGAACTGGTCCATTTTGCCACGGAGTCCCTGATGCAACTCCTTCATTTTTTTCATCTGAAATCAGTTGATATTGCTGGTCATCAAAATCTACGAATGACAATGTCTTTTTCCCAAACTGTTCTTGAATTCCTTTATGCTTCACTTCATACTTATCAAAGCGTTTTACCCAATATTCTAAAGCTGCATCTGTCGGCACTCGGAATGATGTTTTGGAAATCTCATTTGTGCCGTGCACTCCTTTTGGTATTCCAGGAAAATCAAAAAATGTCATATCCGTACCTGGACTGCCGACATCATCCGTGAAATATAGATGGTAGGTTTGAATATCATCCTGATTTACTGTTTTCTTAACTAATCTTAGCCCTAATACATAGGTAAAAAACTCATAAATTTTTTCGGCACTGCTTGTAATTGCTGTAATATGATGAAGTCCTTTTAACTCATTCATTATTTATTTCCTCCTATTAATTATCTCGAAATTGAGATATTTATATAAAAAAATATAATTAATTAAGATATCTTTAATTCGAAATAATTTTATCACTTTATTACTTTTTGGTCAATAGGAAAGAATTTCTATCGTGAAAAGAAAAAGTCACTTCTTCTTTTGTTTATAATAATGGAGGTATATAAGGATGTTTGGATATTATGACAGAAATTATTGCAGACAAACTGTTATTTACTGCGCCCTCTAAAAGTTAAAAAGGCAATAAATACATTCTGTAGAGGTGCTTATGGATTATATCAGGATGGTCCAAGTGTAGAAGAGTATAGTCAACATTGTCAGGGATTTGCTATTTTAACTAAAACAGTTGGGAAAGAAAATAGTTAGTACTACTGATTTATGAAGTTCACTGTGTTGGAAATACTGTTGCTTAAAAGTTAATTTAAAAGATTTGGCAGCCCATATTGCAACCAAATCTTTTAGGCATAGTATTTATTACTTTTTCCAATTATATACTTCAAAAAGTAAGCGGAATTTCTTTTGCTCCGCGAATAATAATCCCAGGTCGCCATTCAATTGTGTTTAAATCCTCTTTTAATTTTATTTGCGGTATTTTTTTCAGCAGTTTATTAATCGCAATTTCACCTTCCAGTCTTGCGAGTGGAGCTCCCAGACAGAAATGAACTCCTTTACCAAACGCGATATGGGTATTAGCTTCACGGGTTATATCAAATGAATCTGGTTCAATAAAGTGATTATCGTCACGGTTGGCAGCTGCTAATGCTATAAATACCATATCCCCCTTTTTAATATGCTTTCCTTCAATGATGACATCCTCTGTTGCAAAACGGACATTGCTAACTTCGGCAGGACCGTTATATCTCAATATTTCTTCAATTGCACCATGAATAAGCTCAGGGTGAGATACTAATTTTTCTTTCTGTTCAGGATGTTCTAATAAGGCAAGAATACCATTCCCAATAAGATTAACAGTTGTTTCATGACCGGCAATGATTAAAACGAAAACAAGTGCATATAATTCATTTTCACTTAATACATCTCCTTCATCCTCCACACGCAGAAGATCACTAATTAAGTCATCTTGAAGATGCCTTCTTCTTTCGGCAATTAATTCCTCTAAATACTGGATAAAGGAAATCATCGCGTTTTCAGTCTTTTGAGAAAGCTCTGGATTACTAACTCCTTCCATGATCACATTCGACCATTCCCTGAATTTTTCCTGATCTTTTAAGGGAACACCCAACATTTCGCATATAACAATAATAGGAAGCGGAAAGGCATAGTCCTCTATCAAGTTGATTTCTTGTTTATGCTCAACTTGAAAAAGTAACTCTTCTGCAATTTCTTCTATTCTTCCTCTAAGATTCTCAACCATTTTTGGTGTGAAAGCCTTTTGGATTAAACGTCGTAATCGGCGATGATCTTTCGGGTCTACACTAAGTAAGTTTCTGGAAATTATTTCTTGGTGTGGAGGCAGATTTCCTTTAATAGAAGAGTGGACAGGATAATTTGTAACAAAACGAGAGTCAGCTAACAGTTTGGCGGCATCTTTATATCTTGATATAATCCAGGCAAATTGTCCATTTGGCAATAGAAATCGATGTACTGGATCATTTTTACGAATCTAAGCATAGGCTGGATATGGATTATCGATAAATTTTGTGTTTAGGAAATCAATTTTTGAATTATTGCCATTATGGTTCAGTATAGTCATTAAATGTTCCTCCTCATTTAATTAATCTTATAATTGATTTTAACTTTTTACCCCAATTAACAAAGAAAGAATGCTGCTCTGACGATAAAGCCCATCCCCTATTGTTTGTTCTGCAACGAAACTTAAACAGCATCGTAATTCCCACAACTTTATTCGTCCAGGTTAATTTCATTTCATATGAGTTTTTATTGATGACTTCTAAATTAGTGTAAATAAATATTACCTCTAAATTCAATTTTGTAATAATATCAGTATGTTTAATATTCCTCTATCACTCTATTTAAATCTCATTACCATTCTGCTAGAACAGGGCGATTCTTATACCACCATAATTCATTATCATCAATCGATCTGCTCAAAATAGCTGCCGTATCATTTGATACATTCCAATCACAAAAATTTAAGATAGAAAATACAAAATCGTTTTTTGTATCTTCATCGAGTTTTTGTAAAAATAAATTGGCTTTATTTGCAATATCTTGCGGTTTTTGATCCAGTTCGCTGAGCGTGGAAATTAATCCCTTTTGACAAGGATATAGTTTCTCATTGTAAGCTAGTAACATTCTTGAACCAAACAAAACAATGTCCGTGGCAACTCTTGTTTTTAAATAGACATTATTTGTGATGATAGCCTGTTCCCAAAAATAAAAGTTATTTAGCATGAGAGCACTGTAAAATGATGTTATTTTTTCTTCCTTTTCCCAGACTGGATAAATAGGGATTTTCTTCATTAGCTCAACTATTTCAGAATCATGGGTAAATATACATTGGGCTCCTACGAAGGCATTTCGAGTAGGTTCACTTCCAACTTTAGAAGCTTGGATGAGATAATCTTTTGTAAAGTATTTTATGTCAAAATAACCCTTCTCATAAGTGCAGTTATCCGTAATTACTTCTGAAAGCCTATTTTGTTTTGTAAGTTCCTCATACTTCTCATCACTAACAATTAACATGATATCTACATCAGAATCTATTCTTTCTTTACCTTTTGCAATCGATCCTCCTAAAATGGCAGCTATGATTTCTAAATTATCTTTATATATATTAATGAAATTGTTAATGGAATCTTGATGATGTTTGTACATACAATTATCACTCCCTTTTTTATTTTTTACTAACTATATTCCATCAAAGTATATGTAGTTCTTGCTGTTTTAGAAATTCCAGGAAAAAACGCCCTTTCAGTAGAAGAAGATCTTATAACATTTAGCTTCATGTTATCCTGTCCTTTCTAATCTCAAATTAATTGATTGTATTGGTAAAAACACCAATAAGGAATTCGAAATATAATGTTAGCGCTTTCTTATATGTTATAACATTTTATTATTTTTCAATTAAAAAATATGGTGTTTTCATTTTATTTTTAGAACTTCTTTTTTATCATTTATATTATTATTGCAATTTTTATATAAGCTTTTATACGTGCTTAAACAATGCACATAATTTTTCTGGCGAAAATATGGACTAACTAGAGCTCTAGCGAAATGGACAAACGATTTTCAATTACTTTCTGAATTAGCTCCATTGCATTTAACACAACGCTATCTGATTGGATTCGATTTACTCCAATCGTGATTTTATGAGCTCATAACACATCGAATAAAAGAGAAGGCTTATACTTGCTTCCTTCCTTTTCAACAAATGGCAGAAGTGAAACTCTCTGGATTTCCTGCATGTCATTTAAATACTTTGTATACACATCTGTACAAACCGAATCCTTAGAGCTTTCATTTTGGGATATCCAATTAAGCTTTTTTTCATTAATTAATCTCTTAGAATCTCAAGGAATTGCAAAAGATAGCAGCTATGTGATCGCAGAAAAGGTTGTTCAGTTTTTACGAGAAAATGATCATCTTCCTCTAACAAACGATACATTAACCGCTCATTTTAACATACATGAAAATACAATATCTAAATACATGAAACTATTTTATTAATTCACCGCATTAGAGTATTTAAATTCTTATCGGTTAGAGCAAGCAAGAATCTTACTATTAAAAACAGATAACACCATTCAAACAATTTCAGAAAAATGCGGCTTCACATACAGCCAATACTTCTCAAGCATCTTCAAGAAAAAATATTGCATTTCTTCTTTAAACTACCGAAAAAAACATTTAAAAAAAGAAGCAAAAAGACGGTTCTAATGAAGATATCCCTCACTAGAACCGTCTCTCTGCTGTTCTCATCTCACCAACTGCTTGGCCAATTTCCGTTCTTCTTTATCTTTTGTTGTGCTGATTATAGTTCTAAGGCTGTGTTGTATTTCTGGTAACTGCCTTATAGCTGGGGACCATTCTGCCAACACGCTTAATCCCTGCCAGCGTAAGCTCTCATTTTTAGTTTCCAGTGCTGCGCGGACTAATGGAGCCCCTACACCCTCAAATTCATGTAAATCTTGAATAATATACTCTAGACAATACTGTTCTTCCAGCGATAAACTGGATATAGAAAAATGTGTTTCTGCGAAGGCACAAAGATCTTGAATAGACTGTAAATCCCTTGTTTCCATGATAGCACCATACAATATACTGTTTGTCGGCTCTTTCTTCAGCTTTTCAAATAATAGTGCCGTAATGTCTAATTGATAGAATCGAGCTATCTCCATTGCTCGGAAATCTACCTTCTCGCTCGATTGTAATACATCCAATGCCAGCTGTGACCATTTAGGGTTGTCTATGAACGGTTGAACAGCTTCTTGAATTGCCCTGCGTTCATGCGGCTTCCATTGTCCATTTAATCGCTCTTCCCAAATGTCATCTTCGGCATGAACAAATTCGCTTATTTTCATTATCGGATAAAAATCCTCCAAGCTTTCACAGTGGGTTGCGGCGTGGTGAAGGAAGCGAGTCATTACAGCACTGGCGTAAGGATATTGATCCATGCCGTCTTGATTTTCATCGTCTAATAAGCCTTCTATAATCATAGCCGCTCCCGTGTATAGCTCCTTGGAAATATTCACTTCGTAGAGCGCAACATCTAGCTCTCCCTTTACTGCACAACGATGCGCTAGGAAATCAGCAAATTTCCTATTTTCACATCCTTTTGTAAGCAGCCAATACTTCATTTCTGGCGTTTTCGCTTCCACTAGCTCAATCGCTGTCATTTTACCAATCCCTTGGACAGATTGAACTAGTTTCCATATTTGATCATTTACTCCCTTCCCTCCGCTTCTTATAGCGAATATAGCATATGGGGTAAACTCATCGTGCAAGCCGATTGTATATAAGAGCTCCTGATATTCCTCACAGTTCGTAAACCCGAGAACCAGAATAGCAAATTTAACAACATCTCTATGTGCAGCATGCTCTAATAGCCATAATGCCTCTTGCTGTGCCATGTGTTCATCCAATTCTGCTTGCCCTAACTGGTCAAGAAGCTCATCTCGATAGATGGCAATATGGTCAAAAATAATTTGATCATATGTCGCCTTTCTTGTTTTTATAGTGGGTTGTTCCAGCTGTTCTTTAAAAAGCTTCATCAGCTTACTCACAAAAAATGGCGTTTTCGGTTCATTCACGATTATATCAAATAACCCTGGCTCCAATGGTGGATTATCTTCTCCAAAAAAGTACGTATCATCTGGTAGAGTATTTTCTACTATTCTATTATTTTCTAGAACTTGTCGTTGAATAAACGGAACTATTTTCTCTTTATGGTCCCAGGGCAGAAATTCAAGTTTTTCGGATTCCTGCAGAACAGTCTCATTATCAATTTTGATGCTGCAGTTTAAACTTACGTAGCCACCAATTTTTACAGAGACTTTATGCTTTTTCCCATCTTCCAAAGTGAGGACTCCCGATAGCTTTGTATAAGGAATAATATGCGATAGTATTGATTTCCGTTTATTTTGGGCTACCGTTATCCCGTCAATGATAAGCAACTCTTCTTTCATTTGATTGATCACTTCTATCACATGTCCTTTATAATGAACGGTCCAACTCTTTTGAACCTCTTTCTCTATATCCTTTTTTAAATTCCGCATTTCATGTTTTAATTCATCTTTAAAGCCCATGCCATTCCTCCTCTTTTTTGAACACAACAAAAATGGATAGTTTAGTATATTCACCCATATCTACCCATATTTCTATTAAATACTATCTTTCCCTTTTAGGAAAGACTTTCAGTAAAAAAAGACGCAAAAGGACAGTTCCCCTCTCGTCCTATTATTTGGTATAGTAAATTTATATTTCCACTCCACATCCCTAGCATTTATCATGTTTAAACCAAAAAGGAGATAGAAAATGAGTCGAAAAATACTACTTGTTGAAGATGAAGAGGATCTGTCGAAATTATTAGAGCTATATTTAAGAAATGAAGGATACATCGTTACAACCGTTCATGATGGGCAGCTTGCCTTAGAGTATATTGAAAATACAGAGTACGATCTAGCCATATTAGATGTAATGGTACCTAATGTCGATGGGTTTGAATTATGCCAGAAAATTCGAGAAAAATACTACTATCCCATCATTATGTTAACAGCCAAAATAGAGGATTTCGATAAAATTACCGGTTTAACAATTGGTGCTGATGATTATATTACGAAACCTTTTAATCCTCTCGAGGTAATGGCTAGAGTGAAAACTGTTTTGCGTCGTTATACGAGCTACAACGAAAAAACAGGAAAACAGCAGGTCGAGGAGCATGATATTAGAGGATTAAAAATAAACAAAGCAACCCACACCTGTTCTTTATTTGGGGAACCAATCGATTTAACTCCAATTGAGTTTTCCATCCTGTGGTATTTAGCCGAAAATCAGGGCAAAGTCATTCCCTCTGAAGAACTGTTTGAGAATGTTTGGGGAGAGAAGTTTTTAGAAAACAACAATACGGTTATGGCACATATTGCGAGACTGCGAGAAAAACTCAAGGAGCCTGTCAAAAAGCCGAAATTTATTAAAACCGTTTGGGGAGTGGGGTATAAAGTTGAATAAACAAGCAAAGCAAAAGCAAATTAGCCATTATTTAAGAATTCGTTTTTTTATCCTTGCACTTTTCTGCTTTGCGGTTATATTCCTCCTCTCTGTTCTCATCCTAAAAGCAGATAGTGAGCAACTCTTTAATGGGATGTTAGGGACCGCGCTAAAATGGCTTAGTAACCGAATTTTAACCCTCGCTCCACTACTTTTTATCTTTTGTATTATTGCTATTATTTATTTTCAGCGAAGACAATTAATAGCTTATTTAGCTACCCTTTCAGCAAATTTTGAGACAATAAGCTTGGAAGAAGATCAAGAGAAAGACCGTTTCCCGCTACCAGGCATATTAAAAGATACGGAAGAGAGCATAGAAAGATTGCAATTAGCATTACGGGAAAAGGAGCAGGCCAGAAAAGAAATTGAGCAGCGAAAAAATGATTTAATTGTTTATTTAGCACATGACTTAAAAACACCTATTTCCTCCATTATCGGATATTTAACACTGTTGCGGGATGAGAGAAGCATTTCAGATGAGATGCATCAAAAGTTTATCCAAGTTACACTCCATAACGCAGAGCGGTTAGACGATTTAATCAATGAGTTTTTCGAAATTACCCGCTTTAACTTAGCTAATGTCTCGTTAAATTACAGCAAAGTGAATATTTCCTTTATGCTCGAGCAGTTACTATTTGAGCTGCAGCCAGCCTTAAAAAGGAAAAATGTAACGTATCAGTTGGACGGAAGCAAGGATGTAGAAATCGTTTGTGACACAGAGAAGATTCAACGAGTATTTGATAACCTCCTTAGTAATGCTGTGCATTATAGCTTGGAAAATAGCAGCATCATTGTTTCCGTTACGCAGGATAACGGTAATGCTTTGATTCAATTTAGCAATCAAAGTTATCCAATCGAACAAGAAAAATTAGATCGGATTTTTGAACAATTCTTTCGTTTGGATACCTCTAGATCCTCTAGAAATGGCGGCACAGGATTAGGCTTAGCAATCGCTAAGCAAATTATCGAACAACATCATGGTACCATTACGGCGAAAAGCGAAGACCAACATATTCTATTCAAAGTCATCATCCCTCTCACCGTATGAATTTCGTAAGAATTTTAGAAGAAAAAAAGAAGATAATTGTTAGATAGAGCAAATAAAAAGCAGCTTATTATTCCGTATGATTAAAGTACGAAATAATAAGCTGCTTTTTATTGTTGGAGGTATGATGATGGAAATTTTACAAGTGAAAAATGTCAAAAAAGTTTATAAACCCCGGCTTGGCGCAAAGGTAGAGGCATTGGCAGATATAAGCTTCACTGTTCACAAAGGGGAGCATATTGCTATTATGGGGGAATCCGGTTCAGGAAAGTCAACATTACTCCATATATTAGCATCATTAGAGGATGTCACAGAAGGACATGTAATATTACACGGGACAGATTATAAACAAATCAAAAATGATGAAATGGCAGCATTCCGCAGAGAACATTTAGGATTTGTCTTTCAGGATTTTCAATTACTCGATCAATTTAGTCTAAAAGATAATATTTTTCTACCGCTTGTATTAGCCAATAAGTCTGTAGCAGAAATGAAAGAAAGACTTAAGCCGTTGGCGAAAACATTAGGAATAGACTCCATTTTAGAAAAGTACCCTTATGAAGTATCTGGGGGACAAAAACAAAGAGCTGCTGTCGCAAGGGCGCTTATCACATCGCCAAGCTTAATTTTAGCAGATGAACCAACCGGGGCATTAGATTCTCGCTCCGCAGATGAGCTATTGGATTTATTTCAGTTATTTCATGAAAAAGGTCAAACAATTATTATGGTCACACACAGCGTTCATGCAGCAAGTAAGGCAAGCCGTGTGTTATTTATCAAGGACGGAAAAATGGAACAAGAAATTCGCAAAACACATTCCGAGGAAGATATGATACAGAGAATCTTCGAAGTACAGGCAGCAAAAGCTGCTAGAGGTGACATTTATGGGTAAAAAAGTCTTTATCAAATTAGCTGTAACTAACATTACAACAAATCGGAAAATGTACCTTCCCTATCTACTAACCTGCACGGTTATCATCTCTTTGTACTATACCATCAATAGCTTAGTGACAGACGAAACATTAAAGTCTATTTCCGGAGGGAACTTCACCATAGACGTTATGAAATTTGGCAGTCTATTATTTACGGTTCTTTCTGTCTTTTTCTTACTGTACACAAATAGCTTTATTTTGAAATGGCGGAAGAAGGAATTTGGCCTCTATCATTTATTGGGACTTGAGAGAAAACATATCCAAAGACTATTGCTGCTAGAAAATAATATCATTGCAAGCTTAACAATTACGAGTGGTATATTAATAGGCCTTATTTTCAATAAATTGGCAGGATTAGCCATGTCGGCCATCATGGATGTTCCCTTGACTGTAAGCACTATATCATTAGGAGCATGTTTCAAAACAATCGCTACGTTTTTTGTTATCTTTTTTATCCTATACTTGTTTAATAAAAAACAACTCCTTTCCGTTCCTATAATCGATTTAATGAAGGGTGCCGAAGCTGGCGAAAAGGAGCCAAAAACAAGATTAATAGCTGCTATGCTTGGTGGAGTGCTTTTAATAGTTGGATATATTCTATCCTTTACTGTAAAAGACCCGAAAGATGACTTATATTCCATGCTGCTAGCTATCGGATTTGTAACGATAGCTACCTATTTGCTTTTTATAGCTGTTAGTATTGCCCTGCTAAAAGCCCTGCGCAGTAAGGAAAACCTTTATTATAGCAAAAATAATTTCACGTTAATATCTACCATGCTTTATCGAATGAAACAAAATGCAGTTGGCCTCTCCAATATTACGATTTTAAGTACTGGAACATTGATGGTTATGACCATAACACTTTCTTTATATATGGGCATTAACACAATACTAACGAACAGTTTTCCGTATGATATAAAAATTAGCAGCAGTGGAGAATCCAATACGGAACAAACAAAGCTGAAAACCTTTATAGAAAAAAGTGCAGACGCTTTTAAAGTCAAGATTACCTCTATTACTTCTTATCAAGGAGGAAAGTTTGCTGCTGATCTAACGGGTGATGGGAAGGACGACTTTGTGTTTATTTTACCCTTGAACGACTATAACAGGTTAACAAACCAACAGGTTTCCTTGGCTGATGATGAGGTACTGCTTTTAAGGAATGAGAAAACAGCTCCACTACAAAGTATTCACTTAGCTGATCACCAATTCAAAGTGAAGAAACTCATCGAAGAGCTTCCAATAGACACCTCCTTATCTACTAACCCGGAGAATAAATGGATTTATGTTATTGCACCACTAAACAGCAGATTCACAAACCAAATTGGATTGCCCGATTCTGCGGAAAGCTTCCAAGACATCGCTTTACAAGGAGATCCAGATGCAGTGAATAAGCTTTCCCACGCAATCACTGACGAGGCAGAATCCATCGAAAATATCTATGTCGAAGCAAAATCCATTTATAAAGAATCTTTATTAGTACGATTTGGCAGCCTATTATTTCTCGGAATATTTATTAGTACTGTTTTATTCGCGGAAACAGCATTAATGATTTTTTATAAGCAGATTTCCGAAGGCTACGATGATCGTACGCGTTTTGTCATTATGAAAAGGGTCGGAATGAGCGATAGAGAAATGACGAAAACGATTCGGCAACAAACTTGGATTATGTTTTTTGCCCCGTTAGCAGTCGCTCTCTTGCATCTTACAATGGCTTTGCCACTAGTAATGAAATTAATAGGAATCGCAGCCATGGATGACTGGCTTGTGGTGATAGGATGTGGTCTTTTTGCGGCCATTGTTTTTATAATTATTTATGGATTTCTCTTTATTTTGACAGAAAAGAGCTACAAAAAAATAATCAGGCAATAGGAGAATAGAAATGAAAAAGCTAAAACCTTTTTGGGTTATAATGACAGCACTCACCTTGTTAATTATAGGAATTATTTGGGATAACAATCGCGTGGTAGTAGATAAGGTAACGATTGTCAACCACCGTTTGCCAGCAGCATTTGATCATTTCAATATTTTACAGATTTCTGATTTGAAAGGAAAGGAATTCGGAAAAGATCAGCAGAAGCTGATTCATTTAATAAAAAAGCAACAATATGATTTAGTTGTTTTCACAGGGGATTATATTTCCGAAGAAGAAAATTTACAACCACTCGAACACCTATTACAAGGAATGCCACAAAAGAAAGAAATGTACTATATTTTAGGAGACAAAGATGCTGATAATAGTACAGCAGCACTGACAAAAAGCAACCCATTTTATAAATTATTTATGAAATATGGAGTGAAGCCATTATATCCTGGTCAGGAACTAAAAAAAGGTGATGAGTCTATTTGGTTAAAAACCAATCCATATGCTGGAATAAATGAAGTAGGGGCAGATAAAATCCCCTATCACTTAATAGAAGCAAGGAAAGAATTTGAGCTTCGTTACCTACAGCAGAACGAGCCTTTCACCATTGAAATCTCGCATCGCCCTACAGAAATTGATAAAGAAAGCACTACACTCCATGATTATCGGATAACCTCTTTAAAAGATACCGATAAAGAATGGAGACATTGGGATTTGAGCATTAATGGTCATACACATGGCGGCCAATTCAAACTACCAATTATCGGTCCTCTCTATGCACCGAATTATGGATTATTTCCAGGAAAGGTAAATGTAACAGGGGTTCATACTGTAAAAAATCATACACAATATGTAAATGGTGGGTTAGGGGTAACTGGTCCATGGTTTGCTTCATTTCGATTATTCAATACTCCGAGCATTGGACTAATCACTTTAAAAACGAAATAGCTTATTTTGCAAATATAGTAAAGCTCTCCCTTTCCCCAAAATGGTTAATTACTTATATATTCCCCCAGTCCTTTTCCTTTAGGGCTGGGGAACCTTTTTGCGTGGAAACCGCCACTCTGCATCCTATATCAGACCTTTCACTGTTTCTCCTTGGATGAGTTCTGGTTGATAATAGTTTTCGTTTTTCAAATCTTTTTTGCCTTGTAGTTTCTTAATGATCCATTCTGCTGCATCGTGTCCCATTTTTTCTTGCGGATGTGTTAAAGTAGTCAACTTGATATTAGCGTTTTTTGCCATATAGGAATTGTCCTGACCAATAATCGATAATTGGTCTGGAATGGCGATGTTCAGTTTTCTGCATACATGAACAACCTCTAACGCTACCTCATCGTTATAGCAGACAATCGCTGTCATTCCATCCATGTTTTCCTGTAGAAATTCCTTTAATTTTACATTTAAATCAGGCTTTGTTTCGGTTGTAAAAGAATAAACATGCTCTGCTTGAAAACGCAGCTTTGCTTCTCCTAATGCTTTTATGTATCCCTTCATACGAAACTTTCCTTGTAAGTCATCCATTTTTGCTATAAGGCCAATTTTTGTATGCCCTTTTGCGATTAATTCATTTGTTGCAAGATAGCTAGATTTCACATCATCAAGACAGAAGAATGGCACTTCTAGTTCTTCATAATAGGCATTGACCATAATGAATGGAACATCTTGCTCTTTAAAGGATAGATAGTAAGCAATATTTGGATTGTATAAATTACTTTTTGTCGGCTCAACAATTAAACCGTCTACTCCAAATGCCAGCATCATTTCTAATGCCTTCTTTTCTTGTTCCACATCATTGTTTGTGCTTGCTAATAATAAAGAATAATCTTCTGCATTTAACCGACTTTCAATTCCTCGAATAATGGAAGGGAAGATATAATCAGATATATAGGTAGTAATAACACCAATTGTTTTCCTTTTGGATTTTCCATTCCCTTTTAATTGATAGTAGTTACTTACATAGGTACCAGATCCTTTTTCACTTCGGAGAAATCCGTCATTAGACAATTCCAAGATTGCTTTTCGCACCGTATGACGGCTAACTTTATACATTTCCTGCAAGATTGATTCAGTAGGAATTTGTTCTCCAACCTGATAATCTCCAGAAAGAATTTTACTTTTTATATCATCAATGATGATCTGATACTTTAATTTCATTTAATGCACTTCCTTCAATGTAATGACGATCCGGTATTTGTATGGTCATATTTTAGCATAACTGCTACAGAAACAAAACAATGCATATTAGTGCATACAAATTAAACACAGCTAATGCCATTTTACTTTTCCGACAATTTTTTATACGAATATACATAAATTTATATTCAGGCTAGTATTAATAGTAATAAGGCTATTCATAATTCTTTTTATTTGTATGAACATCTATAAATATATTTGACAAAGGTACGTACACATTATAAAGTATAGGTATAAAAATGATATTAATAAAGACCATTATCTCCACTGATTACGAAACCGCTGTCAAGGAGGGAATATATGAAAAATAATCGAGCAAATACCAAACAAGATATTGTTGAGGGGGCAACCTCACTTGGAATTGAATTCGGTTCCACGCGAATCAAAGCTGTCTTAATTAACAACCGTTTTGAAACCATCGCAACTGGAAGTTATGAGTGGGAGAATCTTTTAGAAGATGGTTTTTGGACGTACAATTTAGTGGACATTATTACTGGTTTACAAACAGCTTATAGTGAAATGAAACAAGAGGTTGAACGAAATTATGGGGTAACTATTCGCACAGTTGGTTCGATCGGGTTTTCTGCGATGATGCATGGCTATTTAGCCTTTGATCATACTGGTGAACTACTTGTTCCATTTCGAACTTGGCGCAATACTACCACAAGTACTGCTGCAAAAAAATTAACTGATGTATTCCAATTCAATATTCCAGAAAGATGGAGTATTGCACATCTTTACCAAGCTATCTGGAATAATGAACAGCATATCCCGCGTATCGACCATATTACTACTTTATCTGGATATATTCATTGGTTATTAACTGGTCAAAAGGTCATCGGCATTGGCGATGCTTCCGGTATGTTCCCAATTGATGAAACAACGCAAGATTATAATGAATCAATGATAGAACAATTCGATGCATTAATTGCTGCAAAAGAATACCCTTGGAAACTGAAGGATATCCTTCCAAAAGTCGCTATAGCCGGAGAACAAGCCGGAAAATTAACAGAAATCGGCGCAAAAATTCTGGATCGTTCACGGAATTTACAACCAGGTATTCCCCTATGTCCTCCAGAAGGAGATGCCGGTACAGGGATGGTTGCAACCAACAGCGTGAAGAAACGGACTGGAAACGTCTCCGTTGGAACTTCTGTTTTTGCCATGATTGTATTAGAAAAAGACCTTTCAGCCGTTCACCCAGAAATTGATATTGTCACAACTCCAGATGGATCTCCAGTTGCAATGGTCCATGCCAATAACTGTACGAGTGATTTAAATGCCTGGATGCGCCTATTCCGCGAATTTTCAGAAGCAATGGGACAAAAGGTAGAAATGGACAAATTGTTCCATGTTTTATTAAACACTTCTTTGAAAGCGGATGCAGATGGTGGCGGATTGCTAAGCTACGGCTATTTTTCAGGTGAAAATATCACTGGTTTAGAAAGTGGCCGTCCCTTATTCGTCCGCTCGCCAGAGAGCAATTTTAATTTAGCAAACTTTATGAGAACCCATCTCTTTACGGCCTTTGGAGCTTTAAAAATTGGAATGGATATTTTGACCAAACAAGAAAATGTTACCATAGACAGCATCTTAGGACATGGCGGTTTATTCAAAACGCCTGTCGTGGGACAAAAAATTGTGGCAGCTGCAATGAACACACCTGTCTCTGTCATGGATACTGCTGGAGATGGCGGCGCATGGGGAATCGCTATTCTCGCTTCTTATATGTTAAATAATAACGAGCATGATAGTTTAGAAGATTATCTCGACAAAAGAGTATTTAAAGAGATAGATAAGCAGACGATTTATCCAGACCGCTTTGACGTAGAAGGCTTTGAAGAATTTATCGAACGCTATAAAAAAGGGCTAGCAATCGAAAAAGCTGCAATCGAAAATTTGATTCTTTAAAGGATAATTGGAGGGATTTACATGTTAGAAAAGCTGAAAGAGGAAGTTTTTCTCGCAAATTTGGAATTACCTAAGCAGGGACTCGTGAAATACACATGGGGAAACGCCAGCGCCATTGATCGCGAAAGTGGTTTATTCGTGATTAAACCTAGCGGGGTTGATTATGAAACAATGCAGCCAAGCGATATGGTCGTAATAGATTTAGAGGGAAATGTTGTAGAAGGAACGTTGAATCCCTCCTCTGACACAGCTACTCACGCTGTTCTTTATAAACATTATCAAGAAATCGGCGGAATTGTCCATACTCATTCCACTTGGGCAACCATTTGGGCTCAGTCAGGACTTGATCTTCCCGCTCTGGGAACTACACACGCTGATACTTTTTATGGTGCTGTACCATGTGCTCGCTTTTTAACACAAGAAGAAATTGATCGTGGTTATGAAGCAGAGACTGGTAAAGTAATCATTGAAACTTTCGAAGAACGGGGATTAGACATCTTAGCAATCCCTGGCGTTTTGCTGCATGGTCATGGTCCCTTCACTTGGGGAAAAGATGCTAAATCAGCTGTTATGAACAGTGTCGTGTTGGATGAAGTGGCCAAGATGAATTTATTTACAAGAGAATTAAACCATTTTTCCAAAGAATTGCCGCAGCGTATTTTGGATAAACACTATTTACGAAAGCATGGAAAGAATGCTTATTATGGTCAAAAGTAATATTAAGCTACTAAACTATTATTAGAAAGAGGGAAATAGCATGTCAACTAATAAAGTATTTTGGTTTGTTGTAGGATCCCAGCATCTATACGGCGAAGAAGCGTTAAAGGAAGTCAAAGCCCATGCACAAACAATGACAGACACTTTAAATGAAAGTGGTCTGCTCCCTTATCCGCTTGTTTTGCAAGATTTAGCAGTGAGCGCAGATACCATTACAAAGATGATGAAAGAAGTTAACTACCGAGATGAAGTAGCTGGTGTTATCACCTGGATGCACACTTTCTCCCCTGCGAAAATGTGGATTCGCGGCACCAAGCTATTACAAAAGCCCTTGCTTCATTTAGCAACACAATACAATGAAAGCATTCCATGGGATACAATTGATATGGACTTTATGAATCTAAATCAAGCAGCTCATGGGGACCGAGAGTACGGTTTCATTAATGCACGTTTGAAAAAACAAAATAAAGTAGTGGTTGGCCACTGGCAGCGCGCAAAAGTACAGCAGCAAATTGCTGATTGGATGGACGTAGCTGTCGCTTATAACGAAAGCTTTCAAATTAAGGTTGCGCGATTTGGCGACAACATGCGTAATGTCGGGGTGACAGAAGGAGATAAAATCGAAGCACAAATACAATTTGGCTGGACCGTTGATTATTTTGGAATCGGCGACCTTGTTCAATATGTAAATGAAGTAAACGAAAATGAAATAAATGATTTATTTGCACAATATGAAGAACTATATGACTTTGACTACGGAAGCTATAATAAGGAAGATTGGGAAGCTAGCGTAAAAGTGCAGGCAAGCTATGAAATTGCCATTAAACGCTTCCTTGATGAAGGTGGATACAACGCTTTTACCACAAACTTTGAGGATTTATATGGCATGAAACAGCTCCCTGGTCTTGCTGTCCAGCGTTTAATGGCGCAAGGCTATGGATTCGCCGGCGAAGGCGATTGGAAAACCGCTGCACTTGATCGCCTTCTAAAAGTAATGAGCCATAACGAGTCAACAGGCTTTATGGAGGATTACACCTATGAATTAGCAGTTGGTCAAGAAGCCGCACTTCAATCACATATGCTCGAAGTCGATCCAACTTTAGCAAGCAATAAACCGAAAATTATTGTATCTCCATTAGGGATTGGCAATCGCGAGGATCCAGCTCGATTAGTATTTGATGGAAAAGCAGGAGATGGAGTTGTTGTTTCCATGGCTGACTTCGGTACTCATTACAAGCTTTTAATCAATGAAGTATCCGCATTCGAACCAACCGTTCCAGCCCCAAATCTTCCAGTAGCTCGGGTATTATGGAATATCAAACCAAATTTTCAAGACGGCGTAAAGGCATGGATCGAAAACGGTGGCGGCCACCATACAGTCGTTTCTCTAAACCTAACAACCGATCAAATTATCACCTATGCAAAACTAGTTAATTTAGAATATGTCGTGATTAAGTAATGACCTCGGAGGGACGGTTCTAGTACTCCCCGCCCTCCACTTCACAAAAAGGACGGTTCTTGTGATTATTATAAATTCTCACAAGAGCCGTCCTTTTGCTTCTTCTACTCTCATTTATTCAACTATTTCCTCCTGGACCACTACTTGAATTAACTCGATTATAATGGACTATTTCTCCTAATTTATCAGCTTGTTTATTTTCGTCAGGTGCAGTCATTCCAGATTTCTTTGCGAAAAATAGTACAAGTCCCACCACAATTACCACTGGGGCAAATAGCCATAAAAATATCATTTTTACACCTCCACATCTATTGTTTAACAATTGCTACTTAAGAATACGTTTTAAAGAGCTAATTAGTTTCATTTATTTGGAAAAATATTTTATAGTCGATTCTTGTATTTTTTCCACCTATGCCGTCGGTTAGACTTATATATTTTAACTCCCAAAAAAGCCACAACTCCATTTAGAATAGCTCTTTTTCTCCATTTCACTTTTCCTTTATTTTCTTACTTTACTTTTTCGATGCTTATTATTTCTGTTAAAGAAATCAATATGATTTGATGCTCTCCGTTGCTATAATAAACCAAAGCTCCCTCTTGTTCTCCCTTTTTCCAACCATATGATTGTATGGCTTTTGCATATCCAAAGGGAATACCATGTTCTTCTGATGCGCTTGACCATTTATAAGTTTTTGTCGTTTCATTTCCTCTAATTATTTCAGCATTTCTAGGAACGGGGAAGCCGAAAAAATCTTTGGAAGATTGATAAGGAAAATAGATAAATAAATAATAGCAGCCTCCTATTAACAGAATTACTAAAGCAAATATCAAAACTACTTTTTTCTTCAACATGCTTTCCCTTTCTAAAGCATTTATTTTAAAATCCTAATATTTATATTCATCATAATATTAACAAAAAAACTTTACTTATTAAAAGTACTAAAAAAAATCAGATTAATCGATAGTTCTTCAACTACTGCTTAATATGTATGCATAGCACCATTCTATCAAGAAGAGCCCTTTTATTATTAGCGATCCCTCTTGCATACCGTAACGAATTTTTGACGAAAAAGAGTCACTTCCCCATTATTGATCAATCGGATTTTCTTCTATTGCGACTAATTCTCCATCTGCTCCTAAGCCTTTCAAATGGATCTTGCCACTTCTTCAGCCGTTTCTTTAATACCTCGATTAGCTACACTTGGCTGCTTACCAAAGTTAAGCAGCCATTTAAGATTTTATTTACCTTTCTCCAATAGTGGAGCGGTAACCTGTTCTAATCCAACTAAGCCGAGAATTGTTAATAATATTTTTTGTGCCCCAGTATAAGCGCCGGCAGGGTTATAATATTCCTGCAATGTATGGAATCCTCCACCTTCCCCACCGCCGCCGAGCGTTAAGGCTGGAATCCCTAAATGAATAGGAACGTTCGAATCAGTGCTACTCGCCTGATCTAGAATCGGTTCAAACCCTAGCGCTGCTGTCGCACATTGAGCAGCTTGCACAATGACACTATTTTTATCTTGTGATCCCGCTGGACGATCACCTACCTTTTCTATCTGAAGACTAACTTGTGCTTCCACATTCCAGCGATCATTTTCTTCTTCTTTTGCTTGCTCCATCAAATGTAAAAATTTACTTTCGATTATTTCAAGTTCTTCTTGTGAATTCGAACGTAAATCAACTAGCATTTCCGCTGTTTCCGCAATCGTATTAACAGATGTTCCTCCCTTTATCATGCCTACATTAAACGTCGTCTTTGGTTCAATAGGTGTCGCTAGGTCAGAAATTTTGGCAATTGCTCGCCCTAATGCATGAATGGGACTTGGAATACCGAAATTCCCAAAGCTATGCCCACCAGGTCCTTTAAATAAAACATTAAATCTTTTGCTTCCTGTGCCTAAATAAGTGATACGACTTGGATCCCCAGGCTCAATCGAGATAAAACCATCTATATCTTGACGACTTTCAAATAATGATTTCACCCCTCTTAAATCTCCCAGTCCTTCTTCCCCCACTGTGGCACCAATAATAAGATCCCCTTCTGTCTTTATCCCCGCCACAGCAAGCGCTCGAATAATGGTTAAAACAACAGCTAACCCTCTTCCATCATCACAAATCCCCGGAGCATAAATTAATCCGTTTTTGCGGACTGCCTTTACATTTGTCCCTCTTGGAAACACGGTATCTAAATGAGCACAAACAACTAAGGAAGGACCTTTCCCGCTTCCTGGCAGCACACCAAAAACATTTCCTACTTCATCTGTAGTTACTTCCCTAACACCTAACGCTTCTAATCTCTTTTTATACCATTCTCCTTTTTCCTTTTCTTCAAAAGTTGGTGCCTCTATTTCCGTCAGTTCAATTTGTTCCTCAGTTGTTGCTTCATTATCCTCTTCTAAAAACTCTAGTGCTTTTTGGACTTGCTCATTCTCAGCAAGTAGTTTATATACTTGCCCCACCTTCTTGGTAACCCCCTCTGTTTTCTGCTCAACATTTGTCATGAAATCTGCACTCCTCTCTCACTTTTTAATCAATCATATAAATGAAAAGCAACAACATGTTTATCGTTAATTTGTAATTTCCGAAGGCACTTCCTGCTTACATCGATCCATTCTAAATGGACATCTTATATTGAAATACACTCCTTATTAAGAACTTAAAAGCTTTTTCCTCTATTTTAAAAATATTCTGTCTTTTCAAATTGCGGTTGTATGCTCTTTTAAACGAATGATCCCTATATTTCCTTCTAGATTGATTTGCGTACCATATGGCTCAGAAAGTTTAGCAAGTCTTTGCAATATGTCCTGATTATCGGATAGAACCGGCCAGCCTCTTTCATATCTTTTCTTCCCATAGCCTAATTCCACTGGGTAGAGCTTTAGTTCTGATAATTCACCTTTTTCCATTGTCCAAACTGGAATAACCGATTCCCAAATTTTATGATTTGTCCCAAACCCAATTGTGTTATTTTTACTTCTTTTATCTAGTGCATCTGCGACATTATCCGTATGACTTAATTGATACTTTTCATAAAAGTCTGTTGGTAAATAAGGTACAGTGTCATTTTGAAAAATAAAATTACCTAAGCTGTAAAATATCGGACGATTTTTATAAATTTCTATTCCTCTTAATACATGCGGACCGTGACCAATGACAGCATGTGCTCCTTCATCAATGCATCTTCGAGCAAACTTCTCCAAAAACTGAGCAGGTAGTTCCTTATCTCCTTTTCTCATTTCGTGAGCATGAATACTTACAATAATATAGCGAGCTTGTCTTTTGGCCTGTTTAATACTTCTTATGATCCGTTCCATATCTCTTTCATCCGGTGTAGTCGTTTGTCCTTCTTCTTTGCTTTCTTCGAATAAGTAGTCTCCAAAAGAAAAAATCCCATCGGTTCTTCTTAAAAGAAAGCCTTCTTTAATGGATAATTCTTGAGCTGCATTTATATAAGTGGTTGAGGCTATTTGCTTTAAAGTATTCATATTTTCAGGTGTAATCTGGTGGGTGGTTTTATAACGTAGTGGATTAATGCCAGGTCTTCCCATCATATCTGGGCGTTGCTCTCCTGCTACCCATGACTCATGAAAGGTGGATGTGGCTGATATTAAGGCAACTCTGCCAGGATCTGTCTCTAGATATCTGGGTTCACTCGCATAGGCCAAATTCTGTCCAGCACCTGCATGTACAAAGCCTGACTTATTTAAATATTTTTCTGTCGCTTTCAATCCATCAATAGAATAATCCAAGGTATGATTATTCGCCCATGCAAGGGTATTAAATCCATAATTCTTTAAATCAGACAGAAGTTCTGGAGACCCCATCGCCCAAGTACCTCCACTTTCTGCTCCGGGAATACCTTCATTATGATGAAGTGTGACTTCTAAATTCGTAAATCGAAAATCAGCTTGATTAATAATTCCAGCAATTTCTTTATAGGATGCAGTTTTGACTGGAAGCTTACGTGTGATAAAGGAATCACCAGTCGCGGCAAATGTAATGATATCTCGCATTTTTCCTCCCCCTTTATTCTTTTATCAAATTCGGAATATTTCCTTAATTAATCCTTAAATTAAAGTATAGAGAGACAAAATATCAAAGTCAATAACACATGTTAAAAACCCTGTAAGATTATCTGACATAATTCTCCTCTCCAATTATTACAGAATTATTACGGAAATTCAGTTTGCTCATTATTTATTTCCTATAGTATACTCGAGGAAAAAATAGTCGGAGGCAATGCAATCATGAAAGCAAAAGCTGGGCTGCTCGGCCCAAAAGACTCGGTCCAGAAAATAATGAATATCGCTAAAGAATTCCAGCCCACTCTAGAAGTTATTCCATGTATTTATAACGAACCAAGTGACTCGGTAGCAATTGTAGAACAAAAGCAGCAATTTGTTGATTTTTGGATATGTACAGGATATACCCCTTACCATTTGACGAAAAAATTTCACCAGCAGCAATTATTTTTTTATCCACGGTTTAATCAAGGCGCTATTGCCATCATCCTATTAAATATTCTTTATAAGGATGGAAAAAACATTGAAAAAATTAGTATCGATAGTTTTTTTAAACAGCAATTTATCGACCTTTATCAGGAAAACCATATTCCTTTAGACCAATTACATTTATTACATAATGTCGGACTCTCAACCAATGACATTGTTGAATATCATACTAATCTCTTTCGGAATAGGAAAGTAGATATTTGCATCACCTCCCTTCGCTCCGTTTATGACAAGCTTGTTTCGCTGAATATTCCTGTCTATCGAGTGACTGCCACAAAAGAGAATATTAAACAAACGATTAGCGAAGGGTTTGAAAAATGGGAAAAGCTCCATTTCCGTAATTCCCAAATTGCAGTCATGATGATAAAAATTGGGGAAATGATGGATACAGCTGCAAAGGATTCGATTTCCTATGATTTACATCGATTAAATTTAAAAATCCAAAATTCCGTATTAGATTTTGCTGAATCTGTTTCAGGGTCTTTTATTACGACAGGTATCGGCAGCTTTATTATTTTCTCGACAAGGGGCTCGATTGAAAGAAACGGTCAACAAGGAATTTCCCTTCTTTCTCAGATAGAGCTGCTTACAGATTCTAAAGCAAATGTCGGAATTGGTTATGGGGACACCGCCATGATTGCGGAGAAAAACGCCATTCTAGCACTGGAACATGCAGAGGCATATGGAACCTATACCGGTTTTCTTGTCGATGATATAGGAAATATTACTGGTCCACTTCAGCAAAATCAAACCATAGGATTTAATTACAGGGTGACAGATGAAGAGCTTAGCAATAAACTCAAAAAAGCAGGAGTGACTATTAGCACCTATAACAAATTGATCTCTATCCAAAAAAATACTGGAAAACATGCAATAACTGCATCAGACGTAGCTGAATGGCTCAAAATGACACCAAGAAATGCTAGAAGAATACTGACAAATTTAAAAGAACAAGGACTAGCCAAAATAATCGGCGAAGAAGTTCCTCTTACAAGAGGAAGACCAAGAAAGATATATCAGATTGGTACATAAAAGGACGGTTCTTATGAGTCGGATGATCTCACTAGAACCCTCCTTCTGCTTCCCTTAATTACTGATCACTTCTAAAAGTTTGTTAATATCTTCTGTAGAAGCCGCATAGAGATGGACATGATTATTCGATCTTACTGCGAAATAGACATTGTTCTTTTTACCAGAGTATCCGTATTTTAATAGATTTGAATATTGCTTGGAACTTAGCTGCACTTGCAGATGTATCCCATTTGAATAATCCCCTCCCACTCCATAGAAATTAGTATTCTGTACCTGATTTACATGAAGCTCATTTACAATTCCATCAACACCTGAAAACGCTTGATCATCAGAACACATTTCAATTCACTCCTCAAATTCCTTTTCTCCCCTTATTGTACTCCACATAGATTCGAAAAAAACCTTATTTGTGTATCAATTCACATACATTTCATAAAGGGAAGCAAGAGAAGTTCTTCCGTTTCCCTTTTTAGCTAAAAAAGGTTATTTTGAATTTTTCTCTTAACAGGTTTCTTGTTTTTATCCTTAGTTAAATGCCCTCGCTAGAACTTATTCTCTGTTTCTCTTTCTAACCCTTTGACAACGAGCGGGCTTGTTCTTATAATAAATGAGGAATGTAATAATAAAACCTGATGTAGGACGTGGATTTTTCTAGAGGAAACTCTATTTTCGCCACACGATTGTCTTTTGACAATTGTGTGGCTTTTTATGTTGAAAAGGAGGAAATTTATTTTGGCAAAATGGAATTATGCTTTAATCGTTTTTTTAGGTGGCTGCTGTTACGGAATTTTGTCTACATTTGTTAAACTTGCCTATGCTGCTGGATTTTCGGCAGCTGAAGTAACAGGTGCACAATATTTATTTGGTACAGCCATTACATGGATTCTTGTATTACTTACAAAGAAATATAAAGTAACGTTCATGCAAGCTATTAAACTCTTATTATCTGGTATTCCGTTTGGGATGACAGGAATTTTCTATTATCAATCCTTACAAACAATAAATGCTTCCCTTGCAATTATTTTACTGTTTCAATTTGTTTGGATTGGCACGCTTTTCGAAATGGTTATTTATAAGAAAAAGCCTACAAAGGAGAAGGTCATCTCGATTATTATTCTTCTATTCGGCTCTGTTCTCGCAGGAGGCATTTCTTTAGAAGGGGGCATGGATATTTCCTGGCAAGGTGCCGGTTGGGGATTACTTTCTGCCTTCACCTTTGCTACTTTTATTTTTCTTAGCGGATCTGTCGGAAAGAACACTGCTCCTCTCCTAAAGAGCGGCCTTCTTTCAGTAGGTGGCTTATTCGTTGTTTTTCTAGTATTTCCACCGGTTTATTTAATGGATTTCTCTACGTTAATAGGGGTAGCACCATATGGATTGCTGCTTGGAGTTTTCGGTGCAGTTCTTCCGCCTCTGCTCTATTCTATTGGAATGCCACAAATTGGACCGGGACTTGGCACTATCTTAACAGCTTCTGAGCTTCCTGTAGCTGTCTCGATGTCTGCATTTGTTTTAGGAGAACAGGTTGGCATGCTGCAATGGATCGGTGTTGCCTTAATATTAGGAGGAATCGCTTTTAGTAATGTTCGACTATCCAAAGCAAAAATAGCTTCCTATTAAGGGACATTCTACCGATTCCCTCTAAAAACCTATTAAAACGAATAAGAGGATATATCTTTATAAAAAGTAATTAATGGGTATTAATTACTCCTATGAAATCGAGTGTCGGGAAAATAGCACAGAAGGAATCCCGCTAAAGAGTACTTACATCGACTAGATGGTTGCTATCTCTAGCACACTAAAAAAAGCAGCTGACAATTCAGCTGCTTTCTCTATTATTAGCTTACGTTGAAGATAGTAGATTTCTGTTTCTTAATTTCCTCTTTTTCTAATTCTAATTAAAACAGAAAAACCTATTAAGAGCACTCCTGCTAAAATGTAATTGAAGTAACTTGTTGCTGTATCAGGAAGCGTCTTTCCAGGGTTATTTTTCGAACCAGAAGAATCTTCCCCTTTAGTACCACTCTCATCGTCAGACTCTTTCGTTGGTTTCTGTTCTCCGGAAACTATCTTTTCGTTTGCTACTTTAACAACAATTGGTTCTTGCTGCCCTTTGGTAATTTCAAACATGATTGGCTCTGATAATTTCTTATAGCCATTAGGTGCTTTCGTTTCAAATAAGAGATATTCACCAGGCAATAAATCTATTAATTCTAAACTGCCATCTCTTCCGCTAATTCCCTCTTCCATGATGATATTACCTTGTTTATCAGTTAACTTGAAATGTGCATTTTCTAATGGTTGATTTGTTTTCTCGTCCACCTTCTTCACTATTGCACTTCCCAGTATTAACTTATTAGTGACCATAAGTTCTAATGTCTTCGCCTGTCCTTTTTCGATAGTGAAGTCAATCGGATCACTATTTAACTGGTAGTAAGCTGGTGCTTTCGTTTCTACCATTTGATACTTCCCTGGTTTTAAGCCTTCGATGCGGATTTTTCCATCCTTATCTGTCTTTAAGCCTTCTTGGAGTACTTTTCCTTCTGTATCTTGAAGAACAAACTCCGCTCCTTCTAAGACAAGGTTTTTGTCATCTGCATCAACTTTCGTTAATTCTACCGAACCTGGTATTAAGCTATTCTCGGCTACTACTTCCAATGCTTTTGCTTGCCCTTTTTCAATGGTAAAGGTAATCGGCTCACTGTTCAATTGATAGTAAGCTGGTGCTTTCGTTTCTACCAATTGATACTTCCCTGGTTTTAAACCTTCGATAAGGATTTTTCCATCCTCATCAGTCTTTAAGCCTTCTTGGAGTACTTTCCCTTCTGTATCTTGAAGTTCAAACTCCGCCCCTTCTAAGACAAGGTTTTTGTCATCTGCATCAACTTTTGTTAATTTCACTGCTCCTGCTGTTAATTCATTAGTTGCTGTGATTGGTACCATTTTTACATCAGCTAATGTTTTACTCTTGAAGATAGTAAAAGGGATTGGCTGCTTATTTAAAGCATAGTTTTTCGGCGCTTTCACTTCCACAAACTGATAATCACCTGGTTTTAAATTTTCTACCAGAATTTTACCTGCTTTATTTGTCACTAAGCCTTCGATTAAAACATTCCCTTGGCTATCTTTCAGCACAAATTCCGCATTACTTAATGGTAAGTTTTGTTGATCGGCATCCACTTTTGTTAGTTCCACCGAACCAGGTATTAAGCTATTCTCGGCCTTCACTTCCAATGTCTTCCCTTGCCCTTTTTCAATCGTGAAGACAATCGGATCGCTGTTTAACTGATAGTAAGCTGGTGCTTTCGTTTCCACCAATTGATACTTCCCTGGCTTTAAGCCATCGATGTGGATTTTCCCATCCTTATCTGTTATTAACCCTTCTAGAAGGTTTTTCCCTTCCATATCTTGAAGCGCAAACTCTGCTCCTCCAATAACAAGATCGTTCTTATCTGCATCTACTTTTGTTAACTCTACTGCTCCTGGTGTTAATTCATTTGTTGCTATAACTGTCACTTTCTTTACTTCTGCTGCTGTACTGCTTTTTGAGATTGTAAAAGGAACAGGCTTTTTATTTAAATTATAATTTTTTGGTGCCTTTACTTCTACAAACTGATAATTTCCTGGTTTTAAATTTTCAACTAGGATTTTACCTGATTCATTTGTTACTAAATTCTCAAACAGGATATTGCCTTTATCATCTTGAAGGACAAACTCAGCCCCACTCAGATATTGCTCTTGTTGATCAGCATCTACCTTCGTTAATTCTACTGAACTAGTAATTAAACTGTTCTCGGCCGTTATTTCTAATTGTTTTTCTTGTCCTTTTTCAATTGTGAAGACAATCGGATCACTGTTTAACTGGTAGTATGCTGGTGCTTTCGTTTCTACCAATCGATACTTCCCTGGTTTTAAGCCTTCGATTCGGATTTTTCCATCCTTATCTGTCTTTAACCCTTCTTGCAGTACTTTCCCTTCTGTATCTTGAAGTGAAAATTCTGCCCCTTCTAGGACAAGATTCTTATTGTCCGCATCTACTTTTGTTAATTCTACTGAACCTGGTATTAAGCTATTCTCCGCTACTACTTCCAATGGCTTCGCTTGTCCTTTTTCAATCGTGAAGACAATCGGATTGCCGTTTAACTGATAGTCAGCAGGTGCTTTCGTTTCTACCAATTGATACTTCCCTGGTTTTAAGCCTTCGATTCGGATCTTTCCATCCTCATCTGTCTTTAACCCTTCTTGCAGTGTTTTTCCTTCTGTATCTTGAAGTTCAAACTCCGCTCCTTCTAAAACAAGGTTCTTATCGTCTGCATCTACTTTTGTTAATTCTACTGAACCAGTTATCAAGCTATTTTCAGCTTTTACTTCCAATAACTGTTCTTGCCCTTTTTCAATCGTAAAGACAATTGGGTTATTGTTTAGTTGATAATAAACTGGCGCTTTCGTCTCTACCAGCTGATACTTGCCTGGCTTTATCCCTTCAATTAGAAGTTTTCCATCTTTATTTGTTTTTAAGTTACCTAGTATCGTATTACCTTCGATATCCTGCAGCGAAAACTCAGCGTTTTCTAAACGAAGGTTCTTATCATCTGCATCTACTTTTGTTAACTCCACTGAACCAGTGATTAAACTATTTTCAGCTGTTATTTCCAATGCTTTCGTCTGTCCTCTTTCAATGGTGAAAACAATTGGTTTTTTACTTAATTGATAGTAAGTTGGTGCTTTCGTCTCTACTAGTTGATACTTCCCTGGTTTTAAGCCATCGATGTAGATTTTTCCATCTTTATCTGTTTTTAATCCTTCTTGCAGTGTTTTTTCTTCCGTATCTTGAAGTTCAAACTCCGCTCCTTCTAAAACAAGATTCTCATCGTCTGCATCTACTTTCGTCAGCTCAACTGAACCTGGTGTTAGTTCGTTAAATGCAGAAACGGTTACTACTTTTACATCTGCGGCTGTTTCGCTTTTAGAAATAGTGAAAGCTACGGGTTTCTTATTTAAAACATAATCTTTCGGCGCCTTCACTTCTACAAACTGGTAATTTCCTGGTTTTAAATTTTCTACTACAATTTTTCCTTCTTTATTTGTTACCAATTTTTCGAACAAGATATGACCGTTATCATCCTGAAGGACAAACTCGGCTTCACTTAAATATTGATCTTGTTGATCAGCATCTAATTTCGTTAATTCTACCGATCCAGTAATAAGGCTATTCTCGGCAGTCACTTCCAATGCTCTCTCTTGTCCTTTTTCGATTGTAAAAATTATTGGCTTTTCATTTAATTGATAGTAAACTGGCGCTTTCGTTTCAACCAATTGATAGCTGCCTGGTTTTAAGCCGTCAATGCGAATTTTCCCTTCTTCATTTGTCTTTAATCCCTCTTGCAGCGTTTTTCCTTCCTTATCTTGAAGTTCAAACTCCGCACCTTCTAAGACCAGATTGTGATTGTCCGCATCTATTTTTGTTAATTCGACTGAACCCAATGTTAGTTCATTCGTTACTACCTTCAATAGTGGTTTTTCTTGTCCTTTAACAATAACAAAACTAATTGGGCTTTCCACTTTTTTATAGCCAAATGGCGGTTTTGTTTCAACGAATTGATAGTTGCCTGGTTTTAAGCCATCAATGAATATTTTTCCTTCTTCATTGGTGATTAGTCCGCTTTTGATGCTATTACCTTCTTGATCTTGTAATTCAAATTCAGCGTCCTTTAATGGCATCATATCATTATCCGCATCTACTTTAAGAAGTTCAACCGCTCCAAGAATTAATTCATTTTCAACTTGAATGGATAGTACTTCCGTTTGCCCTCTTTCTATCTCGAAAATAACTGGTTCCTTCTCCAATACATAGCCAAAAGGAGCCTGTTTTTCGATGAATTGATAAGTGCCTGGTACCAGATTTTCTACTAAAATTTTTCCTTCTTCATCTGTTATAAGATCAGACTTGATTATATTTCCATCTTTGTCTTGCAGCTCAAATACAGCATCTGCTAAAACAATCGAATGATCATCCTTCTCTACTTTTGTCAGTTCAACAGAGCCTGGGATCAACGTATTTGCTGCTGTCACTTTTACTTGTTCTGCATCAGCTGCTGTCTTACTCTTGGAAATCGTAAAGCTGATTGGTTCACTATTTAATTGGAAATCAGCTGGTGCTTTTACCTCTATAAACTGATATTTTCCTGGTTTTAATTGATCAACCGTTATTTTACCAGATTTATCTGTTACTAGTTTTTCCGCAATTAGTTCCCCTGCTTCATTGCGGAGTTCAAACTCTGCTCCTGCTAATGCTTCCTTTGAATCAGCCTGATTCACTTTTGTTAATTCAACGGAACCCTCAACTAACTCATTATAGGCTGTTACCTTAACTGGATCTGTTTTACCATCTTCAATCGTAAAGTCAATGGGCTTAGAATCCAGCTTATAATAATCAGGTGCTGTAGTTTCTATAAACTGATAAGATCCAGGTTTAAGATTTTCTACAAAAAGGAGCCCTTTTTCATCTGTTGTAAGATTCGAGGTTAAAAGCTCCCCGTCTTTCCACAACTGGAATACAGCATTCGCTAACGGCGTTTGCTTGTCATCCATATCTAGTTTCGTTAACTCTACAGAACCGAGTTTTTTATTTTTTGCTACTAGTTCTATCGCCTTCGTTTGATCTTCCTTAATAGTAAAAGCTATCGGTTCCTCATTAAGCTCATATCCATTAGGTGCTTTCGTTTCTATAAACTGGTATTCTCCAGGCTCTAGGTTGTCTCTAAATAACTTGCCTTCCCCATCTGTTGTCAATGTTTCTAATTCAACAAACTTATCGTCAACCTTCTTCAACAACTTAAAAGTAGCTCCAGCCAATGTAGTATCTGTTGAGGCCATATCCACTTTCGTTAACTGTACGGCTTTGATTATTTTTTGGTTCTTTATCGTTATTTCGCTATTCTCTTTTTCAATTGTTATATTTTGTTCTCCATTAATGCCTGTTAAATATCCTTCTGGTGCTTTATCTTCTTTTAAGACATAATCACCAAAAAGCAGTTTGTCAAAAAGGATTTCTCCCTTGTCATCAGTGACCGCTGTTTTTAATGTAATGCCACTCTGCTTATCAACAAGTGAAAAAGCAGCTCCCTGTAATTTTTCCTGACTGCTTGCATCGATTTTAACAACTTTCAAGTTTGCAAGCACTCCAGTTCCATCTCCCATACCAGCTGTTCTTTTGACTATAACAACTTTCTCTGTGGACGAGATTTGCCCTGGTTCGATGTTTTCTCCTGTAATAGAAACATCATTACTAACTGCATCATTTACATTCGCCTGGATATATGACTGATACTCAAGTATATGAGGTTCATTTATTTCTTTCAGAAACACTAGTTTAAATGAACTTGGATCTTCCTCAAGCTGAAGAGAATAGTCCTTTCCTTGAACCAGCTCTTCCCCCTTTGTTACATTCCCTTTCGAATCTACATTAGTTGAATAAAGGTGAAAAGAGTCCTTTAATAACATTTGGTTTGGACTAGGAATATCCTCAATGCTCGCATTCATTATCTGAGATTGGGCAAAATTGATATTTACTTTCCAATCAATTAGTTTTCCGGATTGCGTTCCATCCTTCGTAATATAAGTACCACCATGCGGGATACTAACAGATGCAGATAATTCGGTTTCTTTTGTTTCTCCATCATATAAAACTGCTTTATTATCATATTTCGAACTTACTAACGCTAAATCCTTTAAACTAGTTTTATAGGTAATATAATAGGCGGATTGAATTTCCTCTTTAAATTCAATTCTAAATCCTTTATTACCATTCTCATCTTCCTTGTAGGATATAGAATAGTCTTCACTTGGAACTAGTTCCCCTTTCCCTATTCCATTGGAACCACCTGTTAAATTCATTTTAAAGACTTCAATGGAATTATCTACTAAGCGCTGGTTTCCTAAAATATAATCCTCTACTACCGCATTGCGCAGCAGCTTTTCATTATAATTAATTCCAACGTTCCACGTAATTTCTTTCGTAATTGCATCATAATTCCCATTTTTAAAGCCATTGGATTGAGTAAAACTGTCAGGAGTAAACCTAGATACTACTTCTTTTTCCGCTTCTTCACCATTTTCATCAATCCATGTCAATACACCCTTATTTTCAAGGTAATTATGCGTTTTGTCTTGTCGTTTTTCATAGTCGAAGAATGTCTTGTATTTTATAGTCGTCATGTGATCGATCTGATGCAAAAGCTTAATGGAAAATTTTGCATCACTTGTTTCAGCAAGCGTATAGTCTTTGCCTAATTCTAATGTGTTTTCTCCACTTTTTATAACTAGACTATCCTTGTCTAAAGTCAATCCTTCATTTACAAATATATCTACTAAATTAACATTGTTCATCTCATACTGATCGTGATTAAATGTTATGGTCCAGTCAATACTCTTATCTTTGTAATTAGGTGTTCCATGTGATTTAAATAAGATACGCTGCCCAATATTCCTTGAAGCCTCTTTTGTTTCATTGGGGGATATAACTGTATTTTTAATCGTTTCTCCCTCAAATACACGGTCAATCGCTTTAGTCTGATATACTATTTTGTAAGCTGTCTGGATATCGTTGTTAAAACTTAACTTGAACCCATTTTTATTATCTTCGTTTATTTCTTGTAGCGTGTATGATGATGCGGGAATTTCTTCTCCCACACTTTCTTTGCCGTCTTCATCTATTGTGACATTGTAAATCTTCAATGATTCCTTCATTAAGGATTGACTATTTGTAAATAGATCTTTTAAAATTGCTTGATCCTTCTTAATTGCTTTTTCGTTGTAATTATATTTGATTTCCCAACTAATGCTTTGCTTATCTGCATCATAGCCAGTCGAACTTTTCTCTAGATGACTTCCTCTATTTACACTTACAGATGCTGCTGCTTCACCCTTCGGATTATTATTTGAAAGAAGGATGGCTTTATTATCAAATTTCTTCTGATTTTCATCTGTAATAGTAGTTTCATAAACTAATCGATAAGCTGTTCCTATTGTATTTTTAAACTTAATAGTGAAATCTTTGTTATCCTCTGCTTTTCCTATTTCATATAAGGATGGATCTACTTCATCCCCTAACGTCATTTGACCATTCAATTTTGTATTAAAATGAAATAATTTTATAGAACCAGCTTTTAATTCTTGGCCTGTTTGAATGGGATCACTTAAAACAGCATTCTCCAGATTTTCTAAAGATTTATTAAAATCAACCGTCCATGAAATGCTATTAGCATTATATGCTTTATTTGCGAGCCCGCTTTTTGTCACTGTTGGTCCATTCGGAGTGTATTCAATGGGAATCTTTATTGAGTTGCTGTCTTTAATAGGTGTAATAGTGACTGTTTTTTCTTCATTGACAACAAGCTCTTCACTTAACTTTGTCCATACTTTAAGCGTGCCTTCTATATTAGAATATTGTTCAATAAATTCATTAAATACAATAGTTGCTGTTCCATTTTCCGCTACCGAAAAATGACCAATAACTTGATTATTGAATCGTATTTCCTCTTTATCTACTATATTATAAACCTCTAGCTCCTCAGGTAATGTAAACGTGAAGGTAGCCCCATCCTTATAACCATGGCCATTTTGAAGTTTCCACGTATAATCAACACCAATGTAGGAGTTCTTATTAGGCCTTTCTAGATTGTTTCCATTCTCATCCTCGTAAGTAAGCTCTGCTTTTACAAGGATGTTCTCTTCTATATTTGAACTTTTAATTTCCCTTATATTTACTTCTTTTCTTTCATTTTCTAGTGGTAAATCAGTTATATCCTTTTCTTGTTGACCACTATCACTAGGTTGCTCTTCTTTAAACGCTTCTTCTGTTTCAGGAGCTTTCTCCTGACCTGAGCTATCCTTTTCTTCTTGGCTTTGGATAGATTCTAAACCAACCTCAATAACTTTACTTCCTTCCCTTAAAGTAAATGGAATAGAGAGAGACTCCTCGTCACCCTTTATCTTTTCTGCATTTAGCTTTACTGGTACAGAAAGCAATCCATTATAAGCCTCTGTAGTTTCTTCCTCTGCGTTAATATGGAGAGTGACAATCCCTTGGGTGTTGATACTATATTCTCCAACTGATTGATTATCACTTGTTACTAAAGGTCCTTGCTTCTCTTCAGTCACTGTTAGCTCTGAAGGTATTTGAAATGATAATGCTTTACCCTCTGATACATCGATATCAGCAAGAGACCATTGATATTTCAAATCCAGTTTGGAGTCTAACGTAACTTTATTTGCTAGATTAACAGCATTCCCTTGCTCATCCAATAGATTCACATCTATTATCGGATTATCATCCAGTTCTATTGCTAATACTGATGAAGGTAAAAGAATGCTGCTCATTACTGTTTGCATAATAAAAACAAACAGTAGAAAACTAATACTTATCCTCTTCAACCTATTTTCTCCTTTCAATATATATTGCTAGATAAACAAATACTCAAGATTAGCTTTAATTCTTATCTATAGGAATAATAAACTCTCAAATGTATTAATTTTTATTTGTCTATCTAAAACCTTATATATATTATCAGGACCTTCTGAACAAATTCTGAACAATAAAAAGGATATCCCATCCATTCGGGACATCCTCTTTTTCTAAAGCTTCACTATATATTGCTGATACAAATCAAATAACTCCTTGGGTAAAGGCAAATCTAGATCACTCGACCACTTTTCTTGAAAATATTCAAAAAAGCGAATTAGCTCCTGCTTACTTTCTTGTTCCCCCAAATATCTAATAGCATATGCGAGATATTTTTCACTATATGGCTCCATCTCTACTAATTTTTCTAAAGATTTTATAATAATGCTGCTTGATTTTTCTACACGCTCAAGTTTTCCCTCAATATATTGTTCTAAAAAATTTACAAACTGGGATTTTATTTGCTTTTGTTTCCCGATGGCCCATTCGAAATCTTCTTCCTCCAAGTAATCACCTTTATAGATAGAGAGAACTTCTTCTATCATTTCCTCTGATACCACTTTTTTAGCAAAAATCTCTAACAACCGATCTATATCATTTTTAATAATGCAATCAAATTTATAATGATCATTTAAAAAGACGATGGGATCTTCTAATCCTAATATTTTGAGTGTTTTCCTTAATTGATAGATAGAAGTGTGCAATAATGTTAAGGATTTATCTATTGGAATATCTGTCCATAAGTTGTCAATAATTTTTGTCTTATGCACTAATATCCCCTTGTGCTGCCAAAGATAAATAAACAGCTCCTTAACCTTTTTGGTCCGCCACTTCACAACACTTTCATCCTGATCAAGCAGTTGAAATCCTCCCATCACGTTTGCATATAGGGATCTCTGTTTCTTATCAGTTAAAACTTGTGAATCTGCTCGTCCATAAATACGCAGTTTATCAAAAGTTTTTTTCAATCTAGCAATAGTGACAGGTTTTATTAGATAATCTATTGCATTTACTTCAAATGCATCTAACGCATACTGATTATAGGCAGTAACGAAGATAATATCCATGTGTGTCGGCAAAGCGAGTAGCTTTGCTGCAAATTCTAGACCATCCACTTCTCCCATTTCAATATCAAGAAAAACTACATCCACATTTAATTTCGGTAGCTCCCGATAGGCTTCAAGCGGATTGGTAAATGTCTTCACAATATTTACATTCGTTAATCTATTAAGTTGGCGTACTAATACTTCGATCGCCCACTTTTCATCATCAATTATTATGACCCTCATTCCTTCTCACCTCTGGAAGTATGATGATTATTTTAGTACCCTGATGTTCTGTAGACTCTAGTAAGAGTTTTGAGTTTTTAAGCAGTTTTAGCTTCTTTAAAGCGTTGGAAAAGCCCATCCCATTACTCTTACCTTGAAGTAACCTATTCCTTGACTCTTCGTTCATTCCTTTTCCATTATCACTTATAATAATGTTAACTATTTTTGGTTCCACTCTTTTTATTATGATAGAAATCACACCTTTTTTCTTGTAAGAAAATCCGTGCTGAACTGCATTTTCGACAAGAGGCTGAATAGTTAAGGCCGGAATTTCCATCTGAATATCTTCTTCTATATCAAACTTCACCTGTAAGTCTTCGCCAAAGCGCAATTGTTCAATTGCTAGATATGCCTGAACCAATTCCATTTCTTCTTGTATAGAGATCAGGGTTGGTTTTCGATATAAATCAAGTTTTCCGCGGAAATAAGTGGATAAATGATATAACCCTTCTCTGGCACTTTCCATGTCCCTATAACTTAAACCGATGATACTATTTAATGTGTTAAATAAAAAGTGTGGTTTTATTTGGGCATAAAAGTAATTAAGTTCATTGTTTACCGCCTGTTCTGCGGCATTTTTCATCGTTAAAAGCGATGTCACTCTTGCATTTAATTCTTCTGGCTCAATAGGTTTTCGCAAAAAATCATTGGCTCCTCTGATGAAGGACTTTGTTAAATCTGCTATTTGCCCTGAAGCCGTTAAAATTAAAATTGGTAATTCGACTAAATGATATTCTTCTCGAATGATGTTACAGAGGTCATAGCCATTTATTTCGGGCATCATTAAATCTGCCACCAATAAATCTATTTTTCTTTCTTTGATTATTTCCAATGCCATGTTTCCATTATCTACTGCAATTATACTATGGTTAAGCAGTTTTAACAGATTAACAACCACTTTTAAATTTGCATGTTCATCATCGACAACAAGTATGGTATAAGGACTTTTGCCATTTTCGATTAAAGGCAGCGGAAGTTGTAACTTTTCCTTGTTTTCTTGAGATTTAACGATAGACTCCTCTGGACGGACTAGTGTTTCAACTGGCAATTTCTCCCCTGTACTAGCTAAAGGAAGGGTAAAGGAAAATTGAGAGCCCTGTCCCACTTTTGATTTCACAAAAATTTCGCCACCGGATTTTAAGACCAGCTGCTTTGTAATAGCCAGCCCTAATCCCAGTCCATCTGTTCCTCGGTTGATTGTTCTTTCACTTTGGTAAAATGTCGTAAAAATATGCTCTAGCTCTTCTTCTTTTATTCCCATTCCTGTATCCGTAACAGTGATTTCCATTTTATTATTAATGACATCTGCCGTGATAGTGATTTCACCATTGTCCGTGTACTTAATAGCATTCGAAATTAAGTTATAAAAAATTTGGATAAGCCTAGCCTCATCGACATACACATTGGGCAGATGGGCATTTATCTTGTTGGAAATCGTAATATTTTTATTTACAGGAACCAAAAGATACATCTCTTTTATGACTTCATCTATTATTTTTAAATTTAAACTTTTTGGGAATAATGCAATATTATTTGTTTTTATATCAGAAGCATTTAATAAATCTTCCACTAAATTTGCTAAACGCTTCCCAACATTATGGATCAGCGCTAGGCTCTCCTGATGCTTTATAGAAAGTGGTCCTTCCTTGCCCTCTAGCATCAGCCTAGATAAATTTAAAATTCCATTCAAAGGAGTTCTAAGTTCATGAGAAGTTTTTATTAGAAACTCATCCTTCAATTTATCCTGTACTTGCAGACTCTCTGATAGTTTTTCTATTTTAATAAAAGCCTGATAAAATCGTAGTCCCATATATAAAGCAAGGCCAATCGTCATAAATAAAAATAGAATCAGAGGGATTCTGCCTATTTCTGTAGCAAAGAGAAAATTAACCCCAAGCACAAGACCATAACTGATAAACGATGACACAATGATAATAAGATACTGGGAACCTTCTGATTTATTTACTAGAGCCTTTATCAAAACAAATCCTATATACACATAGGCTGGTGCTACTAATAGGACAATCATTATTTGTTTGGTGAAAATAGGAAGGAACCATAATAGATTTGCACTAACACCTGGAACGCCATATAATAATCCGTCTATCATAAGCAGAATGCTGATAACCTGAATCACCTTTTGACTAGTAAACTCCTTAAAACACCCATGGATAAACCATAAAAAGAAGAGCAAAGCACTATGAAATAATAACAGCTGTATATTGGATAACAAGTAAACACTTATGCTAGGAATAACTAGCTCGATTATCTTTTCATTGATAAAAGCTACATATACCCCTTGAAGAATACAAAAAAGACTAAAGTATAATTGATGGATATCCCTCATTCGATAAAAAAAGCTAAAAAGATAGAATACCCCTAAGACTAAATAACCGCCTAATAATAAAGTTTCAATTGTTCTATCACTTTCTCTGCTTGTTAATATTTGAGTTGCCGATCCAAATTCTATTGGTTGTATTACTCCGCCTCGCAGCGGTTGATTATGACTTGCTGCTTGAATAACAATTTCGATCTTATGATTTTCGCTTCTTCCTATACCGATATATTTTCGAATATATGGACGATAGTCTGATTTATCTTTCGATGGGTTGCCACTCTCTCCTGCTTCTATCCCATTGATAAATAACTTGCTGGCATGATTGACAGCATTTACTTTTATACCATAAAGACCATCTTTCGGAACTGTAATTGTAATTCGGTAAGTTCCCGCAATAAAAGGAGCCTTACTCTTATTATCACTCCATAATCCAGGGACGTATCTTAACTCCCTCTCATATGAATCAAATATATTCTTGTTTGGAATTGGAGTAATCAGTTGATTTTTATAAAATTCCCATTCCCCATTTAAGTGAATGATATCTTTATTATCAAACGATACAGATGTAAGATTTATTTGCCCATTAGAGATTTTTGCTTCTCTAGTATGATTCGACCAACTAGAATAGACAATGCTTATAATAGAAAGGATAAAGATACAACATGCTATAATAATTCCAATTGATTTTTTCATTTAGTCACCTCAAAATTCTAGTTCTATTATACCTTGTTATTCTTTCATGCAGCAGCCACCTGGACAAATTTCTAAAATAAAAAAGGTCCCTAAAACATTGGGACCCATTGCATGTTCAAAGAGGGAAAAGAATGAATTTTATCTCTTAAAGATATTCTCCTGCTCAAAAAGACAGTTCTTGATGGCCAAATGACCTCACAAGAACCGCCCCTCTGTTACCAGCCTTCTATTCCTGCAGCATAGTACTTATTTAAAGTATTGGCTTGTTCGCCTAATAATGTGTTTGCTTTATTGGCTAAATCCTTCATTTTAAGCGGCTTAGCTGGTGAGCCTGTTGGTGCATCTACTCTAGATACCAACTGTTGACCATCTTTTAACATTACTTTAGCTATACAATATCTTCCTTTTGGATAACTAATTTCTTTTACGGGAATTGCAGGATCATGCTTTCGATGAATTTTTTTTATTCCTTCTTGAATATCATCGGCAATTTGATTGACAGAAAAATTTTCAATAGATAATGCTTCACCCCGCAATAATAAAGCTGCACAGTATTCTACACTAAAACGCCCCTGTTCTCCATTCTTCGGGCGCGTGTAAACTAATGCAGCATCACCATTGGGAGGGAAATACAAATCAACAGAAGCAACCTCATCAATGGAAAAATTTCTTTGTGCCTTTATATTCTGAATGGCCTCAATGGCATGTGCATTTGCAGAACAACATGGATATAATTTGAACCATAATCCAGGTTTATCTATAGTCCAAGGTTCTCCCCATTTTTCAAAAACCTCGTATGGATTTCCTCTCTGCTCCACATACATAGAAAGTAAACCATTTTTTGCTTGAATGGTATTATTACTTCCGGCGATTCCCTTATCAACAAAATGAAGAATCTGCCAAGCACTTTGGGCAGTTAGACCAGCATGCAGCGGTTTCACCATTGTTCCAAATTGACTCCGAGAACCACTTAATTTGGATACGCATAAATTAATAGCTTGCGAAAATTTCTCTGTTTCGAAATGTAAATAATGGGCTCCAGCTGCAACTGCTCCGTAAATTCCCGCAGTCGCAGTTGTATGGAACCCTTTTTCATAATGCTGGGCACCTAATAGTTGAGCAAAACACTTCATCGTCTCTATTCCTATTAAATAGGCTTCATAGAAGCGGTCTCTATCACGCTTCTTTTCTATTAGGGCATGTAATAAGCTCAAAATAATCGCAGACGGATGTCCTCTAATCTCAGAATGAACATCATCTAAATCTAATGCATGTGCAGAATACCCATTAATTAAACAAGCATCAAAAGGGTGAACCTTTGAATCCGTGCCGATTATTGCTGCTCCCTCTCCAGCAGGATAAATAGCAGTACGTAAAACAGTGGAAAAGTTTATATCGAACCTCACACTGGCAAAACACGCCAGAAAATAATCGAATACTCCCATTTCCAAATTCTTTTTTGTCTCATTAGTAAGCTCCTTGTAAGACGGGGAGGATTGAATCAAGTCAACTATCGCTTTTGTTAAATCAGTCATTTTTCAAAAGGTTCTCCGCTAGCTTAGCAAAAAATTCAGCAGCCACTTTAATGGCCTCTTCCTGTAAATCAAACTTAGGGTGATGCCATTCTTGGGGTCCATCCACTCCCATCCAAACGAAAAATCCCGGAATATAATTTTGATAAAACGCAAAGTCCTCTCCACCGGCACTTGGCACAGCATCGACGACATTATACCCTGCATCCAAAACTGTGGCTCGGACAATATCTTCATAATCTTGATGATTGTTTACCACGGGAAGATAATCATCCCAAACAAATTCAACCGAACCACCATTTCCCTCTGCAATAGACGCCGCTAGCTTTTTCATTATTGTCGGAACTGCCTCACGAGCTTTAGGCTGAAATGTTCGAACAGTACCTTCTAGTTTGACTTCATCTGGAATGACATTCCATGTATTTCCTCCATGGATGCTTGTGATACTGACTACTACATTATCAAACAAATCCATTCTTCTTGCGACAATTGACTGAACTGCTGTTACGTATTGACTAGCCATAACAATCGGATCAATAGCACGATGTGGTATACCAGCATGACCTCCGACACCGATAAACCTTAAACTAAATTTATCTACACTTGCCATAAGTCCACCTGATTTTACCCCTATCGTTCCTACTGGCAAATCAGGTTTGTTATGCATTCCAAAAATTGCTTCTACTCCTTCTATTGCTCCTTTTTCTACAAATTTCTTTGCACCTTGAGCAATTTCCTCGGCAGCCTGAAAAATAAATCTTACATTTCCATGTAATTTGTCCTTTTGACTATTGATTAGAATCGCTGCTCCTAAAATAGCAGTTGTATGGAAATCATGACCACAGGCATGCATTTTCCCTTCATTTTTTGATTTAAATGCAACATCTGTTTCTTCTATTATCGGCAAGGCATCAATATCTGCCCGAATAGCAATGGTTGGTCCCGCAAACGCTCCCTTTATTTCCGCAACAACTCCTGTTTCTAGACCAAGTTCAACAATGGCAATACCCTGTTCTGTTAACCATTTTTTGATTAATTCCGTTGTATGAAATTCTTCAAAAGCTAGCTCTGGATGCTCATGCAAATATCTTCGTTTGACAATTAAATCGTTTAATAGTTCAGGAGACATGTTCATGATTTATTATTCATCTCTTTCTAAAGTTTTTAAAAATTGTTTTGTTCTTATATTTTGTGGATGATGAAATAATTCTTTCGGCTCATTTTCTTCAATGATATTTCCATCTGCCATAAAAATCACTCTGTCAGCCACTTCTTCCGCAAATTTCATTTCATGGGTCACAATAATCATGGTTGTATTTTGTTGTGCAATATCTTTTATAACTTGCAGCACTTCTGAAACCCATTCTGGATCAAGTGCTGAGGTTGGTTCATCAAATAAAATGGCATGTGGCTTAACAGCGAGCGCTCTAGCAATACCCACGCGTTGTTGCTGTCCGCCTGATAATGTGGCAGGGTATTGGTGAAACTTATCCTCAAGCCCTACCTTCACTAAAAGTTCTTTCCCTAATTTCTCTGCATCTTGTTTATTCATTTTCTTAGCAACAATCAAGGATTCCGTAACGTTTTGCAAGGCAGTTTTATTTTTAAAAAGGTTATAGTTTTGAAACACCATCGCTGTTTCCTGGCGAAGCTGATGAATATCTTTCCGCCCCATTTTTTGTACATTTACATTTGTCTCGCCTATTTGAATAACCCCTTCATCAGGCAGCTCTAATAAATTCAAACACCGGAGCAATGTTGACTTTCCAGATCCAGACGGTCCGATAATAGCCAACACTTCTCCACGGTTAACTTTTAAATTAACACCATCTAATACTATATTCTCTCCAAACCTCTTTTTTAGATTTGTAACAGCTATCATCCTACTACTCCTTTATGATAAATACGGTTTTTCCATTCTTTTTTCAATAGCCCGCTGAACGAAAGTAACAAGAATAATTAACACCCAGTAAAGCAGCGCTAAAGCCAAATAGGTTTCAAAAAATTTAAGAGAACTAGCAGCAATTATTTTCCCTTGGGCGAAAAGCTCCACTACTCCTAAAGTAAACGCTAATGAGGTTTCTTTAATTAAACCAATAAAAATATTACTTGTTGCAGGAATAGCATTTCGCGTCGCCTGAGGTAGAACAATTCGACGAAAGGCTTGCACTTTTGTCATTCCAACTGATAAACATGCTTCCACCTGTCCTTTATCAACCGAATTCAGTGCAGCACGGAATATTTCTGCTAAAAATGCTGCTTGTTTTAAACTAAGCCCTAAGATCGCTGCTGTTATAGCCGTCATCGCACTTAGAGCTGGAAAGATTTGTGGCAGCCCATAATAAATTAAAAATAATTGAACCAGTGTTGGAATGGCACGAAAAAACGAAATATATACAGCGGCAAGCTGCTTTAATACTGGGATATTCGATCTGGATATCACAGCTAAAATCAATCCGCCAATGATGGCAAAAACCATGGATAGAACAGCAAGAAATAAAGTAAGCGGTATGAATTCCAACAGTTCTGGTAATATATCAACTAAATATGGAAAATCTAAATTAAGATTCATACTGGTCCTCCAAACTATTCCTTAACGGTGATATCCTCGTCTGCAAAATATTTCTTCGATATTTCTGTTAAGGTACCATCCTCACGTAATTTTTTTATTTCAGCATTAAATGCTTTTGCCAAAGCTTCTCCATCTTCATTTTTAAGGAACGGAAAAGCAACATCTTCATACACAAATGGCTCCCCTACAAACTTCAATGGCAAATTTCCTTTTTCAATTTCTGCGATCAAAGAAGATTTAGAGTTAACATAACCATCGACACGTTTATTAATCGCATCATTCATTGCACCATCACGGTTTTCATATGTTTTAGGGATGATGTCAGGATCGAAATTTTCTAAGTTCTTCACATTATTCGAACCTAATACTCCGGATACTGTTTTGCCCTTTAAATCATCTAAACTATCATATGCATTGTCTTTATTTGTAACAATGGTAGCACCTGCATAGGCATACGGCTCTGAAAACTGATACTTTTCTTTTCTTTCATCTGTAACAGCAACAAAGTTTGCCACTGTATCAATTTTTTTGGTTTCTAATTGCCCCATTAAACCTGCAAAGTCTGATCTAACCCACTCCACTTGATAGCCTAAATTTTTTGCGATTTTCTCTAATACTTCTATATCAAAACCTACTAATTTACCATTTTCCTCATATCCATTTGGATAACTTTGTGCGGTTGAACCTACACGGAGTGTTTTTTGCTCCTTTGAGGATCCCCCATTTTCTGTTTTATTATCGTTTCCGCTGCAAGCAGATAATAATAATAAAAATGCTATACTCATGATTACAGTCAGTTTCTTCCACATTATCAATTCCTACCTTTTCTTATATGATTTTGCTAAAAGTAATTTTTCTAAATAGATGGTAATATGACCTTTCCCTAAATCCGTTTCTCCAACCTTTTTGTATCCCCGTTTTTCATACATTTCTCTAAGCCAAGGATGCTCCTTCGCCGTGCCCAGCGATACAGATGGACAATGAAGTGTATCTCTTAAAAAACTTTCCTCCACATAATGAAGGATTTTGCTTGCGTATCCTTTTCTTTTTTCTTCTGGAGCAACAGCAACCCACCAAATATGGGGAATTTCAAATGGACCAGGATGACTGCTCCATGGCATACGAACAGAAGCAGTTGCAACCATTTTGCCTTCATCTCGTAAATAGAAGCATATATTTTCCTTGATATTCTTTTCTACCAATTCTGCATCTGCTGTTGCAGCAGCAAAGTGAATTCCCAGCTCTCGAATAGAGGCATATCCTCTTAGAGATAGATCAAGTAATTCGGGAATATCTTTGGAAGTTGCTTGATGAAAAGATAAATTACTCACTTAAAAGTCCCCCATTTCTAATCGAAGCAATTACTTCATCTACCTTCTCACTAGCTAAGCCAATATATTGACTTGGATCTAATAACTGATTAATTTGTTCTTCTGTCAATACAGCAGCCACCTTTTCATTCTGACCAAGCAATCTTTTAAATGGAGTTTTTTGTTCAGCAGATTCCATTGCGATTTCATATATAAGATGATGGGCAGTTTGTTTACCTATTTTTTCTGATAAAGCAAACATGACACGTTCTGATAAAATCAGTCCACCTAATCGCTCCAAGTTTTTCAGCATGTTTTCAGGTTTCACTACAAGCCCTTCCAGAACGGTTAGCATACTTTTCAATTGAGAGGATAAATATAAACAAATTTCTGGTAAGGCTATCCATTCACTTCTCCAGCTCATCGCATCCCTTTCATGTTCCATCACTAATGATTCATGCAGCAAGGCAACACTATGTAAGACAGGTTTTGTCAGACTGGCAATTCCTTCAAAAATAGCTGGATTACGTTTATGCGGCATCGTAGTTGAGCCCACATTTCCTGCTGAAAACGGCTCTTCCACTTCGTCAATTTCTGTCCGCATTAAGTTATAGAATTCATTTCCTAGCTTTCCTAACGAACCACTTATTAGTCCTAGCACTGAACCATACTCCGAAATTCGGTCACGTGAGGAATGCCAGCAAATCGTTGGCGCATTAAGTTCTAAAATCTCCAATGCCCGTTCTTCAATTTTTGGTCCTATGCTTCCTAAAGCGGCATATGTACCAACACCACCAGCAAGAACACCTGTAAAAATCCGTGATTGGACGCTATTTAATCTATCTAGGTGACGTTCAAACTCACTTAAAACGACTGCGAGCTTAAAGCCAAATGTGGTTGGCAGTCCTTGCATTCCGTGTGTTCTTGCTGGCATCGGCGTTTTCTTATATTTGGATGCTAAACCAATCAGAAGCTCTGCTACTTTTTTTGTATCTCTTCTTATGATTTCATCTGCTTCCTTCAATTGAAGAATCATCGCTGTATCTGTTACATCCTGTGTTGTTACGCCATAATGAACATATTCTCCATAATCACCTGATAGTTTCTGCAAATGGTTAACTGTAGCCATTAAGGAATGTTTTAATTTAGCAGACTCTTTTGCAATTTCTTCAATATCAAAATTTTCTACTTTTGAAGCGTGCTTTATGGCTCTTCCGGCTTCCTTTGGAATGATCCCTAACTCACTTTCTGCTAATGCTAAAGCTGCTTCTACATCCAGAATCTTCTGTAATCTATTTTTATCATCCCACACAGAACGCATTTCTTCTGTACTAAAATTGTTCTGCAGCATTTTTAAAGCTACAACATGTGAACCCATTTCCTATCCTCTCCTAATACCAATATTAATACTATTAAATTATTAAATTATCAAAATATTAATTCCAACAAAACTAATCTGAATTATTGACTATTCTAACATATTCGAAGTGGTTAATCCCATACTTTTTTCTTTTTTTTATAATTTTCATTTGACAGCGTTTATTAAGTTATTATTTTTTAACGTTCCACACATTCATAATTGAGGAAAAACAGACGTTCTAAACTCGCAATTTAAAAGGACAAAATATAATTAGGCTTCTTCTACACGAAGAAGCCTATACACTATATAATAGAAAACTTTTCTTCCACTACTTAATTAATCAAAAATTCAATAAATTTCTCGTTACTCCTCAGAAGTAATATCATCTCCATAATACTTTTCCGAGATTTCAGCTAGTGTTCCATCCGCTCTCAGCTTTTCTATTTCTGCATTAAACGCTTTTCTTAACGCATCCCCTTGTTCTGTTTTTGCAAACGGGAAACCAATTTCTGATTTCTTTAAGTCATCCTCTAATATTTTCAGAGGTAATTTCGATTTATTTATTGTTGCTTGCAAAATAGGTTTTCCTTGGACATAACCTGCTACGGCACCCTTAATTGTATCCGATTGTGGACCATCTCTTGTTTCATATTGTCTGACTTCAATATCTAATCCATTTTTCTTCACATAATCTTCCAATACATTAATTTTATTAGACCCTAATACTCCAGCAACTGTTTGTCCATTTAAATCCTTTACAGAATCATAAGGACTATCTTTAAGAACAGCAATCCCTGTACTTGTATAAGAATAAGTTGTCGAATAATTATATTGTTCTGCCCTTTCCTCTGTATATTCAAAGGCATTAGCAATCGTATCAAGTTTTCCGACCCCTAGCTGCCCTACTAACCCTTCAAAGCCTGCTAATGTCCATTGCACTTTATACCCTAAATTCTTTGCAATCGTTTCAAGTACTTCCACATCAAAACCGATTAATTCTCCATCCTCTTGATAAGAGTTTGGAAAACTTTGACCAGTTGCGCCAACGCGGATAACCTTTTTATCTGACGTTTCGCTTTTGCTAGCAGTTTTCGTCGATTCTTCTTGTGAATTAGCAGAATTACTACAAGCAGCTAATAGATTTATTGAAATAACAAAAATAAAAAGTGCATTAAGCTTTAGAAAGGTTTTCATTTTCATTCCCCCGCTTCCCTAGTAAAAATCTCTTTATTCGCTCAAATGATTCTTTCAACTGTTCCATAGAAGTCACCAAACTAATGCGAATCCATCCCTCTCCGTTTTTGCCGTATATACTGCCCGGAACCACTGCTACCAACGCTTCTTCTAGTAATTGTTCGGCAAATTCAACCGAATTCATTGGTAACGGAACCTTAGCCCAAAGGAAAAATGTTCCTTGTGGGGCAACATACTCCCAATCTAGCGTTTCTAAACATTTTCCAACTAACAATTGCCGCTCATGATATAACTCTCTTAAGGCATTACGTTCTGCCTGTTGATGTAAAAGAGCAAACACAGATGCATCCTGTATTCCACCAAAAACACTGCCAACTGCATTTTGTAAATAGGCACTTAAATGTTTGATAAGCGATTCATTCCCTACTGTAAATCCACTCCTCCAACCAGCCATATTAAATGTTTTGGAGAAGGTATAAATTTCAACTCCTACTTCCGCTGCCCCGGAAATGGATAAAAAACTGATTGGCTTTTCCTCTGTATAGTAGATATCTGCATAAGCAAAATCATGAATGACAGCAATCCCATATTTATTGGCATATGTAATCGTTTCTTCGAAAAATTCCCTTGTGGCATTTGCACCTGTTGGATTGTTCGGATAATTTAAAAATAAAATCTTTGCTCTTTGACTGACCTCTTCTGGGATGCTTGAATAATCAACTAAAAAATGATTATTCTCGCTAATCGGAACAAAAAATGGTTCTCCACCTGCCAACTCAACAGCCGCTTGATATCCAAAGAAACCAGGATCAGGAACCAATGCAATATCCCCAGGATTTAAGAGGGCCTGTGCTAATCCAGATAAGGCTATTGTAGAACCATTCATGATCGCAACCTGATTAGACGTAATATTTGCTCCATACTCCTTTCGATAAAAATCCACAATAGCTTTTTTAAAATCTTGTTTTCCGCCATAAGGTGGATAACCATGGTTGTTCTTATCATATATGGCTTCTTGCAGGCACTCCACAATACGGGGAAAAGTTGGCTGATCTGGATTTCCTCTTCCGAGATTAATTACCTGCTTATCTGATTGCTGAAGTTCTTTTATCCGTTTATTTTGAACGACTAAATATTTCGGCTTTAATTTACCCAGACGTTCAGAGCAATCAAAATGCATTTAACCCCACCTCATTTTCTGTAATAAATGATTCTAATTTTTCCAGGCCATCTATTACCTTTTGCTTGGTTAGCTCCATTGGCAATGCATAAATTCTAGAGGATGGTCTTAATATTTGATCAGCCATGTTTTCAAGGTCACCTTTCTCAGGGGATAAATGTAAATCTCTCCAGCATATTGGCAACTTCAATTTTTTATATAAAGGAACTAATTGTTTTATTTCTTCATAATTTTCTTCCAAACTCAACTGAAATAATATTCCGTACGCAACAAGGCTGCCATGTAAATGTCTCTTTTTCCCCAAACTGACATATCCGTAATTAAAGGCATGTGCGCCAACGCTTTGCCCAAATTCCCCTCCCAATCCTCCAACAAGGCCGGCTACGGCATAAATCGTATCAATCATGCGAGAGAAGTCTGCATTGCTTTTTTTTGCTTCAGCAGCTATAACAGCAGCTTCACCCCATTTTAAAATATTATCTCGACATTGCTTAGCAGCAGTATGAGACAGTTCCAATGGAATGGATATTTCTTTACTTGTTAATTTCTTAAAACGAATTTTACTTTCATACCATTTAGCCAAGGTATCGCCAATTCCAGAAGTCAAATGCTCGATTGGTGCTTTAACTAATAATTCTGGTTCAACCATTACCATATAATTTGATTGACTATGTCGTATTGTACCAAGATGGTCTCCTTCAGCAGAATAAACAATACTGATGGGGGTAAAGCTAGCACAATTTGAAGGCAATGTAGGAATTAAGATACAAGGTATTTTTGCTTTACTTGCCACCGCTTTTACCGTATCTAGAACTTTCCCTCCACCAACTCCTATTATGGCATCATGCTGGTGGTGCAAGGCTTCGTTCCATATTCGGTCTATTTCTTCATAGCTGCATTCACCAGCAAACAAAATTTCTTTATAGGGATTCTGAAATTCAGTTTCGGGCCAATAAGGTTGAACAGCCTGCCATGACTTTTCCCCATGAATTATTAATGGAAATTGTATGTGGTTGTCTTCCAAAAACTTCGGTAGTGTATTAATTACTCCAGCATAATGATAATAATTTTGAGGGCCAAAACGATACACTAAATCGATCAATGATTAACCTCCTGAACCTTCCCTTTATCTTTGTAAAGAGTTTAATTTTCTATTATTCTAATACACTTACTCGGAATTAGCAACCACACTTTTCTGAATCTTCTAATCTATATAAATTTTAAAAATACAGGTACTATTGGCGACTAGCAGTTTTAAAAGAAAAGAGCTCCTACTCTTTCCTTCTTTTACAATAGCGTTGCGCAAAAGGAAGAAAAAAGAGGTGCTCTTTATAAAATAAATTGATTATTTTCTTAGAAAATGATGCCTAAACCCATTTTTGTCAAAAGCTAGCCAGCCTAAATTATTCCTTGTATCAATCAATGATCCACTTGCCAATACTTGATGGGCGATTATTTCTTTCCACAGAAAAGGAGCACCTGCTTCCTTTTCTTGAATTACATAATCATGTCCGCAATAGCGTGACATTTTCTTTTCCTTCGTACGACTTTGTCTAAGCATAAGAATGCTTTTTAAAGCAAAGCCTGATAATCCTTCAAAAGACTGATTTTTAATGGGGCTGCTTGTAAATTGATGTATAATTCGTTTTTGTTCTTGCTGGAAATAAACTTCTACTTCGATGGCAGAGGCCATATGAGCATCACCAGAAAGAATAAGGCATTCACTTGGGTTCCATTCTGCTATTTGTTGATGAAAAAAAGAGAATCCTCTGCCGTTAAATTTCCACCATTCTAAATCTAAGCTTTTTTGTAGAGAAGGAAGAACCGCTGTTAGGGGCATGACAACATTTTTTAAAAAGGATTCAATTAAATGAACCCCATATAAGGGGGTAGCAGAGATAATGACTAACGGTGTTTGCGGCTGCCATCCGCTTGAAAATAAAAGCTCCGATAAATAATCCCATTCTTTTTTGCGGATTAAATTCGGGCCATTTGTCCGCTGCTTCAACATACTACCCACAACATAGGTTCGTTCTTGTGGATAGGCACGTTTTGTCCGAGTGTCTAATACAAGGCTTCTTGGATTGGTTGGCGCAGCAAAGCTCCATGCACGAAAAGTTAACATCATATGCAGCCATTCTGTATGTGTCAGTGTATTTACCGTTAGTCTTTTGGTATACTTGCTGATTTTGCGAGAAAAAGAAGCTGGGAAAGCATCTGGATTATTCCCCCATCCTTGAAAAGCCCAGTAGGCTGTTAATGCATTAGCGATAACATGGTTTCCAAGCGGAGAACAAGCTACTTTTTCCCGCCATTCTTTCGTTATATTCCAATCATCTGTTACATCATGATCATCGAATATCATATAGGTGGGAATATTCGCCAACATGCGGCGTATCTTTGGCAGAGATTGTTGGAATGAGGTTATGTCTTTTTGCTGCTGACCGTATACTCTTTTTAAGCTGCTTACTTTTCTTTCATACTCTTTTGCCTGATCTGCCCCTGTCTCTATATGAATCTGGTTATCTTCTAAATAGTTATCGAAGTCTTTTAGATACCCTGCCTCTTTTGCTATCTCCCATATCTCCGTATTCCAGCTTAAGATATACATCGCTGCATACTCGCCCATGGACAGAAGGTGATTATCCGCTTTTCGCGAAGTAAATTGGCAGTATTCCTTTACCATTTCTCGTCTTCCATTTATCTGGCTGATGGTAATATCAAAAGCATTATTTTTATCATCCACTGCCTCGCACAATTCCTTTAATGGTTCTTCTTTTCCCATTAATAGCTTGCCTAATGCGAATAAAATGAGGGCAGCTGGCGCTGGAACATCATCGGCATAAATTTGATCCCCTGTCAAAAAGAGGGCACTCGGCCTTTTTTCTAACTGAAAGTATTCCTCCTGTAGTTTGGCATCTCCGAGGCTAAGAGCATCCTTGCCATTTCCGTGCAGTTTGCGGCAGGAACCATATAAGAAGTTTTTTTCAACTGTTGCTGGAATGAAGAAAGTGGGATATTGTAAGTTTCCATAACAAATAGAGACTGGACTATCAGATGATAATAATCCAAAATCACTTAAGTCATAGCTTGTTTTGTCTTTTTGAAACCCTAGATTGTATCCTAACAATGTTTGGGTGGGAAAGTTTTGGGAGATAGGCTGAAGTTTGATTAAATAAATATATAAGTTTTTTCCTAATCGGCATACTTGTATATCTGACTGAATGTCAAACGGCTGATATTCATGCTCTTTTGTCGTTTGATTGAAGTGAATCACATATAGATTGGCGTTCAATTGATATTCTCCACTTAAAGCTATCCAAAGATAAGCTGATGTTTCCTCCACTCTGCGCACCAATGGCCCAGCTAAAATAACCGGCAGATCCATCGTTACCACCATCCATTCCTGTTCTCCTACAGCCTATTCACAAAAAGAAGAGATTATGTTTGCAGAAAAACTGTCCTTCTGAGGTGAACACCCTTTGGCTTCTGTCTTTTTATGGTGCCTGACACCCAATTGATGTTATGATGAGGGAGTAACCTTATTTCGATAATAATGGAGGAAAAATCCGTGAACGATATGAACAACGATATGCAGACAAAGGAACAAGAAGGTAAAAAGAAAATTAGCTTACAAGAAGCCATGAAGCAGCAGCTGGCAAATAAAGCACAGCAAGGACAAGGCGGAAAAGCAAGTTTGAGCGGCAATCAAAAAATGCAAAAAATGAAAAGCCAGTTAACCAAAAAGCCAAATAACCAAAGAAAACGCATGGGTGTATAATGAACGGTCAGAATCGCAAAGACATAACACCAGGCACACCTGTTGAAATAGTACTAAAACAAGATCAAAGAACCGGGAAACGAACAGCAGGCATTGTAAAAGATATATTAACCAAGTCTTCCTTCCATCCCCATGGAATTAAGGTTCGCCTAGAAGATGGACAAGTAGGTCGTGTACAGTTAATTAAGGAAAAATAAAAAAGGGAAGGGGGTGTCCCATATGCTACAAATGAAAAAAAGGTACAAAAAACATCCCTGCACAAAATTTGCATGAAAAGTGTCGAATAAAAAATGACCGCCCTGACTGGTCATCATTTTGATACTTCTTTTGAATTTATAAAGGATGGGAGCTTCATCTAGGCTAAACCGTTACCGCAGGGTAACGGTTCCTTCCCAAAATAAAACAGCCGCTTTGAATACATAAGAACCTTCTATCCTAAAGCCGCAAGCATATATACAAAAAGAGGGTGCATTAATTACACCCTCATCATTTATTAAGTTATGGCGGCTTTGATTTAGCTCAAAAATGCCATTTGCTTTTAACACGCAGTGATCCGACTTCCCAATGCGGAATCCAAGCGTGTATTAAATGTATTAAAGACAATAGATATTGAGGACTTCTCATAAGTTCTTAGTGCCATATCTTTTTAAGCCACAGATTATAGTTCGGCAAAATATTTAATAGTTCTAACCATTTGGTTTGTATACGAATTCTCATTATCATACCATGCCACAACTTTCACTAAAGACTTCCCATCAGGAAGTGAGGTAACCTTTGTTTGTGTAGCATCAAATAATGAACCATATGTTATACCAATTATATCTGAGGATACCAACTGTTCTTCTGTATATCCAAATGAATCGGAAGATGCCGCTTTCATAGCAGTATTTATATCATCTTTCTTTACCGTCTTATTGACGACAGCGACTAACTCTGTCACCGAGCCAGCCGGTACTGGCACGCGCTGAGATACACCGTCTAAATTGCCCTCTAATTTTGGAATGACCAGTCCTATTGCTGTAGCTGCACCAGTAGAAGTTGGTACAATATTTAAAGCCGCTGCACGTGCTCTTCGCAAGTCACCCTTTGCATGTGGGCCGTCAAGGGTCATATGGTCACCTGTATAAGCATGAATCCATGCTCTCCATTTTTTTCTTTATAAGTGGAATTTCAATACATATTTCCACCAGCTACTTTCGGATAGAATCAACAGAATAGAAAAGCAAGAGGAGAAAAACGAGCCTTTTTCTCCTCTTGCTTTATATTAGAGACTTTTCGGACAGCCTCTTCTATTTATTATTATTTATATAATAATACTTTTCCTACTGTACCGTCTTTGCTCTCACCAACTATACGAATTTTCAAGCCGGTGGATGGAATATTGCGTCCTGCTTCTAGATTTCCTTGGTTGCTGTAGTCAGCACTATCATCAAATAGTGGAGTTCGTTTTGTAAAATTATCTTTTAATGTAGTTCCGTTAATAGCAGCATAATCTAAAAACATTTTATTAGATTTAGCTAAACTAAAGGCAGCATCATTTAATTGATATCGGGTAGCTCCTACAGTTCCATCACTCCAGTAGTTTGTATGCTGGTCTGCATCGACTACTCCTAAATATCCGTCTCCAGGATGCGCCCCCGTCCAGTTATCACTATATGATTCATCCACATACCAAACGACAAGACCTGGATCATAACTCATGAGACTAGCACCACGGCGAATATGCGCAAGACCCTCATCTACTCCATTTTGTGATCTCCATTCTAATAAATAATAATGTTTTGAATAAAATTTTCCTTCATCTTTCTGAAAGCCTTCTAATGCAAAGGAAGAATCCCCTTCTGCATTATCTGTTAATATTTCCGCTCCATTAGCTGTCACTTTAATATCATCCACATAGAAACCAGGATTAGCAACTGCCACGTCGGTCCAATAATTAAATTCAATTTCGACCTTTTGTCCCGCATATGCACTTAAATCAAAGACTCCATCCACCCATTCACCATTGGTACTGCCTGTAATCCCATTTCCTGGATTTTGGTCGTTGGGATTTTCGCTTGTGGTAATATTTCCTTTAATCGTCTCGCCATTTACCTTAATAGATGCATAATCCCATTCAGCCTCGATGTCGTACCATGTTTTAAAGGTCAACTCGGCACTTGTGGCATTAGTCAAATCTACTGCTGTCTTCATAGAATGATCGATATTATTTCCACTACCACTAAAGTATTCATATTTCCCGCTTGCCGGTGTGTTTACATCTGTTGTTTTATCTGGAAGATTAATACGCACTGCGTCATTATTTATTCCTTTTGTTACCGCTTCGTCCAGCAGTAGTTCTGTTCCTTTACTTGTAATTTCATCCGCATTTAACGTAGTGCCGCTTAACCAATTTCCCCCATGGGCACCTTGCAAATATTCCTTAGCATATGCACTAAATCCACTCGGCTCCGTACCTGGAATATCTCCGGCCCAGCTGCCACTAGCCATGATAGACCAGTAAGCCACAGCCTCACCGCCGCCAGTATATTGCGTATCATATTCATCTGGTAATCCTAAATCATGTCCGAATTCATGCGCAAAAACACCTGCCGCACCATCTTCTGGTTCAATGGTATAATCATATGCACCAAGCAAGCCACCGAAACGATCGCTATTAGATGTAGCTCCTGGCACTGCAACTAGGTTTCCTAAGTTCCAACGATGAGACCAAATAGCATCTCCCCCTAAGGCTCCTCCACCAGCTTCTTCACCAACTCCTGCATGGATAACCATTAAATGATCGATAATTCCATCTGGTTCGTTATATACACCATCGCCATCATAATCATCACGATCCCATACATCGTACTCACTTAAGTCTACATTTGGATCTTGTGCAGCTTTTGATAATGCTTCATAGACTAATTCACGAGGACGTGCATCACTATCATCTGGCCCAGGATAATTTCCTCCATAATAAGCGGCCTCATGATCTGCTGTGTACCAGCCAGCAACTTCCCCTTCTACCGAATAACTGCCACCAGATTGCTCTTCATAAAATTGTTTCATGGAGACAAGATTTTCGCCGTTCGGACCTTCATAACCATCTTCGCCAAAAATCATATTTTGAAAGTGCTCATGTGTGTAATCTTCATAGAACATATCTGTCTCATCTTTTGTAATCGAGCTTTTTTTATAATCTGGAAAATCTATCGCTAAAACGAGAACCTTATCTTCACGAACTTCCCCTTCATACGCTTCCTCTTTGACAGAATCAACTGTATTTTTCTTTGCCTGTCCTAATTTATTTCCTTTTCCCTTTTGGAGACTATGATTAGATGTTTCATTTTCTCCCTTTGTTTCTAATTTTGATAAGGCTTTCGGCAGTTTATCCTTTGTTTCTTTTTTAGCTCCTTCTGCTTTGCCTTGTAAATACTTTTGTAAGGCTTTTTCCGTTTCACCGGTACTTGCATTCTTTGCTAACTTTCCCTCTTTTTTCAGCATTTCAATAATCCGCTCATCATTGGCAATGCCTAAATCAATAGGAGCTCCACCGTAACTGGAGACAACTTCTTTATATGCTGCTTCTGCAGCGGCTTTCTCAGGAGGACCATATAACCCTAGTGAGAGAGTACTAATTCCAAGTACTGCTGCTAGTGCTGTTTTTTTAAGTTTCTTCTTTACCACCAAAAAATCCCCCTCTGATCACAATATGTAATATTACGAGACTTAATATTCTAAATTGATAGTCAATTCCCCTTTTTATTTTCTCAAAATAGTACTTTTATATCAGAAAATTAATTATTTTCAAACTTCAAATCCCGCACTAATCCCCAATGGTGCTTCCCCTATATATCAGAGCACTTCCATAACTAAGGAATATCAACATTAAATCTCCAGCAAATAATCTTCTTTTGCTTTTCAAACTATATAAAAATATTAATAAAATAGACATAAAGGAACCTCTCTCTAACGGCCCTATAAAAATCATACAAAAAACGCAAATAGCCTCCAATTACACTTGTCTCCCAATAGAAAAGGGGAAGGTGAAAATACCTTCCCTCTTAAGCAAGCACTTCTTTTTCCAAATGCCTATTCTCTTATTAAATCAGTCATATATGAACATTCATCGCAGACTGATTATATTTTTTTAATAACTTGGCAAAAGTCTCACGGTCTTCTTCTGTCCAACATTTAGTAACTTCTTCCACTCTGCTTTTTCTAAACTTTTTTTCCTTTTGAAATTCTTCTAATCCTGTTTCGGTTATCTGGAGCGTATAAGCCCTTCCATCTGTTTCATCAGGAATTCTCAGCAAAAAGCCCTTTTGCTCCAACGCAGCCGCCTGTCGACTTACAGTAGAAACATCTAATTGAAATTCAGTTGCTAACGCTTTAACACCGGCAGGTCCTGATGTCACTATTTCATGCAATAACAGGTATGCTGACCGATCCAGACTGCCAGTTTTTTTATGAGAAGAGGTATGGGTAACCCTTCTTATCAGTATAGATAATTCCACTTCAAGTTCTTCCAGCGATTGTTCATCCATTGATTAACTACCTCACCGTTTCCAATATTTCTATAAGATATGATAGCATACTTGATTAAAGATTTGTAAGGAGGAAGGAATCCATCTGACTATAAAAACATTTGACGTTTCATCATATAGTTGTATAATACAATTATATAGTTTCCTTATACAACTACTTGTCCAAAAAAGGGGGAAAGATAAATGTTAGCCCATGATATTATGGTAAGCCAAGTATATAAAGTGAAGGAAAACGACACCGTCCGTTCTGTCATCGAAAAATTCATTCAATATAAAATTAGCGGTCTTCCTATCGTTAATGACCGCAATGAGATTGTCGGTTTCATCAGTGATGGAGATGTACTGCGATACATTGGTAAACATGATGATCATATTATCGACAGTATTTATTATACGGTTGTCATTAAAGGGGATGATGAAGACTTTGAACATAGATTGCAAAGTCTCTTACATTTGAATGTAATGAAAATTGCGAAAAAAAGGGTTATTAAAGTGGCTTGGGATGAAAATTTAGAAAAGATTGCTGCTCTGTTAGGTAAAAAGCAAATAAAAAAAGTCCCCGTTGAAAAAAATGGAGTTTTAGTAGGCATTATTAGTCGCGGTGATGTTATAAGGAATTCTTTTAAAGAATTAATCTAGTCTATAAAAACAAAGGGAATAAAAAAATAAAGGGGAGAATGAAATGTCATCTTCACAATCTGTATCAGCAGATTCAACCAAAAACAATTTAAATACGAAAACAGAAGCTAGTTTATTAAAACAGCCTAAAGCAGTATGGGCTGTATTTTTTGCGGGGATTATTGCCTTTATGGGGCTTGGTCTCGTAGATCCGATCCTTCCTGCTATTGCCGAGAAACTTCATGCCTCCCAAAGCCAGGTAACGCTGCTTTTCACTAGCTATAATGCCGTGATGGCTGTAGCAATGCTAGTGACTGGGATGATCTCCTCCAGACTTGGAATTAAGTGGACACTTATCTTGGGGATTGTTATCATTGCTATTTTCTCCTGCCTAGGCGGACTATCAAATGGGATTTGGTCGCTTGTTGGTCTTCGCGGAGGTTGGGGACTTGGTAATGCCCTGTTTGTAGCAACTGCTTTAGCGGCAATTGTGTCCCTATCAAACAGTGGTACTGCTAAAGCAATTATTCTTTATGAAGCAGCGATTGGACTTGGTATCTCTGTCGGTCCACTACTAGGCGGATGGTTAGGAGCCATGAGCTGGAGAGGTCCTTTCCTAGGGGTAGCTGTTTTAATGATCATTGCCTTTTTCGGTATTTTCATTTTAATGCCAAAAAATACTTCCATGAATACAACGAATACAGTTAAACCTAAAACTTCCCTGGCAGATCCGTTTAGAGCATTAAAACACCGCTCCTTACTAGTTTTAGGGATTGCCGCAGCATTATATAATTTTGGATTTTTCACGTTGTTAGCCTATGCACCGTTTGTAATGGGCTTAGACGAACATGGACTTGGCTTTGTATTCTTGGGCTGGGGTATTTTATTAGCTGTCACTTCTGTTTTTATGGCACCAAGATTGCAGGAACGTTTTGGAACCGTAAAATCAATGTGTGCAATGTTAACCTTGTTTGCAGTTGTATTAGTTGCTATGGGAATTTGGACAACAACCCAATGGGTTATCATCGCAGCAGTTATTTTCGCTGGTGCCTTATTAGGAAATAACAATACGCTTATTACAACTGCCGTAATGAATGCTGCTCCTGTAGAACGATCTACCGCTTCAGCAGCATACAGCTTCTTGCGCTTTATAGGTGGAGCCATTGCACCTTTCACAGCAGGAAAGTTAGCAGAAATATTTAATCCATCTGTCCCATTCCTTGTTGGAGCTGGATTTGTATTAGTTTCCGTATTATTTATCTGGTTTAATAGCAAACATGTCCATCATGTGGATGCAATGGGTTCTGGTCATTAATCAACATCTACCAATAATCATAAATAATTCCCATCTGTCTAAGTATAGATGGGAATGGCAGCAGAGGGACAGTTGTACTACTTCCCTCTGCTGCTTGTGATCAGCCTTTAATCAAGTTTGTCTAACTGGAAAAACTTCTTTTCCACTTCCCCTTACTTCAACCCCGTCAACGTTATCCCCTTAATAATATGGCGTTGGAAGATTAAGAAGACGATGATTAGTGGTACAACAGCGATGGTAGCTCCTGCCATGACGATTTCCCAGTAAGTTTGGTTTTCACCGGAGAAAAAGGCAAGGCCGACTGGCAGTGTTCGCATTTCTTCTGTCTCGATAACGATTAACGGCCACAAATAGGCATTCCAGTTTCCTAAAAATGTGAAAATACATAGCGCTGCTAATGCTGGATATACTTGTGGAATGGCGATTTTAAAGAAAATTTTAAACTCATTTAAGCCATCAATTCTTGCAGCATCGAGTAAGTCATCTGGAATAGACTCCATAAACTGTTTCATAAGAAAAATACCAAAGGCAGAAATTACGCCTGGAAACATAATCCCCCAATACGTATCAACCCAGCCTAAGTCAGTAGACATGATATACCAAGGAATAATCAGCATTTCGGTAGGAATCATTAAGGAACTTAAGATGAATAAGAAAATAATACTCTTGCCAACAAAGGAAAATTTAGCAATAACATAACCAACAAGGGTATCAAATAATGCAACACTTATAGTAGTAATAACTGCCACGATAAAACTATTTAAAAACCATTTACTAAACAGGGTATCCACCATGATCTTCCGATAATTCTCTAATGTAGGGTGGTCGGCAAGCAGCTTCAGTCCATATACTTCCGTCGGCGGCTTAAAGGATGTGGATACCATCCAAATAAAAGGGAACAGCATAAAGATAGCCCCAACGGTCAAGAGAATATAGACGATTGATTTTTTTAAATAGTTTCTTTTCTTCAACTCCTCACCCCCATAAAAAACTAGTACTCAAATTTCTTTGTCAAAACTTTCATTTGAATGATTGTGATAACTAAAATAATCAGAAATAAGATAACTGTTGCAGCAGAAGCGAGACCCATATCAAAGTGCTGGAAGGCTAATTCATAAATATAAAGAACAACGGATATAGTAGAATGAAGTGGTCCACCCTGTGTCATATTTTGCACTTGGGTAAAGGTTTGTAAGAAACTAATACTGCCAATGACTGCGGAAAATACAATGGTTGGATTTAGTAAAGGCAAGGTAATATGAATAAATTTTTTCCAACCATCTGCCCCGTCAATTTCCGCAGCTTCATAGAACATTTTGGGAATATTCTCAAGTCCTGCTAGGAAAATAATCATTTGAAAACCTAGCCCTTGCCAGATCATCGTTAAGATAATAATATAAATTGCTTGATCAGGTGATTTAAGAAAGAGCTGGGCTTCCAAGCCAAACTTCATGAGAATATCATTCACAATGCCGTTGTTCATTAGAATCCATTTAAACACCCAGCTTACCGCAACAATACTTGTCACATAGGGAATGAAATAAATAGCGCGAAATACCCCGACAAATTTATTAATCCTTTGCAAAAGCAGCGCTACTCCTAATCCACACATCAGCTGTCCTACTACACCAAAAACGACATAGATAAATGTATTTATTAGTGATTTACGAAAGACTTCATCTTTAAAAAGGGCTACATAATTATCCATCCCTACAAATGGTTTATCCTCTGATAGAATATCCCATTCCCGAAACCCGATATTGAATGTATAAAGTGTTGGCAAAAACCGAATCGAAATAAAAAAAAGAAGAGGTATCAGCAAGCATGTATATACAAAGATATATTTTTGTTGCTTTAACGTAAATCTAGCAGTCTTTTTGGAGACGGCAGAATGGTTCTTCCCAGACATGAAAACCCTCCTTTCTGAATAAAGAAAGACGATTACCGCCTTTCTTTATTCCAGTATCTTTACTTTTTACTCCAATAATCATCGTATAGCTTTTGTGACTTAGCTGCGAAATCATTGTAGGCATCTTCAATTGAAACTCCATTTAGCAACACTTCATTCACTGCATCAATAACATATTGTCTTTGTGCTGTTTCGTCGACATAGAATTGTGCATTAGCATATGGAAGCTGTTTGATGAATGGTCCGTATAATGGATCGTTTACATATTTATCTTGTGTTGCGACCGCTTCTTTTGCTGGCAATTCTCCTACCTCGTCAATCCAGCGTTCCATCACTTCATCACTTGTTAAAAACGCTAAGAATTTTTTAGAAGCTTCTAATTTCTCTCCTTCTACTTTAGCCGTAATGCCATTTGCCCAGAACGAAGATTGTGTAGCCTTTTCTTTATAAGATGGCAGTGGCGCAACCCCATAATTTAAGTCAGGTGCATCTGTCGCCAATGTACCTAAGCGGAAGGAACCGTCAATATTCATCGCCGCATTCCCTGTCTTAAATGCTGTTACATCATCTGTATAAAAACCACTTTCGCCAACTTTATGTTTGGATCCGAATTCCACTAAATACGTAAATGCTTCTAAACCAGCAGGTGTATCATCCCAAAGAATTTGCTTACGATCCTCACTCAATCCTTGACCGCCAGCTTGATAGACAAGAGCATCATAAAACCAGTTGTTCAGCTGTGCACCAATTTCATACGCCATCCCCTCTGTTACAAGCTTTCCGTTTTCTCTTACTGTCAGTTTTTTCGCATAATCTACTAATTCATCCCATGTTTTTGGCGGACTATTTGGATCCAGGCCTGCTTTTTCAAAAAGATCTTTGTTATAAAATAGGGCAAGAGTACGAACCGCAGTCGGAATGGCCCAATATTTATCGTCCAATTTTGCTGCATTTACTAAGGAGAAGTATTCACTTTCGATTTTATCCACTGGAAATGTATCCTCAGGAAGAGGCTGTAAATAGCCTGAATCAATATATTTTGGCAGCCAGCCATAATATAAATTGATAACATCGGGACCTCTTCCAGCTGGAACTAGTGTAGCAACCTTCTCATTGTATTGCTCATATGGAAAAGTTGTCTGCTTTACTTTAATTCCTGGGTTTTTATCTTCAAACTCTTTAATAAGCTCATCCATTAAATCCACTTTCGCCTTATAGGCATATTGCCAATATTCAATTGTTACCGTACCATCTGCTTCCCCGCTAGAATCCTTTCCCTTCGAACAACCAACAATAACCATTGCTATGGCTAGAAAAAGAAATACACTTAAAAACTTTTTCAATAGAACCCCTCCTATTAAACAAGTTAGTTATTATTGCGAAGCAGCTGCTTATAAGAAGTAAATTTGTTTCTATATATTGCTACTTCTTTTGAAAAGTCAGCAAGCTTTTGAATGGACTTTATTCGCTGTCTCTCTGTTTCTTTTGGGTTAGGACCTCCAAAAGCAGAGCGAACCATAACAAAATGAAAAGGATTAATCGCAGTTTGATATTGTTCTTCTGTTAAAGGAAGATGTGTTCCTAATATCTCCTGAGAAATTTGCTTGACTAGTTCAGCAGAACCATCTTTTATTTTTTTCCTAGAACTAGCTAATCGCTGAACCAAAATGCTGACAATCTGATGGGCATCGCGGAAGGATAATTGGCACTCCCTAACCAGTACATCCGCTAATTCCGTTACGGTGGAAAAGCCTTCTGAACAACGGGTCAGGAGTTTATCTACATTCACCTCCATCGTTTTAAGAATTTCTGTCAGCAATTCGATAATTTGATAAGAGTGAGAAAAGCCATTGATAAGAATAGGCTGGATATCATCCCCAATATCGACGATGTCCCCAAAAGGTGTGTTGTGGGACATCATAAAAGCAGCATTTACTTCCCCAATTGTCCGACTAATGAGAGATTTCGTATGTTCTAAAGATGAAGGGTTGCGTTTTTGAGGCATGATGCTCGATGTTTGCACTAAGCTTTTATCTAATCTGATTGCTTCTACTTCATTTGTCGTAAAAAACAAGAGATCATGAGTAAAACGCGATAAGGTACTTAAAGTAATCTTGATCACACTAGCTATTTCCAGCATATAATCAGCAGCACTAATAGAATCATAGGAATTCTCCATTGGTTTATCAAAAGCTAATTGAGTTGCCACAAATGAACGATCAATTGGAAAACCAGAAGTCCCTAAAGCAGCAGCTCCCATTGGGGACTCATTGATTCTTCTTAAAAGCGTGAAACCACGTTCCAAGTCCCTTTGTAAACTACAATCGATGGCTAACAGATAGTGGGCTAAGGTAGTCGGCTGTGCTTGCTGATTATGGGTATAGGCTGGCATAATCGTTAGTTCATGCTCTTTTGCCAAACGTAACAATACCTTTTTTAACTCTACAAGTAAGGTAAGAAACTGCAGGAGCTTTTCTCTAGATACCATTCGATACATGGTTGCATCCATATCATTTCGACTAAAGGCAATATGCATATTTCCAACAAGCACCTCGCCGATTTCCTTTTTCAAATCTTCTTCTAGCATAAAAAATAAGTCTTCATAAAGAGGATTATAGTTTTTGGGATAACCTTTTGCTAATATCGCTTGATTCGCTTTAATGATTTTTTGGGTATCTTCTATTGTTAAGATTTTTTGGCGGGCTAGCATAGTAGCATGGGCGATGTTAATCTCTAATAAATAGGGAAGGTAATGTTGTTTCGTAAAATCATAGATGGGTTCTAAGATATGGTTTACATAGACTTGGGATCTACTGTCTGGCATTATACTGCTTCACTCCCTTCTCTAAATGGAGTAAACGGCGAGCATTATTTTCAAATATAGTTTCGATAGCATCCTCCTGCATATTAATCTCTCTACATACTCTTACTTGTTCTTGTAAATACCGATTGGAAAAGCCTCTCGGAAATCCATTTGAATCTGTTCCAAATAAGATTCTTTCTAATCTTTCTGCATTGTATTGATCGCCCGTTTTTGATCTTTTGATAAAGCTGCTCCCTTCTTTAGCTGGCAAATGACCATGTATATCAATCACTTGAAAATCATTTTGAACGAGCATGTATATCTCCCTTCTAATCTATTTTTTCAACTAGATAATAATTCATGTTTTTTCATACCTAGAACCGCTGCACCTAATAAGGATGCTTGAGGCAGCTTTGTCAGCATAACCTCTGTCCTGCTTTGAATGGGTAAATAATGGTTAATTTTGGCTTGTAATTTAGGGAGAAACCAATATCCTGACTTCGATATTCCTCCCCCTAGAATAATGCATTCTGGATTGAGCAATGCTGCTATGTTAATTAAGGAGACAGCAATATGATCTAATGCCTCATTTATGACTTTCTTTGCAAAAGCTTCTCCTGCGATAGCCTTCTCAAATATTTCCTCTGCACTATACTCCTTTTCTTGCTTAATCTCTAGACCTCTTTGATACTGCTTTACTATAGATGGGCCGCCAGTATGATTTTCCAGAAAACCATAGCCTTCGAAAATGGATTCAAAGCCTTCGGTTGCCTGATCTTTATTGGTAATCATATAACCCATTTCTCCAGCGGCAAATTGACTGCCGCGAAATAATTCTCCATTTATAACAATTCCACAGCCGACTCCTGTACCTATTGTTACTAAAACAACATGTGCTTTATCTTTAGCCGCTCCTTTCCAGCATTCACCTAGTACCGCCATATTCACATCATTTTCTATGTATATTGGGAAAGAAAAATGTTCTGTCATCTGCTCCCTTAATGGATAATGCAGCCACCCTAAGCTTGGTGCTTCGATCACTATTCCTTGTTCAGAATCCGTCATACCCGGTGCACCAATCGCTAAAGACAACACCTTCGTATGACTAATATTCTGGTCTGATAACATGCTGTTTACTTGATCAACAAGCAATTGGACAAAATTCCTCTTCAACGCTTCTTGCGTGTCGATTTTGCGGTAAAGAATAAATTTACCATCTAAATCCATAATTGCTATTTCGGTCGTCGTTCCTCCAATATCAATGCCAATCGTATATTTGTATTCTTTGGCAAACAATAAATGGACAGGTTTTCTCCCCCCTTTTTTTGCCGCCTTTTTGCTTTCTTTTTCAATAATCCAGCCTTCTTCCACCAGCTCATCTACCAATGCTGATATAGTCGGTTTACTCAGCTTCAATCTTTTTGCCAAACTCGCTCTGGAATAAAGCTTATTTCCCTCGATAATTTCTTGCAGCACTTTTCTCTTATTGATTATCTTCAAGTAGGTGGGAGTTCCTGATTGCAAAATACTCATTCATTCCTCCAATCATGACAGTTAGTAAACCTTCCTTACTTCTTAAATAGCTTATGATTGACTAGAATGTAATATGTTTTAAAGTATTCCGAAATTTTTTGTGAACTTTCCCTTATTTTAGTTGAGGTGCTTTTAAAGAATCGTTGTTTTCCTCGTTCCTTTACTTGAATATTAGAAAAACACCATTTAAAAAATGGCGTTTCATTTCGTAAATATATATATTACTTTTCTTATGACCAATCCAACGATTACGCCTGGTAACACAAAAAGCATTGGTAAAAAAATAGGGCCGATTAGATGCCCAAATAAGAAAACCTCTGATGAATAGATTAATCCTACTGTTACAAAATAAGCTGCAAACACAAACGGAAGAAATAGTAAGGGAGAATTTTCTCCTTCCTCATCAGCATCCTTTACAGCATCCCACATCGCAAAAAAATAAAGACATGGATAAAACATAAGCCATTTCAGATTAACTTCCTCTAAAGATGCGGAAGTATGTCCATGAAAGCTTAAAATAATGGCTTTATTAAAGTTAGCTTGTATGTTCACAACTAACTCAAGTAAGATAAAAATAATTCCTTTTATATATTTCTTATTAAGTAGTTGTCCAAAGCCAGGCAAAGCGATGGACCATAAAAGTTTTTCAAATGAATTCTTATTCACATCTTTCCCCGGCCACCTTTTTAATAGATAAAGTAATTGAGCGTACAGCTTAGTGATCTGCATCTACTGAGAATATAATCCATGGTTTTGCGAAAGAGTTTGAAGTTAGTATTTGCAAAAAATATTAATTTTAGCCATCAAAGTCCCAAAAGTGAGATTCTCCTGCTTCCTTCATAAAGAGTATAAAAAAAGGGACGGATGAGAACCGTCCCTTTTTTTCCTATATTGTAAATTTTGTAATCGTTTTTTCTAATTCAGCTGCTAAGTTTTTGAGGCTTTGGGCAGCTGAGGAAATTTCCTCTATTCCTGCTAGTTGTTCTTCTGAGGCTGCGGCAACTTCTTGTGTGCTTGCCTTGGTGTTCTTAGTAATAGTAGAGATTTGATTAAAGGAAGCAGATACCTCTTCTGCGCCTGCTGAAATCTCTTCTGAAGTGGCAGACATATTGGTAATATTATCAGAAACTTCATATGTCAATTCTAAGATTTCCATAAATAGTTCTCTTGAATTATTAGCAATCAATACACCGCTTTGAACTTCATCCATGACTGCATTCATTGATTCGCTCGTTTGTTTAATCTCCCCTTGAATTTTCGTTACTATCCCAGCAATTTCTTGAGAAGAACGCTGTGATTCTTCTGCCAGTTTCCGAACTTCATCGGCAACTACTGCAAATCCTTTCCCATGCTCTCCAGCTCTAGCTGCTTCAATTGCCGCATTAAGCGCAAGCAGATTTGTTTGATCAGCTATAGAAGTAATAACTTCCAATATTTTTACAATATCCTGTGATCTTACAATAAGTGATTTCGTCAATTCATCTGAGTTTTGAACCGATTGTTGAATTGTATTCATCTGGGTAATATTTTTTTCAACAGATTCCTTACCAGTTTGGGCTTTATTCAATGTTGAGCTCGCCTTTTCAGAAATAGTCGCCGAAGCCTCTGCAATTTGCTGTACTCCTTGTGCCACTTCATCAAGCGCTTCTGTGCTTTCGGTCACCATTTCCGCCTGATCGGCTGCTCCTTCAGCAACAGTTTGAATCGATTCCGTTATTACTACACTTGTTTGATTGGATTGATCTGCACTCACAGCCAATTGCGCAGATGTTTCTGCTGTATGTTCAGAGCTTTCCTTCAACTGTTTAATCAATTCCCGCAAGCTATGTTTCATCGAATTCGTATTTTCCGCCAACTGGCCAATTTCATCTCTAGAGTGAACAGCTAAATCCTTGCTTGTAAGATCTCCCGCTGCAACTAAACGAAGCTGAGCAACAATATTTCGGATTGGTTTTGTCATCCCGTTTGCAATCCAATTTGCTACACCAATTATCAGCACAGAAACCACTGCTATAATAATAATAGTAATACTCTTTATACTCTTTGTGACTTGTAATATATCATCGAAGGAAGTAAATAAATAAATCCCTAAACCAGCACTTTTTAGTGGAGCATAAGTAACTAGTTCTTCTTCTCCGTTAACATTTGCGTTCTTATTACCACTGGCTGTTTTTCCCTCCTCAAATATATCCATTACTTTTTGGGAAAATCCTGCTTCCTTAATTGTCTTACCGATTAAATCTGCATTAGGATAATATTGGATGATATCATTACTATCAATTAAAACAGGATATGTGCTACTATTTTGAGAAGTCTCATTTTGGAAAAATTGCTTTATAAGACTTTCAAAGTTAACGGTAGCAGATACAACTCCCACTACTTCTTTATTGGCATTTATAATCGGAGTGGCTATTGCAAGAACCCGATTCCCTGTTGAATTGGATACAAGTACATTCGAAACACTTTGTTCGCCTTTTATCCCTTTAATAAAATAATCTCTTTTTGATAAGTCTAGTTTACCAACTAGACTAGGGTCTGTATGTGCTTCCACCATTCCATCTTTTCCGATAACTACAACTGATTCATAAGTTGGATCTTGCTCTTTAACTATATTAATTTGTTTACTCCGAGCTGCAAGATCTCCATTGATAATGGTATCTGATTTCGAAATAAGCGTAAGTTCATCCAAACGTTTTTGAATCCATTCCTCCATGTTTTCAACAGTAGAAGCTGTTTGATTACCAAGCCATTCCTCTTCCTTGTTTAACGCATTATTACTACTTACATAATAAATAATACTAGAGGCTATTATTACTGGAATAAGACCAATTAATAAAAAATACAAAATAAATTTTGTTTTAATCGATCTGTCTTTACTTTTTTTCATCCTTCCTCGTCTCCTTTATGCATCTCTATTTAGCATCATAAAACATATAACTATACTGCTTAATATACATATCGACAAAATTTGACGTATATCAATACTTTCGACAACCGTTTTCGACATTTTTCTACCGAATTAGTCTTCAGAGAGGCTGTTCCACCTATTCCCTATTATTTTCGAGAAACATTCAACCATATAACGCTTATTCTCTTCTCGATGATATTACTTCCCTGAATGAAAAATTACTTTCATATTAGCTTGCCCGACATTCATCAATCGCGAGAAAAGTCCCTAAGTAAACCAAAAAAGAAGCATAGGAAGACTCCTAAGCTTCTTTAATCTTTAATAAGGGAAGCAAAAAGACTGACTGTCCCTACGATTCCATTTATTCATAAGCATCTACTTCAACTGGCAGTTTAACATTATCCTTCGGGAAAGTCGCATACCATACCCAGAGATTATCTTGAAGGAAAAACTTATTTGGCTGGATATTGCCCTCACTAGTAATAATGATGGTTTTGGCGCTATCTTCGGCAAATCCATAAATAATGGAAAAATTCTTTTCGAGCTTATTATTTGCCTGCCAGGTAATAGAACCTCTCTCTTGTCTCTCTTCTTGAAACTCCTGAAATTCTAATATAGGATAAATAATTTTTTGAAAGTCAGTAAATTCTTTATTAGTAAGTACAGGAACAATCCCCGACCTATTTTCCGCAAAAACGATACGGGACTGCGCATCAAACAACAGGATTCGTTTGCAATCACCAAATTGTTCCGATACTTCTTCACATACCCTTTCTTCCAAAGATGGTGTAGGAGGAATAAAGACAGTTTTAGTTGGATTTGGATGCATCGCAATAAGGTAAATAACAAAAATGGTCAGAGCTAGCGCAACTATCAAAAGAATGTTCTTCATTACATGTTGCCCTCCCTTCTTCCTTCCTTATTACTATGTCTTGTGAAAATGAAATACACATTTATACAGAGTACTCTTTCCATTAATCCTAGTATATGAACAAAAAGAAGCTGACTTCAAAAGTTGTTCTTCAACGACTTTTGCGTCAGCCACTACTTGCTATATCATGCGATTAAAAAGCAATAAGAACCGTCCCTCCGATTCCCTTATTGCATAGAAACCCATACACTCTTTACTTCTGTGTAGTTGTTTAAGGCATAGGAGCCCATTTCACGGCCGATGCCTGATTGTTTGTATCCGCCGAATGGAGAGGCTGCATCGAATGTATTGTAGCAGTTGACCCAAACTGTTCCTGCGCGGAGTTTGCTGGCGATGTAGTGGGCATTAGCAACATCTCTCGTCCAGACGCCTGCTGCTAAGCCATATTCACTGTTATTTGCACGTTTAATCAGCTCATCTAAATCGTCATATGGCATTGCCGAAATAACAGGTCCAAAAATTTCTTCCTTGGCAATCGTCATCTCATCTCGTACATCGGCAAAAACAGTTGGGGAAACAAAGTATCCTTCCTCACGTGGATTAAAACCACCTGCGACTAGCTGCGCGCCTTCGTTTAACCCTCTTTCAATATAACCAAGAACTCGTTGTTGCTGTTCAGCGGAAACAAGCGGTCCAATTTCTGTATCAGCGTGGATGCCAGCACCTTGCTTCATTTTTTTCGCTTGATCTGCCATATCGGCAACGACATTATCAAAATGTTTCTTTTGAATAAAAACTCTAGACCCGGCACAGCATACCTGTCCTTGATTGAACATAACACCATTAAAAGCACCTGGAATAGCTTTTGTTAAATCTGCATCTGGCAGGATAATATTCGGTGATTTCCCACCAAGCTCCAATGTAACTCTTTTCAATGTTTTAGAGGCATTCGCCATAATCATTTTTCCAACTTCCGTAGAACCAGTAAAAGCAATTTTATCTACTAAAGGGTGATCAACTAGCGGCTGGCCAGCTGTTTCCCCAAATCCAGGAACAATGTTCACAACCCCATCCGGGAACCCCGCTTCCTGGATTAATTCTGCTAAATAAAGAGCAGATAACGGCGTTTGCTCAGCTGGTTTTAATACCACTGTACATCCGGTTGCAAGGGCCGCTCCGAGCTTCCACATTGCCATTAACAGCGGGAAGTTCCAAGGGATAATCTGCCCAACTACTCCCACTGCTTCATGGCGTGTATAATTAAAGTATGGACCATTAACTGGAATCGTTTGTCCTGTAATTTTTGTACACCAACCCGCATAATAGCGCATATGCTCAATGGCTAATGGAATATCCGCATTAGTTGTTTCGCGAATCGGTTTCCCATTATCTAACGTTTCTAATTGGGCAAGCTCCGCACTGTTTTTCTCCATCAAATCGGCCAGTATGTACATAAGACGACTGCGCTCCGAAGCACTCATTTTTGACCAAGGTCCTTCGTCGAAAGCTTTCCGTGCCGCTTTCACCGCTAAATCAATATCTTCTGGACCTGCTTCATATACACTTGCTAAAACCTCATCTGTCGCTGGATTATAACTGTCGAATGTTTTTTGTGTTTGACTCTCCACAAATTCACCATTAATAAATAACTTTTTCTTACCACTTAGGAACTTTCCAACCTTTTCTTTCAAAACTACAGTCTGTTGGTTCATCGAATTCCTCCTTAAAAAGTAGATAATTTAATGGTCAGGCACCAATAATGGAAAACGCTTACAAAATAATGTTAACACTGTGGAAATAGAGATACAACTAATAAAAGAAGAAATATTTCGAGGATTTTTGACATGTTTGACGGCATTTGACAAGAAATGACAGACATAGAGGAACAGTTCTAGTTAGGCATGTATTCACTAGAACCGTTCCCTCTGTGTCCCTTATTCCTTACGGTAAATACTTTTGACTTCGCAATAATGATACTAATGTGAATGAATCGAGGATTTCTCCGTCAATTGCCATTTGGATAGCTTTCTGAAAATCTAATAATTTTATTTTATGAATACCTTCTTCTTCTTGGAGTTTATTTTCAATTAGATTCGCTCCAAGACCTAAATATAAATCGATCTTACTTTCAATAAAACCAGAATCAGGGTACATTGATCCCAAGGATATAATATTCCTGCATTCACATGAGATTTCTTCATATAGTTCTCTTTTTGCAGTTACTAAACTATCTTCTTTGTCCTCTTTAAATCCTCTTGGAATTTCTAGTGAATAAGCATTTATAGGCTTTCTGAAAATCTCCATAAGAATGACTTTTTTATCGTTAGTTACCGGAAGAATAGACGCTCCATTTTTTAAATTTCTTAAAGATAAAATCTCTCGGTCGTCAAGAAAAACTTGATAGTAGTCGTTTGCATATACAATTTTTTTCTTCATTTTAATCTCCTTTTTACTGACGTAACGAGTTCAGAGAGAAAGATTTCATGACATCTAAAATATTTGTGTCATTTTCCATATCCTTCACTATTTTCTTCCCTTGTAACTCTAAATGCTTTATCCCCGTCTCTGTTTTTCTAGAAAAAGGACTAAGGGCAATTTTTACAGCACTACCAATAACTTTACCGCCAATAAATTCTTGAACTCCGTCTAGTACTAAACCAATGGTTTGACTTAGGGTTCCCATTCCTACTCCCACTCCATCCCCAGCCACAGCTTCTGTCCCCAACGTTTGTAGGAATAATTTTCTTTTCTCTTTATTTAGTTTTTCTTTAATATCATGAGAGATAATTCTAGATAACTCACTATCAAACATATAAATAAAGTTGGTTAAGCTATCTTCCACTGAGGCAATATGATTTTCTCCCTTTCGAAAAGCCCTTTGTAACTTTATGTATTCCTTCTGCTTTCTCATGTGGTCTATCTGCTCAGCGTTCAATGATTTTAAAATACCTTCATTAAAAAGATTTGTATGAATAAAATAATCACTTGTTATATGATCAAACTGGCTTATAGAAGCGCTTGTTTGAAAAAACACCTGTTCAGGCGTTAATGTTTGTCTTGATGAACGGACAAGCATATCTGGATAAGCAGCTGAAGTCTTATAAAAATTAGGGATATTAAAGTTATAAGTAATATCAATATACTGACTAAGTAATTTTTTCGTATTTTCCTCATTAAATTGTATTTCTTTTAATAAATCATAGAGCCTTTTTCTGGAAAGATTATTATCTGAAAGGGCATAAATCTTATCCTCCCAATACTTTTTGTCCTCTATATTTATTTCAAGTGAGGTTAAATTTTCAGCAATATTTTTTGTGAAATGACCAGATATTTCATCAATACTCCATGTAATAGATTTACTTAAATCTATTTGTTCTAATGTATTTAAAACTTCCAATTTTGAAAGAGAAGACTTTTGTAAGGTACCATTTTCTTCAAAACTCTCATATGTATGAACTAAGCTTATTGTACCTATCCGAGCAGAAGGAACAATTATTCCTTTTTCAATATATTTTAGCCCCTCTCCCGAATGAAGAAAATTTAATAAATGACTGTTATTTATAAAAAATGTATCTGGAATAATTATACGATTATAAAGAAGGGCATAAAAGTTAATCAACGCCCTAAAACTATCCGTCGTTATGTATTTCTCATAAACATTATCAGCAAAAATAAAATATAAATCCGATAAATCACCCTTTGCCTTCGACAAAATGACCACCTCAGCCTGTACTATTTTTTATGAATTATACTTTTACCTATCCTTACAATAAAAAATATCTGATTTAAAATCTCCCCTTCATCCGAACCAAATAATAACCCTCAGCTGGATCATCCGAATCCTTTTCAAAAAATAATTCATAATCTCCAACCTGATAATACATATAATAACCATTATCCACTTCGCTAAATTCTTTACTGATTGGTTCACCTAAAGATTGGATAATTTCTTCTTCTTTTAAATAAATCGGTAGATGATAAGAATGAATGAGTGATTCAGGATACTCCTCATAATCATAAGGAACACCAAATCCAGCCTGATAGTCTTTATACATGAGGATATATCCACCTTCTGAGCCTATTCTCCAGTCAGGTTGACCTATTTGATTTTCTATAATTGGACCAATTGGCCCTTTTAAAGAAATATTGATTCCCGCTATAACTCCATTTTGGGCGTTTGGCAAAAAGTCTGGATGTTTAATCTTTTCATTATTGGATGCTATAGCAGCTTCGTCAAACTCCTCTCCTATTGGTGCATTCATTTCAGTATTCGTGTATTCACTTGCTTCCCCATTATCAGAATTCGTTTCCTCGTGAACGGATATAGTCGCTTCATCGTCTGAAATTTGTCTACTACTCATTAGATTATTAAACTCATAGTCTGTCATTAAGGAAACTTCTATATTGTAACTTGGTGCATCATCCTTTTTTGATTCTTCAAATAACTCCGAAACTCTATTGGATACCACAATTGTCGCAATACCTTGTTCCTCGGGCAGGCGATAATAGTAACTATCTTTATACTCTATCGATGTATAACGAAACGTATCATTCTTTTTCTCTTCTTCCTCATGATTTTCATCTAAAAAAGAACTGCCTGTTGGTAGTAACTTCTCCCCTAAAACTTGAAATTTATCCTTATCTCCTTTCACAAAAAAGTCAAAGGATTCTATTTGATTTTCTTCATTATGTTTTATGTATATCTCTTTATTTTCTTCTTTCTGCAGCACAAAATCCTTTTGATTTATGGATTCATACTTTGGTTTGCCATACATAGTATAGGCTACTTGCAAGTCGTCCCCAAGCTTCGGATACTCTAGCTCCAATAATACGGAGACCTCATCCTTGCCTAGTATCTCTTTGCTTTTTTCCACTGGTGCCGCTACATTGACGTAAATTACATCTATCTTCCATAACACAATCAATGTAACCAGCACAGTTATAATCGATGTAATGATAATAATGAATATCTTTTTCACTGCTTCCCCTCACTACTTTCTATATCTATTAGACTATTTTAGTCTAACATATTTGGAAGAAAGTTGAATAATCATATTGTTTTATTCCTATTTCCTTTCCCATTAAAATAGCTATCTTCCGTTCATCAGAAGATAGCTTGATTGTTAAATATATACTTCTGAACTTAAAATACTCTCACAAGAACCGTCCATCTGCTTCTCTACTTCACAATCGCTACAAACTTTTCTGCTTCGCGGGTTACTGCTTCGTAATCGCCTGTGGCTGCTCCTTTTGTTAGGCTGGAGCCTGTTCCTATAGCATAGGCGCCATTTTTGATCCATTCAGCTGCGTTTTCGACAGTAACGCCGCCGCTTGGCATAAAGTTCCCTTGAGGAAGAGGTCCTTTAAAATCTTTCACAATACTTGGTCCAAAGGCTCCACCCGGGAATACTTTGATAACATCTGCACCAAGTTCTATTGCTGTTAGTGCTTCGGTTGGTGACATAACGCCAGGCATAACAGCAACTCTGTAGCGGTGGCACATCGTAATGACTTCCGGGGACAGATTTGGTCCTACTATAAATTTTGCTCCTGCCAAAATAGCAAGTCTTGCTGTTTCCGGATCTAATACTGTTCCAGCTCCAACGATAACATCCTCTCCTGCATATTTATCAGCTAGTTTTTTGATCACATCCAATGCGCCAGGAATTGTCATGGTTAACTCTAAAAATTTAATGCCGCCTTGCCGGATCGCTTCACTTACATGCAGCCCTTGTTCTATATTTTGCGCTCGAATTACTGCTACAATCTTTTCCTCTTTCATTTTTGCTAAAACTTCTATTTTATCCATAAAAGATCACCTTTTCCTTTTATTTAAAATTAGCAAGGATATTTTCAACTGCCATTAAGCTCATTTTATTGACTGCATCCACACTAGAGGCAGCAGCATGTGACCCGATAATCATATTATCCAGCTCCAGCAGTTCCTTCTTTTCTGGTGGTTCCTTTTTGAAAACATCTATTCCAGCTCCCCAAATTTTCTTATCCCGCAGAACATTATAAAGGGCATCTTCATCAATCAGTTCCCCACGAGCTGTGTTGACCAATACAGCCGTTTCCTTCATCATGCTGAATTCTTTCTCACTAAATAGATTGGTTGTTTCTGGAGTTGCTGGTAAGTGAAGGGTTATAAAGTCACTTTCTTTCACAAGGTGTTCCAGTTCCACATAAGTCACCTTGTATTTTTTAGCAAACTCATTATCTGGGCAAACATCGTAAGCTAGAATATCCATGTCAAAGCCATGGGCTCTTTTAATAACACCCTTTCCAATGGCGCCGGTCCCAATCACACCAAGTGTTTTTCCATATATACCAATACTTGTTTTTTTGCCCCAATCCATTGCACGGCATGATTGATCAATTTCTACTATTCTTCTCGCAATCGCTAACATTAGAGCGAAAGTAAAATCCGCGACAGAGTCAGCGTTGGCATTTCGAGTAATCGTTACTGGAATGTTGTTGGCTTTGCAGTAATCAACATCAATATTATCTGTTCCAACGCCATATTTTGAAATAACCTTTAACCGTTTCGCCTCTGCTAGGACATCAGCATTCAATGGATCCACACCAACAATAACTGCATCTACATTCACTATTTCTTTTTTCATTTCTTCTTCCGTCATGATTCTGCCATATGGGTTAGTAACCACTTCAAAGCCATGAGCAGTCAATATTCGGCTTGCCTCCTCACTGTATTTTCCAAAAGATCTGGGAGTAATGAGTACTTTCGGCATTTGTCTCCCTCCTCCTCTCGTTTCCTAATTTTAGGTATTATACGAATCGTAAATATTGTTCAACTTCCGCCAAATCCCCAAAAATTTTTGGCTTGAGCTTACCAATAATAGCTGTTTCCTTCACAAAATCAGGGATAAAAATTGCTGGAATACCAGCAAGATAGGCCGCTTGTATACCAGCGGGGGAATCTTCCAATACAAGTGCCTCTTTCGGACTCACCTTTAATCGAGTACAAACTTCAAGGAAAATATCAGGACTTGGCTTTCCACTTGGTACTTCCTCTCCCGAAACATATAAATCAATGAAAGGAAGTGTGTCTGATAAAGTTAGAAATCGATGGATTACTTCTCTCGCACTTGATGAAGCTACAGCCATCTTTATGCCCTGAGACTTTAAAAAGGATAGTAATTCGTCCAATCCTGGCTTTTTAAAATGAGGTCCTCTACTAAACGAGTATTCTAATTCATGCTTTTTTAAACGCATATATGCCCGCCACTCTTGCACAGGTTGATCTGGACCATAATAATCAGCCATTTTTCGAACAATATCTTGATTCGTTATGCCGATAAACTGTTCAAATAGAGTCCTTTCAAAAGAAAAGCCATAATGGGCAGCTGTCATTTGCCACGCTTGATAGGCTAACTTTTCCGTATCAAACATTAAACCATCCATATCAAAAATAACTAACGATGGAATCTCCAAACTAATTCTCCTTTCAATCAATACAACGCTTAGGACAAAATCATCCTTGAAACAACTCCACATTGACCACATTGTCCGGTCTCTCTTTTTTAAGCGTTCTTTCTATGTCTGACACTACTTTCTCTCCCATTCCTCTTAAGCATTCCATTGTATAGGCGGAAGTGTGCGGGGTCACCAGAACATTTTCATATTGGAAAAAGGGATGGGTTTTATCCACTGGTTCCCCTTCTAAAACATCTGTTGCGAGCCCTGCAATTTTGCCGCTCTCCAATGCCCGCAATACAGCATCCTGCGCCCACAATTCGCCACGTGCCGTATTAGTGAGATACACCCCTTCTTTCATTAAAGAAAATTCGTGATCAGACAGAAGATGGTAGCTTTCCTCATTAACAAATGCATTTAATGAAATAATATCGGACTGTTTTAATAATTCTTCTAAAGAAACACTTTCCGCACCTTTTTGTTCCAGTTCCTCTTTTGTTTGATAGGGGTCATATGCTAGTAATCTAGCATTAAAGCCATCCTTGAAAATCTCGCCAACTCTGCTTCCTATATTCCCTAATCCAATTACACCAACTGTTTTCCCATTGATTTGATGTCCAACAAATTGAGCCCGATCTGCCCAACGGCCTTCTCTTGCTGCCGTTGCTGCTGGATATGTTTTTCTCACTACTGCTAAGAGGTTAGTAACTGCATTTTCCGCTACAGCATCTCTTTCTACTAATGCAGATACAATGGTCACAATCGTCCCTTTTTCTGTTGCAGCTTCTATATCAATGTTGTTATAGCCAATCCCATGTCGGGAAATAATCAGTGTTTCGTCCTTTTGTTCAAAGAATTCCCTCGTAAAAAAAGGAGTAACGCTGGATATAATGATCGTAAATCCCTGCAATTTTTCAGCTAGCTCTTTTCCCGAAATATTTACAGGGAAGGTAAATCTTTTTATCTCTCCAATGCTTTCAAGACGTTCTATTTGATCAGGGAATCTTTCTCCAAAACTACTTGAATTTACAATTGCAATTTTGTTTGCCATTGCTTTGTTCCTTTCCGCTTAAATTGTGCATTACTGAACATATGGGGAAGGAATGAAATCACCTTTTAGAAAACGGTACTTTCATTCCTTGAGAACTATTTCTTAATCGTTTTTAACCCATCCATCAATGGAACTTTTTTGCTGTCTGGAACCGTTTGGAAAAATATTTCGATTCCTTTGGCATCTAACGACTTTAAATGATCAACATCTGTTTCTGTTAACGCAACGGTAGGGATAACAAATTGTGCCTCTCCCTTTTTTGAAACGCCTCCTATATTCAGCCTAGTAACAGGTAACCCCTGTTCCACAACTTCCTTCACACTAGCAATATATTTAAAAAGTAGGACAACGTTATCTTTTCCAAACTGATCGCTATTCCATTTTTCAACTACTTCTTGATTGCTGTATACCTGAATCTTCAATCCAGAAGAAGAGTTTGTATTTATATAAATATCTTTCATAAATTCATCAGATGCTGTTTCGTTGTCAATAACATAAAGGGCATTAGTCCCTAAACCTTTTGACCATTTTGTCATTACTTGTCCATGAATTAAGCGATCATCTACTCTTACTAAATTGATTTTCCCCATGCTGGCCTCCTTTTTCATATTAGATATTTATTTCTTTAAGAAATTCCGATTCAAATGATGAATTCCACTTGTACCTGTTCCCTGCACTGTTTCGATTAAATTATTGGTATCTTCTACTGTTTGGTAGAAAGTTAATAATTCAATTAACATCGGCATATTGATACCGGTTAATATGTGTAAGTCATACTTGCTTAATAACGATAAAGATACATTAGAAGGGCTGCCGCCCAATAAATCTACAAGTAAAATGGTTTCCAAGCCGTTTTTCTCATTCTCCTCCATTATTTTACTTGCATCCTCACGCAAATCATCTACTGATTCACCTGGTCGCAGTGCTAAAGCTCGTAAATTTCGCTGAGGTCCCATAATCATTTCTGCACTTTTAATGAGCTCGATGCCGAATTCCCCATGTGTAATCACCAAAATTGCTCGATTTTCCATACACCTGCTCCTTTACTTTGGGATAATCTTATCAACTTTTTCCTTACCTATATAATCACTTCTCAAAAATAATAGATTTATAAAACTTTGATTGCACCGAGTACAATTAATGTACCAGTTAGCCATAATAATCCTTTGGTAATATTAAAGCCTTTTTTATCGAAGTATAAGTAAACACCTAATACGGTTAATAAAGGCAGTAACCCTGGTAAAATTGAGTCTAAAATATCCTGCAGCACGAATTGTTTTTCTGATAGAGTAAAGGATAATGAGCTGCTTACTTTTACATAGGACCCTGCCAAGATGCCCATCATAAACAATCCAAGAACAGATAATGCGTCAATCATCGTTTTAATACGGCTTCCTGCTAAAATTTCTTTGGCTGCATTACGTCCCAGCCCGTAGCCCATTCTGACAAAATAATAGCCATAAAGAAATGTTACGAGCGTGAAACCAAGGAACGGAAATAATGCTCCAAGAGGACTGCCTGCCATCGCCCATGGCAAAGCGATTGCTATAAAAATATACTGGACAGTACCGGAGTCAATCGCATCTCCAATCCCTGCTAGAGCACCCATCAATCCTACTTTTGTATTGTTAATCATGTCTGGACTCGGCGCTTCTTCCTCTTTTCCTTCAGCAAGTGCTTTCGCGCGGGATTCTTCAAGGGATGCTGTAATACCAGTCAATGTACCTCCGCCCCAAATGGCTTGCGTGTTAAAAAATAATAAGTGCCTTTGGTACGCCTCACTTAAATCTTTTTTATCTTTATATAATTTTTTCAGAATTGGCGTCATTCCAAATAAAAAGGAAGGAGCCACCATTCTATCAAAGGTATGCGGGATCTCATTTGCCCACCACCATCTTGCCCAAGCCTTAAGCAAATCTTTTTTTGTAATTGGCTCAGGGTAATTCTCTGGACTTTGTTTCTTTTCTTCTGCACTCATCAATCAACCCACCTTTTTAAGTTCTTAAGCTGCTTCCTTCCCTCTCGTGAATAATACATACAGACCAGCAAGAATAGCACCGAAAATCGCATACGTTACCGTATTAATCTGTAAGTCTTTTAAAGCAACACTCATGAAGTATGCTAGAAAAAAGAATAAAAGCAGTTCCTTTTTACCGATAACATGCATAATAACGGCAATACCCAGAGCAGCAAGACCGCCGCCAACTACTTCAAGCACGTGGATAATTGGACCATCGCTAATTGAATTAACAAAATCAGCAACAACCGGAGCTCCATAGTAAAGAGCAATAAACACTAATGGAACATAAAGAATGAAACTTATGACAATCGGGATAATGATGACAGATGTAAATATTCCTCTGTCATTTACATCTGCTGCATATTTATCTAACACCCGTAATGCAAACGTATTCAAAAAGAAGCGGAATTGATAAGCATAACTACCTAGTATTCCAACTGGAACTGCGATAGCCACTGCTTTTTCCGGTGTAAAATCCCCTAATACAGCTACTGTTACAGCAATAGCTGCCGCGATAGCAGGCTCACTTGGTAATGCACCTCCTGGCGCAACTGCGCCCATATAAACTAATTGAATTGCCGCTGTAATAATCATCGCTTCTGTTATATGTCCTGTTACAATTCCAACAACTAACCCTGTCATTAACGGGCTAAAGCGCAATGTTAAAGTTGCATAGCCTATCCCTCGGGACATAACGATTGCAACCCAAATGGCGATTATTAGTGCTTGACCAATGGATAGTGTTGCCATTTGTCTTATCACTCCCTTATATTTTTAAAAATGTTCATAATTGCACAAATTACTACAACACTGTCCTCCTTCCGCAGAAAAATATGAAATAATTATATAAAATATAAAATTACTTCCTAATCACACGGTGGCCGCCAAATTCATTACGGAGAGCAGCAACCACTTTCGCAGAAAAACTGTCCTCTTCCAGTGATCGGTTTCTCATCATAAGCGACAAAGCAATAATGGGAACAGGAACTTCTAAATCTAATGCTGTTTCAACTGTCCACTTTGCCTCACCCGATGATGCTACCATTCCACGAATTTTTTCGAGTCTGGCATCTTTTTGGAAGGCAGATTCCATTAATTCCATAAGCCAGCTCCGAATGACAGAACCATTATTCCAGACAGCAGCGATTTTAGCTAAATCAAAATCATACTGACTTTGATTCAGCACTTGAAATCCCTCACCAATTGCTTGCATAAAGCCATATTCAATTCCGTTATGAACCATTTTTAAGAAATGACCGCTGCCAGATTCTCCTGCATATAAGTAACCATCTTGAGTAGAAACACTTTTAAATATTGGTTCTATTCGTTCAAAAATTTCCTGACTGCCTCCAATCATTAAACATGCACCCTGGTTGGCGCCTAAAATTCCCCCTGATGTGCCGACATCTAAGAAATGAATGCCCTTTTCCTCAGCTAAGGCGGCACGGCGGATAGAGTCTTTATAATTTGCATTTCCTCCATCAATGACAATATCATCCGCTTTCATTTTTTCGAGCAGCTTTTCTATCACGATTTCACTTGGTTTTCCTGCTGGTACCATTACCCATACTACTCTTGGAGATTGCATATTTATAAGCATTTGATCTATACTTTCCACAATATGTATCCCATTTTCATTCGCTCTATTTCTAGCATCACTAGATTCGTCAAAACCATAGACAGAATGATGATTGTTTGCTAAGTTTAACGCAAGGTTAAATCCCATTTTTCCTAAACCAATCATTCCAATTTGCATCAAACCACTCCTTGTTTACAAACAGCTTATTCTTTGTAAATGCTTGTGACTTTGAAAAAGTATTACCATTTTTCTTTAATCTTACATTCAGATTATTTTATGCATGAATCTACTTTTTTTCGTGTACAATTGCTAGGTTAATAGATAAATGGGCATAGCTTCCCTACGCTTATCTGCTTCGCTCATCGAGCATCCTAGAAATGATGTACCAAATAAATCGGAACTTATTTATATGTCAGACAGCTCTTACAACTTTCCGGTCCATTCTAAGCTTAGTAACTACCGGAAATTTACTACTATTTTTTCACAAAGTGATATTTACTAGCTAGAACACCGGTGGGCAAATATCATTTGTTAATTCAAATTATACACGTTTTTTCGAGTGAGTCAACCGAAAATAGACGAAATTTCGTATAAATACATTTTTTCGTGTGAAGGGAGTTTAAATTAGTGAAAAAGATCGAACATATTGGGGAACGTATCAAATTATTAAGAGAAAAACACGGATTGTCGCAAGCTGCTTTTGGAAAAAGAATTGGGGTATCTTCGGGAAATGTTGGAGACTGGGAAAGTGAGAAAAAGAAATCATTACCTGGAGCTAAGGCCATTTACACCATTGCGAAGGAATTTGAGGTATCTGCTGATTGGCTGCTTGCTGGAGAGGAATTTTTAGGAGATTCATCCTTAAAAAGCGGAAATATAGTCATCCAGGATGACAAACCGTCAATCAGCACTAGTATAATAAAAGAACGAGAATCCATTAATGAACATGCAGCCAACGAAACACTAACAGAAGAAGCAAAAGAACTAGTTTCCATATTTAATGATTTAAATGAACGAGATGCTGCCGAATTATTAATGATTGCCCGAATGAAACGCGATTTTGAAAGTCGGTAACGGTCGACAATTCTTGTACTGGCATCGTTACCAAAGGGGGAATGGTTCTACCCAGTCATATCTTATGCCTATAACAGGGTAACAGTAGAACCACCCCTCCGATTCTCTTATATCCTCTCCTGCTAGATTTCAGACATTTCCTAATCCTTTGGAAAGAGGGATAAACTGTTCTATATAAATAATGGGACCTCATAGAAGCCTGTTCCTTTGAACCCACTATTCATTATAAGAGCCTATTGCCGGATATCCTTTCTATCTTCCATTGATTTTCTTACCCTCCATGATTTGATAATCTGTGTCTCTAGGATATAGGGAGATACTTCCGTAAAGATTTTTTCTCCATTTTTAAAAATGATAGCGCTTTTAAATTTTTCATTGTGTTTTACTGGGTGTATGTGATCGATATGCTCGGTGAAGATCCATTGACAGTGAAATTGCCTAGGAGCATGGGTGGGAAATGCATATATATTTCTTGGGGGGTTAATTGGCATAGGCAGTCTTTTCTGCATTCCTAATTTATATGTAATAGAACGACGTCTTCCATCAAAATCAGAACCTCCAATTAATAGATTCTCCTTGATTATGTCAAAGGGAGTTTCTTTGACATACACAGTCCGATCTACTTCTTTTACCACTGTGCCATATTCGATTGCTTCCATGGGCATGATGGTCATCGTGCGTTCATTGGCAATATATTTATTTAAAATACACTCTTTCTTCATCTTTAACACTCCTTCTTTTTCACACACTTTTTAATCTAGTTCCTCCATCGTCTCTTTAATAAGAACTGCATCCAGCTGTAAATCAAGTACTTCACAAATTTTGTATAGGGTACTTACTTTTGGTTCCTTTTGCCCTCTTTCAATTTGACCAAGGTGGGCATAGTGTAAGCCTGTTTCATCCGCAAGCTCAAACTGAGTGAGCTTTTTCTGTAACCTCCTCTCTTTAAGTAATTTATAATCAATACAACTTTTTTCCCCTCTTGTTTTCAAATTTATCACCTCCTTTAGAACTATTATGAAGGAAATGAATAACCAGTAAAACTTCCTATAGGCAGGAATTTGTTAACATTTTGTTAATTTTTAGGAATCAACTGTAAAAACAGAAAAAAGACGGTTCGATGGAAGGTCATTGACCTCACAAGAACCGTCCCTCTGCTTCCGTTAAAAATGAAAGTATTTCGCTTGGTGGAAGGGGTTTGCTATATAAGTAGCCTTGTAGGTTAGTGCATCCTTTGCTTTTTAGGAAGTCAGACTGCTCATGGGTTTCTACTCCTTCTGCAATCACATTCATACCTAATTCCGATGCAAGGATGATAATCGCTGAAACAATGGCTGCATCTTCCTGACTAGCAGGAAGATGACTAATAAATGACTTATCAATTTTAATCGTATCTGCTTGAAACTGTTTTAAGTACATGAAGGAAGCATATCCCGTTCCAAAGTCATCAATGGAGACTTTTATGCCCATGCTCCGCAATGTAGAAACCGTATCTCGAACGAGAAATTCATGGTTAGATAACACACTTTCTGTTATTTCTATTTCTAGGTATTCAGAAGAAATCTTATATTCCATCAGTTTTTTGCTCACTAGTGCAGCGAAATCTTGTTTTAAGAGCTGTTTAATCGATACATTGATGGCGATGGGGATTTTTATATTTAACTTTTCCCATTCTTTTATTTGAGCACATGCTTCATTTAGAATCCACTCACCAAGCAGTAAAATAAAGTCACTTTCCTCCGCTAGGGAAATAAAGGCTGCAGGACTGATTACCCCTTTCTCTGGCGAAATCCACCTAATTAATGCTTCCACTCCAATAAAATTACCTGTTTCTATATTCACTTTAGGTTGGTAATAAAGAACAAACTCGTTTTCTTTCAGTGCTTTTTTTAGATTGCTCTTTAACTGAAAAGCACTGACAGCATTTTCATTCATTTTTGGATCATACAAATTAAAGGCATTGCCACCCACTTTCTTCATACTATACATAGCAATATCAGCATTCTTCATCAGTTCCTCAAACGTTTGGCCATGTTCCCCACTAAGACTTATACCGATGCTTCCATGGGTGGAAAATTCTTGACCATCTATAATGATCGGTTCTTCAATTGCTTGGAGAATTTTAGCAGCTAATGCACGTAACATGGATTTGCTAATATAATTACTAATTAATATAACAAATTCATCCCCGCCCATTCGTGCCACCACATTCTTTTCACCAATGGCTTCTTGAATTCGTTTCCCTACTTCTTGTATTAACCTATCTCCTGATGAATGACCAAAAGTATCGTTATGTGGTTTTAAGTTATCTAAATCTAAAAACATAACTGCAAGGTGGCTCGTTTCTTGTAAGCGCTGCGAGAAGATCTCCTTTAAATACCGCAAATTCGGCAGATTTGTTAAACTATCATAATTTGCTAGATATTTAATCTTTTCTTCATGGAAATGGCGTTCCAAAGCAATTCCTGTCAAATGACTAAAATCTTTTAACATTTCAATATCAGAATCCTTTGGTTCCAATGGTTCCTTATAATAAACAGCAAATGTTCCTAATAAGGAATCTTTAGATGAGATAATGGGCAATGACCAGCAGGAACGCAATCCATTCGCGAGTGCAATTGCCCTCCAATTTGACCAAGATGGATCTGTTTCTATATCCGCTGTAATTTTTAATTCCTTCGTGTATGCTGAATGGCCACAGGAGGCAAAATTCTCTCCTACAGGAAACTTATCAATTTTTTCAATGAATGTAGAATCTAGCTTTGGACCATAGCCAAAACGCAGCCAATTATGCTCTTCTTCATAATACATAATCGAACAAATTCCTTTTAAAAGTTCTTCTACGCTTTCAGTAATATATTCAATTATTTGTTCTAATGGTTCACCCACGGCAATTCTCGATAAAATAGCCTTTTGTTTCTTTTGCAGTTCCTCAATGCTTTTCTTTTCTGTTATATCTTGGGCGATTCCATGTATACCGATAACTTGATCATTTAACTTCAATGGAATCGTGGTCAATTTGATATCCCGGATTTTCCCATCTTTTCGAATGATTTGCGACTCAATCCCTTGAGTCATTCCACAACAGACCTTGTCAAAACGCAGCAGCACTTTCGGAAGTTGTTCAGGTACGATTAAATCACGGAAATTTAATCTCGTTAATTCCTCCTTTGTATACCCGCTGATTTCTTCTGCAACTTTATTAACATCTAAAAAATTGCCTTCCTTGTCCAAAGTATAGACTCCATCTGGGTCATGTAGAAATAGAGATTTATATATTTGTTCACTTTTTTCTAATTTCGTAATATCTCGTCCAAATACGATTAGATTTTGACGATTTCCAGCTGAATCAAATATCGGTACCTTAATTATCTCAAATATACGCTCTGAGTTTTGGAAAAAAAACGACCCTTTTACTTCTATCTGTTTTCCTGTCTGCCAAGCTTGGAGATCACTTTTCACAAAGCCAGGCACATACGCAGCAATATGAGGATATAGCTCTCCTAATTCCTCGTCTGTTTTCCCTTGATATTTCTCTATATTAAAAAGTTCCAATGTGTTACGATTCGCTTCTATCCAGCGGCCTTCTTTATCCTTTAAAATAATAATATCAGGACTTGCATTAATAAACGGTTCTAATTTCATAGCTTTCTCCCTATTTTTACGGTCATATACAATCCATTATATAGGTTCAGTAAAATTTGGACTATATGAATTCTCGAACAATTTATTAAGTGAAGGATGATCCATCCAAATAAAAGATTCTCATAATCAATAGGGATGTTATTCGTAGTGGTTAGTCATCGCTTTCTCTCTAGAATTCCAATATCCGCTTCAACTTCTCCTTCGCTGTTTTCCGCCACCATTTCACAGTAGAAGGCGATACTCGTTCTTTCTGTGCTATTTCTTTTACAGTTAGCTGATGAACAAAGGTGGCTATTACCCAAGTTGTCTCCCCCTCAGATAGTTCCTTGCAAAGACCTTTTATATAGTCCTCTTCTTCTCGGTATAGAATAGGACTTTCCATCAGCGCCCAAAACTCTTCACTTGGGTAATCATTCCTTTCTGCCTCTCTTGTCCGCCGCTTCAATTCATCAAGAAATCTTCCTTGCATATGTCGATATAAGTAATTGCTGTATTTACCCTTTTCCTCCTTAAACTGACTCATCGTTTCCCAAATGCTTATTAAACCAATTTGAAAAAACTCTTGCTTGTCTTTATAAATCAGCAACTTTTTTATCATATGGTGGATCATCGGAGTAAACTCCTCTACTAATTGCTCGTAATTCTTCCCTTCCACATTCGTTTCCTTCCAGAAAAGCGCCTTTCCCTTTTTATTCCTAGGTACCTTTACTTTATGGAAAAATAAGGAGACTTTCGACAGAAGAAAAGATACGATAGAATACAAAAAATGCAAGTAATATTTAGAATTGACGTCTAACTTGAAGGTAGAGTGAGGGTTATTTGATAAATAGCCCTATTTTAAGAGGCTGTTATCCTTTAAATAAATCTGCCGCTGCCTCAAAATATGCTATAATTCGAAAGGGAAAATATAAATAGAGGTGACATTCATGGCCATACACGTTGTCTTGTATCAGCCAGAAATTCCGGCTAATACTGCCAATATTGCACGTACTTGTGCAGGAACAAATACAGCGCTGCATTTAATTCGACCACTTGGTTTTTCAACCGATGAAAAGATGATCAAACAAGCAGGTCTAGATTTCTGGGAGAACGTAAATATTACCTATTACGATTCATTAGACGATTTTTTTGTGAAAAATCAAGGCGAATTTTACTATATTGAAACATTCGCTGAAAAAACCTATACAGCCTATGATTTCACTGACCAATCAAAGGACTATTACTTCATATTCGGAAAAGAAACAACGGGCTTGCCAAAAGACTTACTAGAAACACACAAAGACCATTTTCTACGAATTCCAATGACCGAACACATTCGATCCCTAAACCTTTCCAATACAGCAGCAATACTAGTATTTGAAGCATTACGACAACAAGGATATTCACAAATAAAATAAGGAAGCAGAATCTCCTCTGCTTCCCTTTTTTCATTAGTTTTCTTGGCGCCTGAAATAATTACTGTAAATCAATTGAATCCATCTTGCGTATAGTCATGTTAACAATGCCAATTGCAACAATTGTTAAAGCAATAGGGATATAAATAATATTGGCCAAGGAAAAGTCCGTCCCGATCGAGGAACACATAATCATAACAATCAACAGAGAGGAACCAATTGTTGCAGGGGTTGAATAATTTCTCATCCCAAAATAGAGAGGTACAAGCGATGCACCTGCAGTTGCCACATTAAATACCAATATATTTAATAGCTCGGAACGAAATTGATTAATCGTTACATTCATTTCAATTGTTAGATGAAATACTTGATTTAGCCCGAGAAAACTCAGAATGACAAACAGATTAGAAATAATCAACGTCGCCAATGTCATAATAAAAATCAGGACAATCTTTGCGCTCATTATTTTTTTCCGATCTATTGGGTAAGAAAACAAAACAAGCGCAGTGCGATTTTTGAACTCATCTATGATGACCTTCGAAATTAGCACAGAAGCAAAAACAACAAATACGCCACGAACCATTGTTCCAGCAACCATGGAATAATCCGCAAAGCTTTGAAAGGATTCCTCTCCTTCCATTATTTGCTCGAAAGTAATCATGCATAATAACCCAAGAATAACGATATTAGCAATAATAGCTCCTTTAATAAACCAACCTAATTTATGTTTTCTAAGCTCCAGCTTGATTAAATGAAACAAAATATATCCTCCTATTATCATTAAAAGTTAATTAATGATTGATTTTTTCCAATCCAACTTTCTTTATAAAATACTCTTCTAATGAGGTTTGTTTCTTTGTCATAGACTCTACATCAATATCCTCTACTATCAACGTTTTCGTTATTTGTGATGGAGTAATGGCTGTATCATAAATACGAATCACCTCATCATCAATCACTTTCAAATTATTCATATTCAATTTATTGTGTAAAACAAAAGCTGCTTTGCGCTGATTATTTGTTACTAATTCTAGATAATCGGTATTTTTTGCCTTTATAGAATCCATCGTTGCTTCTTCGATAAGTTTACCGTTTTTTATCACACCAATCGTGTCTGCAATTTGTTCAATTTCACCGATTATATGACTAGAAACCAAAATGGTCATTCCATATTCTTTATTAAGGATATTAAACAATTTTCTCATTGACTTAATCCCAGCTGGATCTAGCCCATTAATCGGCTCATCTAAAATTAATAATTCCGGCTTAGTGATAATTGCTCTGGCAACACATAAACGCTGCCTCATCCCCAAGGAAAAGTCTTTTGGTTTCATTGTTTCCACATTTTCAAGGCCAACCCACTCTAACGCTTCCTTAATTGCTTTTTTGTTATGGTAACCCATGTACTCACAATGTAGTTCTAGATTTTCTAAAGCAGTCATTTTCTCATAAAAAATCGGATACTCAATCATGCTGCCAATTCTCGTCAGGTAATCATAGGAATTCGGAAGAAGAGGCTTTCCGAAGATTGTAATACTACCTTGTGTAGGCTTAATCATATTGGTCAGCATCTTCATAATCGTAGATTTCCCTGCACCATTAGGACCAAGAAATCCATATACTTCTCCTTGTTTAATATGAAGGGAAACCTGGGATACGACTTCACGTCCTTGTATGGTTTTGGTTAAATCTTTTGTTCGTACAGCATAGTCCATCTAAATCCTCCTCATTTACTATCTGTATTCATTTTAGCTCCTATCCCTTGCTTTTTTCTGTCTTAAATCTTACAAAAACCTTAAGATTCCTTACCCATTCATTCGCCTAAAGGTAATGTAAAATGAAGTTTTTTCATATGGAATAGAATGCACGGAAATTTCTCCGTGCATCTCTTCGACTAGCCTTTTGGTAATAGTCAGCCCTAAACCACTGCCTTGAAATGCTTTATTTCTTGAATCGTCAAGTGTAAATAGACGCTCAAAGATATTAGCTTGGTCAGCTTCGTCAATTCCCTTCCCGCGATCAAACACTTCTATATAAACCTGCTGTTCATCAAAATGCAGGCTTAATCCAATTACCTTCCCATCGAGACCATAACGGAGCGCATTCGAAAGGAGGTTATGTAAAACACGATTTACAGCTTCCTCATTTCCCAGCGCAAAGACAGACTCATCAGGGATATCAATCATTGCCTCTAGCCCTTTGGCTCTTATCCAATCATGGAATGTTAAGATATTTTTCCTGCATAGTTCAGATAAATTTACTATTTCAAGGGGAATTTCTTTATCACCAGACTCAAGCTTTGCGAGATCAAAGAATGTATTCATTAATTGAATAAGCTCCATTGTTTTGTCATGCACCTGACTTAATAATTGCACTCTTTCTGTTTCTGTAATGGGAAAATCTTTCTGAAACATTTCAATATAACCGGCAATTACCGTAAGAGGTGTTTTTAAGTCATGGGAAATATTTGCAAGCATGCGCTTCATGGAATGTTCCATTTTGATAAATTCTCGGGACTTTTCGTGACGATCATCTAATACTTGATTGATGTTTATAAGGAGATCTTTTAATTGTTGATCATTTGAGACCACGAGAATTCTTTCATTCGTTTGCCTCTGCAGAATTTTTTTTAGTTTGTTTGATATATATGCTATATGTTGATCCCGATTTTTCCTTTGTCGATATTGATAGACGTTAAAAATAAGAAGAACCAAAATAATACTGATCCAGATAATCATTCAAACTCCCCTAACTTATAACCAATCCCCCATATTGTTTTGATATAAATAGGATCAGAGGGATTATCCTCAATTTTTTCGCGCAATCGTCTCATATGGACATTAATAACATTATCATCACCAAAATAATCATCGCTCCAAACAGAACGATAAATTTGTTCCTTTGTAAACACTTTCTTTTGGTTGCTAAAAAACAAAAGCAGGATTTTCCATTCTGTCGCTGTCAAATTAATTTCCAAACCATTCTTCCATACCCGATGATTTTCTTTATCTAATTCCAATTCATAGACTTTCATCCTTGATGGCTTAGATTCTTCACGGCTTTTGTCAGCGTACTGCGTCGATCTTCTAATCGCTGCTTTTACTCTTGCAGCTAGTTCAATCATGGAAAATGGTTTTGTAATATAATCATCTGCACCAAACCCTAATCCTAAAGCTTTATCAATCTCTGTGTCTTTCGCTGACATGATGATAACAGGAATATAACTAGTTGTTCTGATACTTTGAAGAACATCCATCCCACTCAATTTCGGTAACATGATATCTAATAAAATCAAATCATAACGCTTTTCCTTAAACATTTGTCCTGCCGTCTTTCCATCAAAAACACATTCCACATTAAATCCTTCATTATGTAAATATCTTTTTACCATATCACTAATCGCAAGATCATCTTCCACAAGTAAAATAGTTTTTTGCACCTAGACTCCCCCTCTCTTATTTCCCTACATATAAGAGCTAATTATTCTATAAAACATTTATTTACCTTTTATACTACTATAAGTAGTATAAATTAATAATGGCATTTATATGGAGTTTACGAAAAGTACACGTGAGAAAAGATTCCTTTTGCTTAAATTCCTATCCTATTTGGACATAAAAAAACTGCGCCTCCCGTTGTTAGATGTATCTAACAATTGGGGCGCAGTAAAGGGACCGGGTTTAAGATATTTCAACTTTTTTTAGCCCAATCTCTTACCTTCTTCTTTCATAATGAACCTCTACAAACTGGTTGAAACATTTTGTTCCTTTTAAGATCAAGTCCACTTGATAATCAGCTTCTTTAAATAAAGGAACTCCTTCTCCAATTATCGCAGGGGCGATGGTAAGAATGAACTCATCTATTAACTTTTCTTTAAGAAAAGAGTGTAATAGTTCTCCCCCGCCAACCATCCATATATTCTTTCCCTCTTGTTTTTTTAATTTATTTGCAAACTCGATGATATCATCCTTTATAAATGTCACCTCGTCTGTATCCTTGTTTTCCTGTCTCGAAAAAACATAGCATTCCTTATTTTTATAAGAAAAATCGTTCGTATGATTGATAATCCAATCATATGTTTTTCTTCCCATTAGAATAGTATCTATCGTTTCGTAGAATGCAGAAAACCCATTATCTCCTTCTCCCTCTACTTTAAATAACCATTCTAATGATTCATCCTTCCCAGCAATATAACCATCTAGACTTGTTGCTGTAAATAATACGATATTCCGCTGTTTTTTCATATACATTCCTCCTAAAACGTTCGATGGTTATAGTATAATGTTTAATAATGACACCTTTTGTCATATATATAATTTTAGAGGTGGTTGTATGCGGGCTGATCGGTTGATATCCATTTTGCTCCTGTTACAAAATAGAGGGAAAATGACAACAAAAGAATTAGCGAAGGAATTAGAAGTTACAGAAAGAACAATCCATCGGGATATGGATGCTTTAAGTACAGCAGGAATACCCATTGTAGCAGAAAGAGGGAAAATGGGCGGATGGACATTGCTTGACCAGTATCGTACGAACTTAACTGGATTAAAGTATGATGAAATGTTGTCTTTGCTTATTTCTCCTTCTGTTCAATTGCTGTCCGATCTCGGATTAGCAAAAGAATGGCATGATGCCCGCCAGAAAATGGTTGCTGCACTCCCGAATACTTTTCGACAAGGTTCCCTCGATGTCTGGAACCGAATTCATATAGATACAACCGCATGGAAACAACCAGCGGAAAAACTTGTTTCCTTTAAAATAATCCAAGAAGCAATTTGGAAAGAAAAAGTACTGCATATTCAATATGAGCGAGCTGACGGAAAAGTAGTTTTTCGAATGGTCAATCCTTTAGGATTAGTAGCTAAAGGCAGTACTTGGTACTTAATTGCCTCCTCAGACAAAAAGATACGAAATTATCGAGCATCCAGACTCCTGTCCTTAGTGATGACAGAGGAAGCTTTTACTAGACCAATCGACTTCAATTTAGAGAAATATTGGCTGGAATCCACACAAACTTTTATTAGCTCTCTTCCTGAATATAAGGTAGAAGTGGAAGCATCGCCATCGATTATTCATAGAATGAAATTCACCACACGTTTTGTGCAAATCGAAAGAATAGGAACACCAACTGCAGAGGGATGGCTCCCTGTAAGCCTGCGCAGTGATACAGAACAAGAAGCAATTGCCTATATTTTAGGCTTTGGCGATCAAATCAGAGTCATCTCCCCTTCCCCGCTGAAACAGGAAATTTACCAAATGGCGAAGAAGATAGTTGATTTTTATAATCTGCAAAAGATGTAAGGGAGCGCTGCTACCGCTGAGAAAGAAACGATAGAATAGGCAAAGTGAGGTAGCATTTAGAAGGATAAAGAAGGATCTAGAGATTACCTTATATGATAATTTCCCAAACATAGAAAGACGGAGTTTACGCAAATAGGACGAATTCCGTCTCTTGCATTTTTGATTGGTGTACGGAGACACATTGTATTACTAACCCTTCAACTTAAATCTCTATTTATATTCCATTTATAGAAAATATATGTGGAGAAAAAAATAAACAAATCTAACTCTATTAACCTCTCTTCTTCTATTCCTCGAATCAAGGCTCTCACTCCCTGCCATCATATTTTCTCTATTTACATCCAAAAATAAGGAGCGAAAACTAAAAATTATAGAATCACTCCTTAAAATAGATAGGACATCTTTAAATTCAAAAAAGCCTATCTTCCTTTAGGTTAGAAAGATAGACTTACTGATCAGCTATTGCTAATCTTTATATTTTCCCGCTCAATTTTTTGCTTTCTAATTTCATATGGAATTTCGGATCTTTTGGTGTACTTGGATTAATTCCTTTTAAAGCAGGGACTATTGCACATATTAACTGTACTGCTATTGGATACACAAATGAATGATACAAATAATTATCTCCATTTTCTATCACCAAATTCTTATCCTCAAAACCATCTACCTTACTGCCAATGATATAGATATTATCTGTCCAGTCTGATAGGACGCTAATTAATTTATTTACTCTCGGCTCTTCTCCTGTATGCAAGAATATAATCGTAGAATCTTCATTAATTGCGTTATAGATTCCATGAATAAATTCTTCAAATTCATAACCAGTTACAGGAATACGCATCGTCTCTAATAATTTCAAAGCACCTTCTAAAGTATCCCCATATAATTCATTGGTGCCGACAATTCTTATTTCTTTTGCATTTTTTAGTTTTTCACTATTCTTTTGCACCCATTCTTCCGCAGAATAGTAAATATCTAGAAAGGCATCGCTTGTTTTATTTAATATTTCTATCACTTGCTTCGTTTCCTCACTACTCAATTTCCCATTTTCTTCACCAATATAAAGAGCTAAAAGAAGCAAATTTAATTTTGTGCAATAAAATCCTTTTGTTTTTGCACCTGCCTTCTCTTCCCCACATTGAACAGTCAGTACATAATCGGCAATTTCATCAATTAGTGCATTATCTGTTCCCGCCATGGATGCTATGATACATCCTGACTCTTTGGCTAATTTCATAGAATTGTAGGTAGAATAACTACTTCCCCCTTGCGAGATTCCAATAAAGAGTGTATTTTTTGTGTCCTTTGTTAATAATTCCTTTGTAATTTGAAAAGGATAATAAGCTTCTACAGATAATCCAGTTAACTCACGCATTTTTTGTTGAACTTGCGCCCCTGAATGATAACTAGTTCCAGATCCTGTAATAATAATTCTATTAATCTCCTCTTTTTTAACAGTAGAAAACAGCTCACTTGATAGTGCAATTATTTCCTTCATTTTTGCTGGGGTTTCTTTTAAATAATCTGTAATATTCATTAATAATCTCTCCTTTATAATATTCCAATCCAATGTATAATTATTCCAATAAAAATAGTCGCAATTGTCATCTTAGATATGCTTACTTTTTTTCTAATCATCCAAAAGACAACAAATGTTACTAATATTGGCAAAAGATTAGGCAAAATTTGATTCAATATGTCTTGAATTACTACTTCTGCTCCATTTACGCTAAATTTCAATGGTGTGGTGATATTTAACATAGTTGCTACCATTGCTCCCACTACAAGTAAACCAACTGTAGTAGCCATTGCCATAATTTTGTCCATCAGGCCTTCTTTTTGTATTCTTTCCAATGAATTCACACCAACAGAATAACCAAACTTTAATCCAAAAATTCTTACTAATAAATTGGGAACATTATAAAGCAGCAAAAACAGGATTGGACCAATCAGATTGCCATGCTCTGCAAAGGATATACCAATACCCGCGGCAATTATCCTCAATGTTCCCCAAAATAATGAATCTCCAATACCAGCTAACGGTCCCATAAGCGCTGTTTTTACCGCATTAATCGAACCAGTGTCAAAATCTTTATTATTTGCATTTTGTTCCTCCATCGCTGCACTAATTCCGGCAATAGTAGGAGAAACAACTGGTGTTGTATTAAAAATTTCCAAATGTCTTTTTAAAGCCTGTGCCTGTTCTTCTTCCTTTTCATATAATCTCTTGATTACCGGGATCATCGTATAACAAAAGCCGAGATTCTGCATTCTCTCATAGTTAAAGGCACCCTGCAGAGCAAATGACCGCCAAAAAACGCTTTGCAAGTCCTTTTTACTAAGCTTCTTCCCCTCACTCAAAGTTAATCTCTCCCTCCGTTAAATTATTACTTTCGTCCTTCTTCTTTCCAGCATCGTTATTATCAATGAAAAAGTTTAATAGAATTGCTAAACATACCCCCATTAACGCTATTGCCATAACATCAAGTTCTAGATAGGATGCCGCTAAGAAACCAATAAAGAAAAATACGGCCATTTTTTTAGAAAACAGCATATCCATCAAGAGAGCAAATCCAATGGCTGGCAACAGGTTTCCGGCAATAGTCATTCCCTCTAAAATCACTTTTGGAACTGAATTAATTAGATACGTAACTTTATCTGCCCCAAATAAAATTGCTAAAAAGGTTGGAACAAACACACTTAGGAAAAATAAAGAGATAGGTATCCACATCATGAGGGTAACTTTTTTAAAATCAGCTTTTTGCGCGTAATGATCAGCTTTATGTACAAAATAAGTATTAATTACCCTTACAAGTACACCTAGTGATTGAGCTAAAACTGCAATAGGAACTGCAAGTGCCAAGGCAACTTCCGGACCCTTTCCAGAAATTATCGCAAAAGCAGTACCCAAGACTCCTCCTGTCACAACATCGGGTGGTGTAGATGAACCGATGCCAGCAATCCCCATCCAGATTAATTCTAGTTGCGCACCAATAATAATCCCCGTCTTAAAATCACCAAGAACTAATCCAACCAATGCACCTAATACCAAAGGGCGTTCTAACATCAAGACTCCGAATAATCTGCTATCCAATATTCCTATACCGGCTATTAACCCCAATAATATTGCCTCATATAACAAAAATCTCGCCTCCCCTTATTCTTACTACCATTTTCTTAGATATGATGACGACCATTGTTCGTAGATCTTGATGAAATATTTTTTCATTTTAGTAAATCACTGAATGATTGTTTTTTATCTCTTGGCAATATTCTGAAATCTAAATTTATACCTAGCTGCTCTATTTGTTTCAGGTTATTGATATCTTTTTCGCTGACTGCAACTAAATCAGTCAATTTTTTCTTCCCTTCTTCGTATCTTAGCCCCCCAATATTTATCTCACTTATAGCACCTTGGGAGTTCTTAGCAACTTCTAGAGCATCATCTGTATTTCTTACCAGAACTAATACATTACTTTTTTTCGCTTCAGCAAATTTACTAATTATTTCTCCAGATTCTGCAACTCCTCTAATATATAATTTCACATTATTAGGTTTAGCCAAATCGAGAGCCATTGCTTTTACTTTGTCATTTTTCGCTTCGTCATTTACCACAAGAATAACATTTGCACCGACAGAAGGTGACCATCCAAAAGCAACTTGCCCATGGAGAAGACGATCATCAATCCTGAATAAAGAAATCATTTTCACACCACTCCTTTTACTAATTCATTGATGTATTTAATCCCATTTCTTCCTTCTTTAATAGATTCAGTTAATATCGCTTCCAATGAATCTTCGTTATATGAAGTCATAATGGTAGTCAAAATCATAGGAAGATTCACACCCGAAACTAAATGAAATGTTTCATTTTCTGGTAAACTCAATAATATTTCAGAACAAATATTATTGACACTTCCCCCATACACATCTGTGAAAATAACAAGATCTGTTAAAGTATCGCTATAAATTAACTCTGTTAATTCCTTCTTTCCTACTTCTCCTGATTTTGATTTTGTCATACAAAAATAACTCATTTGGTGGTTTGTACCTATAATTAATTCAGCAGTCTCGATTAATGACTTGGCTAACTCACCATGTGTTGCAATAATGATTCTCACTATTCATCCCTCCATAAGATGGCTTTTTGTGTTACTGATTTTCTATCTGTTTAAACATAAACGCTATCGCACCAAGTGCTCCAGCATCCCCTCCAAGCCTAGCCAGACTTATTTCTGTTTTTATTGGAGTAAGGTTTGTAACTAATTCACTTATTTGATTGATTACGATATCCATCGATTCGGAAACATCTCCACCAATAATAACTCTTTCAGGATTTATTAGATTTGTTGCATTAGCGATAAAAACAGATAGTTCAATAACAAAACTATCTACGATAGAAATCACTTGTTCCTCTCCATGGGAATACTTTTGAAACAAAACTTCAGGGGAATAACCTGACTCTGCCAATGCAACTCCAGATACTTTTGATTCGAATACACCTGGTTTTCCCATCAGGTTAAACTTGCCATTTTCAAAATCACTCCGGCTTATTTGATAGGCAATCTCACCTGCTTGGTAATCATGACCATAAACTAGATTCCCTTCGTTAATAACTGCGCTTCCAACACTCTGCCCTATTTCAATGAATAAGAGATTTTTAATCCCTGAAGGATCCAGCCACATTTCGCCTAGACCTGCACAATTGACATCATTGTTTATGAAAGTGGGAAAAGGAAAATGCGGTTTGAAAATTTCATGAAGGTTAAGATTAGTCCAATTTAAAGCTTTTGCCCGAAATACTATTTCTGAATTAGCTCTACCAGGCACCCCTATGCCCATCCCTAGAATTTTTTCCTCTGGTATAGCAGATTCTTTTATGCTCTGTTTGACAATACTGATAATTTCTTCTACTTGATTCGTTAGCTTCACCTTTTTTTTAAAGATTATCTTTCCAACTAAATTGGTAATAATGATTAAAATTCTTACTCTATCAATGTCTAACCCAATCCCATAGGCTGAATCCGTGTTGTATCCTAACATTAATGCAGGTCTCCCACCACCTTTTACTGGACTTTGTTCTCCCATCTCAATTACTAACTTTTTTTCTAACAATTCTTCCACAATAGATGAAACCGTTGACTTACTTAGTGATAATTTCTTCGCAATTTGAGCTCTGCTAATTAACTTTTCTGTTTTAATTTCTTCCAATATCAATGACCGATTAATTTTTTTTATCAAGTCATGATGTGCTGCAACTTTGTTTTTCATAATGCTTTATCCTATCTCCAATACTAGTTTGTAAATCCTTTAAAATTTCTATTATTTCTTATTCACTTTAATTAGTTTTGTTACTGGACTAATTATTTGTATTATCGCATGAGTTTTCTGACATTTCAATATTTTTTTAAAAAAATTCTGATCATTCTACGATTTTATTAGTATTTTTTAATTGCGGGGGAAGATATCAGGGAACTTAAGGGATATATCAGCTAAAACGAGGAGGATATCAGCCAATGTAAGGGATATATCAGCCAAAACGAAGAGCATATCAGCCAAAGTAAAGGGTATATCAGCCAAAACGGGGAGCATATCAGCCAAAGTAGGGATATATCAGCCAAAACGAAGAGCATATCAGCCAAAGTAGGGATATATCAGCCAAAACGGGGAGCATATCAGCCAAATGGGGGAAGAAAATTTATTTTGAAGATTCCTTTACTGAATTATCTTTGTTTATACTAAAATAGGGCTCTCTCATACAGTAGAGAGAAGCCCTGTTAAAAGTTAATAAAAGAGACTTTCTTATAAAGTTAAAAATTCTTTTTTCATGCCAATGATTAGCTGCCTCGTTACTTACTCCTCTTTCATATTTAAAGTTAGTAACGGGATTCTTTTTTCATATTTTTTTACTAATGCTTCATTATGGTCGTCAGATCCTTCTATATTTCCACTTAAGAAAACTGGTGGTTCAAAATCATGATCTGCCATGATTTTAATTGCCTCTGCGAAGATACTATTAAGAATAGTCGCACCAATAACAGTAGAAGTCGGGGCAAATGGTACCTTCACCTTATCGTAGCTTAAGATTGCATCTCCTTTAGCAGAATGATTATTTATCACTAAATCGACTGAATTAAAAAGATGGCTGCCGCTTTTATGACGTGAAGGCTGGCTTTGGGAATATTCTAATGAAGTTATCCCAATGACAAAAGCGCCTTTTTCTTTCGCATATTGCGCTACATCTACAGGGACAGGATTTCGCCCAGATGTGGATAACACAAAAACGATATCATTTGGCTTAATCTCATATTCCTCTATAAAGTTTTGTGCATAATCATTTTTGCGCTCCAGCTGGGAAGAATGCATTGCCCCTTCGTGAAGCATTAGCGGTTCGAATAAGATTGGTTTTAGGGGTACCAATCCACCAGCGCGGTAAAAAACCTCTTCTGTTAAGATATGCGAGTGGCCACATCCAAACAATTGAATAATACCATCATTTTCAATGCTGTCTGCGACTTTCTCCGCAGCCAATTGCAATTGCGCTTTTTCCTTTTCTAAAACGAGCTGCAGTAGATTGCTTACTTTTTCAAAATAGTTCGTTAGCATAAGTTAAGCCCCCAGTTTATTTAATATTTGTGCAACTTCCGTCGGAATGGTTTTCCCTGTTGCTTGGTCAATTGTGGAACCAAATATATGCGGCATAAAAAATTCTATTTCTATTTTCTTTACTGCATCAATGATTGTCTTTATATTGAACGCACTTATACCACCTGCAGGTTCAATACCACGAATTCCTTTTTGTGCAGCAACTTTTGTTAAATAGACAAGCTCCTCTAAATGAACTTCGCCGGATAGAGGCATAAATTTAATGGACTCCACTCCTAATACGAGCGCAATTTCTACGAATTCCTCTACTTTTACTTCCATACCTGAAGCTAATTTCACAGTTCCAACGGTTCCACTTGGTTTTACCAATGCATTAACAAGCTGAGGAGATGCTCCTTTTCCTTCTAGAAATCCTTTTGCATAGATGGCACTTTCAAATGGCTGATTAATATGTCCTGGATTAGAAATAGCGGCTATGTCGAGAACTCGTTTTGCATACACAGGATCTCCGCCACCGCCAAGACCGATAGAGACGATATCAACTACTTCCTTCAATTCTTTAACCTTACTAGCCCCTTCTTGCTTGTTGGAAAAATCGGACGCCACGATTCCTGGAACAACAAAGCCTTTTCCAGCTTCCATGATATCCTGGACATTTTCTTTATCCTTTGCTAGAAAATTGAATAACACAAAATCAAAAAGCTTTTCTTTTAACATGTTAGCGGCCCTCTTTCATTTTTTCAATAATTTGTACCATGTTTTGAAGAGCAACTTTGATTATTTTTTCCCCTTTATCTGGACGGGCTAATGTTGCATCACTTAAAATGGCTGTTTCGGTGAATTCTTCCCAAGGTGTTGGTGTCACATCGGCAATCATTGGAATGGTTGGCATATCATTTAATGCTTTCTCCATCGCAACAAACTCTGGAGCTAGATATAACATGTAGGATGTTTCTATTTCATCTGCGTGAAAGTATGTGCCATGGCTTGCTGGCGTTTCTCTAACTTCAGCAATAACTTTGCTTGTACCAGGATAAAATAGGTAGAGTACGATTAACTCTGGGTATATTTCATAAAGCTTTCGTGCTGCTTCTTTCATGGCAAAAGCATTTCCTAGATGTCCATTAACCATGGCGAAAATTTGGAAGCCCTGACGGTATAAACTTTCTCCGATATCGAATAACATACTAATTAACGATTCATTCGATACATTGATGCTGCCAGGGAAGTTCTTTAAACTCCAAACCTGTCCATAAGGTAACGTCGGTAAAACAAATCCATTAACTTGTTCGGCGAGCTTTGCACTTAACCGTTCCGCTAAAAGATTATCTGTCCCTAATGGTAAATGCGGGCCGTGAGCCTCTACAGCTCCGATTGGTAAGATTGCGACCTTTTTATCGATTATTTTTCCTTTCACCTCAAAGGAGTTTTCGTATTGGAATTGCATGCTTACACCTCGCTCATTATTTTTTAAATGTAAAGCATCTTGCTGGGTTTTCTACAAAGAATTTATGAACCAGCTGCTCCCCATTAAAGCCTTTTTGATTTGCTTCCTCAATGAATCTAGGAACCCACTTGGCAATAATGTATTCGAGACCTAAGCCGTAATCATAATGTTTATAATAGCTTTTACGAGCTGTATCACCCGAAATAAGGATTTGATTTTCATAGCCCTTTTCTACTAAATGTAGAATGCATTCAATTCTTAGCGACTCTGGTGCGTATTTGATTTTCGCTATGCCGTCAAAACTTAAGAGTGCCCCTGTTTTCGCTATTTTTTCATGATAAGATGGATCTGGATTACGATCCATATGTCCTAGACTTAAGAATTCAAGATTCACATTTTCTGATTTTAATAGTTCGATTTGCTCTAATGCCATCGTGCCAACTTCAGTATGGGAATGGATTGGAGCTTTTGTTTCATGATGTGCTCTTGCTACTGCACGTAAAGTCTTCTCTTCTAAGGGCGTAATTCGGTTATAGCCTGTTCCGAATTTCACTTGTCCTGCTTTAAACGGCGTGCCTTCCAGTCCTTCTTCCACTTCTCTAATGACAAACTCCGTTAGTTTATTAATACTTGTTTGATCAATCCATTCCGCATAAGTATCGTAATTTCCAATAAGCGGTTTAAGCTCGTCTTTAATCTTTCCATCCCAAAGAAAGCTCTTGTTAAAACCAGCTGTACCGATAATGTGGAGATCCAGCTCATCCGATATTTCCTTTACCGCTTGCACATCGCGGCCATAATCAACGGCTGTAGCATCAACAATCGCTTGGCCTCCATGGCGTTTGAAATCAGCCACATCCTTTTTAGACTTTTCCTTATCATCTAATAGTAAATCATCCGCATCTCTTTCAGCCCAATAGGCTGGACGGCAAACAATATGTTCATGTGAATAAGTAAAACCTAACTCTTTAGGTTGAATATCTCCTCTTAATGTCCGAATAAAGCTCATTTTCATTTACCTCCTGATCGATTAAGTGAAAAACCGACATATGAATCAATGTCGGATTATATAATTGTTATTTAATTAAAGAGCATTCCGATCAATCTGAATAATGGTCCTAAGATGAACATATCAGAATCCGCAGCCCACATGGCGGTGTCTGGAATCGTCGAAGCAATCAGCGTTTTAACCATTAGATATTGTCCCCATGCGACAACGGTTGCTGTTATGAAGCCACCCATTAGAGCGCCGCGGACGCCGCCAGTTGCATTCCCAAAAACACCAGCAGTTGCTCCATGAAAGAATAGTACAATCATTGTTGGCACAAACACATACCCTACTGTTTGCCCTAAAATAATTAGCCAGATGATACCGCCAGCAAATGCGCCAAGGAATCCAAGAATAACGGCATTTGGAGCATAAGTGAATACGATAGGTGCATCTAATGCAGGTCTTGCACCAGGAACTAGTTTCGTAGCGATTCCGTTGAAGGCAGGAACAATCTCACCAATAAACATTTTCACCCCGAAAAGGACAACAGCAATACCAGCTGCAAAGGTAAAGGATTGAATAATGGCATACATGATAAAATTCTGATCGCCAGCTTGAGCAACTAAGGCATCTGCAGCAGGTGTATCTTTTAAGGAAAGAATAACAGCACCTATTACGAAGAGAATACTCATTGTCAGGGCAGTAATAACATTGGAGTCTCTAAGAAATTCAAGACCTTTCGGCAATTTGATTTTTTCCGCATCATTCTCTTTATTCCCAAACCATTTTCCAAACCAAGATGCAAGTAATGCAACGAGCGCAGAAGTGTGTCCTAGCGCTATTTGGTCATGGCCAGTAATTTTCCGCATATACGGCTGGACGATAGCTGGTTGGAAGGTCCAATAAATCCCCATAAATACGGATAATATAAGAACTAAAGCTGCGAATGGGATATTTGTTGTTGTATCGATAAGGACACCTGCAAATATCATGGTTGTCCAGAACATCATATGCCCTGTTAAGTAGATATATTTAAAGCGAGTGAATCTTGCTAATAACACGTTAATGATAAACCCGATAAACATCGCTAATGTAACTGCTGAGCCATATTTCGCATTGAAGGCTTCTTGTCCCATAAAAGCACTAAATTCTGCTCCTTCAATCCCAAATACTTCGCTCCACATCGGTTCAAATACTCCAAGGGAACCAGTAATAACTCCTGCACCAGCATTAATGATTAAGAAACCAATCATTGCTTTAAATGTGCCGCTGATGATTTGGCTTGTATTCTTTTTCTGTAAGATCAAACCAAGCAACACAATAAAGCCTAATAAAATTGCCGGTATTCCGAAGAAGTTAGATGCTAGCCATTGAATGACCTCCATTGTTTGTTCCTCCTCTATTATTTAGGATTTATTAAACGATATTTGCTTCAAGAGCTGTTTTAATTTCATTTGTATCAAAGTAATTATTAACGATAATGATTTTGGAGGAATGTCCTGCTAATGACTGGGATAATTCATTACTTGTAATGATAAAGTCAGGACGTTCGGCAGAAGCACTGGAAACGTCTGTGTTTTCTACATCTGCGTCTATCCCCATTTGGCGCAGTACATTTTCTACATTAATTCGTAAAATCAAGCTTGTTCCTTGTCCTAATCCACATACGCATAAAATTTTCATTAGATTCGTCCTCCTATTAATGGTTTAATCTCTTCATAGCTTTGTGCATTCAGTAGTTTTTCTACATTTTCTTGATTTGATAGCAGTGCCGTTAATTTTTGCAGCACGGTAACATGCTCTGTACTAGAGGAAGCGCCTAAAGCGAATACTAACCTCACTGGGTCATTAGAAGAATGACCAAATTTAACTGGTGTCTTTAGTCTGACAAATGATACACATGCCTCTTTCACGCCGTCTTCTGGTCTTGCATGAGGGAGCGCTATATTTGGCGCAAGGACAAAATAAGGACCATTTGTTTGAAAAGAACGCACCATAGCATGTACATAAGTTTCTTCAACAAGTTTACTATTCATTAGAAGCTTCCCCGTGCTAATAATAGCCTCTTCCGGTGATGCAGCTTCTACATCTAAAGCAATTAGAGATTCCTCCAAAAATTTCATGTATCACACCTCCATGTTAGTTAACCAATTGCTGATCAATTAAGGATTGTTTCATATATTGATAGATATCCTGTGCTGTTTGAAGTTTGATTAATCTGTTCACTGTGTCTTTTTTGGAAAATAATCCTGTTAATTGGGATAAAGCCCTGAGATGTGATTCTTGATCCAAAGGAGCTAATGTAATGATTAAGGAAACATCATGCTTTTCATCATTTGAAAATGAAACGGCTTCTTCAAGTTTCAATAGACTGATGCCTAGTTTCTTGACGCCATCTTCTGGTTTAGCATGAGGAATCGCTACCTTCGGTGAAATAACAATATAAGGTCCATACTTTTCAATTTTTGAAATCATCGCATCTCGGTATGCTTCCGTAATATATTCACCTTCTATCAGGGAGCGAGCCGCTAATTTAATAGCTGATTTCCAATTTGGAACATTTAAAGTTGTCTGGATATGTTCTTCTTTTAAAATATCAAGTAAGTTTGGTTTATAGGCTTCGGTTATTGTCATTTCTGGACTATTTAAATATTGTCTTAATTCCTTCATCAACTCGTCTTTTTGATGTATCGTTGCATATCGTTCCACCACATCGATAATTCGATTTGTGGCAAGATGCTGCTTTTGCGTGCTATTAAAGATAGCGTTTACCTTTTTTAATAAACTTTCCTTTTCAGCATCCGATAGAATAGGACTAACGATAAAAACTGGTGTATCCTTTTTCTGAATCGCTGTTGTGGAAAAGACAAGATCAACATGATAGTTCTTCTTCTCATAATCTCTAACGGAAATAGAATCAGTAATATCAATTGTTGAGAATAACCCTTCTAATTGCTGTTTTAATATTTGAGAGGTGCCAATCCCATTTGCACACACGACTAATGCTTTTTTCCTAGTAATTAGTGTTGTCCCAGCTCTCCTTAAGCACCCTCCAAAGTGAAAAGAAATATAAGCGATTTCATTTTCTGGCAGCTGCTTCCCAATCAGCTTTTCGAAGGGCTCAATCACCTTCTGCGTGAGGAAGTATACCTCTTCAAATTGGGATTTAACAGCGTCAACAATATTTTTTTCGACATCAAGTCCATATTTGACCCGATAAAAAGCAGGTTTTAAATGGAGAACGAGATTTTTCACCAGGGTTTCCTGATCATCAAATAAGGTACAAGCAAGGATTTGAAATTGATTCGTCATTATTTTGGCAATCTTCATTAACTCTTCTGAAAGGATATTGTCATTTAAATCTTCTTCCGAGTAATTAACACGTGCCCCTAATAAGTAAGTAGTTAAATAAATCTGTTCATCTTCAGGAAAGGTTGTTTGAAATATACGTTCGAGTTCCCTGCAAATTTGTTTTGCAACCAAAAATGCTTTCGTGTTCCGTAATACTTCCTTTTCCACTACATCCATTTTTATATAATTTGCTTGCGTTATTCTCATGCTAAATAGCATAAATCGCAAACTTAAGCTGTAAAGCATATTATCGGTAAACTTAATATTTAATTCTTTTTCGCTTTGGAACAGTAAATGATAAACTTGTTTCAGCAATGCTAAAAGTTGCTCACTGTTTTTGGCGTCGCTAAGTTGAATTTGCAGAGCAGCTACTAATGAATGCTGATTTTGGACGGGGATGGCAATCGATAAATAATACCCAATTGCTCTCCGAACTTCCGTTTCATCCCCTGATATGGTGTATCCTTGCTTCCGTTCAAAATCCAAATGAAGATGAAAAGAGCAAATATCCATTTTTAAAGATTTAATATCTTCAATAGTAGTCGTTCTACTAACTCTAGTTTTTTCCATTAGGTCTTCCAGAAAATATCGTTTTCCGCCCATTAAGATATAAATAGCAATCCATGCCTTGCGTTCATCTTGTGAGTATTCATAATGCCAGGCTTGGACTTTCTGTATGTTGGTTGGAATAAGCTTTTTCACTTTATCTGGAAGAATAAATCCCGCACTCCGCACTTTTTCCACCTTGTCGATTCCAAGGCTATCGAGCCAGTCATTGATTTTCTCTATATCATAATAGATGGTTCGGCGGGAAACATTTAATTTCTCTGTTAATTCTTCCACAGACATATAAGAGTCTGCATGGATGAGTTGCATTAATATCGCAGTACTGCGTTTATCTAATGACATGTCATATTCCTCCTCGCACTTAAGTAATGTGCAAAAAGATAAAGGGCAATTGCTTAGCTTGATTCTACCCCCTATCTGTCTATATGGAAAGACCGATTATAATCAACAGCTTTTGTGCAAAATCGTACTCGTTAATCAGCATGATTCGAAAACAAATTTTATTATCTGTATATACGCTCTTCCCCGTTCCCCAAAGGATACAACCGATATTCCCATCTATGTGTACATTCCTCCAGCATATAATAGCCGTTCTCCTCATTCCTCACTATCCGGGAACATTGCTGTCTTGGAATCGTTCCTGACTCCTTGTCGTTTTCAACTTCTATCCAGCTTTCATTCGCTGATTTATCATAACGAACCTCTAGGCGATTACCATTAATCTCTATTGCTTGCCCATCCTCTTTCTTCTCCGCCATTTTCATAAAAATGTCAATCCTTTCCGTCATTTCTGACGAAAAGGATTGGTTTTCTTCCTTCTTATTTTGGATAGCATTATTACGAGTAGAAGTGGGATTTAGATACACATCCTTTTCTCCCTCTAGCGTTGGAAAACGAACCACATCCTTTGTAATCCATTGGGCGTTTTCCCACCCTATGGCACTTTCATCTCCCCCATCACCCATATCGGAAGAACGAACCATTACTCTAATGGGTTGGCCGTCAAGATGCTTGCCGATAAGTCCGAACTTTGTTTTGTAGAATTCATAATAATAAGTGGTTTCACCAAGGGTAAAATTCCGATGTTCAATCACTAACGACTGCCTGTTATCCGGAGAATCAATGGTCGTATAATTATTTTCCAAAAGGGAAACCATGAGCGCGTGTAAAAGCAAAATAGGAATACTGAGCATTAAACCAATTATCACCCAAAAGGAACGAATGCGTGCAGAACGAAATCCCATAATAGATAAAATCAAAATGTTAAGGATAAGCGGAAGGATATAACCAGTTGGCAGCAGGAAGATAAAATAATAGCCTGAAAAGTGCATGATGAGTAGTACTATATCCATTACGGCTAGTAAAGCCAGGGGCCATTTTGTTTTTGTCATTGTATCATCTCTTTTCTATAAATATATAGAATTTCTATGTAGATACTATATTTATACCTTATTAATTAAATAAAAACAACGACATTCACTAATTAAGCTGCTTTACAAGTAAAATTTATCCCCATCTAATTTAGACGGGGATGCCTTTATCTTTTTCTCAAAATAGACTCTATTCACTCTTCTCTTCCCCAAAAAACTGTAAACACATTAACAAACTTCAACTCTCCTCACCAAACGGACAATTCTCTACCAAAATAGACCCAGTCGGACACCCATCAAGTGCATCGAATAAATCATCATATAATTCATCTGCTAACGCTACTGTTCCTGTATTATGATCTATCATCACCTCTGATAATCCTTCCTCATCGTAATCAAAAATCTCTGGGGCCGCTGCTCCACATGCTCCGCACGCAATACATGTATCCTTATCAACCATTACATATTTAGCCATTCTTATCCCCCTTCCCTCCATTTCTAGCTCGAGCTTCCTCTCCTAATCTTTTCATTTCCAGCTAGTTCTCTCCGGCACAGTCTCTACCACTAACGCTCCTTTCCTAAATAAATACCTACATTTTGGTTGCTTAAAGAAAATCTCATATACATCTTTTACTGAAAAGCAGACAAAATTCGCTTCTTTTCCTACTTCAATCCCATACTTATCCTTTATAGAGTAAGCTCGTGCTCCATTAACCGTAATCATGTTCACTATTTGCTTCAGCTCCTCTCTTCCAGTCATATGTGCTAAATGAAGAGCCATGTGGGCCGCTTGAAGGATATTGCCATTTCCAAATGGGTAAAAGGGAGTTTGGATATCATCATGGGCAATGCATACATTTACACCCTGTTCCGCTAACTCTTTCAAACGTGTAATACCTCTCCCCTTTGGATGAGCATCTGCTCTCCCTTGCATCGTAGTGTTAACTAATGGGCAGCAGACAATTGTAACTTGAGCCTTTTTCACTAATGACATGACTTTGTTGGCATAGGCATCTGAATAATAAAGCATGGCATTAGCGTGGCTAGCGGTTACCTTTCCCTCCATTTTCTCCTGCATTGTCAGGCTTGCGACAACTTCAAGGAAACGAGAATGTTCATCATCGACTTCATCACAAAAAATATGAATTTCTTTTTCATATTTTTTGGCTAGAGAAAAAGCGAATTCCAATGATTGAATTCCTTCCTCTCTCGTATTTTCCAAGTGCGGAACTGCACTAACAGCATCAGCTCCTAGTAATATTGCTTTTTCTAACCGCTCTTGATTTTCCGGACAAGAAATAATTCCATTTTGCGGGAAAGCGATTATTTGAAGAGAAAGGAATGACTTCAGCTCTTCTCTTAATTCCATGATGGCATGCAAAGCTGTTAAGTCAGAATCGGAAATATCCACTGCTGCTCTCACATATAGCACGCCATATTCCATCAACATTTTAAGGGCTTTGAATGCTCTATTTTTCACATCTTCTTTAGTCAGCGATTGCTTTCTGACAGACCAAATATCAATTGCTTCTCCCAATGTACCAGATTGATTAAACCAAGGTTCCCCTGCTGTCAGCACCGTATCTAAATGCGTGTGCATCTCCACAAAAGGAGGCAGTAATACATTTCCTTCTAAATCCATTTCCTCATTCCCCATTAAATTGCTTGATGAAATGGAGTGGATTTTCCCATCCTTTATACCTATATTAGTAGGATTTCCCTTAAAAGGAAGCTGAGCATTCTTTAAAACTAGATCAAACATCTTCTCACTCCATTCATCCGTTTATCCGATCTCTACTAATCTACTTAAACTGCCTTCGCCGAATCGATGCTCGAATTGAGAGCTGCTAATCCAATCACCATCTTTGTATACATACCGCGCGGGAGATAGATTCGCAAAAAGATCATATATATTTGTAGCATCGAATAACACAAACTCAGCTACCCCTCCTTCTTTCATTCCATGGGCTTTTTTCCCAAAAATAGCAGCTGGAGTTTGAGTTATCATATTTAAAACAGCTATCAGCTCCTCTTCACTCGCCAAATGTGCTGTATAAGCAGTAAGCAATCCTATTTGTAATAAATCAAATCGACCAAAGGGATGAAATGGATCACTTACATTATCGGAGGCTGTTGCTAATCCGACCTTTTTCTGCAGCATTTCACGTACTCTCGTTATTCCTCTTCGAACGATTCCCTTATCTCCTCTGCCTTGCAAATACATATTGGCACCAGGCAAAGTGACAGCGTAGATATGTTGAAGAGCCATTTCTTCTATAATGCGATCGGACTTTTCTTCAGTCATAGCAGATAGAGAGCATAAATGCCCCGCCGTTACTCTTCCTTGAAAATCCCATTTCTTCGTATTATCAATAATTCTTTCAATCGTACAAATTTCCGGATTATCCTGTTCATCCACATGCAAATCAACGAACTTATCATATTTAGCGGCTAGTTCAAACAGCTGATCGATATCTTTCGTTGCGTTCGGTGATAAATGTGGTGCTCCGCCTATTCCATCTATCCCATAGGAAATCGCTTCTTTCAATACATCTTTTTCTCTTTCCGACTTCACCGACAAATCCGAGAACATCGGAACAACCTGTATAGTTACATAGGGCTTCAACAAATCCCTTGCCTCTAGTACCGCTTGCAGATGGCTTAATGCCAACTCATTCGATACATTCCATTCAAAGTTAACATGGGTTCGTATATGAGTGGTGCCATGTGAGAGTGCTTGAAGTGCTCCTTTCATTACTCGCCGTTTTATTTCGTTTTTGGAAAAAGAGGCAGCTTTTTCGCTATAATTTCTGATTGCTTCGATTAGCGTCCCTGACTTATTCGGCACCGTTTCTAAAGAGAATGCTTTATCAAGATGGGTATGGATATCAATAAAAGAGGGAAGAAGAATTCTTCCCCCCATATCTATTATTGGTTGATAATCTTCCTTACTGCTCCAAATGTCTTTAAATACGGAAAAATTCCCATTTCTCTTTTGGGTTTGTGGTTCTACTTTTGTATACATGCCGTTTTGAATCACAATGGTATAAAGCTTTTCCGTATTCAGCAATGGCAAAGAAACATTGATCAATTGAATATCCTTCATCTTATTCACCTAAATAATCATTCGTAAATATTTTTGAAACATCTTCTTTCTTTTTAATAATGCCAAGATCCAGCAGCTCATCTTGGAGCATTGTCCAGCGTTCATCAGACATATAACCAAATCCATGCTCTTTTGCATCCCCGCCGAAAATCAACTCTTCTTCTGCTTTCGCTCCGTAATCCATTAATTCCATGGATAAATCAGGATTTTTCTCCTTTAAAAAAGGATTAATTTCGTCTGAATGGTCACGGTAATATTCCCAGCCTTTTACCGTTGCTTTCATAAAGGATTGAACCAATTCAGGATTATCTTTAATAACATCCTCTGTCGTGAAAATAACATTGGCATATGTTTCAAAACCAGAGTCATGAATGAATAAGTAGTCTGTTTTTACTCCATCCTGCTCTAAAACATAAGGCTCCGAAGTAACATACCCTTGCGTGACGGCATTAGGGTCATCAATAAATGTTGCCAATGATCCGGTATAAGCCATATCCTTCACTTCTAAGTCATTTGCCTTCTTAATATACTCCCAATAGCCACTGCCTGGTGCTGTGTATACTGTTTTACCATCTAAATCCTTGAAATCCTTTAATGCACCTTCATGCCCTATTAATACTTGAGGACTTTTTTGAAAAATTGCTCCAATTGCTACTAAAGGTATTCCTTTATCTCTGGCGATTAGAACGTCCTCTGCTTGCGTATAACCAAATTGGGCTTTACCAGAAGCAACTATTTGTGTAGACGAAATTTGCGGACCGCCTGGCTCAATCGTCATATCAAGTCCTTCTTCTTTATAGAAATCCTGTTTTAAGGCGGCATAGTTCCCACCATGCTCCGGCTGAGCAAACCAATTTGTAACTAATTTAGCTTTCGTTAATTCTCCATCCTTAGAGCTTCCGCCTGATTCCTTCGCATCTCCACAGGCCGTAAGCAGCAACATAGACATAGCAGTGACGAACACACCAATTTTTTTGTATGATTTTATTTTCCTCATTCACTAATTTCCCCCTTTACGATTATCTAGTAAAAAATCACATGCCTATTAATTGTCTCGTTTCATTTCTGATTCATGCCAGGATCCTAAAACCCATTTTGACAATAGATTGACCAACAGGAAAAAGACAATCCCTAAAATACTCGCAGAAATTCCACAGGCAAATAAGTAGGCTGTTTCCATGCGACTAGAGGCAACGGTAATCGCATAGCCTAACCCACCGTCTCCACCGCCAATGCCTGCAATATACTCCCCGACAATGGCACCAACCACAGCAAGGGTACAGGAGATTTTCAGCCCTGCCATAATATAAGGGAGGGCAAAAGGAATGCGGACCTTCCACATAATTTTCCATTTAGACGCTTGGTACAAGGTTAGTAGATTAATCATTCCTCGATCCGTTGCATTTAAACCCACTAAGGTATTCGACAGCATTGGAAAAAATCCAATCGTAAAGGCAATAATGACAATCGCATTTGTTCCAGATCCGAACCAGATAACAATGATCGGGGCAATCGCGACAATCGGAATCGTCTGGAGAAGAATGGCGTAAGGATACAAGCTTCTTTCCAGCATTTTCGAACTAGCCATTAATATTGCTGCAATGACTCCCCCAATCACACTAAAAATAAATCCAATGATAGAAGCAGTAATCGTTTTAGTCACTGCATTTCGCAAGTTCTCCCAGTTCTCTAGTGAAGCTTGAAGAATATCTGTTGGTTTCGGCAATAGATAGGGTGGTATTTGAAATAGCACGGTACCGTATTGCCAAAGGAGCATAAACAATACAAATACAATCAAAGGGGGAATCCAAACGCTAAACGCTTTCGTCCATTTTTTATCCGTTTTTATTCCTATTATCTGCACTTCCGTAACCTTTTGTGATGCTTGTTCCATAATATCCCTCCTTTTAAATTATCTCTGATTCTTGTTTCACCGGAATCTTACCTGGATTTAGTAAATCGAAAGGATCATTTTCTCGTTTCTTCATTAAGATTTTTTCCATTTTCAGATTATAACCGCCAAATCCAAGTAAGTACGTATGGGGATCATTAATTTCCACTTCTATCGTTCGGCAGAAATCAATAATTTCATATAATCTTTCTTTTGACTGATAGAGTATGACTGGTAAGGAGGCAGGAGTAATTTTTCCTTTTATCTTGATATACTCAAAGTGAAATTGAATCTCCTCTCCAAATTCAGCCCTCAATGTATCCATCTGTTCAAAAATACGATCAACCTTAAATCTAGCTTGAAGGTATGTCATATTCTCACCATGTTTATGAGCCCAAAGGGTTGCATGATTCCATGTAAAATCAGATACCTTTAAACCTTTATGATAGTTGTTAGCAGGTATCATTAAATCTGTACTTCCTTTATATTTATCTACTAAGCTTTGTAATGCATCCAAACAGGACTCTTCTATTTCTAGCATCGTAATAGATTTCTCCTCATGAAGAACGTCTTTTAATGAATGAAAGTGAGAAGGAATCGGCCATTCACACACAGATACGAGACGTTTTGTTATCTCTTCCTTATGGGCTAACTCATCCCCAAATTTCACCGCCTCTTTAAAGGTCGGGAAGGAAATGATGTGCTGGGTCCACTCTTGCTTCTCCTCCACTGGTAAAATAGCTTCTAACACAATTCCGGTTGTCCCGTAATTATGTATATAATCTTCTATTTCCTCTCCTACTACCTCAAAGATTCTCGGCTCGCCTTCAAAAGTCATCACCGTCACACCTAGAATATTGCCATCCCATAAATTACCCCACCGAATGGAACCAATTCCACCCGAACCTCCGCACAAGAAACCACCTACTGTCGCAGTCATAAAAGTGCTTGGATAAATCCTTAGTTCTTTTCCTTGTTTTCGTAATTTTTTTTCTAATGCGCCAAGACGCATTCCCGCCTGTACTTTGACGGTATCTTCTTTTAAATCTAGTAATTTATCCATTTTCGTTAAATCAAGCACAATTCCACCTTTTAAAGGAATTGCCTGTCCATAGTTACCTGTTCCTGCTCCCCTAATCGTTACAGGTACTTTATTTTCGACTGCAAAAGTTACCAACCCTTGTATCTCTTCTATCGATGTCGGTTTTACTACACAATCAGCTACTTTATCTTTTAATTCTTCGAATAGTACGGGCGAATACCAGTAATAATCCTTAGACAATCGTTCTCTTAAGTTATCACTTACAATGACCTTCTCTTCTCCCACTAACTCTATTAATTTATCTAACCACATAAAAATCACCACCTATTAAAATTGTAAATAATGAGAAACCTTTGCTGCTATATCACTAAAATGATGGGAAGTTCTTAATTCAGCATTTCTCGGAAAGGGTAAGTCCACTTCGACTGTATTTTCTATCTTTCCTGGACTAGGGGTCATTACGGCAATTTTCGTTGATAAATATACGGCTTCAAATACATTATGGGTAATGAATAGAACGGTCATTTTTTCCTTTTCCCATATTTTTAATAACTCTGCTTGCAAGTTTTGTCTCGTTATCTCATCTAATGCGCCAAAGGGCTCATCCATTAATAGTAATTTTGGTTTCGCCACAAGCGCCCTGGCAATCGATACCCTCATTTTCATGCCGCCAGATAATTCCCTTGGCAAAGCTTTGCGGAAATCCTTTAATCCTACTAATTCCAACACTTTTTCTGCCATTTCCTCTTTTCGCTTTTTAGGGATTTGCTGGAATTCAAGTGGAAGCAAAATATTGTCCATTACATTTCTCCAAGGTAATAAGGTAGCATCTTGAAAAACGAAGGATACATCTGTGCTCTGTTTTTGAGCTTGACGAGGGCTCTTCCCTAGAATCGTTAGTTCTCCATCTGTATGTTCAATCAACCCGGAAATCATCTTAAAAATCGTTGATTTTCCACAGCCTGATGGACCAACAAAGGATACAAACTCTCCCTGTTCAATATCGAGACTGACATTTTGAACGGCTGTTTTCCCATTTGGATAAATCTTATTAACATTTTGGAGATGAACAATCGTTTCATTTAAAGGATGCAGCTTTTGTCCTTCCATCACATTGGTATTTTGCATACAGAACCTCCTCCTGAGTTTTCGAATTATATTATGCTTTTGACTGTACGAAGATCGAAATGAATCATTTCCTTAATAGCACCGGCAAAGCTTTCACTAACTAATTGGAGAATCTGTTCCCCTTTTTCAATGGTCGCACTAGCAGCATCTCCCGCAATTCCTGTTTCCGATATATCCTTCATCACCCACGCAAAGTAACTGTTTCCTTTCAAATATAAATGCTGTGTATCTTCAGGTAAGTGGACAAACTCTGTTGGACTAAGTTCCATGTCCACCCATGCTTCTTTTAACGCTAACACCATGGACGTCTCGACCTCGCCTCCATGAATCCCGTACTTTTGTTCCTTATCAGAAATAAGGGAATGTAGGACCGAATAATCAGGGTTTAGTCGAAAGACATTCATCCCTGTTTCAATCCGTACTTCTCTTGCCATCATATTTAGAAGATCATGATTCCCTCCATGCGTATTGAACAGAAGCAATTTTTTAAACCCACTTTCCTTTACACTTTTCGCAATATCACGAATGACAGCCTGTAAAGTGTCTGCTGACAATGTTATTGTTCCTGACATTCCTAAATGCTCTGTACTCTTTCCATATGGTAAGGATGGTAAAATCCAAACATCCTCATCTGGGATTAAATTTAATGCTTCCACTAACAGCCCTTCGCCTATTAAAGTATCTGTATAAACAGGCAAGTGTGGTCCATGCTGTTCTACTGCACCGATCGGCAAAATAACAAGTGCGTTTTCCTTATCTAATTCCTTAATTTCTTTGGACGTCAATCTAGGTAAGAACCTTTTTTCAAAAGCATGACCGCTATATCTACCATGTAACATCTTTTCCCATCTCCCTTTAAGAAACCTATGAATTTTCGTACCCCTCATCCCAAAATCAACTTTTTATGCCACACCATTACGACTGATGTTATATTTACTAACATAAACATAATATTTATATTAGTGGTTACTTTGCAAATATACATTAGCAGTTTCGTAGATATTTTCATAATATTTTGTATACTTTGAACAAATTTGAATATTGGGATAATTCATAAATGAAGAAGGTGCTTTTCATTTTATATCTTCCTTCTGTTTTAGAAATTTATCGTCAGTTGGCGCAAAAGGTAAAGTAGCGAGGATAGGGGAGTAGGAAAAAATAGCAATAATAGAAGAATTAAAAAAGGAAGCAGGGGAACTATCCCCTGCTCCTTAAGAGACGTTAATTATTTTGTCATTATCTGTTCGTTCTGGTACCCGTTCGACTTTCCCTACTAGGAATATATAGGACAGGGCGCCTACTAATGCGATGCAGGCAATAAATGTAAGAGCTGGTGCAAAGCTGCCTCCTTTTACTAAGAAGCCAATGACAATTGGAATAATAATAGAGGCTGTTCCCCCAATGAAATTAAAGACGCCGCCGGCAATACCTATTAGTCGTTTTGGTGCTAATAGAGAAACGAATACCCATGTGATCGAGGCGAAACCGTTACCAAAAAAGGCAATAGACATGAACAATACAATTAAGCTTGGACTATTCACATAGTTGGCTCCGATAATGGAGGTAGATAAGATTAAGCCTGCAATTATTGGTGTTTTTCTTGCTTTATTGCTAGACACTCCTTTTTTCACAAGGAAGTCGGAAAGGAAACCTGCGGAAAGGACCCCGATAAATGCAGCAATAAAGGGCAAGGATGCTAAAAATCCGGTCTTAATAAAGGATAAGCCGCGATACTCGACTAAATAGGTAGGGAACCAAGTTAAGAAAAACCATAGGGTGGAGCTAACTGCAAATTGGCCAATATAGATTCCCCAAAGCTTTCTGCTTGTTAAGACCGTTGCGAAATCTTTCTTTCCGATTTTCGGTTTGTCCGCTTTATCAGCAGCTGCATCAACAAAGCCGTCTCCAGCTTGAATGTAATCAAGTTCGGCCTTGTTCACTTTTTTACTTTTGCTTGGATCGCGATAAAGAATGAACCAAAGAACGGCCCACACAAGTCCAATAATACCAGTAACAATAAACAGGCCTCTCCATCCAAACGTTTGTTGGAAGAAAATAAGAGTCGGTGTTAGGAATGCTAGTCCAATAAATTGACCTGAGGTGTAAATGGAAATTGCTCTTGCACGTTCATTTTCCGGAAACCAGCTAGCTGCAACCTTACTATTTGTCGGGAAAGCTGGTGCTTCAAAAACTCCTAAACCTACTCGTAATATAAACAGTCCTAAGAAACCGCTTGCAAATCCTTGAAGTAAAGTCATAAGGGAGAATCCTGCAATCCCAATTGCATGAGTATTCCGGTTCCCTAGTTTATCCAACACCCAGCCACCTGGAATTTGAAGCAAGCAATACGTCCAACCAAAAGCTGAAAAAATAAGACCCATTGTCACAGAACTTAATCCTAGCTCTTCCGTAATAAAGGGAGCTGCAATAGAAATATTACTTCGATCCATATAGTTAATAATAACCGTTATAAATAACATGAATACAACACTATAGCGAACCTTTGTTGCTTTGTTCTTCATATCTTAGTCCTCCTATCGTCCTCTTTCACTATCAATCCTTTTCTTTCTACGGCAGGGAGTTTCTCCCTGCCGTACAACCAGCATCCTTACCACTCTGCCACGCTTCCATCACGATGACGCCATACTGGGTTTTGCCATTGATGACCTGTTTTCGCCATTTCACGAACAACATCCTCATCAACCTCAATCCCTAGTCCAGGTCCTTGCGGAATTTTCACATAACCATCTTCGTAAGAAAAGACTGTTGGATCCTTTAAGTAATCAAGTAAATCACTGCCTTGGTTATAATGAATACCTAGACTCTGTTCTTGAATGACAGCATTATGTGCTGTTGCATCTACTTGTAAACAAGCCGCTAATGCAATCGGCCCTAATGGACAGTGTGGTGCAGCTGCTACATCATAAGCTTCAGCCATACTGATAATTTTTTTGCATTCCGTGATTCCACCTGCATGGGATAAATCTGGCTGGATAATATCAACATATCCATCGCTTAATAAGGATTTGAAATCCCATCTTGAAAACATACGTTCGCCTGTTGCGATAGGGATAGCCGTTAATGATGCAATTTCTCTTAATGCTTCATTATTTTCTGGTAATACTGGTTCTTCAATAAACATTGGATTAAATTCTTCTAATGCTTTAGCTAGCACTTTTGCCATTGGCTTATGCACACGCCCGTGAAAGTCAATTCCAATCCCGATATTTTTGCCAACGGCTGCACGAATAGCTGCAACGTTTTCAAGTACTTTATTCACCTTTTCATAGGAATCTATGTATTGCATTTCTTCCGATGCATTCATCTTTATCGCTTGAAACCCTTTATCGACACACTCTTTTGCCGCTCTTGCCGTATCACTTGGGCGGTCTCCGCCAATCCATGAATAAACCTTGATAGAGTCACGGCATGCTCCGCCTAATAATTGATAGACTGGGGCATCATAGTATTTTCCTTTTATATCCCAAAGTGCTTGATCAATTCCAGCGATAGCACTCATAAGAATCGGACCGCCTCTATAAAAGCCTCCTCTATACATGACATTCCAGTGATCTTCAATTCTTAATGGATCTTTCCCAATTAGATACGTCATTAGTTCTTCTACAGCCCCTTTGACTGTAGCCGCTTTCCCTTCAATTACTGGTTCTCCCCATCCAACAATTCCTTCATCTGTTTCGATTTTCAAGAATAACCAACGTGGTTGTACGGTGAATAATTCATAGCCTGTTATTTTCATAGAAAAAACACTCCTTATAATGAATAATTTTGTGCTAACAACGTAAATTTATTTGACTTTTCAGTTAATTCTTGTAAATATTGTTCCGTTATTTCCTTTTTTGTGTCTACTAACGAACTACCAATTCCCAATCCTGCAGCCCCGGCTTCTAAGTATTCCTTCACATTTGTTAAATCCACTCCGCCAGTTGGTAACAATGGTATTTGCGGCAATGGCCCATGAATATCCTTGATAAACTTCGGACCTACAGCAGTGGCTGGAAAAACTTTTATAATATCCCCTCCAGACTCGTACGCTTCCAAAATTTCAGTTGGGGTGAAAGCAGCAGGAATGCTAACTGCACCATATCTTTTGGTCATCCGGATGGTTTCCTCTTTATAAGTCGGGGATAAAATAAATTGAGCACCAGCTAACAGAGCACTTCGCGCAGACTCTGCATCTAACACCGTACCAGCACCTACCGCCATTCTGTCTCCAAATTCGTCGACTGCCCTTTCAATGGCTGTTAGCGCTTTCGGCGAATTCATCGTAATTTCGACTACTCTTATTCCCCCTTCATATAAGGACTTAACAATTTTCAATGTATCCTCTGGGTCAGCCCCTCGTATGATGGCAATTAATTTATGATCGAAAATTTTCTGAAGTGTACTCATCTTATTACCGCTTCCCTTCTATTATCTATTCACTTCATCGGTTAAGTCGGATTGAAAAAATTGATTTAATTCCCTTTTGCTAGGAAGTCCTTCTATATCTCCATTAGTAGAACAAACCATAGCTCCGATGGCACAGCCTCTTTTTACTGCTTCACTGATGGTTAATTTATCAAGCAGCCCAGACAGGACGCCTGCAGCAAATCCATCTCCTGCACCTACTGGATCAATTACTGTTTTTACTGGATAACTATCAATATATCCTTTGCTATCAGTAGTAGAGTAATAGGCACCCTTCTCTCCAAGTTTAATAATTACTATTTCCACTCCCATCTCGTGGAAGGATTGAACTGCTCTCCCATATTCCTTCGTGCCAAATAAAAATTCACATTCACTTATACCTGGCAAGACAATATCGGATTTCGCCGCTATCTCCAGAATGACTTCTCTTGCTTCCTTATCATCCCAAAGCTTTCTGCGTATATTGGGGTCAAAGACTATTTTTAATCCGTTGTCTTTTGCAATTTCAATCGACTCAAACACAACTTTTCTACAAGATAGACTAAGGGCAGGTGTAATTCCAGATAGATACAAGTATTTCGCATTGGCTATATAGTCTCTATCTAAATCAGCTGGTTCTAGCCTGCTTGCAGCTGAGTCTTTGCGATAGTAATAAATATTGACAGCATCCTGATTCAAGATTTCCTTAAAGAGAATTCCTGTTGGTGCTGTTTCATCAATCACTACCTTGCTAACATCTACCCCTTCTCCTCGAACTGTATTTAAAATCATCTCACCAAATTCATCACGGCCCAGCCGGCTGATCCACCCAGCCTGATGGCCTAATTTTGCTAAACCAATCAAAGTATTGGTCTCAGCACCGGCAATCCTCGAAGTATACTGATTCGCATAGCGGATTTTGCCGAGTGTATTGGGTGTAAATAAAACCATCGTCTCACCGATACTAATAACATCCATCTCTTCACCTCGTTTCTTATAACGTGAAACTTCCATCAGATGACCAACCCCACTGATGATTAGTCGAACCATTCGAACCTATACGGACAGTTAAACTCAACCAATCTTCTCCAAATTCTCATAAGCATACGGTTGAGTCTTACTGTCTGCTAAGTGTGGGATAAAATGCAACCCATACTTTCCGAAATTTTCTTCGCTGTCCAAAGAACTCTTTCTACTACTTCTTCTTTTTGTTTAAGCATTCTTTCCCTTGGGCCTGCTACACTTATTGCTGCTTCCAGCTTGCGTCCTGGTCCAAATACAGGTGCCGCCACACAATATAATCCTTCTTCTCCTTCTTCATCATCAATCGTATATCCAATCATCGAATACTGATAAAGCTCTTTTTCTAATTTCGCTCTGTCTGTCACTGTTTTCTCAGTAATCGGAACAAGTTCAATCTGGTCTAAAATCCGCTTTCTCTCTTCTTCTGACATATTAGCTAAAAAGGTCTTCCCCAACCCCGTGCTATACAATGGTTTACGATAGCCAGTTTGGGCAGTCGTACGGATTGAGCGATTGCTGTTTATTTTTTGGACATAGACTAATTCATTTTCAGCAAGCGTTGCCATAAATACAGTCTCTTGAACATTTTCCATTAATTTTTGCAAATATGGCTTAGCTTGGATAGATATATCCATATTTTCCATAGCAAGTGTACCAATATGGACTAATTTTGCTCCTAATTTAAATCGCTTCAATACATCTATACTTAGATAATTCTGTTCCAAAAGCGTCGCCACGAGATTAGATGTACTACTTTGCGGGAATGAAAGTTTCTCACTAATTTCTTTAATTGATAACCCATCCGGATAATGGGCAAGTAGTTCAAAAATTCGCAGAACCCTTTCGGCAGATTTAACTGACATCCAATCCTCCCCTTCCTTCATATCACATATGTGATGCAAAATCATATATGTGATTAATTCCGATACATAATATCACCCCTTATTTGCAGTGTCAATATGTTTTGTGGAATCGCTAACAAAAAAATAATCGCTAAAATAAATCCTTTGAAGGCAATTTCAAATCTATAAAACCCACATATAAAATAGTTTTTTTCAGAAAAAAGAAGCTTCAGAGAGTTGGATCAACTCACTAGAAGCTTCTTGCGTTATATTATTGTTCCTTCTTTTAATAAATTTACTTAAACCAGGACGTGGAACCTGTCCTTTTTATATCAAAAATCCATTTTTTCATTTAAGCGCTTGTCATAAATTTTTCCGAAAAAGAAAAGAGATAGAGATATGTTATAAAGATACAATTGACCTACAAAGAAAAAAGAACCATAAAAATGGTCCTTTTTCCTTGTCCTCACTTGCTTGGTGCTGGATAGCAATCAAACCGAAAGATCAATCGATTTCCCTAGTGTGGGATGTGGGGCTTCTAGCATTTTTAGTAATTGATCATTATTCTGTTCAGCGGTATCCATTGCCTTTTTTGTTAAAGCTATGCCGACATTTTGCGATAAGCTTGCTTGCTTCATTCCTATTGATAATGCAGCAATATCCATTTTTTTCACCACCTCTTCTTGTTATCGGCTGCCAGACATAACTGTAAACAAATTTTTACCAATCTATTACTTAGAGCTTGGTAATACCTTAATTGCTTATAGCAAAAATCTCCATTTGTGGTATGTTTCTCTATCTTTATTTCTATTTATCTCCAATCTTCTTGCCATTAATTAAACGGCCGAACCGTCCCTCTGAATTTATTAAGTTGTCATAGGCTCTAATTTCATTATTGCGCCAAAATATTGGGAAGCGGTAGTAAAGGTGATAAACGCAATAAGCTCACTGATTTCCGCTTCTGAAAGATATTCTTTCAATATATTGAATTGGGCATCTGAAATGTCCCCTTTTTGCTTCAAAAAGGCTTCTGCAAACCCTACTGCAATCGACGTTTTTTCATCGAACAAGTGAGATTCAGGTTTTCCCTTTGCCTTGCAATATTCACACCCATTGCTTTGTGCTAATGTTCTTCTTACTTGTTCTTTTAGATGGGATGATAGATTCAAATCTTTTTCTAACACATCTCCTAATTGATTCCATCCATTTAAGACATCTACATTATATCCTAAGAGTCTTTGAAAAGGTGTTTCACCGTTTTTTGATTCATTAATTCTTGCCATCCTTACTACCTCCTTGTAGAATTAATTTTACTGAAGATTATAAAAGGTTCCCATTAAAAATGATACATTTTTTATAGATACACTTTACAAACTTAACAAATATGGAGGTTTTTTATTAAAAATGAAAATAGATTCAATTGATAAGAAAATAATCGATGAATTAAACCAAAATAGTCGATTATCGATGAGTGAACTTGGAAGAAGAATTAATTTATCTTCTCCGTCTGTAACAGAACGCGTAAGGCAAATGGAGTCATTTGGAATAATCAAAAGGTATACTTTAGAAGTGGATTACAGTAAACTTGGACTTCCTATTCAATGTATTATTGAAGCAACCGTCAAAAATGGTGATTATAATTCTTTTAAAAGGTATATTGAGGAGCAGCCAAATGTAGAGTTTTGTTACAGAATTGCTGGAAATGCCTGCTATATGCTAAAAATGCAATTCGATACATTTGCCAAAGCAGAACAATTTATTGAAGATATAAACCCCTTTGCTCACACTGTAACACATTTTATTTTTTCAAAGGTGGATACAAATTTAAAGATTGATTCAGACTGATTTTATTTAGATTTTGTTTAATGAGATACCCCCTTAAAATGGATAAAAGTGTTTATTTTATATGGAGCGGTAAGAACGCACTTGTTATTGAGGAGATTTGTCCGTTATTCCCGCACGATTAGAAAAAGGAAGGTTTCTCCCATATGGTGACCTTCCCTCTTCTTATTAGTATTTTTAATCAATAGTTGAATTTCTTCCGTTGTATAAACAGAAAATTAAGGAAGCGCTTCCAACAAGCATCGCTACTGCCATCTAGCTAGTGTCGGCCGCCCCCCCAGAAAACACAGTACTTTTTATTCTGAATAACGCTGATTAAACAGCCGTAATGACAACTTGCTTTTCACTTACTGTCCTTTCCTTTATCGTATCAATTTGTTTATAATCTGCACTGTTTGTAATAATAACAGGAGTAATCAGATTGTATCCTTCTTCTCTAATTTTTTCCATATCAAATTCTAATAACAAGTCACCAGCACTCACTTTATCTCCTTGCTTTACATGTGCTGTGAAGTATTTACCCTCCAGCTGGACTGTATCCATTCCAATATGAATTAAGATTTCTGCCCCATTGTCAGATGTAATTCCGATGGCATGCTTTGTTTTGAAAAGAGTCGTAACAATACCGTTTACTGGAGATACAGCCCTCCCTGCTGAAGGGATAATGCCAACGGAGGACAGAGCCTGTTTTTTTCTCTTAATATATTTCATGGACGTTTTTTATAAAAAATTTGATCATTTTCTGTTTGTGTTGTTAAACAATCGCGCCATTAATGGAGTAAAATACTCACCTATAATTGGTCCATCATATAGAGTATTGTGTCTCTTATTTTTTCTGAGGATCCTTTTTCTAATAACGTCATATATGCCTCATAGCTGTCACTCGCATAGTAGCCTTCTGGGACTATATATCCTATGTAGTCGTTAGTGTTACCAGCTATGAATACTGGTACTCCGTTGTAGTTATTAGTTATTTCTGTTCCAGTTTCATTAAATATTTCTCCAGGTATTGATACAAATAAGATCTCACCCAGCTTTAATACTTGTATTTCGGTAGAAATGGTTAATGAATTTTCTAACGCTCCTGATTTCTTGATTAATGCAGAAACACCTTCAATCTCTGATTCTATCTTTCTTAAATAGGCACAGTTATTTCCAGCTGTTACTCTTTGGATTTTATGTCTTTGTTTAAGTTCGTGCAATTTATGCTGCAGTTGTGCAGAATCTTCTATGTTGCGAAGGGCCAAATCTACTTTCTCTATTTTAGAACTTATGGTATCAACCTTGATTTGTTTTTTGTGAGTTAATAATTCCAGTACCGCTGCTGATAATACTGTTCCTACCCTTCTTACTTCATAAAAACTTGCCTCTTTTCTTGTAAAACGTGTACTAATATCACCTGACGGACCATTTATAAATAATGCAATTTCTACATTATTTTCATTTTCTAAATTAGAGCTAGTTACTCCAGGGAAATCAGCACTAATTAGAAGGTTGTTTCTATTCATTATCGTTGGATGGCATGCAAAGTGATACACTATAATCTTTTTGTTCGTTCTGCAATATTCAAATTCTATTACTTTTAAAATTGAGGAATATTCTATTTCAGATGATATCCTATTAGCAGCAATGCCGCTGACTTCCCCCTCACAAATACTAACTTTACATTCTTCTAAATTTTCCAATGCTAGTTTAACAGCCTCAACAATTTTTTTATGTTGTTCATTTACAAGTATTCTATCGTATGGCATCCATAAATCAGGAAATGCTCTCCAGATGGGAGATGTTTCCTGAATAGTCCCCCCTGGACCAGAATGAGTATGCGTAGCGTGAAGGAAGATACATTCTTTTGAAACATTCGTTTGGTCTGAAATTTTTTTGCGAAGTTCGACTGTATAGTTTTGATCTATACAAATCAAATCTAAGCTAACTAGAATTATAAAAGTCTGTTGAGATCTGATTGCAACAATTCGTGCATAAATTGGATCATGAATTCCCTTAGATTGTCTTGTAGCCATATAACCTGCTAAAAGCTTACTTTCAGTAGGTGTGATATCAACTTTAGCTGATCCACAATAAATATTCATTTTATCACCTTTTTCATTATAAAATACCAATCTATTTACCCAATACACAAAAAATAATCATTCCCATTAAAATTTTGATTGCACTAAAACCTTACTTAATTAATAGGAAACTAATAACTGTAATAGCTAAGGGATGTAAGCTAGGTAAAATCCAATCAAAGATTTCCTGGAACTTTATTTCTGCACCTCCCACTTTTAGTACATAAGGAGTGGCTAATTGTACAAGTTGCGGGATTAAACCACCAATGACTACAATCCCTAACATCGTTGCCATTGCAATATATCTTTGAACACATATAATTGTAAAAATTGAAAAGTACTGCATATAGACAGAATTATTACCATCTGAGCTCCTTGTAAGATATTAACTGGATACTAGCTTTTTGAATGGCAGTTATTGTAAAGGGATCAGTTAATATACCTAATTCCTTTATTCTTTGTATATTATAAGAACTGTGATTTAAAAGTTGTTGATCAACAAAACCTGGATGACACATCATTTCTAAAGGGGTCACACTTGCACGCTCAAAAATATCCAATAAAGTTTCATAAGAAGCATTATCATCATGGAATTTAGAACAAAACTCTAGAGTGTTTATCGCTGAATCATCCTTATTTAATTGACGTATTGGCAGCCGGTACTCTTCAGCCAAAACTTTTACAATCGAAGAAACTGGCTCTGTGCCGTGTAAATTATGATGAGTATCTATGTGAGTAGGATTCAATCCAAAAGTGTAAAATTCGTTCATTTGTGCCCTAAGTTCTTTTTCTATCTCAATTACATTTGCCTTGTTTAAAACTTCTTTCTTGCTATGGAAATATCCCTTTTGATTGACTAGTGATGGAACATTTTGATGAATAGGTTTACCTGCCGTTAGGTTGAGGTGAACTCCAACACCCAAAGAAGGATATTTTTTGGCTAGGCTTGAGGCATGTTTCGCTGCCGGCATGTTCACCATTAGCGTTGTTGATGTAACAATTCCACTTACATGTGCATCAATAATTCCGTAATTTACTCCTTTTGAAAGACCAAAGTCATCAGCATTTACTATTAAATATGGCATGATGAGTTTCTCTCCGCTCTAGAAGGGAAATTTTTGGCTAAATGCCACGCTCCCCATAAACCGCTCTGTCCGCTAAGTGCAGCCAATTTAAGATCCAGATGACCCCTGTGAATTTTGAACAAGCGTTGATTCATTTCATTTTCTATTAATGGAATTAATAGTTTTGACTGATTATTCATAATTCCGCCTCCTAAAATTATCGCGTCAGGGTTGAAAATTTGTATTATATTTGCCAAACCAATCCCTAAATATCGGCAAGTTTGTTGGATGATAGAAAAACAGGCTTGATCTCCCAACCTAACTGCCTCAAAAACCATTTCAGCAGTAACTGAATTCTTACCGGCAAGTTCTAATAATACTTCAGATTGCTCTTGAATCAAAATTGCTCCCCTTTTTTTGCAATAGATGTTCCAGAAGCCAAAGCTTCTAGGCAACCGAAATTCCCACAGGAGCATGGTGGTCCGTCTGGTGATACCGTCATATGGCCGATTTCGCCCGCAAGATCTTGTTTTCCATAATATAGTTTTTCATCTATAATGATTGCACCTCCAATACCTGTACTGACTGTCAAATATATTTGATTCTTATAGCCTTTTCCTGCTCCATAAATCGCTTCTGCAATACCAGCAGCGTTAGCGTCATCATCTATGATTATCGGAATATCATTGAGCCTTTTTCTTAGTTCTTCCACAATCTTAAAATTGGACCACTTTAAATTTCCTGTGAAATGAATAACTCCATTTTCTCGATTTAACGGACCCGGGACACTTATACCGACCGAGTTTAACCTTCCATATTTATGGTCCGTTTCAGCTATTAATGAATCGAATTCTTTCATAAGAATATCTATCAGCATTTGTGGTGATTCTATAGTTTTAGACATCAACTGACGTGTGCCAATAATCTTTTCATTAGTGGCTATTCCAATTAGGGTTTTAGTTCCTCCAATATCCACTAATCCATACAAACCACTCATTTTATCACCTTTTCTACATTTTTTCTGAACCATCTGAACTAATAATTTTACTAACATCCTGTACAAGGTTTTGCGTTTTTCTTTTTTAGGACTAATCCTAAAATGAAACCAACTAAGATATAGACCAAAACTAGTATCAATACCAAATTATATGGCCAGGCCGGAAACGGAAAAATGGAGCCATAAATCGGCAATAACATAACGAGAGCACCAATTATTTAGTGTTTATACCAATCCTAAATTGGTACGAACCAATTTACATAAATTTTATATTTACCTGATATTTTTGTCAATTTAATTTTAAAAAAATACGAATCCCTTATTTTGGATTCGTAGTCATAGTCTAGCTATAAATTTCAGTATTTATTTCATATCTGTCTCCCCTATATACTGAATGAGCAACCTCGAAAATTTCGTTATTTTGATCAAAGGTTATCTGTTTAAAATGAAAGACGGGTACAGAGTAGTTTATTTCAAGTAATTCTGATTCCTGAGGAGTAGGCATTCTTACCTCGATTTTTTGTTGAGCCTTTGTAATCTTTATACTGTATTCATCCTCTAAGATTCGATATAGCGATTCGTTCTCGAAGTTTCTACTTTCAAGATTATTAAACTTTTCAATCGGCAGCATTATTGTTTCAATTGCTAAAGGATACAAATCTGCCAATCTTAAACGCTTCAGCATAAGAATCTTTCCCTCAGATTTTAAATCAGCAATCATGTTTGCAGGAGGTTCTACAATTATTGTTTTCTCTAGAACCTTGGATCCGGGCAACAGCCCTCGCGCTCTCATGTCCTCACTAAAGCTCTTTAAACGCCTACCTTGTGGAATTTTAGATTCAGCTACATATGTCCCGCTGCCGTGTCGTCTTATGAGAATATATTCATTGACCAATTCTGAAATAGCTTGCCTCACCGTCATACGACTCATTTCGAATAATTCTGCAAGTTCTCTTTCAGGTGGTAACACATCACCCGGTTTCAACTCCCCTCTTTCAATTTTTTGTATAATTTCCTTTTTCAGTTGTTTATATAAAGGGGTTTTTTTATTATTCATGTTTCACATTCCTTTTATTTAAGATTATTCTATTGACATTATATACATATTTTTATAATAATTAAAGAGAATTGGTATATATCAATTTATAAAGGAGGTATAAATTCGAATTATGGTGTAAATCTTTATGGATATGATTCATTAGATTTAAACAACTTAAAGGACGTACTGCATTACTTTTTAGGGTTTGATTAAATTGACTAAATAAACATACGGAGTGATTGATGTGAAAACAGCTATTATATTGGCTGCAGGTAAAGGAAAAAAAATGTGGCCATATAATGATTATTGGCCTAAGGCAGCATTACCAGTAGCTAACCAAGGAAATATCGTTCATCTCGTAAACCATCTTAAGAGCTTGTCTTTTGACCGGATTATTATTGTGACTAGTTATCTAGGACGCAGAATTAAATCTCTTGTTTGCGATTTTGAAGGAGTTGAAACTATTGAACTCTCGGTAACTGAGGGGACTGCAGATAGTTTAGAAAAAGTAGTGTCCCTCGTTAACGACGAACATTTGTTGATCATGTATGGAGATATCTTTATTACTCTAGAGAGATTAACTAGTTTTGTTGATGCCTATCAAAAAGAACTTAATACTGTAGATACACTCATTTTATCTAAACCTATAACAAATGAATTTGCACCTGATTGGTTTGGAATTTCCAAAGGGACCGGAAACAGTGTTCAGAATATTTATGGTCACCCTCGTCCTCATTATGTACAAGAGCGACTCATAGGCGTCTTTGCTCTAAGTACAAAAGCGTTGAAGAGAATGTTGCACCATAACCCAGGTTTCATGAAAAATGTACCGACAGGAGTTATGCCACAACACGAGATGGAATTTGAGCAAAGTCTACAATGGTTAGTAGAAGAAGGATATACGGTTTCATCCTATCCTATCACAGATGGAGTAATTGATATAGATAAGCCTTGGCACCTAATGCAAGCTAATCAGCTGGCGCTATCGGTTATGACAAATAAACTTCAACATAATGATATTCCTGAGACTTGTAATATCCATCCGACAGCTGATATTCAAGGATGTATAAAGCTTGGAGAACATGTGGAAATAGGAAAATATGTAACGATAAAAGGAAATGCGATTATTGGAGATCATACAAAAATTGAAAATGGTGTAACTATAGAAGGAAACGTAGTAATAGGTTCTCATTGTCGCATAGAAAACTTTTGTAGGATAGGTCCTGATAGCGTCATTGGGAGTAAAAATCGCATTGGACATTGTGCAGAATTTAGCGGTATTACCTTTGATAACGTCAGTTTTATACATTTTGGTGAAGTGTTCGGAATCATAGGTGAATCAACAGATATCGCTGCTGGAGTCACAGTAGGTATTACTCGTTTCGATGATCTGCCTCAAACTCAAAAGGTGAATGGTAGAAGAGAAATTCCTGAGAAATTTGGAAATGCTGTTTATTTTGGCGACTTTACTCGGACCGGTATTTTGAGTCTATATATGCCGGGAACTAAAGTAGGCAGTAATTGCGTTATCGGATCAGGTGTTGCAGTGGAGAAAGATATACCATCTAAGACGTTATTGTATGCCCAACAAACTCTAATTGAAAAAGGATGGGACACTCATCGTTATGGATGGTAAAGCTTAAAAGCTATCATAGTAATAAATTCAAAATAAAAACTTTTAATGGAGGAAGAACAATGGGATCATTATTTGCGGATTATAGTAAATTCTTTAACAATATTTTAATGGAAGTTCAAGAAACACAAGAAGAAGCCATTATAGAAGGTGCTAACCTCATCTCACAAGCTGTTAAGTCGGGTGGAAGATTTTATGTATTCGGTTCTGGGCACTCTCATATGATTGCCGAAGAGATTTATAATCGTGCAGGTGGACTTGCCTTAGTCACAGCTATTTTACCTCCAGAGTTAATGTTGCATGAACGCCCAAATAAAAGCACCTATCTTGAAAGAATCGAAGGACTTGCGAAGTCGTACTTAAATTTACATGAAGTATCAGACAAAGATGTAATTATGATTGTATCAAACTCAGGAAGAAATACTGTACCCGTTGAAATGGCTATAGAGGCAAGGAAAAAGGGAGCAAAGGTCATTGCTATGACGAGCATTAAACATTCTCAAAGTGTAACTTCAAGACACCAGAGCGGAAAAAAACTTTATGAACTTGCTGATGTAGTACTCGATAATGGCGCTGTTATCGGTGATGCTGGTTTCCGGATCTCAAACTCTGACATTTATTCTGGAGCTACTTCAGATGCCGTTGGATGCTTCCTTGCTCAAGCTCTCATCGTTGAATCTCTACAGCTTTTAATAGAAGCTGGTATTACCCCTCCAGTATTTAAGAGTTCAAATGTGGATGGGGCTGATCAATTTAATGATGAGATATTTTCAAATTATGTGAAATGGTAAGTAATCCATAATTTGTGTTTCCTTATTACGCTATTAAAAATAAACCAAGAAAAGGAAGAGAGTGCCAAAAGTCTGACTTTTGAGCACTCTCTCTTATTACTTTTCCCTCTCATTACAGCAAACCAAAAATCCCAAAGCTTGAAGTCTTTTGAATCCTTTCTGAAAAGATTGAAACCAGCTTCCGATATATCTTTATAGTCATTATTCTCAATCAGATTTAAAGCCTCTTCAATAATAAAAAGTACAACTTCTAAACTTTTCTGAACTTGTTTGTAGTTCCCCACTTACAGGTATACCTAATCACCACATATTAAAGATATTTTTTCTGAATTACTGCATCTTTAATTGCCTCTTTGGTTTCTACAATACCATCAGGCAATTCCCAACCTCTTCTGGGCTCCTTCTTTTACAAAACCAATTCTTTCTTCAAAAAACTGCCAAGAAAGCACAATAAGCCTTATTTCATTGAATGGCTCTTCGGAATATACTGAAGTTTTTTACAACAACAGCATAAATAAGAAATCAAATTACTGTAACAAAAACAACCAGTTTTGCTACGGGTGGTAGTGGCATACTTTTAGACTATCTAACTCGTATAAAATAATTAAGAATGTGAGCGGGACAATCAATAACAAGATGAATAGTGGAACAAAAAAGCTTTTTACCACCGCTGGCATTACCTTTTACTAACCATTTTTTTACTTTTTCCGCAAAATAGGTTGCTAAGATAATCGGAATAACACTAGATGTATAAGTCATTAGAACAACGGGAATCCCTAAAAATTCGATTTGAATTGGTGATTCTAATCGTGTTCCTTGAAAAACTGTCATAATTGGATCAAGCGCTTTGATATCCACAAGAGTTAGGTGTACCAAAGCTGTAGCGATAGCTATCCCTAACATAGGTGTTCCGCCAAATTTTTTCATTGCCGTATAACCTAAGAAGATTGGCAAAAATACGAAGAAACCATCGCCTATCGCATTTTAATAAGGCATAGATTCCATAGGTAGACTCCACTGTGCCTGTCTGAGCATTTACTAGTACATTACTGATCCAGCCAAATGCCACGAATAATGCATTAAAACCTTTGATAATACCTGTGGCAGCTAGCAAACCTAAAACTGGGGAGAAAATATTTGAAATAATATCAATAAAGCGATTGAGAAGTTGTCGTTTGTGAATAACGATCAGATAGTTTCTTTTTATGTGACTGAAACACTTCTTCTAGTGGAATATTGTACTTGTTGGCAATTACTATTAAATTACCCAGCACATCACCTAGTTCTTCCGTTAACTCCTGTTTATTTTCCTCATATGAGCCTACTACTTCATCTGGCCTGTCTCTACCAATTTCAAGAGCTCTTATAGCGCGTGCTACCTCACCTGTTTCTTCTGCTAAAAAGCCAATTCGAATAAATATGTCTAGATCAGACCAGCCTCTGCCTTCATAATAATCCTTTACCCATTGCTGAAATTCCGTTACATTCATACTCATCTAACCTCCAATTCAATTATAAGTTTATCAAAAATAATGAAAATTTTTTATGGTTTTAATAGGATATTTTCTAGGAGAATTCATTATTTTAAAAGGAATTACAATAATAAATAAGATTCCTTTTTATTAAAAATTTATAATTTTGCTTATCCATTTTTGAACTATTTTTTCTCTATCTTCGTAGTTGGGTACTTTATCTAGCGATATTTCAAGCGACTGAAAATTTTCAAGTAAATGATAAACCTTTCTTCTTAAATCATCGTTATAAATTGATTCATCATCTACTACTACTAATTCTGTATTATCAAGAGTAACGAACACACGTGTAGTATATTCTGTATTATCAATATTAATATAGTAATGTCCTCTGTGATTCGGCCTGCAATATAGATGCTGTCCATTAAACTTTGTAAATTCTTCTTTAAATCTTTCAAACTGCTTATCTGTTATATAAAACTCTTCTAGATAATATAGGTTTTCTATATGTTTCTCTTTATTAATGTCAAAAGTATCTATGATTAATTTTACATCTGGATTCTTAGAAATATTTTTGTTGATTTTATCATATCCAAGGTTCCTAAATGGCATTAACATTTCTTTGACTAAAGTATCTATTCTTTCATGTTCTAAGTCAGAACCATAGTTCAATAAAAAAATGGTTTTCAACTATTTAAGCCCCCATTTCATTTGTATTCGTTACATAACTTTAATGTTTGCTTACATATATTACTGACTGATTGCATTTACTTTAGCTATATATACTGCAAAATTACTATTTTATTTAAAGGTATAATTTCATTCTGAATGGTATTGAGTGTAATACCAAGTGCATATTCTTTCACAAGTAGTCAGCTGTATTTCAAAAAAGCACTTAGAATAAAATGGGAATCAATAAAACAAAAGGAAAGCAGAAGCCCCCCTGCTTTCTTACTCATTCACTCAAAATATCGTATACAGGGGAATTTGGTTTCAAGTCAAAGTCATGCTTTAAGGGATTCTTATATTTTGGATCAATATACATGGATTGCTTATCACTGTTGGAGGCTTCTTTAAAATCTATAAAATCTGTATATTCTTCTCCTTTCCAGATCCATCTTCCCTGTTTGTTCTCTTCTTTATGATAAATATTTTTCACTAGTCGATTATCTACATTTTTTTGAAATTCATTAACGATAAATAACTGTGAAGAACTAGTTGTCATGATATTTTGTTGGATGGTATTCTTTTTGGTATCATATTGCAGAAGCAGCTGTCCCCCCTCTAACCCCTTTGTATCATTTTGATAGAGAATATTTTTTGCAATAATAGTGTTGGTAGTACCGCCACGCTCTTCGTCATATCCCCCAATAGATATACCGGTATAAACATTTTCATAAACTATGTTGTGGGTAATCTCAATATTATCTGCATACTTCTTTCGATGCTCAGATGTTGCCTCAATCCCAAGGTCATTAAGATAAACCGTATTAGCTTTCACTTTTATATTTTTGCCGCCATCTACATATATCCCCGCTGCACTATAATCCTCTCCATAAGCGGGATTACCAAATGAAGAATTATTATATACTATATTATTTTTGATTATTCCATTACGGGTGAAATCATCCTTTTTTCCCGTTCCTTCGTATCCAATTAGATCAATGCCAATATTATCATTATTACGAACTGTATTCCCTTCAATGATAAATCCGTCTATATTACCATTTAAGACAAGTGCTTCACTTGCTCCAAGCTTTAAATCTTGGACCACATTATTGCGAATGACAATATTCTTCATTCCCTCTGTTCCATAAACTGCTATTCCATGTGCATTCCCATCCTCGTTCATGGTGCTGATTTTTCTTACTACATTGTTCTCTATCACAATATGGCTGCTTGACCCTGCTATATATATGCCCATTACTGTTTCATCAGCAAGACTAGTAGATAAGTCTTCCATTATTAATCCTTTAATAGAAACATAATTTTTATTCTGAATGGTTATTAGAGATGTCTCCTCTTCTTTTTCTGCCATCTCCACACCGCTAATTATTACTTTCTCTTGGTCATAGGCTTGAAAGACAATCGGAAGTTGTTTTTTGCCGCTATGTTTAACTGTGAGCGGTTCTTTGTAAATCCCCTCACGAATATAAACAGTTGTCCCTGCTACCGCTTTATCTGCCGCTTTTTTTAATGTTTGAAAGGGATGTTCCTTACTTCCATCATTTCGATCATTTCCTGTTGGTGAAACATAAAGAGATTGGATTCCAGTTTCTTGCTCCTGGTTTATTTTGGGTTCTGTCTCTCTATCCTCTGTTTTTCCTCTCCAATCGATAAACTCATAAATTATGACAACAAGTATTACAATCGCAATTAAGATTACTACTTCTTTTTTCAAATTTGTTATCCCCTCATCTAATTTATTTTTAATTAATGGTACTCTAGCAGTTATCATACTGCAAGACTTGCCTACCGAAACACATTCTACTTTTAGAAAATCACAGCAAAAAATAACCCCCATCTATTTGAAAATAGATAGGGATTTTTTTTACAAAGAACTATTAGTACAATTTTTGTATTGCCTGCGCCTACTTAAAACTATCTAGAAATTTACTCGCCTCACTGTTAAATTTCCACGTTACCCCGTACTTATCCACTACCATTCCGAAACTTGCTGACCATGGTGTAGAAGCTAACGGCATGATTACAGTACCATCTTCTGCAAGCTTTTCAAATATTTGCTGATTCCTATTTTGATCTGCATCAATAATACTGATTAAGACGGTATTCCCTTTTACGATTTCGCCCGTCATAACTTGCATAAAAGGCAGGACGTCAGAAATCATTAGAAGATTCCCTGAAAACTCAATACGAGATTCCATAATCATGTTTTGCTCTTCTTCCGTTAATGGAGCATTAGGATCTTGACCAAAAGCGCCAAATCTCACCTTTTTTACATTTGTTGCATGTAATGCCTTTTCATAGAAGTCTAGCGCTTCTTCTGCTTTTCCATCGAATTGTAAATAACCTATTGCTTTCATATTTAATTCCTCCTTTTTATATTTAAAGTATAATAGGACATAAGCGACAACTATATGTCGTATATAGGAGGAGAAAATGAAAAAAATTGAGCGACTTATTTCAATAGTAATGATCTTATTACAAAAAGAAGTTGTTTCCGCATCAGAATTTAGTCGACTTTTTCATGTAACGAAACGAACGATTCAACGTGATATGGAAGCATTAAGCTATGCAAACATCCCTATTTATGCGAAATATGGTGCTGAAGGTGGATATGCACTAATGGATGAGTATAAATTCGATAAACGATTACTAAATCAGAAGGATATTGAAAATATACTCGTAGCTTTAGGTGGTTTTGAGCAGCTGATTACAAATCAAGAAATTCAAACGACTATTCTAAAAATCAAAGGAATGACCAGTGCAAATATATCTCCAAAATTGGATGTAACTTTTTATGATTGGAAAGGAAGAAGTCAAATAGATGAAGATGTTTTATTAATAAAACAAGCAATGGAAAATAACTGGTTAGTAAAATTTGAGTATGTAGATTCAATAGGAAATATAACTTCCAGAGTTGTAGAACCTTATAAGATGCATTTGCGAGAAATGCATTGGTACCTTTTTGGTTATAGTTTAGAACGGAAAGATTATCGAACCTTTAAATTGACGAGGATGACTAATATCAACAAAGGCGGTTTTTTTATACCGAGAACCGATAAGGTATTGGAAGCAGAAAAGCAACATAATGAACAACAAGATTTAGTTAATGTACAGCTATTGATAGACGTTGCAGTCAGAGATCAATTTATCGAGAGATATGGCAAGAACGCTGTTAACAAGAGGAACTCAGAAAGTTATCTTGCCACTATTGAATTGCCGATGAATCCATTTGCCTACCAGTTTTTAGCGGGATTCGGTAATAAGGTGAAAATTATAAAGCCTAAAGCTTTTATTGCTGAATACTTAAATTTTTTGGAGGATACAGTGAAGCTTTATAAGTAAAGTTGATGTTAACCATCATTTTCAGTTCCTTAATAATTGCTTAAAAAAACTGGATCAATACTTTTATTATTATTGATGATTAAGTTTAACAGAAAAAAACTCCAATAAGTCATAAAATCCTTTAGAAAAAGGGAATCCAGAGCCTTCCCTCTGATTCCCTTCTCCCCCCTCACAACCGTTGCAATCGAAGTTCCTGGATAAACGCATCGTAATCAATTTCTAATGTTTCACAATTGGTTTTTACTTCTTCAAAGAAGTCGAATTCTCCATCTGCTGGGCGGTCGCGGTTTTCGTAGTAAAAGTTGATTAGGTGGTATAGTTTTATAAAAGAATCTAGCTTCTCTTTTTTATTCATTTATCCCGCTCTCCTCCTGTTTTTCGATACTGTCTTTTTATCTACAAAACTTTAATAGAAGCAATCACAAATCACCTATGCTCCTAAGCTGGAAAGAAGAACCGTCCCTCTCATTCCCTCCTGGCACCACGATTCTTCCAATTGGTTGACTGATAATTTGGCCGTTTTCCATTACTTTTGTTCCGCGGACAATGGTGGCGACTGGCATTCCTGTAATAGGAGTTTGGTCGTATGCTGTTACCTTGCTTTTACTGTGGAGCTCTTCTCTTTTAATAGTATGTTTTTTCTTCATATCTACTATTGTAATATCTGCATCGGTTCCTACTTGTAATGATCCTTTTTGCGGATAGATTCCATATTGCCTTGCTGGGTTTTCGGAAAGGAGTTTACAGGCATCGACTAAAGAGATTTTCTCTTCGCTTACTGCGTTTAATAGTAGTGGTGCTAATGTTTCAACACCGCACATTCCAGCAGGAATATCCCATAAGCTGCCATCCTTTTCTTCCTCGGTATGAGGAGCATGGTCGGAGCAGACAACCGTTACGGTACCATCTTGAATTCCTCTCCACAGCTCTTCCTGATCCTTTTTATATTTAATAGGCGGATATACCTTCATCTGCGGGCCAACTCTTTCATAATCCTCATTGGATAAAAAGAGATAATGCGGACATGTTTCTGATGTAATATTTGTATAGCCATCTGCTTGCGCTTGTCTTATTAACTTTACCCCTTCTCCTGTACTTACATGAAGAATATGCAGTCTAGTGCCAAGATTTTTCGCCAATGCAATCCCAGATTGAATGGTCATTTCCTCTGCTAAGTTCGGGCGTCCTTGCAGAAGTGCCTCATAATCTCTTTTCCCGGAAGCTTCTACTTCCTCTGTCAGCCGTTGAATTATTTGATTATTTTCCGCATGAATAGCAAGAATTTGTCCCGTTTTTTGAACTTCTCGGAAAATACTATAGACCTCTCCATCTGAAAGCGGCGGAATGACGCCTTCGTCTCCATCCTTATAGTTATACATCAACTGATAAGTCTCTTTATTAATGGCATAGCCCCAGAAAAACTTAAAGCCAATAACCCCAGCATGATGCAGTGGAACGATATCCTCTCGGTTAGCATCCCCTAAGCAGATTCCCCATATGGCGAAATCCACATGTGCTTTGGCCGCAAGGTTTTTCTTTTGTTTCTCAAAATTTTCGACATTATTTATAGGAGGATTAGTGTTCGGCATTTCAAAAACAGTCGTAATCCCACCTGCCGCTGCAGCTTGGGTGCTATAATAAAAGTCTTCTTTATACGTTGGACCTGGATCCCTTGAATGGATATGGGTATCCATAAAGCCAGGACAAACATATAATCCCTCTCCATCTGTTACCTCTGCCGCTTCTCCCGCTAATTCATCCTGAGAGATGGCCGCAATCTTTCCGTCTTTTATATAGAGATGTCCTTTTTCAAATCCATTTCCGGTATATAAATAGCCGTTTTTAATAACATGATCCCACAACATATTCTCCACTCCTTTTTTATATGAAAAAATTGATTTATCAACCAATGCGGCGAGGATATCAGCCATTCTTTGGGGTTTATCAGCCAAAACGGCATGGATATCAGCCATTCTTTCGTTTTTTCAGCCAAAACCGCTGCCTTTTCAGCCAACCCTCCATCCATCCGACTACCGAACCACCACTCCACCAATAATCTCTTGTATATCCTTTATTCCATGTGCCTGCATATAGGCTTCTATTTCATCGCGGATCGTTATCATTGCTTCTGGATCGACGAAGGAAGCTGTGCCAATTTGTATAGCGGACGCACCCGCGAGCATTAATTCGATGGCATCCTCTCCATTCATGACGCCTCCGCATCCTATAATCGGAAGGGAGGTTGCCTGATACACTTGGTAAACCATTCGGACAACGAGGGGCAAAATAGCTGGGCCGGAATAGCCGCCCATTACATTGCTGATCTTCGGTTTTCTAGTATGAACATCAATAGACATAGCCAAAAATGTGTTGGAAACCGTTAAAATATCGGCGCCGGCTGCTTCACAAGCTTTGGCAATCTCCACAATACTTGTTACATTAGGAGATAACTTCGGAATGAGCGGCTTATTTGTCGTCTTTCGTACCTGGCTTACTAATTCATGTGAGATAGATGGATCCATGCCAAACGCCATCCCATTATTTTTCAAATTGGGACAGGAAATATTTAATTCAATGGCATCCACCTCGTCCATAGCACCGAGCTCTGCGCTAACCTCCACAAATTCCTCGATGCTGTCGGCTGACACACTAGGGATAAGAGGAGTCGAAAAAGCTGCATAAAAGGGGATTGTCTTTTCTTTAAAATACGTTAATCCCTCACTTTGAATCCCAATCGAATTAATCATGCCACCAGCCTTTGTTTCACAAATACGAGGGGTAGGATTGCCTGTTCGCCGATTCTTTGTAATGCTTTTGGGAATAATGGCCCCAATCTGATTGATATCAATATAATTAGTCATTTGTTCCGCAAATGTTCCAGACGCTGGCATAACCGGATTTCGCAAATGAAGATTGCCTAATGTTACTTCCAAGCCACTCATGCAAATACCACCTTTTCTAACGGAAAGACTGGACCTTCCATACAAATCCGGACTGGCCGGATGCGTTCCTCTTCTTCAATCTGACAGACACACCCATAGCAAGAACCAATCCCGCATCCCATATTTTCTTCCAAGGCGATTTCTGCAAAAAGCTGATGTTCATATGCTAATTCCTTCATTAATATAGAAAGTCTTCTTGATCCACATGTATAGATGCCATCTATCTTTTTTTCGCTTATCCATGTTTCTGCTAAAAGTTTTACGTACTGAGGATCACTCGTTCCTGCTTCATCATTTACAAACACAGCTTCCACACCGGCTGCCTTTAACTCCGCTTCCACTAAATAATCTTCCTCTGTTCTAGCACTGACAATCGCAAAACACGAAATATTCTTACTTTTCATCTTGAAAGCAAGAGCGGAAAGGGTGGCAATTCCTACACCTCTAGCAACAACAAGAATATTTTCACTTCCTTCCGCTATGCTAAATCCCTTCCCTAATGGACCAAGTATATCCAGCGTCTCTTCCGACTTTCGCTCCGCTAAAACCTTTGTCCCAACTCCTTTTACTAAATAAAGAAACTCCAATGTACTTTCTGCTTCATTGATGCGAAAAATACTAAGTGGTCTGCGTAACAAGGGCTTAGGTCCATCACTGCATTTGATATGAAAAAATTGACCCGCTTGAACTGGGAATAGCTGCTGATTGGGAACTTTTACTTTTAAATGAAAATACCGCTTGCTTACTTGCTTGTTAAATATTATTTCTGCCTTCACTGCCATCCTTTTTCTCTCCTTCCTTTCTTTAATTAATACACGGCTATTGCTTGCTGTAATACAGCTGCCTCTAATACATCAATTCCGATTAAAATATCGTCTAAATCGGTATGTTCATCTGGATGATGACTAATCCCGTTTAAAGACGGAATAAAGATTAACCCAACTGGACCGAAGGAAGTCATATTCATGGCATCATGCCCAGCGCCACTTTGCATCCATTGATAAGGAAGCTTTTTTTCCAGACAAATTTTTTCTATTTGAAAAGTAAGCTCTTTTGATAACTGAACAGGCTCTTCCTTGCTAATCTCCTGTGAAGTTATCGTTAAACCTCGTCTTTCCTGAACATCCTCCATTTTTTTTAAAAGAGCAGTGAGTACTTTATTTCTAGAGGCAGTCGAAGTGGAGCGAATATCGACTTTCATTTCGACTGTACCTGGTACCACATTCATCGCCCCCATTGGAATGGAAAGCACCCCGATTGTGGCGACGGTACCGTTATGCTGTTCTTCTTTCGCTGCTTCTTCTAAAGCAAGCGCTAGTTCACTTGCCCCAAGCAATGCATCCTTGCGCATATTCATCGGTGTTGTACCAGAATGTGAAGCAGCGCCTTTTACTTCAATAATGAAGCGGACGGGTGCCGCAACCCCTGTTACTATCCCAATTTTCTTATTGGTATTCATCAGAATCGGACCTTGTTCAATATGTAATTCAAAGAAAGCTTGAAAACGTTCTGTCGCTCTGCTTGCCAAATCCAATTGATCAAATCGCAGAGCACAAAGTGAAAGAGCTTTTTCAAAGGTAATTCCATCCTTATCCTTCAGATGACGATACTTCTCCTTTTGCAGTGTTCCTGCCATTGCTTTGCTTCCAACCGTTGAGACCCCGAATCGAGACGATTCTTCACAGGCGAAAGAAATAATCTCAATCGGATGTTCCGTTTCCAGGTTTTGTTCATTGAGGCGTTTTATCACTTCTAAACCTGCTGTAACTCCTACTACGCCATCGTATTTACCACCTTGGTAAACGGTATCTAGATGGGACCCTATGACAACTGGTGGAAGATCTTTTTGCTTTCCTTCTCTTCTCGCAATAATATTGCCGCAATAATCCATTCTAATTTCTAGGCCCTCATTTTTACACAAACGCATAAAGGCATGACTGCATGCCTGTTCCTCATTTGTAAAGGCCACTCTTGTGATTCCTTTCGTTCCCGAATTATATTGATTCATATTATTCAACAGTTCTTCGTATCTTCTTTTTCGATCCATCTTTCTATCTCCTTGATTATGGGCCATGGAGCTCCGCCCTTCTCTTTATAAGCGAATAGAACTTAATAGATGCATAGATTTCATATGTTCACTTGCCTCTTTGGCCACTTCGTTTATTTGTTTCACTAATATTTCTTGCTGCATTTCGATATAGTCACTTTCGCCAACAATGCTGATACTGACATTCGTTTTTTTGTCATCATAAAATATTGGCGCGGAAATAGCAGATACGCCTATTTCCAATTCTTCAATGCAAAATGCAAGTTGGGAATGATAGATTTCTTTTAGTTCTTGTTTGATATCGAGAGGATTCGTTTTCGTATAGGGGGTGGTAGCTTCAAAGGGTGTCTCTTGCACCATCTTCTCAATCATTGCTTCCTCTTGATACGCCAAAATTACTTTTGCTGCTGCGGCACTATGAATCGGCATCCGTTGTCCCACATGAACAAAATATTTATTGCGCAGATCTGATGGCTGATGGGTGTAAACACAATAGACATCGCCTCCATGATAACGACAAATGAAGGTATACAGATTGGTTTCATTAGATAATTTTTCTCCATATCTGCCCAGTAATTTAATCGGATCCTGCAATCTTAAAAATTGACTGCCCCACAGCATCGTTTTCGGTCCTAGATAATACTGTTTAGTCGTTTTATCCTGCACAACAAGCTGATGTTCACACATACTTGTAAGCATTCGATGAATCGTACCCTTACTTAAATCTGTCTCTCTCGCAAGTTCACTGACACCCATTCCTATATTGGCATTAGAAGAGAGGCAGTCCATTACAACTGTAAAGCGATTTAACCATTCCAAGCCATGTCTCTCCTTTTAAAAAAAAGTTTCTCTAGGCGGAACATCGTTCCATTTTTTAAATAAGAGAAGGTGTCATAAAAACACCCTTCTCTCTTAAAATATAGATTGTAACCTTAATTCTTAAACAATCTCTTTATCCTTTGATTCAGGAATTAAAAAGATAAATGCTAGTGCAGATAAAATGTAAACACCGGACAATAAGCTAAGTGCATAGCTTAAAGAATGATTAAGAGAAATATAACCAATAATAAATGGCGCAAATCCCGCGATTGCTCTCCCTACATTAAAAATAATGTTTTCTGCAGTGGAACGGACTTCTGTATTATAATGCTCTGCTAGCAGGGCTCCATATCCACCCATCATCCCATTTACAAAGAATCCTAATACGCCGCCAAGAAGCAATAAAGCTGCTGTCGATGTTACTTGGAAATAGACCCAAACAATAATTGCCGCAGCAATCAGGAAAGTGATATAAGATGGTCTGCGTCCAATTTTGTCTGCCAAATAACCAAAGATTAAAATCCCTAATATCATCCCGACAATTGTTGTTACCGTCCATAAAGTTGTTTTATTAAAATTGTAGCCTAGTTCCGAAGCAAGCATCGTCGGCATCCACGTCATAATGCCATAAAAGCCAAAGTTTTGAACACTTGTGGCGATAATTAAGCCAATCGTTATCTTCGTTGTTTCCTTTGAAGCAAACAATTGTCCAATCGCAATTTTATTTTTATTTTCTTCTTTAAGTTTTGTCCAAATCTCTGGTTCCTTTAAATTTTTGCGGGACCAAAACGCAAAAACCGCTGGTACTACCCCTGCAAGGAATACACCATGCCATCCAAATTTCGGTGCAATAAACAATACGGTTAAAGTAGCAAGAACAATCCCTAACTGAAATCCAACCGCTACTACAGATGTAGCACGAGAGCGATACTTCTTCGGCCAAGTCTCACTGACAAGCGTCATCCCAATTCCAAATTCTCCACCAAGACCTAAACCAGCTAAAAAGCGAAAAATCGCAAATGTTTCTAAATTAGGAGCTAAAGCACATAAACCTGTAAAAACAGAAAATATTAAAATAGTCCAAGTAAACACCCGTACTCGCCCAAATTTATCCGCCATTACCCCAAATACAATTCCACCAATTACAGCTCCAAGCAATGTAATAGTAGAAAGGCTTCCCGCTTGCGCTTGGTTAATGCCAAAAAAAGCAATTATGAGCGGCAGCGTATAAGCCAAAATCATCATATCTAACCCATCCATGGCATATCCAACCGTTGAAGACCATAGCGTTTTCCACTGATAACCCGTTATCTTCTTTTCCGATACCTCTGAAGTTTCATATGCTTTCATATTCACTGAATAAATCCTCCCTTAACTTAAATATAACCGATTCTATCCTGTCATCTTTCTATCAAAACCTGCTCCTCTCCTCAAAATAACCCTTGTATGTCTTTCTACCGGCAGTGTTTCACTGAACGGAACGATGTTTCAAAATTAAGTAACATAAACGTATATTACTATTAACTTTTTTGAAAATCTATTATATTGTCAGAAAATATGACAATATTTTTTATTTTCAGATATTATGACATATTATGAGTCATGCAATAATATCTTCATCTAGAATGGAGATGAGGGGAAGAATTTTTATACTTAACTATGATAAATTATTATGTATGGTGTAATAGTTTGGTTAGCTGCATTCCCAACTTTATTAAAGACTGTCTATTAACTATTAATCTAAGACTAATCCCTGAGTCTGTTCCCATGTTTGTATGAATCATTCCATTATCAAAATGAATTTATAATGTATATAAATTTCCCTCCATCTTTTGATAGCTAAATGAAATGTCGGGTTCAATGGCTGAAGTTTCTCCAGAAAGATGGAGATTTTCCAATTGAGACGCGCTGTTTCTATACCAGGGTTAGACCAAGTTACCTCATGAGAAAATGTTCCCGAGCCAAAGTCAAATGTGAATCTTAATCGTAATTTAATTGAGGAAAGCCTTCTTCTAAATTATGTATATTGATTACTTCTGTTTTTAGTTTTGTCTTACTATATTCAAATCCTTCATCTTTTAGGGAAACATGATGAGTCCCCTTCCTTTCCTAGTTAATATTATCTTACCATTTTCTTTAGAGGTAGGAGCTGTCGTTTAGTAAACCATCGAAATGCTGTAATAATGAACTATTAATTACCTGAGAAAGCTCTCGGTTTCAAAGTAGTTCCCACAAGCAAAAGCACCTTCCACGCGGGAAGGTGCAGATCCTGTCTCTATTTCACTTTTAGCTCTCTTTTTTTACTCTTATTTCCCGCTTTATCTTGTGCATAAATAGTTAAAACGGTATGCTTCTTTTGTTTTTTTATAGTAATTTTATAGGTACCATTTTTTCCAGCTACACTTTTCCCTAGCTTGCTTTTTCCTTTATAGACATATACGGTTGCATTCTTTTCTGCTTTTCCAGAAATGCTAGTAGATTTCGTTGTAACGGTGCTTGCAGTCGGCTTGGCTGGGGCCGTCTTATCCGCTACTTTTACCACTACCTCTTTACTTTTATTTTTTGCTGCATCTTCTGCATAGACTGTTAGCTTAGTGCCTGCCTTTTGCTTTGCAATTTTCACTTTAAACGTCCCTTTTGCATCCGCTGCTGCTTTCCCTAATGTCTTGCTGCCTGCTTTTACGGTTACTGTTGCTTTTGCTTCTGTTTTACCTGTTACCGCTGTTGCCGAATCGCTTACACTATTTACTTTTGATAAAGAAGGAGCCGTTTTGTCTACTACTTTTACCACTACTTCTTTACTCTTATTTTTCGCTGCATCTTCTGCATAGACTGTTAGCTTAGTGCCTGCCTTTTGCTTCGCAATTTTCACTTTAAACGTCCCTTTTGCATCCGCTGCTGCTTTCCCTAATGTCTTGCTGCCTGCTTTTACGGTTACTGTTGCTTTTGCTTCTGTTTTACCTGTTACCGCTGTTGCAGAGTCGCTTACGCTATTTACTTTTGATAAAGAAGGAGCCGTTTTGTCTACTACTTTTACCACTACTTCTTTACTTTTATTTTTCACTGCATCTTCTGCATAGACTGTTAGCTTAGTGCCTGCCTTTTGCTTCGCAATTTTCACTTTAAACGTCCCTTTTGCATCCGCTGCTGCTTTCCCTAATGTCTTGCTGCCTGCTTTTACGGTTACTGTTGCTTTTGCTTCTGTTTTACCTGTTACCGCTGTTGCAGAGTCGCTTACGCTATTTACTTTTGATAAAGAAGGAGCCGTTTTGTCTACTACTTTTACCACTACTTCTTTACTTTTATTTTTCACTGCATCTTCTGCATAGACTGTTAGCTTAGTGCCAAGCTTTTGTTTAGCAATCTTTACTTGGAAAGCACCCTTTGTATCTGCTGTCGCTTTTCCTAAAATTTTGCTGCCTGCTTTTACGGTTACTATTGCTTTTGCTTCTGTTATCCCTGTTACCGAGGTCGCCGTATCACCAACAGGATTAACCTTCGAAATAACAGGAGCCGTTTTGTCTACTACTTTTACTACTACTTCTTTACTTTTATTTTTCGCCGCATCTTCTGCATAGATTATTAGCTTCGTACCCGCCTTTTGTTTAACAATCTTTACTTGGAAAGCACCTTTTTCATCAGCCATTGCTTGCCCTAATATTGTGGAACCAGCTTTCACCGTAACTTTTGCCTTCGCCTCTACTGTACCTGTAACAACTGTTGCAGAATCACTGACACTATTCACCTTTGGTAATGGTGGGGCCGTTTTGTCCTTGACTGTAACGGTTGTCTCTTCACTCTTCACTCCATTTCTCTCTGCGTAAACAACTAGCTTGGTGCCTGCTGCTTGGCGCGGGATAGAAACAGCAAAGGAACCATTAGAATCGGAATAGCCCGTTGCTAATACCGATTTATTTTTCGCGATGACTATGGCAGTATTCTTATCCGCCTTGCCTCTCACTACAAGATCAGAATCTCCTATTTCAGTTACACTAGGTGTTGCAGGTTTCACAATCGCTGCATCTTTCTTTGTTAAAAGAGTATACGTAATGTTTTGCCCCTTACTTGCCGGTACCGTAAATTCCTTTTCAGATTGAATCGCTTTAACGATTGCTCCGCCACCCTGTAAGTATGTGTAATTGCCGTTGTATAGCTTTTCTTTAATTGAATCAAATGAGGCATTTCCTTTAAAGCCATAAGGACCTGAATCTTCTTTTAATGTGAGTGCTCCTCTAAAGTTTGTCATCAATTGGCCAAATGTAATGTTAGAAGTATATTTTTGCATGACTTCTTCTATAGCAAGATAATTTGAGTTCTTATTGTTAATGATTTGCTTAAAAATCTGATTTCCTTGTCCTGCTTGCTCTTTCACATATTGCATAAATAAATAAGATAAGGAATAGTTGGCTAACGTATCGCCATAATAATCCCAATAGATTAGGGAGTGTCCATTTGTTATGCTTGAAGCACTGTTATAATAATCAATTCTGCTTTGAAGTGCTTCTCCTAGATAGATTTGCTCGGCAGCCATCGCTAATCCCTCATCCATCCAGACATCCATACTAGTCTCGCCTTGAACAAATACTTTTTGATTATAGTTAATCATATGCTCAAATTCATGGGCAAGAGTAGAATAGGCCGCAGACACATCTTTTGACGAATACATTCCCATGAGCGGATAGGTATCGATATAAAAGATTTCTGAGCGATTGGATGTAGAGTAAGCATACAGATCTTGCGGTGAAAAGTATCCTGCAACATAACCGCCGCTGCCACTAAAGCCATCCTGTATATCATAGGTTAAAATATTTACCTTTCCATCCCCATCCACATCTGATTCATTTCCAAAATTCGTGACATCTGATGTATAAATTTTATCATCGAATTCTTTCCCTAATTGTTCCGCCTGCTGTTTAGAAAGCTGGTTATTATGAACCCAGACATTCGCATGTTTCCCACTGTAAAGCAGGCTTGCAGTTAACTGATAATCTTGATTTGTTTCTACATTTGTTACCCAAAAGCTCTTATTTGCCCCAACCTGATAGCTTTTTTGAATGGAGCGCATATTTTTGTTGAGCTTTCTACTATCACTTGTTTCTGGATCAAACGGTTTTACAAAGTCCAGTTTGTAAGCATCTTGATCCATCTTCTTATTAAAGCTATACTCCTCATTGTTTATTTGAAAATAACCAGTAGATTCATAGTTATTTTCATCAGGGGATTCATTACTAATTAACTCAAAGTAACGACCATCGGGCGGTTCTGAGGCCCCATTATAAAAAGGATTCACTACTTTGAAATAAGTGGAATCTGAGTAATAGCTATCATCATTACTACTATATGTACCAATTCTCATATAAATATATGGATCTTCCTGATACAGTGATTTATCCAAAGTTATTCCTAAAGATACAACCCCTGAATATGATCCCAAATAGCTAGTGGAAGTACCTATATAAGCTATTTCTCCATTGTTAGCTGTGTAAAAATTCACATCCAAATAAGGGTCTTTGTAATAATCGTCGTTTTCTATCTTAAGGGAGACTTCCATTTTCGAGTCCGTATATTCGGTAGTAGAAGAATATGTAAGCAAGTGCGTGCTTCCCACACTATCAACCAACGAGTCAATAAAACTACCTTGTTTAATTAATGGATAGTCATTAGGATTCAAATAATTCTGATTCCCCTTATTATTCTTACGAAGATTCTCCTGCTTAGTAATGCTTGTTTGAATCTGTCCATTCTTTAAAGATGATTGCTGCATTTCATTACTGTTTGCTAAAACATTTGATGATAAACCAAAAGCTAATAGCAACGCCATAAAAATAGATATTATCTTTCTACTTTTTTTCATCATTTTCCCCTCCGTTGCTATCATACTATATTTACCTATTTCCTTCTATATATTAGGAATATAATCCATATTTTTCTATATTTATAGTAATAAAGATTCTATTTATTTAATCAAAAGCAGAAAAAGAGCCTCCATATGATTGGAAACTCCTTAAATGCATAGTTTTGTACTTCTCAGATGGACAAAATTGATAGAATGTCTTTTTGTGGTGCCTGTCACCATTAAAAGAAGAAAAGGAAGCAGTAAGATCCCCTTCTGCTTCCTTTTCTTCTTTTAAATCAACCAGGTTATAAAGATTGGTAATGTAATTAATGATAATATAGTGCTTATCACAAAAGATGATGCTGTTTCCGTTGTTAATGAATCAAATCTAGTTGAAATCATCGCTGCAACGGCTGATCCTGGAAATGCTACTAATAAAATAGCTTTTACGGTATCGGCATGGCTTAACCCTACTAGATGAGCGACCAATATCATAAATAATGGAAGCACTATTACTTTTAATAGCGAAATACCAAAAGCAACTCCTTGGAAATTAATTTTGCGTATACCTACGGTTACCCCTACCGCAAATAAAGCAACGCCAGACGTTACGGAGCCAATTTGATTTAGCGCACTTTGTATTATTTCTGGTGAGTGAAAACCAAAGAGTGTCAATACAACTGCTAGTAATGGAATACAAGCAAGTGGTTCACTTAATCCATGCAAAATAATACCTAGTGTGCTTCCCTTCTCATCCTTTGTTTTCCCTTTATTGCTTTCTCCAATATTCCCAACAATTGTTGCTAAAGGATCTAAGATGGCATTAACTACAATTCCTGTAATCGCAATAGGAATAGCTACTTCTTGTTGTCCGAATAAACTACCAAGCACAGAAATTCCCATAAAGGCAAATGCTGGCTGCGTAGAATTTAACGAGAACATCGAAGCTTTTGTAACATCATATTTAAAAATAAACTTCATAATAACTAGTAATATGACATAAAAACCAATAATACCAAGAAACATATTTAAGAAGAACGGCCATTGATCGATTAATGTTTGCTTCGATGTGGTTGTAATTCCAATAAATAAATGCGCAGGCAGTGCAAATTTTGTTACTAATGTATTGAGACCTTTTGAGGAATCAGCATTAAATATGTTTAAATAGCCACCTAAATATCCTAAAATAATGGTAAAAAAGATGGGGATTAATACTAAAAATATATGTCCAAGAGACATGGTAGTTCACTTCACTTTCCCTTTGTTCGTTTCTAAGATGTAGGAACCGTCTTTCAGTGATTGCAAGACGATTCCATTTATTTAATTGTCTTGTTTTAATGTTATTGTTTTATAATCCGGCTTCCACATATAATCATTAAGCGCTTGTTCTAGATTCTCTATTTCCGCGTGCGCAATTCCTTCTTTGATCGCAGCTTCCGCTACTGCCATAGCTACAGCTTTAGATACCTCTTGTAATTTATCAATAGAAGGAAGAATAGATGCCCCAAGCGAGCTGCTATTAGATAAAGACGCAACGGCATTTGCAGATGCTGCAAACATTCCTTTTGAAATAATGGCAGCTTTTGCAATAATTGCTCCTAACCCTAATCCTGGAAATACAAATGCGTTATTTGATTGGCCAATTTCATATGTGACACCGTTATATTCCACGTCTTTAAATGGACTACCAGTAGCAATTAATGCTTTTCCATCTGTCCATTTAATAATGTCTTCTGGTGTAGCTTCTGCTAATGGAGTCGGATTAGACATTGGCATGATAATCGGACGTTCAACATGTTTAGCCATCTCTTTTACCACTTCTTCCGAGAAAGCACCTGCTTGTCCAGATGTACCGATAAGAATAGTCGGTTTTACTTTTCTAATCACTTCTAAAAGCGGAATAATATTTACCTCATTTCTTTCCCAATCCTCTACTTCTTTTGCAGAACGAATATATGGTTGTTGGAAAGAAACAACATCTGGAGTTTCGTCTGTTAATAATCCACGGAAGTCAATAGGCCAAAAGCGGTTATACGCTTCTTCTCTTGGAACTCCCTCTAATACCATTGTTTCTACCATTTGATCTGCATTCCCAATGCCTGCAGCACCTGGCCCAAAGATAACAATTCGCTGATCAGAAAGAGACTCTTTCGTAACTTTTAAAGCAGACATGATAGCCGCCAAAGTAACAGCACCTGTTCCTTGGATATCATCATTGAAAGTAAGAATTTTATCACCATATTTATCCATGATTGCACGAGCATTTACATTTCCAAGGTCTTCCCAATGAAGGAGAACATCTGGAAAAGCCTTCAATGCATTGTCCACGAATCGCTCAATAAACTGATCATAGTTTTTGCCACGAACACGACTAAATTTGTTACCAAGATATAATGGATCTTGAATTAAAGCTTCGTTGTTTGTTCCCACATCCAACACAATTGGAAGCACTCTACTAGGATCTATGCCAGCCGCTGCCGTATAAACAGCTAGTTTACCGATCGCAATATTAATACCACCGACACCCTGATCTCCAATACCAAGAATACTTTCTGAATCGGTTACTACTATTAAATCAATTCCATCACTAGGAATATTTAAATTGTTAAAAGCTTCTTCCATGTTCTCCATATTATCGATAGATAAGTATAATCCACCAGGAATATGATATTCATGAGAGTACTTTTGAATTACTTCTCCAACAGTAGGAGTGTAAATAATGGGCAGCATTTCGTTCAGGTTATCCTGAAGTACTTTATAAAATAGAACGACGTTTCGATTATACAAATCATATAAAAGACCGTTTTTACGTAAATCACTTGTTTGGGCAGAAAATTGTTCGTAAATACGTTTAGCTTGTTCTTCTAATGTTAGAATTTGAGTTGGTAATAAACCATTTAAACCAAGCTCTTGACGTTCTTCTTTCGAAAAGGCTACGCCTTTATTAAGAAATGGATTTAATAAGAGCTGTTTTCCTTTTAAATTTGTTTGAATAACATCTTGTTTACTAATTGTACCTATTGCCATGTCTTGCTCCTTCTTTCTTTTTTAAGTTAACAGAAATTCTCAAATTGATATATCTTTAATTCGAGATAAATTCCGACACTTCTTTTCCTTACGAAGTTCTCTCTAAGCCTCGTTCCTTCCTATAGTTAAACTACTTCTTTGTCCCCCTTTCTCTCCATTAATCTATAGGTCATTCTTATTTTTTTAATAATTTTTTCTACCCTAGTTATAATTCGTAACCAAATATACGCCTGCTAAAAATGCTTGTCAAGGAATTGATTTAGACAAAAGTTTACGGAAAAGATGAGGATTTTAGTAGCAGCGTAGATGGTACCGCTTTATCATCATAGAAAAAATAATTAAGTCATTTATCTTTAGTGGAAACGATCTAGCACCCTTGTTTTTTTGGTCTTACCTCCTGCTTACTCTTTACCCTTTATTAGGATAACTAGGTAAAATTTAGAAGCTTCATTATCGGCTGAAAATTTTATAAAAAACAGCCTCCTGATGAAGACTGTTTTCTTCCTTAAACTTTTGTTGAGAAAATAATTGAACTCTATCCAAGATCATTGAAAAAAAATCTATATATTACCTTTGTCCATGGTAACAAACATTAACTATATTTATTCTATAGATTAAATGTTAATAAAGTGCACTAATGTTATATTATTGAGCTTAATGATAATCTCACTCTACTTTTTTTAGAGATTTAATATACTATTTTGTGAAATAAAATAAAAATCACTATTATTTACTCTAAATTCATTAGGAATTGAATCATAATCAATAAATAAGGATAACTTTCAATATTTAAAATAGACCTTATCAGGTTGATTTTTTATGATAGAAAATAGCTTTTTCAATTATTAGATAATTCCCAATGGAAGATTGATGATACCACCATGAATTATACTGATTACTTCTTCCGCAAGTGAATTTTCCACTTCTATATATTGAATATACTCACCATTATTAAGTAATCGTTCAAAATATAGGTTCCATTGCTCAATAATATTTTTTATTGAGCAAATTCTTTTTTTATCAATCCAATTATAATAATATAAGAAAAAATTAAACTCAGTGGGGACAGTTATTGTAAAATTTAGGAATTTCACACATAAAATATCCATTTTTTGGTATAAAAGTATTATAATTCTATTTATCTAGTATTTTATCAAAAATAATAGGAGGTATAGCCACTGATTAAGCAAAAAAATTTCTTCCAACTAACATAGATAAATAGTAGGTTTGTTAATATTATAGATAAATATGTATATTAGATTTTAAAATAAGTACTTTGGAGAGAGGAAGTATGTTGAGGAAAAAATTATTTCTGACATTTGCTTTAACTATTCTGTTAATAGGAGGATGCTATTATTTTTTTATCTATTTTCCATTTCCACCTTCAAAAGATTTTTATGACTTCCCAGTTCCTAGAAATGCTGAAATTATAAAAGAAACTGAAACTTCAAAAACTTATAAATGGTCAAATGCATTAGAAGAACATGCTGTTCCCTTTGGATATTAAAAGCTATAAAATCAAATGGCTGGAAAAAAGGAGAACAAGTGAGCCTTGACTTATTATATAACGGAGATCATCAAATTCTATTGACTCCCACAACAGATATAGAAGAAAAACGTAAACCTTGGTGGAAAAAAATCTTTAAATAAGGTCAACTTATTTAACTTTCCTAGGTATTGCAAAACCTAGATTGGATATTGATCAGATTCTTTTCCTCTCGCATGTAAAAATTGAAGATATTTCTCGATTTTTGGGTCGGGGAAATAAGCAAAAATCCGTTCTGAATTTACCAAGCTTCCCTCCTTGGTCTCTATATAGTCAAAATAACTGCTCCAAGGATATTCTTCCAAGCTTTCTACCATACCAGCTCGAATTGGATTTAGATGAATGTACCGATTTACTTCTAATTCATATTGAGCAGAAGTGATCAACTCAGAGCCATAACGACTTTCAAACACATGCCCTGTAAAATCGTATTTCTTATTGAAATATATCGCGTAATTAAAATGGAGAGATCTTATAATGTCACTTGGAGAATGTTGAAGGGTTTTTATTTGAAGATGGATGTGATTTGTCATCAAACAATAGGTTTGCAGAATAAATGGCTTTTCCTCCATTACTTCTGTCAACAATCGCAGATACTTTTTACGATCTTCCTCGTCCAAAAATAAAGAAGTCCGGCGAATACCTCGACTCGTAATATGATAACTAGCACCAGGATACCAAACACGCTTTTTTCTAGGCAACGAACAACCTCCTTTTTTATGAAATTTGATTGCATATTATGAAGGATGAAACTGAGGGAGATTAGCAAAGGGACTTATAACTGTATCCTAGGAATAAGATAAAAAGAGGCAGCTTAAAATATTACATTCTACCTCCCAAACAAAATCCCTCCATTTTTTGTCCAAAAAAATAGGAAAAGGAACCAAAAAATGATCCCTTTTCCCTTTTGTCCTCCAGAGAGAGACAGAATTAGATTTTTGTCTTTTTGTGGTGCCTGTCACCAGGAGTTGTTCCATTCTCCACCCCTAGTTCCTGCAGCCATCTACGGTAGCTGATCGTCAAAGCGTCTGACTTAAGATGCAATTCAACCTGCAGATCCAATGGCAGTAATTCTGGCTTTTGGCTTTGAACAATATCTAAATCTTGATAAAAGATTTTATCCTGGAATTCGATAAATGGTTCATCTGGTTTATCTAAATCATAGTTTCTTGTTAACAGCATAAAGGCTTTCGACTGTTCGTTATCTTCTTGATTGACGACAAGCAAAATCGTCAACGCATCTTCTGATCCATCTGTTGTTTTCGTGAAACGAGCAGTTGTTGGATTTAGAATTTCATACACATAATTGGCATATCCACCTTTTGAGCGTCCATCTGGATTGGGCTGGTAGACAGGAATTTTGCTTGTAATAAAACGGTTATCGATAAAATCCACTTTATAATCGACCACTTCGGCATGATCCTCATCTCCAAGCAAGCCTTCATGAACAAACATAAGATGGGAAACATCGAGGAAGTTTTCAATGATTCGCGGTGCATTTGCTTTTACCTCATAAGGACCACATATCGCTGTTCGATATCCTTCTGTACTATATTCAGGATAAGAAATAAGCGGTGCTGGATCATCCCCCAAGTTCACCCAAATAAGTCCAAGGTATTCCTCACAATGATAAACGGTTGCTTTCGCTTTTCTTGGAATAGCTCGTCCATTTGGCAATGCTGGAATCTTGACACACGCCCCTGCACAATCGTATTCCCAAGCATGGTATGCACAAACTAAATTTCCGTTTTTTACCTTACCAAGCGAAAGTGCCGCTCCTCTATGAATACACAAATCTTTAAAGGCATGAACGCCTTTCTCATTTCGAAAAATGGCTACTCTTTCTCCAAGAACAAATACTTGTTTCGGATCATCCTGCAATTCCTCTGCTTTACATACTGGATGCCATTCATTCCATAGTCTATCTTGTTGCATAATCGCGCCTCTCCTGTTCCTATTTTTAGTTAACATTTACCGTTGGCTTGTTTGTATTTACACGCTCTACTTGTTTTTGCGGCAAAACTAGATTAAGAATTAATGCAGCAATGGCTCCTATAGCTGTCCCTGATGATACAAAGTAAGTAACAATTTCAGGCAGCCCATTTAACACATTCGCCGGCATTAATACAGCAAATAAAGCGAGCATGATTGGAACTCCAATAACAATCATATTTCTCTCCGTAAATTCCAATCCTTTCACGACTTTAAATCCATTCATCATAATGATTACGCATAAAATCGCAAATACACTATTAATCACCACACTAGGGATACAGGCAATCAAACTCGTCAGTTTTGGCATCATGCCTAGAACTACTAACATAATTCCCCCCATAATAATTGGCTTACGGCTCTTTACTCCTGTAATCGCAATAATACCAGCATTAGAGGAATAGCCCGTTACTGGCGTTCCACCAAAAAAAGAACCGACAAAACAGCCTAACCCTTCACCGAATGCACCGCCATTTAAACGTTTGTCATTAAGCTCTTCACCCGTTACATTGCTTACAGTAAACCATGTTCCCGTTGTTTCAATAGTGACAATTAAGTAAACTACAATCATGACTAGGATGGCATGAACATTGAATTGTGGCGCTCCAAATGCAAATAGACTTGGCATTTGAAACCAGCTTGCATTTTCTAATGAGGCAAAACTAACTAAACCGAAGAAAGAGGCAACAAGTGAGCCTAATCCTAGTGCTAAGATAACCGATACTACTTTTATATATTTCCATTTAGATTTAGCCTTTTCCCCTACGTACATACAGAAAATCAATACAGCTGCTGTAACGGTCGCAACCAAGATATTTTCGCCAAAACTACCTTCTGCTGTATAAATAGAATTAATCGCACTCGGCATTAAAGAAATCCCTACAACCACAATAACAGTCCCAGCAACAATCGGTGGGATGACTTTTCTAACCACTTTGCTATAGAGTTTAAGCGGATAACCAAGCAAGGCAATAATTAAAGCACCAGGTATTAAGCTGCCTATCATTGTTCCAATTCCTGATGTCGTTCCAATTGCTGCAAGTGCACTTAATGGCACAAAGGAAGGTCCTTGCATAACAGGAAGCTTCATTGCAAAGCCTGCTTGAATAATCGTTGCAATTCCACATGCGATAAAGGTCATTTGGATCAGCAATGCACTATCCGATACGGAAAAGGACAATAAGCCTGCCAAGATAATCGGCGGGATAAACAAATCCATCGCTAATATTTGCTGTACTCCTAGAAAAATCGATTTGCCAACGGTAATTTCTTCTTTTCCTTTCTGTATATTCCCCTTTGCTTCCAAATCTTTTGCCATATTCTCCATCCCAGTACCCCCTGTTGATGATACCTTCATATAATCCTTGTTTCTTCATTAACGAGCAAATTCACCGAACAGAAAAGCTCGAAGTACATACCTTCCTTAACAAAAGAAAAGCATGCACTTCGAGCCCTTTATAATCAAAGTATGACAAGAATAGACATCTCCCTATAAAGGGACGTCATGTCCATTTTATCTCTGCTTTTCATAGTCAGTTTATTTACGGTAAACAGGTAGAAACTTGTAGGCCATATCCCTACGATTATATGAAAATACACTATTTATTTTTGAATATTATAGCAACCTGAAACATTTGCAATGCTCAAGCCCACCTTCAACATTCACTTCATTTTTTAAAATACGCAATAAAATTTTTTATTTACTAGCAATTATCAACTTGCTACAATGACTATATTAACACAAAACACGAACATTAGGAAGGTGTTTATGAACAATTATACGCATATTTTTCACGGAACTGCTTTTTCTAGTGAATCTCCCAAAAAAGTAACTATATTGAAAGACTATTTATTCTTTATCGATACCAATGGAATGATAAAAAAAATGATCGGACCGGAACAGGCCGAATATCCAGCCTTGTTAGAGACTTATGAAGGACAAGCTAACTTCCACCGTTTAGCAGAGGGGCAATATTTCTTACCTGGTTTTGTAGACTTGCATGTTCATGCACCGCAATGGGCACAGTCGGGTACAGCTTTAGATATCCCGCTATACGATTGGCTGCATACCTATACATTTCCGCTAGAAGCTAAGTATGCAGATTTATCCTTCGCCTCATCAGTATATGAAGACTTGGTAAGCACCTTGCTTGCAAATGGAACAACAACCGTTCTTTATTTCGCGACTGTCCACAAAGAGGCGAGTTTGTTATTGGCAAAAATCTGTGCAGAAAAAGGGCAAAGAGGTTTAGTAGGCAAGGTCGTCATGGATGATCCAGAACAAAACCCATCCTATTACCGAGATGCTGATACAAAAACAGCTCTAGCTGATACAGAGTCATTTATTTTAGCCGTGAAAGAGTTAGCCAAAGAGGCGAAACAAGGTGTTTATCCTGTTGTTACACCTCGATTTATTCCAAGCTGCTCAGACGAAGCCCTTAAGGGACTTGGCGAATTGGCAGCAAAATATGATACCCATATTCAGTCCCATTGCAGTGAAAGTGACTGGGCTCATGGTTATGTAAAAGAACGCTTGGGTAAGCATGACGCATTCGCTCTCCATGATTTTGGATTATTAGGCGACAAATCTGTGATGGCTCATTGTAACTTCTTAGATGACAACGATGCCGCATTATTTGCGGAAACTGGTACAGCCATCAGCCATTGCCCGCTATCCAACGCCTACTTCGCCAATAGCGTACTGCCCATAAAAAGATTTCAATCAATGGGAATTGATATCGGACTCGGTACAGATATTTCCGCTGGTGCCACTCCAAGTCTGTATGATAATGCGAAGCAAGCCGTTGTTTCCTCGAGAATGCTAGAAGATGGCGTAAATCCAGCTCTTCCCGCAGAGGAAAGAGGCGTACCAGATTCCCGAATTTCTATTCATGAAGCCTTTTATCTAGCAACTGCCGGCGGGGGTGAAAGCTTAAGTCTGCCAATCGGACGTTTACAAGAAAACTACACTTGGGATGTACAAATCATTGATACAAAAACACCAACTGCAAAACTGCCGATTTTCTCTGAAGCAGAAGATTTAGATGATATTTTCCAAAAGATCCTCTATCTCGTACGCCCAGATAATATCTCGGAAGTTTGGGTTCAAGGAGAGAAAGTTCACTCCCGTTCTTGAGAATTCTATTGGTCTACAATCAATCAGATAACATGAAGCACCCTAATCAAACGTTTGATTAGGGTGCTTCTGCTAAGTAAAAAAGCTAATACGGAAGAATATATTTAAATGTCCCTTGTAGAGAGACAGCGTCTTTTTATGGTGCCTGTCACCCTATCTGTCACCCTATCTGTCACCCTATCTCTACCTTAACCCCAAAATGATCAGACACAACCGGCGTGGTTCTTCCATCAAAAACAGTTTCATATGAGTAAACAGATAGATTAGAAGAAACAAAGATATAATCAATCCGAAGCAGATCACTATTATTCTCCCAGCCATCAATTTTCTTCTCCACAGTATGGCTGCCATTTTTGACCGTGGCATCTAGATAAGCATCCTTTAAATAAGGGTGCTTGGAAACAACACTATACCCTTCCTCTTCGATATGGGCAGGGTTATTAAAATCGCCCATCAACAAGATACATCCACCTGCCCGTGCTTCCGCTTCCCATGCTTCAACAAGCTTGTTCCATTCATACAAGAAAGGATAACTTTCGGTTTCATCCTGCCACCAAGATAGGTGCAATCCGTATACTAAATAGTTTCTTTCACTTGCTTGAAAACTAACTTCCAACGCTTTTCTTGTATGATAGTCTGTATAATCATCTTTGCGGGACAGCAATATCCCTCTTGCATTTGTTACTTTAAATCGAGTAAGAATGGCGATTCCTTCATCATATTGGTCGTAACCTATATGACTAGGAACCCAGCTCCAATAATATTCAAGCCCTTCTTTCTTCAGCTCCTGCTGGAGAAGAAAAGCAAAGTTATCTTTTTTAATTACCGTATCTTGATTGGGGGCAATGAAAAAAGAATCCACCTCTGCCTCCTCTGCATCCATCGATTGATTTACTTCCTGTAAGGAAATAACATCATAGGAATCAGCAAGCAATTGCTCCATGATTGCTTCCAGTTTTTCTAAAGGACTTTCTTCTATCCAGCTATGGGTATTTAATGTTAATAATTTCATTCACTTTGCTCCAAATAGTCATTAATGTCTGATTTCAGAATGTCAGCCTTTGGACCATAGATAGCTTGAACACCGCCATCCTTCTTAATTAAGCCCATTGCACCAGCTGCTTTCCATGACGATTCATCGCCTACTTTATCTAGCTCTTTTACGGAGACACGCAGTCTTGTCATACAGGCATCCACATCGGTAATATTAGCTTTTCCGCCTAATAAGTCGACAATTTCTAACACTTGGCTGTTAGTAGGACCAGCGTTCCCAGCTTCTGTGGTGTTAGAATCTGCATCACTTTCATAGTTACCATTACGACCTGGTGTTGAAAAATTAAATTTCTTAATCATGAAATTCGCAATAAAATAGCTCACTATAAAGAAGACAATACATACAATCACAAAGTTTAGGACGTCGCCTCCCAAGCCTGCTTTAAAAGCAATCGGCAAACGTGTAATCAGTTCTAAGTTTCCAAAGGAATGGAGCCGTAAATGGACAATATCCGCAGAGGCAAAAGCTAATCCTTGTAAAATAGCATAAACAACATAAAGTACAGGAGCAGCAAACATAAACATGAATTCTAATGGCTCTGTAACCCCTGTTAAGAAGACAGCGATGGCTGCGGAAAAAATCATTGATTTATATTTTTTCTTTTTATCCATATCCACATTTCGGTAGATTGCAACAGCGACTCCCATCAAAATTGCTGTCGCACCAATCATCTGCCCTACTTTAAAACGTGCTGGAGTAACAGATGAGAGCAGTTGGTTATATGCCGCAGTATCACCCGCATTTTGTAGATTCACTAAATCACTTGCCCATGCTAGCCAAAGTGGATCTTGTCCAAATACTTCCTTACCAGCCATCACACCAGACATAATCGTATATGTTCCACCTAGTGAGGTATAGTTAATTGGAATCGTTAACATATGGTGTAGACCAAATGGAATAAGTAGACGTTCAGCTGTACCATAGATAAAAGGCGCTAGGATTGGAGCGCTTTCACTTGAAGTCGCAATCCACAGTCCAAAATGGTTAATTCCCGTTTGAATCGTAGGCCAAATCACCGCAAGGATCAAGGAAACGATAACAGACCAAAGGATAACCACAAACGGTACAAATCGTTTTCCATTAAAGAAGGCCAGTGCATCTGGCAGCTTTCTGAAATTGTAATATTTATTATAGACAATTGCTCCGATAAAGCCAGAGATAATCCCCACGAAAACACCCATATTAAGTGCAGGCGCTTCCAATACACTTGTAAAATATCCTTCTACTAAAATTTTGGTTCCAAATAAAGTATGCGTAAATGCTCCTTCTTCAGATAGCATTTCATTTGTAACTCCAAAGATAGAGCCTGTAATTCTATTAATTAATAAGAAGGCAATTCCCGCAGCAAAGGCTCCTCCTGCTTTTTCCTTTGCCCACGAACCACCAATTGCTAAGGCAAATAAAATATGTAAATTACCAATAATCCCCCAGCCAATATTCTCTACAACGCTTCCAATTGTGATAAAAACAGAAGCATCGATCATGGCAATCAGCTTACCTAAACTAATCATGATTCCAGCTGCCGGCATAACAGCTACCACTACCATCAATGCTTTTCCGAATTTTTGCCAAAATTCAAATGACAACATTTTTTTCATTGTGTTCCCTCCTATTTCCAATTAAAACGTTTGCACTAAAACTTATCTTTGATTATAGTAATATATCTACCATTTTACAAGAAAAATATTTATAATATTAGTAATTAATTGTAAAAATAACGCAAACGATTGCATTAAAATAAAATCTCCGCAAGAGAAAATCTTTCTTCTAGAATGAATGATAAATAAATTGCGTCTGGTAATTTCACTGTCTATCTCTTATGGACAAAATAGACCGTTTGTCTTTTTATGGTGCCTGACACCCAAAAAATCCCCAACCAGTTATGGATGAGGATTTTATCAAGTTTTTTACCAAAACCAAAGCCTTACTTCACCAAATACCCTTCCACTTCACTCAATGTCGGGATTGCTTCTTGGCCACCACTCCGCGATACTTTTATTCCTGCTGCTACGCTTGCGAAATTAGCGGCTTTTACTAAATTATTCGTATCTAAATAGGCACTTGCAAGAGCACCTGCAAAACAATCGCCTGCTCCTACTGTATCCACTGCCTTCACTTTAATGGCGTCTACCACTGTTGCTTCTCCATTTTGGTAAACCAAGCTTCCCTGTTCTCCCATTTTGACAATGACATCAGGAATGCCTTTTTCATTTAGTTTTTTCGCTGCTTCTAGTGCCGTTTCTTCATTTACGACATCAATTCCAGTAATACGTTTTGTTTCCTGTTTATTTGGTGTTACTAAATCAGCATATTGAAAGGCTTCCTCAAAAATTCCATCAGCAGGTGCTGGATCTAAGATTACATACATTCCACGTTCTTTAGCAGCCTGCATCGCAGCGATAATAGATTCCTTGCTAGTTTCCAATTGAACTAGTAGAATTTTCGCATCTATTTTCGCGAATATCTTCTCAATATCTTCCTTTGATAGAGAATCATTTGCTCCCTTTGTTCCTACCATTGTGTTTTCACCTGAACTGTCAACAATCGCAACAAAGGTACCAGTGCCTGATTCTTCACTTTGCACAATATAACTAGTATCCACATTTTTTGCTTGTAGATTCTCAATCAATTGATTTCCTGCACTATCTTTTCCAACTGATCCAACTAGACAAGTTTTTTTGCCCAATTTCGCTACAGAGACAGCTTGGTTTGCTCCCTTCCCCCCTGGCAGCATCTTAATAGAATCACAAAACATCGTATCCCCATATGCTGGATACTTCGGTGCTTCTACAATTATATCCATATTAATACTGCCGACAACTACGATATCATAATTCATTTTAGCTTCCTCCAGTTGGTGTTTTAGTTAAATATTTCTCTTGTTAATCGAACATTTTCTTTCAATGAATGATTACTATTAAATACAGCACTTGTCCCTAATACATACATAGACGCACCATTTTCTTGGCATGTTGGAATGGTATTTTCTCCAATATTGCCGTCTACTTGGATCTCGATTTCACGATCATATTTCTTTATCTTTTCATTTAGTTTCGCGATCTTTTCATACATAGAAGGAATAAACTTTTGGCCGGCAAATCCTGGGTTTACAGTCATCACTACAACATAATCGATTAAGTCATATACTTGATCAAGAAATTCAAGCGAAGTTCCCGGATTTATCGCTACTCCTGCTTTTATTCCTTTTTCTTTAATTTTCATCAATACACTATGTAGAGCATTGGTTGATTCTTGATGGACAGAAATCATGTCTGCTCCACACTCTGCAAATAAGTCGATATGCCTTTCTGGCTCTTCTACCATTAAATGAATATCTAATGGGGTTGTTGTAAGTCTGCGAACCGTTTTCACAAAGTCTGGTCCTAATGTGAAATTAGGTACAAATTTTCCATCCATAATGTCAATATGATAAAAATCAACACCCGCTTTATCTAATTCTTTAATATTTTGTTCTAAATTCCCTAAGTCTGCACACATCAGAGATGGTCCGATTTTATTCATTAATACTTCCTCCATTAATTGTTGACGAATTTCTTATGACTAACTTTGGCTCCAATTCATATTGTTTCTGCTTATTCTTCGGATTTTTTATTAATTGGATTAATTCATTGACCGCTAATCTGCCAATATCTTCTTTGCACTGATCTACAGATGAAAGAGTTGGATACATATAGGAAGCAAGACTAATATTATCGTAGCCTACAATCTTCACTTCACTTGGTACTTTAATGCCAAACTCATGGCATGCACGCATAGCGCCAATAGCCATTGCATCGTTTGCACAGAAAATGCTATCGAATGAATGGTCATTTTGAATGAGAGCCTTTGTATTTTCATACCCACTTGCAGTTCCAAAATCGCCATAACATATATGCGTTTTGACAGGATGTCCCGCCTCGTTTAAAGCAAGCGTGAATCCAGTTAAACGATCAATCGCACTTTTCTCATTTTTAGGTCCGGATATAAACACAATATTATTACATTTTTCATCTCGAATAAGATGAGTAACTGCCAGCTGTGCACCTAAAGTGTGATCAACAGTTATGGCAGAGTATGGATGTTCAAAATTTGCACGGTCAATTGTAATTGTTCTAATTCCGCGTTTTTCCAATTCTGCTAAGTCACTTGCATCTACATGAAGCGAATTAATAATGGCGCCACTAACATAGTGGTCAATCATAGATTCTAGGTAATATTCCACTTTCATGCGATCATCATCACTATTGCATAAATACACATTATAACCGTTTTCATTTGCAACCTTTTCAATTTCCCTAACCAACTCAGGAAAAAAGGGATTATTCAATGTTGGGACAAGAAGCGCAATTAAATTGGAGCTTCCTTCCGAAAGACTTTTGGCTATTTTATTTGGTTTATAATTCAATTTCTTTATGACATTTTCTACATGCGTAATTGTTTCAGGCTTCGCGCCACCTTTATTATTAAGAACTCTTGATACAGTAGCAACAGAAACACCTGCTTCTTTCGCAACATCTTTGATTGTTATCATCTTAATCCCTCATTTACGTAACCGATTACTTATTTTCATTTAATCATTCAAAAAAAATAATGTCAACTGAAATTATATATTTTAAAAACTTACCGCTTTTTATCAATCCAGCGAAAAGGCTCTCCTATCAACGAAACCGGTTACTTCCCTTTCTCTCGTATTCTTTTAAAATTGCTTTTCCTTTAATAAACTAATTTAAATTAATAGTTGTACCTTTAAAAAAATTCTGTTATATTTTGAGTAACCGTTTACGGAACCGATTACGTAAATTTCATAAAAGGAAGGTAAGCCAAATGTTTTTTGAGAAATTAAATGATGCTTTTAATGGCTTTATTAATTTAGGAGGATCTGCCATGATGTTTATCATCATTACGATTCTTTCCTTAATCGTTGGCGTTTCTATCTCGAAAGCAATTGAAGGCGGCCTAAGAATGGCCATTGCCTTAACGGGTATGGGATCAATTATTTCTTTGCTTACTACTGCTTTTTCACCAGCACTAAATAGTTTTGTAGAATCTACGGGAGTTGCTTTATCTGTTACAGATTTAGGATGGGCTCCACTCGCTGTCATCACATGGGGATCTGTTTACACACTCTACTTCGCTTTTATATGCCTTTTAGTAAACGTATTCATGTTGATCGCCAAGAAAACAACAACCTTAAACGTAGATTTATTTAATATTTGGAATCTCTCTGTCATTGGTCTTCTTACTATGTATTATTCTAACGATAATCTAATTCTTACGACATTATTCGTAGCTTTTATTTACGCATTAATGCTTATCAATGCAGATGTAATGAAGCCTACAATCAATGAGCTTTTAGGATATGATCAAAACAACATTACAACAACCGCTCATCCATCCTTACTAATCGCACCACTTGTTATGGTGTTAAACAAGTTTATTGATATATGCTTACCGTTTATTGATAAATTTGACTTTAATGCAGAAGCATTAAATAAAAAAATTGGTTTCTGGGGCAGTAATTTCGCAATTGGTGCCTACTTAGGGATATTCATCGGTATTCTTGGACAATTGTCGGTCGCAGAAATTTTCACCTTAGCCTTTACTGGTGCTGTTGCCCTTGAACTATTTGCATTAGTTGGCAGTTGGTTCGGCCCAGCTATTGGTCCTTTATCCGAAGGTATTACATCGAAAATGAGTAAGCGTTTTAAAGGCCGGAAATTATTGATAGGAATCGACTGGCCAATCCTGGCGACACGCGCAGAACTATGGGCAGTAGCGAATATTTTAGCACCAATCTTGCTGCTAGTCGCTATCTTTCTTCCCGGCAATACAGTCCTTCCATTAGGAGGAATTCTGCTTACTGTATTAGCCCCAGCCCTTCTAATCGTGACAAAGGGAAGAGTGGTGCGCATGACCATTATTGGAACCATTTTAATTCCTTTATTCTTATGGGGAGCAACTTTTATTGCTAAATTCGTGACAGAAACATCTAAAGCTATGGGGAATTTCCCTAATGGACTGGCTGCTGACGCCCTGTTCTCTTCCGTGGACTCTGATCCAATTGAAAAAATGCTAGCTATTCTATTTGGGAAAGCTGTCGATACATGGGATATCAAATTAATAGGATTCTCCGTGTTAGCGCTTATCGCTTATATCCTGTTATTCGGCTGGTACTTTAAACAAATGAGAAAAGAAAATAAGAAAATGGAATTGAAACAAAATACAGATAAGAAAGTATCATAAACAAGGGAATGAAAAATTTGCAAAGGCTGGGATTAAATCCACCTTTAACATGAAAAAACCGGCGGAAATTTTACGACAAGTAAAATTTCACCGGTTTTGATTATTTTTACAATAAAAATAAGGGCAACTTCTGAAAAATTAAGTTACCACACAAAATCTAATCAGAAAGAAGTGTCCTTATATATCATGAATCAACTCGCTTTACCTTTAAAACTAGAAGTAAAGTTACAAAATAATGATATTGCCTTTTATGTCCATCATTTAGTGGAAAGTTTCCCTCAAGAAACGTTTGAACCATTTTTTCAAAATGAAGGTTGTCCTGCCTATCATCCACGCATGAAGCTTAAAATTATTCTATGCACCTTACTCTCAATCTGTCTTATGGGACATAAAATTGAGGATCTAGTAATATTCAATATATTCACTTTTGTTATTACTTTGCCCAAGATTGTTGAAATCTGATTTCAATATAATAGAGATACTGTTTTATCAAGTTAGATATACTAGAGTAATTTAGTATTTAATGCAGAATTTGTAAGAATATAGTCTCTTATTTAAATAGAGGATTATATTTCAAGAGATTTGCAATTTTTAAAAGGTTAGACGCAATGATAAACTGTGAAGTAAATTTAAGGAGGGATAATGATGATGATAGAACGGCATAAAGGAAAAAGCAGATTATACTATTACAAAAAAGGAATATTATAATAGTTTAAATGGAAAAAAATATGAAGTAACAAATGAAAATCGAAATCAAATAAACGAACTGATTGAAAAAGATATCGCTAAATATAATAAAGAAAATAACATACCTATTAGCAATACAAAGACTTCATTAGCTAGTATTAATTCTTATGATAACGGAGATTATTATAATGATGATAAATTATCAGTTTCTGCATTTGTAGATAAGTCTTCAAGTAATGCAACTGAGTATTCATATCGTGCATTTTTAAATTTCACTTGGTCTGATTATGCTGATTTGCAGTGGACAGATAATGTCGCTATTGCCTGGGATAATAGATTTATTGGGGTTACAAATTCTCTAGATGGGTTTTATTCTTACCTTCATGTATTTAACAATAATTATGTCAGCGCTAAAATGGATACCTCACAAAATCTGTATGGTATAAGTGGGAAGTTCTTATTACCTAATACATACTTTATGACTGGTGGACTTAGTCAAGATATAAAAGTTCCCGTTAAATTTAAAAATGAGACTGGAAAATTTCAAGCTAAGTATATTCATTCATTAATTCCTTTCACTGGAGCCGTAAGTATTGGAAAGGCGTCTGTAAATGTACCTACTGGTTGGTTATGTCAAGAGTTTGTATTAGATTTTAATATTAAAATTGGTAATTAACAAATAATTTTCTTACACACAATTTATAGGTTTTATTTTTTCAGAGATTAAACTTGAGACTAATAAAGTATTTAAAAGGAAAGGAGGATTTATGTATTTAATTATAGCCAGCTCCATCTATTTCCTTCTATGTACTTCTGTTTTTATTCTTCAGAAGAAAAAAAGTTCTATTCTTTTTTTGAAGCTAACATTCATATACATTATTACATTTGTTTCGTTTAAAACAGAATCTATTACTATACCAATAGGAATAATACTTGGAATAATCTTTCTATTCTTAGTCAAAAAGGATAAAAAAATAGTGCTTTTCTCATTAATTTTTGGGATTTTAACTAGCACTTTGCTTCATTTTTTTATTCCTCCTATTTCGATAGACCATCTCGCCGAATCTACGGAAGTTTATGAAGTGGTGAAGAAATTTAATGAAGTAGAATATGTTAAAACGTTCTTAGAAAAAGAAGAAATACAATTAGATATTAAAAAATTTGTAGATAGTGATTTAGATATTCCTTATTTCATGCTAGTCTCTTATATTCTTATCGATAATGGTGTTACTGTTAATGGAAGAGAAGAGCTTATGTCTACTCCTCATGAAAGACATTTATCAGGTACTAAAATAACAACAAAAGACAAGGCAGAAGAAATATATTTGAATTATAATGGAATAGATTACATTGGTCTCTTTGAATACTCAAAAAAAGAACCCTATTTAAAAGTAGTAGTAAGAGGCAGTGTTAAGCAAGGATTGGTAGATTAATGGTGTAATATTTATAAGGGCGCTAATCCAAGAAGGACTAGCGCCCGATCTATTATATCTTTTTTATCCTATATAAAGTTAGTAGACTTAATAATTACCATTTGGTCCTATAGATTTATATTTTGATAAGACTAGGACCAACCTCTCCGCAGAAATGAAAGGTGGTGAAATTTTACGAAGAGGAAAATTGATATGCTTCCTGTCAAATAGACCAATTGATTTCCTGCTATAAAGGATTAGTGTACTTAATTATTATTTTTAACGGCCTAATTCAACCATATCAATACAGATATGAGATTTTTCATAACAATATTTGAGTCCATTATTCGAACTACTGTATTCATCCTTCAGCAGATTCTACTGCCAAAAGAAGTCCTCATCTTCTATTTATTCAATATTTTTATTCAAAATACGAACTTTTTAAGTTACAATGTAAATATTGTACGTAAATAACCCGTATAATCCCGGTAATATGGTCTGGGAGTCTCTACAGAGTGGCCCTAAATCACTCTACTATGGACGGAAAATTTCTTTTTCTAGAAACCGTTCTACTTTGCTGAACGGTTTTTTTCTATAGGACATTGCGGGAAATAGTAAAGGAGAAGGAAAATGGAAGATATACTAAAAGACATACTAGCAGCATTAAGTGTTGTATTAAATGGATTGCCCCAAGGGTTACTGGCACTATCTTTTGGCTTTGCGTCCGTTCCAACTGCGCTTGCCTTTCTCATAGGTGCTGCTGGGAATAGCTTAACAAGCAATGTTGCCGTTATTTCCTTTCAGGCGGAAACCATAACAGTTGCAGGAACAATGGGGAAAAATATGCACGAACGGCTCTCTTCCATCTTTTTTGGTGCCTTTTTATTAGTTATTATAGGTGTTTTTGGATTGATGGAACAAATCGTTGCCTGGATTGGTCCTGTTATTACAAACGGGATGATGGCTGGTGTTGGTTTTATGCTTGCAAAGGTTGCCTGGGATATGGCAAAAAACGATCGATTGATTGGGGTCACTTCATTCGCTAGTGCCTTATTAACCTATATTATTTCAAAAGACTTAGTATATACCATCACTGTTTCTGTGCTGCTTTCTAGCATTGTCTATCATTTCACTAAAAAAGAATCTGCCACTGTAACAAATATGCTAACAGAAGATAAATTTAAGCTCCAAAAGTTTATTCTCAACCCTTCTGTTATTCGCGGGGCACTCGCTCTTGTTTGTTTGAATATTGGTGCTAATATTGCCTTTGGAAAAATCAATGGAGAAATCGCCGGAGCAAATGTAAATATTGACACGCTAACGATTATTAGTAGTTTAGCAGATATGGTCTCTTCTTTATTTGGCGGAGGACCTGTGGAAATCATTATTTCTGCGACTGCTTCTGCTCCCCATGCAGTATGGGCAGGTGTTCTAACAATGGCCATCATGGCAGCGATCCTGTTCTTCAAACTTTTGCCGAAGATTGGAAAATATGTACCTAGTTCATCCATTGCCGGTTTCCTTTTCGTCTTAGGTGCGATTGTGACATTACCAGGCAATGCAACAGCCGCACTAACTGGTACAGAAGCTAGTTCCCCTATTGTTGGAGCCATTACTATCATCGTAACAGCCATTGCCGATCCATTTTTAGGGTTATTAGCTGGCGTTGTGATGGAATTTTTACTAGGACTCTTTGGAGTTTAAGAAAAAGGAGAATTTATGATGGAGACTTATTCACTAACTGTTGCCGGAGTAAAAAGAAAGTTACCGATTATCCCAATTTCAAATGATTTAAAGATTGCAAGCTTTGTTATTTTAGGCGATACAGAAATCGTTGTTGCAGCCGCTTCCCTCTTAGCAGAGCAATTGAAAGACATCGATTATTTAGTAACAGCTGAGGCAAAAGGAATTCCCCTCGTCCATGAACTATCGAAACAACTAAACATGCCAGAATATATTGTTGCTCGCAAAAGTGTAAAACCCTATATGGACGAACCACTAATTAATCAAGTCGTGTCCATTACCACACAAAAAGAACAATTACTCTGTTTAGATGGAAAAGACGCCGCCAAGATTAAAGGAAAACGCATTGCCATAATTGATGATGTCATTAGCACCGGGGAATCGATACGAGTACTCGAGGAACTAGTTACCAAAGCAGGAGGAATCGTTGTTTCCAAAGCTGCCATTCTTGCTGAAGGAGATGCTGCCGAAAGAGATGATATCGTTTATTTAGAGAAGTTGCCTGTGTTTTAATAGGTAGAGTTTCAGGGGGGACAGTCTTATAAGAGGTATGAAAGTAGGAGATAATTTTTGCTTCCTCTCCTCTTATTGTCTTGCCTCTCTAGAAGAATTGATTATATGGTATGATTTTCATTACTAATCATTTAAATTCGAATAAAAATCGTCCCTTTCAAAAAGTTGGTCTAGCCACTTACTTTTTTCACAAAAAGGGACGATTTTTTATAATAAATGCAAAAGATATACCTTAACACTTAGCACTATTTCAATTCATTTAATCTGGTAAGTCTATATTTGAATAGCGGTCAAGATATAATGGTTCAATTTCACTTTTGCTAATTTTTTCGAAGTGCTCTGTTAAATAACCTTCATTATCATATGTTATTCCACCAACTCCTCCACCATGTCGATGCTTTACAGTAATAGAGTTTTCAGTATTAAATAGAATGTTAACCTTATTAAACATTATATTATTCTCGTTAATCATAATTTGATCAATATATGCAACTTCTGTTTCCCCAGAATTATATTGTGTTTCAAAATCTATTCTCCAAAAATCTGGTGTCCCAGCTTCATAAATAAATAGATAACGATTATCATGTGTCTCATTTCCTAATTCATCTGTCCGCTTCCAATAACCAATTAAATTATTTATTATTTCACGTCTTTGATCATTTAATAATTCTTCTTCTTGATCTAAAGTATCCTCCTCTTCCATTTCATCTATATCATTTTCTTGATCAGAAGGGGTATGAACAGAAACAGTTTCTTGCTCACTTCGAACGCCATGTATAATAGAAACAACATTGAATGTATAGGTTGTATTAGAGCTAACATAATTACTTTCAAATGAAGTATCGGTTGTTTCCATAATAGAAGGTTCTTGGCCATCTACATTCATTTCAATTTCATATGTTATTTCTCCATCTGTTTCATAATCTGAATTCCATTCTAATTGAATGCTTCCATAATATTCATCATATTTAGCAGTTAAGTTACTTACTTTATTTGGTGTGACGGTCACAAGTACGGTATGCTCCACCCCACTTATGGAAGTGATGGTAATCTCAGTCTCTCCATAGCCTAAAGCTTGAATTTCTCCTGTTTCATCAATGGTTGCTACAGATGTATCCGACGACAAGTAACTTAATTCCCATGTTTCTTCCCCAGCAGGCTCCGCTATTAACGTTGGACTTAGCGTATAAGTTTCTCCTAATTCTAACGAGATATCACTTACTTCTAATTGAATCGCATTAAGCTTAGCTTTTACCTCAATCTCTTTCATATCCGTGTATCCATTTGCATCTACCGTTATTGTTGCTACTCCCACTCCATACGCTTGGATGTTACCATTTTCATCAACCTCAGCAACACTTGGATCACTTGATGAATATTTAATATCTGGTACCACTTCACTGTAGTCCGATTCTATATGTACTGACAAGCTAGTTGAATCGCCAACTTCTAATATAGGGTTTAATACTTCCATAGTAAAGGATACTACAGATGGTTTTACTACTGAAATCTCTCGAGTAGCTTGCACCTTTCCTCCTACTATCAGTTGAACTTGGGTTGTCCCCTCTTTAAGTCCTTTAATATTACCATTCGTATCTATCTCTGCTATCGCAGGTTCAATAATTTCCAATTTGTAATCTAGTTCTTTCGCATAGAAAGGAAAGTACTGAAAATCTTCTTGGGCGTGTACTGTTTCTCCAACAAATAATTCCTCGCTGTCCATTGCAATGCTGGCATTAATAATCATTGGTTTAATAGTTCCATTCTTAAACAATATAAATTGTCCTACAATTAATAGGATAATTAAAATAGTAAAGGTAGTTATAAAAGACTTTAACAACAGTAAATAAATTCTTCTATTTCGATTATCCGGAGGAATAAATGTAGGCTTTAATTTCTGTGCCGTTTTAAAATGTTGATGTGCACGGAAATACTTACCCATCTCATCATAAATTTCCCCTTTAAATAAATCGCTTTTGCTTCAGATGGTCGATAAGATAAAATTGAGTCAAGAACGGATATTGCTACATCATATTTTTCATCTTTCATTAACAATTCTGTCTTTAGGTAAAGAAGTTCCAGATTATTCGGGAACTTCTTTAGTCCTTTATCTATCCATTTTATTGCCCCATTGTTCTGTTTTTGTTGTAAGAAAAAATGAACGATTTCAATAAAAACAGCTTCTTTAGCTAATGGTAGGCTTGCTGCCTTTTCGTAATAAGATATCGCCTCGTTATAAAGATTTTTATCACGGAAAATCTGAGCTTTAAGCAAATAAGAGTCCACATCTTCCTTATATTTGTCCTCAATCACTGAAATACATTCAAGCGCATCTGTGTATTGTTGGCTCTCCTTAAAAAACTGAGCAAATTGGATTAATTTATCTCTTGATGTATCAGTACTAGCCCTAGAAATAGTAATTAATACAACAGGAATCTGGTTAAAGGAAAGTATGTCTTTTATGTTCTTCGCATTATTTTTGTTTAATACATTTAATACTCTATAAAAATCTTCTAATGACAAGTACCTATATTGAGAGTAAATATGCTTTTCGATAAACTCGATAGCTTCAGAATTTATCCCAATAGCTTCATACACCTTTATTTTTTCAAAAATATACTTATTTTTCTTATTGTGTGGAGAATATTCGATTGCTTTATCCATAGCATGCAAAGCATCCGTATATTTACGCTTCTTTAAAAAATCTTCTGCTCTTTGCACATATAAATTGGGATCACGATCTTCCACCTCTGTAACAGTTTGACTGACAATCTTAAAGGCCATTTAATTTCATCCTTTATATTCAAATTCTTGAACTATCGATCCCTTAGATTGAATTTCTTTTAGAACGCTTTGATCAATTTCATACACATGCTCCTCAGCCACAATATCTGTTTTCACATAATGTGTATCTAACGGGGTCTTTTTTGTATAAATAGTAGCCGTATTTCGTACCTTATCCATTACCCTATCAATCTTAGAAACAGCTCGGTGCATAGCTTGTCTTGCTTTATAGCCAAATACTTTCTCTACAGCATCTGCCGCCACTTGATTTAGCCATTGGCGTATTTCGTCCCAGAATGTAACAAGAAATCCAGCTGCAACTCCTCCTAACAAAACCCAACCTAACGCTAATAAAAAACTCATTGTTTATCCTCCTTTTTTATCTCCTCTTTAGCTAGTAAAGCCTTTTCAGAGGTTGAATATGCTAATAAATTTTTAATTCGAAATGGCCCATATGGAAATTGCTCATCACTTTTTGTTGCTTCATAAACTTCGTCATGCAATCCATTGATTGCCTCACCTTGCTTTATATATTCCAATAGATTCATATTTTCTGCTAAAATGACACTATTTAATACACATTTTAAAATTGCCTTTATTGATGCCTCAATATCCATACAAACAATATAACCAAAGCAATCCGCGGAATAGTTAGAAATACGGCTCCAACGGTAATATATTACCTTTGCTGCATCTTCTGCAATCCCCTCTGAAAAAGGCAAATATCCTTTCCCTAATAATTGAAGTGATTGTTCTAATAAAATCCGATAATATGTATGTTTATACTGGATTTGATACATCTCTCTTGCAAGCATAAATTCAATTTCATTCTCAGAAAAATCACGAAGCAAGGATGCGGATATTTCAATCCATGGCTTTTCTATCCCTTTGCTTTCCATTCCATAATAAAAATCCTCATATACAAATAGATCGGGGATATTCAGCTGTGTTTTCCCTTCTATATTTTTGGCAATTTGATAGATTTCAGGAAACTGATTTGCGGTTACTTTTACTGTTTTCCCTAACAGATCAGGGCGTCTTTTTTTTTCTTCAAAAAGTATATAATTCTCTCTTAATTGTTCCTTAAAATTTATTGCTTTCAACATTTCATCTAGTACAGTAGCTTCTAATGGATGCGAAAACAAGTATTGTTGATTATTCATACAACTCCTCCAAGCGTTTATTCAAAATGGAGCAATTCTATCAGAGACACCGTTACTCCCAAAATAAGTCATCTTATTACCCGTTTTAAAACCTGTACTGATGGATTGCCCTTTATTATTTAATCTCGTTGTCATACCATTGTTACGAAAAGTTACTCCTCCTTTAGATGAATTTATGTATTGAGTCATACTCATTTTGTTATCTCCGCTTCCAAGCGTAAGTCTAACAGAAGATAAACTACCATCCTTTTTTCTGAACTGGGTTGTTTCCAACTTAATCATCACCTAACAAATCTAGAATTTTTTGGTGTATCTTTCCTTGATCCCTCATTCCTAAATCCTCATACGTTTGTAACAGTAATTGATGCACTTCTCGATCATCTGGACGTTTCTCTGTGGCAATCCTTAAAAACTTAATTGCTTTCTCTATTTGATTGTATCTTAGTAAAAGTACACCATATATCTTATTTATTAAAAAATGGTCCAATGGATCTTGATGTAGCATAAAATATTTTTCGAAAAGGTCAAGGGCATCCTTCTCTCTATTCTGCTTAAAATGATAAAGCGCCTCTAAACAAAGGCAAAAGTCTGTTTTTTGATTTTGTACTAACTGAATAGCAAATTCAATACTATTCATACTATTTGATGAAAGAAAAGCGATATATAAATGAATATCATCTTTTTGTTCTAAAAGGGTCGCAATTTTTTGTTTCGTATAATCATCCTTGTTTGCCGATAGTAGAAGTACATCGATTTGGTTATCTAATTTTGCATACTCAATTTTTAATCCTTCTATTTTCTTACTAATATATCCATCATCCAAAAAACCTGCTTCATCTAATATATCGTAGTGTTGATTCGTGAATTTTTTGATGGTTGCAAGTCTTGTATTTTGGTAAGTTCGAATAATTTTATTTAACATCTTGAAGGCAACCTTTCCATTTCTTGCTTATATTGCTCTTCTGTAATTAATTCTGATTTAACCGTTATATTTTTTCCCTCATCATACCTTGCCTGAATATAAGAATAAGCGTCATCAAAGTCTACGGAATTGAGTGTATCTTCCCCACGATCCAAGCAATTAACTGCTGCATATAACACAATATCCTTAATATCCGCACCAGAAATCTGTTCATACCTTTTAGCAAGCCATTCAGCAGTAATTCCTTTTTTTAGTGGTAAGGAACTAGGTAAATGTGTTTTCCAAATTTGTTCCCTTCCTTTACAGTCTGGTAAGGTAAACTCTATATTTGCAAGAATTCTTCTTTTAAAAGCTTGGTCATAATTTGTAATTAAATTAGTTGTAAATATTACAACACCTGTAAATTTCTCCAATTCCATTAACATTACGCTACGCGTAACATTTACTCCATAATCTGCAGATTGAGTAACATTAATCAATCTTTTTCCCAGAAATGAATCAGCTTCATCAAAGATAAGAACAGCACCTTCTTTTGATGCAGCTTCAAAGCATCTCTGAATATTCTTTGGTGTTTCTCCAACATATTTTGATTCTAATTGGGCATAGTTAACACGGATAACTTTTTTCCCAAGATAGGTTGCAATTGCTTCTGCCGCCATACTTTTCCCAGTTCCTGGCTTCCCATAAAAATTAAGAATAGTAGCTCGTCCTTCTTTTAATACAGAGCCAAGTCCCCAATCTTCACGTAGCTTCTCTACATGTTTTTCCATTGTTAACACTTTTAAGACCTGCTTTTTAGAAGAATTAGGCAAGAATACTTCATTTAAAGAATAACGTGGGTTAGAAACCCTCTCAGTAAGATCATTTTTACTATCTACTGTTTCCTCATTATTTTTAATAGATTGATGAGAAAATACAATGTGAGAAGGAATCGGATTATACTTTGTGGAATTATTCATAAGCACTTTAAGGAATTCCTCAGCCGTCTTTTGAATCACTTCTTCATCCAATAAAATTTTCTTTCCTTCCATTTCTCCATATTGTGCATCTAAAAAATCAATATGAACCTTTTTTTCATTCACATTAAATACCTTCGTTAACTTTTTCTTTTCAATATTTTTCACTTGATTGGAATTCTCTTTACCACGAAATAAAGCCATTCTCCCACCTCTAATACAAATTTACTATTATATTTTGAATTAATATGAATATATATTACCACATTCAGTACCCTTAAACTGTATTTTTTAGGATATATTACCGATGTGTAATGATAAATTGATTTAGAATTTTACTGTAACATCATTAAGTAGCTATCTAAATAAAATAAAGAGTTAAAGAAGGAAAATAATAGATAGGTGATTGATATTCTTTGATTATTCGTAATTTATTTATTATTGCATATTAAAAACTATAATAATAATCCGATAATATTTTAAAAGAAAAAAGAGACTTCTAGATGGTTTTCATTTGGGTAGGAAATGGGGTTTCATTTATTATTAACAGGAGGTAAACTTTGAATAAATTAATTAGCTTTGGTAGAAAGATAATTCAAAAGTCTAAACATTTACAAGAAACAGCATTGCAAATAATAAAACAAAATTGGAGCAAAGTAATCCAGGAGATAATCACCTTCTTTTTAATAGGTTTTGTTGGTATTGGAGTAACTTTGGGACTATCCTTTTTGTTTAAGCCTTTAATAGATGTTTTTATTGGAGCATATGTATTAATTTTAATGACTTATTTTACAATTAAACTTTTAGTTTTTGTTTCTTGGATATTTTTTCTGCAAGAGAGAAAAAACTTCAAAAAACTGTTAAAAAGTAGAAATCAAAATAAAGGATCTTTGTTTGATACTCTTACTATGACAAACCAAACAGATCTATTTTTCTTTGAACTATTAGATGATGATCAAAAGGGCAATATACACGATAATATGACAGAGATAAAAGGCAAGATTATAAATAAATTAGGTCACGATATATATGATTATCATAGATTCTTAGGTTATTTAAATTTGCAAATTAAGAACAATATTTTAGCAAAAAGGGTTTAAAAACTGCATCAGTATTGGTTGGGGTTACATCTGCACTTTTGACAAGAGTGATAACTAGTGACTCAGGTATTAACCGCATAAATGAATTATTCTTTTCTAAAGATAATAATAATTTTGAAGTAATAAGAAATATGTTTGATGTTTCAAGTATTATAATAGTGATATTACTTATAATAATATTTATGTATTTTGAAATGTCAAAAGAAAATAGAAGAATTGAATTTATGAAAATGATATTAGAATCAATAATTAAAGAAAAAGAGAATGATAATCAAATAGCCTGACATTTGTGTATAGCAATATCTATTGGCAAAGTATCCGCAAGTGCCCTAAATCCTACCGCATTCTAGCGGAAGGAGATGCAGAAGGACGGTACTTAGGAGGGCATTGACCTCATAAGTACAATCCCCATGCTCCCTTCTACTTAATTTCCTGCTCTTTTATTCTGAAAAATGTCAATTGTTCCAGCATTATTGTAGAAGTTCTTATTCCTTCAATGAGTACTCCATCGATTGAGTGTTTCTGTTTACTTCTTTAAAAGTCGAAAATCGTATAGCAAGGTTTTTAAGGATATATATAGTATTTACCTGATGAAGTAAGGGCGGCAGTTGAAGACAAACTATTTTCCACCTGCATATGGAATGAAGAAGAGAATTTAGATCAAGACACGGTGGCAATTGGAAATTGATAAGCAATTAGAGGAATTAAAAAATCGTGTAATACAAACAGCCATTGGGACAAACATTGTTCTAATGGCTGTTCATCATTTTATTCACTTTAAAAATAGTGCCCGAAACTCAACAATACTCACCTTAAAATAAACATTAACGATTAATGAAAAAACCGCGTTTATGCTCCATATCCATCAACTTATCAAAGACAACAATGATGCTCCTAAAGAAGAGGGGGATCTATAATTTTAAACCATCCCCTCTCATCCCCTCAGCACTCTAATAATCTTGTAGCAATGGTATCGGTGGTAACTAGTACATTGATTAATTTATTATTTACTGCTACTTGGATTGCGTTGAATTTTTCTTCGCCATAGGCAATGGTCATTACTGTTGGTATGGATTGAATTTCTTTTAAATTGATTCCTAGAACATGATGATTAATGGTGCAGTCTACTTCTTTACCAGATTGGTCAAAAAAGCGGGAATTAATGTCACCGATGACGTTATTTTCTTCAATTTCCTTTAAGTCATTTTGATTGAGGTAACCAATTCTCACCATTGTACTTTCCTTAAATGAGCTAGAAATTCCCACAAGTGCAATATCTACTTTTTTGCTTTCCTCAAAAACGGCATGGATTGTCGGGTTCTCTTGGAGGTCTTTTTTAATCTGTTCATTAGAAACTAATGCTGGGGCGTATAAATATTTCGCTTTTGCTCTCATCTTTCTTGCCAGGTCAAAACATAGCTGATTTGAATGAATATCTATATAGTCATCACCCATTCCACCTATTAAAGGAAATACAGTAAGGTTGGATTGGTTCGTGTATGGATAATGATTTACGAGCCCTCTCAGTGATTCTCCCCATGAAATACCGATTGAATTTACATGTTTAGATATTTCCTTTAAATATAAAGCTGCCTCTCTACTAATCGTTTTACTTACTTCATTATTCTCGACTTCCGAGGTATCTATAACGATTGCACGCTTCAGGTTATATTTAATTTCTAGTTTTCTTTCTAAATTCACTGTATAGGCATTTTTACTATTAATAATAATTTCTACAATACCCGCTTTTTTAGCATCAAGTAGGATTTTGGAAATCAATGACCGGGATACGCCAATTTTCCTCGCAATTTCCGCCTGTGTCATTCCTTCTTCATAGTACATTGTAGCTACTCTAACGAATTCCTTTTCTTCTAGTTGATTCATAGAATAGATCCTCCAACTAATTCTTTTATGATGTAAATATACCATAATGTAGGAAGGCCTAACAACACAGGCATAGAGGAACCTAATTATAAAAACGGATGGTATCCCCCTGATTTAATGTTGGATAAATTTTTGGTTCAGCCAATATTGCACCTGGCAAAATTTCATTTTTATCCATGCTAAAGTAAATAGAAATGTGTCCTAATTCAGTAAAATTCTTATTAGCGGCAGCTCCGACTTGGGTAATCGTATAAGTCTGATTTTCATTACCCACCATAAATTTCGTTCCCACCTTAAGGACTATATTAGGTTTAGTGACAAATTCATGAATGACAGAAATTGATTTTAACTCTGCTGTAGCCGTTGGTCCAAATAAAATCAAGACCATTTCTTCTGCAAATGAGGGAACTAATTCACCAATTTCGACTATTTTACTTTCGATCACCTAAAATCTCCTCCCATGATAAAATTAATACATGCCACTACTGAACACCCATGCAATTAGTACAGCTAACTCCCCTGTAATAACACGACTGTACAGGATAGCTGGTACTCCAACTTGTACAGTTTCAGGCTTAGCTTCTCCAAGTGATAAACCAACCGGGATAAAATCACAACCCGCTTGTGCATTAATCGCAAATAATGCTGGTAATGCGTAAGTTACCGGAATTGATCCAGCAGCAATTTGTGTCCCAATCAATACTCCAACAACCTGTGCAATAACAGCACCTGGTCCTAAGATTGGAGATAAGAATGGCAAACTACAGATAAAAGCAATAACAATCATGCCAAGAATCGAATCAGAAATGGGTGCTAATAAATTGGCGATCATATCTCCCACACCAGTGTAGTTAATAATACCAATTAACACACTGATGAATGCCATGAATGGAATAATGTTTTTAAGTAGCATCTCTACAGCGTCACGCCCTGCTTGATAGAATACTCCCATAATCTTTCCGATTCCTCTAGAAAATTTAATCAAGATACTATCCTTTTTCTGATTGTTTACATTCCGTTCTATTTTCGATTTTGCATATTTTTTATCAACTAGTTCTTCTTTTGATTCTGTTGTTTGAGCTGCTTGAACTTCCGGTTTTGTCACTATTTTATCTGAAGCTTCTTCGATTACTTCTATTTCGTTTATTGTAACACCAGAAACAAAAATATCTTCCGTAATATATTGAGACAATGGTCCAGATGGTGATGATGGTAACACATCGACAGTTGGTATTCGTTTCATAGGATAAACACCAATACGCGCCGTTCCGCCACAATCTATAACGGCAGCCATCACTTCACTTTCTGGCACAGAATTTGTAAATCCATCCACTACTTCTGCTCCACTCAAGTCGGATATTTTTTTAGCAACTGGATGAATTCCACCACCAGTTACAGAAATAACTTTATTCTTCTTCCCAGCTGGTTCTAGTTCAAGGCCTGCTCCCCATCCACCTGGACCCTTTTTAACAAGAACTTTTTTATACATAGTTTATGACCTCCATTTATGATTAAAGAGTAATTCCTTCTCGTTTTATTAAGAATTTAGTAATGATTTCTGTGATAACGCCTCTCACTAAAACGACAACAATACCGCATAGGAAATAACGAACTGCCAAACTGCCTTGATCGTAACCTGCTTGCATCACGCCATTTGCAATTCCTAAATAAACAAACAGTTCACCAGCATTCGCATATGGGAATAGTCCTGTAACAGGATGTAAGAAAGTAACTACAGAATCATAGAATGCAGGTTTTTCTTCTTCTTTAACAAATTTACCGAATGTATAAGCCATGGGATTAGTTAATAATAGTACGGATAAAACAGGCATAACAGTATATCTTAAAATCATATATTTAGCACTTGCTTGTATCGCTCGATTTACTCGCTCTTCCCCAATAAAAGCAATTAATGAATAAGTAAATGTTAATAGAACAATTAATAGAGGGACAATTCCAGTCATAAATCCCATAAATGTCTCTCCACCTGCTTCAAACAAACCAATAAAATTTTTCCCAAACCACTCAATAAATTTCATTTAGAATCCTCCCCCAAAAATTTAAAAAGTAATCGCTTCCATTCTTTTCATTACTAACTGTTTAAATGCCCTTTTCTTAAGTCTAGATTTTTCTTGATCCATTATGGAAACCAACTCATTATCTAATTTTTCTCCATCAAATTTTTCGAATCTCTTAAACTTCGAAAATATAGTTAAACCACTATAAAAATACAACTCCATAATTTCTCCATTTGGATCAGTTACAACCACTATTACGGCAGAAGTAAATAAATGTTTAGCAACATCGGTTAGTAAATCATATCCTTTATTCCCCCTATACTTTTTGGCAAGGCTCCTAACAAACCTGTTATAATATTGCACTTGATAGAGGCTAAATACCGATTGTAACAATAGTATAGTGGTGGCCAAAATAGCAATACTCCCCATAAGAATCCCTCCTTTTTATCAAGCCCTTCCTAATCTTTTGAATAGAAAGGGACTTAACTCATTCTAAGGTGATTTTTACACGCAGGTTTCATTTGACTAATATCCTTTAAATATAATAGTGAAAATTCCGATTTTTTATCTTAAGCAAACGTTTCATCTTGTAATTTGCGTAATTTAAATACAGTAGTTGATTCATCTAACTCAATGTCATCGTATGTTAAGAATGATCCATCTTTTATATCACGTTTTGCAATAGAAGAACCACCTATTAAGCCAATGGGAATATTTCCATTTTTCATCATATCGGCATGAGTTTCTAATACACCACGTACACAGTAACCACCAATACCATCGATTCTTTCGCCTGCCTTAATGTCCTTTTTTGCCACAGCTACTGTTTCTGAAATAGGAGCACCTAAAGGAACAATTGCACTATCATGTTCTAGCTCTGCCCTAGCAATTGTTAATGGCGTTTCTAAACTACATAGATGATATGGACGGTAAAGAATATGATGATCTCTATCTCCCTTTTTCATTAAGTAATTTAATTCATGCTGTACCCCTTCGTTTTGACCTTTAATGATACAGAAAATCCCTGGTGCAATTCCATCTACATATTCAACCACACCATAATTATTTAAAATGCCACCATTCGTTTTTACATCCAAGTTTTTCACTGTACCATCCAAGTCAGCAGTTATTCCATGCATTCCTACCACGTCAGGCACAAATCCGATGGCGTTTGATAATAAGTTCATTTCTGCCATGGTTTTCGTTCCGTCTTGGAATGCTGCTAACATATGACTGTTCATATTCTTAGAATCTGCTTCTGCTCGAGCTGTATCTGGATTGGCACTTACCTTTAAAGCATTATTCTTCCCTTTCCCAGCTACTAAAACCTCCATCCCCATACTCTTCGCAAATTCATATATTTGTACAGTTGCAGCAGGCTCATCACCATCTGACCCTGTATAAACTAAACCAGCTGCATCATACAATTTTTTCATAAGAGGCCCAATCGTGATATCAATTTCTACATTTAATAAGATTAAATTTTTTCTTGCCAATAATGTTTCTAATGAAATTTTTGCACCTACTTCTGGTACACCTGTTGCATCAACAATAACTTCTACCTCTGGTGAATGAATAATTTCTTTAAAATTAGCACTCGTCAAAATTTTATTGTTCTTATGTCCACTTGCATGATAAGCTTCGGCTGCTCTAATCGCAGCATCGATATTAATATCACTAATACCACCAACAATCATACCTGGAATGGTGGAAATTTGAGAAATCATTCCAAATCCCATTTGACCTGCACCAATAACACCTACCTTAATTGGATTACCTTCTTGTTCACGGTTTAATAATTTTCCATACAATGTCATATTATCCTCCCTTTCTTTGTTGTCATTTGACAAAAGAATTATCAAATGTCATTTCATGATTTAATTTTGACACAATCATTATCATATGTCAATAAATGATATAAAAACTCTATAACAATATTGATTTTTTTGTTTTTGGTGATTGCTGCAGGGAAATGAGATAGTTATTAGGGGATAAGAGCTGATTGTGCCGCTCTTCGAAAGAAATGGAATTGTTGCAGGAATGGATTCACCATATTAGAAAATTAACTTTTAGTTGAACTGTTAAAAAATTAGGCGATATTGTACTTTTGTAAGTGCTAGACTAAAGTGAACAGTTTGCGATGAATAATTTTGAACACTTATTTACTAAATATACTTCTCCATTTATGATAGATTTTTATACTTCTATGATTAGTTGGAGGATTGGAAAAGGTGGATAAGTTTGAAATGTATATAGAAATAAAAGGAATGTTAAATCAAAAATATAGTATTTCTACTATCGTAAAAAACTAAATATTTCAAGAAATACGGTTTATAAGTATATACGGAAGTCACCGGAGGAAATGGCAGAATGGACAGCTGGATAGGCTACACTTAGTTGGACAGATATTTTAAGGTCAAGTAGAATACCAATAAGACAATAATGGGAGAATCTACCATGACCAAAAGATCACGTAGAACATTTACTGCAGAATTCAAACAACAAAATGGTGCAACTATATCTGAACGGAAAACCAAGAAAGGACATCATTCGGGAATATGAGTTTACCCCATCTTCCTTAGAGAAGTGGATTAATCAGCATCAAACTACCGGTTCCTTTCAAGAAAAGGATAATTTAACACCCGAACAAAAGGAACTTCAGGAACTTCGGAAAAGAAACAAGCAACTTGAAATGGAGAATGACATTTTAAAGCAGGCAGCGCTGATACTAGGACGAAAGTAAATGTAATTAAGAATAACCAACACAAATACTCGATATCAGCAATGTGTAAAGTCCTAGAGCTTTCAAGAAACACCTATTATTATGAAGCCAAAGAAAGAGCGTCAGAGAATGATATAACCTCAAAAATCATCGAAATCTTTTACTTAAGCCGGCAGAACTACGGCACACGTAAGATAAAAGTGGAATTAAAAAAACAAGGATTTATCGTTTCTAGACGCCGAATCGGTCGCATTATGCGGGAACAAGGGCTTGTTTCCTCTTATACTGTGGCTCAATTCAAACCACATTCAAAGAAGTGCAATGAATCCCAGCAACAAAATGAATTAAATCGTGCTTTTCATCAAGAAGAAATGACAGTGGTCGTAAGTGATTTGACATACGTAAGGGTCGATAAAAAGTGGCAATACGTATGTGTATTTGTTGATCTCTTTAATCGAGAAATCATTGGACAAAGTACCGGTCCAAACAAAGATGCAGCACTCGTATATCGCGCCTTTTCTTCCATTAAGAAGGATTTAAGAAAGATTCGATATTTCCACACGGATCAAGGAAATGAATTTAAAAATAAGCTAATAGATGAAGCTTTAGAGACTTTCGATATAAAGCGATCATTAAGCATGAAAGGCTGTCCTTATGATAATGCAGTGGCAGAAGCAATATTTAAAATTATCAAAACAGAGTTTATTAAGGAAAGGCATTTTACTAGTTTAGAAGAATTATCAAGGGAATTATACGACTATGTGAATTGGTTTAATTACATTCGAATTCATAGAACGTTAGGTTATTTAAGCCCTATTGAATATAAACAGAAACACCTTAAAAAAGTTGTCTAATTTTGTGTTAACATACCACTTACTTATATGGAAGGTACCTAATTCTAATTAAGAGGGAGTATTGCAAATAGTTTAAGCAGGCAGTGAGGAGTTTGAACCACTATTTGCAGACATCTGAGCCAGGAAGTGCGGGGGAAAAGCTATTGTTATTAAAAATACAAAGTAATTAAATTAGCCATTAGAACAATATTCGTTCCAATGGCCGCTTGTATTATCTGAATCTTTATGCATAAGATACCTTGTTATACGCTTTTCAACTTCTGTGGGAATTATATAGATAGCGTTAAACCATAACGTTCCCTCATCAAAATTCGCCATCAACCAGGGTTTTATAAGAATTGTGAACGATTCGATCAAGAATTGTATCTGCGATTTGTGCCTGTTCTAGTTTTGAATGCCATCTCTGCTCCCTCCTACCTGAGTCCATCAATAAATGTCGTAGAGGAATTTCTTTATGGTTACAGATTATCAGCCTGCTATTTAGTAAACTGGGTCTCGAACTCTATTGAAATCTGCGTTTCCTTAACATTTTCTAAATGAATAGCTAATTTCTTAATATTATTATTTTGATTTTGTTTTTGGTTTTCACCAAGCGAACTAGATAATGGTTTAGCATCCATTACTGAGAATTTAGCATTAGAAGGATTCTTTATTGTTACTGTAATGAATTTTTCACCCATTACCAATATAGCTGTTTTTCGATCTACACTTAGACCAATATTTGCTCGAGTATGCATAAACCAATAAATTTCTGATGGAGTACTTAATTTAATATTATCCTCTATAAGTATGTCATTTCTATCATTAATCAAAGATGCTCTTCTTTGGATAGATTTTGCATTTTTATACGCATCTGTCATATCAATAAGGGTACTAGCCTCATTTTTCTTTGAAGTAAAGTCTATTATTTTTCCTTTTGCAAAAATATTTTGATCTGGACCTTCATCTGGATTTATCACTAGTGTATTTTGACCCTCTGCTCTTTTCCTATAATAATTCCAGCGCTTGCTTTTCTTATCAAAGTAGCCTGGAAGATTATAATTATCCATACCAAGATCAATAGCCCATCTCTCACCTAATGCATCAATTACAAATGTCCCTATATCTAAATCGCCATGACTAGCTTGATTATCACCAGCATGTATACCTACAAAAGATGACTTTGAATCCCATGAACTTCTCATAGTTACAATACCAGCACTACCATTGAACATTTTGTCTAATGGAAGGGGATAATTTTTTTCTTCTTTTGGTCTGTACCAAATCATATTTAGAGGACTATATGTTTTTAATGCTCTATAAGATAATTCAGGTTTATTATATTTATTTGAAAACCAAAATAACTGAGACAAATTCCCTAAATTATTATCGTTAGAGTCTCCTATATTAAATAGTCCACCATTACCTGTTGTATATATAGGGTAATATCCAGTCTCTGATAAACCCTTTATCTTTGTAAAGTTATAATCTGTACCTAAAGACTTTTCTAACGTAGACAGTAATATCGCAGCATATTTTGTTGCATAACTCCAATAAACCGGCCCTTCTTCTGTTCCCCCATCATCTCCATAAGCTAATAAAGAATTCTTCACAGAAGAAAGAGCATTCTGAATAACTTCAATTGAAATTTTCTGTGTATTTATCGTTTCATCTACAATTGCTAAAGCGCTAATTAGAATTCCACTATTACAAACTGTATTCCAATTATTATTCTCATACTTCCAAAATACAGGTATTCCTGCATTATTATCATTATTATAAACTTTAAGTGCTGGAATAAGCGCATTATTAATTATAGAATTTTTTAAGATCTCCTTTTGGTTTTGATTTAAATAATCATAAAGCCAATCAAAACCGATCCCTACTGCTGCAGCCATCTCAGCTGTATCTAAAAAATGAGAAGGGTTCCAATCATAAAACCTTTTACGATCAGAAACTAGCTCCAACTCTTTCCAAGCTCTTTCAGCATATAATTTATTTCCACTCAATCTATACATTAAAGACAATGTTAGGGTTCTGTCTAAGACCGTTCTACTAATTGGAAGTAATCTTACCCCATCTGATTTCTCATAGGTGACAATAGGCTTTTCTAATAAATTATTAGCATTTATTGTCAGCTCTTTATACCAACGCTTTAAATTTGAATCAGTTTTTAGAGATTCTTTTATTTTTTCAAAATCTTCACTTGTTGCTAATAGTCTGGGATGCTTTTTATTAGGAGATACTCTCTTTAAGTCATTTATAATCACTTGTGCTACTGGTTCCTTTAAAGAAGAAATATTATTTTTTCCTTTATATTCAACATTATTCTGTTGTAAACTATCCCTATGGATGGTTACACTACTAAAAAACATAATAAGAATTAATACAAAATATGAAAATTTCTTTTTTATTTTCATCCCAAACCTCCCATTCACTTATATTATTTCTATATTTGTTGATTAACTCAAAATAATTACTCTCACATTTAAGAGGGTTTGTCAATCTAACTGCGACACTTCTTCCCAAAATGCTTCGTATGAAGTTTTCCACCCAAGGCATTTTCTTGGACGATGATTAATTAAATACAAGGCTAACTCTAACTCTTCTTCTGTAATTAGAACTAGATCAGTCTTCATAGGGAAAAATTCATGTAAAAGACCATTGGCATTCTCGTTAGTCCCACGCTGCCAGGAAGCATATGGATCAGCAAAATAAACAGACATATCTACCTGTTCTTCAATGCTTGAGTAGCATGAAAATTCTTTCCCAAGGTCAACCGTTGATGTCTTAAAAACACCTAGGGGATACTTTTCAAGCATAGTTAAAATGGCTGTTTCCATGGAGGAAGAACTTCGATTTTCCATCTTTACAGCAAGGTACATCCGTGTTTTTCGTTCTGCGAAGGTGGCCAAACACCCATTGCTTTTTCCTCGACTTGAAACAATTGTATCAAGTTCCCATTGACTAAATGTAGTTCGTTTCTTTACTTCTTTTGGACGCTGGTTAATCGAGGTTCCAATGTTAAAACTTCCCCTAGTTTCAACAGGTTTTTGTCGTTTACCTTTGTGACGAAGCACAGTTAGATCTGATTTATTTAGTAAGCCTAGATAGAGCCAACGGTAAATAGTCTTAAAAGAAATATTTAATTCTTATAAACGACCAATAATCTGTTCAGGAAACCATGTTAATTGAAGTTTTCCTTCCATATTAGCTAACGAGACAGACCATTTCCCTTTTGGTTTACAGTCTTTACGGCGCTCTATGTACGTTTCATGAGCCACTTCACTCACTAGCATATTCATTGGTACTATTTCGTTTCAATTCTTGAGCAATTGTTGAATGGTGACGATTTAGTTCTTTAGCAATCTGTCTAGTAGACCAATCCAACTTTTGAAGGGTTTCTAATCGCTCACGTTCAAACGTAGTAAGATGGGAGTAGCTCATGATAAACCTCCTATGGTTGTGTGGTAACTTCATTTTACACAAAGGTTCATGGGCCTCTTTATATTTATTTTTAGGTGTCATACTTAATATTACAATTCATCAATAAAAATAAAATACTCCTACCTATATTGGTAAAGAGTATTTTATAATTTTATTTCTAATCTCTACTAAACAAATCCCTCGTATAAACCTTGTCTTCAACATCTGCTAAATCGCTAGATAATCTATTGGCAACAATCACATCAGAAATTTCTTTAAATTGATCGAAATCATTAATCACTCTTGAATTATAGAAAGTCTCTTCCTGCAATGCTGGTTCATAAACAACCACTTCAATACCCTTTGCTTTTATACGTTTCATGACACCTTGTATAGCTGATTGTCTAAAGTTATCTGAATCCATTTTCATTGTTAAGCGATAAATACCAACAACCTTTGGATTCTTTTTGATAATCATTTCTGCAATATGATCTTTTCTTGTTCTATTAGCATCAACAATTGCTGTCATAATATTATTAGGAACATCTGCATAGTTAGCTAATAATTGTTTTGTATCTTTTGGTAAGCAGTAACCACCATAGCCAAAAGAAGGATTATTATAATGAGTTCCAATTCTTGGATCTAAACCAACGCCATCAATAATTTGTTTTGCATCTAATCCTCTTACTTCAGCATAAGAATCAAGTTCATTGAAGAAAGCGACCCTCATTGCTAAATAAGTATTAGCAAATAGTTTAATAGCTTCTGCCTCTGTAGGATTTGTAAATAGTACATCAATATCCTCTTTTTTTGCACCTTGCACCAATAAATCAGCAAATACTTTGGCCCTTTCTGATTGCTCACCTATAACTATTCTTGATGGATATAAATTATCGTATAAAGCTTTTCCTTCTCTTAAAAACTCGGGAGAAAAAATAATATTATTTGTTTCGAATTTCTCTTTGACTTTATCTGTGTATCCTACAGGAACAGTAGATTTAATAATCATTACTGCATTAGGATTAATTGATAATACATTAGCAATTACCGCCTCTACAGTTCTCGTATTAAAATAGTTTTTTTCTGGATCATAATTAGTGGGAGTAGAAATTATTACATAATCGGCATCTTTAAATGCTTCATAATTATCTGTTGTCGCTATCAAATTCAAATCACCTTTTATTAAATACTCCTCAATTTCATTGTCTATAATGGGTGATTTTTTATTGTTAATTGAATCTACTTTTTCCTGAATGATATCGAGGGCTATTACTTCGTTGTGTTGGGCCAAAAGTATAGCATTTGATAAGCCAACATAGCCTGTACCTGCTACTGTAATTTTCATTATATAGGGTCCCTCCTTCAATATAGTATTGAGTGATTATTATATAGTACTTTAATTAAAAGTATGGTTAATAGCATATCTATCTAAAAATTTTAAAATACACATATTAATATTTTTTAAATAGAAATTCTTTATAAACATCTACTTTTACATAAATTACATAAACTTGTTTACACTTTCAGTTTATTTCTTTCCATTTACTTGTGATATTTTATAGTATTTTTTTCACTACATTATTTGCTTTTCTTACCACTCTCTTTATAAGAGGCTGTGCAACAGTTTTTTTATACTCTTTAATGTATGGATTCATATGGTCTATAAAAACCTTAAAATCATTTTCGAGTTCAGCCTTTTTAAAAGCTCTAAAACTCTCCCTTGTTAGAACTAATCTTTTTTCGTAAACCTTTTTTCTTTTAAATTTAATTTTACTGGATGGCTCTATTCTCTTAACAGGTCTCCACTCTTTATTTTTATCCTTTAAATATAATCTGTAAGATAGCCCTTCTCTTCTATGCCTGAAACCACTAGCTTGAGAGTCATAAATTTTTTCTGTACTTATTTCCTCAATATGAATATTATCAGAATTTTTCTTGATTATATCATTAATAATAGGATTTCTTACAATTATAACATTGGTACCCATACTCTCTTTTTTATATTCAGGTAACCATGCATCCCCTACAGTAATATCAGCAGTTTCTGCTACTACATCATCACAAAATTCGCAAGCATTATATTTAAATAAACCGTACCCCCAATTCGTGGTATAAAGTTGTTTTGTAGGTAAGCTCTCTTCTACTTCAATATCGTTAACTATCCCCTTGACTTCTACACCATATTCATTAGCAGGTCTATCTTCTAGTTTTTTTCTAAAATCAATACTCTTTAAATCTTTGGGTGGAATTCCCATTTGCCATCCAATAGATTTAGCAAACATATCACTTTTTAAATGTCCACAAACTAACCCTATACAAAATTTAATTCTATTTTTTATTATCTGATCTTGATTTGCTAAAAGACGAATAGACTTAATAAAACAAGGAATACCAATTAAAGCGAACCTTCCCTCATTTTCTTTAACTAATTTTATAACTTCTGACATTTCTACTGGATAATACTTAGATTTTGCACCTTGTACCAATTCCTTTTCTGTATAAGAGATTTGATACTTAAACATTGGACTTTCATCATTTCTATTAGAAGATTTCACATGAATAATGCCATCGACTAAATTTAATTTTAATAGTTGTGATGCTATCCAGTTTCCCATCCCACCTGAGGAACCCATCTTTCTATATTCGCTTTCTTTTACATACCCAGCATAATTCTTTAAATAATAGCCTGTATACTCATTATAATTTACAGGTAATTCTCCATATAATTGTTTACCAATTTCAGTTTCATTTTCTATTTTATCTGAAAAAGGGCAAACTGACATAGGATTTATTTCAATATTTTCCTTTTCATTATTATTTTTTCTTATAGGTTGATATTTCCCCAGATCATTCAATTTCATTTCTAATGGTGATCCTTTTAAACTAGCACAGATTCCACAACCTATGCAAAAATCATTTTCTATTACCTTTTCTACTAATTCATCAATTGCTTTTTTCATAATTCACTTCCCTCTATGTTTTCTAAAATTTTTAGTTTTTTTACCTATCTTTTTAAAAACAGTGGTAAATAAGTCTTTCTCATAGTCATTAAACCCAAATTTTGACATTAAACTAAAATGAATAATAGTAAAAATAAACATTAAAAAAAGCAGAATAAGTATATTCTCACTTTTAATATACACACTTAAAAAGAGACCAATTAATATAGAAAATACCACCGGTATCGACATTTTTATAATATTTTTCCAAAAACTTATAATGTTGATTTTTAATTTACGATGATAATATACATTCATTATCAGACTATTTCCCACAGTTAAAGATAGAGACGTTCCAATTGCAGCACCAATTCCTCCATAATTGTTTATTAATGGGATTGATATAATTATATTTAAAATAGCAATAATGATTAAAACTATAGATCTAAATCCTTGAAGATTCTTTGCCCATAGTATTGAAAGACCAACATTTTGAATTAAAGGAATTGTCAGTGGTATCATAATTATTAATACAATTAAATATGCATCAGTATAATCTATCCCCGCCCAAATATTAATAAATCCTTTTCCGAATACTATAAATCCAGCCAATATATATGACATGATTATATATTGAACTCTCCCAAATTTGATCATTAAATCAGTTAATGTCTTATTTGAAGCATTATTTGCAACCAACATAGTTGCTTTTGGTAACAATAAACCACTTATCGATGTAGAAAATTGAATATATAACCTTATAAACTGCATTGCAATTGCATATACTGCAACTGGCACAGTGCCTATTAGTATTCCTAACAAAAATTGACCCGTACTCCAATTTACTTGGTCAACAATTATCCCTAATAAAATAAAGAAAGAATATCCAATAATTTCTCTTAAAAGATCAAAATCTATTTTACCAAAATAAAAATTAACCTTTATATTTCTAAAACAATAATATACATTGAACAATAGACAAGCAATATTAATAATTGTAGTACATATTACCATTGAAATAGAGCCATATCCCATAAATAACAGGGGTAAAATAAAAACTGGCCCTAAAATAGAACGTACAATAGAAACTACTTTATCTACTATAAACCTTTCATATGCTCTTACTATTGAACTAAATACAGATAAAGGAAAAGACAAGGAAAAGTTAATTATAAGTATTATCACCATAATTTTAGCTTTTTCCAATTCTGAAGTTGATAGACTAGTTTTGAAGATAAGTTCAATATTAAAGTAAATTATACTACCTACTATAATTGTTAAAAAACCAATAATAGTATATAAAATCAGAAATAAGCCATTTAGATTGGATTCAGCATTTTTATCTCCAATTGCTCTATTTCGCGAAGTATATCTGACTATTGCGTTTCCCAATCCCAAATCCATTATACTTAAATAAGCCGCAATTGAACCTATTAAAGAGTATAATCCATATTCTGCTTGTCCTAACATTCTTATCATCACTGGTGTATACACCAGTGAAATAATAATTGTAATTGTTATAGACAAATAGGACAATATTGCTCCTGCTTTTAATTGATTCATGTTCAAACAACAACTTCCTTATTAAGGTTAAAATCACATTACCACTTCAAATAAATGTTTATCTATTAGAGATCAAACGCATTTTTTAAGTAATCTAGTGCTTTTTTTCGCTCTTTCTCTAATAAAGAATACGTATGAGAAAAATCTATATCAAATATATTATTATTTTTTTTTACATTTTCATACAATCTTTTCTCCATTTTAAATTTTGATAATAAAGTATCTATTCTTGAATTCATAGAATTTAAAGATGATGAGTTTCTTTCAAAAACAATAAAAGGTCTTTCCAATAAAATTGAAAAAACTGCACCATGGAATGAATCAGTACAAATTAAACTAGCGGAATTAATATATCCTATAAATTCATCAGGTCCTGCTATATAAGCTGCTATATTCTTAATATCCAACAAATTTATTATTTTTAAATTATTTTTCATTGCTATTTTTTTTATATAACTTTTTCTTTCTTTAGATATATTTCCTAAAAAGTAGGTTAATATATACCCATTTTCTACACCGCTAAGAGAATTTTTTGAAATAGATATCCATTTTTCCTTACTTAACATCAAAGTAGGATCGATAAGAACCTCTGCATCTCTATTAGTTAATTTTTTAATTATTTCAGCCCCCGCCTCTTCTCTTACTGATAATTTATACATTGAAGCAAGGAAATTTTTGTATAATTCACTATATTCCTCAGGAAGTTCAGAAACACCAAAACTTGGAGCATAAGCAATTCTTTTATGCTTGGGAGCAAACGTTAAAAAGTCAATTGCCGATCCTTTTCTATAGTTAGGATTCCAAACTTGATCACTTCCTGTGATAAAGTAATCATATTCCTCTAACATTTTCTTTGGTATTTCTTCATGTTCATTAATGGTAAAATTGGTTTCTATAATGTAATCCGATGAAAATTTCTTGAATATTTCAATTCTTCTTTGATTATACCTTTTTAGTTTTCTTTTATTATAGTAATTGACCTTTATTAACTTTGAACCTATCTTTTTAACTAATCCGAGTGGAGTATTTCGCTTAAAACTCCTTAAGCTCCCTCTTAAGTTAGTACCTTTTTCAACTTCTTTATTAAAATGTGTAGAATTTATAATTGTTTCTACTTCTAAATCTAAAGATTTTAGTACTTCTTGCGTTGCATAATTTTGCAGTCTATTACCATAATTATTATAGTCATTTATCGTTAATATACCAATTTTTTTCATTTTTACCTTCCTTAAAAAATATAATATTTTGCGTTAATACAACTCTAGATTTTTGTAATATTAATTCAATTTTGGATACTTATAAAAAAAGTAATTAAAATTTACACTTCGCTTACTTTTTATTTTTGCAGTAAATAGACTTCCCTGAATATATCATTCTCTTCAATAAAAAGTATAAGTAAGGATTAATTCTATATACTAGCATATAAACATATAATTTATACCCCATTAACTTTATCGTATTATTATCTATCTTATAGAAATACTTAATAAATATCTCGTTAAGTTGTTTTTGATAAATTTCATTTTTATTTTCTTCTCTTGAAATCATTTCGTAAAAAGTTAAGACATAATTACAAATGTAAAATGCAATAAACGAACACAACTTATCAAAATGTTTAGAATGAAAATCATATAAATTCTCTGCTGCATTAATTGTATCCATTCTTTTGATTATATTAAATTTCGACCTAACTGCGCTCTTCTCGTTAAATACATAATAGTATAAGCAGTCACTTATGGTTACTTTCCTCTTACATTTATTAAAGATCATTGTATTAACCCAATAATCTTCACTATAAGCATAATGGGGATATCTTATATCTATAAATAAAGACGCCTTATATAGTTTATTCCAATTATAGTTTGTTGTATTCTGTCTAGATAGATACATATAACTACATGAATATTCGCCATCAAGAACGGATTCTTTCAATTCATATATCTTCCGAATATTACCATTATAATCACAATTGATATAACCACATTCAACTACTTCTGCTTGATAATCTATCATTGTTTTTATCATTTTCTCAAACATTAACTCTGACACATAATCGTCACTATCTATAAAACCAACATATTCTCCTGTAGCAACATCCAGTCCTGTATTTCTTGCCGAGGATACTCCCTCATTTTTTTTACTTATAACTTTTATTCTCTTATCTTTATCAGCAAAAGCTTTACAAATTGCTAAAGAACCATCTGTAGAACCATCGTTAATCAAAATGATTTCTAAATTAGAATATGTCTGACTTATAACACTCGAAATACATTTCGATAAATGCTCCTCAGCATTAAAAATAGGTATAATAATTGATATTTTAGAATCCATACTACCTCCTCATATTAAGCAATTAAAGTCATTCAATTAATATTATATTTTAACAATCCAATTATCTTCATAAATAAACGATTATTAAGTATTATAATATTTCTTCCCATTTATTGATAATTGATTTTTCATTAAAATCTTTTACTCTTTTTAAAGATTTTTCTTGAAATGACTTCCTCAAGTTCTCATCATAAATAAGACTTTCTAAATGTAAAACCATATCATTTATATTACCATTCTCAATCAATATGCCGAATTTTCCTCCATCTAATATTTCTTTAGATCCAGATTGCATAAAGGCTATAACAGGTAATCCAAAACTCATTGCTTCTACTAAAACTAACCCAAACCCTTCCCAACGGCTTGTCATAATATAAACCGAGCTTTCAAAAAAATGTTTATTAAGATTAGTACCAAGTAGCTCTCCTCTATAAACAATTTTATCATGCACATTATACTCTTCGATGAGTTGATAAAATTTAGACATAGATGTTTCATCACCCTTCCCAGCAATTGAAATTTTCCAATCACCAGGTAATCTTGCGGCAACTTGACAAAGATAATCTATTCCTTTATGTTCTATACTCATTCTTCCTACAAATGATATAACTTTTTCATTTAATCTTGAAATTTCATTATTTTCAATAGTTAACGGATTCCATATTTTTTTAACATTAGCGGAATACTTCGAAAATGCATCTTTATCTTCATCTGTCAAACATACAATTGTAGCTTTTGACATAGAATCAATTAACAAACTTCTATATTCATTAAAATAAGTATTAAGATATTTATCTGCATTATTATGCATCCACATAACCAATTTTACATTTGGAAATATTTCTTTTAACCTTGATGAAAAAAGTAAAGATGGACCATTTAAAACTATGGTATCATATTTATTTTTGCGAATAAGTTCAGATAAATTAGCAATCTGTTTTGATATAACAATACTAGTTCCTTTTTTAAAGAGTATTTTATATACTTTATTAATTGATTTTCGAATAAATACATCGCATTTATCATAAAGATTTGATTCGCCAAAAAAAACCCTAACTTTATAGTTGAATTTATAAATACTCTTTTCCTTTTGCAAGGAATAAGCATCTACGTTAATACCATTTCTCTCACTAAGAGCATTTATAATCACCGAATTAACTTTCTGTAACCCACCCATATCAAATTTATCTACTACAAACAAAACTTTTTTCATTGGTACCACCTTTAATTCGTGACGTTAATCCATTTATAATTCATTAAAACTATATTCATTTTCATTGAGAAAAAGATGAACTTATTCTGAAAGGGAAAATATCCGCATAGTTCCCTATATACAATAGAAATAAAAACGAAAGAATAGTATAAATCACAAAAAAAACATAGTGTATGATACGTTTTGATTGTTTCAGTTCTACACTAATCAATTTGCAAATCAAATAAATGAAAGGAATATAAAAATAAAAACTTCCTCTACCAAATAAAACATACATACTCCCTGAGTAAGCAGAAAAAGCTATATTTACAAGAGTAACAAAGTAGGCAAAGGTTAAACTATCTCTACCATCAAATCTCTTAAAAAAGCTCACCAATTCTTTCCAAAAGTATAATATTGGCACAGCAAATATAAAAAGCCGTGCATATGATATATTTGAAAATGATACTGTTTGCTCCAGATAATAATATTTATCATCTATTGAACTAAATATGCTTGTTGGCAATTGCATAAAAATTAAAGGAAATATTAGCGATCCACCTATAATAAAAAGAGTAGCCTTCTTAATTGAAAAAAAGCCTTTTCGTCTAAAAAGTTCTACTAGAAAAAATAATAAACAATAAACCATCGTTATTATGATTGATGAATCATGTATTAGAAATGCAATTGCTCCCGTCATCAGTGCTTTGATTGGTTTTCCTTTAGAAAAATAATCAAAAGTAAAAGCCATTATTGATATTGCTAGACCTTGTCTTAGTATATTAAAATTTAATGGGTATAGAAAAAATAAAAACAATAGCATGGCAAATGGAACATATAATTCATTAGAATGCTTTCGAAAGAATTTATAAGCAATAAAAGTAGTAATAAATGCTAAACATCCATAAAAAATATGAGCATTTGTTGTAAAACGACCAACTAAATAGTTAAAGAATACATATCCTGGTTCACCCCATCTCTCATTATTCATTAGAGCAACTGAATAAGAAAAATGTGATGCATCATAAAAAATATTATTTCCATAAACATATATATCGGTACCAACAGTAAAATCCCTAATCGCTGCAAAAACCGCAAGTAATATTAATGCAGTAATATAATAAATACACCCCAGAAATTTATTTTTTTTCAGAAAATACTCTGCGATGACCATTATTAGAAATGAAATAAAAAAAACTAATATATATGGTCCCATCATTTCCTCCGTTGACATTATCTTATAAATTTAAAATATTGACCTTTTATAAACAACTACTATTTGTACTTACTAAAGCTCTTATTGTCTAACCATTTTATTAACGAACCATCTAATAGCATACTTCCTAAAGTTTTAATATTTTTATTACTATCTATTTTTTTCTTGTAAGATAATTTAAACACATATGTCTCCCGTCCAAAAATGGACTTTAGTAAATCTTCACTAACCGACTTATTTATATTATTTATAAAATCATAGTCACCTTCATTATTATATTCTAACTTGTCAACATCCTCTTTAAACCCACCAATATTATTCTTATACGCTATTGCAATTATATAATCGAGTAGTAAATAATCAACAACATTATCTTCTGATTCCCAATATTTCTCATGGAATTTTTGAACAAACTCAAACATTGGATATCCTTTTACTCCACCAATAAAGAAAGTAGTCCATTTCTTTTTTGCGACATTTATATTATTTAACTCTGATGATTTTAAAGTGAAGAAATGTTTATTAGATAATTCCTTCGGCATCTCTCTAGATAGAAAGATAGTAGAATCCATCCATACTCCACCATGATTTTTCAAAAGGCTCATTCTAATAATATTTGATAATTTAGTTTTATTAATCAAGCCATTTTCAAATTTTTTAATAACATGTGGTGCTATATCAGTGTATTGTTGATAATTGTTATGGTCTACAATTACTATATTCCTTTGAGAAAATTTTCTAATTGATTCTATACATCTTCTAACTAAAATAGGTGCACTCTCTACACCTTGCCACCAAAAAATCCAAACATTATCTGAGGGTGAGCTAGATGAGGGTTCCGCTGTAGCTACGAAGCTATTAATAAATACAGCATACTCCTTTTCTAAATAGTTCAGTATTCTTTTATGATATGCTATATAAAAATAATCAATTATTCTTTTGTTTGAAGTTATTCTTACTAATAATTGCAAAAACAACTTATGAATTCGAAATTTCAAGTGTTTCTTCTTCATAACCTCACTACATTTTAGCTAAAAGCTAAAATTCCTCCTAACTGTGAATTGCTTTTCATTTGATATTAATCAACTTCCTTTTTATAAAACTGATTATTTCTAAAAAAATTACTCAACCTATCAATTTTAATATCCGTTAATCTAATGGGCACAAGTTTATTTCCTATCAATTTTATAAATAATCCTAAACTATAAAAAAATCCAAACTTATACCTAACTAGCGCAATACCTGAAAGTTTTGCTGCTGAGTTCCGAATTTTTTTATACTCTATTGAACTTAGATTTTCTCTATAAAAGTTATTTTCTCTTATATAAACATCATAAACATCTGAGAACCTTTTTTTACTCATTGAAGTAGTGATACTATTTGAATTAAAATCCCAGCTATAAATCACTTTCCGTTCAACTGCAAATGTTTCCGCAAAAAAATCACACTTTATACTAAATAAAACATCATTACTACTTAGTGTAGAATCAAACATAATGTTATGCTTTCTAACCATTTCTGTTCTATATAGCTTTGACCAAACCACTGAAATATTATACTTTAATTTACTCGGATCTTTTTTCTCAAGGTATTCTTCAATCGGTTTTGCATAAGTAAGGTGTCTCGTCGTAACTATTCCATTTTCATCTTGAGAGGTTGGCATAAAATATACTATATCAAAATCAGTTGCCAAGTATGGTTTAATATGATTATAAAAGTTTTCAACAAAGTGATCATCACTGTCTGCAAATAAAATCCACGGTGAATTAACCTGCTCCAAACCAATATTCCTACAGACACCTGCTCCCTTTTTACTAGTATTATTTTGATATAAAGAAATGTTCAAAGGAAACTCTGCAACAACTCTCTCCAAATTTTCCTTTTCAATGCTACTACTCTTATCATCAACAATAATAATTTCTAAGATATCCTTTTCTTTAATCACTAGAGAACTAAGTAATCTTCTTATCAGATTACTTGAATTATAATGAGGTATTACAATCGATACTAATGCTTTCATTTTTACTTCCTTTCATCTTTAAAAGCTGAACTTATATTTTTGTTAATGCATTCCACTCATATATTAACAGTGGCTTTAATATCGATTAACTACTTATTGTATTAAGAATATATTAATAAAATCTAAATAAATAGCTTATATTACTGTGCAGTCCTATAAACTAGTTTATTTTTCTTAAACATCCCCTACTAAACTAAAAAACTGCAAACTCTCTTCTGACTATTATTAAAAATTTGATAATCAGACTTTATTCGTCCGGTTAATTTCTTTTCATCAGACCTTTTATAATAATCATAAACTCATTAATAAACTGTCTATTATTTGATACAAAATCCTCATTGGTATCCGCGAAATTTTTAATAGTTTCAGATAAGTCTTTTATATCATCAACCAAATATATTCCATAACCACGCTCTTGGATTCTCTTTGCAAAATCAAATTGATGATTATTTACATGTTCATCAAACTCAAATTTCCTAGGCACTACAATCGGGGATTTATGCTTTTCTAAAACACTTAAAAAGCTTGCTGGCCCTCCATGGGTAATTACTATACGAGATTTTTCAATGTAATTCGTCATTTCATCAAAACTTACAAACTTTGTCCACTGACAGTGCTTTGGCTCGTAATCTGAATAACCTGTTTGAATAAAGACTTCATCATCAATTCTTCCATTTGCTTTCAATTGATCAATTTCCATAATTAACCTGTTAAATTGTTGTTCATGTGTTCCAACTGTTACAAATATCATTTAGAAAATACCTCCTAAATTTATTGCTTTAGGATATACCTTCTTCATTTCTTCCCATTGAACAATAAATTTGTCAGAAACAGGATATACTAATTTCCCAGTAAGAGTTGGTGAATCAATTCTATCAAACACCTCTATATATACTGTTTTGCAACCAAATAACTTTCCTAGATAAAAAAAAGGCACAGCAACAGCGGCACCAGAGGAAATAATAATATCTGGTCTTTCCTTTTTTAAGATTTTATAAGCTAAAATTGTATTTCTAATTGTGTTTTTTACATTACGATTGGTTGGGTAGTAACATGGGTACATTTTTTCATTTTTTAAGATACTTTTAGCATCACTTTTATCGAAGGTAACCCAAAATCTTTCTTCATTTTCCCAAAAAGGTTTTAACATATGAAGATGCGTTAAATGACCTCCACTTGAACCAACTAAACAAACTTTCATAATATTATTCCTCACTAATTACCTTATTTATTTTAAAACAATAATAATTATTAACTATTAAAAGTATCTTTAAAAACTTAATTTCTACTCGATTATTCTGCTTATTAGATTATTCCTACGAAATTAAAATGCATTTTTTGATCCAAATAACACTAAAACTGTTCTTAAGATAATTTTAATGTCTTTCATAATAGATCTCTCTTTGATATAAAGCAAATCTAACTCTACCATCTCAGAAAACCCAATATTACTTCTCCCGCTAACTTGCCACAACCCTGTGCATCCTGGCACTACTAATAGTCTTTGTTTATCATATGGAGTATATTCTGTCACTTCTCGAGGAAGTGGTGGTCTTGGGCCTACTAAACTCATTTCACCCTTCAGCACATTAATCAACTGGGGTAATTCATCTAGACTAGTTTTTCGGATAAACTTACCCACTTTTGTTACTCGTGGATCATCCTTCATCTTAAACATTGCACCTGAAACCTCATTTAAAGCTAATAATTCTTTCAATCGATCTTCAGCATCGGAAGCCATCGAGCGGAACTTATACATATAAAATTCTCTTCCATCTTTTCCTACTCTTAATTGTTTAAAGAAAACTTTCCCTTTTGGATCTTCTAATTTAATTAAAAGACCAATAATAATAAAAAGGATACTTAGAACAATTAATCCACAAAATGAACCAATGATGTCTATTGATCTTTTCATTACAAGGTAGCTTCGAGCTGTATTCACAGATATATTCTTTTTCTTTTCTAAATACAGAGATTGATCCTTATAAAATTCAGACATCACTATACCACCTATCCCTTAACTTGTTTATGTAGTCTATAGATAACTAATAATAAAATTACAATAACAATTATTATAGCTTCTATTATTAGTTATCTAGTAAATTATATAATTAAAATATTCCTAAAAACTTCTTTCTTTGTATACGCTCTGGAATCTCTTTTATTATATTTTTATCTTCAATTAGTAATTCAGCATTTTCTTTAAAAAGATAAATATAATCCATTCCAAAATTTTCTTTAATCATCTCTAAAGACTCGGTCATTTTAAAAGTGCGATTATGAACATTATGGGCATCTGAAGCAATAAAATGAGTTAAATTATGCTCTATCATCTGTTCCGAAAACTTTTTCACATTTTTCCCAAAGTATCCTACCACACTGGATGCCGTTACTTGAGTCAATGCTCCGTTTTTTACAAACTTATAAAGAAGATCCGGTTTTTCTTGCAATTCTTTGTTTCTTTCAGGATGTACAATAATTGGAATAATCCCCTCTGTTTGCAATTCATATAATAATCTTTCTGCATATCGTGGTACAGAGGAAGAAGGAAATTCAATGAAAAGATATTTTGTATGATTCAGTGTTAGAACCTCACCTTTATTATAATCTTCTAACACTTCTCCATAAATTCGAACTTCCTGCCCTGGAAGTATATTAAGAGGAAGGTTTTCTCGTTTTAAAACAGCATTTAAGTCATTAACCTTTTCAAGAATGGATGACTTCTCGTTAATATATTGGTTATTCTTATGATGAGGTGTAGCAATAATTGTTGTAATCCCTTCATTAATAGCAGTCTTAGCCATCTCTAAACTATTTTCTAATGTCTGTGCTCCATCATCCATATTCGGTAATATATGACAATGTATATCAATCATCGTGCTACACCTCTCTATTTTTATTCATTTAGTATCTTTCTATAACATTATCAAATAGTAACATTGATCATTTTTCCCGTAAATAGCATATACCGGCGGCATTTTCGATTATATCTTGTTAGATATTAGTTTGTGCCGTAATAATAGTAATTACTATTTTTATCATTCTTTTTATTATTTAATACAACTCCTAGTATTTTCCCAGTAGAAGAAGCAAGCTGCTCTTTTGTCTTTACCACAGCTTCTTTATCCGCTTTCCCACTACCTACCACTAAAATACTTCCATGACAAAGATTTGCTAGAACTTGAGCATCCGTTACCGCCATAACTGGTGGAGTATCAAATAAGACAATATCAAATTCTTCTAAAGCTTGTTCTAGGAAATAGCTCATGGCTTTTGATCCTAATAGCTCAGAGGGATTCGGTGGTATCGGACCGCTTGGAAGAACATATAAATTTTTCTCGTCATACTGGTGAACAGCTTCCATTAACTCCATTTGGTTCGTTAATATAGAGGTCAATCCAGTTGTATTATTTAAATTAAACGTATAATGCACAGTAGGTTTACGTAAATCAGCATCCACTAGTAACACTGTTTTGCCTTGTTGAGCAAAAACAATTGCTAAGTTAGCAGTTGTGGTTGATTTCCCTTCCCCAGGTCCAGAAGAAGTGACTAAAATAGACCGAATTTCTTCATCTATACTTGAATAAAGGATATTGGTTCGAATATTTCTGTATTGTTCAGAAATAGGTGATTTAGGATCATACTTTGCGATAAGCTTCCTTCTATTATTCAGTCCTAGTCCGCCTTTTTTTGCTCTTTTACTTGCTGCCAAGTAAATCCCCCCTACCTCTTCCTTTTTGAATGCCTCTTTGTTTTGCTTCAAAACTTTCATCAATTTTTGTAATAGCTCCTAGTACTGGTAACTCTAGTAATTTCTCAATATCTTGTTCTGTTTTTACTGTGTTATCAAGATATTCCAACAGGAATGCTATTCCACCACCTATTATTAATCCAACTATTGCTGCAATTGCAATATTTAATGGTGGATTAGGACTAACAGGAGATTGATTTTCTTGATCTTCTGCTAATGGCAATACAGTGACATTATCGATACTCATAATATTCTTAATTTCTTTTTCGAATACTTCTGCTGTTTTATTTGCAATTCGCAAGGCCACTGTTGGGTCAGCATCTGTGACTGATACAGTCATAACCTGTGAACCTTGTGAACTTTCTACTGTAACTTTACTGTTCAATGTAGACACACTCATATCTAAATCCAATTCGTCTTTTACAATATTTAAGATAGCCGCACTTTTTAAAATAACACTATACGTGTTTATTAATTGTACGTTTGCTTGTACTTCCCCTGAATTTAATACAGCTTTTGAATCATCCTTTGCCTGGTTTACAAGAATTTGTGTCGATGATTTATACTCAGGCGTAATAATAAAATAACTTACAACAGCACTTACTATCATTGCTACTAATGTAATGGAGACAATAAGTGATACTCTTTTCTTTAACGTATCAAATAATTCTTTTAGACTAATAGTTTCTTCCATGACTTCCTCCTAGAAAAATATAAAAACCAAAAATATTATATCATATATCGTTGCATATATTGTCATTTCTTGTCATAATTTTATATGAAATGTTTTTACGTGTTTTACTATATCAATTAATTTACATTTTTGATATATATTTTTTTAAAAAGGGAGAAGTTTCCTATCTAATGTACTAAATTGATAGATTACTAAACGACTATACTTAATTTTTTAGGAGGTTTCAATGAAAGCTATTATTTTATCCATCCTTTCTATTATTCTTGTGGTGATTCTTGTTGTTGGGAATATCCATTGGAATAATCGTGAGGACAACCCTCTATCTAACACCCATCCTACTAAAGCCGCAAATGGTGAAGTAGAAAATAAAAAGAACGAAGACCAGTACTTTAGTCTTGATGACTATATGAGCTTTGCCAAGTCATGGCCAGAAAGTGCACAGAAAGTATTCGAAGAGAAACTTACAGAGAAACAACCCTTTCATATATTATTGGTTGGTTCCGATGAAATTGGTGATCAAGAGCTTGGGTTAATTACACCATTGCAAGAAGCATTAGCTAGTAAATATGATAAATATGTAACAATTGATAGCATTACATATAATGAAACATCATCTGACTATGTAAATAATAATGAATATGAGTCTATGATCGATAAGAAGCCAGATATGGTCATCTGGGAACCTTTTTTGTTGAATGATAACGGGGTAGTTGATATTTCTACAACCTTATTGAATATAAACCAAGTAATTAATGAAACAAAAGATGTCCTGCCAGATGTAACATTTGTTTTAATGCCAGCACATCCCCTGTATAATGCAGGCCTCTATCCTATGCAAGTAAGCGATTTGAAGAAATTTGCTGAATCGAAAGAAATTCCCTATTGGAATCATTGGGAAGCATGGCCTGAGAGCAATGATTTAAAACTTAAAGATTATTACGTTGAGCTAGGTGATAGATCACAAGCAAATAAACAGGGCTTTGAAGTTTGGAGCAATTATTTAGCTAAAAAACTTATTTCCGAATAAACATTTTACTAACAAAGGCGAGAATTTCTCGCTTTTTTCTTAAAAATAAGTTCTTTATAACGCACATAAGTAACATGGTAACATATCTCTCGAATATTTACAATTGTTACTTTATGCCTATTTCCCCCTTGTAAACGTTACCTAGTTTCTTCTATTATATGTATATTAATTTACTCAACCTTAAAGGATGTCTGTCTGCTGTAATTGTATGAATAACATAATGAATGAAAATGAAGAACGATGGGAGGATTAAAATCTTTTAGGAGGGATTGCAGGGAAAGTAGGCAGAAAGGGGATTACTTTCCCTTTAGCAAAGTTTAACTATGTATCTTTTGATGGCTCTTGTATCTATTTGATTGTCCCTTTACTGCTTGCTTTATTATTAAGCATATCCTTTTCAAAATCATCACTAATTAAGTATTCCACGCTTGTTCCTAGTTTAGCTGCTACTTTTTCTAAGAAGTGTAGAGAGGGATTATTTTGTAAGCCTCTGTCGATGTTGCTTAAGTATGTTTTAGATACCTCTGCCTCTTTTGCCAACCTAGATAACGAATAACCTTTTCGCTGACGTAAATATCGAATTCTTTCGCCAATCATTCATTCACCTCTTTTCCTTTAGGTACTCTTTATTGTAATCAAACCTTCCTCTTTTAATGTTTCCAAGAAGGAACAAACATGCTGCTCGCATTTTCGTTGTGTTACTTCATACTTTTCCATTAAGGTAGCTACCACTCGGTCAATCGAGATTGGCTCCTTTATTAATTCCCAAATATCGCCGCCAATATGACCTAAATTATAGTATTTGCTATTCGCAATGCTTAACATTACTTTTTCTCCATTCATATCACTCACAATATGTCCTAGGGTTTGCACAACGATCGTCTGTTTATCTATTTGCGTTTGTGTTTTCCTCATTTGTCTTCTTCTCCCTTTTGCTTTGTTAAAATAAGTTCTACCAGTTCATTTACAGTAAAGCGCGATTTCGGCCGCTCGATTTTATAAATAGAGGTACTTTCTAAGAATTTAGATGTGGTTATTAAGTGCCATTCCAATAAACCTAATGGTTGTAGAAAGCTGTTCCGAAAAGTATGCTTATACAATATTTGCAGCCGTTCAAGTTTCCGTTTTTCTTTTATTTCAATCTTCTCTCCATCCTTTTTTGTGAGCTCAAAGATGCCTGCCAGCGGGAGACAGCTTGTTTCAAACTGCTGTTCTATCGGCACACTAAATTTCTCTTCTCGATAAGCAATCGGTTTGAAAGAACGATTAGTCATTTCAAACTCATGCAAACTCTCAAGCCATAACTTTTGATAGGGATAACAATTGGATTTCCGCCTTTATTTAATTGGACTGGAATAATGTCGTCACTTATCAATTTATAGCCTTTTTGTAAAAATGCTCTTGCTAATGTGGACTTGCCCGCGCCACAGTCCCCTACAATGGCATATACTTTTCCCTCTATCACAATTCCACTGCCATGAAGAGGAAGAATTCGTTTTTGCATGAGCAGAATACCCATACATGTACCTAATAAATAGAGGCGCATTTCATCCATTTTATTTGCCGACAACAACGTGATAGAAATGCTTTCTCCTTTTTCGATTAAGAATATCGCGATATTTGGAACATGGAAGAGAACCATATCCCTCTCTATGACAAAATAGTTATTTGCCTTTGCTTTAGCATTCCAATATTCCCGCAGGTCCTTTTCTTTAATCACCAGTTCTGGAATGGCTTCTACCTTTTCTTCTTTACATAACTCCGGCAGCATGAATTCGCTGTACACATGGCATCCAAAAGCATAATAACGAAATGCACTTTTTGTTATCATATGTCCCTCCTACACCTTCTTCCTTATCCTATCAAAAAGAAAAGCCTCAACCTTCTTAGCAGCGAAGGATGGAGGCAGATTGAAAAAATATAACTATTATGTCCTAAAAGTGGAATTGAGCATTAGCTCCAGCCAAGATCAGGGAATGGCGTTCCCGTTTCATACGTTGCATCTAACTTATTGTTATTAAATGGTCCTGCCATCGTTTCTTTTACATCTAAAACTTCTAAGTTCGGCTCTTTCCATTCAAGCTTGTTCATCTTATCACCTCCTTTCAAGTTGAAAGATCTAGTATCTTCCTACTCATCCTGCCAATTTTAGCTTCTTTAGAAACCGATACACGATAATGCTTCTGAACAATGCTCGGACATCAGGATCCACTGCGTATTCAGAATTTGCTCCTTTTCCTAACTTATCCAGTCCCCTTTTCAAGCAATTGTAATTGATATAAGAAAGAATCACTGGATCTTTTGAAACCTCCCTAGCCTCCTGCAATAGACTCTTCCAATGGGGAATCACTCGATAAAGCCAATCCGTCCCTTGAGCCCCTCTTATTTGCTGATTCAGTCGTATTTCATCAGGCAAATACCCCTCCGTACTTCTTCTTATCAGGGCACGGTCCATTCCCTTCTGTACATACTGATCTTCTGGAATAGACAAACAAAAACGAATAACTCGTATATCATTTGTCGGGTCTCGACTGATTAATCCATATTTCAGCGAAAGTTTGGTCATGAATGTATTGGAAGCATTCCAGTGAAATAAGTCATCAAAATGTCTTCTCCTTTGCTCAAATGCGTTTAATTCAGAAAACCATCCTGTTGCATCCATTCCTGCTTCTGCTAATTTCGTATATATTCTTGTTTTCGCTGCAAACTCTGGATTAATCAGCGGCGGCGGCCCTCCCGTTGTATATTTCTTCCTTTGCTGATTTAAAAAAGGAAAAGTTTCTCTAAGCACCATCGCAGCAACCCTTTTCCGCGGTCTTGCAATGTTTTTGCTATATGCTTCCACTTCTTTATAGAGCTTAAGCAATCTACATTGTTTTAGCAGAAGAGGAAAATAATCCTGCACCCCTCCCCACGATATAGACAGGTTTCCGCGATTTCCATTCAGAAGAATACCAATGTCCCGTTTTTGCGCCTCTTCAAAAATCCCCTTAATCCAAAAGGAATTTTCAAAAAACTTATAGGGCATTTCCATTATTTCTAAAAATTCGTCTATCTGTTTGTAGGAATCCTTCCCTTCGAAATCCAGATAATGATCCTGCAAACGGCCAATATAATTCACTGTTTTATGTACAAAGGATGATTCATTGGCTACTAAATTCTTCGGACCAAATGGAATAAAATCTTTAGGTGGTATATAGCTAAAAGTATGTAAGCCAGCATCTTCTGGAAGATGTTTGGCTGCTAAGCTGACAACCGATCCTGAATCCAATCCACCACTTAACTGAGACCCCACCTTTTTATGGGTTCTAAGCCTTGCTTGAACAGCTGATTGATAAATCTCCTGAAATGCTTCTACATAGTCATTATCACTAGGTAGATGTATTGGTTTTACTTCCGAGCTTATCTGACTATATCTCTTTACTTTTTTCCTTCCTTTTTCAATTGTGATGCTATGTGATGGCGGCACTTGCTCAATCCCGACAAAAGGCGTTATGGAAGAATCAACCGTATCTACTACCCCAGCAATAGCTAAATATTCAGCTAGCCATTCCTCATTTAACCGTTGCTTAACATTTGGTAATTTCAATAACGATTCTATTATTGTTGAAAAGTAAAACTGCCTATCCTTATACACGTAATATAAAGTTCTGCTTCCCGAAAAGTCTCTTGCACCAAATAACTTTTGCTGCCTTTCATCCCAAAGAAAAAAGGCAAAATCTCCAATCAGATATTTCGGAGTTTCTTCCCCCCATTTAAGATAAGCAAGAAGGATTAACTGCGTATCAGAAATAGTTTGCTGCAAGGAACGATCAACCTGCAGGGATTGAAACAATTCCATTCGGTTATCGATAATAGAATCAGAGGTAATTACCACCCCGCTCGTTTTATCGTAATAGGGATTTCTCTCTCCCATTGATTCTGGTGTAATCCACCGTGCATGACAGCCAAGAAAAATATTCATCCTGCTATATACTTGAATATCATCGGAAGGGAATCCTTGAAACCCATTCATTATTTTCCCAGCATACTCCGTTGCTATGCTCGCTTGATTTTCATATAAGATTCCAGCTATACCACTCATTTATTGTACTTCACCCTCATTTATTCTTAATAAAGAACGAAACAGTTAAAAAAATACGAATATTAAGTAGTGTTCCCTCACCTTATTCTTTATTAAGAACATATCATACTAAAGCCTTCCTAGCAATACCTGTTTATAAATTTATCGCGAGATTTTTAAAGGTTATTTCATTCATTATTTGTTTCCATTCTAGAGAGAATCGATAAATATCCTCTTCAACTAGCTCACTGCCAGTCTGCACTTCAATAATTTCCATTGTACTTGTTGCTCTTAAAGCATGCTTTGTTCCTAGAGGTATATGAATAACATCCCCTGACCGAATATGCTGTAGTTGATCATCCAATACCAGGACACCCTCTCCTTTAACAACTGTCCATACCTCACTTCGTTTGTAATGAACTTGATAGCTCAGATTCTTCCCGGTTTCTACACATATTCTTTTTGTTAAAACTTCATTTCCTTCGAGATATTTCGTGTGCTCTAGCACCTTATACCAGCCCCACCTTCTCTCTTCAAACATAGGTCTTTCTATTAGGTCTTTTAATATTTCCTTCACTTGCAGACTATCCTCTTTATTTGTTACTAAAATACCATCTGGACTTGCCGCCACCACCACATCATCTAAACCAATTAATGTAATAGGAATATCCAACTCATTTACAATATGAGAATTGGTGATCCCTTTACTAACAAAGCCCTTTCCACTAATCGGATTTTGCATTTCCTCTGTTAACGTATTCCAGGTTCCAAGGTCTTTCCAATAGCCCGTATAAGATAAAGCAATTACTTGCTCTGCCTTCTCTGCCACCTCGTAGTCAAAGCTATTCTGGGGTAATAGGTGATATTGACTTACTAGTTGTTCATATTGAATAGGGTAGCCTCTTTCCAACAAGATATTAAGCAGATATTCGATTCGGAAAGCAAACACCCCACTGTTCCATAATCCGCCACTTTCTATTAGTCTTTCTGCCTCTTCTCGTCTCGGCTTTTCCTTGAAGGCGGATACTCGCATATAACTCCTCTCTTCTTCATCAAAAGGAACCATATATCCATATTTTTCAGAAGGATAGGTTGGCTGCACTCCTATTAAAGCAAGCTCTGCATTACTTTCTATCAGCGTTTTCTCAAGCTCCTTTACCTTTGAAAAAAAGTGATTTTCTACAAAAGGGTCAACAGGAAGTATTGCTATTACTTCTTGAGGACTGCAGCCTTTAACAGAATATAAATAGACAGCAGCTAGAGCAATTGCTGGAAATGTATCCCTTCTTGTTGGTTCCACCACAATCGGCACTTGTGTTCCCACTTGTATTTGAATCATTTCCACTTGTGATTTACTTGTTGCAATCAGCGAATCCTTAGCAAGATCATTTTTTTCTAGTTGTCCCCATACTCTTTGAACCATCGATTCCTTATTGCCCTCTGCATCGGTTAACACTTTCAGAAACTGCTTTGAACGGGCATCATTGGACAACGGCCATAGACGTTTGCCAGAGCCGCCAGACAATAAAACAAGTTTCAATTTCATCCTCTCCTTTTTGAAATTAAGCCAATGTTTGATTTCCGGCTAATTCTTGGGAAACAAGCATTTTTCTTAACGCTCCCTTTGTTTGCGCCAATTGCTTATATTCTCCTTCTTGTATTACCTTTCCAGATTCCAAGACTAATACCTTATCTGCATTTCGAATCGTTGATAAACGATGCGCGATTACGATTATCGTCATTTTCCCTTTTAATCGATCAATAGCCTGCTGAATCTTCAGTTCATTTTCACTATCTAATGCACTTGTTGCTTCATCTAGTATGAGAATAGCTGGTTTTCTCAAGATGGCCCTCGCCAAAACAAGACGCTGGCGCTCTCCCCCTGAAAGCCTTATTCCTCTATCTCCAATAACCGTATCCAATCCTTCCGGCATCTGTTTAACAAAATTCTCTGCAGCAGCAAATGACAAAGCTTGCCATAATTCCAGTTCTGTCGCCTTTGGTGCAACCATTAATAAATTATCTCGAATGCTGCTATGAAATAAAAAAGGCTCCTGAGCAACATAACTAATGGAATTCCGATATAACAGTAACTCATCCTCTGTCAACGATTTTCCGTTTACAAGCAATCTGCCTTTTTCAGGCTGCAGCAAGCCCATTACTAAATCGACTAATGTCGTCTTTCCTGCTCCTGACGGCCCAACTATTGCGGTTGTTTTCTTAAGTGGAAAATGAATATTTACGTTTGTTAGTGTCCAGTCTTCCTGTAATGGTTGATAGCGAAAATAGACATGGTCACATTCTATTGCCTGTTTTAGAAGAAATGGCTCCCATTCACTTGTGCGAAAGGTGCTCCATTCTTGGCTTTTGTTACTTTCCGCTTGAACACGCAGAACATGATCTAATGCCGGAAACATAGAAACTATTTGTTCTACATTGCTTTGCAAGGAGGAAAACCGCGGCCATAATCTTGAAAAAATCAAGATAATTACCATAAGCTTCTCTGGCGGAAGTTTAAGAAAGGAAAAAGAAATAGAAACAAAAAGGACAATCAAGAAACCAGCCATCAGCCGATAAATGAATACAGACTTAGCGTTTAAGCGAACTAAATTCATCACATTATGGTGAATTAAATGAGACTTAGACTGAAACCAATCAAAGAAAGATGGCTCAAGCATATTGCTTTTCATATCTTTCATTCCACTAAACTGTTCTGTAATTCCTCCAAAGTAATCGTTCATTAACTCTGTTGTTTCTTTGCCGATTGTTTTAGAATTCCTCACGAATTTCCTCATAAAAATACTAAGTAACCCACCACTTATTAAGACTATGCTTGTTAAGGATGGTGATAAGAGAAAAGCCAGCATTATTTGAACAATAGTAAAAAATACAATGCTGATTAATTGGATAATACTATGTGTTCCCACGCCGACTCGTGATATTTCTGTTGTGAGAATATAGTTAAAATCCGCCTTTCTTTTTCTCAGCATATATTCCCACTTCACTTTGATAAGTGATTCATATGTCTCTATTCGTAATTGTTTAATAAAGTTCTGCTGGATATCTGTATTTAAAATCGTTTGACTCCGTTGCAACAGAGCCTGACCACTTATCAATAGAAGATAAATTAATAAGACAGAAGTCAAATTTAGTTGAAAAGGCAGCTTTTCCATTGCTGCTACTATTAAAGTAATAGGAAACAGATCATTTATCTGCATATTCAACAATCCAATAACAGAAAGCATTGGTATTAAAAGATAAATGCTAATTCCTTCAAGGGCACTTATTAGAATGCTAAGAAAAATATTAAGATACATCTTCGTTCCAGTAACTGCCTGCAGTTTCTTAAAAAAAACAATAAGATTTCTCATTTTCTAAAGTCTCCTAAGTGAAACTTTTTGCTTTAAAATTACTCGCCACAGCCATAAAATCGGTCTTAATGGAAGATAAAGAAAGTGCAATGATTTTGGTAAAGGAAGCACTTCTGCGTCCCATGAATTGGCATAGAATTTCCGAATGATGTAAGCTGCCTTCTGCTTAAATGGTTTCATCTTAAATAGATACTTTTTTCCTTCCTTATCCCATGTCTTGTCTGGAGGATGAAAAAAGTTGATTCTTTCTCTCATGAATAGAAAAGCCTTTTGTGCGAGTCCCTTCGATTGCTTATTTATCTTTCTCTGATACCTTTTTGAGCTTAATTGTAGGTTTTCAACTAAATAGAGCGCTTGTTGATAGAGGTGGCAGGCTTGATTTTCCATAAAGACTCTGGGACAACTATTAATATCTTCTTCTCTCTTCAATATTTGCACAATATCTTCTAACCACCGAATACGAAACCAGCCATGACGTGCCCCATGTGAAACAAGATAATAGCACAATATTTCCTCACCTAAAGTATAGAATGCTGTTGACCCTATAGACACCGTTTTGCGATTATTCCATAAGTCTGCAAAGCTCGGCTCTTTACTAGGACCGGGATGAAGTCTCCAATGCACTTCCACTTTGCAATTTTTCTCTTTATGAAGGAATTCAAGATGATGGTTTCTTTTTTGCCAGTCTTTTAATTTTCGTGGTGGTTCATACTCCATTTCATATCCTTTTGCTTGAAGGATTTCTATCGTTGACTTTAAATCTTGAAAGGAAATCAGAATATCAAGATCGTTGGAAGTTCTGGAAGATAAGTCTCCGTACAAATAATAGGAAAGAATTGGTCCTTTTAAAGTCAGCATGCGGATCTCATTCTTCGTTAATGCAGTTGAAATATTATCTAGTTCTTTGATCAATTGGAGCATTTTGATTGTATTGTCTTTATATAAACCCTCTACTATTTTGACTACGTTGTTAGGCAAATAGGGAGAGTCTATACTAGACAGTCTTAAATAGATGGATGGATACACTTTATGAAAATAAACTAGCTGAAGAAACTCCTTCCAATCTACCTTTTTATGAAATTCTTCTATCAGTTTTATGGAGTCTTCTTCCTCATTCAATAGCCTTAATAACAACTGCAGTTCATTGGAACAGCTATGCAGATCAATTTCTTCTGATCCCTTCATTCTTTTCACCTCTTTTACTCATACCACCGGCAAATGTATTCACAACGGTAAAACGTTGTTTACCGCGTGCACCTGTCACATAATGCGAACCACTTCTAACCCATGCATGTGCTTCCATTTTGCCTGCTTGGTCCCTAGCGATACCTAGATATAAAGTGGTTGCAATCTTTCTTCTATTTAACATTCTCGTTGCTGCAATTGCTTGGACAAGGCAGGCACTTTCCCAAAATGTATATTTGCTCATCGTCTCAATCGCCAATGATACATCTTTTATCATCTTTTCATTGCCATTTACCTGAACTTCCGTTTCCATCGATTCTTCACCCAGACTAGGAGCAACTTTCGCGAATGGCAATAGTTTCAAAAACCTACCTCTTGCCAAAAAAATAAATGCCTCCATCATTAGGCATTTTAGTTTAAAATCCATTTTGATAAATTTCTTGACTTTCCGTATCACTCTAGGCATCCTTTTAAATCTACCTTTACTAGTAAATTATCTGCTAATAATTCTGCTAAAAAATATTCTACTTGCTGCTCACATTCTTCTTTTGAAACTTCATAGTCCTCCATTAGCATTGCTACGATTTGCTGCTCACTTATCGGATACTTGCAATATTCCCATATCACAGTCCCTATTTCTCCAATCTTGTAATACGTATTTTTTTGCTCATTCCAAATATACATTTGGCTATTTAACTCTTTCCATGTATTTTCTTTGTTAACTTGATAAAAACAATCTCTCGCTAACTCCTCATTTAATAACATCATCATCGCTCCTAACTGATTGATTGTTTCTTTGTCCAGTGAACGTCTGAAATGATATAAGATTTTACTACATTGATATTCGTTGTCTTTTCCCAAATTTGCTGTTTGTGCGCTATTTTTTCCTCTATAAACTGTTTGAATTCTGTACGAAACCGTTCCGGAGAGAAATTCAAAGCATACTCTCGACAATGGACTGGATTGAATGGTAATCGTTCGAATTGCTCCACAGCCCTTCTTATCGCTTCTGGTGTTTGGTCATAGAAGAAATACCCAGTTGGATGAGGCGATTCATTGTATCCTTTTACCGTTTCTAAGGACCCCCCTTTTCCATAAGCAATGACTGGCGTACCACAAGCCTGCGCTTCTAGAGGGGTTATGCCAAAATCTTCTTCCGCTGCAAAGATAAAGCCTTTTGCCCGCTGCATATGGTCTTTTAACACTTCAAAGGATTGATAGCCCATCAAGTGAACATTTGAACCTGCTTTCGCCTTCATTTTTTTAAAATCCGGACCATCTCCAATTACGAATAATTTCTTATCTGGCATCAGAGAAAATGCTTCCACTATTGTATCTATTTTCTTGTAAGGAACCATCCTGGAAGCAGTAAGGTAGAAATCCTCTTTGTCTGGATAAAAGCTAAATTTTGAGACATCCACGGGCGGATATACTGTTTGGGATTCTCTTTTATAAACCTTCCAGATTCTTCTTCCGATAAAATCAGAATTAGACATAAAAAAATCTACACCATTTGCTGTTCGATAATCCCAATTACGAATTTGGTGCAGTAGAAATCTAGTTAAATATCCTTTTATTCCTTTATCCATCCCTGCTTCTTTTAAATATTGGTGCTGAAGATCCCAAGCATAGCGAATAGGAGAATGAACATATGAAATATGAAGCTGATCTGGTCCAGTTATGACCCCTTTTGCTACAGCATAGGAGCTAGAGATAATGAGATCATATTTAGATAAATCTAATTGTTCAATGGCTAATGGCATTAAAGGAAGATACACACGGTACTTCCTCTTCGAAAAAGGAAGCTTTTGAATAAAAGTCGTGTTCACTTTCTTATGTTGAATAAAATGCCGATCTTTCTCATCTAAGTAATCGACTGTACTGTAAAGGTCTGCATCTGGATAAATCTTGAGTATCTCCTCTAATACTTTTTCTGCCCCATTATAAACTACCAGCCAATCATGGATAATTGCTGTTTTCATGGGAATGCCTCCTTTTTATCATGCCTTCTTTCTCTTATGCAGCCAGTGTTCAGAAGTTGCCTCTTTTTCACTTGCTAAAGCTTTTTCTATTCTCCATTCATTGATTTTGGTATCAATAAACGCTTTAAATTCTTTTTGAAAACGTTCATTCGAAAAATACAAGGAGTGGTTTCGGCAATCAATCGAATTTATCTGGATTTGCTCAAACTTTTGGACAGCCGCCGCAATTGCTTCCACATTTTGTTCATAAAAAAAGAGCCCTGTTGGACTGGTAGATTCATTGTATCCTCTAACTGTCTCCCGAGATCCGCCTTTCCCGTATGCAATAACAGGTGTTCCACATGCTTGTGCTTCTAATGGAGCAATTCCAAAATCCTCTTCCGCAGCAAAAATAAAGCCTTTCGCACGCTGCATATAGTCCTTTAATACATCAAAAGGCTGGTACCCCATCAACATAACATTTGACCCAGCTTTTGCTTTAATTTTCTTAAAGTCCGGACCATCTCCTATGACAACTAGTTTCTTGTCTGGCAATAAAGAAAAAGATTCTACAATGGTATCTATCTTTTTGTACGGTACCATCCGTGAGGCGGTTAAATAAAAGTCTTCTTTCTCTTCTCTTAACGTAAACGCAGATACATCTACTGGAGGATATACTGTCTTTGCTTCCCTCCGATACGTCTTCCAAATTCTCCGCCCAATAAAGTCAGATACGCACATAAAAAAATCCACACCATTAGCTGTTCGATAATCCCAGTTACGAACATAGTGCAGAATGAACCTTGTTATCCAGCTTTTTATCCCCTTTTCAAGACCCGATTCCCTTAAATATTGATGCTGCAAATCCCAGGCATAGCGTATTGGCGAATATACGTAAGAAATATGGAGCTGATCCGGACCTGTTATCACTCCCTTTGCAACTGCATGAGAACTGGAGATGATTAAATCGTATTTAGATAGATCCAATTGCTCGATTGCTAACGGCATAAGAGGAAGATAATTACGATACTTCCTCTTCGAGAAAGGAAGATTTTGTATAAAGGTTGTTTTCACCTGTTTATTTTGAATAAAATGCCGGTCTTTGGCTTCTAGATGTTCGACCGTACTGTATAGATCTGCATCTGGGAATAGTTTGAGTAACTCCTCCAGCACTTTTTCCGCCCCGTTGTAGACCACTAACCAGTCGTGGATGATGGCTGTTTTCAATGTTTAACACCCCATTTTTCTTTTAGTTGTTAAGTGCATCTAACAAAGGTTGAAATTCCAATTCGAAGTTATAAATATCACATTTATCCAAATCTATCTCTTTCAACTCTTTAATCGCTCTTCTAATAGTATCCATATCAGTTGGATCCAATAATTTTATATATTCTATTCCCTTTAGCCACTGATTGTAAGTACCCTCTATTTTGTGATTACTATTTTGGAAAACTATACACGGAGTTTTGGTTATTGCACAAAAAATCATGCCGTGTAATCGATCGGTAATAACTATTTTGGATTTCTTAAAAGCATGAAATATCTTCTCTAATTCCTCTTTTCCTTTACTCATAGTTATTTCGCCATCGCCTATATGTGTATCATAATACACTAATGGTTCCACTTCGCCTTCTAATAAAGTTATGAGGGTTCTTTTAAAAGACTCTTCTAGGTTAATTTCCATGTCATTCCTTAAGCAAACTAGAATATGCTCTCTACTTAAAATTGGCTCAGCCTCTTTTCGTGATAAAACAATATCAGGAACAAGGTAAACTTTATTATAAGGAAACAGTCGTTTCATTATTTCATATGAAATAGGTTCTCTAGCTAATAGATGTAGGTTTCTATGTCTCGAATAAATTTCTTGCGTTTTTTGCAGTGCCTTTCTTCCTGATTCTGTTTCGGAAAAGTCGATTGTTTGAGGAAATGATATTATTTTATTTTTAGGAAAATATTTTATGATGGTTCTTCTATACTCTTCGTACGACTTGTATAAGTCCCCCATATTTCCCCCGCCTATAATGGTAATAATATCTTTTTCGCTGCACTTTTTTTTCATTTCTTTCATGGCACTATATGTTTCACTAGCATAAACACTGATTATATTATAACTAGGATATACAGTCTGCAAATAAGCAATCTGGGTCTGAGTAATAGCAATATCTCCTAAATTTCCATAATCAGATGCAATAGTGACAAATATTTTTAAATCCTTTTTTCCATATGGAATCACAAATTTTGTAGCTGATTTATAATACTTATAATTTATCTTCCAGTTTAAAGGTATTCTCTCTTTCATTTTAGCAATCATAGCTTACTCCTTTCTCTATCAAGGTTTTGAATATCAAAATGAAAATCATCGATTAATTTAAGTATCTTTGTATCCTTTTTTATATCAAATTTCCTTGCAAATAAGGAAGCGCTATTGACTATCCTGTAATAATCTTTATCTATTAATATGGAGGGGCTGCTAGTCGTGTCTCTCCATATCATAAATCTTAAATTGTCATTTACAACTTTATCTTTATATGGTGAGTTCAACACTAATGTTTGAAAGATTATCTCATCAGGTATTTCGACATGATGAAAAAATTTTTCAAAACGAGGGTATTCACGCAAGTACTCTAGAATAAATTGAACTGCTTCATTTGTTAGACACCACCATTGGGATCCTCCATATAGCTGAAAATCATTAGGAAACCTTCTTACAGGTAGCTTTTTTCTAACAATACTCCATGTTTTGGAAACTGCCTTATTTAAAAACGAAGGATTTCCTTTCTTTCTCTGCAATCTCCTAAAGAACCAATACTTTGTTCTGGCATAACCACCTTCATACCAATTAATCTCGGAAAACTTAGTGTATTCTATAAAAGATTTCTCCCTATTCTTCTCTAAGAAATTTAATATGTCTTCGATTGGATATATTGGATAATCTTGACCACTTAGTAGTATATAATGATCATATTTGATAGTTGCGGTTGCAGCATTTCTCAATCCCTCCAAAGTTGCTCTTACTAAACTAAAATCTCCCCAATAACATTTATAATTTTTAATGAAATACACATTTTTTTTATTTTCTAGTTTCTCTTTAAGCTTCAATATAAATGTCTTTCCCGCCCTAGAATCAATATGTATATAAAGATCAGTATGAGGAGAGTCTAACTTATTTACTAACCTAATTATCTGGTCTGGATTCTGATGAACCAAAAGGATAAAAGCTACTCTTATCATTTAGACACTTCCCTTTCCATTTTGCTATTAATTCTTCCTCGTTTCCGCACTCCCTTTCTTACAATACTAAATGCAGCCATTATCACTGCCTTGAAGTCTGCTAAGCTAGGTATTAAATATACCAGCTTCAATTGATGGATATGTTTATTATATTCTACTAAATATAGGATAAGTTTTAGTATAGATGATAAAACAGCAATAACACTGGCGCCTATTACTCCCCAATGTTTTACTGTAAATGATAGAGTGATAAAGATAAAAATGGTGGATATTATTTCAGTCGTTGTATTTATAAAGGTTTTTCCATAACCATTTATTGAATTTCTAATAATCATTGATTGCCCTCTTACAAATGTATAAATAATTAATATTTCAGCAGGTATAATAGATGGAATATATTCTTTCCCATAAACGATTGGTATCAATAAAGGAAGTAGCAATGCGAAAGGTAGAGCTGTTATAGAGTTTGCAATAAAGCTATTTGTCCATATTCGCAAAGTTCTTTGATGTGTAAGATCTGCAGATAATCCAGCTAACCTTGGAAAACTCACTCTTTGCAATGCTGTAGATATTGTGGACAAAGGCTTGACTGAGCTTTCCGAAGCTGAATAAAAGCCAAGTGCAGCTGGCGGCAGCATCGCTGACAATACTAATTGAGTAGCATTGGCTGAAGTTGCCCCCGCAACAGTTCCTCCTTGAGCTTTCATTCCATACCATAAAGTTTTCATCAATTCCCAGTGGAAGTTCCCTGAGAAATAGTTATTTTTGTATCCTATGAAAAATGTAGCGATTGCAATAATAGCATTAGTGCCAAGTAATATATATAAAGCACTTGAAACTTCAAGTAACCCCATATAATAAATGATTATAAGAAAGATAGTAGAAATAGTTGGATTTATTATCCTCATCATATTCGCAAATGAAAATTTTTCCTCAGCCGCTAGTGCTCCCAAGATAACCTCACTTATAATGCCTGGTATAATCCCTAGTAGAAATAAACGTGCCGCTATTAAAACTTGACTATCTAAACTCGGCATTACATAAGGAATAATTATAAATTCGCCTACTAGTGTGGCAACTACTCCTAGAAAAAGGCTGGCCACAGCCAAAGTTTTCAATAAATCTTCTCTGTTATTCTTCATTTTGTGCCAATAATAAATGACTGTTTGATATATATTTAAATGAAAGTACCACATTAATAGGTTGCCCCAAATTGTAATTGCTAAGTATTCTCCTCTCCCCGCTGGTCCTAAAACTCTTGCAATTATAATCCCTGAAATTAGAGTAATGATAATTAATATAAATTCACTTTGAAATGTCTGAATAAAGTTCGATAAGAACCTATTTTTAGATTTCATTCTCTTTTTCCTTTTCCTTGTAAAATGAAATTTCACCTTCTAAGTTTCTTATATACTCTATTGCTCTCTTCATAATATTAGCAGTTGAAGAAAACGCTTTTATATTGTTTTTCTTAACTTGATAGCCTAACATGTGAACATAACAAAAACCTAAATAAAAGAACGCTTTTGCTATACTTTGTTCAAGCTTATAATACTTTTTAAATGTTACATATATTCTGGAAGCTTCTTTATATGGCAGATAATAATCTCTATTAATTGCAGAGGGATAATGATTATTTATAGCATCTTTACATAGATATATTTTATAATTTAGCGCAAGTGCTCTAGCTGCTATATCAACTTCATCATATCCATAAACTAACTGTTGATCGAATTGAATTTTTTTAAACATCTGTAAAGGGAAAATAGTACTATTGATAACAATTGTGTTTAATGGCTCCTTTTTTTTATACGCTTTAGTCTGAAACCCTAAAAAATCAATTTTGTTCGGATACACTTCAGAACCATTATTTATTTCTATTCCAGTCATAATTGCCCTATTACGTTTTGCGGGTTCTATCTTCATTAATCCATTTATGATTTTTTCTAGAAAATCATATGACATGATAACATCATCATCCATAAACATAACCCGCGATCCTGTTACAAGCTTTAATGCATTATTCCTATTAAAACAAAGTCCCTTCTGAGGCCCCTGTATATATTTAACTTTTGGAAATTCTTTGGTGACCATTTTTTCCGACTCATCATTTGTACTGTCGTCAGATATAATGATCTCAAAGTTTTTGTATGTAGATTGATATATAGAATGTATCGCACTCTTCAAATCATCTACTCTATTTCTAGTACAAATGCAAATGGATATTAATTCCACCAAACCACCTTCAATCATTTATTAGAAACCAATTCTATAAACTCTTCTACTTTAGAAACCGTGTTTAAAACATTGAACTTTTGCTGATATGTCTCGTACCCTTTATTTGAAATAGATTGATATAGTTCTTCATCTTTTATTAATCTATCCAATTTAGAAGCCAATTCTCCAGCATTTCCTGGTTGATATAAGATTCCAGTTACTCCATCTTCAATAATTTCTAATGGTCCTCCTATCCCAGCTGCGATAACTGGCTTTCTAGAAGCCATTCCTTCAATAATCACCCTGCCAAAAGGCTCTGCTCTAGTAGAAGCATGCACTAGGATATCGATATCTTTCAGTAATTCCAAAACGTTTTCTCTATGACCTAGAAACTGAATATAATTACAATCCTTCGCTAATTCTATTAAATGATTCTTGTACTGAAGTTCTTCTTCTTTCGTAAACAATACATCTCCAATTATCAAAAATTTGCTTTCGGGATACTTTGGGTGCAAAAGCTTTGCTGCCTTAATGAACACATCCTGCCCTTTCCATCTCGCAATCTGACCAATAATGGCTACTCTAAATTCCTTCATGACTACTAGCCTCCTCCAGTGGACGAATCCCGTTATAAACAATTTTTATCTTCTCTGTTTTTCCAAATTGACTGGATACAGACTTTGAAATACATATAATTTCGTCCGGAAACTTTGACAGCAAAACAAATAATTTCTTATTTATTCCACCATCAATAATATCCCTTACATGCCAGATAACTTTTTTAAATGCCAGCTTCCCAACAACAAGTCCAATGAAATGAGCTTTCATCGAATTAGAATAAACAATCTTTGCCTCATTCTTATACATGAAAGAAAAAAGCCTAACCATTGGGACAAATAAAGAGAATATGGACAAGAACCTTAATGTACTTTTTTCATCTCTGTTATACTTCAATACTTTATCGGAAAATGGAATGACAGCAACATTCACACCAGAAATTTCAGAGACCCTTTCCACAAGTGGACCTTCTTCAAAGCATACTAATGTGGGCTGGAATCTTTCTTTGTTGATATAGGTCAATATATCAATTAAACTTCTTTCTCCTCCTCCAATTATTGCCGTGTGTACTAAGAACATTACTTTAATCTTTCCAACCGGCTTCACTGGCTCCCCTCCTTTTTGCCATTTTTATGCATAAAAAAGAAGCAGTTCTTGACTACTTCAAAGTTAACTTTCTATAAATTTGCTAATTTAGGAAAAAGAGAAGGATAGCGGTTTATTTCTTTACTTATTCTCTGTATATCCGCATCCACCATTACTTTTACCATCTGCTCTAACTCTGTCTTTGCTCTCCAATTTAACTTTCTTTTCGCTTTCGATGAATCTCCCAAAAGAACATCCACTTCTGCTGGACGGTAGTATTGAGGGTCTATCACTACATAGTCTTGATAATTTAAATCAAGATAGCTAAAGGCGATTTCACAAAGTCTGCGTACAGTTGTTGTTCTTCCAGAAGATATAACGTAATCATCTCCTGATTCTTGTTGCAGCATTAGCCACATTGCTTCTACATAATCTGCTGCATAGCCCCAATCTCTTTTGGCTTCTATATTGCCCAGCCTCAATTCCTTTTGTATCCCCATCTTTATTCTTGCCGCAGCATCTGTGATTTTTCTGCTGACGAATTCAATTCCCCTCAATGGCGACTCATGATTGAAAAGAATGCCACAAGAAGTATGCATTTTATAGCTTTCTCGATAATTAATTGTCATCCAGTGTGCGTATAACTTAGCCGCTCCATAAGGGCTCCTAGGGTGAAATGGTGTTTTTTCTGTTTGAATCTCCTCCTGTACTAATCCAAACATTTCACTTGTTGATGCTTGATAGAATTTTATCCCTGGATTCGTTAACCTTATAGCCTCCAGAATATTCACTGTTCCTATACCTGTGATATTGCCTGTTAATACTGGCTGTTCCCAAGAGGTCCCAACAAAGCTTTGCGCCGCTAAATTATATACTTCATCAGGTTTGGCTAACTGTAATGCTCTTATCAAAGAAGACAGGTCTGTCATATCTCCGTCAACTAATACCACTTCTTCCTTAATTTGCAGATACTCTAGTCTCCATAATGTATCTGTACTCCTTCTGGCTAGTAACCCAAACACTTTATATCCTTTATTTAATAGCAATTGTGCTAAATAAGCTCCATCTTGACCAGTTATCCCAGTAATCAGTGCAGATTTCAATCATCTCGCCATCCTTTTTAGTTATAAATGTCAATAGTTTTTCTATTCATACTATTATCAAAAACAGTACATACTGCATCGACTACTCTATCCCATGTGTAATTTTCCATTACAAACTTTCTACAATGCTCACGATTGGGAAGTTTCAATTGTCCAGATAAAATATCTTCTAACTTACTTGCTATTGCTTGATCAGAACTGTCTCTAAACATTAGTTGTTCATCTAATTTTTGCAAGATTTCCTTTGTTCCTCCATAAGGAGTCCCTAATACTGGTGTTCCACATGCTAAAGATTCCACTGTCACCAATCCGAATCCCTCTAATGTGATTGTCGGTACAATACTAAGATCGGCGATTTGATACCAGTTTAAAAGTTCATCGTTTGGAATTTTCCCCAGCAAATAGACATTATTTTCAAGCCTTAAATTTCTAATTAATGATTCTAACTCTTGTCTTAAATAACCCTGACCAGCTATGTATAGCTTTGTATGGGGATACTCTGCAACTACTTTCCCCATTGCTTTCACAAGATTATCTATCCCCATTCTTCTCACTAGCCTTCTTGCACAAAACAATACTTTATCAGTAATGTTTATTCCTTTTCTCCTTCTTATTTCCTCCCTGTCCTCTGCTGGTTGGAAATATTCTGTATTTACTGCCCCAGGAATAATATTAATTTTACTTTCATCTATCCCATAGTCTTCCATTAATATATTTTTAAAATATTCACTTAGAACAATAAAAGAATCAGAGCGTCTATATGTTATTTTCTCTAAACTTTTTTTACTTTTATTCTTAACATTCATTATTAGGTTGCGGGTAGTTTCTACAGTAGACTCCTGTGCCCATGGACCATGAAAATGTGTCACTATTGGTATATGGTCAGGAATTAAATTCTGATTCACAAGTGAAAAATATAGAGCAAAATGTGGGTTAATTATATCTGGCTGAAAGGTGGAAATTAAGTTTTTGATAGAATTGCGAAATAGATTAGCGCGATTTATCACATGAGCGGAAGAAACCCCTTTTGAAGTGTCAATCATATAATCAGGGATATCAAGCTCTGCTCCATTGCCTGTTATTAACCCTCGCACCTCATGACCGTTGATTTGCATAGCTTTTAGATAATCAGAGAAGTATCGATTTAATCCACCTGGGGTCGATTCAATCCACCCCATACCTGTTGATAGAACTTTCATTTTTTACCCCCATTTTATTCATTAACTATTTATACAGCTAGTTCTTTATATATATTTAATGTTTCTTCACATACTCTATTTACACTAAGTTTTTCTAAGTCTTTCTTCGCTTCTAACTTAAGCCTTGTAAGTTCCAACTATTTCAAAAGCCTTAATTAGTTCCATTATTCCTTTTCTTTTATTCATACCAGCTACTGTTACAATTGAACGCCCATCTAAAGATATAGGCATATAATCCTCTAGTTTTTTTGTACGTGGACTATTTGATGTCCCATTTAAAACAGTACGAACCTTTTTTGCGGATATTTTTTTCTTATTTCTTAGGATTTCACTTACTGAATTACTCACAGCAATAACTCTATCTCCTACCCCCATAATCATAGATTGCTTATCGAATATATTATGTACTGTAGTTACAAGTTTGTACGAATGATTAATTTTTAATATTTTTGCTAGAAGTGCTCCTGTTACCATTTGCGCATGTACTATATCCGGGTTAAACTCCTTTATTATTTTATTAAAATCTGATAAAGTTCTAATAGAATGCAGGCCTCTTTTTTCTTGTTTCAATTGATAATGTGGTATTCCATATTGCTCTAGAAGTTTAATAAATTCTCCACCAGATGAAGCAACCGCTACCTCCTCTCCCATTTGCTTTTGACTACAGGCAAGATCAATAGTTGCGTTTACTATCCCATTTACCAGTATTACGCACATGATTTAGCACATGGATAATTCTCATTTTTATCACACTCTCACTCTATTTTCATTCAGGATAAACATTTCTTTTACATACTTTTTAGAAACTTTGCTCCAGCTATTTTCTTCTGCAATTAATCTACCATTAACTCCAAATTCGTTTAATAATCTTTCATTGAAGATAAATTTGTTTATTGCATCGGCAAGTTCATTTTCATCATTCGGATCTTCCAGTACAATACCAGCGGGATATTCTTTGGACTCCAGCAAAGTTGAAACTCCCGCTTCTTTAGTCGTGATAACTGCTGTCCCTGTCGCCATTGCCTCCAGTACTACTAAGGAAAATGGATCATACCTAGTAGGAAAGACGAAAAGATCTACTTGGCTCATTAAGGTGGCGATGTCATTTCTATATCCTAAAAAAATAACACGTTCTTTTAATCCCATCTTCTCTGCAATTTCTGGATAGACACTCCCTTCCTTACTGCCTGCTACCAATAAATAAATATCTGGAACCATCAACATTGCCTTAAGTACTGTGTCTAAATTTTTCCGACTAGATTTTATATCTCCTGCAAATAACATTGTTCTTTTACAGTAATTATTATGGAGAAATAGCGGCTTTCCTTCTCTATTAGGAGTAAACTCATCAATATCAACACCATTATTTATTACAACTATTTTAGCTTCCGGCATCCCTATCTTCAGAAGTTCCTGTTTTACTTTATTTGATACTGCTACTATTTTTTTGGTAGATCGGAGAGAGATTTTTTCTAACTTAGAATTAATAAAACTATATAAAAACTGATAGAATGTTTTTATCGTTTTCTTTTCTCTAAAAGGATGATATATAGAATCAACCCAAGAAGAATGAACAAAATGAACAATATTCATATCACTTTTTACCCATGTAATAAATCCATTTAAAATAAGAAAATCAGGATTAATCTTTTTTATCATGTATGTGCTTAATAGGGCAAAATGCTGATATTTTAATAGATTAGTAGGCAAAATGCTAGCTCTGACTTTATGCCAAGTTATATTATTATTTTTCAGAAGAGATTCATCAATTTCAGTAGAAACAATTATTACTGATAGACCATACTCTAATGCCGTCTTCACTATTTCATAATTTACTCTCCCTTGGCCATCACCTTTAATTAACTTATGTGTGACAATGCATATTTTCATGCAACATTACCTTCTTTTATCTTTAAATTTTTTAATATATACTTACAGCCAGTTTTGAGGAACTATAATGTTTGGATGAAATTTGTTTCAATAAATTCTCCCCACCGACGCAATAGTTTTAAAATTTGTTAGAGAATTTTTCCACCACTAATCCATTTTCGATGAAATCCAACAACAGGTAGCCTCCTATTTTTCCATTCTTCTTCTTACTTTATCTAGATATAGAATCTCATTTCCCACCCTCTTCCTCTACAAACGACATAGAAATAATAAACCATATTAAAAAGCCACCCATTCCTGGAATACTATTAAAGCTTAATAGACTTATAAGTAATGCAATTATCATTGCTATTCCCAGCTGATAATAGCTTTGGTGACTAGGAATTTTAACTAACTTTCTTCTCAGCATCTGGAACAATAAAAATAATCCTGTGAAAAATAAAAAACCTCCGCCCCAACCAAATGTATAAAAAACATTTAGGATACCATTATCAAAATTTCCACTTTCCCCCAAATTACCGTTATTACTTAATTTAGTACTTACTCCACTTGATCCAAAACCATTACCTAGTGGATTCTTAAGTATCTTTTTGGACGTTTCGATTGCAAAATTTAATCGTGCATTAAATGATGTATCTTCCTCTAAATTACCCAAGGTAGCAAAGCGCTCATTTATTTGGACTGCTCCTGGTATCAGGTTAACTAGGTTGATAAGAATTATTACAACGATTGTAATTAAACCTAAGTACTTTACTTTTCTCCATATGCTTCTAGAAAAAAGGATATAAACCATTATTGCCACAATTGTAAAAATCCAAGAAGACCTTACTAAGGAAATGGCTAAGGCAGAAAGAACAATAAAGACACCAACCCATCCGAAGATTCCTCTCCACTTTTTTTCCACTATCATTGGCACTATTGCAATCGATAAAAACAGAGCAAATGGTCCAGGTGAATTTACTGTAGAGAATATTCTAAAATTCATTGGTTCAGCTATACCAATTGAATTCATTTCTACATTTTCCATCCAAAGTTTATCCCATTCTGGTAAATAAAAATATTGGATCCACCCATAAATTGAAAGGAATACTGCTATTGTAGATAACGAAGAAATCCATATATCTCTATATTTCATTTCATGCTTACTTAATGATGCACTATAAATAAACAACAGAAATGGAATTACGTAATTAGCCATTTCATATAATGCTGAACCTCTATTACTAATTATTCCAATAGCAAAAGCATAAATAAAGGCTCCTATAAAACAGTAAATTATCTTTTTTTGCTCATTATTATAAGTTGCTTTTTTATGCATGAGGGAAAATATTATAGTAGCAGTTAGTAGTAATGGAGCAATACTTAATAAAGAAATAGACTGATATTCACCCATTATCCAGTCACTTACTCTTCTAATTCCAGGCATACTGCTCCAGATAATTAGCAAATAAATGATAAACAATCTTGATCTAAAGTAAGATAAGAACATTCCAAATACAGCCATTGCTAGTATTAGTATTATTTGTGTTAATAAAATAACGCTAAATCTGGGTGTTACAATTCCCACCCCTACGGTTAAAAGTAGTAATATAACTAATAAATAATAAAACTGTTTTATTGACTTATTCGGATAGCCAATTACTCTATTCAAATTATTCGCACCTTCAATCACTTAGATATTGCAGTCACTTCCCTTTTTATCCTTACTCTAGTGGAAACATTTATAAAAAACTTTTCGATACTATTCTTTTTCATTAATAACCTAATCATTTGTAACAATCCAGGCTTCTCTGATGTACCAATAACAAGACACCATAATATAAAAGTTAGTTTTCTAATTTTAGTTTCCATAAAATCAGTCATGATAATTGTTTCATTGTAAACAGAATGGTAATACGCTTCCTTATTAAACCTTCCTCTCTGATCGAGATCAAATCGCGGAGCTGGATAATGATCCACTGCTACTTCCGGGTCATATACCAACCTCCATCCTCGCTTTCTAACACTTAAACTAAATGCCAAATCATTATGTACTTGTGCTCCCTGCCCTAATAATCTTTCGTCAAAAGATAATCCAGCAATAGCCTTTCGTCGATAGCTCATGTTTGCTCCTTTTAATACATCTACATCACGAGCTTCTCCATATCCTAGATGGTGATTGCCAATGACACGACCAAACCATTGTACTTTTCCAACAGGATCTTTCCTTCCCTCTTCTTTGTGGTTGCCGTGAACTACCCAGTCACGCCCGCCAACTCCGCCAATTTGCTCAGAGCTTTTAAATAGGTCGATTATCTTTTGAAGCCAATGAGTATGCGGCACTGTATCATCATCTAATATACAAATGAATTCTCCTGAGGCCTGCTGCAATCCTTTGTTTAATGCAGCTACTTGGCCTGGCCGAGTTACGATGGCTTGTTTAATAGAAATAATAGTTTGATAGTCTTTTAGAAAGCTAACAGTTTGGTCATCTGTATCACGAACTATAACTATTACTTCATCAGGTTTATGAAGTTGTCTGCTTAATCCCTCTAAACACCTTTTTAAATCATTTGTCCGCTTATAGGTCGGAATAATTACCGACGTTTCCATTCCTTCATCCCTCCACTCAATACGCGTCCTTTGATCCAAATAGGACAAAAAATGTTTTAATGATTAACTTAAAATCAATAAATAGGTTTCTTTCTCTTATATATTTTAGATCTAGCTCTACCCATTCACTAAAACTAAGATTGCTTCTTCCACCAACTTGCCAATAGCAGGTGATGCCTGGAACTACCTTTAATCTTTGTCTTTCATATGATGAATAGGCAGCTACTTCTTGTGGAAGGGAAGGTCTTGGTCCTACTAAACTCATTTCTCCTTTTATAACATTTATTAACTGTGGAAGTTCATCGATACTAGTCTTGCGGATAAATTTGCCGACTCTTGTTACCCTTGGATCATCCTTTATTTTAAACACAGGACCAGTTGCTTCATTTTTATCCATTAACGAGGCTTTAAGGTCTTCTGCATTGGATACCATAGAACGGAACTTATACATCTCAAAGGGTTTACCGTCTTTTCCAATTCTCGTCTGTTTAAAAAAGACTGATCCCCGTTTGTCTTCGAGCTTTATTAAAAATCCAATAATGAAGAATAATACCGAAAGTATAAGCAGCCCTATGATGGCACAAAGAATGTCGAAGACTCTTTTGAAAAGAAGATAAGCTTTCTGCTCTTTGATCAGCACTTCTTCTGTCCTTGCATTTAATTCTCTTACTAATGATTTTTCTCCTAACGACAACTACTTTCACCAGCTTTCTTGTTAACTGCTAATTAATATGTTCGAGTTACAATAAATATTATTTATCTAGTAACAATGATAATAATATTTATTTCTCTTTTAAAAAAACTTAACGAAGAAAACGAACTGGTTTCCTTCGTTAAATTTTTTTAAAATGAGGCATTTAACCTCTCCTCACATCACACTTTTGCAGACTAGCGCTAAGGTAGAGCCTTCATCCTACCCACAGCATGACCGAGTGCCTCTATTGATATTGGTTAAGAGACATCACCAAAAAATTCATTTCAAAAAACAACATATTCTTAATAAAGAACGAATCATTAAAAATATATAACCTTAGAAAGGCCTATATTCTAAAAGATTATAAAAATTCAATTAAAAACACTATATTTATATTAAAATCAAGTCGTTCTTTTTGAAGAACATTTGAATAATCGTCATTATAACAATGTATCCAATAGAAGGAAATAGCATTTTTTGTCGAATGGGTTTATTTATAAAAAAATACTTAAGTGAAGCAGTTTGCTTTTCAGCTCTAGTTTATTCTCACTTTTTTACGCTGCCTTTTACTCACTCGCTCATCATTAAGCACTGCACCTAAAAAAATCGCTTTGGAATTCGAAAGCATATCCCTTGTAAATTCAACGGTTTCTATATTGTTTTTATTGCTTCGTACAACCATTAATACTCCGTCTGATATATTCGATAGTAATAAAGAATCAGCAACAGATACTAGTGATGGCGTATCAAATATAACCATATCGTATTGATGGGATACGTTGCTTACTAACATCTCCATTGCAGGTGAACCGAGCAGTTCTGATGGATTAGGAGGCACAGGTCCACTAGTTAGCAGGTCAAGATGGTCAATAGGTGTTTCTATTACACATTCTTCTAGCCTGTCCTTGTTTACAAGTATAGTGCTTAAACCAAATTCATTATTTTCTTCAAATGATGTGTGTAATGTTGGATGACGAAAATTGGAATCTACCAGAAGAACTCTTTTTCCTACCTCTGCAAAAGCAATTGCTAGATTAGCAGAAAAGGTAGACTTTCCTTCTGATTCTTCACCTGATACAATTGCTAAGGTTTTAATCTGATTTTCATTAATAGCTAACTGAATGCTAGCACGAATTGCATGGTATTGTTCTCTGATTGGCGATTTAGGTTTTAGATGAGATAACAGATTACTTACCCTCTCTAATTTAGATTTCCGTTTCGGTAGTGGTGACATTTAACGATCTCCTTTCTGCTTTTAAGGATTCCATAAGTGATTGAGGGATTCTGTCTTTTTCAGAGATGGCAGATAGCGTTCCAACTACTTTAATATTTAATTTTTCTAAATCTGATTTTGATCTTACGGTCGTATCTAAAAAGGCAAATAATAAGACTAACCCCACTCCCATAATGGCTCCTAAAGCAACCGCAATTCCTATATTAACAGTTATACTAGGGCTGATCGGCTTTTCATTTACTATTGCTTCATTCATTATTTGCACATTATTAACCTTCATTAAGGATGGCAGTTTTTCTAAAAAAGTAGTAATAGTAGTATTGGTAATTTTTGCAGCTCGTTCTGGGTTAGTGTCTGTAGTTGTTACATTTAAAACTTGTGTAGAATCTTGTTTCGCAACTTGGATTTGGCTACTTAATTGCTCTGCCGTTATTGGTAATTGGAGCTTTTCAACCACATCATTTAAGATGACTGGATTTCTGATAATGACAATATATGTATCGATTAAATCCATATTGGATCTTACATCCAGTTCACTGACATCAACGACTTTTTCAATATTCTTATTAACCAAAAGCTGTGAGCTGCTTTGATAGAGCGGCGTTATGTTATAATTAGTATATAAGCCGCTTACAATGCCAGCTCCAATGGATACCATCAATATAAGTAACATTCTTTTTTTCAAAACAGCAATAATCTCTTTAATCGACTTAATTCCTTCCAATAGAATACCTCCCAGATTATTCGTGCTTAATAAAATTACATCTTCTTAATTTTTGTTCTTTATAGAGAACTTATGTCTATTATACATCTTTTCATCCTATTTGCCATAGTAATTTTCAATGATTTATAATTTTTTTACTTAAATTAACATAACATCTAATTAGTAATAGAACATTACTTAAATGTAAGCACTTATATTATTCTAGATCTATTTTGTTTGATAAAAAACTAGATATAAAAAAGAAGTACTTTAAGCAGACTGTAGACAAACTCATGTATATTGGAAAAAGAAGTTTGAGTAAAAGTATATTTAATAAGCTCTTTGAATCAGGATGTTGCTTTCCGCTTCGGGGGTTCGCTTTCCGTGGGGCTCGCGCTGAGCCGCTTCGGCTTTCAGCCTGCAGGGTCTCAGGCTGTCTCGCTAATACCACAGGAGCATTCCTGTGGGATTAGTTTCTGTGGTATTGCACAAAAAAAGATCCTCCTTTATGATGCTTATATTGAGACCAATCAACACAGCGTCAGAAGGAGAATCTATTATGAATAATACCCGTAATCACCGTTTAAATCAAGTGTCTACTTCCACTTTAATCATTGGAATTGACATTGCTAAAAATACACACTATGCATGTGCGGTGGACGATCGAGGGGTTGAGTTAAGTACCTCTTTTTCTATCCACCAGTCTCATCATGGTTTTCATCAATTTTATCTCAAGCTTCAAAATCTAAAGGCAATTCATCAAAAGGATGATTTATTGATTGGATTCGAGCCTACTGGGCACTATTGGATGAATTTAGCTGCTTTTCTTACCCAAAATGATATTCGTTTTGTCATGGTCAATCCTCTACATGTGAATCGTTCCAAGGAGTTGGATGATAACTTACAAACGAAGAATGATAAGAAGGATGCGAGAGTCATTGCTAAACTAATAACCAATGGATACTTTAGTGATCCTCGTCAAATAGAAGGAATAGAAGCAGAGCTTAGAGAAGGTTCCTCTATTCGGTGGAATCTGAAAAAGGACATTTCGAAAGTGAAGAATCGTATCATTCGCTGGACGGATCGTTACTTTCCTGAATTTAAAGTAGCATTTAAAGATTTAGGGCTGAATGCATGTGCCATATTAAAACATACCCCTTTACCAGTAGACTTAATGGAAAAAGAAATCGAGGAGTTAGTCCTTTTATACTTGGAAAAGGAAAAACTAAAGTATCCAGCAAGACCTAAAATAGCACAACTAAAGAGAGTGGCGGTACAATCTATTGGATTAACAGAAGGCTCCAATATGGCTCGTATAGAAATTTACTCTTTAATTACTCAATACGAACTTCTGACAAAGCAATTAGAACAGGTAAATGAAAGTTTAAAGACACTAGCAGAGCAACAAGCGGAATATCATTATTTATTATCAATCCCTGGCATTGGGGAAACTACCGTTATAGATTTACTAGCAGAAGTGGGTTCTCTCAAGCATTATAAACATCCACGCCAACTTATTAAATTAGCGGGATTAACCTTACGAGAGAACTCTTCTGGAAAGATGATTGGACAAAAGCGAATCTCCAAAAGAGGGAGAAGAAAGCTGCGAGCCCTTCTCTATCGTGCTGTCTTGCCTTTGATTAGAAATAATGAAACCTTTTATGATTTATATCAGTATTATATCTCTAGAAAAGAAAACCCTTTGAAGAAGAAAGAAGCATTAGTCGTTCTATGTAATAAAATGTTAAAGATTTTTCATGGACTTTGTCAGCAAGAAGTACTGTTTGATAAGGAGCGAATGAGACAAGATCTCTCTATCCTCCAACCCAAATAAAAATCTATAAGACGGTTATATTCAAAAAGATGACAGGAAAGCTGGCTTTTAGAGAGACTTACGACTTAGAGTCCATACAGGAGCATGATGCCAGCCTCTGCCTTATGATGAGACCAAACGAAGGAATGTAAGCGCGCGACGCTAAGAGACATGGGAGGGTACGTCCTCATAAGAAGAGTAGAGATACCGGATGCATCTAATAGTGTATATTTGTCAATAAATCCCTATTGGCTCTAGCGTCGCGTCCACTTACTTACCAAATATTATAATTAATGGAATAGTTAGTTAAAATATGATTCAAAGAGTTTTCCTAAAAAAATATTGGACTAAAAAAATAACGCTGTAAACGTTGGTATATCAACTTTCCTCGAGGGAGTCTCACCCCCTCCACTCCAAGCAACGCATGAAATTACATTTCTACTTCTCCAATATCTTTTTGTCGACAAACTGATTAAAAGGAAATTTTTTAAGTTAACTCCCCTATGAATAGAGCTGAAAAATGTTTATCTCATATTACATTTTATTTACTGTTGATTGGATAGACTAGAGTACGGGTATTCCTATGCTATAATGATTGGCGAGGTGAATTTTTAGATGGGTAATTTGCAAGTATGGTCACAATCAGAGCGATTTATAGCTGCTTTTCAGCGGTTTAACTGGATCGATTTAGGTATCGCTTTGTTAATCTTTTTAGTTTTCTTAGGTTTTAGAAGGCTATTTACTAAGTACATTTATAAATTAATATTAGCACTGGTAAAAAAATTGCCTGTAGATATTGTTTCAAAAATTTTATTAGCCTACGAAAGGCCGCTACGCTGGTTCTGGGTTATACTTGGAACGTATTTGGCTTTAACTTACTTACCATTCCCAATTACAACCTTTAATTTTGTGCAGCAAGTCTATAAATCGTTTATTATTGGCTTACTTGGCTGGGGGATTTATAATTATTTTTCCGATCAATCAAACCCATTTGAACGAATGATTTCGCGAACAAAGTTAGACGCTGATAGTATGCTGATTCCATTCTTGGGAAGGGTTTTCCGCATGCTTGTCGTTATCTTAACCGCTGTGAGCATTCTGGATACTTGGCATATTCAAATTGGCGCCTTTGTTGCGGGTCTTGGGGTTGCTGGTCTTGCCTTCTCCTTGGCTGCACAGGATACTGTCGCTAACTTCTTTGGCGGAGTTGTCATTATTACCGAAAAGCCATTTTCAAAGGGAGATTGGATTCAGACTCCTTCTGTAGAAGGAACCGTTGAAGATATCTCCTTCCGCAGTACGCAAATTCGGACATTTGCGGATACGATTGTGACAGTGCCAAACTCTAAGCTTTCCAATGAAGCTATTACAAACTGGTCAAAGATGTCAAAACGACGGATTGACTATGAACTAGCTATTTCCTATCGTACACCAAATGAAAAGCTAAAAATGGCTTTAAAGGAAATTGAAGCTATGCTTCATGCACATCCAGGTGTTCATCCTGATACGATAATGGTACGATTTACTGATTTTCGTGACTATTCATTAGGGATCTTTGTCTACTTCTTCACGAAGACAACTGTTTGGGCTGAATACTTAGCGGTGAAAGAAGATACAAATTTACAAATACTTAGTATCTTAGAGAAACATGGAATTGAAATTGCCTTGCCTAGTCAGCAGATTTACTTACCCGAGAAAGAAGATGGGAAGAAATTGATGACTGGGGAATAATGTTGAAGGACAGCCTTAAGTGTATTTTGCACTTAAGGTTGTCCTTTTTTATATTACATATGATTGGGTTAACCATATGTATTTACCTCCTAGTTAAAATGCTACAAATAAAAGGATTATTCCACAAAAAGATGAGTTTTTTTATTACCCTCAAGAATAGGCGTCTATAAATACGAAGAGAAGGGGTAATAAAGTTCTATTTTTGAAAGAATTGATATAACAGGAAAGAATTGAGGGTAAAGTCCACTAACAAATATGAGGAGTGAATTCATTGGAAGAGAATTTTGTGGCAGGCTTTAGTATAGCATCCTTAATAAGCATTCCTTTATGGATATCGCTCATCGGTTGGTTAAAAATCTTATTATAAGAGATTTACTTAGTACTTAAATCTGTTTTTTTATGAGGATTATCAATGGAAGAACTTATTAGTGCACAAAAATAGCATAATCTTCCTTGGCTTTACAGATAATATCTTCTAACTGAAGGGGTGTCACAATGTTATGGAATAGTGCCAAGAAAATCATCTGGCTGTTATTTGCGAGCACGATTTTATCCAGTCTATTTAGTGCGGCAATGATTGTCATAAGCATGAAAATGTATAAGGATATATTATTTTTAAGAAGAAGATTAAGTAATACAGGTGACAATGGGATTAGATTTCAAAAGTATCGACAGCCATAGAAATTAAAATCTCTTTTACTTTTTATAAACCCCAAAAAAACGTCTAGAAAAGCATAGCTAACTTTTCAGACGTTTTTATGGCGATTCAATCCCATATTACTTAAAACCTCTCAAACTCCTCTCGCAAACGAAAAAGACGCTAAAAACATTAAAATATACGCTAGTAAACTCCCACCTATAAAAAACACTAGCCCTGGAATATATTGAAACAACAAATAGACGGCGATAATTCCGACTAGCATAGCCATTGTTTGGAGGGGTCGTGCAAAGGAGAGAATAATGGCGTGTTTGACATATTGAAATAGCGAAAAATTGTAATGGACATATACAGGAAAAATATATAATAAGACCACACAAAACCAAAACAGTAAGGATAAAAATATCAAGCTAATAATTCCATAACCAGGATTCACTTCTGTCTGAAAAAATCTCAAATCAAAATAGAGAAAGAACCCTATTAACGATAAGGCATAGCCTAATATATTGGCTCTTATAAAGTCCTCCTTATAATAACGCCAAAATGTCGCTATAATTGGCAGGTCTATCTCTCCCATAATCCATTTTCTCACAACTGAAAACAAGGCGATGGTTGCTGGGAATAAGCCGAATATCCCCACTCCAAGTATGATTCCGCCAATCCAAAGTGCATTTACATACATTAATTTTGCGACTATCTGACTCCCATGGTACACCCGAGCAAAAAGTCCATCCATCTTCTCCTCTCCCTTTTTGAGCGCTATGATCTGATTTCTTTCCTTCTCACAACATCTACAGAAAATCCCACACCTTAAGGAATAGTCGCTAAAGATAAATCCTTGAGCCAACTATTCCTATTAGGCTAGCTAATTTCAGCGCTTAACCATTTTAATTAGCTTGGTAACGGTCATGAGCTGCTTTTTCTACTTCTAAATATTGATCTTGCCCCATTTGTTTTACTTGCTCTACATATTGATCCCATTCGCTAAAGTCTTTATCTCCTGCAATGAATGCAGCTTCTGTTTCATTGATAAATGTTTCTAAATCAGTTCCTGCAGCTAGCTTGAATTTCAACTCATCATCCGTGTAATTAAAACCATTCCAGATTTCTTTTGGAGCATCTGGCTGTACTTTATCTCCAACAGCTACAGAGCTTGGTAAAGCTTCTGATCCACCAAAATACTTTTCTTGTACATACCCAGGATAGCTTCCTCCCATCCAAGTAACATACGGTGTTAGAGCTTGGTCAAAGGTTAATCCATCTGGGTTATTGGTAATTTTTTCCGTGAATTGAGGTTTCCCGTCGCCATTTTTTTCATACGTTTCTCCTTCCACTCCCATAAATTGCAATGTTGCCCCTTCTTCCCCGAAGAAATAATCAATCCAACGAATGGTCGCTTGCGGATTCTTATTTTTATCTGTTATCGCGAATGCTCCAACATGTACGAGAGGCGATTTCACATGACTGTATAACGTATCACCATGAGGTCCCTCTAAGCCGCCTAAACCAATGTAGTCTTTTTGATTAGTGAAGACTGTCTCTGGATTCGGAACGATCGCTGTTCCCAAAATTCCTTGCGAGCCTTTCGCATTCAATTTATTGTCATCCATCGTATAAATCTCTTCGTCGATCAGCCCTTCTTTATTCAATTTATGAATAAATTCGAGCACTTCTTTAAAACGGTCGTCTGTGCGGAAAAATCTTAATTCATTTGTTTCTGGATCCACATCGACAAATTTATGACCTAATCCTCTTGTGCCAACACCCCAAGAGCCTTTAATCGAGTCCATAATTTGGGCAATACTTGTCGCACTTAATGGAATCTCATCCTTTTTGCCATTTCCATTAAGATCTGTTTCTTTTACAGCCTTTAAATACTGATAAAATTCATCAATCGTTTTCGGCTCATCCATCCCTAATTTTTCTAACCATTCTCCTTTTATCCAAATTGGTTTACCAATAAGCATCGGCAAAAATTCCGGGCTATAGTAAGAAGGGAGTGAATAAATATTTCCGTCCGGCATCGTTAAACCTTTCTTTATATCTGGATGCTTCTCCATGGCAGCCTTAATATTTGGTGCATATTCTTCAATCAAGTCATTTAGCGGAATAAAGATTCCTTGTTTGCCGTATTTATAGAGATCTGCTGATGGAATCCGCGAAGAATAGAAGACATCTGGATACTCTCCACTTGCGAGAGCGAGGTTTCGCTTCTCTGTTAGCGTTGCAAAAGGCACCTCATTAAAGGTCACATTGATGCCAGACTTTTCCTGATATGTTTTAAACACCAATGTTTCTTCATAATCATCAAGATTCGGTTCATATTTCCCTGTGAAAAATGTTAAATCAATCGGTTCTTTGACAATAGGAAATCCTTCTTTATTCACATTGTCAACGGACTCTGTCGTCACCTTATTCTCCTTTTTATCAGAAGATGCGCTCTTTTGGCACCCTGCTAGCAAGGAAGCACTGATTACTAAAGCTGTTGTCACCGTAATAAATTTCCGTCTTTTGAACTTAACCATTTTTTCTCCTCCTCATTTATCCCTTTATTGAACCAATCATGACACCTTTCACAAAATACTTTTGAAGAAATGGATAAAGCACTAACATAGGCAAACTTGCTACAATAACTACTGCGTATTTAAGTCCTTCAATTTGCATTAAATGCTCTGAAATGGCATTGTCACTTGCACTCGACATGCCAGACATATCCTCTTGAATCAGCATTTGTCTTAAATAAAGCTGCAATGGAAATTTGCTTTCATCATTTAAATAAATAAGGGAATCAAAGTAGGCATTCCAGTGCCCCACTCCATAAAACAAAGTCATTACGGCGATAATGGGCATCGATAACGGCATCACAATCTTCAGCAGAAAGGATATATTTCCACATCCATCAATGGATGCTGCCTCATGCAGTTCATTTGGGATACTTTGAAAAAATGTCCTCATGATAATCACGTTATAAACCGAAACGGCACCAGGTAAAACAATTGCCCAAATTGTATCCAGCATTCCTAAATCCTTCACTAATAAGTACGTAGGAATCATGCCCCCGCTGAAAAACATTGTAATCATAATAAAAACAGTAATAATATTTCGTCCGTAAAAATCTTTCCGTGATAAAGGGTAAGCAATCATAACGGAGAACAACAAATTAATAAATGTTCCAAATACTGTGTAGATAATGGTATTTCGATAGCCGATTAAGATTTTTTCATTTTGAAATACCTTCACATACAAATCTACTGTCAGCTCTTTCGGGAATAGCCAAATATCCCCTAAAACCGTACGTGCTGGATTACTAAATGATGCACTTAACACATAAATTAATGGATAAATCATCAGACAGGCAATTATTGCTAAAAGGGTATAATTTATCACCACAAACACTTTGTCTCGAACACTTTCTCTTTTTAACATGAAGGATTCTCCCTCCCAAACACTGTACTTACCATAAGCTGACCTTGTTTACCTTCCTAGCCGTATAATTCACCAGTAATAAAATAATCAAATTAACAAAGGATTCAAACAAACCTATTGCCGTAGAGTAGCTATAATCAGCTCCCAATATACCTGTCCGATAAATATGGGTGGAGATTACATCTGATGCACTCATATTTAAAGAGTTCTGCATTAAAAAGACCTTTTCAAATCCTACACCAAGAATGCTACCGCATTGTAAAATCAACATAATGATGATAGTTGGCTTAATGCTAGGAAGATTGATATACCATATCCGCTGCAATCTGCTTGCTCCATCTATTTTGGCGGCTTCATGTAATTGTGGATCAATCGCTGACAGGGCTGCCAAATAAATGATGGAACTCCACCCCATATTCTGCCAAACTCCGGAAAATACAAAGATTGTTTTAAACCATGCAGGTTCTGCCATAAAGTAAATTGGCTCTCCGCCTAAAATGACGATTAGTTGGTTGATAATGCCTGTTTGTGGAGATAAGAGTAAATAAAGAATTCCCACCACTACCACGACAGACAAAAAATGGGGCGCGTATGTAATTGTCTGTATAAAAGATTTAAAGTACTTATTCTTTACTTCATTAATCATGAGGGCAAGAATAATCGGAATTGGAAACCCTACAGCTAATTCATATAAACCAATTAATAGCGTGTTCGAGAGTAATCGTTCAAAATAAAAACTCTGAAAGAAACGCTCAAAGTGTTCTAATCCAACCCATGGACTATTAAAAATACCATCGACTGCAATAAAATCCTTAAACGCAATTTGCAAACCATACATTGGGACGTATTTAAAAATAATAAAGTAAGCAATGATCGGGAATACCAATAAATAAAGATCCCAATTTTTTCTTATCTTCCTTAATGTTTTCTTTTTCTCGCTTTTCCTTTCTATCTTCATCTGTGCTGCTTTTTCTAAAGCGGACGAGCTATCCACACCCCTCACCTACCTTCCATCTTTCAGCTTGATTAAGCGCATTATGTAAACAGCTATTTTAAGAATAAGCAGGTAGCCAATCACCATGTGCTTCGATTAATTCATCACATAATTGCACGATTTCATCAATGGACAGTTCAGAAGCTGTATGGGGATCTAGCAATGCCGCCTGGTAGATATACTCTTTCTTTTTCGTGATGGCAGCTTCGATTGTTAGTAGCTGTGTATTAATATTTGTGCGATTTAGTGCAGCTAATTGCTCTGGCAGATCTCCTACATAGGTCGGGATAATCCCGCTCGCATCCACCAAACAAGGAACCTCCACACATGCCTTTTCTGGTAAGTTACTAATCAATCTACCTGTATTCAGCACATTTCCGCCTATTTTAATAGGTTTGTCTGTTTCCATTGCTTCGATGATGTAGGAACCATATTCATGGGTGCGTTTATGAGTTACATGTTTATTTCCAACTAACTCCGCTTTTCGTTTTTCCCATCCTTCTATTTGTTTTTCACAGCGGCGTAAATACTCATCTAGCGGGATATGGTAATAGTCTATTAGTTCAGGATAATTCTTCTTGATAAAGTATGGATGATATTCGGCGTTATGTTCTGATGACTCGGTAACGTAATAGCCAAATCGTTCCATCAATTCAAAACGCACCTTATCCGAATGAAGGACCTTCTGCTTCTCCCTTGCCCTTTCTTTAATTTCTGGGTATAGATCTTTGCCGTGCTGCGTTATTTCAAGCAACCAAGCCATATGATTTATCCCCGCAATCTTCCATAGGACATTCTCCTTAGGCATTCCCAAAGCATCTAATAAGCGATCGGCACATACCTGCACACTATGACATAGTCCAACTGTTTTAATAGCAGTGTTCCTTAACATTGCCCCTGTTAACGCAGCCATAGGATTCGTATAGTTCAACAACCATGCGTCAGGGCATACCACCTCCATATCTTTTGCAAAATCAAACATCACTGGTATGGTTCTTAAGCTCCGAAAGATGCCTCCTATTCCAACCGTATCTCCAATCGTTTGCCGCAGTCCATATTTCTTCGGGATATCAAAATCAATAACTGTGCATGGACGATATCCCCCTACTTGAATGGCATTAATAACATACTTAGCTCCTCTTAAAGCTTCTTTTCTATCTGTGTATAAATGTATAACTATATTTGCATCTAAATTTTCCTTTAATTGATGCAACATCATAAATGAGTCATTCAATCTTTCTAAATCAATATCATAGAGTGCAAACTCAAATCCCTGCAATGCTTCTACCTGCATACAATCCCCTAGGAGATTTTTGGCGAATATCGTACTCCCTGCTCCTAAAAAAGTGATTTTCGACATATCTTCCTCCTTATCTCGTTACTGCTAAAGGGAAATAGTACAAATCTTGCTATACAAAAAATTTACAAATTATCCACTTTTCAGACAACATTCCCTTGTTATACTCATCTTAAAATGCGACAGAAAGACTTACAATGGTAAGATATTTTGAAAGGGTGGTAAAATGTTGCTGTCAAATAATCCATTAACTACTTATCGCACTTACTTTTTTCGATTTCCTGAAAAGCAACAACAACGAATAGCAGGTATTTATACGTTAGGATGGGAGAAAAGGAATAGTGCCTCCTATTATTGGGATGGGCTTAAACGGTCAGAGAAGGGGAAGATTATTTTTCAATATACCTTGCAAGGAGAAGGAGAAATTATCATCCATGATCAAAAAATACGCTTAAAGCCTGGATATGCTTTTTTTGTCAATATTCCAAGTGATCATACCTATTATCTTCCAAAGGATAGTCAGGAGTGGGAGTTTATTCATATCACGTTATATGGGGAAGAAGTGTGGAGAAGTTATCATGAAATAGTGAAAGAGCATGGGAATATTCTTCGTTTAAACGATAACGCCTATCCGAATCAGCTTATCTTTAAACTATTTGATAAAGCTGTTCATGAAGAAATAAAAGATGCCTTTGAATCTTCTTCCCTTGCCTATACATTCATGATGGAGCTTAAACGCTATCTTATGCATGCTAACCATTCTAATAAGGACATACCAGAATCCATATCCAATGCCGTGCGCTACATTCAACATAATTATGCAAATCCAATCATTTTAGATGACATTGTCGAAGCCTCTGGACTTAGTAAATATCACTTTTCTAGACTTTTTCAGTCCATTATGCAAATCACCCCTATGAATTTCCTAACAAGAATCCGGTTAAATAAAGCCATCGAATTAATGAAACAACAGGACTTAACCATTGAAGAAATTGCCTTACGAGTCGGTTACTCAAACGGAAACTATTTCACAAAAGTTTTCCGCTCCATCGTCGGCGTATCTCCTGGAAAGTATCGAAACAGCGAGAATTTCGTGCCCTTTGATGAAATTATTGGACCAAGTTCTCCTTTTGCTTATAAGGAGGATTCTAAGACTCTATGCTGAACAAACCAATGCTACGTAGTTAGCATGTTGTCCTTATTATTGGCGGAGGGATAATGAAGAAGTGCTGATTCTATTCCACTCCAAGGTATCGTTTAAAGTGACGATGCCTACTTTCACGGCTCTATGATGGGGTTGAAAATGCCATTGAAAAGCGGAGAAAAGAAAGATCTCTACACTTAAAATAGCAGCTATCGTGGTACAAGACCGAAATGCTAATAAGATCGATCAGAAAACAGGAACAAAGTATGGAGAAGGCAGAAGACTAGTTCTATTGACTGGAAATAGTCAAACAAATGCTTGTTTCTGCCTGTCAAAAATCAAATCACACCACAGTAGAAATGTTAAGATATGCTTGGCTAATTATTAGACGTATATTTATTGCTCCCAGGAAGTTTTTTGATATTATTCCATGCTTCAATTGCTTCCTCACGACTCTTCTCTTGATTATTAATGTCGGCAAAAAAATCACGAATAAATTGATTGTATTCAAATTGAGGAGCGATTATTTTCTTGTACGATGGGTCCTTCTTTCGTTCTTCTTCTTTATACCAAGCATCTACTGCATCCCGATATGTTTTTCCAATGTTGTTTTTAAAATAGTTTTGGATATAGGTAGAAAAGTGAAAATTTGGAATAACTGTCTTGAAGAAGGCTCTTACATTTTGACTACAACGATGATTTTCCGAAATAATTGTATCAAGACTTAAATCGGCCTGTATCTCCGACTTATAATTTATCTTTGACTTTCTAATTGGCTTCTTTATTTCACCTGTTCGAAGAAATGTTTCAATTCTATCTGAAATCTCTATTTTTGATCCCGAAGCACTTATTCCATTTTCCCTGCAAAAAGATTGTAATTCTTCTTTTAACCAATAAAAATCTTTAAAACTATCTATCCTAATATCTTTCGTAAGATTTGGTCTCATATTTATACCTCCCTATCCACATTATAGAACACTTGTTCCTGTTAATCAAAATTAATCTTAATCAAAAGCAACTAAATTTATTAAAACAACCTAAAGAAAAAGGATTCTTCCTTACCAAACATCCATTTTTATAATTCATTTATGTTTCCCACCATCTTCTCTTGTGTTTCCTTTAACTGTTCTGGTGTTCCAATACTTGCCGGATCGTAATCAGAATAAAAAGTTGAAAATGACTGACCCTTATATCGTGGCACAATATGCATATGATAATGAGTAAGCTCATTAAAGACTCCCCCATTTTGGCATATTGTTATTCCATCTGGATGATATAATTCTTTTATAACTTTTGAAAGAAGGATGGATGCTTCCATTATTGACTTGGACGTTGATTCATCTAGCTCCTCTACATCATAAAAATGCTTCTTTGGCAGGATTAACGTATGCCCTTCATTAAATGGGCTATGATCCAAAAATCAACATACATACTCATCCTCATATACAACGTATACTGGTTCATTTTTATTCGCTAATTTACAGCCTATACAGTCCATTACATTCTCCTATTCTATCTTTCTATGTAATAAGTGCTTTACTTCTGAAGCAACTTGTTCATAATCTTTTTCATCTATGGCGGTTTCGTAATGAAAACATTGTTTGCTAGCATCATTTAAGTCTTCATTCAGCCGATAACGTTCATTTACATCATGTGCCGTTACCTTTTTCTGGTGAAATATGTTCTCCCCAGCTCGTTGTTATACCCTCTGCCGGACAAAAGGCTAATTCCACAACAAATGATCCTCCATAACGATTAAATTGGAATGTAATTAAATCAATATAATTTTCCTTTCGTCTTCTAAATGATGGAATGCCCCCTTAAAAGCATGATCTCTTAAGTAGGAAACAACGTTAGTCTTTAAAGAATTAATCATAGCTAAACGATTATTTGTACTCATGTTGAATACCTCCTAATTTTTCACACTTCTATTCATAGATTAATCATTGGGATTATCCCTGTAAATAGTGTAAAAATTATTATTACTCTGACAGAAAATAGCAGACCCCATTGACTCTACCCTTAGAGGAGAGTTTACACTTAATCTTTGTAGATACTTTTTAAGGAGACGAACATTATGCTTAGACAGAATATTACTCTTTCTATCTTACTTATAAATTTATTCATTGCATTTCTCGGTATTGGTCTTGTTATTCCTGTAACTCCAACGATTATGAATGAGCTTCATCTTTCAGGAGCGATTGTTGGTTACATGGTGGCAGCTTTTGCGATTGCCCAGCTTGTTGTTTCTCCTATAGCTGGTCGCTGGGCCGATCAATTTGGCAGAAAGCGCATGATTGTCATTGGGCTACTTATCTTTGGGGCGTCTGAATTATTATTCGGAATCGGTAAAACAGTCAGCATTCTTTTTCTTTCACGTGTTCTTGGCGGGATTAGCGCGGCGTTTATTATGCCCGCCGTTACAGCCTTTATTGCCGATATTACTACAATGGAAGCTAGACCGAAAGCACTTGGCTATATGTCTGCTGCTATTTCCACTGGATTTATCATTGGCCCAGGAATTGGCGGATTTTTAGCAGAAATTGGGACGCGTATGCCTTTTTATTTTGCAGGAATCTTAGGTTTTACTGCTGCCATTCTTTCCTTTTTCGCATTAAGGGAGCCTGAGCGCCGAACAGAGGATAGTCAAGATAATGCAGAGAAGGTGGGCTGGCAGCGAATATTCGTGCCTATCTATTTTATTTCTTTTCTCATTATCTTTATTTCATCCTTTGGATTATCTTCCTTTGAATCACTATTTTCGCTTTTCGTCGATCATAAGTTTGGATTTACGCCAAAGGATATTGCAATTATCATTACAGGTGGGGCGACAGTTGGAGTCATTGCGCAAGTAGCCTTATTTGAAAAACTGACAAAGTGGATGGGAGAAATTCTGTTAATTCGTTACAGCCTCCTTTTTTCCACTATATTAGTCTTGCTTTTAACAATTGTGCATTCGTACTCTCTCATTCTCCTGGTTACGATTATTGTTTTCGTTGGCTTTGATTTAATGCGGCCAGCTGTGACAACTTATCTTTCGAGAATCGCTGGAGACGAACAAGGCTTTGTCGGCGGGATGAATTCCATGTTCACAAGTATTGGCAATGTATTTGGCCCGATTATTGGAGGAATATTATTCGATATCGATTTAAATTATCCTTTCTACTTCGCAGCTGTCTTTTTAGCGATCGGTATCGCCTTGACTCTTATTTGGAGACAAAAATCCTTAGCTAAATCTTAGAGTGGATGGAGTTGATTAAGATGGAAGAAAAACTTTACTCCATTGGAGAAGTCGCGAAAGTAGCGAATATTACCATTAAAGCACTTCGCCATTATGATAAAATCGGCTTATTTAAGCCTGCTTATGTCGATCCCCAAACCAATTATCGTTATTATCGGGATTCTCAATTATATCGTCTGGATATTATTAAATCGCTTATTTCGATTGGCACCCCCCTTGGGCAGATTAAAGAAATCCAAGAAACAGATAACTTGGATTTCGTCGCTTTTTTGAAAAAACAAGAAGAATTAATATCCGAAAAAATCGCTTCTTTACTGGAGACACAACAGTCCATTCGTGAGCTCCGCGAAGAATTGCAAAGGCAAGAATATCCGTTTGGGGAAATCGTCCTAATGGAAAAGGAAGAACAGGCCATTATCCAAACAAGCGTCAAAAATATTGGGCCACAGAACATTCTTATTCCTTCCTATAGCAACCTAAAGAAAGCAACAAAAGAAGAGTTTCACAACAATGGCTATGGCTCGATTATTCCGTTTCAACAATATGAAAAGGTGGAAGATATCACTTACAGCTACCTTTACACACCAGTCCCTTTACGAAAACAGCTATCCAGCCTTTCCAGTGAAGCAGAGCGAGCGGTTATTGTTAAGGGGACTTATGTGTGTATCAAATTAAAATCCTCTATATCTGCAGAGTACTTTCAAACCTTGCAAAAGCTCCTTCACTATGTACAGGAACAAAAGTTAACCGTGACCAGTGACATTTACGAGACATTCTCGGTGGGGCTTTATCATAAGAAAGAAGAGTATATTAGTGAATTTAGCGTGCGGGTTGCGGAGGATAAGAGCGGGAAAAATGGGAGAGGATAACTTTTTTGAGGCTGTTAGCTTAAGGAATTATGGCACTTAGCAGCCTGCTCTGTTACCGAATATATGAGTAGCAGTAACAAAAGGGAACGGAGAGACTTCCTATGTTACCTTTTGCTAAGGATACCTGGGGAAATGGGATTAGAGAGCTGTTCTCTGTTACTGGAAACATTGGATGCTGGCGATAAGGGGCGCTGACAACCTTTCTCTGTTACCATTAGCTAGGAGAACTTTCGTCTAAGGGCTTAGAGAAGCTCTCTCTGTTACCGAAATCATAGAATGTTAGCGATTTTGGGCAATGACAACCTCTCTCTTTTACCTAATGCTATGAGAACTTTCGTCCAATAGCTCAGAGAACTTCTCTCTGTTACAGGAAGCATCCTCTTTTTCAATAGATACAAGCTTTTAAGTCGCAAAAATACATTCCATGCAAAAAAGTCAGGTCCCCGACCCGACTTTTTTTATTTGCATTTCTTTTCCTTTGGCAAAAATAATACTTCGAAATCTTCTAAATCATCGATACCGTCTGCTTCCATTTTCTTACCGACAGCGGCTACCAATAATCTCAATCCTTCTTCAACTTTTGCTTGCTCACTCGGCTGTAAATAGTCTAAGATTGCTCCCATTATTTGTTGATTGGGCTTTGGGGACGCTTCTTCGATTAGTTTTACCATTCTTTCTGTTAACATAATCTGAACGGATCGTTTGTCATTCGGATTCGGTTTCTTTATCAGAATGCCCTTTTCTGTCAGTCGTTCTACAATATCCGAAACGGTGCTTTGTGTGATACGCAGATTTTGGGTAAGCTCCTTCACACTTATTTTTTTATGAAGGAAAACTTCTAGGATGACACGCGCTTGAGGAGCAGTTAGTCCATGCTCTTCTGCGTGCCTTTGGAGGCTCTTCATAATAAATCGATTCAAAAAATCAATCGATTCCCAAATGTATGTCGGCCTATCTAACATTTTTTACCTCCTTTCTATAAGAAGCTGGAAGAAAAACTCGCAACATTCTAGCGAGTTTTTCTATGAAAATCTTTTTATTACGATGCTTCTTCAAACTGGCTATTATAAAGCTCAGCGTAAAATCCATTTTTCGCGATTAATTCTTTATGTGTTCCGGCTTCAATAATATCGCCGTCTTTCATGACAAGTATTAAATCGGCATTTTTAATTGTAGAAAGTCTATGGGCGATCACAAAGGAAGTTTTTCCTTCTGTCAGCTTATCCATTGCTGTTTGGATCAGTAATTCCGTACGGGTATCCACGGAGCTAGTCGCTTCATCTAGGATAAGTAATGGCGCCATTTTTACCATGGCACGTGCGATGGTGATAAGCTGTTTTTGACCTGCTGATAAACTTGTTTTGTCATCCAAGATAGTATCATAGCCGTTTGGCAATGTTTTGATAAAATGATGCAAGCCAACTGCTTTGCAGGCAGCTTCTACTTCTTCATCCGATACTCCTTCTCTTGAATAGACGATATTGTCGCGGATAGAACCTTCAAATATCCATGTATCTTGCAGCACCATACAGAAAAGATCATGCAGGGCCTCTCTTGTCATTTGGTTGGTTGGAATCCCGTCAATCGTTATCTCGCCGCCATTTATTTCATAGAAGCGCATGAGCAAATTAATTAATGTTGTTTTTCCAGCGCCAGTCGGGCCTACGATTGCGACCTTCTGACCAGCGGCTACTTGTACGGAAAAGTCTTCAATAATCGTTTTTTCTTCGCTGTAGCCAAAACGGACATGCTTAAATTCCACATCGCCTTTGATATTTGCCAATTTTGCTGTTTTCTCCTCTTCTGCTGCTAGTTCTTCCTCGGACAAGAACTCAAAAACACGCCCACTTGCTGCTGCTGTGGACTGCAGATTTGTTGCTGCTTGCGCAATTTGTTGCAGCGGCTGTGTGAATAAGCGAATATACAGCATAAAGGCAACAATAACACCAAATGAAATATGGCCATTTACGGCAAGAGCCGCCCCGACAATACATACAACCACATAACCAAAGTTTCCAATAAACATCATTAACGGCATCATCAGCCCTGACATAAATTGCGATTTCCACGCACTCTCATATAGTCGTGTGTTAATAGCAAAAAAATCGTCCTTCGCCTGCTGTTCAGCATTGTAAGCTTTCACGACATTATGGCCAGAATAGATTTCTTCAATATGACCATTTAGTTTTCCAAGCTCTTGCTGCTGTTGAGCAAAGTATTTCTGTGATTTCGAAATAATAAAGAACATAAACGCAAAACCAATAAAGGTGGAAAGAATCGCTGCAATCGCCATAATCCAGTTTGTATAGAACATCATGATTAAGGAACCGACGAACATAGTAATAGCCGTAATTAAGCTACTAATACTTTGGTTCATCGTCTGTCCAACCATATCGACATCATTTGTAACCCGGCTAAGGACATCACCTGTTGTTGTATTATCAAAATACTTTAAAGGCAGACGATTAATTTTTACCGAAATGTCTCTTCTTAATTGTTTTGAAATTCTCTGGGTGACAGTTGCCATAATATAGCCTTGCACATAGTTAAAAATAAAGCCTAAACCGTATAGGAAAACCAGCAGAATCGCTACATCATATACAGCGTCTAGATCAATTTCTCCCATCAGTCCTGCTGTAATATAATCCGTCATTTTGCTTAGCTGATCGGGACCGATAATGCTAAAGATTGCCGCTGTCATCGCAAGAATTAAAGCAAAGATGATAATCGGAAAATAAGCTTTACAGTAAATGACCAGCTGCTTTAAACTGGAAAAATTCATCCCTTTTGCACGCGGAGGAATCGATTTTGCTGGTTGGTTCCCCAACTCCTCATTTTGGGTTGGATTTTTCGCTTCTTTTACTTCGTTTTTCTTAGCCAATTTCGAGTTCCTCCTTTGATAATTGTGATAAGGCAATTTCTTGATAAACATCGCAAGTTACCATCAACTCGTCATGCGTACCCATTCCAACCACTTCGCCTTTATCTAATACCAGAATGCGGTCAGCATCCTTAATTGTTCCAATTCGCTGTGCCACAATAATATTAGTGGCATCATTGATCTCTTCTTTCAGTTTAGAGCGGAGGACACGATCTGTTTTATAGTCCAACGCGGAAAAAGAATCATCAAATAAATAGACTTCTGGATCTTTATAAATGGCACGAGCAATCGATAATCTTTGTTTCTGTCCACCAGAAAGATTGGTTCCACCTTGTGAAATCGCGGCCTCATATTGCTGATCCATTTTTTCAATAAAGTCTTTTCCTTGCGCAATTTCCACTGCTCGTTGGATATTTGTCTGTTCCACTGAATCCTTATCTTCCTCTCCAAACATAATGTTGGAAGACACAGAGCCACTGAACATAACTGCTTTTTGCGATACATATCCAATTTTTTCTCGTAATGCTTCTAGCTTATAATCCTTCACATTAAGACCATCTACCAAAATTTCGCCCTCGGTTGCTTCCATAAAGCGAGGTATCAAGTTCAACAGAGTACTTTTTCCGCTCCCAGTTGAACCAATAATCGCGACTGTCTCTCCTTTGGAAGCAGTAAAGCTAATATTTCGGAGGATATAATCACTCGCACCAGGGTATTTAAAGCTGACATCGCGAAATTCAATCTCTCCTACCTTGTCTCCATCTGTTTTCGAACCACCCTTAATTTTCACATCGGTATTCAGCACTTCGTTTATTCTCTTAATCGAAACTGCCGCACGAGGAAGAAGAACAAACGTAATGGAAACCATCATAAACGCCATAATGATTTGCATCGCATAGGAAGAAAAGACAACCATGTCTGAGAATATCGGCAAGCGGTCTGCCATTGCCGCATTATTGATTAACACTGCTCCAATCCAATAGATGGCAAGCGTCATCCCCGACATTATCAGGGAAATCGTCGGCATCATCAGGGCCATGATTCGAGAAGTGAATAAATTTGTATCCGTTAATTCCTTATTTGCTTTCTCAAATTTTTCCTCATGATAGTTTGCTGCATTATAAGCATGAACAACCCGGATTCCGTTTAAATGCTCTCTTGTTACCATGTTAAGATTATCCGTTAACTTCTGGATAACTTTGAATTTTGGAAGAGCAACTAACACAATCGTAGCAATCAGCACTAATAACACCGCAATCGCCACGCCTGTAGCAGCGGTCCATTCCCAGCTTTTCCCGGTAATTTTTAAAATTCCCCACACGGCAATGATTGGTGCTTTAATAACAATTTGTAAGCTTAATATAATCAGCATTTGAACTTGCATAATATCATTTGTCGAACGAGTTATTAAGCTAGCTGTTGAAAAACCAGACAGCTCTTCCATCGAAAAAGATAATGTCTTATCAAAAACCTTTTTGCGCAGACGATTCGAAAAGCCTGCGGCCACTTTCGCAGCAAAGAAAACCGTGATAATCGAAGCAACCATACTTCCGATTGCACAAAGCATCATAAATTCGCCTTGAGCTAAAACGTCGCTTAACTCACTTCCCTCTGTCTGCACTAGTCTTGTGATTTCAGACATATAATCCGGCAGCTTTAAATCAAGCCATACTTGTAAAATAATAAAGACTAATGCACATGAAATGAACATCCAGTCCTTTTTTTGAAAGTTTTTAAAAATATTTATCATGAATCCATTCCTCCCCCTGCAGCCATACATCAATCTCACCAAATACATCGTATCCGATATATCGTATGCGATTATATTAATGATTTTAGAGTTCGATGTCAAACAAAAGCTTTTACCAATTAAAAAACAGCCCTCAAATTCAAGGGCTGTCTGCTTATTTAATAATCTCTTGGACTCTGCTCTTAAAGCTATTGTATACATATGTCCAAATAGCTGGCTCGGTGCGATATCTTTTTTGCAGGCTTTCGTAAAACTCTTTTTGTTTTTCCGCAAATGCTGGGTCCTCTTTTGCAGGAAGCTTAGCGCGTCCTTCATTAACTATTTCTTGGACTTCTGGTGCACGCGGTCCCCATTTGCCAATTAACTCGCCTTGTTCATTTAAAATAAGCACCATAGGAATTGCTCTGCCGCCGTTTGTTAAATGGCGATCAATTAAATCTGTATCTGCATCTCGCAATGCCACATGCATTGGCAAATCCGCCGCTTCTACTATTTTGCGAAGAACAGGATTAATCACCATCGCATCGCCACACCAATCTTCCGTAATCGTTAGGAAATGTAACTTATGCTTTTTTAATTCTTCGGTAAAACCATCTTGCGGCAAAGAGAAGTTTTCATATACTTCATAGCTTTCCTCTTTTAATGTACTCATGTTTTCCATATATGTTTGAATCGTTGTGCCTTCTTCAAAATATTGTTGCTCTGTCTTCATTATGGTACACGCTCCTTTTCTATGTAGACCTTCTCTATTATTTTACTATGTCTATGTGTTTCATACTATTTTGACGATTTGGGATAAATTGCTTTTTTTGATAGATGAATGTATAGGGCTTTGTTACAATTAACTTAACAAGATTTCTTAAGATTGGAGTTATGGCATGAAGAAATTTCTTTCAACACTAGGAATGGCTTTGATTGGAGGAGTATTTGGCGGAGCACTTATGCTCACTCTTTTATCGCAAGAATGGACTATCACGAATATTCTTCTTGGAGTCGTTTGTTTTCTTGCATTTTATATTATACATATTATTTTACATGAAGGTGGACATCTTATTTTTGGAAAATTAACTGGCTATTCCCTTGTTTCCTTTCGCGTTTTTTCCTGGATGGTTGTTGCCACCAAAGACGGTTTAAAGTGGAAAAAGCTGCATGTGCCAGGTACATTAGGCCAGTGTTTAATGGCTCCTCCCGAATATGTGAAAGGCAAGTATCCCTTTAAGTTGTATTTATGCGGCGGAGTTATCATAAATTTTCTCAGTAGTTTAGTGGTTGGCGGCATCGCTTTGATTGTATACGGGAATGCTTTTCCTATCCCTATCACTCTATTCGTACTCCTTGGCCTCTTTATTGGAGTAACAAATATTATTCCTTATGGTTTTAACGATGGGATGACATTAAAAATGGCGTGGAGCAGCGAAAAAAAGCAATGGCAGCTATTTAGTCAATTCTATATTAATGCGCAAACTTCCAATGGCGTTTCTTATCAGGAGCTGCCAGAAGAACTATTTGCACTGCCCGATGGCGATGATGGGAAGGATTATTTTTCCCAGTGGGGACTGTGCATGCAACAAGTGCGCGCAATGGACCGCCTCGATTTTGAAGAAGCAAAGAGAATTAATGACTTACTGTGGGCAAGGAAAGACGAGTTAATCTCCCTTTTCCGAGTGGAGGTTGCCAAAGAGCGCTTGTTTTTGTTAACTGTGCTGGAAGGTGACAAAGAAGAAGTCCAATCTATTTATAAGAATAAAGAAGTAAAACGCTTCCTAGCAATCAAACAGATGAGCAATAAACGAATTGCCGCCGCATATGAGTTGTACGTAAATGGCGATCGCCAAAAAGCAACTGCGCTTTGCGAAGAAGGAGCTCAGTTGGAGAAGCATAATCCGAATATGACGGATATTGTGCTGGAGAAGCGATTGATGAAGACTTTGTTGGCGGGATGAGTTTTGGTGGGGTGGGACTGAGTTGGGTTGGAGGGTTGGCTGATTTCGCTCGGGTTTGGCTGATATTTTCCTAGTTTGGCTGATTTCTCCTCCACTTTGGCTGATATTTTCCCAGTTTGGCTGATTCCAACTCCACTTTGGCTGATATTTTCCTAGTTTTGGCTGATTCTACCTCTACTTTGGCTGATATTTTCCTAGGTTGGCTGATTCCTCCTCACCTTGCCCAATAATTAATGGATAATGAGCACATTTTCATTCTCTACTCATCATCCATTCGAATATTTATCCTGATTGCTTATGGGTTTTGATACTTTCTTCCTCTATTTTCTCCTATACTTCGCAAATTCATTCTTACTAGCATTTTAGCAGCTGTTTCACGTGAGGATATGTTGGCAAATTGCCGGAATTCTTTATTTGTAATAGTGGCTTTTATTAATAAAAAATAATCGTTCACTGTTTGGTGATGGGCATTTTTATCATATGTGTGGCAGTGAGGACAGAACCATTTGCGTTTTTGACGTATCATCGCAAATTTTTCGCATGATGGGCATTGTACACCTGTGATGAGGTCACTTTGCGGGATTCCATATTTTCTTAGTAGATCGATACTTTCAGGAGTGTTATTTTTCAGGAGATTTTTGGATACTTTGCGGAGGAGCTTCCCTTCTACCACAGTCACTTTATATTTTTGAGAGAGATTGTCCCATTTTTCTAAAAAACTATGACTGTGAATGACTTTATCTCTGATAGCTGGACTTCCCTTTAATATAGTAGATGAACTGCTGAATATTATGATGAATTCGATGGGGATTGGCGGGAGATTATGCAGTTGAAAGTACTTTTGCAATTGACGTTGGTGCCTTTTGGCTTGGGAAATTGGATTCGAATAGCCTTCTACCTTTTCATCTACTTTGCGAATCATCTGATTAAAGTTGGAGTCAATCTCTACTTCTCCATAATAGTTTTTGCATTCGACAATAAGAGCAAATTTTTGCGTGAGGATGAGATAGTCCATCTGGAAATATGTTTTTCCATCGTAGAGGCGAAGATTATGAATGATGAGGCAATCTTTGTCTGGCAAAAATTGAAAGTAATACTTCATATCTTTCTCACCCCGATAGCCTGCTAACAATTTCCTTAAATCTTCCATTACATTCGGTCTAAGCTTATACGTTTCTTTTAATCTTTTGATTAGAATTTCCGTAGTTTTTAATCTATTGCTCTTACCAATTTCGTTTATAAACAATTTACCACTTCCTTTCTCTATTTCATTTATTCTATTTTTTTGCTTGAAAAACCTTTTTGGTGGGGAGAGGGAAATTGGGTTGGCTGATATTTCTTCAGTTTGGCTGATTCCAACCTCCCTTTGGCTGATATTTTCCCAGTTTGGCTGATTCCACCATTACTTTGGCTGATATTTTCCTAGTTTGGCTGATTCCACCATTACTTTAGCTGATATTTTCCTAGTTTGGCTGATTCCACCATTACTTTAGCTGATATTTTCCTAGTTTGGCTGATTTCACCCTCACTTTGGCTGATATTTTCCTAGTTTGGCTGATTCCACCATTACTTTGGCTGATATTTTCCTAGTTTGGCTGATTCCAACCTCCCTTTGGCTGATATTTTCCCAGTTTGGCTGATTCCACCATTACTTTGGCTGATATTTTCCTAGTTTGGCTGATTCCAACCTCCCTTTGGCTGATATTTTCCTAGTTTGACTGATTCCAACCTGGCTTTGGCTGATATTTTCTCCGGTTGGCTGATTCCAACCTCACTTTGGCTGATATTTTCCCAGTTTGGCTGATTCCAACCTCACTTTGGCTGATATTTTCCTAGTTTGGCTGATTTCATCCTTACTTTGGCTGATATATCTCGCACTCTAGCTGATTCCACCACTACTTCAGCTGATATTCGCCAACTTCATCCAAATTTACTGTCATCTCCGCTGATTTCCTCGCCTGCTTCAGCAAAATCTACCTCAATCCAGCCAATTCCACCCATATTTCAGCCAATTCACACCGAACTTCTCCAACCAACCGCCCCGCTCAATTCCCCACTCCTTAAGTCAAACTACCTCAAAACTCTTCATACTCAGCTGGATCTTGATCGGCAATGCGGCCGTCAGCTCGGGTTAGGCTGGAAATTTTATTCATTTCGGCATCGTTCAGTTTAAAATCGAATATCTCCAAGTTTTCTTGTTGACGTTCAGGGGAGCTTGATTTTGGGATTGGTAATGCTCCTAGTTGGGTGTGCCATCTAAGGATGACTTGGGATATTGTTTTTCCATGTGCTTCTGCTATTTGTTTAATTGTTTCGTTTTCTAGAACGTTATTTGCGCGGCCGAGTGGGCTCCATGATTCGGTTACGATACCGTTTGCTTTATCGTAGGCCAATTGTTCTTTTTGAGAGAAAAATGGATGGAGCTCTACTTGATTAATGCTTGGCAGTACGCCAGTTTCCTTTTTCAAGCGATAGAGATGCTCTGGCAGGAAGTTACATACGCCGATGGAGCGAATGAGTCCCCATTTTTTGGCGTCAATCAAGGCTTGCCATGCCTCTACATATAAGTCCGTTTTGGGGTTTGGCCAGTGAATTAAAAATAAATCGTAATAATCTAATTTGGTGCGGTATAGTGATTCTTGGATGGTATAGATGGCTTTGTCGTATTGATGATGGCGTCCTGGAAGTTTGGAGGTAATAAATAACTGTTCTCTGCTTACGGTGCTGCGGCGAACTGCTTCTCCAACTGCGCCTTCGTTTTCATAATTGAATGCAGAATCTAGTAACCGATAGCCCATGTCTATTGCTGATGTCATGGCCTGAACCCCAGTTGCTCCTCGTAAATTATAGGTACCAAGACCAATTGCTGGAATAACAAGACCGTCATTAAGCGTGATTTGTGGAATGGTTGTTTGCATGATTATATCCTCCTTCTATGAATTAGAAAAGATTTCCTCTTCAAAAAAAGTATAGTGGAAAGCTTGTAGCTAATTCTAGTGATATGCTTCCAGCAAGTTATCTTTACTTCAAAATATTTCTTCATTTTCCAAGACAGTATGTTAAAATATAGGATATATATTAAAAAATGTATAGGGAGGGAAAAAGTATGAAAAGCACAGGAATTGTTCGTAAAGTGGATGAATTAGGTCGTATTGTTATTCCAAGAGAATTGCGAAGAACATTAGGAATTGAAATTAAAGATCCTTTAGAAATTTTTGTCGAAGGGGAAAAAATTGTCTTCCAAAAATATAAAGCTTTTGAAGAATGTGCCATTACAGGAGAAGTCTCTCCCGATAATATCACGGTTGGTAATGGAAAGCTTGTGTTAAGTAAAGAAGGCGCAGCATTATTAATGAAAGAGTTGGAAACTGTCTTTGCAAGTGAATCACAAAAGTAAACTTTATAATAGGACAATTCCACCTTTTTCTATCACATCGGAATTGTCTTTTTCTTTGGAAAACGACTCATTAAGAAGGACAGTCCCTCACTTAGGAGGAACTGCACGCTACTACATTTCTGCCTAATTTCTTTGCCTTATACAGCATTTGGTCACTCTCTTTTATTAATTCATCTAGTGATTTCCCAGCAGAAAGACCGCCTATTCCAACAGAAACAGTTACTTTCCCATTAGGCTGAGTCTCTTCCCCAAAGAATCGATAATCCTCCACATTTTTTCGAACTCGCTCTGCAATATTTGCAGCTGTCTGCATATTCGTTATTTTGGTAAAGCACATAATAAATTCCTCACCGCCATATCGGGCAAAAATGTCTTCTTGTCTCATCGTATCATTTAATAGCTGCGCAATTGTACGTAGTACAGCATCACCAGCTGGATGACCATGGATATCGTTATACTTTTTGAAATAATCTACATCCATCATGGCAATGACAATGGGGACATTATTCTGCATTAGCTTTTCAACATTTGTCCGAAAAAAACGAATATTATATAAATCGGTCATACTATCATGTCTTGAATGATATTCTAGTTCTTTTCGTAATAACTGTTTTCTGCTAACACTATTTTGCATAAGAAAAATGCAGAGAACAGCAACGAGTTCAAATACTATAAGTAATATTACTGTCATGAACGAAACATGGGTCGTCTGAAGAATAAAAAATAGCCTTAGGATCTGGTAGCAGAAAAATGCGCTCAGCATATGCTTCATATTTATAATGGAATATGGTGGATTATAAGACTTCTTATCTTGAAAAAAAGCGCCTATTATAAATGGCAGAATAATTGCCTGAAATATCCCATCCATTACAAGGGTGCCTCCAAGCTGATAGCGATATAAAGCTGGTAAGATGGTCGAGATTAATCCATATTTCCATCCCAATAAATAAGAAATATAAAAAATCGGAACACCTCGTAAATCCAATCGCACTTCCCCATAAATTAGCGGCTCCCACATGGCTGCAATACTTAATAGACTAACAAAAATTGGAGTAACCCACATATACTTGAGAATATTTTTATATCGCAAGACAAGATATTCTTTTAACTGCAGTACCAAAAACATAAAAGCAATTATTAATGTCATATTATTTAAAAAAGCATGGAACGTTATTTTAATGTCGATCACCCTATTTTCATGTAATCTCTTGCTGAATAGCGAATGATTATCCACTCTAGTTATAATGGAAACTATTCCAACTTTCCTCCTTTTACTGAAAAGGATGCCAATTTCTAAGGGATTATTTATTTAAGAAGATTTATAGAGGAAGCACTTTAACTATTAGAAAGGAAGCTATCCTAAAACCAGCATTTAATGACGCGGTGCAAAAACCATTATCATCACACCTAATAAACAAATTCCTGCCCCTAACCAGTCATATATATCTGGTGTTTTTCTATCTATCCCCCACCCCCATAATACGGAGAGAATGATAAAGATACCTCCATATGCAGCGTATACTCTACCAAAAGACATAAAAGATTGGAAGGTTGCAATAATACCATATAAAATGAGCGAAATCCCGCCAAAGATTCCCCAATAATAGGGTTTTCCTTCACGAAGCCATTGCCAAATAAGATAGCCTCCACCAATTTCGGCTATGCCGGCGATGATAAATATAAGAATTGTCATGTCAAACCACCTAATTCTAGTATTTCCTTATATTATACCAAATCGAAGGCTGTTTAATGGTCGCTTTCTTTCCTGCTTCTTTTCATTAATTTCACTGTGAATTGATGAAATAATAGGAGCGTGACATAAAGAACTGGATACGTAAATATAGAATATGATTGCTTCCAACCATTTAAATAGAAGGTACCACTCCAAATAAATATCGTTTCAAAGATCATGGCAAAGACGCCCCAGACAAAAACATAGAGTATCTTATTCCTGAGCTTCTTTTTATACGGAAAGCAATTAAGAAAAATAATATTGACCGCAGGATAAATTCCCAGAATATAGATAAAGCTATCCCAGTCAGGCCCTTTTTCAAAGTAACCATAAATATTATATTTCAAACTAAGATAGATATCTGTAAGTAACTGAATTAACATTGCAAATAGTGTTGTTGTCAACATTTCAATAGGAGTTAATCGTTTTGGAATGCTATATGCTATCGTATTAAATAAAAGTACAATAAGGATAAGAACGAGCATGGAATAGACTCCGATCTATAATCTATACTAAATGTTCCTTCTTATCCTTGCCGAAATCAGATAAATTACTCATCTTCTTGCCATTTCATAAATAGTTTTGTAATTAAATATCCACCAATATATAGGAACAAATAAATCAGGAAAATATGAAAAAAGTTAACCCATTTATATGGTTCAAATAACCCCATGCTTGTCAACAATGGTTTAAAGCCAAAACCAAAAATGGCTGCTAAAATGACGGCATATAGATAGAAGTTTTTTTCGTGTTTTAATGTCCATTGAAATACTAGCATAACCGCGACTGGGATAATCGACCCATCTAGCGAAAAGCTTGGTAAGAAAGGAAGCATCTGATATGGATAGGCCCATAACCCAAAGCGAATACCAGTTGCATCTGCATAGAAAAATAACATATGCACGGCGAATCCAAAGAAACCAATGATGAAAATCCGCTTGCGGTCAATGGTAAAATATAAGACGATCAGGGGAACAACTAACATAAGCAGCACCACCCAAAATTGCCATGAATCTATGTTTGAATACAAACTCCAATACTCTTGCGCCTCTTTTGTATATTTTTCTTGAATGGAAACTAATCGATCAAAAAAGGAACGTTGTTGGTCATTCATCTGATCACCTCAGGAATTATTTTCATTTTGTAGTATGAACTTTTTTTTAGAAAATATTTCTCCCCTGCAAAGCTTATTAAATTAGAAGAATAGGGAATGCTTCCATTAATAGAGGTTTGTTCGATTAAGATTAGCACTGGAGGTCCGATATGCATCATCGAATTTGGAATAATCCTGCTTATTTTCGTTATCTTTTCTTTATTCTCTTTATCATTAGTATCATTTTAAATCGCTATATTCTGCAAAACCATGATAATTATTTTATTTTATATATATTATGCTCTATTTTTCTGGGACTCGGCTTCTACAATAGCTCTCTTTGGAAGATTGTAATGTTGACGTTTCTAGTTGTTGTTTGTAGATTTTTTTTCATTCCGGAGCCACATGCTTCATCTATTCTTACTTTTATTACCTATTTATTAACCTATCTTCTGATCACGTTCATATCCGTTGCCTTTATGTCACGCGTGCAAAGAGTGATGGAAGATAATTTAGCCTTAACAAAAGTACTTTCCAATGCACTCGACTCCCGAGATTCCTATACGATGCACCATTCGAAAAATGTCGCAAAATATGCCATGCAAATTGCCGAAAAAATGAAGCTCCCCCATCATTTATGTGAGGTTATTCATATCGGCGGATTACTGCATGATATTGGAAAAATCGGCATCCCCGAATCTTTATTAACAAAACCAGGAAAGTTAACAGCAACTGAATATGAATTAATAAAAAAACATACAACAAAAGGGTATGAAATCATTAAACATGTTAAGCAATATAAAAATAGTGGGATATTGGATATTGTTTTATATCATCACGAGCGCTTTGACGGAAAAGGTTATCCGCAACACTTAAAGGGAGAAGAAATCCCATTGCTCGCTCGTATCGTCGCAGTTGCAGACACCTTTGACGCGATGTCTTCCGGTCGCGTTTATCGAAAAGAAATTCCTTTAGAAGAAATTCTTCACGAAATTAGGCTGAACAAAGGAAAGCAGTTTGATCCAAATGTGGTCGATGCCTTTCTCGCTCTTTTTGAAGAAAAAAACAAACCATTTACAGCTGATTCATAAATTAGTGATTTCCTTAACAAGATCTCAGCAAATCCATTGACTTCTCCAAAAAAATATGCGAAAATCCAATAGTTCGCATACGAACAGTTCTGATAAAAACTATTAGAAAGGGAGAAAAATTCAGATGAACGGGTCGTTAAATAATGAATTAATCCGCTCCTATTCTCGTATTAATAAAGCCTATAACCATCTAGTGCACCTTGATGCGAAGAAATTGGATTTAACAGCCGTGCAGTTAAAAACGCTGTACAGAATTTATTTCTGCCCTAATATCGGCATTGGAGAACTTGCAACAAAACTATCTTTAACCAAAAGCACCGTTAGCGGTGTTATCGATCGACTATCCCAACGACAATTAATTGAACGAACCATTCCTGAAAACAATCGTCGATCGGTCAACATCCAACTAACTGCAGAAGGTCAGCACGTCATGCAGCAATATTTCGCTGGGACTTCTATTCTAGCAGGAAAAGTAAGAGAAGTTATGCAGCTTCCAGAGGAAGACATAAACAAATTACTTGAGCTAAATGAAAAAATACTGACCATATTAAATGAAATTGAGGAGGAACAACCATGAATAGTAAACGCATGATTTTATTAAATATTATCCTATTGATTGTGTTAGTTGGCGGAGGTTTTGCCGGCTATTATTTCTACGACCAATCTGTTTCCTATATCAAAACAGATAATGCTCAAATTGCTGGACAACAAATCAGCATCGCATCACCAGCAACAGGTAAATTAACGGATTGGAAAGGCGAAGCAGGTACTTCTTTTAACAAAAACGAAAAAATCGGTACTGTAGAGGTTGTAACAGAATCAGGTACAACTAAAATGGATATTACTGTTCCAGAAAATAGTACCATTGTTCAATCTAGCGCTGTCCCAAATACATTTGTTGCTGCAGGAACTTCCCTTGCTAAAAGCTATGATTTAGAAAATCTATGGGTAACAGCAAATGTCGATGAAACAGATATTAACAAAGTAAAAGTTGGGCAAGAAGTTGATTTATATGTAGATGCCTACCCAGAGACTGTTTTAACAGGAAAAGTAGACAGCTTAGGACTTGCAACAGCAGGAACATTCTCCCTTCTGCCAAGCAACAACAGCTCAGGAAACTATACAAAAGAAACACAAGTAGTTCCGGTAACAATCTCTATCGATAACTACGGCGGACTAAAACTAATTCCAGGTATGAACGTTTCCGTAAGAATTCATAAGTAGGTGATGGATATGACCACTTACATCACAAGCTATATTATAGGAAGCATCCTCCTTCTGCTGATCATCAATCTTTTTTTACGAAAAAAGAAGACAGTAGCAAAACCGAGCCGCGTTATGGAAGATGCCAAGAAGGAAAATGACACCACGTCATCCCTTACAAAATCAGAGATGGTAAAACAAGAAGAGTCGTCGGATACCATAGAGCATGCAGATGCAATGAAAGAAGACGGTGAAGATGGCGTAGCAGAAGCAATGGAAACAAATGAAGGAATATCCGATGAAAAGGAACGCCTTGCTAATGCTGTCGAATCTAACGAAATAGCGGATGAAGAGGAGCAAGCAGCTGAAGCCAAAGAATCAAAAAAAGCAAAAGCTCCTTATAAACCACTAGAAACGGCCGAAGAAATCAACCGCGGTAAAGTGATTGTTGCCCTCATGCTAGGTGCATTTGTCGCTATTCTGAACCAGACTTTACTAAATGTGGCCATTCCACATATTATGAACGATTTAAATGTATCAACAAGCACCGTCCAATGGCTGTCCACTGGATATATGCTGACAAATGGTGTGTTTATCCCAATCACTCCATTTTTAATCAATAAACTAGGAACACGGAAACTGTTGATTTCAGCAATCTCCGCGTTTACCATCGGATCCATTGTCTGTGCGACCTCTGTTGGATTTTCGATGCTTCTAATTGGGCGTATCATCCAAGCAGCAGGCGCCGGTTTATTAATGCCACTTTTAATGACCGTTTTTTTAATTATTTTCCCGCCCGAAAAACGCGGAACAGCAATGGGGATTATGGGTGTCGTCATGATTTTCGCACCAGCCATTGGGCCAACTTTATCAGGCTGGTTAATCGGTCATTATTCTTGGAGAGTCTTATTCGAGCTTGTTATTCCAATCGGCATTCTCGATTTAATTATCGCTATTCTGTGGATGAAGGATGTAACAAAAGTATCCAATCCAGTCTTTGATACGATTGGCTTTATCACTTGTACAGTCGGCCTAGGCTCCTTGCTTTATGGTTTCAGCGAAGCAGGAAATAACGGATGGGATAGCAGAGTAGTTGTTCTTTCTCTTGTTATCGGAGTAATTTTCTTATGCCTCTTCGTCTGGAGAGAACTTACAACAGAAGCGCCTATGGTAGACTTACGTGTATTCAAATATAGTATCTTTACTTTAACAACATTAGTAAGCATGATTGTCAATATGGCGATGTTTGCGGCAATGCTGCTTTTACCAATCTATTTGCAGAATATCCGCGGCTTCACTGCCCTCGATTCTGGATTATTAATGCTGCCAGGTGCGATTGTAATGGGAATCATGTCACCAATTTCCGGAAAACTTTTTGACCGCTTTGGGGCAAGACCACTAGCGATCATCGGTTTAATCATTACGGTTCTGACTACATGGGGCTTCACTCAATTAACGATGCAGACATCTTACTCTCATCTCATGATGCTTTATATTTTCCGGATGTTCGGGATGTCATTTATTATGATGACGGTTATGACAGAGGGAATGAACCAGCTCCCATTAAACTTAACGAGTCATGGAACTGCTGTCTCCAATACAGCCAGAACAGTTGCGGGAAGTATTGGTACTGCCTTCTTAATCACAGTCATGACCAATCGTACCGCTTTTCATCTAGATAACTATAACAACATTATCTCGTCTGCCAACCCATATATTGCAGAGAAATTTGCTCAGCTTGGTCAAGGTTTAGCTGGTCTCACAGGACTTCCAACCGGAGCAGGTCAAACCTTAGCAATCTCTACAGTTTATGGAAAAGCAGCTCAAGCATCTACAATCAGTGGAATTAATGACGCTTTTATTGTAGCTACGATTATTGCGAGTGTTGCATTAGTGCTATCATTTTTTATCCGAAGAGCTACTGCAAGTTCGAAATAAAAAATTAAAAATAGGAAAAAATCCCGAAGCAGAAGATGGTGCTTCGGGATTTTATTGTAAAGATTGGATTTTTGAAAAAGAAAACTTGTTTATAAAGAAATGTCACAAGATAGAAAGTTAATTTTTTAGCAATGTTGTCATTAATATGCTGAAATAGAGTAGATAATCAGCAAAAATAACGATTTTTTTCAACCAAACTTTCCAGATATCAGCCAAAGGGAGAGCGGAATGAGCCAACCTGGGGAAATATCAGCCAAAGCAGAGGTGGAATCAGCCAAACTGAGAAAATATCAGCCAAAGTAAGGGTGGAATCAGCCAAACTGAGAAAATATCAGCCAAAGTAAGGGTGGAATCAGCCAAACTGGAGATATATCAGCCAAAACAAAGTCATGGCTGCCACACAAAAAAGCACCTCTCAACGAGATGCCTTTTCCCCATAATACCCTTTAATCAGCTGATCCATTACCCAGTTGGTTCTTGCTCCACTTACGCCTGTGCTTGGACTCGTACCTTTTCCAGTTAACTCATCCACCATCAATTGAATCATATGCTGCTGAATATGACGTGGATTTTCGATTACCCACTCTTCCGTTCCTTCTGAGGTTGTTAACGTAATGGGACCATTCCCAAAGGTTGCAAAAGTCAGTTTCCCTTTGCTTCCGACAATTTCGTTTTCGTCCATATGGTCATAGGCGCCAAAACACCATGTCCCTGTTCCATGCACACCTGATTCAAATAGATAATTGCCGGTCACCATGTCTTCTGCTTCGTAGCTGCCATTTTGGTTGGTTGCGAATCCTTCTGCCTCCTTAATCGGTCCAAGCAGAAAATCCAGAATATCCAATGTATGGCTCGCTAAATCAAGGAATAGTCCACCGCCTGCAAGTTCTGGCTGCACTCTCCATGCTTGATCATCTTTTAAAGGTGGCTGATATTGGATTGTTCGCACAAAGCGAATATCCCCAAGCACACCGCTGTCGACTATTTCTTTTATTTTTAGAAAACGAGGAAGTGCACGTCGATAATAGGCAACATATAAAGGCACATCTGCTTGTTTACATGCTTCAATCATCTCTAGGCACTCTTGATAATTTCTTGCCATTGGTTTTTCAACATACACTGGTTTCCCTGCTTTTGCGGCAAGAAGTGCATATTCTTTATGAAAAGCTGGTGGAGTAGCGACATAAATAGCATCGACATCTGGATCATTTATTAGCGCTTCACCATTGTCATACCATTTAGGAACATGATGACGCTCCGCATAATCCTTAGCCAATTCACCATTGCGGCGCATAACTGCCACTAGCTTTGAATTTTCCGCTAATTGAAAGCCTGGTCCACTTTTTACTTCTGTCACATCTCCACAGCCAATAATTCCCCATCGAACTTCGTTTTCTATCTTTTTCATCTATATTTTCACCTCTCCTTCTTATTCGCTCTCCGTCTTTGAAAACCCTTCATTTTTTCAAAATTTGTCTAGTCAATTCAAATTTTTATCGCTTGCCCAGGGTAAATGAGATCCACATTTTTAATCTGTGGATTTTTTGCTTGGATGGATGAAAGGCTCATTCCATAGATTTTGGCAATTTTCGTTAACGTTTCTCCACTGGAGACGATGTGTACTGTTTCTTGCTGCGGGTTAATCCATGATCCTGGTTTTCCTGCTATTTTCGTGACATTTATCATTCCTTGAGATTTGTTAAAAATCGAGTATATTCCTGGCTTGACGATTCCCTTTTTATTTTGGCCAGCTTTAGCATCTGCCGCTGTTAGAAAGGCACCTGTTTCCTGCTGAACAGTATACTTATTCGCCTGCACTTTTTCCGTGTCCCAATGCCCAGGATTTTGCATAATCTGATTCCGGTCAATGTTGACGCCCTCTAGGATGATATTATTTTCATATTGATACATATGAATAAAGGGAGCGACTTCTCCGCGTGACCATGCATAGGTCTGCCATAAGTAATCAACCTCCCCCTTCATGGTATGCATCACTGCATAGGAACCGTATACTCCTATTTTATAAGATATCAGCTCCTTTTTCACAGCTGAAAAGTAAGCTTGGATCTGGGCCATTTGCTTTCCTGTAACCTCACAATCAACTGCAAAGTAAATAGCAGTTCCTTCTGGCTGCCCAACTGCTTTTGCCCACTTTTCTGCGTCCTTCCCATCTACTGTTCCTTGCTTTTCTGTAAAATAGGAAATCTTATTAGCGCTTTTTTGAAAAATACTAATCAGCTTTATTCCCGCCTTTTGAATTACTTCTGCCTCTTTCTTATTAAAGGACTTCCAGCTATCTCCTAAATAGCGTGCAACATAGCGAAACCCTGCTCCATACAAGTCTTTTGCCATTTTTTCTGTTAACTTGGTAGCACAATCAAAGCCCATTGTCATTCTGAACCACTCCTTTTCTTTTTATATAGAAAAAAAGGAAATCAATGGTCAGCACTATTTCCATCTGTAAATGCATGTTGTCCTTTAGTGAAACTATTATCTGAAAAAAGTGAACTATCTCTTCCTCCTCCTATCTATATTGGCGAGGAAAAGAAGTTATTCTTTGTTGCTATTTAAGAATCATTAAAGAGTATGAATAATTCATAACTGGAAAGCATAACCATTCCTAATTTTGCACATCAAGTAGTTGTGCCGAATCAAAAAGGATATTGACATCTTTATTATTCAATTCTATCATGGTATTGTACTAGAGTTCAGAAAAATATACTCGAGTTTTATTTTATACAACAGGAGGATAAGAAGAATGACAAATATTAGAGCACATCCCATCGACATTAATGGAAATCAATTTAGTAGAGCCGGATTTGTCCTCGTTTTAATGATTGGTACTTTTTTAACTATCATAAACCAAACGTTATTGGTCACAGCTTTGCCAAAGATAATGGTTGACTTAGACATTAGTGCTATTAATGCACAATGGCTCATTACTGCGTTTATGTTGATCAGTGGCATCATGATTCCCACTTCAGCATTTTTGTTAAATACAATAAATAATAGAAAATTATATATGGCAGCAATGGTAAGCTTTGTAATAGGCACAGTAATCTGTGCACTCAGTCCTACATATAACATACTGTTATTAGGACGTATCATCCAAGCGGTTGGTTCAGGATTAATTATTCCTTTAATGCAGACATTAATGTTTTTAGTATATCCAGTTGAACGGCGAGGAGAGGCTATGGGGTTAGTAGGAATTGTTATTGCATTTGCTCCTGCTATTGCTCCCACTTTATCTGGATGGATTGTTGATTATTTTAATTGGCGATACTTATTTTATATAATTCTCCCAATTGCTGTGATTAACATGTTACTGGCATGCTTCTATTTGAAAAACGTCATTAATTTAACTAAACCGAAGATTGATATCCTTTCTATTATGCTTAGTAGCATAGGTTTAGGTTCCCTGCTATATGGGATTAGTGTTGCAGGGAATATAGGGTGGCAAAATAAAATTACAGGGTTCTCTTGCGTAGCTGGCCTCCTAATCATAATTTTATTTTCCCATCGACAATTTAAACTCACTCAACCCTTTTTGGAGTTACAAGTTTTTAAAAGTAGAACATTTACATTGTCTACAATGATTGTCTCTATTATTTTTATGACTATGATTGGATTTGAAGTTCTTTTACCTATTTATACACAAACTATAAAAAACTTTTCAGCACTTCAATCGGGGCTAATATTATTTCCTGGTGCGATTGTACTGGGTATTATTTCTCCAATATCAGGGAAATTATTTGATAAGTTTGGCGTTAAAAAAATATCAATAATGGGCATGTTCATTCTAGCGGCAGCAACTTTTCCATTCTTATACCTCACTAACAATACAGCTACTTGGTGGATTGTTTGTCTTTATTCTTTTAGAATGCTAGGTATGGGATTTGTCATGATGCCTTTAGCCACTGCGGGAATAAATGCATTGTCTAATGATTTGATAAGTCACGGTTCTGCTATTAATAATACTGTTCGACAAGTGTTTGCCTCACTAGGATCTGCAGTCATGGTTGGGGTTATGTCAGCTACTGTGACCAAATATTCAAGCTATTATGAAGACTCTTCCTTTATTCCGTTGTTGAATGGTCTTAAGAATGCCTTTATATCCGGCTTCATTCTAATCGCCATCGCATTTGTATTATGTTTTTTCATAAAGTCTCCATCAATTAAAGCTGAATAAACAGTATCTCTTCTATTAAATAATCCCCCTTACGGACACTCTTTTAAGTGTTGAAGGAGAAAGGATATCTAGAAATTCGATATGGCTTTGAAATTTAGAGATATGGGAGGAATTATTATGACTATTTAAATCGACTCACAAAAGTTCAATCTATTAATCTATTTGTAACTTAAGAACTCTTAACAAACAGTGATCTAAAATCAGGCGTAATCTATTTCTTAAAACTCAACTTAACTCAACTAAAACGGTTGGTGAGTTTAGTAAAAACAACTATGTGGAGGAATTAAAAATGAATCATTTAAAGTCAGATGACCCAAAAAGTACATACATTCAATCTTACGATAACGCATTAAAAGCACTATGGCCAACACAATTTTCCTCTTACTTTTTAGAAACGTCTTATGGAAACACCTATATAATTGAGAGTGGAGATAAGTTGTCTCCACCCCTACTCCTTTTGCATGGTGCTAAAATGAGTTCGACCATGTGGTATCCAAATGTGGCAGAATGGAGTAAGCATTATAGAGTCATTTGTATAGATATTTTAGGGGATACAAATAAAAGCATTGCGGAGAAACCATTTTCAAATCGATTAAGCTATGCTTCTTGGTTAAATGAAGTGCTAGACTCTCTGAAAATTGCTAAAACAAATATTGTAGGTTTATCCTATGGTGCTTTACATACGGTTAATTTCTTGACCTTCTTCCCTGATAAGGTGAATAAAGCTGTTATTATGAGCCCAGCCGCTACTTATATTCCGTTTAATCCTGAATTCTATTCTTACGCTATCGGATTGGTTAGTAATGAAGCAGGAGTTAACAACTTTTTAAAATGGATTTTTAATAACCGTTATATTGTTGACCCTCTTATAAAACAACAATTAATAGCTGGAATGAAGGACACTGTGTCTTCTCCACCAAAAGCAACTCAAGTGGAACAAGCATTCCCTTATGTATTTGAGGATGAAGAATTAGCCCAAATTCAGACTCAAATTCTTCTGTTACTTGGAGAAGAAGAAGTAATGTATGATCCTGTGGAAGCTTTTAATCGTGCCAAGAACTCCTCTCCTCATATTACAACAGAGATTATAAAAGGGGTAGGTCATTTGATGTCGATGGAGAAGCCAGAACAAATTAATGATCGTGTCTTAAACTTTTTTAATAAATAGAAAAGATAAAAGCCCTTATCGTTATGCATGAGGGCTTTCCTCATTCCATTAATGTACATCTTGTGACATTAGAGTAGTTTGTGAAGATTTTCTAGTGAGTAACACTAGAGTTTTAGACCACCCTGATCGGTAATAGGATTATAAACTTTATAACTTCTAGGACCCTCCTCAGCCTCTATATAATAACTATTATATAGAAAGTATAAGGAACCTTCTTCCTCAGTTGATAGCTGTATTCAATAGAACACTTATTTTATCACCTCCTTGCTGACGGACTTTTCACCTTGATTAAGATATTAAATCTTTAAGGAATAATCATTCCATCCCCCCTTTCAATCAAACAGAAGTTCATTTTTCTGTACTCGAGTTTGTTTTTATGATAGATTGGTATTATAATGATATCCATCATATTTAAAGGAGTTAGAATTGTATGAGTAAAAAAGAAAAAATCATTGAAGCAGCAAAACAATTATTTCGAACAAAAGGCTATCATGATACTGCAATCCAAGATATTTTGGAACAAGCCAAAGTTTCCAAAAGCACATTTTATAATTACTTCTCTACAAAATCACAATTGATTCTTTATATTATTCAAAAAGTTGACGAAAAGGTTGACGAACAACAAAATACGTTGTTGCTCGAAGGAAGTCCATACGATAAGCAGCTATTTTATACCCAGCTTCGGGTAAAGCATTCCATTTATGGAACGGAGAAAATCTCAGAATTATATAATATCTCTTTGGGCGAAAATGATGAGGAATTACAAAGTTACATGCAAGAAAGACATTATAAAGAACTAAATTGGCTGTCAAAACGCCTAATAGACGTTTATGGAAAAGATATCGAAAAGAGCGCAATGGATTTATCCACTCATTTTATTGGGAGTTTAGGTTATCAGTTTAGATATTCCGATCAAATAAAGCTGAATATAAATAGCTCTGATATTTTAGATTACAATATTTTACGTTTAGAAAATAACATTGAAATTACAAAACAAACAAATCAAGTTTTATTTCCGTATAAATCACCTAACTCAGCCGACGATCAAGAATCCGCTATTAGGGAAATAAGAAAATTACTTGACAAGTGTATAAGTTCGGATCAATTATCACAAGAACAAAAAGAATTAATAAGTTTTATTTTAGAAGAAACTCAAAGTTCTTATACAAGATGGGGTGTTTGTGAAGGTGCTATTCGTCAATTACAGATACTATCTTCCTCCACAGATTTAGTTTATCAAAATATATTGAAAGAGTTATTTGACATTATCCATACACAAAAAGATATTTATCAATAATGTTAAATGAACAATCTTATATGTAACAGTCACTTTTGTTTTTCTCGCATACCAAATGCAGATTAACTTATTTTAAATACTTCCTGAAGGGGCAATTATATTGGACATTTTATATAAATCAGCAGTGCAGCTAATTGAAAAGCGCTATCCTACCGGTTGGGGCGGTGCAGCCGCAATGCGTACAAGTGATGGAAATATTATTACTAGCGTAGCACCAGAAGTGCTGAATGCAGCAACTAATCTTTGTATAGAAGTGGGATCTATCCTAGAAGCTCATAAACAGCAAACAACAGTTACTCATTCCATTTGTGTTGTAAGAGATGATGAAAATAGCCCTTTCAAAATTCTTACTCCTTGTGGTATTTGTCAAGAAAGATTGCTGTATTGGGGCGGTGAAGTATTAGTAGCCGTGACGCATAAAAAAGATGAAATTAAGTATGTCTCGTTACAAGAACTTCAGCCATTTCATTGGACAAATGCTTATACATGAAATTAACTAGTTGAAATATAGCTGAAATTTCATAAAACCTTCATGCTAAATGCATAGGGGGATTACAATCCGCTTCTATCAATATTCAAACAGCTGAGGATTCTCAAGGCTAATAACAAAAAACATGTCCTTATAAAGTAGAAGACTGCTTAATGGATTATTAGTATATTTACATAAGAGTAAGGAGAGAAGACCATGAACATCTACTTAGAGAGATTAAGGAGGATGAGTAACTTGGAGCCAAAGACACTGGAGCAAATGGCATTGAAATTATCAGAAGAAGCTGGAGAAGTATCGCAGGCTGTGCTTTCTTATTTAAATGCAAGCGGAAGTGACTATAAGCAGCTCAATAAAGAAGACATTAAGGAAGAATGTGTTGATACTCTCCTTGTTGCATTATCCTTATTTTATAAGCTTTCTAATCGAGAAGAAGAGCTGTATGACTTACTAGATAAAAAAATGAATAAATGGGAAAACAAAATTAGTTAAACAAAAAGCCTGTCCCATAGCGAGGCTGCTGAAATGAACAGATGATACCAGGTTGGAATGGTAAATACTTCTTTTGTCAAAATACCTTTACAGCGCAGCAGATAAGTTTTCCGAAGAGCTTTGATTCTTGATATTGGACTAGTGATTCTTTGATTAGAATAGGAAATTTCCTAACTATACTTAGAAGCAAAAGATAAAAACAGATGGTAATAAAGGTAGTTTTCTTGTCACGATATTCCAGATATATTTTTCTCTAATATGCAACAAAGTTCTATTTATGTTATAAAATTCAATATACATATGGGAAAAAGCTAAATATGCGTGTATTCCCAACATGTCAGACAGTACTTGAAACTATTGCAGCTGCTGACTCCTGAATAAAAATCACCCTTTCTAATCACACTAAGAGAAAAAAAGGGTGATTTTCTTATGACTAATTTTCTGCTGACTAACTTATTTTCGGCATTCCTGCTTCATCGCAACTTACAATGGCACCGCAAACTTGTCTTTCTTGCTATCCCGTTGTTTTTTCTATTTATGCTTCTGCAAGGAGAGTATATTATTGCACGCTTGAAAAAAAATACTATTCATATATAAATTAACGGGGAACATGGATAGCATCCTTTCCCCTTTCTTTATGCATTCTCCCTATTGATAATGTTTCCGTTTACATGTATAACTAACATATAGACATTAAAAGGGTGAACATATTGAATAATAAGATTATACTTTTCATCAACAGAGTGGCTCAGTATACGACTGCTGGGTATTATTTTTGGATCTATCTTTTGCGCGGGGGACTTGTATATGGCTTAGTTCCTGCTGGTATTGGTCTGATTCATAGCATTGAAAGTATTCACAATGAGGTAGAATACAGTATTCGCATTTCCTTTGAAGAGGCCTATCAGAAGCATAAGGGGAATAAACTATTGTCTTTTGTTGTCTTTTTGCTGACTGTGGCTAGTTTACTATCCGTTTATTATTCGCTCATTACAGCTAGTCCTGTTCTTGGCTTTTTTCAATTCCCGCTTGTTTTCTTCACTTTTTTCGCTTGGATTTATTACATTTATTGTATTTATTTTCTAGCTGATCCTCCGAAAGGCAAGGAGGATCAAAAATGGCTGTATGCAATCGCGTTTGACACCTGTATTCGCCGTTTTATTAACAGTTTAATTATACTGGCCACTATCATTGCGATTAGTTTTCTCGTCCGCATTAATTTACTAGTATTTATCTTCTTTGCCCCGCCGTTGACAATCTTTTTGACAAGATATATTGTGCCTCGGCCGGTGTAATGGAAAAGGGATAGCATCTTGTTTGGATGCTATCCCTTTTCTTTATTTAACAGAGCCAGAGACTCCATTATAAATATGTTTCTGTAAGGTTAGGAACACAATTAGGATCGGAAGAATAACGATGATAACACCAGCTAGGATAACTGGCCAATCTGTGCCATACGGACCTTTAAAGGCAAATAGTGCTGTCGAGATAACCTTTAAATCTGGAGAAGGCATATATAGAAACGGATTGTAGAAATCATTATAAATTCCAACACCACTGATGATTAGAATCGTAATCATCGGTGCTTTTAATAACGGCAGAATGATTTTACGATAGATCGTAAAATACGACGCCCCTTCCAAAATCGCTGCTTCATCTAGTGAAACAGGGATGTTTTTCAAATACTGCAGGAAGATATAAACAGCAATAACATCTGTACCTAAGTTGAGAACAATAACAGACCAGATGGTATTAAATAATCCCATTCCATTAATGATTTGGAATGTGGCAACCTGTGTTGTGATACCTGGAATCAATGTTGCAAGAAGGAATAATGCTAGAATAACCTTCTTCATTTTAAAATTAAAGCGATCCAGTACATAGGCAATCATCGTTCCTAAAAGGAGTTTTCCGATGATGGATGCAATAAAGATAAGGATCGTATTTTTAAAACCAGTCAGCATTTGTCCATCCACAAAGGCTGTAACATAATTGTTAAAGGTAAAATTCTTCGGCAGTTCTAATACACCCGTTGTTAAAAATTCCTGCTTTGATTTAAAGGAGCCAATAATCACAACTAAAACAGGAACAATGGCAACAGCGGCTCCGATTAATAAGCTTCCATATTTGACAATGAATCCGAGGATATTCTTTACCATCATCGCAGTTGTTAATCCATTTTCACTTTTTATTCCTGTTTGTTTTTCCAAGCTAGTTTGTGATTTCATGTTATTTCGCTCCTTTCTCTCTTGTTAAGAACTGCTGCAGCAATGTCACAACAATAACAATAACAAGTAATACTAACGCCATCGCAGATGCTAATCCGACCTTGCTGAACTTAAAGGCTGTATCAATTGTCTGGATAACGAATGTCTTCGTACCGTTTGATCCACCAGTCATGATATAAGGAATTTCGAATACACTCAGTGAGCCACTGATACCAAGGATAATATTTAAGAAAATAATCTGCTTAATACTCGGCATAATAATATATCGGAATTGCTGCCAGCGATTTGCTCCATCAATCTCTGCAGCTTCATAAATTTCTGAATCAATCGACTGAATAGCACCAAGGAAGATGATAAAGTTAAAGCCCATATAACGCCAAATAGAAGTAAATGCCATTGATACGTTATTAATGGAGCGATCCCCTAACCAAAGACGGATTTGATCTTCTAGTCCTAAGAAATTCAATACGGTATCTAGCGTACCTCCACCTTTGTAGAAATATAAGAAAATGAACCCAATCGCTACCCCATTTAATAAATATGGGAAGAAAAGAATTCCTTTCCAAAGATTTGCGAATTTTACTTTAAACGTTAAAACGGTCGCAAAATATAATGCGATTCCTAGTTGTACAAATGTTGCAAAGAAATAATATAAGCTTACTTTAAAAACAGAGAAATATTCAGGAGTGGTAAAAATGCGAATATAGTTATCCCAGCCAACATTTTCACTTGTCGGGCTTATTCCATTCCAGTTTGTAAAACTATACTGTACCATTTTAAATAAAGGATAATATGAAAATAACAAAAGTAAAAAAACTGGCAGGGCGGAAAATAAAACAATGATTAATCGTCTCTGCCCGTCATACCCCAATTTCATTTTATTCATCTTGCCTACACCTCTTATTCTTTCACTAACGCCTTTTATGGAAAACTCATTCACCTCCATCGGCGCCGGCGTAAAATATGAAACTACAAACGGGAACTCTCTTGTTATAGCATCGTACAAATGAATAGTTAATGACTACAAAGTAAGAAGGATTTTCTCTGCTGTGTCCCGTCTGAAAACTGATTTTTACAAAAACTCAATAGTAATGAAGGTTACCTTAAGAGATTTTCTCTTTTAAGATAACCCTCCATTTTTAAATAACAATCTTTTTAATCGTTTTCATTTCCCCATAATACTTGCGATTTCTATATTGGTTTATTGTCCAACCTCTTCGATTGCATTGCCCCATTTTTCGTTAAGCTCTTTCATGATATCGTCAAAAGATTCTTTTGTGTTGCCCTTTGCCGCATCCACGATTCGTTGTTTGGTTGCATCCGTTGTACCTAAACCGATTTCCGAACTGTTGTTGATATCAGCAAACAATGATTCTTTTCCAGCAGGAGCAGGTGTTGCTTGGAAGAATTCCACTCCAGCAGTTTCCATTGATTTAAGTGCAGCTGGTAAATCAGCTCCCACTTTTGGAGATATTCCGCCAGTGTCAGCAGCATAGTTTGACTCATCAACAAACCAATCTAAGAATGTGCGTGCAGCTTCTTTATGCTCACTGTTTACGTTAATACCAATATTGTAGTCTCCACCAATCGCTGTGTATTGTTTTCCATCGTGTGTTGTTGGAAATGCAGCGAATTGGATATCTTCTGGATTTTCCGCTAGTGCTTGTACTTGTTCAATTGCCCAGCTTCCTAATACCATTGCTGCTACTTTTCCATCAGCAAGATCTTGCTTAGATTGTTCCCAATCTGTTGTCGTTGGATCCGCTTCTGTATAGCCTTCTTTTACAGAGTCATAAAGCAATTTGTAAATAGTATTCATAGGCTTTCCATCATCAAATGGCGTTTTATCTGTTGTTAACTCATTTGTGAAGTTTGGATCGCCTGCTGCAGATTCACGTACGAAATCCCAATTCGACATTGCCCAGTTAGAAGCATAGTTTGTGTATAATGGCGTAATATCCGGATTTAATTCTTTAATTTTTCCTAATGCTGCTAGAAATTCTTCTGGCGTTTTAGGGAATTCAGTAATTCCTGCATCATTGAATACTTTCATATTAACAAGTACACCTGTTGTATTTACGGCAATTGGAATACCATAAGATACACCGTCATATGCACGGTCTGTTAATAATAAGTATTTTTCTTCTAATTCCTTTTGATCACCAAGCGGCTCAAAGAAGTTTGCGTTGTCTTCTGGCTTAATCGTTGTTGGCACCATTAACACATCGCCATAATCTTTTGAGTTCATGCGAATTTGCATTTGACCAGCATAATCAGTAATTGTTTCTACTTTCACTTCAATATCTGGATGTTTTTCATTGAATTGTGCAATGTACTCATCCCATTTGCCATTCCCAGTCCAGTCTGTTTTGTGGTTAATAAAAGTGATTGTCTCTTTCCCGTCTGCCCCTTTTCCCCCTTGCTTTTCCGAATCACTGCTACAAGCACCAAGCATTAATGCAGCTGCACTAGCAATCAGGCCAAACCGAAATAGTTTATTACCTTTTTTAATCCCCATTCTATTTTCCCTCCAAATAATTAGGTCATATAAAGAGTTAAAGCATATTTTGAAAACTTTACCATTAAGCGCTTACAAACATATTCTACCATGGTCAATTCCATTTGTATAGTCTTTTGTTGAAAAAGTAAGGACAATTATTTTTATGGTGATATAGTTATGTTAAGCGCATACATTTTAATGATTTGATTTATTGCTTGCTAGGACACTTGATATATTGTTGCTTTGTTTGCTTTTGACTGTTCTTACCGCTTTTATTGCTTCATGAACACCATTTTTATGATTGCCTAGGCTGGTTTAGGCTTTCATCTCTCTTATGAACACCACTTTCCCGCGTACCTCCGCTTCTTTTGGCTTCATCTCCTTTATGAACACCACTGTTCCAATTCCCTCGGCTATTCACGTTCATCTCTACAACTACCCTCCATCCTCACTCTCCACCAACGGAAGAATAATAATCCTTAATCACTTTTTCTGCAGCTTTTCCATATACAGCGTAATCTTGATTGCTTTTTGCTTGTTCAATTGGATATAGATGAGCTTTCCAGTCCCATAAGGCAAATCCCTTTACCCAGCTGCGTTTGCTGGTTGCTTGAAACATTGCTTCATACCATCTTTTTTGAACTTCTTCGCTGAATTCGCCTCTTTTTGTCCAATCATTTGGGAGCAAATCTCCACCTACCCAGCTTGGACAGCCAGCTTCACAGAAAAAGAATGGTTTCTTGTGTTTCTGTACTACTTTTTCGATACGGTCTAATTGTGCTTCCCAGGCATCAATCGGGTAATAGCCGCTAGAAGAAATTACGTCAACAGCATCCCACCACTTTAAGACATCTTCTTGGTACTTATCGCAGTTATATGTGATTAAACCGCTATATACTTTGCGCACTTCTTTTATAAGGTGACGCCATTCAGCTTCTCTTCTGTCTGCATTTACTAGTTCGCAGCCGATTACAAACATGGGACACTTCATTTGCTCTGCTAGCTTTGCATAGTGCAGAATGTACTCATTATAAGAAGCGAACCATTCAGACCATTTTGGTTCACAAGGTACATCCGTATCAAAGAAATTAATATGGGCACGCCATGTACCATCTGCCACGTTTACCATTGGCTTTAAAGTGACCTCTAAACCTATTTTGTTAGCGTATTCAATTAACTGCACTGTTTCTTCATCACTGACTACATCGGGATGATTCTTCCAATTAATTGTGGTGGATTGTGGAGTATCCTGCTCTGCAACAACAGTTAGGACAATATGTTCAACTGCACATCTTTCTTTTAGCAGCTTCAGTGATTCTATCGTTTTCTCCTCTTGCCATTCTCCTCTTTTGCTCATAAATCCAAAGCTAAATCCTTTCATAAATTCCATCGCACTTTCCTCCTTTATCAATAAATCAATATAAATATAAAGTTTTATATTGAATTGTCTATACTTTTGTTGTAAATTAATTATATATTTCGACTTCCAATAAGTAAAGAACAAAACGGGAGAAAAAATAGACAATTTAATAGAAAGAAAGTGACAGAATGGAAGATAGCAAGAAAGAATATTATAGGAAAATGATGTATTTTACCATCCCTATTACTATTCAGCTTTTGATTACTTCAGGTCTTAATATTATTGACTCCATTATGGTCGGCAGACTTGGTGTAGACAGTATTGCAGCTGTGGGGATTGCCAATAAATTCACGCAGATTCCGACGATTCTTCTACAAGGATTTGCAAGTGGCGCAACCATCTTCTGTGCCCAATACTGGGGAGCAAAAAATAAAAACGGCATTAGTCGCTCGGTTATCTTTGTAAGCGTACTCACCGCAGTTTTTTCCCTTTTCTTTACACTCTTGACACAGTTTTTCTCCTACCCGATTCTTAGCTTTTTTTCTTCGGATATTTCTGTTAAGCAATTGGGCGGTGAATTTTTGCAAATTCTCGGTTACTCCTATGTTTTTACAGCCTTATCTATGATTTTTGTAATCGCTTTAAAAACAACTGGCGAGGTACGTAAACCAACCTATTATAGCGTAATTGCCTTATTAGTGAATACGCTATTAAACTATGTCCTTATATACGGGAATTTCGGAGCGCCTGCATTAGGAGTCGAAGGTGCTGCGATTGCGACACTAATCGCTCGTATCATTCAAACTGCTCTTCTTTTCATGCTTCTTGTAAAAAAAGAGTTCCTTTCTTTTTCGATTATCAAAAAGAATCTCGATGTTTTCCGAAGCAGTTTAAGCAAACAATATTTTAAAATCACGATGCCATCCATCATTAACCATGGTACATGGACGCTTGGAGATACGCTCTTTTTCTGGCTGTATGCCACAATGGGCACAAATCAAACTGCCGCTATCTCGATGATTGATCCGATTATTTTTATTTTCACCTGTGTCTTTACCGGGATAAGCGATGCATCGGCAGTCATGATTGGAAATCAGCTTGGTGCAAATGATAAAAAAGGTGCTTTTCAGTATGCAAAGAATTTCATCCGGATTACTACGGGAACTTCTATTGTCGTCGGAATTCTGATTTTAATCCTACTCCCGCATGTGCTGTCGCTTTATCGACTTACACCAGAAGTAGAACAACTTGTTTATGGCATTATGTTTGTCTATATCCCCTTTTCCATTGCCAAAAATCTAAATTATATCAACAATGTCGGCATCTTGCGTGCTGGAGGCGACACAAAATATGTAATGTGGCTAGACACAATCGGTGTTTGGCTAGTCGGGCTTCCACTTGCTGCATTAGGCGTATACTTCCAGCTGCCATTGTTTGCTGTCTATGCACTTGCTAACTCCCATGATTTTATTCGAGCCTTCTTGGGGTTAAAAAGAACTTATACAAAAAAATGGATTCGCAATATTGTTGAAGGGTAAAGAAGGTAAAAAAGAGGAGGAGTTACCATGAAGAAAATAGAGTTTATGGAAGAGTTGGAGAATCGTATTTTGCCATTTTGGTTAAATCTAATGGATAAGGAGAACGGCGGATTCTACGGGGTGGTTGATTACCATTTAAAGCTTCATCCTGAAGCCCATAAAGGTGGCGTTTTAGGTGCCAGAAACCTATGGACCTTTTCCGCTGTGTATCAATACAAACAAGATCCAGCCTATTTAGAAGCTGCCCATCATGCTTATGAATTTTTTAAAAATAAGCTCTGGGATCAGGAAAACGGCGGCATCTATTGGCTTGTTGATTATAAAGGAAATCCGGTTATCTCATCAAAGCATGTCTATGCCCAAAGCTTTGCGCTTTATGGCTTAAGTGAATATTATAAGGTGTCTAAAGATATGGAAGTATTAGCTTTAGCACAAAAATTATTTTATCTTATAGAAGATATTTGCTTCTCTGAATCATTAAACGGTTATTTGGAAGAATTTAATGCCGATTGGACTAAAAAGGAAAATGTTCTATTAAATGAGGGCGTGGAGGCTGCCTTTACAACAAATAGCCATTTGCATATTATCGAAGCATACACGACCCTTTACCAAATTTGGCCTGATGAAAGACTATTACGCAAAATTGATAATCTATTAACGCTATTCCATACACATATTTTTGATCATCAAAAGCATTATTGCCACGCTGCCTTTGACCAAAATTGGAATAGTATAAAAGATACTTTCTCGTTTGGACATGATATTGAAACGAGCTGGCTTTTATCAGAAGCATTGAATGTAACTAAGCTCGATAGACCAGAAATAGTAGAAATGAATAAGCTCATGGCATTGGAGGTTGCTAGAGAAGGGCTTGCTGAAGATGGATCGCTTATGGATTACAAGGCAACAAATGGCACCATTCACGCAACAAGAGTCTGGTGGGGACAAGCCGAAGCAGTAATCGGCTTCCACAATGCCTATGAATTAACGAATATCCAAAACTATCTAATATATAGTGAGGATGTATGGAAATACATTCAAGCATCTATCCATGATAAGCGCGAGGGCGGCGAATGGTACTCCCGCATTGATACAAACGGTGAAGTTATTTCTTCTCTCCGCGATGAAAAGTACCAAACACAAGAAAACATCGTCGACTCATGGAAATGTCCCTACCATAATGCAAGAATGTGCTTAGAAATGATCAAACGCTTAGCAAATTAAAGAGAAAACCACTGCTCTTGAACTGCACCCCAATTGTTAGACACAAACTAACAGTTGGAGGTGCAGTTTTTATATGTCTAAATTTAATATAGAGGAAAAAATAGAAGCAGTTATTCGTTATCTACAGGGAACGGAGGGGGTAAAATTTATTGCGAAATCCATAGGGGTACATCATACAGTCTTATTAAATTGGATAAAACAATATGAATATCATGGTGCCGATGCTTTAATAAAACCCTATACATCTTATACAACACAGTTTAAACTAGACGTACTGAATTATATGAGAGAGACAGGGACGTCTATAAGGGAAACTGCTGCAATATTTAACATTGCAACACATAGTACCATTCTAAAATGGCAAAAAGGTTTTGAATTACATGGAATTGACGCCCTGAAACCAACACAAAAGGGGCGCCCACCAATGAAAAAGGAAACGAATAAACCTCAACCAGTAGAAGGGTCTGAAGAAGCATTACGAGCTGAAAATGAACGTTTACGGATGGAGAATGCTTACTTAAAAAAGTTACATGCCTTAATTCAAGAAAAGGAAAAACTACAGAACAGGACAAAGCGCAAATAATTTATGAATTAAGGCAAGAATTTAAAGTGATTGATCTAGTAAAGGTCGCTGGTATTGCGCGTAGTACGTATTACTATTGGGTAAAACAAATGGATCGCCCAGATAAATATAAGGAAGTTAAAGAGTTAATTCAGGAGATTTTTGATGAACATCAGGGACGATATGGATATCGTCGGATCACATTAGAATTACATAACCGAGGCATCAAAATAAATCATAAAACAGTCCGCCGTCTTATGAATGAGATGGGATTAAAGTGTCTTGTGCGTATGAAAAAATATCGTTCCTACCGTGGGCAAGTAGGGAAAATAGCCCCAAATATTTTGGAACGTGACTTTAAAGCATCGAAACCAAACGAAAAGTGGGTAACGGATGTAACAGAATTCCATCTACACGGGGAGAAGCTATATTTGTCCCCCGTTCTAGATTTATTCAACGGAGAAATCATCGCTTATAACATAGAAAAGCGTCCTGTTTATCTACTTGTTTCGAAAATGCTGGACAAAGCTTTTGAGCATTTGAAAGAGGGTGACACCCCTATCCTCCATTCGGATCAAGGTTGGCAGTATCAAATGAAGAAGTACCAACATGCTTTAAAGAAACATGAGATTACTCAAAGTATGTCACGTAAGGGGAATTGTTTAGATAACGCAGTCATGGAGAATTTCTTTGGCTTATTAAAGTCTGAATTACTCTATTTAAAAGAATTTGAGAGTATGGAGCATTTTAAAGAAGAATTAGAGAATTACATTCACTACTATAACCACAAACGGATTAAGACAAAATTAAAAGGCATGAGTCCGGTGCAATATCGAACTCATGCCCTAGTAGCTGCCTAAATCCCGTGTCTAACTTTTTGGGTTCAGATCATCTGCAGTGGTTTTCTCTTTATCCTCTTAGCACCTTATCAATAGCCACGAGCTCTTCCGCACTAAAATGAATATTATCCAGTGCCTTCACATTGTCTTCAATTTGGCTTATCTTGCTTGCACCAATGAGTACACTTGTAACAATGCCATCACGCAAAATCCAAGCAACTGCCATTTCGGCAAGGGTTTGCCCTCGTTCTTTCGCAATATTGTTTAAAGCTCTTACTTTATCTATTGTCTGATCCACATTTTCTTTATGCAGCCATAGTCCCGTTTCCCGATTGGCACGAGAATCCTCAGGAATTCCATTTAGATAGCGGTCTGTCAATAATCCTTGAGCAAGTGGACTAAAAGCAATCGCTCCAAGCTGTTTTTCCACTAAAACATCCTTCAATCCATCCTCAATCCAGCGATTAAACATGCTGTAAGAAGGCTGATGAATAATGAATGGCGTTTTTTTATCTTCAAAAATCCGCGCGATTTCTCTTGTTTGCTCCGGTGAATAGTTGGAAACACCAACATATAACGCTTTGCCTTGACGGACCAATAAATCCAAAGCCTCCGCCGTCTCCTCTAAGGGCGTTTCCTCATCTGGACGATGGTGATAATAAATATCCACATATTCAAGACCCATCCGCTTTAAGCTTTGATCAAGACTAGCCACTAAATATTTCTTCGAGCCACCATCACCATACGGACCAGCCCACATCCCATATCCTGCTTTTGTGGAAATAATCAGCTCATCCCGATACGGCTTTAAATCCTTTTCTAAGATTCTCGCAAAATTCTCCTCCGCACTGCCGGCAGGCGGTCCATAGTTATTCGCCAAATCAAAATGCGTAATTCCCAAATCAAATGCTCTTCTTACAAGAGCACGACTATTTTCAAATAAATCGACACCCCCAAAATTATGCCACAGCCCTAGTGACAGCGCCGATAATTTCAATCCGCTCTTCCCCACACGATTGTAAATCATTTTTTCATACCTATTTTCATTAGCCGTATACATGATTTGTCCCTCTTCTCCAATTATTTTAACTGCTATTTTTTGCAAAAAATAATATTGTGGACTAGCAATATATTGAATTTTGATCGTTGTTTAATGGTCAGCGCTACTTCGGCGGTACCGTGTCTGTTTGTTTGAGAGATCCAAAAACTTGTTTGTGCAATTTGCTAGATTACTTGTGGATTTTGTCCATTTATTTGCGCTTCTTGCAAGTTTACTTGTGACTCCGCCCTTTCCACTGCCTACTTCCCAAAAGCAAGCTCATAATTATAAACAGCACCAATTAAATTGGCGTCATTTTGAAATTCGCATATAGCTACTTCGGGAATGAATGGAGCGATTTTTGTGCTTTCTACTACTCTGGCAAGATGAAGGTTCAATTCGTCTAGTAAGCCTTCTTTAGCAGAGACACCCCCGCCAATTATGATTTTTTCCGGATCGAAGCTGTACTGCAGATTGTAGATGCCTGTTGCCAAATAGTGATAGAACGTTTCTACTTCTTCTTTTGCTGTCTTATCCCCTTGTTCGGCGAGATCGAATACTTCTTTGCCGCTTAATGGCGTTTCTAATCCCATTCGCTTGGAATAGCGTTTTGCCATATTGACAGCCGTCCCTAGGTCACTAAAGGTTTTATCTTCTTTAAGCAGCATGTATCCAAACTCGCCCCCAAATAGATGTTTTCCATGGCGGATTTTCCCATCCACAATCACTGCGCCGCCAATTCCCGAGCCAATAACTACGAACAGAACATTCTGCATTCCACGTGCGGCACCTTTCCATACTTCCGCCAGACCTGCACAGTTTGCATCATTTTCCATGGAAACTGGACAGCCAAATAGTCCCTCTAGCTCGAAAATAACTGGAAAGTGGTGAATATAAGGAACAGCACTTGCCCCTTCAATTATTCCTTTCCTTTGATTCACCGCCCCTGGAGCACTAAATGCAATACCCTCAATAGTGTATTTTGCGTCCATTTTTTCTTTTAACTGTATCATTTCTTGTTTCATCTCATCCCAAGTTTTTGGTGTGATGAAAGAGCCTTTGTCCACTAGCTGTTCTTTTTCCCAGACAGCAAACTTTACAGAAGACCCGCCTATATCCATTACTAATAAGGACATTTGAACACCCCCGATTTGTGTGCGTTTTTACTCTTAATTATATGCCTGGAGAAAAGACCATCGCAAAAATTAAGCGATGATCTTCTTCCTAATTATTCAATCCCATTCTTAGCACTTACTTCTTTAATCCAATGACCCGATTTCTTAATAGTTTTCACTTGTGTATGAATATTGTTTGAAATAAATCCATAGCGGTTGCGATAGGCATTCATCCAGCTCCAGCAATCGATTGGCGTCCATAAATGATAGCCATAACAATTAGAGCCCTCCTCGATTCCCTTATGAACCCATTCTAAATGTTCTTGAATAAATTCAATGCGGTAATCATCCTCGATCACACCTTCTTCATTTAAGAAACGTTCCTCGCGGGAAACGCCCATGCCATTCTCTGATACAAACCATTCGATATTTTTATAGTTATCACGAATATTAATGGCAATATCATATAGCGCCTCCGGAAAGATCTCCCAGCCTTTATCCAAGTTCATGCGGCGGCCAGGCATAGCATAATGATCGTAATAGCGATCTGGCATCCAGTCGCCGACACTGTTCGGTGCTACATCTGGCGCTTTTACACGCGAAGGATGATAGAAGTTTACCCCAAGTGTATCAATGGTATTTTCTTTTAAAATCGTTAGCTCTTCTTCTGTTGATTCCCAAATTACTTTATCCTTTGTTAAAAGTTCCACTAATGCAGGCGGAAATTCTCCGTATACGGCTGTATGCAAGAACATTTCATTGCGCCATAGGTCTGCAATTCTCCCTGCTTCCACATCTTCTGGCTTATCGCTTGCTGGATAAGAAGGAGTTAGATTTAAGATTGTGCCTATTTTTGCTCCTTTTTCGTTCATTTTTAAGTCGCGGAATTCTTTAATTGCCTTTGCAGATGCTAGGTTTAAGTTATATGCCACCTGTACTGCCTTTTTTCCGTCTACTACTTTTGGATAATGGAATTGGTATAAATATTGCCCATCGACAATGACCATTGGCTCATTAAATGTAAACCAATGCTTCACGCGATCGCCGAATAATTCAAAGCAGCGGCGAGCAAACTTGGCAAAAAGATCAACGACATGCTTGGATTCCCAGCCGCCATATTGATGATACAGCTCGACAGGCAAATCGAAATGGTGCAGGTTCATTACAGGTGTAATCCCTTGCCTGATAAATTCATCAATTACATTGTTATAAAAACGCACCCCATCTTCATTTAAGCTGGCTGTTTCGAAATCATCTATTAAACGTGTCCACTGAATCGATGTACGAACAGAGTTTAAGTTGATCTCTTTCATTAACGCAATATCTTCTACATAACTATTGTAAAAATTAGATGCTGTATCTGGTCCTACATGATTATGGAATACTTCTGGCTCCGTTTCATACCAGTAGTCAAAAACGTTCGCATGCTGTTTATTAAAACGACCTTCACTCTGCGGCCCAGATGTTGCTGCACCCCACCAAAAATTTTCCGGGAACTTTTTCATGATTTTAATCTCCTTTATTGTTTCTCTGCTAAATAAAATATCTTGCTGTTGTAATCGGAAATATGCTCTCTTGACCAGTAATCGCTGGCACGGTCGATATAATTTCCCGCAAATATTAGCCCGATTTCCATTAAATCATCGCCATATCGCTCTACTTCATTATTAATCGTATATAATTTATCTACTGCTAAGCCCTTTAACCGCAAGCGTTCATACGGTCGATTCGGCTTTGCCAGCACTTCATAATAGCCGATGATTGCTTCTGTCTTATCTTCGGAGACGACCATCCAGGCTGTTTCGTTATTCGTAAAAGGACTTTGTAAACGGATAAATGTACCTTGCTGGATTAGCTTGCGATGCTTTTTAAAGAAAGCAATATGCTCCTTCATCTTCGCATGCTCTTCTTCCGACATTTTCGTAATGTCCAGTTCATAGCCAAATGTACCGAAATAAGCAACATTTGCTCTTGTATCTAAGCTCGTCATCCTGCCAACTTGATGATTTGGAATAGCTGACACATGACTCCCAATGCTAGATAACGGATAAACCATAGAAGTACCATATTGAATTTTCAAACGCTCAACTGCATCCGTATTATCACTAGCCCACGCTTGGGGAGCATAGTAGAGCATGCCTGGGTCGAATCTAGCTCCGCCCCCTGCACAGGATTCGATTAATAGATGTGGATATTTAGCTAGCAGTCTCTCATATAGAGAATACACACCTAAAATATAGCGATGGAATACTTCTCCCTGCTGCTCCTTTGGCAAAGCAATCGAAAAGACCTCGGAAATATAACGGTTCATATCCCATTTGATATAGTCGATTTTGCTGGTAGAAAGAATAGCATCCATTTGAGCAAAAATTCCGTCGACAACTTCTGGACGAGAATAGTCGAGGACAAATTGGTTGCGGCCATGAGATGTTCTTTTTCCAGGAACATGAATAAGCCAATCTGGATGGTCTGCAAAAAGCTTCGTGCCTTTGCTGATCATTTCTGGTTCAAACCATAAACCAAACTTTAGATCTAATGCATGAATTTTCTCTGCTAAACCTTTAATGCCATTTGGCAATTTGTCTTTATTTTCAAACCAGTCTCCTAAGGAAGAAGTGTCGTCATGTCTTTCCCCAAACCAGCCATCATCGAGGACGAATAATTCGACACCCACTTCAGCTGCTTTTTTGGCAATATCCAAAATCTTATCCTCATTAAAATCGAAATAGGTTGCTTCCCAGTTATTAATGAGAATCGGACGTTCTTTATCGCGCCATTCACCGCGAGCAAGTCTTGTACGATATAGCTCATGGAAGGTCTGACTCATCCCATTCAGGCCTTCATCTGAAAATACAACAACAGCTTCTGGCGTCTGGAATGCTTCATTCGGCTTTAAGCGCCAAGTGAATTCGAAGGGATTGATGCCGATCATCGCTCTTGTTACTTGATATGTATCCACTTCCACTTGTGCTAAAAAATTGCCGCTGTAAATTAAACTAAAGCCATATGCCTGTCCTGTATGCTCTGTCGTATCCGGTCGCACCAATGCCATAAACGGATTATGCAGATGGCTGCTTGCCCCTCTTGCACTAGAAATCGCTTGAATACCCGTCATCACAGGCTTTCTTTCCATCTGATTTTCCCGTGCCCAAGCTCCATGTAAATGAACAAGTTCAAAATTTTTATCAGGAAAATCAAGACTTAAGCTCAACGCTGATTCTAAATCATAGCTTTGCTTACCATTGTTTACAAACTTCGCACTCCGAGCAATTGCTTTTCTCCCCGCAAAAATTGTATAAAATAAATGAATACTTATGTCTGAATACGTATCTTTTAAAACAACCTCTAATGTCTCCGCTTCGCCCTTGTCCTCTACATAAGTAGCAGGCAGTCCCGTTAATGCAGGCTTTCCTTCTAGGATGCTATGATGATCATAACGGAAATCAGAAATCCGATCCCCTTCCGGATAACGAATTTGCTGTGCCGGTGTGCGAAAATCTGTTGTTCCATAAGAAGGGTATTCTTGTCTTATATGCTCTAAAGAAGAAGTATGATCTCCCTCTATTTGATTATTAGAAGGACGAATCTCTCTTTCTAGTAAATATTGAAAATTATGACGATGTCGGATTGCCTTACCAAAATAAAGATGCTCTAGCTGGGATGTTTTTTCAATGACACGAAATAAATAACTTATAAGTCCGTTTGATAAATGAAATTCTAGTGTTTCTTTATTGAATGTAATCATTCTACTCATGATTTAACAAAAACCCCCTTACTCTATCTCCGAGCTTCGGCAAATATTCATGCCCGTACTCTGGGAAGAAAATCATCTCTTTTGGTGAAGAAATCTGATTGTACACAGCAAATTGCGTTGCTGGCGGACAAACGCCATCTTCTAAGGCAATTGCCCACTTTACTTCTGCTTTAATTCTCGGTGCCAAATGCTGTAAGTCAATGTATTCTAATGTATCGAAAAATTCCTCTTCTCTGTCATGCATTGGATCTCTGAACCGGAACCAATATGCCAATTCCTCATATGCAGATGAATTAATGTCTAACTCAAATACTTTGCGATAATCACTAAGGAAAGGATATTGTGCTACTACTTTTTTCACTCTCGTTTCCAGTGCTGCACAGACTAATGACAGAGCACCGCCTTGTGAGGCACCTTGAACAGAAACAGCCTCTTCATCAACTTCCTCCATGCTCATTAAAATTCTAGCTGCATGAGCAGTATCTAAAAATACGCTTCGATAATAAAGGCTCTCTGGTCCTTCTTCGACACCGCGGATAATTAATCCTTTTAATGTCGTTCCTTTCGCCGTTGTCGTATCTTCTGACTCTCCGCCTTGCCCGCGACAATCCATCGCAAGAACAGCGAACCCCTCTGTTACCCAGGAAAGCTTATCACCAAAGTCCCCGCTATCCCCATGGTAGCCATGAAACATCAGCATCCCAGGCACCTTTCCTTCTATTTTTTTCGGACGGATATATTGGCATCTTATCCTTGCACCTTTTACACCTGTAAAATATAAGTTGAAAAATTCTGCCGTTTTGGAAGGAATCTCTACTCTTTCTAACTCGTAATCTAAGCTTTGTTCGTCTAGCTCTTGTAACGCCTTATCCCAATATAAATCATAATCCGCGGGCTTTCGACCAGATCCTTTATATTCTCGATATTCATTGATTACCTGCTCTTTTTTCATGAAGGACACCTCCGAACTGTTATCGCTTTCATTATAATGTATATACTTGAAATTGTAAATGTCTATATTTATTTATATTAATGTAAAATCAAAATTTAGTTGTAGTATTTTTTCGTTTATAAATGCGGTTATTGTTATTTTATTGAATAATTTTCATTGTATACTTGCCGATTATGCTTTTTTGTTGGGGCTGATGGAGAATGAGTTTGCAGTTTTTATAGCATTGGTTGCATTTTTCTTACTTTATTTGCGACCTTTCCACCTTTATTTGCGAATTCTTTCATCCTCTCCAATCCAATAAACTTTTCACAAAAACAATAAAAAATGTATATCTGCGGAAATGGCTGCATTTGTTAGAAGTAACAGATTTGCATTTAAAGGGGGAGTTACAATGGGGCGACATTCAAAAAAGGTAATGGTGATGGAATCGGTAAAGGATTGGGTAATCAATGGACGAGTCAAACCGGGGGATCGGATTTATTCGGAGTATGAGCTTTCGAAGCTGTTTGATGTAAGCAGGCATACGGTTCGATTAGCGATTGGAGAACTTGTCGATGAGGGATGGCTCTATCGGGAGCAGGGTGTTGGCACCTTTTGCGGGGAACCTTTTGCTAGTAGAAAAGGCCAGAAAATAGCGAATGGGAAAAACATTGGGGTGATGACCACTTATCTTTCTGATTATATTTTTCCATCGATTATCCGTGGAATGGAAACTTATTTAACAGAAAGGGGATATTCTTTAACATTAGTTTGTACGGAAAATGATCATGCAAAGGAGCGATTATGTATCCGCAAGCTCCTTGATTTGAATGTGGACGGACTCATTTTAGAACCTACGAAAAGCAGTCACTTCAATCCTAATCTAGATTATTACCTGGAGCTGGAGGAACGCCATATCCCCTATGTAATGATTAATCAATATTATTCGCAACTCTCTCCCTTCTATTTAATTATGGATGATGTAAAAGGCGGATATATGGCAACAGATCATTTAATCCAGCTTGGGCATGAGACAATTCTTGGTCTCTTTCAATCGGATGATTTACAAGGCGTTCATCGCATGCAAGGCTTTTTGCAGGCGCTGCGAAATGAGAGGCTTACGATTGCACCGGAGCTTGTCGTTACTTTTACTACCGAAGAATTACATGCTGGTTTGGAGGAGAAAATTTTGAATACGCTTACAAATAGAAAGAATATGCCTACTGCTATCGTCTGCTACAATGATTATGTTGCCGTTATCGTTCACAAAGTTTTACAAAAATTGCATTTATCTGTACCAGAGGATATCTCCCTTGTTGGCTTCGATGATACTGCACTAGCTGACTCACCAAATCTTCCATTAACTACTATCGCCCATCCGAAAAGTCATATGGGAATAGATGCAGCTAGAAGAATTATTGCAGCCGTTGAAGGAAAAGAATACAATCTTTCCTTGGACGACCCGATTATTTATGAACCAGAACTAGTCATCCGTTCCTCCACTGACGTTGTAAAAAAGAACAGATCCGCCGTGTTTTAACACATGCGGATCTTAACATACTAGAATATTAACTTTCCTATTAATCCACTGATAATTCCTAAAACGACTACCGATATGGATACAAATACGAGTACTTTTCTTGGAAAGGATTTCGCTACCATCAATAAAGATGGCAAGCTTATACTTGGCAGTGTAATAAGCAGGGCCGCAGCTGGTCCTGCTCCAAGACCCATTGCCATTAACGTTTGAATGATCGGAATTTCAGCGGCTGTTGGAATAACAAAAAGCATCCCAGCTACTGCAAAAATCAGAATAGCAATCAAACTATTAGACATGCTGTCACTTAGCTGCGGGAAGAGCCAAAAACGCGCTGCACCTAGAATTAATACGGACAGAACATAGGCCGGTACCACATAAAGAACCATGCTTCCAAGAGAAGTAAGCCATCTATTTAAAAATGAACGCTTATCTACTTCTGCATCTTCTATTAATTTATCCATAGAAACAGGAGTTGGATTTTTGACAAAGCGGTTGGCAAAATAGCTAATGCCAAAGGTTAAAACTAGTCCAACGATAAGACGTAATACAGTAAACTTCCAAGAAAGGACAAAAGTCATAAAAATTAAGGTTGCTGGGTTGATGGTTGGATTCCCAATCCAAAAGGCCAAGCTTGCGCCGACGGAGGCATTTTTTTTACGAAGCCCCACAGCGACTGGCGCGGCACAGCAAGTACACATCATTCCTGGTATAGATGCTAGTCCTGCTGCTGCAGTACTGCCAAAGCTTGTTTTCCCTAGCACTTTTAACAGCCAGCCAGTCGGCAGAAGAACTTGCACAAGGGAACCTAGCAGAATACCTAAAATTGCTGCCTTCCAAACAGATTGGAAGTAAGTAACCGTATAATCTACTGCGGCACTCCATGTGAATGTTCCGGAAATCTGATCTTGCAGAATCGAATCTCCGATAGAATTTGTTTGAAAAGAAAGGATGGCTTTATGATAATATGGCCACCATTTCACATATGTGAGACCGATTACTGCGACTAAAACAAATAGAAAAGCGAACCAAAACGTTCTTTTTTTACTTGATTGCTCCTCTGCTAACGTACTCATCACTTTCACCTTCGATATATTAGATTAATTGCGTTTTAAATTATATCATATTTTAAAATTTAGGTACCCGAAAATGATTTAATCTCCTTTTTTTCCCATCCAATCTGCTAAGCATGCAATGTCCTGCTAACTGCTTTATAATAGAGAAGAATACTTAATAAAAAATATTTAATTTACTAGAAAGAAGGTTGGTGTCATATGACACAGTCTTATTCCGTTAAACTTACATCTTTATCTTCCAAAGGAGGCTGCGGCTGCAAAATCGGTCCTGCTGACTTATCTGAAGTCATTCGTACATTACCACCAGCAGAGAAAAATCCAAATCTTCTTGTTGGCTTAGATACAAGCGATGATGCTGGCGTTTACAAGCTGACAGATGAATTAGCAATCGTGCAAACAGTCGATTTCTTTACGCCAATTGTGGATGATCCTTACTCGTTTGGACAAATTGCTGCAGCAAATGCCTTAAGTGATATTTATGCAATGGGTGGAAAACCGTTAACTGCCCTAAACATTGTGGCTTTCCCTATTTCTGTTTTAGAAAAAGAAATTTTGGCTGATATTATGCGAGGTGCTGGCGATAAAGTGAAAGAAGCTGGAGCTACCCTTGTCGGCGGACATTCCATTGATGATAAAGAACCAAAATTTGGTCTTTCTGTCACTGGAACCATCCATCCAGATAAAGTACGTACAAATGCCGGTGCTAAGCCTACTGACAAACTAATTTTAACCAAACCAATCGGTGTCGGTATTTTAACCACTTCAATTAAAAGGGGTCTATTAACAGCAGAAGAAATTGATCGTGTGACAAAAGTTATGGCTACACTGAATAAGAAGGCTGCTGAAGTGATGGAGTCTTATAATGTACATGCTTGTACAGATGTAACTGGATTTGGATTACTTGGACATGCTTCAGAGATGGCGAAAGGAAGCAATACAACCATCCATATTAACCGCGATCAAGTTCCTGTTCTTCCACGTGTAAAAGAATTAGCGGAACAAGGGGTAATTCCTGGCGGTACGAAAAATAACTTTGCCCACCTAGAAGGCGATGTTACTTTTGCTTCTAGATTAGATGAGCTTGATCAGTTAATTTTATGCGATGCGGTAACTTCTGGTGGACTGCTTATTTCTGTTGAAGGTGAACAAGCAGATGCATTGCTGCAAGAATTAGTTGATGCCGGTGTAGAAGCGGCGATCATTGGAGAAGTCACAGAAGAGAGCCCTGGCCATATTTTTGTTGGGTAAGAGAAAGGCGGAGCTACCTTGTTTCAAGATATAACAATCGAACGATTATTAGAATTACGGGAGAAAAAAGAATTTTCTTTAGTAGATGTTCGCTCTCCTTCTGAATTTAACGAGCATACAATTCCTGGCAGTGTCAATATCCCTCTTTTTACAGATGAGGAAAGAGCAGAAGTTGGGACTCTTTATAAGCAGGTAAGTGTGGAAGCGGCAAAAGCTCGCGGCTTGGAAATCGTATCTGCTAAACTGCCTGCTTTCATCCAGTCATTCCAAGAATTATCAAGGGATGTAGTGGTCTTTTGCTGGCGGGGCGGCATGCGCAGTAAAACAGCGGCAACCGTTATTGATTTAATGGGCGTGCATAGCTACCGCTTGCAAGGCGGTTTCCGGACGTACCGACAATGGGTTATCCACCAATTAGATACAATGGAAATGGCTCAGGAAGCAATTGTCTTAAACGGCTACACTGGTTCCAATAAAACTGTTATTTTACAGCATTTAAAACAAGAAGGACTTCCTGTATTGGACTTGGAGGGAATGGCCAATCATCGCGGCTCCATCTTCGGCCAAATTGGACTCAAGCCCCATAATCAGAAGACTTTCGACTCCTTGCTTGTCGGCGAAATCGAAAAGCTGCCTGCTTCTCCCTATTTTTTAATGGAAGGTGAAAGTAAGCGAATTGGCAAAGTACTGCTGCCTAACTTTCTTTTGAAAAAAAAGGAGGCTGGCCTTCAGCTATTTATTCATATGCCAATCGAGGAACGAGTTCAGCATATATTGACTGACTATTCTCCAGCCAATCATCATGATGAATGTGTAGAAGCATTCCAATTAATCAAGCGGCGCATCCACACACCCGCGGCTGCTAAAATTGAAGAATCTCTACAGACTAGAAACTATGCTGAAGCTGTTGAATTGCTGTTAACCTACTATTATGATCCGCTCTATGAAAGAACGGCTTTACAATATAAAGATGAGCAAACTATCGATTTATATGTGCAAAACACAGAGGATGCGATCATTAAAGTAAGGGAGTTTTGGCAAAAGAAGAGTCGGACTTCAGCGAAGAGCGAAGTGAACTAACTTTTGTAAATGGCTTTATTACTTGTTATTGAGGACAAGTGATAAAGCTTTTTTTTAGTTTTGAGGGCGTGATGCGTGTAGAATGTTAAATGAAGGAAGGGATTTTGCAGTGGTGATTGACTATGGAGTTGATTTGGGTGCCGTTTTGTGATTATCCTTCTAATGATGGAGTCGATTCGGGCAGAAATTTGGAATTATTGGCTAGAAACACTGAGACAAGAGCAAAATTAAGGGAAGGGATTTTAGGCTATCAGCCAAACTTGGGGCGTTATCAGCCAAACCTCAGTACTTATCAGCCAAACCTCAGTACTTATCAGCCAAACTTCAGATTTATCAGCCAAACCTCAGATTTATCAGCCAAACTTCAGATTTATCAGCCAAACTTCAGTACTTATCAGCCAAACTTCAGTATTTTTCAGCCAAACTTCAGATTTTTCAGCCAAACTTCATAACTTATCAGCCAAACCTCATAACTTATCAGCCAAACTTCAGCTTTATCAGCCAAACCTCAGATTTATCAGCCAAACCTCATAACTTATCAGCCAAACCTCATAACTTATCAGCCAAACTTCAGATTTATCAGCCAAACTTCAGCTTTATCAGCCAAACCTCATAACTTATCAGCCAAACTTCAGCTTTATCAGCCAAACTTCAGATTTATCAGCCAAACTTCAGCTTTATCAGCCAAACTTCAGCTTTATCAGCCAAACCTCAGTACTTATCAGCCAAACCTCAGTACTTATCAGCCAAACCTCATAACTTATCAGCCAAACCACCAGCAACTACCAACCCCCTCTTACTCACACCACAAATTCCAAATAAAAACGCCTCTCACATGCAGATTATCTACATCCAAAAGGCGTTCTCTTATTACAATACTTTGATTTTATCTAGATCAGCTTTATCCAGTACTGCTTTCATATATTCAATAATTTCTTCTCGCATTTCATCGCGTTGTAAGGCAAATTCTAATGTTGTTTTTACGAATCCTAATGTTTCACCAACGTCATAACGATCTCCTTCGAAATCATAAGCAAAAACACGTTGAATTTGGTTTAATTGTTGGATGGCATCTGTTAATTGGATTTCTCCACCTGCACCTGTTTGCTGATTTTCCAAGTACATGAAGATTTCTGGCGTTAACACATAGCGACCCATGATTGCTAGGTTAGAAGGTGCTGTTCCGGGAGCTGGTTTTTCAATGAAATTATTTACCTGATATCTTCTTCCTTCGCTCTCACCTGGATCGACAATTCCGTAACGGTGTGTTTCATTTTCTGGGACTGTTTGAACGCCGATAACAGAAGCATGTGTTTCTTCGTATTGGTCAATTAATTGTTTTAAGCATGGTGTATCGCTCTGCACGATATCGTCACCAAGTAAAACAGCAAATGGCTCATCACCAATAAAGCTTTTTGCACACCATACAGCATGTCCTAAACCTTTTGGCTCTTTTTGTCTAATATAATGAATATCTGCAAGATTTGAAGAATATTGAACTTTTTCAAGCAATTCAAATTTCTCTTTATCACGAAGATTCTGTTCTAATTCATGCGCGTAATCGAAGTGATCTTCAATCGCTCTTTTTCCTTTACCGGTAACGATAATAATATCTTCAATACCAGAAGCAATTGCTTCCTCTACGATATATTGAATTGTAGGTTTATCGACAATTGGTAACATTTCTTTCGGCATCGCTTTCGTTGCTGGCAAAAATCTAGTACCTAGACCAGCGGCTGGAATGATCGCTTTTCTTACTTTTTTCAACTTATTTCCTCCTTTAGGCAATTCACTTTTGATTATACCATTTTTTTGTTAAAAGGGAATTCAAATACGAATTTCTTCTTTGTAAATTATTAGTAAAAAACACAAGGTTGTTCTTTATAAAATTATATTTCATTTTAATTCGTTCTTCATAACGCACAACCATTATATCACTTTAGCTTCTCTTTGAGAATAGTTGTTATGTATTTTTTAATAACTTATCACTTTTTACAATATTTTGTCAAATTATCCCTTAAATGCATTTATTACACCTTTAATATTCAGAAAACTTATTATTCTACCATACAAAAAAAGAGTTGTAATAACAACCCTTTTCTTCTAATATTATTCCGGATATACTTCTTCTTCGGTGACCCACTTGTGATTTGTTACCATATTGCCGCCTGTTGCCGGTTGATAATCTACCATATATACGGTTGTGTTCTCAGCGGAATCTATCGTCGCTTTTGCACCTTTCATCCCTTTCATATGATCTGCTTCTAAGGTAACCTCTGTCCCTTTTTCAAGCATTTCATTCCCAGCATCTTTTATTTCCTCTTGAATAACCCATTTATGATGCTTGACTGGTTTTCCACCTGTTGTCGGAGTGTAAGTCACTTCATACGCAATCGTGTTAAATGCATTTAATATCGTCGCTTCTGCTCCGTCCATTCCTTCCATGTGATCTGCCTTTAAGATGACTTGACTGCCTTCTTTATAAGTTGGATCTGATGCTGGCTCTAGGCCATCGGGAATATCTGAAGATCCCGTTTCTTTGTGTTCATGCTGGGTTTGCGTAGATAGATTTTCACTATCGCTATTTTTTTCACCAGATGAACAACCGTAAAATAGTAACAGTACGGCAAAAACCGCCGCCATGTAAAAATGCCTACTTTTCATTTCATTACCTCCTCTATTATTATGAATTCTTTCACTTTAGAGGTTATTTTAAACATACGTCTATTTATTAGCGAGAGGTAATTGAATCGTGAATGTGGTACCCATTCCATCTTCTGAGACATAATCTATTTTGCCCTTATGTTCTGCGATAATGTTATAGCAGATTACTAGCCCTAGCCCGGTTCCTTTTTCCTTTGTTGTGTAAAAAGGTTCCCCCAGCTTATTCTTTATTTCATCTGGTATTCCCTTCCCATTATCAGTAATAGTAACAACTACCCATTTTCCATCAAGCTTTGCTTCCATATTTATGATGCCGCCATTATCCATTGCTTCAATCGCATTTTTGACCAAATTGATAAAAACTTGTTTAATCTGATCTACATTGCATAATGTATTTAAATGATCTCCATATGTATCTAAATTAATGACAACATTATCTAAATTGGCTTGTGATTGCATTAAGGTGTAGACATCGAGAAGAATTTTTCCAATGTTTGTTTCTTTAATTTCTGATCTGGCTGGTTTTCCTAAAAACATTAGCTCGCTTGCAATTGTTTCGATTCGATTGATTTCAAGATCAAGGATTGGATAAATATCATCTAATTTCATCGCCCCTTGGTATGCCAGCTTTAAAAAACCTTTAATGGCCGTAAGAGGATTTCTAATTTCATGGGCAATACTTGCTGCTAGTTGTCCTGCTATTCCTAGTTTTTCATTTTTTATCTGCAGCTGCTGGTTCTCTTTTCTAACACTTATATCTCGTGCAATGATAATAACGGTGGAACTTAAATCTTCAAAAAGAAACGGATAAGCTAAAACTTCTACCTCTACCTTTTTTCCTTTTGAGGTAATCAACTGCATTTCATATGGAGTAGAAATTTCCTCTTTCCATATATTTCTAGATTTATCTAAATAGTTTTCTAGGAAATCTGGCTCCATAATCTCGTAAGCTGACTTTCCGACAAGATCTTCTGCATCTAATAACTTTGCAGCTGCTTTATTTACATACATAATAATATTGTTGGAAGTAATAAATACCGCGTCTAGCATGTCCTCTACTAGCCGGGAATAGTAGGTTTGTGCTAATTGTAGGTTGGCAATCGTCTCTTCATATTTACCATTTCGCACGGGGGATGGAGGTAAGATTTCTTTTTCATAAACACTGGATAAGGTAAATTCCGTATCTGTCATCACATATGGATGGTACTTTTTTAAGCTTATATAATTGCTTGCAGATAATTCCATCCCGTCATAGACACATACCGTATAATTATGATAATCCCTTATGTACTCATCTACTTTATCCTCGTATTGAAGTAATTTATCTATGTTACTTTTTTCACTTAAGAGTCTTGGTATTATTTTCCCCCAATAACGGATGGTAATTTCTTTATTGAAAAATAGGGTAGGATCAACCAAGTCTTTGCTTGCCTCCAATATATTCTCCAAACATAGTTCTCCGTTTTTAAAATAAACATCTTCACTATCAATAAAGTTTATTTTATCAATTAGCTTAGTATGTAATCCGTTCGCTTCCAACTTTTTTATTATTAGTGGCCATATTTTCTGCTGATCGACAAAAATTACTATTTGCTCCAAAAGCAGACCGGTTTTTAAGAAGGACGCCGCATTAGTTATGTATTTATCTTCGTCGTTCGTTAAGTATAAGACATGGGCACCACTTGTCATATCAGAGAGATTTGTAAGAGCAACCTCTGGATGAAACCTTGTCTGAGGAGTATATACAGCCATTAAAAACCCCCAACTTTCTTTATAAAGTTTAATATCCTTTTATTATAGCATGTAAATTTCCGACTATTTGGATGAATTTATTATTTTTTCAAAAATAGAGAGAGAGTTCCTCACTATGCAGGAAGGAACTCTCTCTCCGTCTATTCTTCATATTCATACAAGGTTACACTCTCAATATAATGAACAAATCTACGAAGTTCTTTCGTCTGTTCTCGATTTATTTCTCCTTTTTCATACATTTGCTGTATGGCTGCGCGTTGCTGATCCACGATGCCTAGACGTAATTCTTCTATTTGTTCCTGCAGCTTTTCATTAAATGATGCTGATGGTTGTTTTTCCCAGCGATCGACCATCCGTCGGTATTCTAAAATAACGGATTCTACTTGCTGTTTATGTTCCGCTGTCTCTTTCCATTGTTCCAAATAGGAAAGAGCAGATTTCATCGAATTTAATAGCACCTCTTTACTGATACGAATTTGTTCTCTTCGATCACGTTTATTACCGCGGTGTTTCCGCACAAAGCGTTTCCAGCCTCTCATGGCCTTTCCAAACAGAAATCTCGTCCCAGTTTGCACATTGGTGCATAGTATTTCTTCGCGATAATCCAATGATTTTTCAAAAATCGCAAACACTTCTTCTGAAATTTTTCCCTCTTTTACTAAATGGTGTACATAGTTACGTTCTTCTTTTAAGGCGCGCAACCTAATTTCAACCAAGGCTGAATATTTATTCTCTTCCTCTTCTGTTCTTGCCACTTGATAATTTAACTGCTGAATGCGTCGTTTATATTCATCAATTAGTTCATAAGCAGCTGCTGTATTTTCTTCATTCATTTCTAAATAGAGCTTATCAATAGTGGAAAGCATAAGCTTTTTCTTTGCTCTGATTACTAGTTCTTCATCATTTATTTCTGTCTCTCCACTATTTTTACTAAGGAATGGCAAAAATATCGTAGCTGCAAGTAAAGTGAACATGATAACACCTGCAGCTAGAAAGAGAATTAAGGAACGCTCTGGAAATCCTTGGCCAGTATGGATGACAAAGGGGATCGACAGTACCCCTGCCATTGTTACAGCCCCGCGGACTCCTGTCAGACTGACCAGTAAAGTATGCTTCATACTCGGCTTTTCGTTTTCTCTTGTCTTGTTCGCTTTATATTCATAAATGGAAAATAAATAGGACCAGAAAAAGCGAATGCCAAGAATAACAATCCCAATTAACATGACATATCCGATAATTAACCAATTACTTAAAGAAGGATCTTCCACTGTATCCATAATAGAAGATGGGATATTTAACCCGAGTAATAAGAAGACTATTCCATTAAGAATAAAGATAACGATAGACCAAATATTTTCCGTTAATACCTGTTCCTCCGCAAGCATCGTTTCGGTTCTTTCACTCACTAAGGAGTGAATAATTCCACCTACTACAACAGCAATCACCCCAGAAGCATGGAGCATTTCCTCAGCTATAATAAAAATTAGAAACGGTGTCAGCACCTGTAACAAAGAGTGGAATGTAACATCCTGGATTCCCTGTTTTCGTAAAATAAAACGGATTATGATAATAAGAAGACTTAAAACAAGTCCTGCTACAGCTCCAATGAAAAAGGTATACGTGAAATCAGTCAATGCCTCTGTAATCGAGAAGTATCCTGTGACAACAGCAGCAACCGCATAATTAAATGCCACTAGCCCTGAAGCATCATTAATCAGCGATTCTCCTCTTACAAGGTTGAGCACGCTTGCTGGAATATGAATACGTTTCGCAATCCCATTGACAGCTACTGGATCTGTCGGGGATAAAATTGCCGCTAAAGCAAAGGCCGCCGCAAGCGGGATACTGGGAATAAGCCAATGAACAAAATAACCGCCAACGATAGTCGTAAGCAATACTAAGATAATGGCATTCCCTAAAATAGAAGTACGCATCTTCCATAGCTCTTCTCTTGGAAAATGCCTGCCATCGTTATAAAGCAAAGGGGCAACAAACAAGAGCAAAAACCACTCTGCCTCTAATTCAAGCTCAAAATCGGAGAAGAGAAGTGCCATCACTACTCCAAATGCAATTTGCGTTAAGGCAGTTGGGATAGAGGGAAGATAATGACTGACAATATTCGAAATCAGTAAACAAAATAATAATAAAATGATTGTTATTAATAACTCCATCTTGTTGTCTCCTTGCAGATTCTTATGCTAGTTTTTCTCCTTTTTATGTAGATTATGTTGGAAAGAGATTAAAAAGAGATTCCCAACAGGAACCTCCCTTCATAATTAAACCATGTATCTTTCTTTTATCAGTTTCAAATGATGAAGCTCATGCCCGGCAATAATATAAGCAAGGGCCATGACAGTAAATTCTCCGTTATTAGCAAAACCCCTGTTTTCCCAAGCATCTTCTGGAAGGCCTTTCAACAAGCTTACCGTAGATTTGCGGACTGCGACTAATTCTTCTAATAGATCATCTATTGTTCTTGTCGAAAAATGGGCATTCTCCACATAGTCCTCATCATCATAACCGGCTAATGGCGTTTTATCTCCTCGAGCAATCCGCATTAAGCGATATGCCTGAATTCTCTCCGTATCGCTCATATGACCAACCACTTCGATGAATGACCACTTTCCATCTGCATAGCGAAAATCACGTCGGTCTTCGTTTTCCTTTATATAAGCAACTGTTTCTTCTATTTGAGCATTAATTAAAGCAATTATATCTCCCTCTGGAACTAAGCCTATATACTCCCGATAATGTTCTGGATAATCACTAATGGCTGGTCTTATCATGCTGACTCCCCCTTATTCTTCTACTGGAGATTTAGGTCCTGTTAATTCTAGCTGATAAAAGGCTAAATCTAACCATTTCTCAAATTTATAGCCTGCCTTTTTTATCGTGCCTGAATACGTAAATCCTAATTTCTCATGAATAAAGATACTTCCTTTATTCGTACTGTCAATTCCGGCAATAAGGGTTGCATACTCCTCTTCTTCCGCCCGCTCAATCAGTGCTTTTAATAAGTGTGTACCAATTCCTCTTTTTCTTGCTTCTTTATGAACATACACCGAATGCTCAATCGAATATTTATAAGCTGGCCATGCTCGAAATGGTCCATATGTTGCAAAACCAAGCACCTTCCCAGCCTCCTCGAAAACAAAAAGAGGATATCCGCCCTCCAGCTTCTGGTTATACCATGCTTTTCTGTCTTCTAAGGAATGGGCACGATAACCATATACGGCCGTTGTATGTAAAATGGCATCATTATATATTTCCAAAACCTCTTCTAAATCTGTTTCCTTCATCTCACGGATCATTGCCATATCCCCTTTTTTCTATAATTTGAAAAATTCCATCAAATTTTATAATCTTATTAAGTAAGATACCAATTAGGGACGAAAAATGAAAGTATTTTTTACTTTATCTAATGAAAAAAGATGTCCTATTAAAGACATCCCTTACTCTTTCCTGCTATTATAGCCACTATCTCCAAACGGCTGTAATTTCTCCAGCCACTTTTCTTCCAACTTAGCCAGCTCTTCCTTTTCATTGTAATAAGGATCATCTTTCTTCGGCTTTAATACTTCAACTATCTCAAAGGAAAATGCTTCTTTGCCGTATTGCTTCCATTCATCCACCAATTTTTTATTTGCATATCCGCCATTTTCCAAGGAGAATTTCACACCATTAATGGTTTTGAAATTTCTTGTACTAACGACACAGACTTTCCCATTCTTCTTATTAGTAATTGTATAAATACCGGCTTCGACCGGAATTTCTTTATATTGCATTTTCAGTTCTTTTTTTCGGTCCATTGTGATTCACCTTTCTTTTACTTTTTTAACCAGTAAAGACTTCCATCTGCTTTACGGTCAAGAAATCCGTATTCGATTAAATATCTTCTGATAAGAACATAGTCAGGGTAAATTGTTTTTAAATGCTGATTCAATTGCTTCTCCGTGTAGTTTTCTTGCCCTTCTAAATACTTCGCTATTTCCCGAAGAACCCCTAATTTCTGCTTTTGTTTGATCGGAAATTTACTTAATATACCATTGTTGAAATATTTTGCTGCTATTTTTCCCTGCTCTTCTTCCGTGATATTATATCTGTCGTCTACCATTGCAGCAGTAGGATGAACAGGGACAAAGCTTGGCGCATGATGGTCCTTTTCCTTCAGCAGCTCCATTATTGCCAGAAAATTTTTCGCCTGCCTTTCTTTTTCCTTAAGAGCAAAACGATGATGCCGAATGGTTGAAGCACTGCCGATTTCCAACTCTGCTTTCACTTCTTCATCCCTTTTTCCCTGATAAAACAGCTCCAGCAATTTTGTCTGATGCTCCGTTAACCCTGTCATCTTTTTATCTAAGCTTAGTAAAAAATGAAAAACTGATTGATGGACATCCTCGATATGACGCTTCATGTACTTTTCCGCTTCATATAATCTGCCGTCTTCCGGGTAGATAATCCCTTTCTCGATCTCCTCCCCACATAAAAGACAAAGATACGAATCTGAATTCTCAATATAACCCTTTTTTAATTCATCAATCGTTGCATTTTGAAAATAAGATGAAACATTCATTTATAAACACTCCATTAATTCGTTTGTTATTTTACAAACAATTATTATTTACGTTAGTTAAATATTAAACTTTCTTTGGGTAATCGTCAATAGTCTTAGGAGTTTTTTGTGGATGGATCTTTGGCGTGCTTTGGGGCTTTGGGGTTTCTTTCTTTTTCAGCTTCTATTGGAGTTAGGTTATGCAAGCTATTTTTCTTCTCTATTCTATTTTTTGGCTTTCATCTGTGCTCTGAACGCCTCTTTTTTCTTCCCAACTCTATTTTTTGGTTTTCATCAACGCTATGAACACCACTTGTCCCTTTCCTGCTCTCCTTTTTGGCTTTCATCAACGCTATGAACACCACTTGTCCCTTTCCTGCTCTCCTTTTTGGTTTTCATCTGCGCTATGAACACCTTTTTTCTCTTCCCAGCCCTCCTTTTTGGCTTTCATCAACGCTATGAACACCACTTGTCCCTTTCCTGCTCTCCTTTTTGGTTTTCATCAACGCTATGAACACCATCTTTCTCTTCCCTGCTCTCCTTTTTGGCTTTCATCAACGCTATGAACACCTTTTTTCTCTTCCCAGCCCTCCTTTTTGGCTTTCATCAACGCTATGAACACCACTTGTCCCTTCCCTGCTCTCCTTTTTGGTTTTCATCACCGTTATGAACACCTTTTTCTCTTCCCTGCTCTCCTTTTTGGTTTTCATCAACGTTATGAACACCACCTTTCTCTTCCCTGCCCTCTTTCATCTTAGCTCTCTATCTAACAATCTCTGAATGGACATTCCCAAACAAGTGTACTACCATGAAAGAAACTGCTTTTATTGGAGGATATATGGATGAATATTCTTTGGGATTTTGATGGTACGTTATTTGATACGTATCCTGCTTATACAAATATTATTTATAAGGTATTGGGTGAAAAGGTGGACAAGGCCGGTATTTATAAAGAGCTAAAAGTATCTTTTTCTCATGCGATGGAATATTTCAACATAACAGAGCAGCAGCGAAATGAGATTAAGCTTATGAATAAAGGAATTGCTGCGGATGAGGTGAAACCTTTTACAGGGGTAGAGGAGATTTTGAAAACTGCGGAAATAAATGTGATTATGACGCATAAAAGCTATGACGGTGTGGTAAATTTTCTTCAGCACTATGGGTGGGAGCGTTATTTTGCTGAAATAGTAACATTGGAGAATGGTTTTCCGCGGAAGCCTGCGGTTAATGCCTATCAATATTTGCACACGAAGTATTCCATTGACTTAGCTATTGGTGATAGAGAACTGGATTTAATTCCAGCTAAGGAATTAGGGATACAAACTTGTATATTTCAAAATCAATGTGAATTTGCTGACTTTCATCTATCAGACTTTGCTGATTTTTTCAAAGTATACCCGATGAAAGCGTAACTATTAAGATAATAAAGAGCATCCCCTTAAATCTCGGAATGCTCTTTACTCTTTTTCCAACACTACTTCGATAATTTCAGGACGATTAAAAATTCGCTGGGGAATGATGCTATTTCCTAAGCCTCTATTCACAATCATTGCTGTGTCTGCTTTTTTATACATACCAGCTGTATATTCTGGCGTGAAGCCTTGGTCTGGAGCGACAATTCCACCGATAAAGGGCAATCTTACTTGACCACCATGTGCATGTCCTGTTAAAGCTAAATCTATTTTTTCATAGAGAGAAAAAAGCTCTGGCCGATGGGACAACAGCAAGTTGAAATGTTCTTCCTCCTTCAGGCCACCTAGTATTTCAGCTAGTTCATCCTCTCTAGATAAAAAGGTTGGATCATCTACACCGATAATATTAATCGTTTCTCCTCCAACCTTTACAAGTGTCTGTTCATTTCTTAACACAAACACGCCTGCATGTTTTAATTTCGCTTCTAATGACGGAAATTCCCCTGACCAGTATTCATGATTGCCTGTTACATAATACGTTGGCGCAAGCTGGACAAGTCTTTCCATTAATGTCATACTTTTTTGTTCATCGTATTTTTTTGAATCCACAAGGTCTCCAGTAAAAACAATCAGGTCTGGGTTTAGCTTTTTTACTTGCTGTATTAAACGCTGTTGCTCTTTTCCAAATTGCTTGCTATGTAGGTCCGATAACTGCACTATTTTTATCGGCTTTGTTATTTTGGGAGACGAGAGAGTAAAGCTCGAGGTCGATAAATGATTATTCTGGTAGTATGAAAAAAATATACAGATGCCTATTAAAATAGCAAGAAGCAACATTCTTTTTTTCACTATATTCACTCTTTCTCCCAGTTCACCTCAAAACCGCCTTGTAATCCATCTCCGGTCACAATAAGCTTATAGGTTTCTGTTTTTTTTGCATCAAAGGTTAAAACTTTTTTCTCTTCATTACTTAAGCCAATTCTTCGATTTTTTTCATCTATTAAATAATACCCGAAGCCACCGCCATTGCGATTGGTAAAATCAATGTGAATGGTAACCCTTTCCCCTTTTTTCGCTTTAATCGGGACTTCATCCTCCCCGTTAAAATAAGCAAAATAAGCTTCGTAGGACTGTTCGCCTCTTACTGTATTCCATTCTTTTTTCACCGTGAAGTCTGGGATTGTTAACAAAAGAAAGAGAATAGGTGTACAGGCAAATATCCACTTAAACCAACTTACTTTAGCAGCTATTTTAATCCCTATATAGAATAAAATCGCGCTAAAACCAGAAACGATAGCAAGGACAGGTAGAACATTCCACATAATCGGCAAAAAAAGACATACTCCCACCACAATATATAATAGTAATTCTAGCTTTGGAAAATAGTTAGATATCCAATCTATTACGATCGAAATAAGAATTCCGAAACCAAAAAAGCCTATCCAAAAGTATGGATTTTCAATTTCATGTGAAAATAAATATAAATCGAAACTTGATAGAAAAATATAAGAAAAAAAGAGTGTTGCCGCAAAACCAGCTCCTGCTAGTTTTATAAAGGCATATTCCATTCCCCTTCTAAAGTTCTGACTATCTACCATATTTGTTCCTCCTAAAGGATAGTTACTAATATTCTATCAAAATAAGAAAATAAATTGTTAAATTTTTGGAAAATAGGCATAAGTTAAGGAAAATTTCCATCAGTCGGTTTGCTTGAGGTGGGTTATCCTAGCTGTTAAGCATACGATAAAATCAATTATTGATTTTATATGCTTTTATCAAAAAGAAGATTCTTATTCTTTTCCGTCTCAAATAATTACGAGTGGATATCCTTATCTTATATATTTTTCAGGCAGCAACATATTGCTGTTTACTTATTTTCTATTTTGACAAACCAGCCCGTTCTCTTTAACTATCCTATTGGGATGGAGCTTATGGTATTCGAAAATTGATCATGCTGTTGTCTCACTGTGGGGGCATTTAGCTTTTATAAGATGCGAGGAATGAGAATTCGTGAGGAGGAGGGCTATATTATAACCAACCATTCCGCTTCGCCTCGGCAATGGCCTCCATTCGATTTTTTGCCCCTAATTTGCTGATTGCTTCTGAGATATAATTGCGAATCGTTCCAGAAGATAAATAAAGCATTGCCGCAAGCTCCTTTACTGATTTTCCTTCTTCAATCAGTACTAATATTTCTCTTTCGCGCTTTGACAATGGATTTTCTTTTCCAATGCTGCCAAAAATCAGTTCAGAGGCGAACTCTCTTTTTCCGTCCATGATTTTGCGAATAGCTTCTGCTAATTCCTCGCTGGGACCATCCTTTAGTAAATAGCCATGAACATTGGCATTTAGTGCTCTTTCAAAATATCCTGGTCGCGCAAATGTCGTTAAAATAATCACTTTACAAGAAGATTTCTGCCTCTGTAATTCCTCTGCCACGTCTAGACCGCTTTTAATAGGCATTTCAATATCTAATAAACAGACGTCTGGATTATATTTTTTTATTAGCTCTAAGGCCTGTTCGCCATTTTCCGCTTGTCCCACGACCTCCATATCCTCTTCAAAATTAAGCAACGTTCCTAATGCTCCTCTTAGCATGCGCTGGTCTTCAGAGATGATAATTCGTATCACAATATCTCCTCCTCTCTTCTTTCCTTTCGAATAATGGGAACAATGATGTGCAGAGTGGTTCCCGAATTAGCCGTCATACTCCATTTTCCGTCAACCAATTCCAGTCTTTCACGGATTCCCTTTAATCCATTCCCTTGCGTTTCATCTCCCTTCACGCCTTTCCCATTATCCTGCACGATAAGCTCTATCTCGCCTATACGTTGTTGAATCGATACTTTACTGATGGTTGCCGCACTGTGCCTGATTATATTTGTTACTGCTTCTTTTAAGCAGAGACTAATAATATTCTGGGTTAAAAGCGGGACCTCTCCATCTTCTAGTTCGATTGCTAGTTCACTTTCTATCTCTGCTGTCTGTAAAGCTGTCTGTATCTCTACTATTGCTTCACGAATGGTTATGGCGCGCATATCAGACACAAGCTCACGAACTTGCTTTAACGCTGAGCGTGATATGCTTTCCATTTCCTTTGCCTCTTGTATGGCACTATCTGGTTGAGCTGGCACCATTTTTGCGATAAGCTGGCTTTTTAATGTCAGCAGGGATAAAGTGTGGCCGAGCGTATCATGCAAATCTCGAGCAATTCTCATTCGTTCTTCTCTTTTAACAAGATGGCTAATTTGCTCATTCGCTATATCTAATTGTCTTTCTAAATCCATCCGTCGGTTCATCGAGCGGATTCCAAAAGGAGAAATCAGCATAATGATAAAGAACGGCACTAAGAAAAAGAGAGACTGAGGATTGACACCATTCCAACTAAAGATAATTGGAATAACCAAGGAAATGGCGAAAAGGCTGTAAAAGTAATAGAAGTACTTTTTGCCTGAGTAATATCCGATAAAGTTAGCAGGAAAATACCCCATAAATAATAGATTAGGATCATAGAAGATACTAAAAAACATGACTATCAAGATTTGCACAACCAGCCAATAATTAAATATACTCTCTTCCATATGACAGTATAATTGTCGATAAGCCAGGAGGAAAACAAGTACAAGCAGGATACCAATCAATTGCTTTATCCCATTCTCCTGCATTACCTGAATAATCGGAAGTAATACGTATACTAAAAAGATATAAGGAAAAAAACCATATCTTTTCGGAAAAAGCTCAAATTTCTTCTTGGTATCCATTTTGGACTTTACACCGCCTCTCGTTTTTTTCCAATATAAATTGATAATACCATAAATAGGAGAAGATACCCGGTAATCATCAGATAATTGAGAAAGGATGGATATTGATCTCTAATAATCTCCCACGCTCCATTAGCAAAATGATAGGAAGGAACCCATTTCGCCACTTGCTGCATAAAGGATGGAAACACATCAATCGGCATCCACATTCCTCCTGTTATTGCCATAGACATATATAATAGATTGCTAATTCCTGAAGCTGTTTCTACTTTTTTGATATTACCGACGATCGTTCCAAGCGCTAGAAACGGGAGGGATCCGAAGAGAATCCAGATTCCGCAAAGCACCCACTGAGAAAAAGAAAGATGAACCCCATTAATAAGGACTCCAGCCGTAAATATCACCATGATGGAAAATAAATGGATAACAGTTTGTGCCACCATCTTGGCTCCAAAGTAAGCAAATTGGGAAAGGGGCGTAATATGCAGGAAAATGGTCCACCCTTCTGCTTTTTCCTCCACAATTTTGATTCCTAACGTCATAATACTAGACCCCATAATGCTAAATGTTGTCATCGACATTAAATAATGTACATTCCATAACGCCTCATCATCTCGTGGCGCCGTGAAAATATTGGTAAATAAAAAATAAAAAAAGACGGGAATAAGTAAGGACCAAAAGATATAATATTTATTCCGAAGCGTTCGGACGATTTCCGCTTTACTTTGCATCCAAAAAGATTTCATTCTCATTAACCCCCTTCGTATCTTCCATTAACTGCGAGAAAACCTCTTCTAACCGACCAAGCTTTACTTCTATATGCTGAATATCCAACTGTCTATCGAAAAGTTCTTGTAAAAGCTGATCCGAATTTGTAGCAGTCAGCATTACTTTCTCCTTCTCTTTCTGCACATCCACAACATATGGCAATTCTCGGTAGAATTTTAAACTATAAGGAGATTTCTCCTGAAACATTACCCTTGGTTTTGTAAGTTTTTCCTTCAATTGTGCTGGTGTACCGTCGCCTACTACCTCCCCCTTATTAATCATAATAATTCTTTCCGCTACTTCATCTGCTTCTTGTAAGTAATGGGTTGTAAAAAGGATTGTCTTTCCTTGTCTATTCAATTCTTTGATTTTTTGCCAAAACTGTTCTCTTGACGTTACGTCCATGCCCACGGTTGGTTCATCTAAAAACAACAAATCAGGATTTCCTGCCAGTGCCAACGCAAAATTCAAGCGTCGTTTCTGCCCGCCAGAAAGCTTTTCCGTCCGTTGATTCCAAGCTTCTTCTTGAAGCCCTGTTAGTTCCAACAGAGTTGATAACGCTAGCGGACTTTGATAATAGCTTTGAACTAATTGGATTAGCTCCTTTACCTTCAAGCTGTCCATCACACTAACTTCCTGCAGCATCCCACCTACCTTTTCTAATACTTCCTTTTGTCTAGGATTCTTGTGAAAAAGAGAGATGGTCCCTCGGGTAGGTTTAATTAATCCAAGCATCATCCGCATCGCTGTCGTTTTCCCTGCGCCATTCGCTCCTAAGATTGCCACCATTTCTCCACGTTTTATTGAAAAGGAAATATCATGAACTGCCTTCTTTCCCTGAAATTCTTTCGTTACATGCCTTAACTCTACAATTGTTTCCAACTACTCCACCTCCAAGCTATTATCCTTAGTATAGCGAGCAAATAAGAGGCGGTTTAGTCGCAGATGTCAGGAATTTAAGATGACAAATGTCATTTTTTTATAAAAAAATGCTCTGGTTACTAACCAGAACACGGTTTGTTTCCTTCTTCTCTTGTCATTACGAAAAACTCTACATCATTTGCATTCTTAAAAGCAGAAACTTTACGAAAGCCAAATTTTTCATATAAGGCATTAGCTCGTTTATTAAAGGCTGCAACCGTTAAGCGCAGCGGCTGATTAGTTTCTATGGAATCGATAATAAATTGCATAAAGCCCATGCCCCGTCCCTGTCCTGTTAAGTCAGGACGCATACCAAGACCGATATCGAGGTATCCTTCTGGATATGCTTGAAACAGATATCCAATTGGAACCTGAGCAACAAAGCCTGTACAATAGAATCCGACTAGATTCCCCTCCTGTTCAATCGCATAATAAAGGTTTTCTGCAAACTCTTGTAACGATTCTTCTGTTACTTCTCCATTATATAAATCATAGGGGGCGGGATAGGTCCAGCTAAGGATTTCCCTGGCCGCCTCTTCTGTCATCTTTTGGATAGTGTAATTCATCCGCTATTTTCCCCTGTCCTTTTATTTCGCGTGAATCCTAAATATCTTGTGCCTTGAAATTGCAGGTCCCCGCTGTCCCCTTCAGCCAGCATGCCATATTCTTCGTCTTTCAGTTGAAATTCGGTACGATTTCCATTCGTAAATTCAAATGTGGCAAAATAGTGATTATATGCACGAGTATTTCCTCCGCCGTGAATACTTGTTCGTTTGCCTACTACCTTCGCAGCAGAAGTAAGATGTGGCTGCCGATTATTTTCCCCCCACTGAAAGATACCCTTTAAAACATTAAATAAAATAATAGCAAATACAAGAAAAATAAAGAGACGTGCAACTGTAAACATAATATCCCCACCAAGCAAAAATTCTTCCATAGACCAATCTCCTTTTATGAAAAGATTATTTTCTTTTGTTCCAATAGCACTATTACGCATGTATATGGGAAAAGGTTTCAAAAGGTAGTCATCATTTTCCTAAAAGGTTGTGCTTTCTTCAACAAAAAAATCTAGCGCTACGCCGCACTAGACTTTTTTATTAATATACTCGAACAGTTTATTTTTTATATTTATTTTTGAATTACTGCTGTGGTGCACCTGGAGGATAGAAGCTCGGCGGCATCTTAATCCATCCATGTTCCCTCATTCTCGTTTTTAACTCCATCCCATAAATGCTTTTCTCCGTATGGAAACGAATCCACATTAATCCGACATCACTGCGCACACTTTGCGTAATATTAGTGGAGCACATAACAATATTGCTTGTTACTTTTGCCGCCAGTAAATTGGCTATCTCCATATCGGTAGATTTCGCTCCTAAAGGCACGGCATTCGGATCGGACTTAGGCTTTGACTCAGCAGAACTTGAGAGGGGAACGCCTTCCTTAATCATAAACTTCTCTAATGTTTTGCGCTGTTCTGTTGCTAATTCTTTTGCTTCATGAAGCAATTTGATTAAAACATTATCTGTCGTTGTATTAAGTGCCATCTCAAGTACAGGAATTTCATCCGCAATTGCAGCATGATATGTCCAGCAGCCCATCGCCTCTCCAATATGAAGCAAAGGTTTCGGTTCTGAATCAAATCTTGTCTTAATATAGTCAAGAAGCGCTTCCATCTTATGTGCCATTACTACACCTCTTAGTGTTTTTTATTTTACCTATAATGTTTACAATTAGATGGCAGTTTATTCAAAATAAAGAAAAGGGAGATGAAAAGTGAAAAGAATCTCCTTTTTTCACAAATGAGCGACCATTTAAGTTCACAGTAAAACTTATTGATACTTTTGTTTGCGACTCTGGCTCTTATACTTGCTCCTCTCCTCACTTTGCTTGCGGCTCTCCACTCAGCGCAGCACGCCGATCTGCTTTCTTACTTCCTGTAAAAATGGCAATGTTCGTGCTCTCGCTTTTTCTGCTCCATTTTGGAGAATGAGATCTATTTTTTCCGGATTTGCCATTAACTCCTGATATTTCTTTCTTGGTTCTTCTAAGAATCGATTCATCACAGCAAATAATTCTTTTTTCACTTCACCCCATCCGATTCCGCTTTCGTACTTTTTGTGCATCTGTGCTATTTCTTCGACACTAGCAAATTCCTTATACAGCGTGAATAGAATAGACGATTCTGTATCTTTCGGCGCTTCTGGCGGAAGCGAGTCTGTTTTGATTTTATTAATCAGCTTTTGTAGCTTTGCCGGTTCTTCAAAAAGCGGAATTGTGTTATGGTAGCTTTTGCTCATTTTTCGACCGTCTAGGCCAGGCAAGATGCTTGTTTCTTCATCTACGATATATTCTGGTAGTACAAATATCTCTCCATATTGGTGATTAAAGCTTTCCGCAATATCGCGGGCAATTTCCACATGTTGTATTTGATCTTTTCCGACTGGTACCATATTTGCTTGAAATGCAAGAATATCAGCTGCCATCAAGATTGGGTACGTAAATAATCCCATATTTACCCCATTATCTACCTCTTTCCCTGCTTGTTTATTGCTATCAACTATTCCTTTATAAGCATGTGCTCGGTTCATCAATCCCTTTGGCGAAAAGCAAGCTAATATCCAATTCAGTTCAAAAATTTCGGGCACATTCGATTGACGATAAAAGATTGTTTTTTCTGGATCCAATCCAAGTGCTAACCATGTTGCTGCTACTCCATATGTTAATGTTCGAAATTCTTCCCGATCGTGAATTTTTGTTAAACCATGATAATCGGCAATAAAATAAGCAGCTTGATAATCGCTATTTTCTGCTAGCTTCAAAGCGGGTTTAATCGCTCCTATATAGTTTCCTAAATGAATCTGCCCTGTTGGCTTAATACCTGTTAAGACAATTTGCTCCATTTGATAATCCTCCCTTTTCTTAAGCGAAACCTCCGTCAACGGGACGATAAGCATCGGATAAAACACAAAAAGGGCTACTCATCCTAAAAAAGGACGAGTAACCCGTGGTGCCACCTTCATTCGTTTATATCCGATAAACGCACTTATCCGTACAGAAACATAGCCGTTTCTTATACTTTGTCTTTTTTAACGGTAAGACGTTTCCGCGCAGCCTACTATTGGTTCAGCCTTGAAGCTCCGAAGCCCATTCAACAATCAATCCGTACTGATTCGCACCAACCATCAGCTCTCTTAAACCTTTCAACTGCCTACTCTTCTTCCTCATCGCTCATTAATATTACATATATAGTAAAATATACTTTTCAAAAGGTCAAGGGATCTAAAATGAAAAATTTTTTAAACACAAAATCAACATAACCTCTTGTATTTGCAAATTTTATCTGTTAGTATCTTTATCAAGTTAGCGCTAACTTCAAATTTTACTAAATATATCTCTTAAATATACATGCTTTGATTGGAATGAGTAGTGCCTATTTCCCTGTTCTTAGAGAGTCAATGGCCGGTGCAAATTGACACAAAAATAGACGCGAATTACCTCCAGGAGCATTCTTTGTGAAAGAATTTGATTCGATTAGCAAAGAACGGATGAGCCGTTACCCATAATGAGTGGAAGAGTATAATTAATTATATTCTTCAATTAGGGTGGTACCACGTGCTTACAAGCAACCACGTCCCTTTTTTTAGGGGCGTGGTTTTTTGTTTATTAATCATTCATTTAACGAAAGGAGAAAAAAGATGAGTCCATTTATTGAACAGTTAACGAGCGACCAAGAAAAAGAAATGAAGAGGCAGCTAGATATCTATCGCCAAGGCGTACAAGACATCATTCCAACAGAAGAACTCGCAGAAAAAATTGCAAAATCCCTTGTGACCAATACGCCGCTAAAAGTAAAGCTTGGTCTTGACCCATCTGCGCCAGATGTTCACCTTGGCCATACTGTTGTACTGAATAAATTGCGCCAATTTCAAGAAAATGGGCATACCATTCAATTGATTATCGGAGATTTCACTGGGAAAATCGGTGATCCAACTGGAAAATCTTCTGCTAGAAAACAACTGACAGATGAAGAAGTGAAGGAGAATGCAAAAACTTATTTTGAGCAATTCGGAAAAGTATTAGACATGGAAAAGGTTGAGCTTCATTACAACTCTAAATGGCTCTCTTCCCTTTCTTTCGAAGATGTTATAGGACTTGCTGGAAAAATAACTGTTGCCCGCTTACTAGAACGAGATGATTTTGAAGAGCGATTAGCATACGGAAAATCAATTTCCTTGCATGAGTTTTTTTATCCATTAATGCAAGGGTATGATTCTGTTATGTTAGAGGCAGATATTGAGCTTGGTGGAACAGATCAGCATTTTAACATTCTCATGGGCCGCCACTACCAAGAGAAGTTTGGAAAAGAAAAGCAGATTGCTATATTAATGCCTCTTTTAGAGGGGTTAGACGGGGTTGAAAAAATGTCTAAGTCAAAGCATAACTACATTGGCATTGATGAGAATCCCAATGAAATGTATGGCAAAGCGATGTCCATCCCTGATCCACTAATGAGCAAATACTTTGAGCTTATTACTGATCTTGAGCCTGCTGAAATCACGCAAATAAAAAAAGAATTGCATACAGGATTTCTTCATCCTCGGGATGCTAAAATGCTGCTTGCAAGAACAATCGTCCGGATGTACCATGGCAAAGAAGCAGCCGAAAAGGCAGAACAGCAATTTATTACAATTTTTCAAAAAGGCTCCTTACCAGAGGATATTCCAACCGTTAAGTGGACTGGAAAAAATCCTGAATCGCTTGTTCAGCTATTAGTAGACTTACATCTATTAACCTCGAAAAGTGAAGCAAGACGGATGATACAAAACGGTGGTATACGCATCAATGGAGAAAAAGTCGAAGAAATGGACCTTGAAGTTTCAATCAATAAGGAATTGATTATTCAAGTAGGGAAAAGAAAGTTTGTAAAACTGTTTAGCGAATAAAATAAAAATGGGCTAGCTGCTAGCCCATTTTTCTATTCTCTCACTTTAGGAGCTTACTACTTCGCCTCCATTTACGTGCAGAACTTGCCCTGTTACAAATCGAGAATCATCAGAAGCTAAATATACAAAGGTCGGTGCTAATTCAAATGGTTGGGCCGCTCTTTGCATTGGATTCTCTGAACCAAAGATAGCTACTTGATCAGAGGAGAAGCTCGCCGGAATTAATGGTGTCCAAATTCGCCCTGGCGCTACTGCATTTACTCGAATGCCGTCTTTGACAACACTTCTGGCAAGAGCACGAGTGAAACCTACATTTGCTGCTTTTGTGGCAACATAGTCAATTAACAGAGGTTCCCCAGCATATGCAACAACGGAAGCAGTGTTAATAATGCTGCTGCCTGGCTTTAAATGTGGAAGAGCTGCTCTTGTCGTATAAAAATGCGAATAAATATTAACCTTAAAAGTATTATCAAATTGTTCATCCGTAATATCTGTTAATCTTGTCTGTTGAAATTGAATGCCGACATGGTTACAAAGGATATCTAATTCTCCGAATACCTTAACTGTTTTCTCCACAATATCTATACACTGTTTTTTCTTGCGCAAGTCTCCTGGTAATAACAGACATTGCTGCCCTAACTCCTCAATTCTTTTTTTCGTACGATTCGCATCCTCATGCTCATCTAAATAGGCTATTGCTACATCTGCCCCTTCCTTTGCAAAGGCAATCGCAACGGCCGCACCAATACCACTATCTCCTCCTGTTATGAGAGCCACTTTCCCTTTCAGCTTTCCACTTCCTATGTAGTGGTCATTTTCAATAATTGGCTTTGGCACCATATAACTTTCAAGTCCTGGCTGACGAAGCTGTCTATTTTCTGGAAAATTAATCGGTATTTCCTCATACTTCGTGATTCTTCCGTAGTTCGGATAAAGCGGATATGGTTCTGTCTGTTTATTGGCAATAAAAAGGTCTTGGACTTCCTTTAATTCCATAAGCTTATCTGATTGATGATTTCTTGTTTCTACTAATTCATAAAATGTTTCTGGCACTTGATACATCGGATCTCTCGGATCATTTACATAAATAGACATACTGATCCCTCCTCATAGTCGTAACATATCCTATGTGGCATTCAGTATTTGGTGCCTAATTATCTTTTTGGGACTAACTCTCTTTTGTTGGAAGTGAATACATTAAAAGAAGAAATGAAGGAGGGGTAAAGATGAGATATGAATTTAACCCGAAGGTAAAATTATTACTGCAAAAGCATTCTAATGAAACTGTGTATATGACCTATATCAACCATAAATGGACAATGCCAAAAATAACGATAAGACCGCCATATTTTAAAAAGCCAGTTTATGAATTACATTTTCCAAAAGTATAAGAAAATCAAAGGAATGGATCTTTTCCATTCCTCTTTTATGGGCTAATTCCCTGATTCACTTACCTTTCGCTTCAAAGCAGCATGAGCTTGTCCCCAGAAGATAAGTAAGATACCAATAATCTGCAGAAAATCAGGACGATATGCTGTTAAGACAATATCCATAAAAATCGCAACTGCTGGATCGATAAATACTAGGATTGCAATTGTCCCAGAAGACAGCTTTGGCAAGCTGCTAAAAAACAAATAATACACAAACCCTGTATGGACGATCCCAGTTAATAAAATATAAAACCAATTTTCGCCCGTTAACTGGCTAAAATAATCCCATTGGACAAGCGGCAATAGCATGAGAACCCCGACTCCTGTTTGGATAATGGTTGTTAATATAGGATTTAATTTTGAAATTTTCTTGCCCATCAAAGTGGTTAATGCATAAAATAAGGCTGCTCCAAATGCCCACGGCAATCCAGCTGACATAAGACTTTCTAAAGACAGATAATCTTGCATTCCCCCAACTAATAATGTTCCGATAAAACATGTAATAACCGTCAGCATTACTTTTAAAGTGATCTTTTCCCGATAAAGAAAACTTCCCAGTAACACAACTAGAACCGGTGCCAAATGATAGATCGAAACGGCAACCGTTACGGACATATGCTCAAAGGAACGAAAGAAGAAGACCCAGTTAACAACGAGAAACACACCACACAGGACACTAAAGCCAATCTCCTTTTTCTCCACCGCTTCTTTTTTCTTATTTGAAAATAAATACACCAAACTTAATACGACACATGCACAAATGCATCGAATAAATACAAGTTCGATTGATGGCAAATTTGTTTTGGCAGAAAAATAGCCAACCGAACCAAATATGGCCATCGATAATGCAAATTTCATTGCTGCACTCATAATACTCCCCCAAATTCTTTCCAGTTGCTCATTTTACTCTTAATGATATAGAAAAATTGGTCTTTTTGGAATATGTTGGGGGTATTTTTTTCAGTTTATTTCGTAAATTCTTTAAATACTAGCAAAGCTGAAAAGCAAACTCTATTAAAATGAATGTAAATCCATTCAGCAAACAGAAAAACCCTTTCTAAGAAAGGGTTAAATTCTTTTTGCACCATAATATTTTGTTTTCCAATAAGAGTTAGATAGCTTGTCCACTTTTACTCCTTTGGAGGAGGAACTATGGATAAACTGATTACTTCCTATGTATATGCCGACATGAGAGGCACCTTTTTTATATGTTTCAAAGAAGATTAAATCCCCTTTTTGCAAGTTTGCTTTCTTAACTTTTTTCCCTTTTTTGTATATGCTTGCGGTTGTTCGTGGCAGTGATTTGCCGACCTTTTTGTAGCTATAACCGACAAAACCGGAGCAGTCAAAACCTTTTGGAGACGTTCCTCCGTATTTATATGGTGTTCCAATGTAATTTTTCGCAACAGTAACAACTGATTTCTTTGAAGCAGCACTTGCCTCAGGTGCAGTAAATATGCCGGAATATAACAAACCAAATGACAGGAATGACATAACAAGAACTTTTTTCATGTAGTGACCTCATTTACCTAAAATATTATTCCCAAGGCTTCCTTCTATCAACAAAATCTATCTTCTCATATTATTCAGATAATTAGGTTACAGCTTGATAGAAATTCGATTACAAATCTATTACAATATTATTTAAGAATAACTTCCCTGTGGTTCCAATATCTTCTTGTTAGCTAATTTCTCTAAAGAAAGGAGCGAACATGATATACTATTAGAAAAAAGAAGGAGCGTATAAACAGTGGATTTTATTGCTATCGATTTTGAAATTGCGAATGCTGATATGGCAAGCGCCTGTTCCATTGGATTAGCATATGTAGAAAATAACGCGATAATAAAAGAACAATATTTTTTAATAAAGCCGCCAAGTCTATCATTTGATCCAAAGTTTGTAGCGGTTCATGGAATAACAGAAAAAGATGTTGAGAATGCAAAGAGTTTTCCAGAAGTATGGGAACTAATAAAAGAAGATATTTCTTCCCATACCATCATCGCTCATAATGCCCAGTTTGATATGAGTGTTCTTTATGCCTGTCTAGAAAAATATCAATTGGCAAAACCAGACTTTTCCTATATTTGCAGTATTCCTATTAGCAATCGGGCAACAAGAGGCGCAAAAATTGGGCAATCATTGAAGGATCGGACATCTTATTTTGGTATTTCTATGCAAGAACATCATCATGCAGGTTCCGATGCGCGAGCATGTGCAGAGCTAGTAATCGCTTGTATTCACTCGAGAAAGAAGAATTCGTTAAGTCATTACTGTGCTTCCTATCCAACTCTTCCTATAAAACAATTTTCTGAATTAAAACCACAAAATACTTTTGGAAGAGCAACTAATTTTTCCAACAGAAAACCATTCAAGAAATTTGCTTCCGTTTCCATATCGGAAATAACACCAACAACGGATTCCTTTGATGTGGATCACCCGCTATATGAAAAAAATCTTGTATTTACTGGAGATCTGCGTACACTAGAACGGAAAGATGCGATGCAGCAAGTGGTTAATGTTGGAGGCATTATTAAAAGTGGTGTCAGCAGCAAAACCGATTATTTGGTGGTCGGTGACCAAGACCAAAAGCTTGTGGGATCTGAAGGCATTAGTTCTAAAGAAAAAAAAGCGTATGATTTACAAGCAAAAGGAAAACCCATAGAAATTATTAATGAACAGCAATTTCTAGCACTATTAAAAAAAGAACGAGTCAATCATTAATCAAATAGAAAGTCTGTTTCTTCCCCACTAAGAAGCAGTCTTTTTTATTATCCTTGCTTTCCCTTTTCCATCGAAAGGAAATAAACAAAACAGAAAATAAAAAAAGGCGACTGTCCCAAGATCAAGTATGTTATATGAACTAAATAATCAATCATATAATTACCGTCTGTATAAGTATTAATAATCCACGCAAGCACTGCACTGCTATTTAGGACAAAACGAACCCTTTTTAGTCGGTTTATATTGGTGGACAAGCACAAAATAAAGACAAGTCCATATAATAAGAATGTGCGTAACAAAAAAGTGAAAATAGCGGAAATGGGGATAACCTATAAATAACTCTGGTGTGAAAATAGCCATCAATGCGCCAATCATGCCGAAAAAATAGACAACTTGAAAAACAAACTCCCATTTTGTAATTAGAAGCAGCAAACAAAGCACTAAGCTAATAGAACACAGATGGAACGGCAGTATAAAGAAGCATCCCATCATCCATCCTTATACATCCAATAATCATACATCACCTCTAAACCAAGTAACAATACAAAGAAAGTAGACTAAAAAAATGATCATTTGGATGTTATTCCGAAAAAAAGCAAGTAAAATTCCCCCTATTATAAGAATACCTATCATGATGAGAAGAGAAACAGAAAATAATTCAAAGGGGAAATCATCATAAAGATGGCCGTACCATCCCTTCCTTACCACCATTCTCCTTTCTGATATTTTCCGAAAAAAAACTTTTTCCAAATTATTTTTAAAAACTATGTATAAAAGTTTAATAGTTTGGGAATATTATAGACAAATACTACTGAAAAGAAAAAACCATTTTTGAAGGAGAGGATTATGATGAAACTACAAACAAATACTGCAATGACCGATTTTATTGACAAAGATAAATTCGAATTAGAATCCTACCTTGAATATTTATTTAATCTTGCTTCGGAAAAATAATCTGAAGGATACGATGATTTTTCATCATTAAAAAATCATCGTATCCTCCAGACTCCCTTTTAGGTGAAATGATTAGATATCGCTTTTCTTCTCGCAAAAAAGGAAAATTATTCAACAAGTCATTCTCCTACATTTTTGTAAATTTAATAGAAAAAGTACTTATTTTTTCCAATTTAATTTGGTAAAATAATAAAGCAATCTATAAAATATAGGAGCTTTAAATGATAATGGTACTTTCTCGAATGAATATAGAAAACGTTTGTGAACTTATGGACACAATCGATTCTTTAAAAATACAATTGCTTAAATATGGGATTGAAAAAGGATTAGATGATCCCAATACCATTCAAATAAGTGAACTGCTAGATACATATATTGTCATGTATCAGAAAAAACTGGCTCAAAAATAGACAAATATACATAGTCCTCCTGCAAATCCTCTTCTACATTTATTCCTGCCGAATAAGATTAATCATATCTTTCATCGCTGCTGCTGCTGCGCCTCTCGGATGTGACGCACCGCCAACACAGCAAATGGCTCCCATTTCTTCCGTTTCAAACAAGATTCCTTTATTTGTTCCCTTTACATGGATTAACGGATTTTCAGGAGGAATCATTTCAGGTTTTACTTGTAAGATAAACTTATCTCGTTGCTTTTTCGCTGTTGCAATTAACTTCCACTCACAGCTATTTATTTTGGCACGCTGTATATCTGCTTTGGTAATCTTGTCGATGCCATCGATATCCACATCTTCTAAAGTTAGATTCGTATGAAGTAAACCATTTGCTAACAGCAATATTTTGCATGCACTATCCAACCCTTTAATATCTAACTCAGGATTTTTTTCCGCAATTCCATTTTCCTGTGCTAACTGTAATGCTTTTTCAAAAGTCAGGTTCCCCTCTGACATACTTGTCAGGATGAAATTGGATGTTCCATTTAGAATCCCTTTTATCGATTGAATGGTACTGCCTGCCAAACTAAATTCACCGATATCTAATGTAGGCAGCGCTGCTGCCGTAGCTCCACTATACTTAATATGACATCCTTTCCCTTTGGCAATGGCCAGTAATTCTGGCAAGCAATGAACAAGCGCCCCCTTACTGACAGATACAATATCCATATTTGCCTCGAGCGCTTTTTTTATGTAAGAAAGGGCTGGTTCGCCTGTTTCTATATTCGTAGGAGTACACTCTACAAGAATATCTCCTTTAATGGCTGGAGATTCAAGCACTAAATCTTTCATACTAGCATATTGCGAAATCCCAATCGAACCTGTTGGGAGCTGATGCAGTATAGATAAATCCAATCCTTCCGATTCATAGACCATCCCTACAGATCCAACTACTCCAGTTACCATCAATTCTGTATGATATTGTTTTAGGAACAGTTCTTTTTTCCGATACAATAATTCGATAAATTCCTTCCCGACTGTGCCATATCCCGTAACGATTATCCTTTTTTGTTTCATTGTTTCAACTATTCCTTTCTTTTATTCTTGCTATAGACTTCTTTTTTTTCTGTTATATTCCCTTTATTTTGGATTAAATATTTTTCACTGTAACTTTTCATCTCATTAAACGTGTTATAAGTGATAGGGGGCGAAGATGAAGGATTCAATTGATTCTATTTATCAAACTTATTTTAATGATATTTATTATTTTCTCCTTTCACTCTGCCATAATCATCATTCTGCAGAAGACTTAGTTCAAGAGACATTTTTCAGAGCACATCTCTATCTGGAAACTTTCCAAGGAAAAAATGTGAAGGCCTGGCTTTTCACGGTGGCGTATCACGTTTTTATCGATCAGTTTCGAAAAAATAAGCGACTAGTAGTCAAAGAGAATGATTTCTTTCAAGAAAAGATGGATAACGCGCAAAGAACAGAGGAGACAGTCTTATTAAAAGAAGAAATTCAAAGAGTGATAAACATGCTAAAAGTATTGCCTGAAAAACAAAGGATGGCCGTATTACTAGCAGACTTCCAAGAACTTACAACAGAGGAAGGTGCCATGGTAATGAACGTTAGTCCAACCTACTTTAAAGTTTTACTCTTCCGAGGGAGACAAACAATAAGACAGAGGGGGAAACAAATTCGTGAGTGAAGAGTACAAAAAAAGGTTAGAAGCATATAAAAATGGGGAACTTTCAAAAGAGGAAGCAGCAGAAATAGAGAAAGATTTAGAAAAGATGGAGCAATATTTTCAAGTTTTTGAGGAAGCAGAAATGAGCAATCATCATCAAGCCGCACCACTCCTGATTGATTCAAAAAAACAAAGAAGAATAGTAAGAAGAGGAAAGTGGATGGCCCGATTTCAAACAGCACTCACTGCATTAGGACTAATCATTCTTTTCACCATTCTTTCTTCCATTTTCACTGCTGTTTATTACGCTTGGGGCACCCCTGATAGAACAGATGTATACCGAAACATTATTGATTTAACCCTTACTGTAACAGATCCCTATGGGCAGTACAGTGGAACAAGTGCAGCTACAAAGCCTTACTTTGGACTGGAAACAACAACAGATATTGAAAAAAAAGTCGGGGATGAAATCTATAAAACGGGGGAGTATAAAACAAAATTTTTCTTTTCACTCATGGGAATGCCTGAAAAGAAAACACAGGGAGTCATCTCCCAACAACAAGCCTCCTTTTCCTTTTTACCAAAAGAGTCATCCCCATCGGAATGGAAGCGACTAGAAAAAGTAAAGAATGGCACTGTAGCGTCTGTTTATTTGTCCTTCTCTGAATTATTATCAACAAATAAAGTGTTTGATTATTTAAAAGATAGAAATATAGAAATTATCTGGTTTGCTGTTGATACAGGGGTAGAGAATAGAGACGAATTTGGTATAGATCCAATTGGCTTTCCTAATAACCCTATTTGGCATGATGATGATATGATCACAGATTCAACCAAAAAAGAAGGAAACTTTTGGTTTTCCATTGAATCTAGCTCCTCTAGTTCGCCAGAGTATACAGTAGGAGATGCGGAGATTCTGCATAAACAGTTTCTAAAAACACTTACATTTCTAGAACCGTATGAAAAAAAGGCGGAGAATTTTTATTTTGGTCATTTAGAATTAAATAAACGAATTGCTTATATGAAAAAAAATGGTATTAATCATTATGGGGTTGTTATTACTGGTCCTACAGAAGAAATACTCAAGTTAAAAAAAGAAAGCTGGATAAAGGAAATTAGTATAGATGATATAGCTTTTTGGAATTGGGATGAATAAAAGAAGAACCCACAGGACTCAATAAAGCTCTGTGGGTCTATTTCTCCTATAAATACTTCCGATGCAGCGCTTTTCCATCATAGCTATAAAGAAGCGGTTTATCTTCTACTACCGTCTCCATATGCACGCCTCTTCCCCATAATTGATGAATATACGGAAGAACCTTTTCTAAATATTTCAAGTCTAATTCAATTCCCTCGAAGCCATGCTTTAAGTACAGCTCTCCATTTTTATTATAATCACCATCATTGACTGTAATATATGGGAAACCCCCATTAACGCGCATGCTCACTAATTGATCCCGGACTTGTTCCCATGCCTTGTCGACAATTTTATAATCTCTTCCTTGCTTTTGGAACAAATACATATCTTCTCTCATGACAAGATCTTTGGTTAAATAGTTTCTCAGAAAAGAAATATCTGATTCTATTTCCCGAACTTCAAACATTTTTTCTCGCCCTGATCCTGGTTTAACACCTCTTTGCTTCATTTCTTCTGTTGGATTATTATAGCGTTCCTCGATATCTTCAAATATCTTTAAACCTAGATAATAGGGGTTAATGCCCGTTTTAGACGGCTGTACTACACCAGCATTCAGCTTTGCAAATTCAATGGCTTCCGCACTTGTTAAATCTAATTCTCGAACAATCCGCTGATGCCAATAGGATGCCCAGCCCTCATTCATGATCTTTGTTTCTAACTGTGGCCAGAAATAAAGCATTTCTTCGCGCATCATGGTTAAAATATCCCTTTGCCAGTCGCTAAGCTCTCGACTGAAGTTTTCAATAAAAAGTAGTAAATCCTTCTCTGGCTGGGGCGGGAATTTCTTGGCTACTTTTTTCTTCGGCTTCTTTGGTTTATTTCGGTCGTCCAATCCCCATAATTCATCATAAGGTGTACTTGTTGGTTCCTCTTCCTCCACAAATTCTACATCGTCCATGGACCAAGCTAATTTAGGTCTCATCAAGCTTGGGTCAATATGTTCATCAATGGCTAATACCGCATCCAAAAACGTTTCCACTTCCTGCTTCCCGTATTTGATTTCATATTGACGAATTCGATCAGCAGTTGCGGCCATACTTTCAACCATTTCTCGTTTGGTATTTTGAAATCGAACATTATTTTTAAAGAAATCACAGTGTGCCAAAACATGGGCAACGATAAGCTTATTATTTATTAAGGAGTTACTATCAAGCAAAAAAGCATAACAAGGATTTGAGTTAATGACTAATTCATATATTTTGGATAGGCCTAAATCATAATGTAATTTCATTTTATGAAATTGCTTTCCGAAGCTCCAATGGGAAAATCGAGTAGGCATTCCGTAAGCACCGAATGTATAAATGATATCCGCAGGACAAATTTCATATCTCATTGGATAAAAGTCTAGTCCAAATCCAGTAGCAATCTCGGTGATTTCTGCAATGGCATATTCCAATTCCTTTTGTTCTACCTCATTCATTCCGCTCTCTCCTTTCACCGTTTAAACTAATGTATGAAAAAAAAAACGGAATCATGAGTAAATTGAATAGAAATTGAATTGGATAGATCTTTTATTTATTGCTTGTGTAGGTGTTGGCGAAATGATTTTGGAGTAAGTATGATGCTGTTTTTGTTGGACTAGCTGGATATTGGCTTTCATCACGGGTATGAACGCATTTTTTCTGTCACTCCTTCTACTTTTTAGCTTTCATCCCACCTGTTGCCCCTCCCTAATCCTTCCGGTCTACTTTTATGAAAAAAAAGGAGCATTCCCACAGAACACTCCTTTTCTCTTTATTCTATTATCTCTTTTACCTTTTTCACAACGTATCCAGAGCTGCCTTTATCTTGTACGCTTTCCATCATCATTGCAATCAAGAGGTTCTTATTGCCTTTATCATAGGTAACATACCAGCCGTTTTCTGTTCCCTTTTCGCCTTGCTTTTCTTTTAATTCAGCTGTACCTGTTTTTCCTGCGAATGTTTTCCCGCTTATTTTTCCGGCACGTGCTGTACCGTGAGGACTTTCAATAACCTGTTGTAAGTCATCAGAAATGGTGTTGGCTACTGATTCGTCCATGATTTTTTCTTTCCAAACCTTACTCTTCTCTTCACTATCTAATAATACAGGTGTTATTAGATTTCCACCGTTAACAAATGGTGTGTATGCTGTCGCAAGATGAATCACACTCATTTCCACATGCCCTTGGCCATATCCTGAGTCTGCTAAAAGCTGCTCTGTATCTAATTTGCCATAGGTGGATGTTTCAATTGGGTAAGCATAAGTAAACGGTTCTTCAAACCCGAATTTTTTTAGTTCTGCTGCAAACTTATCTTTACCTAAATCAAGTGCTGTCTGCGCAAAGTAAATATTATCACTATATATCAAAGCATCCGCCAGATTTACAGGCTCTGAGCTTGTATGCACTCTTGTGACATAATAACCGCCCCAAGATTTATCCTTCTGCCACTTCTTAGTGGTAATCTTTCTTTCCTGTTCAGGAGTAATGACGCCCTCTGTTAATGCAGCAGCTGCTACAAGCGGCTTCATAACAGAACCAGGAGCATATTTATTTTTAAAGCGATTGGTAAAAGGATCTAGCTTATTATTATCATATGCTTCCTTCTCAGACGTTGTCAGGCCAACAATCATCTTGTTTGGATCAAATGCGGGACTGCTGACTAACGCAAGTGTTTCCCCTGTTTGCGGATTAATAGCTGTAGCTGCACCTGCTTCGCCATCCATTTTTTCATATATTTCCTTTTGCAAGTCTGCATCGATTGTTAACTTTACATTTTCACCATTCTTCACATCTTTTTTCGCTAAAGTAACTGTACTGCCGTCGGCTTTTTTAATAGAAATTTCTTCGCCATTCGTGCCTTTCAATCGTTCCTCCAGCACTTGCTCTAAGCCTCTTTTTCCAATTACATCTGTGCTTGAATAACCCTTCCCTTTATTCTCCTCCAGCTCTTCTGCTGTGATGCTGCCAATGTAGCCAATTAAATGGGCAGCACTTTCGCCAAATGGATAAATTCTTCCTTTGGTATCTTGCTTCTGCACACCAGGTAATGCAAAGAGTTTATCTAAATAAGCACGATCTCCTGTGGCAACTTTCTTTATTGGAACAAAAAAGCTCGGTTGGACCCAATCTGCTTGGATCGCTTTCTCTATTGTTTCTTTTTTAATATCCAAAAGCTTTGCTAGATTACTTATGACAGCATCTGGATTGTCTCCCATTTGTTCTGGAACCAGCCCAACTTCATAAATAACTCCATTCATGGCCATCGGATTCTCATTTTTATCCACAATACTACCGCGTTCTGCTGGAATCGTGTTGACCGAAATTTTATCATCAGGACCTAACTCAGAAAATATATAAGTAGTATCCCAATTTATATACCAATTCTCGTCTTTGTCTCGCTCTTCTTTTACAAGCGTGGCCTGATTATCAAAACTGATTTCTCCTGCCATACTGTTCATTTTAACCGAAAATGGAATTTCTGCTTTCTCTACTTTATCAAATTTTTCGTCGTCTGAAGGTTTCTTATATGTTATCTCTAAATCTTTAATACTTAAGTCTTTGTAAATTTTTTCATATCTAGAAACAAATTCTTCTTCCGAAACATTTTTCTTTGCTTCTGTTGATAAGAAAGCATACATTTCTTTGAATTTTTCGTCATTCCACAGTTTTATATATTGTGATAGCCGTTCATCTGGGGTAGGATCATTCTTATTGCACCCTGTTACCACTGCTATCAATACAAATATCAGTAAAAGCATCCATCTCTTTTTCATTCCTATCTCCCCTTCTAATCTACTACTACTAGCGTACCATTTTTTCATAAAAACGGAAAAAGAATTACATACAAAATGGTCATTTTTTTATTTTTTCTTTCCTGCATCCTGTATATTATTACCTTTCTGACAAAATAATAACTTTATTACGAAGACCAATTGAAAAAATTACAGATCGTTTTTAACATACTTTTGCTTCACCATTTGCTAAAATACAGACTAAGGGGGGATATAGATGATTGTGTTATTTGATGGGGTTTGTAATTTATGCAACAAAAGTGTGCAATTTATTATTAAAAGAGATCCACATAACCAATTTTTCTTTGCTTCCTTACAGAGCGAAACTGGAAGAAATCTATTGAATAAATATCATTTATCTGAGGTTGATAGTGTTATCCTTTTAAAAGAAGATAGATACTATTTAGAATCGGATGCCGCTTTAGAAATTTGCAGCCATCTTACAGGTGGATGGAAGCTTCTAGCTATTTTAAAAGTAATCCCGCCTTTCATCAGAGACCCTCTTTATCGAATTATTGCTAGAAATCGTTATAAATGGTTTGGCAAACAGGATTCCTGTATGCTTCCAACAGAAGAAATGAAGAAGCGCTTTTTATAGTTCCCTCACATTCTTGCCTTTTCGAATAAAAAAGACCGCTTTCTCATCAGAAAACGGCAGAAAATTGGAGATAAAAGGACTACTCGTAAAACAGATATTGGGGTTTAATAGAAATCTCAAAATTTCTATTAAAAATGCTCAATTAAGTTTTATTATGCGAATAATTAGAAGGCGTAGGTGGGCACTTCTAAAAATAGCAAAAATATTCTTAATATATTGCAGTAAAAACAATTAAATCATATTATTAAGATAGATGAATTCTTGATTTCAAAGTAAATTTCGGCATTTTAAGGCATTTAGCACTGTTTTTTTGCAAAAATCTTCAAAAATATAACTTTAGGAATATCATAAAAAAAAGGTGAGCTTTTCTATGTAGGAGTGAAGCGATTGAATTTTTCAGCGGTTGGGGAAAAAATCAAGGAATTACGAAAGCAAATGGGACTATCACAAAAGGAACTTTCTCACAATATTTGTACACAAGCGCAAATAAGCAAGATTGAAAAAGGAGAAGTACTTCCATTGTCTTCTACTCTTTATCTTATTTCTAGGCGATTGGGAGTAGACGTAAATTACTTCTTCGATATTGGTACGACCCCCAGACTAGATTATGTGGAAGAAACTTTTCGGCAATTAAAAGCAGCTAGAAGGAATACTGATTATCATACAATAAAACAAATTGTAAAAGCAGAAGAAAAAAATCCTTTATTTACGCACCATAAAAAAAACTATCAATTGCTGCTTTGGCATAAGGCAATTTATGTATTTGAAATCGACCGTGATTTTAATCGAGCAGTAAAGCTTATTAATGAAGCAATTGAACTTACCTTTGACACTGTCTTCACAGAAAGAGAAATAGAAATCTTTATTAGTAAAGGAATCTTTCACTATGAAGAAGGATTTATTGATGATTCCTTGACCATTTATGAACAAGCATTTAAAGCGATCAACCAGCTTCCCTATTTAAAGGATGATACGATTAAAAGCAGATTATATTTTAATATCGCGAAATCCTTAACAGATCAATCCATGTTTGATGCATCCATTACTTATTGTAAGGAAGGGATTGATTGGGCGATACAACAGGATAACCTTTATTTGCTGGCTCACTTTCACTATCATATCGGATATAACTATGAATTACAAAAGAATTTTGACCTAGCTATTCCTTATATGCAAGATGCACTAATGATTTTCCAATTAGTAAAAGATCATCGATATACGGATTATATCGAAGGAAAAATCCGTAGCTGGCAAACATAATATATGTATTATATAAAGATGTCCTCCAACTATTCTCCCCTACGAATCGTGAAATAGTTGGGGGCATCTTTTTTCTTAAGCGGGGATAACGATCATTTTCCATCGCCTCTATGCTATCCGCATATATACCTAGTTAGTTATTCCCTGTTTATACAATCAGTTTCATCTCCAGCAACTAATGTCCTAATGATAAAATTCTATGAAAAATTACCTATTTTCGTAAAACGTTATCAATTTTATTAAAATAAAAGGTCAATAGTCTGATAGGTTATGGTAAGATAGATATACTATAGTTTAATCATTAGGAGTGAGTGATAAAAAATGAAGAAGAAAGTCACAGTATTGGCAACTACGGCTATTCTGTCAACCACTTTCGCAGCGAATGCCTCTGCTAGTACTTATGTAGTGAAAAAAGGGGATACTTTAGGACAGATTGCGAAGAAATTCAATACGACTGTTAATGACATAAAGTCGCAAAATAATCTTTCCTCAGACCTTATTTTAATCAATCAAGAATTATCTATTGGCGATGATTCAAAATCTAGCAGCAATACAACTAACGCTAGTAAAACTTCTACGAAGACAAGCTCAAGTGCCAAGACATATAAAGTTGTTTCAGGAGATTCCCTTATTAAAATAGCAAATCAGCATTCTATTTCTTTAGGAGAGTTACAGCAATGGAACAATCTATCCTCTTCGCTTATCTATCCTGGTGATATTTTATATGTTTCCAAACCTGGAAATGCTAATTCCAACCCGTCTAGTAACTCTGGAAGTAACAGCAATACAGCTGTAAAGGAAACTACAACTGCTTCTACAGGAACTTATACGATTAAAAGCGGAGATACTTTAAGTAAAATTGCTTCTACGTATAAAATGTCTGTAAGCCAACTAAAGCAATTAAATAATCTAAATTCTGATTTGATTTTCCCAGGACAAAAATTGAAGGTTACTGCTTCTGAAAAGATAACTAACACTGGAAATACTAATCCCTCTTCTAATAAACCGACTCTTATTTCTAATGGAAACAATGGACAATCCTATGCTTCCAAAGTCGTTTCGGTCTCTAAAAGTCTAGTTGGCATTCCATATGTTTGGGCAGGCTCAACTACTGCAGGGTTTGATTGCAGCGGATTTGTTTACTATGTGTTAAATCAAAGCGGTAAATCAATTGGACGTTATTCTGCTGAAGGCTACTATGACCGCAGCTATTATATAGATGTTCCAGCTGTTGGAGATATTGTCTATTTTAAAAATACCTACAAACAAGGTATCTCTCATTTAGGTATTTATATTGGCAACAATGAATTTATTCACGCTGACTCAAGCGGCGTTCGTGTTACAAGTTTAGATAACTCATACTATAAAGAGCATTTTGATAGTTTTAAACGTTTATATTAACAGATAATAATAGAAAGGGCTGTCTATTTAGCGGGCAGTCTTTTTTGTATGCTTTGGGGTTGGCTGATATATCCCTACTTTGGCTGATATACCCACTACTTTGGCTGATTTACTCCTTGTTTTGGCTGATATCCCCACTACTTTGGCTGATTTACTCCTTGTTTTGGCTGATATCCCCACTACTTTGGCTGATTTACTCCTCGTTTTAGCTGATATCTCCACTACTTTGGCTGATATACCCTTACCATGGCACAAATATTCCTCCATTTTGCTAATATATCTTCCAATCTCGCACCATTCAGCGCCGAGCTTTTACCAAACTGCGTATATTTTTTCCTACTTTCATTGTCTATTCTCTTCATTCCCTATATTCGTTACTTCAAAACTAGTATCCAATTACGCTCTTTTACTTCTCTTCTTCTGTCCTCTACCATCTCTATTCAAAAAGCGTTATAATTAAAGAATGGACTTTTTTGGTGCCTCTACTTCTTAGAGCACATCTTTAAGCAAAATTAATCGATTTACCAATATGGGAGGGATACATTATGCTTCTAGAAAAGTATTTGGAGCCAGTGAATTTTTGCGCAGAAAACTTAATGAATTTATTGGATGCAAATGATCCCCAAATGAAAAAGGTTGTGGAAAAGGGACTGCTTCTGTACAGACAAAGCTTTGTCTATCAGGTCAAGTTCTCCAATGAATTGGTGACGGGAATGATCCAAGATGTAACGCCTGTAAGGGCCACTTTAGATTTGGATTATGTTCAACAGAGCTCTTGTACTTGTCACGCAGAAGGATTTTGTCGCCATCAGCTCGCTCTATTTTTCTATTTACTTGCACAAGTTGGGAAAGTGTCCACTTGGTTGGAAAATTGGCGTAAACCAATTGAGAATGCGGAAATGTTAAAAAATCTCGGTATTATGCGAGCAAGTGACTTACTGAAGGAAAAAAAAGACAAAGAGCCAAATTATACAGATTGGATTGAAACATTGGAAAAGAGTTTTCAATCCCTTATGGAGACAAATCATAACAAACCATATCTGATTGCGGAAACGTATTATATTTATATACGAAAAATAAAAGCAGCTACTCCTCTCCAAACAGAGTGGAAGCTCCTTTATTTAGTTATCGCCCATGTATTTACTTTTAAACAATTATTAATAGTTAGTAAAAAACTAGATCATAATACACAAACAATCAATCGCTATTATCGACATCTTTTTCATGATTTAATGAATAGCATCGAGGATAACCTCTATAAATTATCAAACTTTACCTTTCCATTTGCGTTTGACGATTTTCTAATTAGTCTAAAGGATGATATACGAGCAATTCTTACCATCCAGCCAATATTAGCATTTGAGTGTATTCAGCTTTATCGCTTAATGTGGACGGATCTTTTCGCCACGAAAAAATGGAGACAGGATGAATTGACACAATTGTCAGCGAACAGCGACCCAAGCTTTTCCGAAAAAATTGCCATGATTCATCTAGAAATCCTTCTTCAAAAAGATGAGAATGCCCTTAAAATCATTCAATCACTTGATACACAAGTTACTTCGTATATGCTTTATTGGATTGATTATTTATCGAGTCGCAAAGCTTGGAAAAGAATGGATTTATATATACCAGCATTTATTCAAGAACTGAAAAATTATATATGTACAGATGATGATGACGATTATTGCTACGAATTTACACAGATGGCAATCCGAGCGATTCTCCCTTATTGCCTAGCTATGAATAAAGAAGACTTACTTGAAAAAGCATATATTCATACACTTCCATATAGCTACCGCAAATATGAGGATTTTCTGTATGAGAAGAAACAATTTGATAAATGGATGGATCTGTTTACCATGATGGGATATGGACTAGATCATCTTCACAAAGAACAAATAAAAACGCTGCAGGAATATGATCAATCATTATTGCTTTCCTTATATCATCGTTCGATTCAAGAACATATCGAAGGGAAAAATAGAGAGCATTATCGAATCGCTGTCCGTCAGTTAAAAAAACTGCGTACCCTTTATAAAAAGCTGAAAAAACAAACCGAATTCGAGCAATTCTTATTGGTTATCTTAGAACGTACGAAACGATTAAGAGCCTTTCATGAAGAATGTAGAAAGGGAAAGTTAATCCATGCTGAAAACTAACTATCTAAAAATAAATGTTCATTACTATGAGAATAGAGGATTTTTTTTAACAGGAGAAATAGAGAATCGCTATCTATATCCTAATTATTGGAAAAAACTTCTTTTTCAGCAGCATCAAGAGAGCTATTATGGAACTATCCTAGATACTGTAACAATTGATGAAATAGAAGGCGTATTATTAAGTGGCTGGCAGTTGGTGACTTTGCTTGCTACTGAAGGGTTTAATCGTTATGTAGATTGGGATTGGAATGATACTGCACAGGTTTGTCTTGCTGCTGCCCCAAGTATTTTGGAAGCTATTAAACATAAAGAATGGATACCGGATTTCAGCCAATGGGAGGTTGGCAATTTCCAATGGTCCCTGCCCAATCGTATCATGGATGAATTTGATCCGAGCTTTTGGGAAATGGAACTTCACGATGAGTTGGCAGGTCAAACAAATAACGATTTTATCCAGCAATGGTTCCAGCATTCGCTCAATCATTATTTGGAAGATCATCAAGAGACAAAACAAAATTTCCATGCAAGAATTCAAACATTAAAGAATGCAAATATTCCTTCCGAGCAGCTGGCTGCTTATTTCACTGAAGATAAATGGCAGGAATGGATGGGGTTAAAAGAAACAGACTATCCATTCACGCTAGGAATCCGTCTGGAAGAACCAACTGAAATCGATACAACTTGGGATTTGGATATATTTTTACGATCAAAGGAAAATCCTGATCTCGTTGTGGATATACATGATGAAAGTAATATGCCGAAGAAGTGGTTAAACTTTACCTCCTATATTGAGGAAGAACAACAGCGCTGGCTCCTGCTTTTCCCATGGCTAAAAGGAAAAAGCGGGATAACCAATCAATTAACAGAAGAAGAAGCTTGGCTTTTTTTATCAGAAGCTAGTGAAACATTCCTTGCCCTTGGAGTGGATATTCTTCTTCCTTCTTGGTGGCAAGCAATGAAGTCAGCCAACTTGAAAGTGAAAGCAAAGGTTTCGAGTACAAGTCATCGTCCATCCTTTGTAGGGCTACAGGCAATGCTGGATTATAATTGGCGCTTTTCTATGAATGGCGTCACCCTCTCTGAAGATGAATTCAATAAATTAGTGGAGGAAAAACGCCGTCTTGTCTTTATTAAAGGTCGTTGGATTAAATTAGATCCCGCTTTTATTCGGCAAATACAGGATTTAATGAAAAAAGCTGAAAAAGAAGGTTTGCATGTCCGCGATATTATTGAGCAAGAGTTAATGCAAGCGGAAGAACAACAAAATGATGAGCTAGAGAATCCGAAAACATTTGCAAGAATCCAAATCGACCTAAATAGACAATGGAGAACGATGATTCATCAATTAAAAGAAGTAAAGAATCTGCCATTAGAAGAAGTTCCACACAGCTTTTTAGGCGATTTACGTGCTTATCAAGTGCTTGGGATGAGCTGGCTTCTCTTCTTAAGAAAGTATGGATTTGGAGCCATTTTAGCAGACGATATGGGACTAGGAAAAACAGTTCAGCTTATTTCTTATTTATTAAAAGTGAAAGAAACAGAAGCAGAACTAACAACACCAGCTCTTATCATTTGTCCTACTTCTGTCCTCGGCAACTGGCAAAAGGAGTTAGAGCGATTCGCACCTGATTTAAATGTATATCTCCATTATGGAGCTAATCGCTTAAAAGATGAGGCCTTTTTAAATAGAGTACACGAAGCAGATGTAGTCTTAACCTCTTATGGATTAACACATATCGATAAGCAAAGCTTCGAAGAACTCACATGGAGTACCATTGCAATCGATGAAGCCCAAAATATCAAAAATGCGCAGACAAAGCAATCAAGAGCTGTGAGAAAATTAAAGGGAGCACATTATATTGCGCTCTCTGGAACACCGATGGAAAATCGTCTCAATGAGCTTTGGTCTATTTTTGATTTTACTAATCACGGTTATTTAGGTAGCCTCGGACAATTTCAAAAGCGCTTTGTTATTCCGATTGAAAGGGAAAATAAACCGGAACAAATCCAGCAATTGCAGACACTGATTCGTCCATTCTTATTAAGAAGAACGAAAAAGGATGAAGAGGTTGCCTTGAATCTCCCTGATAAACTGGAGCAAAAGGAATATTGTCCTTTAACGACGGAGCAGGCTGCCTTATATGAACAATTAGTTACCGATACATTTGCCCAAATTGAGCAGCTCTCTGGATTCGAGCGGAAAGGTCTTGTCCTACAAATGTTAAGTAAATTAAAGCAGTTATGCAATCATCCTGCCCTTTACTTAAAAGAGCAAGCACCTACTAGCTTAATTGATCGATCAGTAAAAATGGAGAAATTGGCAGAACTGACCGATACGATTTTAGAGAGAGGTGAAAGCTGCCTTATTTTTACACAATATATTGAAATGGGACATATGATTCAGGAAATGATGAAGAAAAAGTTCAGCATCGACGTTCCATTCTTAAATGGCAGTATGTCCAAGCAACAACGTGATCGCTTAATTGACCAATTCCAAGCTGGAGAATTTCCGATTTTCCTCCTTTCCTTAAAGGCTGGAGGAACAGGATTAAATTTAACAGCTGCCAACCATGTTATTCATTATGATCGCTGGTGGAATCCTGCTGTAGAAAATCAGGCAACAGACCGTGCATACCGCATTGGCCAGACTCGTTTTGTTCATGTTCATAAGCTGATTTGTACAGGAACATTAGAGGAAAAAATTGATGCGATGCTGGAAAAGAAACAATCACTAAATGACCAAATTATCCAAAACGAAAATTGGATGACCGAGTTAACAACAGATGAATTAAGGGATTTGGTGTCATTGAATGAAAACCCAGCAGCCTTATAGGGTGCTAGCAGAGAACAGAACCAAATGGATAATACAGAAGACATGAATAAAAACCCCAGCAAGGATATGAATTACTCGGTATCCTTGCTGGGGTTTATCTTTGATTGAAATACTTATGTCTCAACCTGTTTTTCGTCTTCTTTTATAGATCGGTTTGTTTATTTATCCTCTGGGACTTTAATATCTTTTCGATTTTCTTGTTTAGTCATCTTATAGAAATAAACAGTTTTCGTTGTTTTATGGCCAGCTAAATCGGTTGCTGTGAATTCAAATTCATTTAAGCCATTTTCTAAGTCTAATTCCACTTTCTTGATTGTTTTTTCTAAACTTCTCATAGCATATGGCTCTTTAAATGTCTGATAATAAAGCTCACTTCCATTTAGAGCTAATTGAATATCATCAAAATTATCCTTTACTGTTACATGTACAGTTGGATTTTTGCCATTGCTATTTACGATTCGATTGCCAGAAAGCCCTTTGAAGGAGATGACGGGTGCTTCAGCATCAACGATAAAGCTTCGTTTAAAGACTGCTGTATTATCAGCACTGTCTATTGCTTTGATTTCAACAGAATGAACGCCATTTTCATAAGGAATGACTGTATTAAAGGTATATTCTTCTTTCTCCTCATTATAAACAGTGTCTACTTTTTGACCGCCAATCGTAAATTCTTTAAGGTCCGATTCATCCTTGATTGTTCCACTAAATACCACTTCTTTTTCTCCATACACCTCTAAAGCTTCTGGGGTCGCTAAAGAGATTACGGGAATAGTTGTATCCTTCTCCTCTTCTTCGGCAACCACACTTGCTTCCTCTTTATTGCCAGCATAATCATACGCAACAACTGTTACAGATGTACCTGGTTTTACTTCATTCGGCAAAGTAAATTCAGTTGTTTCACCGCTGACTGGAGTAGTTACAACTGATTTCCCATCTACTAAAATATCTAAATAAGAAATCCCAGAGCCATTTTCATCATCAGACGCAGCAATTTCCAATACTTTATTATCTTCTGCTAAGTCCACTTCAACAGTTGGACTTACTGTATCAACAATAACCGGAATATCTACTATCTGTGGTTTTGCACCTTTATAGTCAAGGGTTGCACTAACGCGGTAGAAATATTGCCCTTCCACTAGCTTTCCATTCACTTTTCCATCCCATGCCCAATTGGAATCAAGAACATATTTTGTTCCTTTGCCGCCATCATAGTAATTCTTTCTAATTTCTTCTTGTGTACGTAATGTCCTTACGGTTTTCCCCTTACTATCAACAATAGAGAATTGAACTTTCTTTGCATTTCTTAAAAACGATAGAACCGGAATTATTTCTTCTTGGACTCCATCATTATTTGGAGAAATGGCAATTCCTTCTTTTGTAAACTTACTTGTAATCGGATCATATCCAAGGTATAGGAAGTCTTCTCCTTCTTTTGTCACCGCTCCAGCCATGCCATAGAAAGATGTCTCATCATATTTCATCCCATCTAAAATGGGTGCTTTGTTCCAGTCACCTTTAAATCCAACATACGGCACGGTTAATGTTGCATTTGTTTCCTGAGGATCTGTTAATGTTACATACCCTTCCACAAAATAGCCATTTTCAAATACGCGATCAATCGCTACAGGTGTTTCCCAACTGCCTGTTTGAGAAGGATCAATTACTTTTGCATTTGTTAAATCAACAGATACTTTAATTTTTTTGCTTTTGTTGGCAGGAATGCTTATCGTTGTTTCATTCTTATCATTTACTTTTATCTTTGCATCCAAAATCTTCTGTGCTTCTAATAGATTAGCAGTATAACCTAACTCTCCGTAAGCCGCAAAGTCTGTTTGTATATTTGCAGCCACATCATACTTAACCTTCTTATCACTATAGTTTTTCGCTTCTAGAGTAAAAGTAAAGGTGTTTCCTACTTCTTTTAAGGCTACTTTCCCTTCTTTCGTCTTCTTCTCCGTTACTATAACAGGTGATTGTAATGCTGCATGCAGCTGCATTAATCCAGCACCTTGACGACGTGGAGAATATGGTACCTCCCAGTCAAATGCACTGTTTACTGTTCCAATATCTGTCACCGGTTTAGCGGTGTTCATTAAGAGATTTTTCGCAATGTTTACTCGATCAAAGCCTGATACATCGAATTCATTATCTACACGTTCTAATACAAGGGCAGATCCCCCTGAAACATGCGGAGCTGCCATCGACGTTCCACTCTTCATCCCATATTGATTATTTTCTAAAGTAGAATAGATTTGTCCACCTGGTGCTGTGATTTCTGGTTTAAAGTCTAAGTTATTCGTTAGGCCCCATGAGGAAAAGCTACTCATTTTTCCGGCTTCTGGATTAGCGGAAGTTATTTTTTTGCCATCAAATGTAATCGAGATAGTTTCACCACTTTGAAGAGCTGCTGCTAATTTATCCCCATCTGTTTTTAATAAGAATAGTTGAGGAATCTTAATGCTTGCATCTGTTGCCATGCTAACAAAGCCATCTGTATTATTATAAATAATAACACCAGCTGCCCCTGCCTGCTGTGCATTGATTGCTTTATCCACGAAGCCGATTTCGCCTCTTTGGATGAGCGCATAGTTATCCTTCACATCAACTGCGGCTAATTCTTCTGGTTTCCCTAATCCAGCATAAACAATTTTAAATGTTTTTTCCGTAACTGAATTTGGGTGAACACTGCCTGCTGACAGGAATCCAGCTTGTTCCATCTGACCATCATATTGATAGGAAAGTGCATCAATATCTATAAAACTATTTTCAATAGATGCAACTTGTAAACTATCATAGGCAACACCTGGTGAACCAGATACTCCAATATCAGGGTTAGAGCTAGATGGATTGGCAAAGCCATTTCCAAAATGGGCAGAGTTTCCAGCTGAAATAGACATCATAATTCCATTTTCCACAGCACGCTCTACAGCTTGCTGCTCTGGTGCATCGGCCGCAACAAAACCTGCTGGAGATCCTAAACTCATGTTAAGGACATCTGCACCCAATACGATCGCATCATCAATAGCTTTAATATAAATATCTCCCCAGGTAGTCGATACAGTTGGGTCATTTCCGAAAACCTTTAACGCTAAAAGCTGTGCCTCTGGCGCAACTCCTTTAATCCCATTATTGTCTTCATCGCCATTTGCTCCAACAGTACCTGCGACGTGCATCCCATGCATACTTGCCCCTTCAGCGATATCTTGAATAATGTCATTTTCATCCATATAGTTATATCCGTATGGTACCTTTTCGCTATAAAATTTACCTTTAAGCCCATTTTCCTTTTTAAATTGGGCAATTTCTTCCTTGCTCAATTCCTCTTCTGTTTCATCAGAAAGTACCATGTCCTTATGATTTGGGTCAATGCCGGTATCAATTACACCAACAATCATTCCTTCGCCTTTAAAACCATAATCCCGCCAAGCATCTTGAGCTTGTACAAGTTCTTTACTATATATCATGTCTGCTTCTTCTTCTGGTCTTTCATAAGCTGTGGCAATATGTACTTTTGCTACCTCTGGAAGTTCCTCGATTTTTTCAATATCTCCGTACTTCATTTCTCCACTAAAACCATTAAAAATGGTGGTGAAATTCTCTAATTCCTTAAATTTTACTTTTCTTGCTTTTACTTTTTCTTTTACTTTTTTCTGCTCTGCTAACTTTTCGCTCTTTAATTTTTCTTTTGTTGATTTAGGCAATTCTTTTACTTGCTTTGCTTGTGCTTGAGCATATTGCACCGTCGGCTCCGTGTTCATCTCTACCACTACCCGAACCGTATCGTTTTTATTATAAGTGGTCTCTAGCTCGTCCACCTTTATGGTTTGGATATTTTGCTTGTTTTCTTCTCCTTTTTTACGAATTTCCTTATCTGGTACAGTTGCTGCCAATACACTATTGGAAAATAGCATACAGAGCATAATAACTAGAAAAAATACTTTTCTAAGTTTCATGTTAAAACTCCCCTCTACCCCTTCTTTATTTTCGGAATATATCGAACTATATAAAAATATCACAATATTCTTATATTTATTAAGGGACGAAAGTACTGTCTCTCTCTTGTATATACTAGTAATTTAGTCAGTAAATATCGCATTTTTATTCCTTTTTCGCCAAGAGCTGACGTTATTCTGCTTTTCTGCCAATATCAGGATATAATCACCTTGGGGAATTATTGATGAAAGGCTGTGATGAAAGCTAGTTTTTAGAAGCAAATGTTAGCAAAAATTATAAAACATTCTCCTTTTAGAAAGAATAGATTAAAAAATAGTGAACAATATAAAACAAACTTTTATTAATATAATTTTTAAAGAGATTGTTTTCAGATGGAGGCAGGGAGAATATTTTTGTACTATACGAAATAGAATTATATTCACTTATTTTCCAATCGGATCATTCGAGAGCTTAGATAATTCATCAAGGTAAGGTATAATAAAAGAAAAGGAGAATTTGCCTGGGGAGGGATTATCGTGAAAACTTTTAAATTAATTTCTTTACAGATTCTCACGAAGGAAAAGCTAGTGCCGATTAAATTGATTGATGGATTGATTATAAATAAAGAAGATGATTTTAATCATTGGCTAATTGAGGTTTATACAGAATTAGCTGCTATCGCTTTTCTTGATGAAGCATTTCAGAAGAAGGAGGAGTTGCTTGTTCAAGCTGTTATCTCAAAAAAAGAAAATGATCCCGCTCCTTTTGAAGTAACGATTCTGTCTATCCAAAATTTTGGTGATAAAGCAAGCATTCTTTTAGAAGGAACATTAAAAAGAGACAGAAAAGACTATGCAGAGCTATTGCTCCAATATCTAATCGAAGAAGGCTATGAAGGGAAAAAATTATCGAATAAATTTACTGAGCTGATGCAAAGCAAGCCACAGACATTTTTGGAGAAGAAGCTGTAGGTTGCAGGAGAACTATTGAATAGACGAATCTCAAGGCCTGGAATAACCTTGAGATTCTGAACATATAGGCTCTTTATCGATCTATATCGTCTTTGTCTTTCATATCATCTTTATCTTCGATCATATCTTCACCAGGATCATTATCATCCTTTGTTGGATCTAGATCATCATCTTTATTTTCATCTGGTACATCTGGTTCGTTGTCATTATCCAGATCAGTACCTCTGTCTGGAACAACGTCATTCGTATCTAAGTCTTTATCTTCGATTGTGGTATCATCATCCGGTGGAGGACTTTGATTATCATCATCATTACCACAAGCAGTTAACAGCATAGCAGATAACGCTGAAACTCCTAATAACTTCATCCATTTAGTCATTCGTTATACCCCTTTTCTTGATAAGTATCATTCATGACCATTCATTTGGTCAGTTATTAGGTTATCCAAGAAAAGAAAATTATTACGCCTTATTATTCAATTCCAATAATAAACAATGTTGTAAAGAAAAAAAGAAGAAGCTGCTCGTTTAAACAGACACCTCTTCTTTCTGCCTTTTTATGCTTCTTTCTTATCTCCAAGGGCAAACATAATTTCTGCTTCACAGGCAATTTCACCATCAACAGTAGCTACACATTTTCCCTTTCCAAAATTGCCACGTAGTCTTGTCATTTCTACTTCTAGTCGCAGCTGATCTCCTGGAAACACTTGCTTTTTAAAGCGGCAGTTATCTACTCCAGCAAAGAAAGCTAATCTTCCTTTATTCTCTTCCTTAATCAACATGGCAACCGCTCCTACTTGCGCCAATGCTTCTACAATTAATACACCTGGCATAACTGGGTATTCAGGGAAATGCCCATTAAAATATTCTTCATTTGCCGATACATTTTTAATACCTACAGCTTTTTTACCTTCTTCCACTTCTAAAATTCTATCTACTAATAAAAATGGATATCGATGAGGAATTATTTCTTTAATTTGATTAATATCTAACATTTTGTGACCTCCTACTAATATGTGGTTATATTATATTGTACTAAAAAAAGCTATGAAAAAGGAAGGGATATCCCCTCCTTTTTTAAGATGTTTTTTAAAATAGTTGTTCTAGCTATCATCCTGAACAGCTATTTCGTTAATTTGATCATTCCAGCACACCAGCAAAAAAGGAATCTGTAATTATTTTTACAAATTCCCATCTTCTTTACTCTTCATTTATCAAATTGACAATATGCATCCAGGTATCTTTTTTAAAGGTATCTGTTGCTTTTCCGTTTCCCATTACACTATAACCGACAACGGCTCCAGCTAGAACACTTACAGCCATTACTAAAATAATAACAACAATACGTAGCCATATAGGAAACAGACGAACTCTAATCTTCTGTTTAGGAGAAGCTTTCTCTTCTGGATTATTCTTCTCTTTTTGATCTTTTTTAACCTGTTCTCTTGTCTTAACCATTTCTTGACTACTGCTATTTAATGCCATCACTTTTCTCCTTTTTTAACGTATTCCATTCACTAATCCCATCATCTGATCTGCTAAAGAGATGGATCTGGACTGAAATTGGTAGGAGCGCTGTGTAGCAATCAGATTGACCATTTCTTTGCTTATATCCACATTAGATTGTTCTAATGCATTTTGTTTCATTGCAATTTCATTTCTTCTGCCGCCATTCAAATCGACCATTACTTGATTTTCATCAGCAGTGTCAGAGAGTCGATATAAGTTCTCCCCTGTTTTTTCAAGGCTTTGCGGATTATTAGCATACGATATGCCGAGATTAAAGGTTTCCTGCCCGCCATTATTCAATTGAATTGTTAAAGTTCCTGTTGATGAAAAAGCATATTCTTTAACATTATTATTTAATAAAATTGGGTTATTATTCTCGTCAAGGATAGCATGGCCTTCTTTCGTAACCAGCATATTCTCATTATTAGATACAGGTGATAAATACATCGCTCCATCTCTCGTATAACGCATTTCGGAAGTTCCTCCGTCTTGCACCAATACTCTGTATAATTGTCCTTCTTTCGTCAATGCAGTATCCAAAACGCGATCAGATGATTTAATCATTCCTTGTGTCATCACTAATTGCGTTTGAGCCATTTTAGCGCCTACTCCTTGCCTGATGCCGTTTGGCGTCTGACGATTGACTTCCTGCGTTTCATCCTTTTGATTATTAAATTGCTGATAAAGCATATCTGTAAACGTCCCATTTTGCCTTTTATAGCCTGTAGTATCAACATTAGCCATATTATTACTAATAAGATCCATTTGCTTTTGCAGCTGTGTTAAAGTATTACTAGCCGTTATCATCGTTCTATTCATAGCGATTCCCCCCTTTACTACTATCTAAATGATTCTTATAGCTTACCAATTTCATTTGCGGCTTGATCCATGCTCTTATCATAAGCCTGCAATATTTTCTGATTAGCTTCAAATGCTCGATAAGCAGTCATCATATCTGTCATTGTCTGCGCTGTATCAACATTAGAATTCTCTAAAAAACCTTGATTGATTTGAAAGGTAACTTGGTTATTTGCATAAGCACTTTGTAGAGCGGCTCCATCTTGTGCTCGATACAAACCATCCCCCTCTTTTACGAGCTGTTCCGGTGAATCTGTATAACTTATTCCAAGACGATACACTTCTCCATTACTGCTTGTAAGCACTCCATCAGATGTAACAGAGAAATCCGTACTTGTAAGTTGAATTCGTTCATTATTTTCATCTAAAACGTAAGCACCACTAGAAGTAGTTAAATACCCTTGGCCATCTAAGGTGAAATTTCCGTTTCTCGAATAAGCAACTCCATTATCATTTTGCACTGTAAAAAATAATCCGCCGCCAGCATTCGTTCCATTCCCTGGAACATTCGCGTTTAAGATTGCTAAATCTGTCTTTAATCCTGTTTGATTAAGATCACCTTGAGTAAACTTCGGGATTATTTCTTGCATATAGACTCCTGTTGCTAAATAGCCTACTTGCTGCTTTTCTACAGTACCAGCTGCATTTTTCCTAACGCTTTGCTGTAATAATTCAGGAAAAGCTCTCATGGATGATTGATCTGCTTTAAAACCCGGTGTCGTACTGTTGGCCATATTATTAGAAAGCATTTCGGTTTTGCGCTGCTGAGCAAGCATACCAGAAGCTGCTGTATAGAACCCTTTAAACATAATTGTCTCCTATCTATACAAAAATTTCGATTCAAGCATATATATTCTATTATAAAAAAAATATCAAAAGATTACATTAAATTTTGTTGAAAAAAGTCTAAAAATGTTCGTTATATTAATCATTTATTATATCGGCTATTCATAGGAACAATCTACTGGAAGATAAAGGAGGAAGAAGAACCTTATGGTTACTAAAAAAACAGAAACAGCTAAATAAAAAATCGGAATAAGAAAAAGAAATTTTTCCATTCCGATTTTTTAGGTTTAAGACTTATACAAACGGGTATGAAATAAATAGATTTCATTTTCCTATGCATAAACAAGTTTTTTCACTTGTTTATGCCCCCCCATTTTTTAGCTTAATTTTCTTTTTGGAAGACGATCAATATTATCTAACATTATTCCTGTACCGATTGCTACAGAATCCATTGGATTTTCAGCTACTAATACAGGAACCTTCAATTCATCCGCTAATAGTAAGTCAATCCCGTGAAGTAATGCTCCACCACCAGTTAAGATAACTCCACGATCAATGATATCAGCAGAAAGCTCAGGTGGTGTTCTTTCTAAGACACTTTTAGCAGCTTGTACAATAACAGATACGGACTCTCTTAATGCTTGCTCAATTTCCTCTGAATGTACCGTAATAGTTCTTGGAAGACCAGAAACCATGTCACGACCGCGAATATCCATTTCTTCTTTTCTAGAACCTGGAAAAACAGTTCCAATATTAATTTTTATATTCTCTGCCGTACGTTCTCCAATTAAGAGCTTATATTTTCGTTTAATATATTGGAGAATTTCATTATCAAATTTATCTCCAGCCATTTTAATACTAGAAGAAGTAACGATATCCCCCATTGATAGCACTGCTACATCTGTAGTACCGCCGCCAATATCAACAACCATATTTCCACTTGGTTGGAAAATATCCATTCCTGCACCAATCGCTGCAACCTTTGGTTCTTCTTCTAAATAGATTTTCTTTCCACCACTTTTTTCGGCTGCTTCTTTAATTGCTTTTTGTTCCACACTAGTAATATTTGTTGGACAACAAATAAGAATTCTTGGCTTTGAAAGAAATCCTTTTACGTTCAATTTATTAATGAAATGCTTTAGCATTGCTTCTGTTACATCAAAATCAGCGATAACGCCATCCTTTAGTGGGCGAATAGCAACAATATTTCCAGGCGTACGTCCGACCATACTACGAGCTTCTTCTCCTACCGCTAACACTCTGCCTGTATTGCGATCTAATGCCACAACAGAAGGCTCATTTAATACAATCCCTTTTCCTTTTACATGAATGAGTACATTTGCTGTTCCTAAATCGATACCAATATCTCTAGCAAACATTATATATGCTCCTCCTTCGCCTTTAGCTTTTCCATTTTTTTCATTTTATAATTTCATTTTCCTTATAGAGACAAAGAGCTGGCTTCCACACTATATGTAACGACATCCTCATATTTAAGTTTCATTAAATGTAGTTAAACGAAAAAACATTCCTAAGAATTCCTTCCATTCACACAGTTATAGCGCCTTTTTAAATGCCACTAAATATTTACCTCGCTTAAATATGTCTTTCTTATCGCTCTATATTAAATCAACCATTTTCATTCTTTTGTAAAGTGAATTATGTATTTTTCAGGTTAAAATTTGTATGTTTTTTTCTCTATCTATTTAAACCACTCTAATTTTTTATTTTATCATAAGATCACGAAATAAGTAACTTTTTGTAAAAAAAATGAGTTTTTTTTCACAAAATAATTTTCTTTTTTCTCAAACAAGAAAAAGGACATTGCTTCCAAGGTCCTTTTAGCTATTATGTACCCTTTATTAGCATTCCAAAATGAGTTGCTTTTTATACTCATTCTTTTTCTCTATCGATGGAGACACCTCCACCGATAGACTGTTGTAACTCCATTTTTCTAAACTTCCCTTTCTGTTTTAAATATTTCCAGGGTAACTTAATATTGCATACTTTTTCTATTTGATTAATGCATTCATGATAAAGCATTACCCTGGAATTTCTTACTGTACAGTTTCCCCTTCAAGCTCTTCCTTTTTATATTTCATTTTTGTTGCTTCCCCACCGCGTAGATGTCGTATTGATTTATGATAATCAAGGATCTCTTTCACTTCATTTGCTAAATCTGGGTTAATTTCAGGAAGTCTTTCTGTTAAATCTTTATGGACTGTACTTTTGGATACGCCAAACTCCTTCGCTATTACGCGAACCGTTTTTCTCGTCTCCACGATATACTTTCCAATCTTGATAGTTCTCTCTTTGATGTAATCGTGCACACCACTCGCCCTCCCTAAATTGGATGTGAGAAGTGTGAAATGAGACTCGCTTTTCGCTTCGTTGAAATTCTTCATCCCGCACGTTTCCTTTCCTGCATAATACTTTTCTTCATGCGGCAGAAAGTCAAAAGCTTTCTGTTCTTATAGGGATTAAACATGTCCTCAACTACATATCCATTATCTTCAAACGACCCCTCACTCCAAACTTCCGCTTTGTAAGGTTTGTAACATTTTATTAGCTTGGGTAAGACTTTATGCAGAAAAATATGAATAGGGACAAGGTTTATCTGTTTTTTTCTATATTTACTTGTTTTTGAGGAATTAAATAGCTACGTTTTATGCGAAACAATTGATTGGCTTGAAAAACAGGAATGATATTTTTAAAAAGAGGAAATTGCCGATGTGTGGTTTTACATCTGTTATTATTAGAAAAATATCTGTTATTTTCATCGTCTAGAGGTTTAATATTTCCCGAGAAATTTGTCATTTTCCGCTCGTAAGTGACTATTATCCATTTATGTCTTCCACTTATAGTTAAATTATACTACTACTTTTCACTTATAAATGTTCTGGAGTTATTAGATGTCTTGCCTTTTAGTGGACTATTCGAGGATATAAAGGGAGATGTCTAGATGAGAATTCTTTGTATTTACGTATTTTCTTCGACATTTCCCATCCATAAAATACTTCTTTCGAGAATACATAAAGGTTGCCATAAAGTAGCTATCACTCGCATAATCTTTATTTTATGCTTTGTAAAAACTACTTATAGCAACCTCTAGTTATTAAGCGTTCGGATCTGTAGTTGTAGACCCTTCTGAATCTTCATCTTGTTTAGCGTCTGTTCCATTTTCTAATTTGTTATCTGTCGGCAATTCTTCATCGGAATTACTTGATTTTTCTACTGCTGAATCATTTCCAGAAGTAGCACCAGAAGTATCATCACTTTGTAAAGCACTTACCGGTTTACCAAAATAATCAATAGGGTTCACAGCTACATTGTCTTTTCTTACTTCAAAGTGGACATGAACTCCTGCTTCTTGATTCAACTTACTTTTTCCAGCAGTTGCTAATGGTTGGCCTTTCTTTACTTCAGCGCCTTCTTCCACTTGGAAATCCTTCACAGATTGATAATATGTTTTAATCCCATTGTCATGATCAATTTCAATTGTATTCCCTAATAGAGAATCTTCCGCAACTTTTGTAACGGTTCCACTTAGAGCTGCTACTACTTCAAATTCGCTATCATCTTCCATTTTTAAGTCAATACCTGTGTTTGGCTGATATTGATTATTATAGAATACTAAAGATTCAGCTTGCTTTTCTTTACTAGCCGTATTATCATAGAACTCTTTTTGTGTAATGAAAGAATCTTCATCGACTACTGGCCATGCAAAGTTCTCAAATTCCTTTGCTACTGGTTCTGCAGGTTCATCTGTTTGTTTTGTTGGCATATCAGCGTTATCATATTTATACTTATCTGTTTCTGATGCGCTATTTTGATACCATAGGACCCCTGTTAGAATAATAGCTGCACTTGCGATATAAATGGCTGGAAATGCCCAACGCTTTTTAAAAAAGCTTTTTACTTTTGACTTTGGAGAAGTACGTTTGTTTTCTTCCTCTCTCATTTTATCATCACCTCAGCAATCATTCTGAACAGATAATGATAAATATATACCTACATGCTAAAAAATTTTTTAGACTTATTTTTCGACAAAGTTCTTGAGTTTATACATAGAAACGAAAATTTTAATTATTAATGGGATGGAGTCACAATAAATAAAGCAAGCCTTCTTGAGGAAGACTTGCTTTTTAGGCTTGTAATTAGTGCTTTGGCTGATTTCACCGCTGCTTTGGCTGATATTTCTCTACTTTGGCTGATTCATCCGCTGCTTTGGCTGATACTTCTTTACTTTGGCTGATTCACCCGCTGTTTTGGCTGATATTTCTCTACTTTGGCTGATTCACCCGCTGCTTTGGCTGATATTTCTCTACTTTGGCTGATTCACCCGCTGCTTTGGCTGATATTTCTCTACTTTAGCTGATTCACCCGCTGCTTTGGCTGATATTTCTCTACTTTGGCTGATTCACCCGCTGCTTTGGCTGATATTTCTCTACTTTGGCTGATTTCACTGCTGCTTTGGCTGATTTCCTTATTTCTGAGCTGTGTATTTCGCTAGCATATCATCAGATGCTGTTACATCTACCCCTTTATAATAGTATTTTACGATTTCTTCATAGTTTTTCCCATTTGCGGCCATTCCGTTTGCCCCATATTGGCTCATGCCGACACCATGACCGTATCCTTTTGTAGCAATATAAACGTTATTTCCCTTTCGTTCCATTGTAAAGTCCGTTGATTTTAAGCTTAACTTTTCTCTAATATCTGTTCCTGATAATTGTTTTCCATTAATCTTGGCACTTGCAATTCGTTTTCCTTTTGTATATTTAACGTCTTCTAATACTTTCCTGTCAGCTGTAAGCTTAACGCCTAAGCTCTTCTCGAAGTCTTTAACAGGCATTGTCACTTCCCCTTTAAACTTTGGCGAATTGACATCCCATGGGCTTTCCACACTTTGTAAATAGGAGATGGAATTAGCCCAGACATCATCTGAATTTTCCGTGTATCCATTGCTTGTGGAGAAAAACGTGGCATCAATAGGAGTACCTTCATACGTTAAAATTTGCCCCTTTGTAGCCGCTACAGCCTCTTCTATTTTAGCCATATTCTTCTTCCAGTCTAACCCATCATTTTCCCAAATTTTCTTTAATTCTTCGCGGTTATTATACACTTGGTAGTTTATTGTATCGCCAACTAATGCTCCCTTTGGAAGATCTGTTTTCTCTTGATGCATCATTCTTTTTACAATATATGTTCTCGCTGTTAAGGCTTGTGCTTTTAATGCTTCTTTTTCAAATTTCGCTGGCATTTCTGATGCAACAACCCCAACTACATATTCTTCTAAGTCTAATTTCTCTACTTCTTGTTTATTTTCACGATATACAGCTACTTCAATAGCAGGCTCTGGCGTTTCTGCAGGTGGTATATTACTCTTTACCTCTTCCTTTTTATCCTGAATAGAGGGCAGAACAAGGATGGTCGGAATAAGTATAGTAATAGCAAACAGAATAACTCCTAGTACGATGAAAGGTTTGATTTTAATCATGAATAAAGCCTCCATAAGATAGAAATAAGACCTTTTTAACTGTCTCTAAAACATTCTTATGGAGATGGACAAGCTTTTATTCCTTCTTTTTTCTAGAGAAATATCCTTAATTTATGGTTCTAAACATATCCGTTTTGCATACTATTTTAGCAATCCTGTGTTTTAAACAACTCCGGTAATCCCCTCTATTATATAACAGATATTAACAGAAGTAGGAACTGAAACACATATAGAAGCCTCTATTGAACTTCTCGGTTATTCTAAGATATTTTTCATATTATGTATAATTTTGCCCATAAAAAAACAAACTTTATCTATCGGAATGAAATCGATAAATAAAGTTTGCCAATTATATTTATGCATTTAAATCTGCAACATAGCTTGCCGTTAACGTTAATTCACTTTCTTCGGTAATTCTTTCAATATCAGCGCCTAACGCAGCTAATTTTTCGTGGAAATTAACATAACCACGATCTAAGTGTTTAAGCTCTGTAACGCGTGTAATACCGTCTGCTACAAGTCCAGACAATATTAAGGCAGCAGCAGCACGTAAATCAGTAGCGGCTACTTCTGCACCTTGCAGATTAGTTGGTCCATTCATAACAACAGAACGACCTTCAATTTTCACATCGCCATTCATACGTCTAAATTCTTCTACATGCATAAAACGGTTTTCAAAAACAGTTTCTGTAATCATACTTGTTCCCTTTGCACGAAGAAGTAATGCCATCATTTGAGATTGCATATCTGTTGGAAATCCTGGATGAGGCATTGTTTTGATATCTACAGCTTTTAAATTTTCTGCACTAATCACACGGATACCGTCTTCTTCTTCTTTGAAAACAACACCCATCTCTTCCATTTTGGCAATCAAGGATGATAAATGTTCTGGAACCGCACCCTGTACAAGGACATTTCCATTAGTAATAGCAGCAGCGATTAAGAATGTCCCTGCTTCAATTCTATCCGGAATAATCGTATGTTCTGTACCATGTAGCACTTCTACACCTTCAATGCGAATAGTTCCTGTACCTGCTCCTCTTACTGTTGCGCCCATTTTATTTAGGAAGTTCGCCAAATCAACAATTTCAGGTTCTTTTGCTACGTTTTCAATAATAGTCGTACCTTCTGCTAAAGAAGCAGCCATCATAATATTTTCCGTCGCACCAACACTTGGGAAATCAAGATAGATTTTCGCACCTTTTAAACGTCCATCTACGGAAGCTTCGATAAATCCATTACCAACCTGAACCTTTGCTCCCATTGCTTCGAAACCTTTTAGATGTTGATCAATTGGTCTTGAACCAATTGCACAACCACCAGGTAATGCTACTCTTGCATGGCCATTTCTTGCTAACAAAGATCCCATTACTAAAACAGATGCGCGCATTTTTCTAACGTACTCAAATGGCGCTTCAACGCTTAAATCATTTGATGCATCTACAGTTACTTCTCCGTTTTCAAAATGTACTTCTGCATTTAAATATCGCAACACTTCATTAATCGTATATACATCTGAAAGAGTCGGAACTGATTTAATTATACTTTTTCCATCACTTGCTAATAATGTAGCGGCGATCACAGGCAAAACGGCATTTTTTGCGCCTTCTACTTTAACCGTTCCATTCAACCTTTTTCCGCCGCGGACGATGATTTTATCCAAAGTCTATTCCCCTCCGCGTCCAATATCTCTATATTAATATTCAATCGTTATGATGGGTGTGCCAACTACGAACGTAGTTTTTCCTCCCATATCTTGTGTTCTTAGTCCTATTTGTACGTTCATTTCCTTTTCGCTATTATCAATTCGTTCTTCAAATATCGGCGTATATGCGGAGGTGGATATAAAATCATCCTCTTCCAACGCCTCTACTTTTTTTGCTTGAAATGCATCTAGCAAATGGTTAACTTTATAAGGCAAAGTCTCATTCATCTTATCACTGAATTCGCCTTTAATACAAGAGAAAATTGTTGGTTTTCCTCGAAATATGTCAGAAATTTTTTTATTAATTTCCATATCTAACCTTTTCATTTCTTTGTTCGCTAACTTCTTTCCTCTCACCTCATACATAATATATGATTGGACGTTATCAGTTGTTAAAGAAGTGGTTAAGATTATACTTTCTTCTATTTGGCCACTGGATTTCAAGACCATCTTTGCTTGCCAGCTCTGATGATTTTTCGTTTCCACCCAATCACCATTTGGGAAAACTCTTTTTAACTCTGACTGATATGCTTTTGCATCTTCAATGCTTGTAACATTTTCCAGCCTTTCTCTTGCATGCAGAGACCATTCATTAATCGTTACATTTTCTTGTTTTTGTAAAATTTCATTTATAGTTATTAAGTCAGACTTCGTTCTCGCGATAGTGATGTTATTCCCAATTGTAAGACAAGCCAAACCAATTAATATTGTTATTATAATTAACGTTTTATTTATCTTCATTGTTATTCCTCCCCCATACTACCATTGTTTCCAAGGAGAAGAATTGCATACTAATGATTAATCGTCACTTTTTGACATGAATAAAACGTTAATCAATGAACAAACTATTTAAGCACACAAAATGAATTTTACTTAAAAAACAAAGGAATGAAAACATGTATGAAGACCTATCTTTGTAATTAATTATTTCTTATTTTGGTAATTACTTCAATATTAATGGCAATTGTTGTGACCAAACTAAATAGTCGAGTAAGAAATTGCTGACAATCGATCCCATTATAATTGCTAATAATACATATAATACTCGTGCTTGAAAAACTCTGTTTTTTCGAAGGAATTTCTCAAAATTTAGTGACTGTAATGCCCACCATGAAAGAGCGATAAAAACGATATGTATCAAAATACTCAGTAACGCCTGTTGTCCAAAAGCTTCTACCATTTTTTCCTCCCATCTATCCCTTCTGTTTCAACTCTTATTTGACGTATTGACTTATAAAAAGGTTTCACTTTGTGTAATTATTTTTTTATTTTTTCCATCCTTAAAATCGTAAATATTTATCCGAAGTAATTATCTCTCTTCCCTACTGATTGTTCGGTACACTTTTAAGCCCCATTCAGAGTGTTTTTCCATTATTTACTTGCCATTATCTATTTAAAAAATAGGAAATCTACTTTGCTGTCTTAATCCTCACTTTAAATCTACCCCACTAAAAAAAGCCCCCTTAGGGACTTTTTTAGTATTTTTTCTCAACAATGGATATACGATTCATTGCACGTTGAAGAGCAAGTTCTGCACGTCTAAAGTCCACATGTTCTGATTTTTGAGCATGTAATCTTTGTTCTGCGCGCTCCTTAGCACGTAAGGCACGATCATAATCAATTTCTTCCGCTAATTCAGCAGATTGAGCAAGTACTGTCACCTGATCTGGGCGAACTTCTAATATTCCACCATTCACCGCTATATATTCAGAATCTGAACCATTTTTCAAATGAACAGCTCCTATTTTAAGTGGAGCAACCATCGGAATATGGCCTGCTAAAATTCCAAGTTCTCCACTTTCTGCTTTTGCGATCACCATTTCTACATCTGATTCATGCACCGGGCCATCAGGAGTTACTACATTGACTTTAATCGTCTTCATTACTACCCCTCCTGATTATTTTATACTTCTACACCCATAGATTTAGCTTTTTCGATTGCTTCTTCAATACGACCAACTAAACGGAATGCATCTTCTGGAAGGTGATCATATTTACCTTCAAGAATATCTTTAAATCCTTTTACCGTTTCTTTTACAGGTACATAAGAACCTTTTTGACCTGTAAATTGTTCGGCAACATGGAAGTTTTGTGATAAGAAGAATTGAATTCTTCTTGCACGGTGAACAACTAATTTATCTTCATCGCTTAGCTCATCCATTCCAAGGATACTGATGATATCTTGAAGCTCTCTATAACGCTGTAATGTAGATTGTACATTTCTCGCTACATTGTAATGCTCTTCTCCAACTATTTCAGGAGAAAGGGCACGAGAAGTAGAAGCAAGTGGATCTACCGCTGGATAAATACCCATCTCTGTTAATTTACGCTCAAGGTTTGTTGTTGCATCCAAGTGAGCAAACGTTGTAGCTGGTGCTGGATCTGTGTAGTCATCCGCTGGTACATAGATTGCTTGGATAGAAGTTACAGAACCTACATTTGTTGATGTGATACGTTCTTGTAATTTACCCATTTCAGTTGCTAATGTCGGCTGGTAACCAACTGCTGACGGCATACGGCCAAGCAGCGCGGAAACCTCAGAACCAGCTTGAGTAAAGCGGAAAATATTATCGATGAAGAAAAGTACGTCTTGTCCTTGTTCATCACGGAAATATTCAGCCATCGTTAAACCTGTTAAGGCAACACGCATACGAGCACCTGGCGGCTCATTCATTTGTCCGAATACCATCGCTGTTTTCTTAATAACGCCTGAATCCGTCATTTCATGGTAAAGGTCATTTCCTTCACGAGTACGTTCCCCAACACCAGCAAAAACAGAAATACCACCATGTTCTTGCGCGATATTGTTGATTAATTCCTGAATTAAAACTGTTTTACCTACACCAGCTCCACCGAATAGACCAATTTTCCCACCTTTAATATATGGCGCTAATAAGTCTACTACTTTAATACCAGTTTCTAAAATTTCTACTTGGGTTGATAATTGCTCAAACTTAGGAGCTTCTCTGTGAATAGAATCACGTCTTGCACTTGCTGGAATTTCTGGATCTAAATCGATTGTTTCTCCTAATACATTAAATACACGACCTAGTGTAACATCCCCAACAGGTACGGAAATAGATTTTCCAGTATCTATTACCTCTGCGCCTCTTGTAACACCATCTGTAGAAGACATCGCAATAGCTCGAACTGTGTTATCACCTAAATGAAGGGCCACTTCAAGGGTTAATTCTATGTTAGAAGAACTACTTGGATCTTGAACAACACGTAATGCGTTGTTAAGGTCAGGTAGACTTCCTCCATCGAACTTCACGTCAACAACTGGTCCCATAACTTGAAGAACTCGTCCTGTGCTCATTAATTTCCCTCCTAAACTTTCTTAAAGCAGGTTCTGCTAAAACGTTAAGTTTAGCAGAACTTATTTGTATCATTATTCTAACGCTGCAGCTCCACCAACGATTTCCGTAATCTCTTGTGTAATCGCTGCTTGTCTTGCACGGTTATACTGTAAACTTAAATTGTCTATTAATTCTTTCGCATTATCAGTAGAATTCTTCATCGCTGTCATACGTGCAGAATGCTCACTTGCTTTACTATCAAGCAGAGCACCATATAATAGACTTTCTGCATACTGTGGTAATAGAACATCGAGAATTTCTTCTGCTGATGGCTCAAATTCATAGGATGTTAATGTTTTATTAGAAGCATCCATTTCCGTTAACGGAAGAACCTTCTTCTCTACCACATCCTGCTGAATAGCACTTACATAATGACTATAGTAAACATAAAGTTCATCAAAAGTACCATCATCATACATACCTACTGCTTTGCTTGTTACATCTCTAATATCTAGGAAATCTGGTAAATCAGGAATACCCACTACATCCAAAATGACATTATGTCCTTGTTTTAATAGAAAGTCTCTCCCGATTCTACCAATCACAATTATGGCATATTCGTCTTTTGATTGATGACGTTCTTTAATTGTTTGATTTAGCTTTCTTAGTACGTTACTGTTGTATGCTCCTGCTAATCCACGTTCAGAAGTAATAACCAGATATCCTGTTTTTTTAACAGGTCGTGTTTGAAGCATTGGATGGCTAACACCTGAGCTGCCTAGAGCCACAGAATGTGTTACTTCTTCCATTTTAGACATATACGGAATAAATGCTTTTACATTAATAACCGCTCTATTCATTTTAGCCGAATACACCATCTGCATGGCTTTCGTAATCTGGCTAGTCTTTTTTGTTGAGTCAATACGAGCTTTTATATCACGTAAAGATGCCAAAGATTCTCACCACCAATCTATAAGTTTGCCTTCTTATTCAGAAGCTACAAACGTTTTTTTGAAATCGTTAATTGCTGCGTTCATATCATCATCAGATGGAAGATCCTTTGTTGTAACAATATGTTCTACCACATTTGTATGATTATGATCTAACCAATTTAAGAATTCTTCTTCGAAACGTTTAATATCCACTACAGGAATATCATCTAAATGACCACGTGTAAGTGCATATAGAATCGCAACTTGTTTTTCTACTTTTAATGGTTTATTAAGATCTTGTTTCAATACTTCTACTGTACGAGCACCACGATTTAATTTATCTTGTGTCGCTTTATCTAAATCAGATCCAAACTGAGCGAATGACTCTAACTCACGGTATGATGCAAGGTCAAGACGTAATGTTCCAGCAACCTTTTTCATCGCTTTGATTTGGGCAGAACCACCAACACGAGAAACAGATAAACCTGCATTGATCGCTGGACGTACGCCAGAGAAGAAGAGATCAGATTGTAAGAAAATTTGTCCATCGGTAATCGAAATTACGTTTGTTGGAATATAAGCAGAAACATCTCCTGCCTGTGTTTCAATAAATGGCAGCGCCGTAATAGATCCTCCACCTTTTGCATCACTCAATTTAGCGGCACGCTCAAGAAGACGTGAATGCAAGTAGAAGACATCCCCTGGATATGCTTCACGACCTGGAGGACGACGAAGTAACAGGGACAGTTCACGATAAGCAGATGCTTGTTTTGTTAAATCATCATATACGATTAAAACGTGTTTACCGTTATACATAAACTCTTCACCCATTGCTACACCTGCATATGGAGCTAGGTATAGAAGTGGTGCTGGTTGAGATGCAGATGCTGTTACAACGATTGTATAATCTAATGCACCATTTTTACGTAATGTTTCTACAGCGTTACGTACTGTTGATTCCTTTTGTCCGATTGCAACATAAATACAAACCATATCTTGGTCTGCTTGGTTAAGAATCGTATCGATCGCTACAGATGTTTTACCTGTCTGACGGTCACCGATGATTAACTCACGTTGTCCACGACCAATCGGCACTAACGCATCAATAGCCTTAATTCCTGTCTGTAGTGGCTCACTTACCGATTTACGATCCATTACACCAGGAGCTAAATATTCAATTGGACGAGTCTTCGTAGTGTTGATTGCACCCAGTCCATCAACTGGTTGACCAAGAGGGTTTACTACGCGTCCAATCAGCGCATCTCCTACTGGAACCTCCATGATTCTTCCCGTACGGCGAACTTCATCACCTTCACGAATATCTGTATAAGGACCAAGGATAATGATACCTACATTGCTTTCTTCTAGGTTTTGAGCTAAGCCCATTACCCCATTAGAAAATTCAACAAGCTCTCCAGCCATACAATTATCCAGGCCATGTACACGAGCAATACCATCACCAATATTAATTACTGTACCAACTTCACTTACTTGAACTTCTGATTGGTAACTTTCAATTTGCTTTTTTATAAGAGCACTGATTTCTTCCGCTTTGATGCTCATGCGTTTCACCCCTATCTAAAGAATTACTATCCTAATAATTGTCGTTGTAGACGGTTCAGCTTCCCTTGAAGACTACCATCATATATTTGATTACCGATTCTTACCTTAATTCCGCCTAATAGGTTAGAATCAATGATATTTTCAATATTTAGCGATATTTTCCCAACTTTTGCAGCGAATGTAGCTGAAATAGCTCTTTTCTCATCGTCTGTTAACGGTTTGATGGAATATACTTTTGCATCTGCAATCCCTTTTGCTTCATTAACTAGTGCAATAAATTGATCACATATACTAGTAATCATCTCTTCTCGATGACGATCAATCAATAGCATTAAAAGGTTTTGAATATACTCACTCGCAGAGGCAAATGCCACTTTCACCATTTCTTTTTTCTTTTCTAATGCAATATTAGGAGATTGTAGAAATGTATGAATATCAGGCGAAGAAGTGACTAATGTCCTTACTACTCGTACTTCTTCATCTAGTTGATCAATCTGTCCGTTTTCTTTGGCGATTTGGAAAAGGGCTAAAGCATAACGCTTTGCAACACCTGTATCCATCATCGTTTCTCGCCTACCTCTTGAATGTAATCATGAATTAACTTTTCTTGATCCTGCTCATTTAATTCTTTTTCGATCACTTTAGAAGCGATTAAAACAGAAAGAGAAGTGACTTGATCGCGAATTGTTGCAACAGCTTTTTCTTTTTGCTGTTCAATTTCTACTAAAGCAGAGTTTTTGATTCGCTCTGCATCTTTTCTGGCATCGTCAATGATAGTTTCTCTTTGAGCATCTGCTTGTTGTTTTGCTCTATCAATTAACTCTTGTGCGTCATTGCGCGCTTCTTTTAATAATACTCTTTGCTCTTCTAATAGTTTGGCAGCTTCTTGTCTGCTTTTCTCTGCATTATCTATTTCATTTGCAACAAATTCCTCACGATCCTTCATCATTTTCATTAAAGGACCCCATGCAAACTTTTTGATTGCCCACAGTAATAATAAGAAAGATAGTAATTGAACGATTACATCACCGCCCGCAAAATTCATTACGGCACCTAATACTAATCCATTTGTGAACACGCTTGATTCACTCCTTTCAGATAGTGTTTGTATCACATACTGGAAACCTTTATTCGCTTATGGAAAAAAGGTGAATATGCTTATTTATAAATTAATAGGAACAATTTTTAAGCTATCATAATACGCTTTTTTGCGTGTTTTTTATGTGAATTGTTGATTTTAAATAAAGGAATGGCGAAGGTTCTTATCGAATGATCTTCGCCATAACTGGAATAAATATATTCGTATTCTATTAAAGAACCATAAACGCGATAACAACCGCCATGATAGGAATCGCCTCTACGAATGCAACCCCGATGAACATTGTTGATTGAAGCATACCTCTTGCTTCTGGCTGACGAGCAATCCCTTCTACTGTACGAGAAACGATTAATCCGTTACCTAAACCTGCACCTAGTGCTGCTAAACCAATTGCAATTGCTGCTGCTAATGAACCCATTATTAAAATCCTCCCTAAATTGTAATTATTATAAAGTTTGTCCATATTCTGAACTGGGTATATATATTAATGGTCTTGACTTACTTTATGAGCCATATAAACCATTGTTAATAAAGTGAAAATAAATGCTTGGATACTTCCGATAAAAATGGAGAATCCCTGCCATACCATTGTTAATGGGAAGGCCGCTACTGTTCCAATATAATTGGCTTTCGCTAAACCATTTACTAGTAAGTTTAGTAGTACCTCACCTGCATAAATGTTTCCGTATAAACGAAGACCCAGTGTGAGTGTGTTAGAAAATTCCTCAACTATTTTCAATGGTAATAAAAATCCTACTGGTTGGACAAACTCTTTAAAGTATCCTTTTGTACCACGCATTTTGACACCGTAGTAATGAGTTAAACCCACAACCATAATTGCTAGTGTTAATGTGACACCTGGATCTGCAGTTGGCGATTTCCACCAAAGCTCATGATGCACTGTAATAGCAAAAGGTAAACCTAACATATTGGAAATAAAGATATACATTAGAAGCGTGATTCCTAAAACATGAAACCTTCCTCCGTCTTTCCAATCCATGTTATTTTTAATAATATTACGGACAAAGTCCATAATCCACTCCATCAAATTTTGTCTGCCTGTCGGCTTCATTTGAAGATTCCGAGTGAGAAAAAATGCGATTAAAAATACAATTATACTTGATACAACAATCATTAAAACATTAGATAGGTTAAAAGTTAATCCTAAAAACACTTTGGTAGGTGCTTCATGATGCAATATTACTCACCTCTTTTCTCACCATTCTTATGTAAAATAAAATAACGCACTAAATAATCTGCCATAATGACAATATAAGCTGTCATCAATCCAATTACAACACTTATTAAGTGAACTTTTTGTGGATATTCTACGGCAATTAAGCAAACTATTACTGCTGTAGCCATTCGGGAAATGGTTCCTAAGCCATAAACCTTCCCTTCCTCTTCAATGGCTTTATCAAAGACCTTTGCTCTTCTAACCAGTAAGGTGAGATTGAATACACTGGCACTTGTCCCGACAAATAGACCAAGAAAAACAGATTGATAGGGGGTGAACGCCCAAGCAAATGCACAAAATGATAAAAAGAAATAAAGGTATTTCTTAACCCTCATATAAATCTCAAACAATTGTTCCAATTCTCTATCCTCCTTATTTTCAGGGCATCACTCTAAACCCGCGAAAATAAAGCGAAGCAGAGAAAAAGCACATTCCTTTTGTATCATTCGGGCATTATACCATATGTTTATCCTTCCTTTTCATCCGATAAACGAAGCGATTATATCGCTTGCCCCTTAACTCTATTAACACTATACTAGTGTTAAAATCTTGATACTCCGCGGGTGAAAACCTATTCATACCCCTTGTAAGCATACAATAGGGTATTGTCAATGTCAATGCATTTAAATACAAAAAAAAAATTCATTGCTCACCATTTAACAATCTCTTTGTTATAGCTTATTTTATTTTTAGAATTTTTTCAAGCATGTCCTCTTTCCCAGTTTTTTTGGCGAATATTTTCATTCGATATGTCCCTGCCTCCTCTACTTTCGTTAAGGCAAATTCACCTTTTAATCGACCTCTTTTCACTTCTTTTTTCCAATCTAGAAACCGGACAAATTGTAATGTATCTTCTCTAAAAAGTGCAATTCCAAATTCCTCGGCGCCAGTTGGCAGATAGGTCTCATACTCATAACAACTTTCTCCATTCTTCTTATGAAAATCGAACCCCATAATTCTTGGATAATCTGGTTCTTCCAATACATATAAATAGGGTAATTCAATTAATTTTCCGCCTGCTCTCACTTTAATTATACCATCTTGCAGTTTCTTATTGAAAAGGTTATCATCAATATTCATTATTATTGGAACATTTTTCTCTTCTCTTGGTTTTAGTGTAAAAGAAAGGGGAAGTTTCCAACTAATCCCGCGCTTTCCTTTAGGAAAATCAAAGGAAATTTTTTCTCTTCTTTTCCCCACATTTTTAATGGTGATATACGCTTTATATTGATTCTTTTCTTTTACTAATTTATATTTTCCGAAACGAATACTTCCTGGCATGATTAAAACATTGGCATTTATGGCTTGGTCAACTTGAATTCGACCCGCCCCTTGCTCGTATACTTTATATGTCACATTTTGTCTATTTTTGACTGACTTTGCGGTATTCATTAAAGCCGCTTTTACTTCTTCTGGTCCCCAGTCAGGATGCACTTCCAACAATAACGCACACGCTCCAGCAACAAAAGGAGCTGCCATACTTGTTCCCTGTAAAGCCATATATCCATCAGGGACTGTGCTATATATCACAACTCCAGGCGCGAGAACATCTGGTTTAATTTCCCATGTACTTGTAACAGGTCCCCGCGAGCTAAAATCTGCCAGTATATCCTTTTCCCACTTCTTTTCGATGGTTACATATATTTTCTTTTTTTGAATAGTCTTCTTTATAAATTCTCCTTCCTCCTTTGTAATTCCTGCTACTGGTAAAGGTACTTCTTTTTCTAGCATTCCTTGAAATGCTCCGGGCAAGTTATTAAATATTAATACGCCCACCGCCCCAGCCTCATAGGCATTCTGCACTTTTTCTGTAAATGTCAATTCTCCTCTTTCTATTAATACTAACTTTCCTTTTACGTTCGTCAGTTGCTGCTTCTTTCCTATCCCACCGCTTGCTAATGGAATAGATGCCATCCCCGTCCATTCCTTACTGTTCTCCATATTTGTTAAGGCAATTTTCTTATCATCTATGGTAAAAAAAGGAGTATGGATATTGGGCGTGGTAGCGCCTACTGAAATAGCCTTAGCTGCGGTTCCTGGAGAACCAACTGTCCATTCAGCCGGACCAGCGTTTCCAGCTGCTGCAACTGCAATTATCCCCTTCTTAACGACTTCGTTTAAAGCAAGACTAATTGGCAAATCAGGGCCGTTCACATCACTGCCTAATGATAAATTGATAATATCAACTTTATCTCTGACAGCTCTATCGATTGCTGCTAATATTTGTTCTGTTGTTCCAGAACCACCTGGACCTAATGCTCTATAGGCATAAATTGTTGCGTTCGGAGCAACTCCTTTGATTTTTCCGTTTGCTGCAATAATTCCAGCAACATGAGTTCCATGAAAAGTATCTTTATTCCCTAACCCTTTTGTTTCCATCGGGTCCTTGTCCTTATCCACGAAATCATAGCCACCCCGATAATTTTTGGCTAAATCAGGATGTTGGTAATCTATCCCTGTATCGATGACCCCTATTTTTATTCCTTTGCCACTAATATGTTCTAATGACTTGCCTAAGTAATTCCTAATTTCATCTGCTCCAATTATTTCAACCGGGTCTTCTGTTTCTGCCATATAAGTCTGAACCTTTGAGACTTGATTCACGCTTTCGCTTTGTTTTAATTTTTCAAGTTCATATACCGGTCCTTCAACAGAAAAACCACTGAATACTTCTGTAAAAATATATCTTCTTTTTAAATCTGGATATCGACTAAGAAGCCGATCGATTTCTTGTTCGGCATAATTCTTCTTTGTATGCACAATAGCAATTTGAACTTCATTGAAATTTTGCGAGGGAAGATTTGGAGTTTTTAAAGATGCTGCCATTGTTAAATGTGATAGTAATAGTGGTATAAAGAGGAGAATTCTGAGTGTTTTTTGTAGCATTATTACCGCCCCCTGCAAATCTTTATGCTTTTTATTTTGACCGCAAGTTGTGTTTTTATGTATTGCCAAAAATACACATCACAATCCGAATGTGACTTTTCTCACAAATATTTATTTCATTATTGTTAAAAGCAAAAAACTCTCTCTAATTTAATAAGGTTATAAAGAAGCAATGCGATTTGCAGTTCTGTTAGCACAAAGGAAGCAGGAAAAGCTTATAATGAAATGATATAAAGTTTCTTTTCCCTAGGAGATGAGCGGAATAAAAAAGGCCCAAAGCTAAGCTGCTTTGGGCCTTTTTGGAACGATATTATTTTGTACCAAACAATCGGTCTCCAGCGTCTCCTAGACCTGGGATAATATAACCTTTTTCATTTAGTTTTTCATCTAATGCCGCAATGTAGATATCTACATCTGGGTGTGCCTCTTTTAACGCCTCCACCCCTTCAGGAGCTGCGATTAAGCACATAAATTTAATATTTTTTCCGCCTCGATTTTTTAAAGAGTGAATTGCTTCAATTGCAGAACCACCAGTAGCAAGCATTGGGTCTACAACAATAAAATCTCTTTCTTCGACATCAGAAGGTAACTTAACATAGTATTCCACTGGCTTTAATGTTTTAGGATCACGATATAATCCAATATGTCCAACTTTCGCAGCAGGAATTAATTTTAGAACCCCGTCTACCATTCCAATACCAGCACGCAGGATAGGAACGATACCAATTTTTTTACCTGAAAGAACTTTTGATTTTGTTCTTGCGACCGGTGTATCAATTTCAATTTCTTCTAATGGCATATCACGAGTAATTTCAAAAGCCATTAAAGTAGCAACTTCGTCTACTAACTCCCTAAATTCCTTCGTACCTGTTTGTTTTTCTCTGATGTATGTAAGTTTATGCTGAATTAATGGGTGATCAAATACATATACTTTTGCCACAACTATTCACTCCGTTCCTTCATTAGTATAAATATCCTCTTTTTTCGACAGGATACTTCGTTAACACACTTCTATTTATTCTACAGAAAAAGTATTACTGAATCAACTGAAATTCTTTTCTAAATTTGAATTTTCTCTGATAGTTTTTCCGAAAACCTAGAAAAAAATCGTTTTAAAAAAAGAGAACAATTGATAAGCCGCTATACGCCTTATCAACTGTTCTCTTCCTCTTATAGTTCCTTGTACAATTCAAATTTACTCGTTAATGCTGTTACTCTTTTAGCAGCTTCCGCTAACTTCTCAGCGTCTTCATGGTTTTTAAGTGTAAAACCAATAATAGAAGCTATTTCATCCATCTCCTCTAAACCAAATCCACGAGATGTTACCGCTGCTGTTCCAATGCGGATTCCACTTGTCACAAAAGGACTTGCTGGATCATAAGGAATAGTGTTTTTATTTACAGTAATCCCCACTTCATCTAATACATGCTCTGCTGTCTTTCCAGATAAACCCAATGATTGGAGGTCAACTAATAATAAATGATTATCCGTGCCGTTCGATACTAAGTTTAATCCTTCTTTTTGCAGACCACTTGCTAATCTCTTTGCATTTGCAATAATATTCACTGCATAATCTTTAAAATCAGCTTGCAGTGCTTCCCCGAATGCAACAGCCTTTGCTGCAATTACATGCATCAGCGGACCACCTTGAATTCCCGGGAAAATAGATTTATCAATTTTCTTGGCAAATTCCTCTTTACATAGAATCATTCCTCCACGAGGTCCACGTAACGTTTTATGCGTTGTAGTAGTAACAAAATCAGCATATGGAACTGGATTTTGATGTAAGCCCGCAGCAACTAAACCAGCTATATGAGCCATATCGACCATTAAGTATGCTCCAACTTCATCAGCAATTTCACGGAATTTCGCAAAATCAATTTCACGTGGATACGCACTTGCTCCAGCTACGATTAACTTTGGCTTATGAGCCAACGCTTTTTCACGAACATCTTCGTAATTAATATAATGTGTTTCTTTATCCACACCATACTCCACAAAATTATATTGAACACCACTAAAGTTAACTGGACTACCATGTGTTAAATGCCCACCGTGAGACAAATTCATTCCTAACACGGTATCTCCATGCTCTAAAATGGTAAAATAAACAGCCATATTTGCTTGCGCACCTGAATGCGGCTGTACGTTTACATGTTCTGCACCGAAGATTTCCTTCGCACGATCACGAGCAATATCTTCTACAATATCTACATATTCACATCCACCGTAATAACGTTTAGCAGGATAACCTTCTGCATATTTATTAGTTAATACAGATCCTTGTGCTTCCATTACCGCTTCACTAACAAAGTTTTCTGATGCAATCAATTCAATCTTCGCTCTTTGGCGTCCTAATTCTTGTTGTATTGCTTTAAAAACCAGTTCATCTTGCTCCGCTAAATGCTTCATATGTATTTCCTCCCGACTATTCTCTCTTTTCCACCGTAAATCTGCCTCTATTCTATCATGTATATATTTTAAAAAGAAAGAGCTAATTTACGAATTATCAAATGATTTATACACTTTTCGTTCGGTTTTTCCAAAGTATTTTCGTTATTTTTTTAGAAAGATACAAAAATATTTATTTTTCTACTATTTCAATAAAATGAACCTGTGTTAAAAAATAATTTTTTCATTATTATTGGGTGGTTTTCTTAGCAAAGAATTATTATTTAACAATAGTACTCATGGGAATGGGATAGGAGAGTGGAAGTGTCGTAGTCTCTAATATCTTTTTTCTCTTACTCTACTTAACTTCGTCCTTCCTCCTTCTCAATACACCTTAGATTCTCTTCCTTCAGCTCCAGTCCATAAAAACAAGAAACCAACAAAATCCCTAAAAACATGCAGGAATTTCATTGGTTATTCATTAACAAGAAAGATTTTCTTTTGTGTTCTCATATACAGCTCTTGGACCACCAATTAATTTAGGACGGGATTTTGCTAGTGTGACATGAGCATTTCCTAGTTCCTTCAGTGAGGTTCTGATTGGTACAGCAACATGCTTTAAGTGCATGCCAATAAAGGTGTCGCCAATATCGATTCCACCATCTGCCTGAATAAACTCTACGACCACTGGATCTTCCATCTGCTGAAAGGCAAAAGTGGCCATCGCTCCACCCGCATGACGCACCGGTACAACAGAAACTTCCGGTAAGTTCCTTGCTAACATCACTTTTCTTTCGACTACTAAAGCCCGATTTAAATGTTCACAGCATTGAAAAGCAAGCGAAATTCCTGCTTGCTGCTGATATTTTTGGCATTCTTCAAAAATTAAGGAAGCGACATCTACCGTTCCCGCGGTACCAATCTTTTGACCGATGACTTCACTTGTACTGCAGCCAATCACAAATAATTGCTGTTGTTTCAGCTGTACCTGTTCTTGATATTCCGTTAGAATTGTTCGTAGCTGCTCCTTTAGCTTAAGTGTTTCCTCATTCATTTAAAACACCCCTCTTCAAGTTACCTACATTTCTTATACTATAACCATCATGGCACAAAGATATAGGGAGTACAAGTAAACTATCTATTCTTTAATGTGAAAGCGACAAATGGTTTGCTGCAGTTCTTCTGCATGCGCTTGTAATTCCAATGCCAATCCATCCACCTTGCGTATAAGTGCCGTTTGATTATCCGCAATATTCGTTACCTGTTGTGCTCCTGCAGCCGTTTCTTCCGCAATTGCTGCAACTTCTTGTGATTGCTGGGTTGTTTCATAAATTTGTTGTTTTTGCTTATGAATCAATTCGGTTATATCAGCTGTTGCATCTACCATTTTATTTGTAGTTTCATTCATTTCATTAAAAATTAAATTCGTTTTCTTCCCTGTTTCCGCTTTTTCTTGAGCATTCTCGACTTGGTTTGTAATTTGTTCAACGACATTTCTAACTTCTGTCTGCATATTGCGGATAATCTCCGCAATTCCTTCTACCGCTTTGCCACTCTCATCAGCAAGTCTTCTTACTTCTTCGGCTACCACACTAAAGCCAGCACCATGTTCTCCAGCTCGCGCCGCTTCTATAGATGCATTTAATGCTAATAAATTTGTCTGTGAGGCAATTTCTCCAACAAGCTTTAACACTTCTTCAATTTCTTTAGAATGAATCTCTAAATTTTGTACAGACTTTAGGGAATGCGTATTCTCTACTGCCAATTCCATCATTCCATCCACTAAGGAATGAACTACTTTATTTGTCTCTACTAACTTTTCAGACATTTGTTCGGAAATAGCTTTGGACATATTCGCTTTTTCTTCCACGACAAGAGCGATATTCATTGATTCTTCTACAGACTCTGCTGAGGCTTGGACACTTTGTGCAGACATTTCAGCACCCCCAGCAATTTCACCAACCGAATTAGAAATTGCTAATGTTTGCTCTAGCGCGTTATCCGATTCAGCAGAGATCCGTTTTACTGTTTCGTTTGTTTTGTTAAAATTATTTTCAATACTTTGAACCATGTCGCGTAAATTAAACAGCATATGATTAAAAGCTAAGCCTAAGGATTTGATTTCATCATCTGATTTGGACACTTCTGCATCCCTGCTTATATCTCCGTGTGCGGCTTTTAATGCACTTTGTTCCAATCGCTTTAACGGTTTAATAATAAGCCCTGCCGCCAAAAAGCCTAAAAAACCAGACCAAAATACGCCTAATGCTAAGGTGACAATATTAAAAATAACGGAACTAATGGCGATTTTGCTTTCAATGGCTGGATAGAGAATATACATAAAAAAAGCACTCGTTGAATACGTAATAATTGCAAGAATTGTAATAAATAGCGCCAATTTCTTTCGTAAACTAAACTTATACTGCACCTTCGTCCCCACTCTTTTTCCCCCTTGTGAATAAGAAGCACCTTACCATTCACTTTTTGTTATTTTTTCCATTATTTTATCTATCAATATTTCCAATTCTTCATATGTGTCTCGATAAATTGAAACTGGTCCTCCAAAAGGATCACTCACATCCCCATCTGGGTCATCCTCTGCATATTCTTTTATCGTAAACGTTTTCTCAATGGAGGATGGATATGCTGATACAAGCATATTTTTATGCCCTTTTGTCATTGTGAATATATAATTTGCCCAGTCTATTAACTCTTTTGTGACCATTGTGGAAGAATGGTTATGCTGGATTCCCTTTTCAGAAAGAATCTCCTGTGCCTGCAAAGATGCAGCACTACCATCTACCGCATAGACTCCAGCGGATTTGACTTCGACTTCAGAAGCAAATTTATGCTTTAAAATAGCCTCTGCCATTGGACTTCTGCACGTGTTACCTGTACAAACAAACAATATGCGAATCATCATTATCCTCCTTTATATGGTTCTATTATAGACCATTTTACCTAATAATTCTATTTTATCTACAAAGAAGATAGTGCAAATACTCGTTTATTATCGGTTAAAGCTAGGACATTTTCAGCATTTACTAATTGGAGTATGTTACATTACCTTCAAATTATCTTTTCACTCTATCATTTTCTAAACAAGGAAATGAGAAATGGCTTTCACCCAATGATGAAAGCCACTTCTCCGTATCTAATACTACTATAAACTAATAAGCAGCTTGATTCCAAAAATAAGAAGGATTCCTCCCCCAAGCATTTCTCCATAAGAGCCTAACCAGCCCTGTACTTTTCTTCCAATTAGTAGGCCTAACCACGTCAGTACCATCGCACTAATTCCAAAGCAAAGCAGAACTACTACTGTTCTTGCCTGGTATATTCCTAGACTTAAGCCAACGGAGAAGCTGTCCAAACTTACACTAACCGCAAATAGAAGCAAGCCGAAACCAACCGGCGTAATTCGACTTGTCTCCACTTCTTTAAACCCAGTCCAAATCATTTGAATTCCTAATAAAACTAGAAGTGCTCCACCTATATATCCGGCTATTTCACTGAAATTTTCCGAAAGAAACTTCCCTGTAATCATCCCCAGTAAAGGCATTATTACATGAAAGATTCCAATTATAAAGCCGATTTTTGCGATTTGCTTTAATCTTAGTTGAAACATCCCCATTCCTAGCCCAACCGAAAATGCATCCATTCCTAAAGCAAATGCCATTAAAATAAGTGTAAAAAGTTCTCCCACAACTGCAGACATTCTTTGGCCCCCTTGGACTTGCTCATTAGAGATTATGCACGTCCAAGTTCTTTTAGAATTAAATATCCGCAAATATTTTTAAGAGATGACTTCTCATTAAACACTATTTTATTACTTGGTGAGAAGCAGCTTTCATCAATCTGTTCATAACAGCTTGTCCAACGCCCTCTGTCGGAAACATCTCTCCGAAGATAATATCGACTTGCTGATGATCAAAGCTTCGCAAACCATCATATAGCTCAGCAGCTACCGTAGATAGATCCAGCCGTTTACCACAAGCATAAACAAAATCAGCTCGATAGAATGCTTTATTTTCCTTTGTAGTTAAAACACCAACTCTATGTCCCTTTTGTTTTTCTTCTTCTATTAGTAATTGAATTTTCTCCTTAGAACCGTCCACTAAAAACAATGGAGCATTTGGAGCGTAATGAGTGTATTTCATCCCAGGTGACTTTGGTTTTATTTCCGTATCAGTCAGCGCCTGATCAACTTTCACTTCACCGACAACACTTTCTAGTTGTTCTTTCGTAATGCCTCCTGGGCGGAGAACCATTACTTTCTCATCCGTACAATCAACAACAGTAGACTCAACACCTACTCCTGTGGAACCACCATCCACTATTCCGGCAATATATGTATCTAAATCTTCTTTCACATGAATCGCTTTCGTGGGACTCGGTTTCCCGGAACGGTTAGCACTTGGAGCTGCGATTGGCAGGGATGATTGTTCAATAATCTGTAATGCGACAGGGTGATTAGGCATTCGAATTCCCACTGTAGAAAGACCAGCAGTCGCTAACTCCGATAACACCCCATTTTTCTTTTCAAAAATAATCGTAAGTGGTCCCGGCCAAAAAGCATCCATTAATTTCTCTGCTGTTGCCGGTACTTTTTCTACTAACTCATCTAATTGCTCTCGTTTTGCAATATGTATGATAAGCGGATTGTCAGACGGTCTTCCTTTAGCCGCAAATATTTTTGAAATGGCGGAATCTTCTTTTGCATTTCCACCAAGGCCATAAACCGTTTCTGTCGGAAACGCAACGACCTCATTTTTTCTTAAAAGATCAGCAGCTTGTTGTATTTGTGAATAACTTTCCTCTTTATCCACATTTTTATCCACTGACCAATAATTTGTCTTCATTAAAATCCACCTTTTTCCATTTTGATATCAATTACGCTAAATCGCTTCTTATTCCTCATTTTTCGACAATACCACCATTTGTGGAAAAGGACAAGTTTCTCCTTAAATGGGGATAAAAATCTGACTTGTCCCCAAATTGTGAATAAACACCCCTGAAAAGTGGATAACTTTTGCTATTTATCCACAATATTCATCGGAATATACATAAAATGCGACTTATCAACAGTGAAAACGCTTTTTACAGTATTCGACTCTTTCAATGCTGCTGGAATGTTTTCTTCTTCTATCGCTTGAAACCCTAATAAATGAAATAATTGCATGGAATGCGGATTATGAACCTTACAATAGATGGCATCTAGGTCTTTATCCTTCGCTAATTTTAACGCTTGGTGTATTAAAAACAATATATCTTCCACCGTTCCTTTAGAAAGAACCATCGAACGAAGCAATCCTATTTTCCCAAAAGGTTCTATTCCAATGGTGCCTATCAGAGTTTGATCAGTTTCCGCTTCCATAAGCAAAAAGCAGTCCAGCCATTCTTGCAATCTTTCTACTGTCACTTCTGCTTTTGTTAAAAAAGCAGCAATCCTTTCTAAATCCCCTATTTCTGCTTGTCGAATGATATGCATCTTTCTAATCCCCCCACCATCTAGTATTTAATCTATTACTATGAAATGATGGAGGAAAAAATGCGAGATTTCTTATTTAAGGCCAAATTCTTTTATTTTGTTATATAAAGTTCCTCTTGATATTCCTAGCAATGTTGCTGCAGCACTCTTATTTCCATATGTTTTTTTGAGCGCTTCTTTTATTCGTTCCATTTCGTTATCTTCCCTATTCCCTTTTTCACCCCGAATAGAAACCTTATACTTCTCTACAATTTCTGCCGGGATATGTTCAAGAGTTAATTCCCTATTTCCCTCACATACTAATAGACTATGTTCTATTACATTCTTCAACTCTTTTATATTACCTGGCCAATCGTATGAACATACAATATGCATTGCTTGTTCATTTATTTTTGTTACGTTTTTCTGATATTTTTCATTGTACATTTTTAGAAAACTATTAACTAAACGCGGTATATCTTCTTTTCGTTTGCGGAGTGGAGGAATTTCAATATGAATAACGCTAATTTGGTAATAAAGCCTTTCATTAAATTCCCCTTTTCTTACTAACTCTCCTAAAGGCTGGGTAGATGACAAAATAAGTCTTGTTGCTGGCTTTTTCTGCTGTTCTCCGCCAACCCTAGTAAAGGATCGCTCTGTCATATAGTGCAAAAGTTTTTCCTGAACAGTTAAAGGCATTTTATCCACTTCTTCGATAAATAGTGTCCCTGACTCAGCCTGCTCTATCTTTCCTTCTATTTCTACTGGATCTCCCGCATTAAAAGTCATTTTCTGATATCCAAACAGTTCCATCTCCATTAAATCTTTTGGAACAGTGGAACAATTTAACGATAAAAACGGATTCTTTTTTTTCGATCCCCCATAATGAATCGCTTGTGCAAGCTGTTCTTTTCCTGTACCTGTTTCTCCAGATATAAGAACCGGTATTTCCGCCGAGGCTACCTTTTGTGCCATTTCAACCGCTCTTTTCACTTCTTTGCTGCTTGATAAAATAGAGGAAAAAGGCTCATCCTTTTGCACATATATAGAGGTAGTCGAATCTAATTCTTGATTTAGGTGTATTAGCTTCGTAATATCATGTTCTGTTGAAATGCCACCAATTATTTTATTATCTACAAGAACAGGTGAAGCATTAATTAACACATGTGTATGTTCATTTGGGCGGTGATACGTACCTCTAATCGGATTTCCTTCCTTTAGGATACGATGTAATTGAATCGAGTCTGTTTCAAAATGCTCGCCGATTTTTTTACCGATAATTGCTTCTTTTGTAATTTGATAGGTATCTTCTGCTACACTATTCCAGTAAAAAACGGTTCCGTGACTATCTACTGCTGTTACGGCATCATTCATAGTCTCAGCAAGTGTTTCAAAATAAGTAGCGATATATTTATTTTCCTTTTGTAAAGCTTGGATTCTTGCTGCCGCAGTCACAATCCCTTGAAATTCATTTTGTTTCTTTATAATGACTGGTCTTAACCAACTTAGATTGTCCTTTTTTATATCCTGTATAGTAATTACCTCTGAAGGTAATATATTACTTACTTGCAGCCAGTCTTTTATTGTTTGACTATTCCTTACAGCTGCTAATAGGTACTGCTCAGCATTTCCAATCGTAAATAACTGCTCACTTTCAATAATAACGTAGGAATAATCTGCTAACACCTCTGTTAGCGTACTAATTTTTTCGTCGTCTGAGAGGATGGTAAATGAAGTTTCAATCTTCATTTGCGAATCTGTAAACATATCTTTATCCTTTCTTTCCTTATTATTGTTAATTTATCACTAAATAACCGTTTTTCCAATAAGGGAAAATGGATGCAATTTATTCTATAGAAAAAAGCTGGCACTAAAAGGAATCCACTCGAATGATTAAAATGCAGAAGGTTACTACTTCTTTCTAGTAATATTCTTGTGTTCCTAATAGAGTCAGCTTGATTAAGTTGGTTTATTTTTGACTATGGATTTACTCTGCCTGCCATCATTTCCCCAAAAGACAGCTAGCAATTACACTGATTACAGTACTTTTTTTGTGCTTAGTTTAGCTTGTGTGAAAAGTAACAGATAGTCGAATCCTCCTGCTTTGGAGTCCGTTCCAGACATGTTAAAGCCTCCGAATGGGTGCACTCCTACTAATGCACCTGTACATTTCTTATTAATATATAAATTGCCGCAATGCTGATTTTCTAATGCATACTCGATTCGATCTTCTTGAGTAGAAAAAAAGGAGCCGGTCAAGCCATATTCGGTATCGTTATATACTTCAATACCTGTTTTCCAATCAGGCACCTTACAGATTGCGAGGACTGGACCAAAAATTTCCTCTTTCATAATGCGAGCATCTGCGGGAACATCTATAAAAATGGTTGGTTCAATATAGTAGCCATTTCCTTCTGCACGAGACCCACCTATTGCGAGGTTCCCTTCGTTTTTGCCAATTTCAATATAGCCTAGTATTTTGTTTAATGCTTTTTCATCAATCACTGGCCCTACTGCTGCATTCGTCTCTGGTAGGCCAATAGCTAAATTTTTTGTTCGTGCTACTACCTTTTCTACGACTTTATCATACACAGATTCCACAATAATTGCTCTAGATCCAGCAGAACATTTTTGACCTTGAAAACCAAACGCCGCTGCCACAATCGCTTCTGCTGCTGCATCAAGATCTGCTGTTTCATCGACTACAATGCCATCTTTCCCACCCATTTCGGCTACAATTCGCTTTAACCATATTTGGCCAGGCTGTACAACAGATGCACGCTCATAGATACGGCAGCCTACAGCACGAGATCCAGTGAAGGAAATGAATCTTGTTTTAGGATGCTCCACTAAATATTCTCCTACTTCCAAACTATCGCCAGGAAGATAATTAATAACACCCGACGGCAAACCCACTTCTTCCATTAATTCTACAAACTTAGCAGCAATAACTGGTGTATTATCGGACGGCTTTAAGATAACGGTATTTCCCGATACGACTCCAGCAACTGTTGTCCCTGCCATAATAGCAAGCGGGAAGTTAAATGGAGAAACAACAACCCCTACCCCAAGCGGAATATAGGTAATCTTATTATCTACTTCACCAGCTGTCGGGTATAGCGGTTGGTGGATCGATGTCTCACTTAAACGAATCATTTCTCTCCCGTAAAACTCAAGGAAGTCAATTGCTTCCGCAGTATCTGCATCTGCTTCTACCCAGTTCTTCCCTGACTCTAAGATTAAGTATGCGGAAAACTCATGTTTTCTTTCCCTCATTAATTGTGCAGCTTTAAACAAATATTCAGCACGCTCAGCTGGTTTTACTTTCTTCCATGTCTCAAACGATTGCAAGGCTTCCTGCATGGCCTTTTCTGCATACTCTTTATTCCCTTTACTTACTTCTCCGATGACTTCATCTACATTCGCCGGATTAATCGATACCGTTTTTTCTTTTGTCATAATTTTGGCTTTGCCAATTACAAGGGGGAAGGTTTTTCCTAATTCCTCTTTTACTTTTTGAATAGCGGCTTCCATTGCATGCTGGTTCTCGATTTTTGTAAAATCGGTAAACGGTTCATTTTTATACGGTGGGATACTTGTCATATTCGTCATCTTTTATTTCTCCTTTTTGTTTATATTTTTTCATCCTGATATCTAGCAAACTTAATATATAAAAAGGGGAGCTCGATTCTACCGACTTACTTAAATAAGTTTTTCAAAATAAACCAAACGTTTGCTGGTCTTTCTGCCAATCTTCTCATAAAATAGCCGAACCAATCTTTTCCGTATGGCACATACACTCTTACTTTGTACCCTTCTTTCACTAGCTTATTTTGCAAATCCTCACATATTCCATACAGCATTTGAAATTCAAACTTGTCTTTATCAATCCCATGATTTGCGGCAAGCTCTTTAGTGAATTGGATTATTTTTTCATCATGGCTGGCAACAGCTGTGTAGTTTCCATTCAGCATATGCATTTCAATAATTTTTTTATAATTTTCGTCTACGTCCTTTTTCTCTGGAAAGGCAACATCCGGTGACTCTTTATAAGCCCCCTTTACCAAACGCAGATTTGCGCTTAATTCATTCAAATGTTTCATATCTTCTTCTGTTCGATACAAATAGGCTTGAATGACCAAACCAACATTATCATATTCCTTGCGGAGCTCTTCATAAATATCAATGGTTACTTGACAATGAGCGTAGTCTTCCATATCGATACGGACAAAGTTTCCGTATTGGTTGGCTCTAGAAACAATTTTCCGCATGTTGTTCAAGCATAATTCCTTATCAATATCCAACCCCAGTGATGTCATTTTGACTGATAAATGAGAGTGAACGCTAGATGCATGAATCTCATCTAGTGTTTTTAAAGACATTCTCGTTGATTCATCTGCTTCTTCTTTCGTATAGACAAACTCTCCTAAATGATCAAGCGTAACCACTCTACCTGATTTGTTTAATTCACTGACTTTTGAAATTGCCTCTGCTATCGTTTCACCAGAAACGAATCGTTTTGCTCCAAAGCGTAAACCGTATTTGCGAGCTAATTTATTGGCGGACTTATTCTTAGCTAATGACTGAAACATATTTCTCAATGCAACTTCCATCATCAAGCTCCCCTTTTGAACACTTTTGTTTAAAATCTTAACACTGTACATTTGTGTTTAATTCTTACTTCGATTATACAATAATACCAGCTTTGAAATCTATAATTTTCTGATTAATTTTTATTATTAAAATACTGGAAGCGTATAATTTATTTCTTTTGATAGCTGCTTAAAATTTTGAGAGAAGAGTATCCGAAGTGATTAATGAATGAGGCTGCCGATCACATAAAAAAAGATTGTCCGACTAGTACTCTCTTTAAAAAAGGTTCTAACCCCTCTTTTAAAAGAGTACTTCACAGACAATCTCTTAACTAATTTTGTATGTTCTCTGGTTGTGTTTTCTTCTTGTCATTCTTTTTGCTAATACTCCATATTTCGGAGAGCAAAGGAAGCTTATCATAAAAATGATGCCTGTAGAAAAAGCCATCGCCCCTGAAATAGAGGTATCTAACCATACCGCCATATAATAGCCAATAAACGCCGATAGAATCCCAAACCCACTGCTTAACTGAAAAAGAAAGGATAATCGATCTGTCCATAAATAAGCTGCAGCCGCAGGAGTAATAAGCATTGCTACTACCATAATTGCGCCAACAGCATCAAAAGCTGCCACTGTTGTTAAGGAAACCAAAGACATAAATAAATAATGCATAAAGATAACCGGAATACCAAGGCTTGCTGCAAGCGCAGAATCAAATGAAGTAATTTTCCACTCTTTATAGAATGCAATAATGACCAATAGAATTACAAATAACACGCCGCTAAGTAATACTACTGCCTCTGGAACACTTCCTAGAATGGGGACTTCTACTCTTTCCCATGGGATGAAAGTAATTTCTCCCATTAAAGTATGTTTCACATCTAAATGGGCATTGCCTACTTTGGTTGCAATTAAAATAACCCCTATCGCAAATAGTGTAGTAAAGACGATTCCAATCGAAGCTTCTTGTTGAACTCCGCGTGAATGCAGCCACTGAATGAAAAACGCAGTAATAAGGCCAGCAATAACCGCGCCAATCAACATATGAATTCCTGTTAATTCTCGTGTTATTAAATAAGCACACACTATCCCCAATAACACGGTATGGCTAATAGCATCAGCCATCATAGCCATTCTTCTTAAAATCAACAAAACGCCAATTAAACCACAACTTAGTCCTACTAATGAGGCAGTCAACAATATCCAACCTGTATAGCTCATTATTGTTCTACCTCCCTCGTCATTTTTACTAACTCCATGCTCTTCCTTTGTCTTTTCTGTTGAAAATAGACAACAGCCAATCCTTTTTTACTTCCTAAAAATAAGGAGATAAAGAAAATAGCAGCTGCGGTTACTACGATAAACGGACCAGTTGGCCATCCTTTTCCAATTGTGCTTAAAAATGTTCCAATCATTCCGGAGGCTCCTCCAAACAAGGCGGAAAGAATCACCATCACTTTAAAGGATTCTGTCCAATATCTAGCACTTACACTTGGAATTATTAATAAGGCTGCCATTAATATGACGCCGACCGCTTGAATGCCAACCACAATAACTAAAACAAGAATTGCCATATAGAGTGCATTCATCCCCGTTATGGATATACCTAATCCTTTCGCAAAGCTTGGATCGAACAAAAAAATTTTCCACTCTTTAAAAAGAATTACTGTTAAGAAAAGTACAATAATAGCCACCATCATCATGGTCCAGACATCTCTTGATACCATAGATGCCGCTTGCCCAAAAATAAAACTATCCAGTCCACTTTGATTACCGCCAGGCATTCGATTAGCAAATGACAACAGCATAATCCCTAAGCCGAAGAAAACAGATAATACAATTCCCATGGCTGCATCTTCTTTCACACGACTTGAGCTTCTGATCCACTGAATAAGAAATGCACCTAATAAAGCGGTAATCGCTGCTCCAATTATCATGACAAATAGATTTTTTTCTCCCAGTACTATAAACCCTAATACAACTCCTGGTAACGCAGCATGAGAAAGGGCATCACTCATTAAGCTTTGTCTCTTCCAATAAGCGAAGCTTCCAATAACACCTGCTGCCATTCCTAATAAGAACGTACTGAATAATACAGATTGCGCATTATAAGAAAGAAAACTAAACATTATCTCTTCTCTCCCATCCAGTGCAAGGTACCACCATATGCTTTCCTAATGTTTTCTTTTGTAAAAGTCTCACTTGTAGGACCATGGGCAATAACTGTTTTATTTAACAGGAGAACATGATCAAAATATTCTTCAACAGTCTGCAAATCATGGTGGACGACCATAACAGTTTTACCGCGCTCTTTCAACATCTTTAAGGTTTCCATAATCGCCTTTTCCGTTGTTGCGTCTACTCCAGCAAGCGGTTCATCTAAGAAGTAAAGATCAGCCTCTTGCGCCAGCGCGCGTGCAAGAAACACACGCTGCTGCTGTCCACCTGATAACTGACTAATCTGACGATCTGCATAGTCTTCCATCTTCATTTCTTTTAAGGCTGCCATTGCCTTTTGTTTATGCTCTTTCTTCGGCCTCTTGAGCCACCCTATTTGCCCATATAAACCCATTGTTACTACATCAAGAGCATTTGTTGGAAAGTCCCAGTCTACCGAACCACGCTGGGGTACATACCCAATTCTCGATTTGGCTGTTTGATAGGTTTCACCAAAAAAGTTCACCTCTCCACTAATAGCATGGTGAAGCTCTAATATTACTTTTAACAAAGTAGATTTCCCGGCCCCATTTGGTCCGACGATACTCGTCAGAGTTCCCTTCTCCACTTGAAAACTAACATCAGATAGTACTTCATTTTTACGATAAGCAGCGGACACATTTTCCACTGTAAGTACTGTCTCCATCTTTATTCCACTCCTCTGCTCAATGCTTGATAGATGGTTGAAACATTATGTTCATACATCCCGATATATGTTCCTTCATTCGATTTCGCATCGCCCATAGCATCAGAGAACAATTCTCCGCCAAGCTCTATATCAAGCCCTTGTTTTTTTGCTCCTTCCAGAACGGCATTGATGGAGGCTGGGTTAATGCTGCTTTCAACAAAAACTGCTGGAACTTGATGCTCTACTAGTAATGCAATAGTGTCCTCTATATCCGTTAACCCAATTTCAGCTTCCGTACTTAAACCTTGTAAACCAACAACTTCTATATCTAACATTCTTCCAAAATAGCCAAATGCATCATGTGCTGTAACCAATACCCGCTTATCTTCAGGCAATGATTCCATTTGTGTTTTTGCTTCTTCTTTTAATGAATCTAATTTCGCAAAATATTCCTGTTTATTTTTTTCAAAATAGTTACTATCATCAGGTGACGCTTTCTTTAACTCGGTCGTTGCAGCATCAAGTGCCTCTTTCCACAAATCAACATCAAACCAAATATGGGGATCAATTGCGCCTTCCTCATCCTTCAAAAGTTTCTCTTCGGCGATACCATCCCCAATCGCAAGAACTGGTTTTGTTTTGCCGATTTCTGCAAAAACCTTTACCATGTTTGCCTCTAGATGCAGCCCGCTATAAAAGACAATATCCGCACCATCCATTTTCTGGATATCTCCTTGTGTCGCTGTATACAAATGAGGATCCACTCCAGGTCCCATCAAGCTTTGCACTTCTACTTTATCGCCGCCAATAACCGACATAGGCTCTGCAATTTGCGCAATTGTAGTAACAATCGTAAGCTTACCATCTTCTTTTGATTCCGTTGATTCAGCTGAACATCCTGTTAGAAAAACAAACGACATTAGCAATCCTGTTAGTACCAATTTCCACATTATTCCTTCCCCCTTTTCTTTATCGAAACAAACATACCCTTTGGACAATTTGTTTCCCTAAGGAAACTTTTATGTTTATATACAAAATACTTAACTATTCGAAAAATGTCAATGATTTAATCGTGATTAGGGAAAATTTTTTAAGTAACTTTGCTAACATTCAATAAAAAAAGATGCCTTTATTAACAGCATCTCTCTTAAAAACTATTTTGTTATCCAAATATCTTCTCCCATAACTCCACAAGAAAGAATTTCACTTCTACTTCTTCTTCTTTTTCTCCTTCTACAAATACAGGATCTTGTTTCTCTTCCGCTTTAGTTTGTTCTTTTTGTTCTTTCGTTTCTTTCTTTTCTTTTTTTTCTTTCTTTTCTTTCTTTTCTTTCTTTTCTTCCTTTACTGCTTTATCTTCTTTTTCTTCTTTCTTCTCTTCCTCAAATCCATCACTTACCGCAACTCCGTTAGAGAAATCCAAGAAGCATAATGGCGGGAAAAGAACACACCACCAATTGGCCCCTTCACCTTCTCCTAAAGTAATTAAAATGGCATCATATTGTCCAGCTGGATATAAGAACTCACCATAAAGCTTAGTTGGAAAATCCACTTTATCAAACGTAACATTTACAGCTTGATTGGCTTTTTCTTCTTCTACTACTCTTTCCGCAATCTGTTGAATCTCTGGTAATTTTTTCTTCAATAAGTCTTTTGCCGCTTCTTTAGAAGTTAATTTGGAAACCCAGTTTGTAATTTCCTCATTTACAGCATCTCTTACTTTTCTTTTTAACTCCTGATCATTTTCCTTATCACTATTTGCTAAAATTCTTAGACGAATCGCATCATTAGGAATAATTACTTCATTATTTGCTGTCACTTCATTTTTTGGAATATATAAACTCATCATTGTAGATAAAATAAGTACAAATAAATAAATAGTTGCCATCGGTTTATTTTTCATCTTTAGCACCGCCCCTTCACTAACACAGTGTGGGCAGATTAATAGAATCTTAAACTAGTAAATTTCATTTTTTTGGAGTAATTTTTTGTAGAATGGGAATTTGTCTTCATTTATTTTGCCGTTTGCTGCTTTTTCTTGCAGTTCTCCCACCTTACACTTGCGGCTCCTCCTCTCCAACTTATAAAACGACTCTTCCCAAATAAAAAAAGCATATGCTATTACACCGTATAACCGGGTATAGCATATGCCTTTTCTCCTACTAATCAAAAGCCTACTTCGGCAAATACCATGCGATCTTTGCCATTGATATCATATTGAACTTCTACTTTTGCCTGAGGGAAAGCGGCTTCTAAAAGCTGTGCAACAGCATTGCTCTGGCCCGCACCTACTTCAAAGCCAATAATAGCTTTTTCCTTGACGACCTGAGGTAGTTCTTCACATAGCCTTTTATACAAAAGGAGCCCATCTTCTCCGGCAAACAGTGCTCTATGCGGCTCGTGCTCGGTTACCACGTCAGACATCGTCATGACATCCCCTTCTGGTATATAGGGAGGATTGGAGAGTACAACGTCAAAGCTTTTCCCTTGGGCAATAAATGGCTGCAATAAATCTCCTTGTACAAATTCTATTGGATCTGCCCCTAAATTCGCAGCATTCTGCTTTGCAACAGCTAATGAAACTTCATAAAGATCACTAGCTACCACCTGCAAGGATGGACATTCTAGCTTCATAGTCACAGCAATTGCCCCGCTTCCTGTCCCCACATCTATTAGCTTTAACGCTGCATCTTTTCCAAACAGTCTATCTATCCGTGCAAGCGCAGATTGTACAAGCTCCTCCGTTTCTGGTCGAGGAATGAGCACTTCCTTATTCACCTTAAAAGCTCTGCCATAAAAGTCTTCTTGACCAATAATATATTGGACTGGTTGTCCTTTGGCATGCAAGTAGACTAGCTTTTGGAAATCCTTGAATTGTTCATCACCTATGTCTTCACGAAATTTCATAAGCATTTCAGATCTACTCACTTGTAACGAATGCCTTAATAATAACTCCGCTGCATATTCTTCTCTATTATGCTCCTTTAAAAAAGAAGAAGCCCATTTTAGGGCTTCAAATACCTTACACATCGGAAGCACTTTCCAAACGACTAGATTGTTCTTCAAAAATGAGGGCATCGATAATATCATCCATTTTTCCTTGAAGAATTTGGTCTAACTTTTGAATAGTTAATCCGATACGATGGTCAGTCACACGGTTTTGCGGGAAATTATACGTACGAATACGCTCAGAGCGGTCCCCTGTTCCAACCGCAGATTTACGTTGTTGATCATATTCTGCTTGTGCTTCTTGCTGGAATTTATCATAAACACGCGCACGTAATACTTTCATTGCTTTTTCTTTATTTTTTATCTGTGATTTTTCATCCTGACAGGAAACGACTGTACCTGTTGGAAGATGCGTTAAACGGACAGCAGACATCGTTGTATTAACACTTTGCCCTCCAGGACCACTAGAAGCAAATGTATCTACACGAATATCTTTTTCATGGATTTCAATCTCTACTTCTTCTGCTTCAGGCAAACAAGCAACTGTTGCAGTAGACGTATGGATACGACCACCAGATTCCGTTTCCGGCACCCGCTGTACACGGTGGGCCCCATTTTCAAACTTTAATTTGCTGTATGCCCCTTTTCCGTTAATCATAAAGATGATTTCTTTATAGCCGCCAACACCTGTTGAGCTCGCATCGATGACTTCCATCTTCCATCCTTGCGCCTCCGCAAAGCGGCTATACATACGGAAAAGATCCCCTGCAAATAATGCAGCTTCATCTCCTCCGGCAGCACCTCTTATTTCCATAATAACGTTTTTATCGTCATTAGGATCTTTAGGGATTAACAATATTTTCAAACGTGCTTCTAACTCTTCAATACGTGCTGCTGTTTCATCTAATTCCTCTTTTACCATCTCGCGCATTTCTGAGTCTAGCTTTTCTTCCAGCATTGCTTTAGCTTCTACATGCTGTTCTTTTACTTCTTTATATTCACGATAAACTTCTACTGTTTCTTGAATATCCGATTGTTCCTTCGAATAGTCACGCAGTTTTTTTGTATCATTCACAATTTCAGGATCACTTAATAATTCATTAAGCTTGTCATAACGATCCTCGACAGCTTGAAGACGATCAAACACACTATTCACCTCGTTTTTATCCATAACGTATTCATTATATTATAGGCTATTTTTCTCGTCAAAACCAATTCTTATGAAAAATAGCATTTTATCGCTTCTTTTCTTTTTCAAAAAAATTCTTCCACTTAAAAAATAGCGCCTTAATTAAATAAGCATAAGAATGTAGAGCCAATTTTTTCATTATCTATTATAATAGATATAACACTAAAAAGAGAGGAAATGACAAATATGTCCCTAACGAACCATTCCATTTACGAATATGTGATGGACAAGGCGCCCTCTATTACGAAAACATGGTTTGCTATTAAAGATGGAGAACCAGGGTCTATTTACTCAAAAAACACCTCCCCTGCAGTTGAAGAAATGCTTAAAAAGCAGCATGCTTTTACCATTCAGACTGTTATCAGTGCATTTCTAGAAGATGAAAGCATCTTTGCTGATAATCTAGAAGTATGGGCAAATGAAGTTGCTAAAAGCAGGGTAGAATTAGCAACGCCTGTTCATGAAGTATTAGAGGCATTAAGTATTACAAGAAAGGCAATATGGGATACAATTGAACAATTTATCCTTGAGCATAAAGAAGTTTCAACAGCCTTAGTTTTACAATGGAGCACTAAATATCACTCTACTTTTGATCAATTGACAAATCAATTTACCAGTATGTATCATACTTTTACCAAAGAAAAAATCCATTCCCAAGAGGAGCTTATCCAGCAATTAAGCGTTCCTGTTATTCCAATTACTGATTCGATTGGTGTTCTTCCCCTAATCGGTGACATTGATAGCTTACGTGCAAAACTAATATTAGAAACCGTTCCTGTACGCTGCAAAGAGGAAGGCATTGAGCATCTGTTCATTGATTTATCAGGTATTTCTTCCATTGATACAATGGTTTTGCATGAGTTAATGAAACTAACAAAAATACTTTCTTTCATTGGTATTGAGTCTACTATTTCTGGACTTAGTCCTGATACAGCACAAATGATTGCTGCCTTGGGAATTAAATTGGGGAAAGTTTCCACATTCAGTACGCTAAAACAAGCGCTATCTTTACAGGAAAAGTCTTTAGATGTCGCAGCCTCTAGCATTAGTACTATGCCTTTCGCAAAGCATAAACCATAAAAAAACTCTGCTAAATTGTTTATACTACTATCGGAAATGGATTTCCTGCATAGCAATAAATGATTTAGCAGAGTTATTAATCTTTTTTCTATTAAACTAGTAAATTCAAAATTAGAATCCTTTATTCAGAATTTCTTCTCCTACAAATTCATCACGTATCTCGCCAACAATTTCTTCTAGAATGTCCTCCATTGTAACGAGTCCTACAATTACGCCTCTTTCATTTTTCACTAAAGCCATGTGCACTCTTTCTTGCTGCATTTTAAGAAGAACATTTTTGATTGGTGACGTTTGAAAAAAAATAGGCATCTCATGAATAAATTCTTCCATTTTCGTTTCTCTTCCTGCTACCACATTTGTCAGCATTTCTTTTGTATTTACATACCCTACTAGCTTTGTTCCATCCTTTGTAACAGGGTAACGAGTATATTCATGTGTATCCAAGACAGTCAACATCTCTTCCAATGACATTTCTATTTCTACATTCACAATTTGTTCTCTTGGAATCATAATTTCTTTTAGAATTCGATTATCAAAAGCAAAAATATTCTTTAAATAGGCTAATTCTGTTTGATTGATTTCGCCACTCTCATAACTTTGAGTCACAATCAACTTTAATTCCTCTTCCGAATGGGCTATTTCATGTCCAGTCGGTTTTATACCAAACCATCCGAGGATCGCTCTAGATGAGCCATTTAGAGCATGGATAATCGGCTTTGTAACCCGCCCAAACCAATATAAGCCAGGAGCAAACATCAGCGTCATTTTTTCAGCATATTGAATAGCCAATGTCTTTGGAGCCAATTCTCCGACTACAACATGTAAAAAAGAAACAACTGACAAAGCAATTGCATAGGAGAGTACAGTTGATAAAGCATTAGGCACATCGAACCTCTCAAACAAAGGATGAAGGATTTTTTCAACTGTTGGTTCCCCTAAAGCTCCTAAAACGAATGCCGTAATGGTAATCCCAAGCTGACAGGCAGATAAATAGTAATCTAAGTCATGCGCTACTTTTTTTGCAATAATTGCCTTTTTATTTCCCTCGGCAATAAGCTGATCCAGCCGTGACATTCTTACTTTTAAAATAGCAAATTCCGCCCCAACGAAAAACGCTGTTAACATAATAAATACTGCTACTAAAAACAAATTCAATAGTATTATACTGTCCAATTATTTCCCTCTTTTAAAGGGATTCACCTCCATGAGTTATCGATAAAGCAGTTTTGACATCTAGATAGTTTTAAAAGCGTTTTGTGTAAGGCTAACCTCTTTGATCTGGTAGTTATCCATATCGGTCACAGTCCATAATCGGTCCCCTTGTTCTACTTGATCCCCAATTTTTGCTGTATCTAATAGCTGATATTGTATCCAGCCTGCAATAGTATCAAGTTCTTCCCTTTCTTCAAACGGGATTCCAAAACGTTCTTCTAATTCATCTAGCAATACACGGCCATTAATGAAATATTTATCCTTCCCCGACTCTCGGATGTCCGCCACTTCATCTGCATCAAACTCATCACGGATTTCTCCAACAAGTTCCTCTAGTATATCTTCCATTGCCAGGATACCAGAAGTACCACCATACTCATCAATAACCAATAACATATGCACTCGCTCCTGCTGCATTTTTAAAAGAGCATCCTGCAATCTTGTTACTTCTAACACAACCGGAAGGTCACGAACGAACTCTTCTAATTGACGATTTCTTCCCCAAGCCATTTGTGTGAGCATTTTCTTTACATTCACTACACCAATAATATGATCTTTATCTCCATCCTCTGTTACAGGATAGCGCGTATAATTATGCTCATCCAAGACCTTTACAATCTCTTCATAGGACATATCTTTATTTAGTGTTACTAACTCTGTTCTAGGAACCATAATATCCTTCGCTACTCTTTCATCAAAGGAAAATACATTTTCCATATATTCAAGCTCTGTTTGATCAATTTCTCCACCTTGATAACTCTGTGTCATTACTATTTTCAATTCTTCTTCAGAATAGGCCTGTTCGTGCTTAACAGGTTTGATCCCCATTAAACGAAGTACTACTTGTGCAGAACCATTCAATGCCCATATAAAAGGTTTCATCACCTTACCAAACCAATATAATGGCGGCGCCAGCAATAAGGTTAATTTTTCAGCGAATTGAATAGCAAGTGTTTTCGGGGCCATTTCTCCTACCACCACATGCAAGAAAGTTACCAATGCAAAAGCAATAGCGTAGGAAGCAACTGAGGCAACAGATGGAGAAGCATTCAGTAAATTAAATACTGGATACAATAGTTGCTCAATTGCCGGTTTTCCTAGGGCACCAAGACCAAGTGCGGTTACGGTAATACCTAATTGACAGGCAGAAAGATAGTAATCTAACTCACTTGCTACTTTCTTCGCCATAATGGCCTTCTTATTTCCTTCTGCTATTAACTGATCAATTCTTGACATACGAATTTTAACAACAGCAAATTCTGCACCAACAAAGAAAGCTGTTAGCGCTATTAATAGCACTAGTAAAAATAAATTGATTATCGTTATTATGTCCAATTATTTCCCTCGTTTCGAGGGATTCACCTCCAGGAATAGTTACATTAAAGACAGTAATTTCATTATGTCTAATAATTTTGTTTCAAGTGTACGATACACTTTCTTTTTCTCTTCCTGCGGCGCATCTTTCAATCGTTCTTCCAAGGAGGCCAGTTTTTTATGCAAACAGGCAATTTCGTCCTGTACCTCATCCATCATTGGTTCGATTTCTTGGTCTTCCATTGAATGAATGACTTTTCGTATTTCTTCAATCGACATACGTTGTTTTTTCAAAAGTTTTATTCGTTCCAATGTATAGAGAACATCTTCGGAATACAGGCGATAATTGGAATCAGATCGCGTCACCGGAAGCAATTTATTACTTGTATAGTAATCAATCGTTCTTGTAGATAATCCGCTTAATTTCGCCACTTGGCCAATACGCAATAACGCCTTCCCAATGAAAAAACCCCTTTCTGTTTATAAGTTAATTATATAGTAACATGAAAAACAAAATCCGTACAGTATTACGTTACGGTTTATCGTTCATGTTGATAATGAATTTTACCTAAGAATAGCAGACGAATTCCAGGATTTTATCAATTCTACGGTTTTGTACTTGTTTTCGATATTCTCTATAAACAATAAAAAAGCTCCCGTTAAGAAGGATCAACCATTCCTAACAAGAGCTTTTTCTTATAAAGCTGTTGAGGTATTATCTTTATTTGCTTTCTCTGTACTTCTAGGTACTTCATGATGATGGCGACATCTTGGTTCATAAGATTCAGAAGCACCTACTAAAATTACAGGATCTTCATAGTTAGCTGGGGCACCATTAATCAATCTTTGTGTTCTACTTGCTGGAGAACCGCAAACGGCACAAACTGCCTGAAGCTTCGTCACTAATTCTGCGATCGCCATTAATTCTGGCATTTTTCCGAATGGCTCGCCTCTAAAGTCTTGATCTAGACCAGCACAAATCACTCGATGGCCACTATTTGCCAAATGTTGAATAACTCCAATAATTTCATCATCAAAAAACTGCACTTCATCTATTGCAACTATCTCTATATCGGAAGTAACATATTCAAAAATGTCTGCTGATTTACTAATAGGAATCGCATTGGTTGCAGTTCCATTATGAGAAACGACAGATTTCTCACTATAGCGATTATCGATACTTGGTTTAAACACTATAAACTTCTGCTTAGCAAATTGCGCTCTTCTTACACGACGGATGAGTTCTTCTGATTTTCCTGAAAACATACTTCCACAAATAACTTCTACCCATCCATGATGTTTCATTACATACATGAAACCGCTCCTTCCTAGATAAAACAACTTGTCTCTTCCATTACTCTATTTATATTTTCCTAATTAATAGTCAAGATATGAAAATCACTATCCATATTCTCTCTTACATACTTTAACAGCTATCCATGCTAATGGAAATAATAGATTCACTTCAAATATCATTTTTACTAGCATCTCGCATGAAAAATAGACAAAAAAATAACATAAGATACTTAAGAATAAAAGTTATATCATGACTTTCATTCTTAAAAATCCTACTATCAGTCCAAATAAAAAACAGGCAAGGAGAAGTAACTTCTTGCCTGTTCTTGATATTCCATATTACTTAAGACCGTATTTTTTGTTGAAGCGATCAACACGTCCGCCAGCTTCAGCAAATTTTTGACGTCCAGTATAGAACGGATGGCACTCAGAACAAGTTTCAACTTTGATTTCTTTTTTAACAGAACCAGTTTTGAACTCGTTACCACAAGCACATTTCACCGTAATTTCGTTATAAGTTGGATGAATTCCTGTTTTCATTCCTTTTCATCTCCTTCCGCCCTGCAACTTTCGAAACAGAGTTCTAAAACAGTGCTTAGACACTGTAATTGTAAAACACATTGATTATATTATAACAAGTACATTCTTGTTTTGCAACACTATTAACCATGCATTAATTACCAAATATTGAAAAAAACTGAAAGTCTTCAATCATAGAAATAAATAATTTAAAAATCACTTATATCGCTTTTATCTGTGATTAGGAACGCTTCGCAGTTCCTGCTTTCATTTGTTCACCTAGGATCGCAAAGAAATCCTCATTGCTTTTCGTTTGTCTTAATTTTCTTAAGAACTTTTCAGCAAAGTCTGGTGAATCAGACATTGACTTACGAATAGCCCATAGCTTGTCTAAATGTTCTTTAGGAATCAATAATTCTTCTTTTCGTGTTCCAGAGCGTCTAATATCAATAGCAGGGAATATTCTTCTTTCTGCTAATGCACGATCTAAATGAAGCTCCATATTACCTGTTCCTTTAAATTCTTCATAAATAACATCGTCCATACGTGAACCAGTATCAACTAGTGCTGTAGCCAATATAGTTAAAGAACCGCCTTCTTCGATATTACGTGCAGCACCGAAGAATCGTTTTGGTCTATGGAATGCTCCTGGATCAATTCCTCCCGATAAAGTTCTTCCACTTGGAGGAATGACTAGGTTATAGGCACGAGCTAATCTTGTGATACTATCCATCAAGATAATAACATCACGTTTATGTTCTACAAGACGCATTGCTCTTTCTAGTACTAATTCAGCAACTTTAATATGGTTTTCGGGAACTTCATCAAATGTAGAGCTAACAACGTCTCCACTTACAGATCTTTCAATATCTGTTACTTCTTCAGGTCTTTCATCAATGAGTAAAACAATCAACTCTGCCTCTGGATGATTTGTTGTAATACTATTTGCTATTTCCTTGATCAGCATTGTCTTACCTGCTTTAGGAGGAGCTACAATGAGACCGCGTTGTCCAAAGCCAACAGGAGCTAACACATCCATTATTCTAGTAGATACATTTCTCTGTGTTGTTTCTAAATGTATTTGACGATTCGGGTATAGAGGCGTTAAGGCTGGAAAATGAACTCTTTCTTTTGCTGTCTCTGGATCGTCTCCATTAACAGCTTCTACTTGAAGTAAGCCAAAATACCTTTCGTTTTCTTTAGGTGGGCGAACTTTCCCTGAAACTTTATCTCCATTTCTCAAATCGAATCTTCTAATCTGAGATGCTGAAATATAAATATCCTGTGAACTTGGAGAGTAATTAATCGGTCTTAAGAAGCCAAATCCTTCTGACTGAATAATCTCTAGAACACCTTCCATGAAGAAATAGCCTTCTTGCTCTGCTCTTGCCTTTAAGATGGAAAAAATCAGTTCTTTTTTTGTTAACTTACTGTAATAGGCAACTTTATATTCGCGAGCTAATTCATACAGCTCTTTTAATTTCATATTTTCTAAACTAGATATATTTAATCCCATTTTTACACCACTCTTTTATATTTTCAGTTATCCCTACCATTTATTTCGAAATGTGGGAAGGTTTTTCTTCTGTTTGAGGCGAACGCTTTTTGTGAAGAGAAATTTTGATGCGAGAAATAATTAAAGTGAAGGATGGAAAAGAAGAATCCTGCTTCTTCTCCAGCTATCGATAAATCGTATACTTTCATTTTCTTATAACTTTTTTCATAAGAATGGCTTTCTTTCAATAAAGCGGAAGGAGCCTTGATTTGAATATAAATTTATCTTAAGAGGAGTTTTTATTTTATCCTTCAGGTTTCTATTAGCTTCAACGAGAATCAATTAAAAGCAATCTCTATTTTACCTCCATCTACGAAAAATGTGCAACAAGAATTTTTTTACCAACACTTGTCCACTCCATAATGGAAGCGGAATATGGATGAAGTTTCGTTTTCATCCTTCTTTTTTTAGGGTCGTTCGAAAAGGAAGGTATGGAGGAAGCTTAATGAATATTCCCGTTTTGGAGGACATTTATTTTTTCACAAAGCAAATTTAAAAGGATGGTCCCTACACCCCTTTTATAGCGAAAATCTTACGTATGAATGGTTTATTAGACTTATTTCCGTTCAAATTCTTTTTCCAAAAAGTTTTTAATGAATCTAGAACAGAGGGAACTTCCTCCCTCTGTTCTCCTATATTGGCTAATAAATAGAAAAAGGTTCTACACATGATTCTTAATGAATAACACGGCGCTTTACTAGTTCATTATAGCTTAGCCATTATTTATTTGTTCATATTCCTCTTCGGTCATCTTTTCTCGCCATATTGTCGCGCCTAAACCAGTAAGTTTTTCCACTATATGGCTGTACCCTCTATCAATATGCTCAAGACCCGTAATTTCTGTCACTCCATCTGCCATAAGCCCTGCTATTACTAAGGATGCACCAGCACGTAAATCACTTGCTTTTACTTTGGCACCTTGCAAATGAACAGGGCCATTAATAATGGCAGATCGTCCCTCAACTTTTATTGCGGCATTCATTCGACGCAGCTCATCAATATGTTTAAATCTTGCACCGTAAATTGTATCTGTAACCATACTTGTACCATTTGTCTTTGTTAAAAGGGACGTGAATGGCTGCTGAAGATCTGTTGGAAACCCAGGATATACAAGTGTTTTTATATCTACTGGTTTCAAAGAGTTATTGGAGCTGATAAACACTTGTTCATCACTTGATTCAATCGAGACTCCCATCTCTCTTAATTTCGCAATTAGAGACTCTAAATGTTGAGGGATCACATTATCCACAAGCACACCATCTCCAACTGCTGCTCCAATTATAATATAAGTACCAGCCTCGATTCGATCCGGAATAATAGTGTGACGGCAACCATGAAGATGATCTACCCCTTCAATCCGAATTACATCAGTTCCTGCACCTTTTATTTTCGCTCCCATATTGGTTAAAAGTGTTGCCACATCAATAATTTCCGGTTCTTTAGCAGCATTTTCGATGATGGTTTTCCCCTTTGCTCGTACTGCTGCAAGCATAATATTGATTGTTGCCCCGACGCTTACTACATCTAAGTAAATTCTTGCTCCCCTTAACTCATCTGCTCGAAGATAAATGGCTCCTTGTTCATTTGTAACCTGTGCACCAAGTGCTTCAAATCCTTTAATATGCTGATCTATCGGTCTTGGTCCTAGATGACAGCCACCAGGTAAGCCAATTACCGCCTTTTTAAATCGTCCTAGCATGGCTCCCATTAAATAATAAGAAGCACGCAATTTTTTTACCTTCCCATTCGGCATAGGCATAGAAATCATAGAAGAGGGATCAATTGTTATATCAGACTCTGATATAGATACCGTTCCACCTAACTCTTCCATAATCTCTTTTAATATCTGAACATCTGAAATGTCAGGCAGTCCCTCAATAGTAACGGGAGATTCAGCTAAAATGGTTGCTGGTATAAGTGCCACTGCACTATTTTTTGCACCACTAACTCTAACCGTTCCTTTTAAAGGTGATCCACCTGCAATCATAAGTTTTTCCATTTCTAGCTCCCTTCTAAGCCAATGCAAAAGTACGAATTCTGCTATAAGTTAATCAAGATGAGGCTTGGATGTAGAATCTTGTTTGAATTACTGTTACTTATTATACCAAATATTAAGACTCAATGGAAAAGTATATATGTATGAACTTTACATTCTATTGTGTTAACAAAGTACAAACATTTTTAGTATTACCTATATAAGGCATCATGATACTCGAACCAATTTATTGGCATTTATCTGGTACTATGAATCTTCAACTTTCATATACGCTTTTTCCATAAACCAGTCATGATAATCTTTGGTAATTCGCTAATCAACTGAAAGCTGCTTGCTAGTATCCCTTTTGAAATATAAATATGGAAGTTATTTTTCGAGGTATTTATTTGTTCCATTCTTTACAAGTATCTCCTTTTACCTCTAACAAAAACATCTTTTTAGAAATATTCCATAAAAAAGAGGATATCCTTTAAGGGCCTTCCCCTAAAAGATATCCTCTCTTTCCTTTAGATAAAATTATGCTTTATTAGAAGAACCAAATTCTTTGATTTTGCCGATTACAGTTGCTTTAATCGCATCACGAGCAGGTCCTAAGTATTTACGTGGATCATATTCTTCTGGTTTAGCAGCTAATGTTTCGCGAACAGCTTTAGCAGAAGCAATTTGGTTTTCAGTGTTAACGTTGATTTTAGCTGTTCCTAAAGAAATAGCTTTTGTGATATCTTTTGTTGGGATACCAGTACCACCGTGTAATACTAATGGTAAACCAGTTAAGTTGCCGATTTCTTCCATTTCTTTAAAACCTAAGTTAGGCTCACCTTTGTAAGGACCGTGAACAGATCCTAAAGCAGGAGCTAAAGTGTCAATGCCAGTACGTTTAACAAGTTCAACACATTCGTTAGCATCAGCATAAATTACACCTTCAGCTACAACGTCATCTTCTTGTCCACCAACAGTACCAAGTTCTGCTTCTACAGAAACACCTTTAGCATGTGCATATTCTACTACTTTAGAAGTAATCTCAACGTTCTCATCAAATGGATGGTGAGAAGCATCGATCATTACAGATGTAAAGCCAGCATCGATAGCTTCTTTACATTTTTCGAAACTTGAACCGTGATCTAAATGAATAGCAACAGGAACTGTGATGTTATAGTCTTCCATTAAACCTTCTACCATTTTAACAACAGTTTTGAAGCCACCCATATAACGGCCAGCACCTTCAGAAACCCCAAGAATAACTGGAGATTTTTCTTCTTCTGCAGCTTGAAGAATTGCTTGAGTAAACTCAAGATTATTTAAGTTAAATTGACCAACAGCATAGCCTTCTGCTTTTGCTTTGTTTAACATGTCTTTCATTGAAACTAAAGGCATATTTCTTCCTCCTTATTTAATGATCGTTCTTTTTTACAAGAGAATCTTTATTAAAATTCCCAAAGGAAAGTTGAATATGTATATAATACCTCAAGTAAAATAAAACGAATCATTCCATTTAAAAACTCAATTGTAATCATACCAAAATAAAACAAGAAATGCTATCGTTCAAGCTTTTTTTTCTATTTTGTCACAAATTAATATACTTTTTGACGAATGAAAGCACTTTAATTCTAAATCCACTTATAAACTATAGAAAAAGCATTGGAAATATGACCTATAATGGCTTAGTAAGAAACATCACAGATTTAGATTTCAAAAAAACAATAGCTTCTAAACAGAAACTACATTTTTAGAGATAAGGGAAAACATATAAGGACTATCTGGCTAATAAATATGTATAAAATATGGCGATTAATGATTAATGTACTTCTTAACAGCCTCTCTCAAATCATCAATATCAAACGGTTTAGCAAAATGCGTTAAGGCACCAAGGTCCTTCGCTTCTTGAATCATATCAAGTTCTCCATAAGCTGTCATGATAATCACACGAATATCTTGATTAAGCTTTTTCATTCGTTTTAAAATTTCAATTCCATCCATTCCTGGAATTTTCATATCAAGCAGCACTAAATCAGGTGATTCTCTTGTCACAATTTCTAACGCCTGATTCCCATTTGCAGCTTGGAACGTCTTATAGCCTTCCTTTTGAAAAACTTCATTCAAAAGGATTCTAATGCCGAATTGATCATCAACAATTAATATTTTCCCTTTCATAAGGAACCTTCCCTTCTAAGTCAAGTTATATGTATGTATTCTCTCGTTTTTATCATACTTTATCTTTTTCTACTATTTAGTCGTTTTTTCCTGCTAATCCCCTTAAATTTTACCTTTTCCTTCAATTTAATTATAATTATCTACTATATGAAGCAAATTACTGTTTTAATTTAATAAAATGGAGGTTTTCAAACTTGCTTAAAATGTTTTCCACTCAACTAAGTGGGCTATTTAAAAGATTGCATGAGAAAGAAGAGGAAGCAATCGAAGACAGTTCAAGACTATTAGCACAAGCCATTGTCAGTGACGGGAAGATTTATTTCTATGCCACAAATGAAATGGCTGGAGTAATAGCAGAAGCAACAACTGGGATGGAGCCAATGCCAAATACAGAAGAATGGGCAAATACACCGCTTGAATCTATTACCTCAAACGATCGGTTTATTCTTTTTGCTCGAACAAATGAAGAGGAAGAAATAAACACATTTGCTAAACAGCTATACGATGCTCAAGTTCCCTTTATTTCCATCTGTTCCATTACCAATCCTGATATCGAATCACTGATTGACTTCGCAGATGTTTCTATCGACTTAAGACTTTCTAAAGGCTTATTGCCTGACGATGAAGGAAAGCGATATGGCTATCCATCGTTAATTGCTGCTCTTTTTATTTATCATGGCATTAAATTTACAACCGATGAAATTCTCAAAGAATATGATTTATAAAGAAGAATGACTATTACATTAAATGTTAGAAAACATTACAAAAAAGAGACTTTTCCAAATAAGTGGAATAGCCTCTTTTTTAAGTTTGCCCTAAACTTTATTTTTCTGCTAAGCGGATAGATGCACCAACAAACTCACGGAAAAGAGGTTGCGGGCGAGTTGGTCTCGAGATAAATTCTGGGTGGAATTGAGAAGCAACAAACCAAGGATGATCTTTTAATTCAACAATTTCCACTAAACGGCCATCTGGGCTAGTTCCTGAGAATACAAATCCTGCATTTTCCATCTCTTGACGATATTGATTATTGAACTCATAACGATGACGATGTCTCTCATAAATTACCTCGTCTTGATATGCTTCATATGCTCTAGTATCTTCTTTTAATTTACATGGATATAAACCTAAACGAAGTGTTCCACCTAAATCTTCCACATCCTTCTGTTCTGGCAGAAGGTCAATAACTGGATGCGTTGTTGCTTCGTTAATTTCAGAAGAATGAGCATCATTCCAACCTAAAACATTACGAGCAAATTCGATAGATGCTACCTGCATACCTAAGCAAATTCCAAAGAAAGGAACCTTCTGTTCACGTGCATATTGCGTTGCAAGGATTTTCCCTTCCACGCCACGGTCTCCGAATCCTCCTGGTACAAGAATTCCATCTGCATCTTGTAATAATTCTTGGACATTTTCTTTCGTTACCTGCTCTGCATTGATCCAATCGATCTCAATGTCAGCATCATATGCATATCCAGCATGTTTTAAAGCTTCTACTACAGAAATATAAGCATCTTGTAATTCAACATATTTACCAACAAGGGCAATTTTTGTTGTTTTAGAAAGATGACGAACGCGATCTACTAGTTCAATCCATTCTGTCATATCTGCTTCTTGACATTTAAGCTTTAAATGATCACATACAATTTGATCAAGATTTTGCTCTTGAAGAGCTAATGGAATAGTATAAAGTGTATCTGCATCACGACACTCAATAACAGATTTATTGTCTATATCACAGAATAAAGCAATTTTATCCTTCATATCTTCAGAAATAGGTTTTTCTGTTCTTACTACAATCACATTTGGCTGAATTCCTAAGCTGCGCAGCTCTTTTACACTATGTTGTGTTGGTTTAGTTTTCATTTCCCCTGCAGCTTTGATGTATGGTACCAATGTACAATGAATATACATAACATTGTCACGACCAATATCACTTTTAATTTGACGAATAGCTTCTAAGAATGGTAAGGATTCGATGTCTCCAACCGTTCCGCCGATTTCTGTAATTACTACATCTGCATTCGTTTCACGACCAGCTCTAAATACTCGTTCTTTGATCTCATTGGTAATGTGTGGAATTACTTGCACTGTACCGCCAAGATAATCTCCTCTACGTTCTTTTCTTAATACAGTAGAATAGATTTTTCCTGTTGTCACATTATTATATTTCGTTAAATTGATATCAATAAAACGCTCATAGTGTCCTAAGTCTAAGTCCGTTTCTGCACCATCATCTGTTACAAACACTTCTCCATGCTGATATGGACTCATTGTACCAGGATCCACATTGATATACGGGTCAAACTTTTGAATCGTTACACTTACACCACGATTTTTGAGCAAGCGTCCTAGTGATGCTGCTGTAATACCTTTTCCTAGTGAAGATACTACTCCACCTGTTACAAAAATATATTTTGTCATTATATAATCCCCCTTGATTTAAGTTTGCTCCAATTCCTCTTTATTTAAGACGAATTAACTAATTTTTTTAGAGGGGTATGAAACGATTGCTATTTACTTTCTTTACTAAAAAATAAAAAGCGCTCCACTTACTTTCTAAAAGTAAGGGAGCGCTATATTTAGCGAATTTTAGTTCGTTCCTCTTTTTAAGGAGCCCAAAAAAGATTTTACTAGCAACGACTCTAAATGTCAAGACTAGGAGATTATTTATCCTCATCCTCGTCATCAAATTCGTCGTCGTCTTCCTCGTCATCGTCATCGATTTCATAATCTTCATCGAAGTCATCATCATCTTCTGACAAATCGTCATCTAGTAGATCATCATCTTCTTCATCTAAATCCTCATCCTCATCTAGAAGCTCTTCGTCATCTAGATCAGCATCAAAGTCATCAAAATCGTCATCTTCATCTAGGCTATCAAAATCATCGAAGTCATCATCGACAGCTTTTTTCGCTTTCTTCTTCTTCGGTTTTGTGACTGTTACGACATCTTCTTCTGACTTATCTACAGGATACCATAAACGAAGCCCCCAACGATTGTCTCCTAATGATAAGAAGCGACCATCAATATTAACATCTGTATATAATTGTGCTATTTTTTCATTAACCTCTTCTTCACTTAACCCAACTAATTTTGCTACTTCATCCATTAGTTCATTAAACGCATAAGGTGTTTTACCACCATTCATAATTTCATGTGCTACATCAATTAGCGACATTTCTTTTAGTTCTTCTTGTGTGTATTTATCAACACTCATTCTTTTGCACTTCCTTTCTTATCTACTCTTATCCCTTTCCTGAAAGCTCGGACTGAAATTCAGGTGGAAGTTTCACTTTTCGGGAGTTTATTATTTTTCTATGCTTTTGTTGATCATTCTGCAATAAATCCTATAACCTATTTTAATGCCTTTTGAAAAGAGCTTTAACTAAAATAGTAAAAATACATATTCTCCATTATAAACAAATTTTAGGTGAATATGCTAGTTCTAGTTAAGGTTTATTTAACTTTTCTTCAAAATAAAAGTTTTCCTTCTCTTTTCCCATTATTTTTGAATGTTTGTTCTTAGCTAGTTTAAAAAACAGAAGGGATAAAAGAAAGAAGCCAATGGAACCTAAGTGATGCTTATAAAGGAAAGTAAACACCACCATATATACAGGTATTCCCATCCATATCCATAATTTCCGCACTGCTAATCCATCCCAACTAAATGTAGAATATTCTTACTTCTAGGATAACGATTCTATCAAGGGGTGCGCAAGTCTATACTCTATTTTTTCTTTTCTCTCCCATCATTTATTGTAATTTTGATGAATAGCAATCTCTACGGACATTACCAAGCAAGGTATGAAAGGAAGGGAATATCGGCAATACTATCCTTCTAAGGAGGGCATTATGAATGAAGACATTCTTGATTATCCTAAGCATTATTGCCATACTCATTTTCCTTCTTTACCTGGACTTTCAATTAGGTAAGAGAGCTCAGCACCAAAAAATCAATCGAAAAAATCATCCTTTTAGATATAGTGACTTTCACATTTACTCGGACGGAACGGAGCTTTTTCCAGCCCTCTTTCAAGCAATTGAAGAGGCTACTGATCATGTCCATATTCTTTTTTATACTATTAAAACAGACAGTATTTCCAAAGAGTTTCTCAATCTTTTAAAATCAAAAGCACATGAAGGAGTGGAAGTGCGTCTTATTTTAGATTGGTTAGGAAGTTATAAAATAAGAAGAAAAGTTAGGGAAGAATTAAAAAAGGCTGGTATTCAGTTTGCTTTTTGCCAGCTTCCATCTTTCCCTTATCTATTTTATTCCTTGCAGGTTAGAAACCATAGAAAAATTGCTATTATTGATGGTAAAGTTGGTTTTATGGGCGGCTTTAATATTGGCAAGGATTATATTCATGCCAATATTAAATTGAGCCCGTGGCGTGACTATCATCTTAAATTGATTGGCGAAGGGGTCGATGACTTACAGCGAGAATTTTTAATGGATTGGTTAAAAGCTTCAAAGATAAATCTACTGCAAAATCGAATATATTTTCCTGTGCAAAAAAAGGGAGCATCTAGGCATCAAATAATTCCTACACAAGGGGTTTACTTAGAAGAAATAGTCTGTCATGTCATAAAAAACTGCAAAAGTTCTCTTTTAATTACCACTCCTTATTTTATACCTAGTAAACAAATAACAAGCGAGTTACTAAGAGCATTACATAGAAATATTTCCATTACTATCCTTATTCCAGATAAGGCTGATCATTTATTGGTCAAGGAGGCTTCTTTTCCTTATTTACGTACATTGCTTGCACATGGAGCAAGTGTTTATCAGTATATGAATGGTTTTTTTCATGGTAAATTAATTAATATTGATAATGAAATTATCATTATTGGTTCAGCCAATTTTGATAGACGCAGTATCTTTTTAAATCATGAGTTAAATTGTTGTATCTACGACCAAGGCTTTATAGAAAGAATGAACAAGATTACAACAGAGGATTTACAGCAGGCAAAGGAGTTATCTCTTGAAGGTTTAGATACCATTACAATGAGAAGTAAGCTAAAAGAATGGATAGCCCGCCTTTTCGCTCCATTTCTATAAACACATTACGGAACTATCCCTAGACGTTTTGTAAAGACATGCCCGGAATATAAGTATTCCAGCTAAACATAACCCCAAACAATCACAAGAAGTAAATAAAACTTCTTGTGACTGTTTGGGTCTTTATTTTTAAAAAAGAATTATTTTGTAGTTATTTTCCGCAGACGGAATACCATTCACTTTCCATGGGCTACCCCTAAGCTGCTTCGGATTTGCAACCAATATCCAATCAATCATAAACATCGTTACTGTTTTTTATGACTGGTATTTTTATTTTGACAAAAAATGATTCTTCCTTATAGGTGTAATCAAGATAGCCACAATGCTTCTTCACGATATCAAGGATGATTCTTGTTCCATATCCTCGTTCTTTCCCCATCTTCGTCGACTTACCAAATTTCTTATATAAAGAGTCTAAGATGGAAACTGGAATAGGCAAGCAGTCATTTTTGCATGTCAGTAAATAAAGCCCACTTCTTTTGGATAGCCGAATAGTAATATGGGCCTCTCGTTGATACTCTTGCTGCCATTCTCGACTTGCTTCTAAGCTATTAGACAATAAATTTCCTACTAAACCGACGATATCCTTTTCTTTCATCGGCAACGTCGATAAAGGTATATCAAAATCATATTTTAGCGCGATATTTTCCTGAACCGCCTGCTTATAAACTCTATGCAAGACAGAGGCTACAGATCCACTTTCCCCTTTTATAGATAGATTTGTTTCTTCATATCCTTCTACCAGTTCGTCTAAATAACACTTAGCATGGGAGGAACCCTCTTTTTCCAGCATAAAATGCACAGCTGAAATATGCTTTAAAAAATCATGTCTTTCGCTGCGCACTACTTGAAAAAGTTCATTATATTGGCTTATCTCCTTCTCGTAGGACTCTTTTGCCTGTTGTAGTGAAAAGATTTTTCCTCCAATCATAAACCGCACTATTTCTATTAGTACAAACAACAGCAGGAATAATATATTCCAGTATGTGAAAGTAACCTGAATATGCAAAAGCAAAACCAATGATTGTACAAGCCAGAAGAGAACTTCTAAGCTGGAAGTAATAACAGCTTTATCTTGATGTAAATATTTCGAAATAACAAAGCATATTCCCACAAAGAATGCAAAGATCCAATATGCTTGCACTGAAAAACTTACGTGGTCGATTACTATTTTGCTATGTATGGTGCTATAGACAGCAATAAGCAGCCAATAAAAATGGTTATTATTAATCATATATACCTCTTTAAAAATAATTTTCCTGAAGAAAATCTACCTTTTCCTTTGTAATCAATGCCTTTTCCTCTAATCCTTCGAATGCTACAGCATAAGAGTTCTTTGCATAAAGAGAAAAATTTTTAACATAATGAATGTTTATAATAAAGGATCGATGGGAGCGAATAAAATCTCTTTCTCTCAGTTCTCCCTCTAATTCATTTAACGTTTGATATGTTTTGATCGCTTCTGCTTTTGTATAAATGGTTGTTGACCTTCCAGATCGTTCAATAAAAACAATATCCTTCTTTTGGATAATGTGAATTTCACTCTTTTGCTTAATATAAAGTCTTCCAGCAATCTCTGTAGACTTTGTCTTTTCTAATGCTCGGTGTACCGATTGGGTAAGCCGCTCCTTATTATAAGGCTTCATAATATAGTCATGGACGTTCAGTTCAAAGGCATGAACAGCATAGCCACTAGTACCTGTTACAAAAATGACCAAAATATTCAAAGCATGAGAATGAATAATGTCCGCTAATTCATATCCCGATAAACCTGGCATTTCAATATCCGCAATTAACAAATCAATGCTTTCTTTTTTTATTTCCGTATAAGCCTCTTCCGCAGAAAGTGTTGAGAAGATAATCTCAACATCAGGAATACCGGAAACAATGCCTATTAATTTATCTAGATCAATCATACGGTCATCAACTAAACCAACTCTCAACTTTTCTTTCTCCCTTCATCCCCACAAATACTGACAGAAATTACCCTTTTTATTTTACCATGATTTCTCTACGTTCGGATGGGTTTCACCGCATTTTCCATCCCCACAAGTATTCCTATATGCGGTATCCTCCCTTTTCACGACATGAAAAGCCATTTTCGTGACATAATGGCAGAAAAAAAGAGGCTCTCCGATTATGATAAATGTAACGAAACCAATACGAGGTGAAAGAGTATGATAACAATTCAAACGGTAACTAAAAAATTCCAAGATAAAAAAACTTCTGTAACAGCCCTGAAACACGTGTCATTTTCCATAAAAAAAGGAGAAACAATTGCTTTACTTGGAGAGAATGGAGCAGGCAAGACGACGCTTCTACGTTCCATTGCCACCCTTATTCAACCAACAGAAGGAACTATAACGGTTGATCAATATGATACAAAGAAAAACCCAAATGAAATTAAACAAAAAATTGGTGTTCTATTCGGTGGAGAAACTGGTCTTTATGAGCGATTAACTGCAAGAGAGAATTTGGAGTACTTTGCTAATCTATACGGATTAGGAAAACATGAAACAAAGGTAAGAATCGATGAGCTTTCTAGGATGTTTGGAATGAGAGATTATTTAAATCGCAAGGTTGGCGGCTTTTCTAAAGGGATGAGACAAAAAGTGGCGATTGCACGAGCGATTATTCATGACCCCGAAATTATTCTTTTTGATGAACCTACAACAGGCTTGGATATTACTGCTTCAAATGTATTCCGCCAGCTTGTTCATCAATTAAAAAGAGAAGGAAAAACCATATTATTTTCCAGCCACATTATGGAAGAAGTAGCGTTGCTTTGTGATAGCGTTGCTATGATACACAAAGGAGAGCTTGTCTATCATGGAAAGCTTGAAGATTTATACAAAGCGGAAGGCAGCCAGGACCTAAACTACATCTTTATGAGTAAATTAGTTAGAGGAGGAAACACATATGCTATTTAAATTATTTTTAAAAGAATTAAAGGATTCATTTCGCGATAGACGCACATTACTACTTTCCGTTTTCTTACCGATTATTATGATGACAGGCTTAACCCTCTTTTATGAAAAGTTAGTATCTAGTGATGAAGGAGACACCTACCAATTAGCCATTCCAACAAATATAAACGAAGAGATGAAAGCTAATTTAGCTGCTTATACAAACATTGAATTAATAGATTCTGATAATCCCGAAAAAATGGTAAAAGACGGAGATGCACAGGCTGCCATACTGATAGAGAATGGTTTTAGCGAAAAACTCAGCCAAGGAGAAAATACCAATATCGTTCTCATTGGAGATTCCTTTAGTGAAAAATCTTCTACGTTACTTTCGATTGTTATGAATGCATTAAATGAATACGAAAAGATGGTGGTAACAGAACGATTAAATGAAGCAGGTGTCGAAAGTTCGATTGTACAGCCTTTCTCTATTGAACAACAAGAAATTTCTGCAGAGGACCCAACCATTAATTTAGTCGCTATGCTTATTCCATTAATCCTATCATTAGCTTTAGGAGTCGGAGCTTCTCCTGCCGCTGCGGATCTGTTTGCAGGAGAAAAAGAAAAGAAAACAATGGAGGCATTATTAATGACTCCCGTAAAGCGTTCAACTTTAGTTATTTCTAAATGGTTAACTATCACCACCATTGGGGTTTTAACTGGTTTGATCACTTTGCTGGTAGTTGTGCTTGAAATTGCCTTTTTTACGGAAAATTTAAAAAATGCTGTTCCTGTGCATGATAATTTTGCATTAATTATCTTATTCGCTTTGGTTATGACGATTATTTACTCTATGTTAATTGCTTCATTGCTTATGATTACTAGTATTATTGGTAAGACGATTAAAGAGGCTCAAAGCTATAGCACACCGATACTGCTTCTGACTATTTTTCCAATGATGCTTTTATCAACTACTGGAATAAATGAATTAACTACTAACCATTTTATTATTCCTTTTGTTAATGTATTTAGCACTCTAAAAGAGTTAATATTCGGGGAAATAATTTATCAGCATTTGCTTCTTACCCTAGGATCAAATTTAGTCTTTATCGTTATTTCCTTTCTGATTGGCAGAATGCTATTTTTAAAGGATAAGTGGGTTATTAATTAAGCATAATAAGTATTTCAATCAAATATAACCCCGAATAATTATACGTACACACTAAAAAAAATATTCGTATAATTGTTCGGGGTTTAATTAATTTTTAAGAAAAAGGGTCTGTGGTGATCAGCCGCAGCCTGAATACACTTCACTTTCTCCATTTAGCAAGCGGCTCAATGCGGCGGGTAAGACTCCGATTTCCAGCGCAAGCTGATTAAGGAAATAATCGTTTTTGACCATAATACTGCAAGACGTAATCACGTCTAATCTATTTCTTTCTACCGGCACTTTCCTCCCCTTCCGTTCTTGAATAATCTATTTTCTATACTTTTAATTACGTTTTTTATGTCATGGAATCCAAAGTCTAAACTATCCTTATTGGTGATTCCAGTCATTTCTCTATTTTATTTCTTGAAAATTGGACAGCAGGAATTTTTTATACTTTGGAAACAGGCAGTGCAGAAAGAAAATCTTGGATATCATTTATATACTCCACATAATTTTTCTTTTAAAGAATTAAAATTGTATAACCTTAAAGATTATTTATTGAACAAGTATTGGGATATTAAAAAACCTTTATTGATCAAGACACAAAAATTTTGAGAAAGAAAATATATTTGAATCTCATCTATCCCCCTTTTTATTTGGACAAGTCGATCGTATTGCCAGTAGCCCAAATGTTTTGAGTTTCCAGTTAGAAATGTATCTTGATTAAATTTTGATAAAAGTATTCTAGAATAATCAACATCCCACATAGACACGCACAGGGGGAAAAGTCATAAGATTGAGGTGGTGTATATGTTTTTAAGAAGATGTATAAACATTTCATGCTGTTTTATTGTTTTACTTATGTTATCTGCATGTCAATCATTAACAAAGTTTAAAGATAAAACCATTGAAGAAACAAAAAAAACAATGCATTTTACTGAGGGTAACGAAAACGAAACAGCTGAAACAATGGAGAGTTTGATTGCTAAGGGAAAATTCGCTCAAGTGGTCTACAACGAAAAACTTTATCAGCTGAAAGATAAAGTTGATGAAGACACAAAAGGAAAAGTCATAGGGGCAATAGGCAAAACTTTCTTTGTAGATAGCGACGGAAAGAGATGGTCGGAAGAAGAACTGAAAGAACCGTATATCTCTCTTGACCCTGATGATATCAGAGAGAAAAAACCTTTACGATATGGGAAGGTTTACAGTGCAAACGAAGACGTCGATGCCAAAGATGAAATCATCGTTGAGTTTAATCACGAGTATTATCGGGCGGTTTTGATTAAGAATGAAAAGGAATAAGGGAGAGTGTGAAATGAGTGCAGTCCTATTAGAAACCAAAAGTCTTACAAAAAAGTTTGGCAAGGAAACAGCTGTTTCAGATGTTTCACTAACTGTTCAAAAAAACAGCATTTATGGTCTGCTTGGACCAAATGGAGCTGGGAAATCGACAACACTTAAAATATTGACAGGAATTTTACGGAAGACTTCTGGTGAGGTTTTCTTCGACGGACATAAATGGGATCGTTCTGATTTGCAAAATATTGGATCTTTAATAGAAGCTCCGCCCATTTACGATAATTTAACAGCATTTGAAAATGTAAAAGTACATGCCACGCTGCTGGGCCTATCTGAAGAGCGTATACACAGTGTGCTAAAGACTGTAGATATGCAGCATACTGGTGAGAAAAGAGCAGGCCAGTTTTCTATGGGGATGAGGCAGCGGCTGGGGATTGCTATTGCTTTATTAAATCATCCTAAATTATTAATTCTTGATGAGCCTACGAACGGGCTAGATCCAATCGGTATTCAGGAGCTCCGAGACCTTATCCGCTCTTTTCCTCAAGAAGGAATAACCGTGATTTTATCTAGTCATATCCTTTCAGAAGTAGAGCAAATAGCAGATCATATTGGGATTATCATCGGCGGTCACCTTGGATACCAGGGCGAAATAAATAAGACTGATGATTTAGAGCATTTGTTTATGGAAGTTGTAAAGGCAAGCCGTGAAAAAGAGGGTGTAAAAAGATGATAAATTATATGAAGGCCGAAAACCTGAAGTTTAAACGGACTTTTTCTAGAAAAATGATTATCTTTGTACCGCTCCTTAATATAGGTTTTTCTTTTTTAATGAACATTCAATTTTTTGTTTCCGGTACTTTTAACTGGTGGTCTATTATTTTTATGCCAGTGATGATTGCTTTACTTTGCTCGTTATCTCATCAAAAAGAAAAAAAAGCCTCTAATTATAATGGCACATATTCATTGCCTATTGATTTGGGGAGATTATGGTATTCTAAGATTGTCATTATTATGGTTTATTCGTTATTATCTCAAATTGTATTTTTAGTGTTTATGTTACTTATGGGATTCGTTTTAGCTGATTTTGCCATTGTTACGCTTTCTACAGTTGCCGCAAGTTTATTGCTTTGGGTAACAAGCCTTTGGCAAATTCCACTTTGTTTATTTGTTGCCAAAAAGTGGGGTCTTACAATAGCAGTAATGTTAAATCTCATAGGAACATTTGTTTTGGGAATAATGCCGGCATCTCGCTCTTTTTGGTGGTTTATTCCGTGGAGCTGGCCAATCCGAATGATGTGTCCAACAATAGGTATTCACCCTAACGGTCTGTTGCTTGAAAAAAATAATCCTTTGTTGAGTTGGATGGTCGTCCCTCCCGCTATATTGATTTCTGTACTATTATTTTTGTTAATAGCGTTTTTAACCAGCCGTTCATTTGCTCCTTCCATTGATTACAGAAGAAAAAAGCAGGGGGCGATGTAAAGTGGGACTGCTTTTGAGGTGTTTACAAGCTGATTTTCAAAAAAACAGGCACACCTCCTTTATGTGGCTGCATTTCATTATCCCTATAGTTTGTTCAGGTGTGTTAATCCTGTATTTTTATGGAAGAGACCAAAGCCAATTTCATTTGTATAAATCTTTTATGGAAGCTATTGCTATTGCATTACCGCTGCTCATAGGGGTTTTATGCGGCATGACCGCATCTTTAGAAGAACAGGCTGGAAAATTCCAAGTGTTGCTGGGAGGCACATCTCCGAAAATTATTGCTTATGCCAGTAAAATGTTAATGCTTCTTCTCATGGAACTTTGCTCAATTGGCATAGCGCTTTTCCTTTATATAATGGGATTAACATTTATTTTAAATGTGCCGGATTTGCCTTATGATATTTTTATAACAGGTGCTGCCTGGCTGGTTGCGGGCAGTGTCGTTCTATATGTTATTTATTTTTTTATCAGCTGTATGTTTGGAATGGGTGCTTCTGTTCTGATAGGCGGAGCGGGCCTGCTTTTGACAGCTCTCATGAATACTGGATTAGGAGATGCGATATGGAAATATAACCCTTGGGCTTGGAGTATTAGATTATCAGGTTTAAATGGGGTTCTCCATTTTATAGAAAAAGGGAATTATTCTTTATTAATGCATGAAATAAATTCAGCGGTATTTATTGTTGTTTTTGGTACAGTATGTATAATTATTGCCAGTCTAATATGGTTTAGCAGATGGGAAGGCAGAAAAACGTTTGAATAGCATGAGGGGGATGGAAAATGGCAAAAATCCTTGCTGTCGATGATGAAAAAGATATTCTTGCACTGATACAAAATATTTTGCGCCGTGATCAGCATAAAGTCGACACTTTAGATCGTGTTAAAGGCCAGCCGCCTGATTTATTTCAAGGATATGATTTAATTTTGCTTGATGTTATGATGCCGGACATTGACGGTTTTGAGCTATGTAAACAGATACGGCCTTTGGTGGATTGTCCCATATTATTCCTCACGGCTAAAACTGAAGAGGAAGCGATAATCAAAGGCCTCATTACTGGCGGAGATGATTATATTACAAAGCCGTTCGGCGTTAGAGAGCTTAGTGCTAGAGTTAATGCTCACTTAAGAAGGGAACGGAGAGACAAACATCAATCGAAAAGAGTCATCTCTGGTTTTTTATTTCATTTTGATAGTAAAGAAGTATTTATCAATAATCAAAAACTTAACTTAACAAAAAATGAATATAAAATATTTGAATTTTTAGCTCAACATAAAGGGAGAACTTTTTCAAGAGAACAAATTTACGAGGAGATATATGGACTTGAGGGGAATGCCTTGTATTCAACAATTACTGAGTTTATCAGAACGATTCGCAGAAAATGTAAAGAGCATAATGCAGACCCTATCAAAACGGTATGGGGATTCGGGTACAAATGGGAATAAATTTTAATGGCCAAAAAACACTTCTTAGAGAACTGATAAAGTATATAGCTGCGTTATGTATTAGTTTGATTGTACTTGCTCTGCTCTATTTATTTATGAATACCATCGCTATGAATATGGGCTTCTCACATCCAGCAAATTATAATGAACAAGAAGCAGAGAAACTTGCGCCGAAGCTGGAACATGTAGATAAAGTAACTGCTGATGTGATTCCTGATACGATGTCATTTGCCCTCCTAGATAAAGAAACAAAACAAAAAACAGCTGGAACTATTAAAGAAACAGATCTGAACCTGGTAAAAAAGAAGCTTGAAAAAAAACCGTATGTCAATTATAAACAAAAAGGATATTTGATTATAGAAAGAAAAAATGAGTATTGTATTTTGCAATATTCATTACGGGCAGATTTCAGCTCACCTTTATTAAGAAAATACCTTCCTAATTATGAATTAACGAGTATCAGTATTTTGATAATCTTGCTCATTATAGACATTTCTATTATAACAACGTACTTTGCTAATAGATTAAGAAAACATTTTGAAACACTGAATGTAATTACTCGATATATAAAAGAGCAAAATTTGCAGTTCACCCCCGAATTTACACATATTAAGGAATTTGATGATGTAATTGACTCCTTAATTGAAATGAGAGATGCTCTTCGGTCATCACTCGAGGCCCAGTGGCGGTTAGAAAAAAATAAGAAAGAGCAAATTGGTGCTTTGGCACATGATATCAAAATCCCGATTACCATTATTAAAGGAAATGCTGAATTACTCAGCTTATCTATTCAAAACGAAGAACAAGCTGAGTATACAAAGTATATTCTTGGAGCAGGAAATCAAATTGAACAATATATTTCTCAGCTTATTTATCTTTCAAGAACGGAGGATTCCTTAACTATTCATTTGGAGAAAGCCTTTATAGATAAGCTGACAGAAACTCTGCAGAAAGATATATCCGCCTATAAAGGGAATAAGAAAATAACTATTTCATTTAAAAAAGAAAATCTCAAGAAAGAGGCGGAAATTGACTGGCAGCTGTTACATAGAGCGTTATTGAATATTTTAACAAACGCGGTTGATTATACACCAGAAGATGGGACTGTCTCGGTGCATGCGGAATGCGATTCTGATACTCTTTACTTTTTGGTAAAAGACACAGGAAATGGATTTTCGGAAAGCGGGCTAAAAAAAGCAACAGAACTTTTTTACATGGATGACAAGGCCCGTCAGTCTAAAGGTCATTATGGAATGGGGTTGACCTTCGCAAAAAATGCTGTGAATCTCCATAATGGAGAACTGACTCTTGGAAACACGATAGAGGGCGGCGGAGAAGTGCGAGTGAAAATACCCTTATATAGAAATCATTAACCCCACGCCCTATCTGGACGTGGGTTGTAATGCTTCGCGCGGTATAAAGCCAAATAAAAATGCTGATGATGATCGAAGCTGCCAGCAATGCTAATATAATACTCAATTTCATCATCTCGTTATTTATTTCTTATATGATCTTACAAATACTGAAGAGTATTATAGGAATAGGAAAATGTTAAATCTCTTCTCCTTACCTTTTTTAATACCAAAAGAAAAAAATCGAATACCTTGCAATGTTGAAGAAATAACCTATTAAAAGGAGGAAAGCATCTATTTTCGCTTTCCTCCTTTTGATTTATTACATTTTTTCTGGTGCAGATACGCCAATAAGCGCCAAGGCATTTCTTAATGTGATTTGCGTTGCTTGGATTAATGCTAAACGTGCTTTTGTTCTTTCTAAGTTATCTGCATCTAAAACTTTTTCAGCGTTATAGAAGCTATGGAAAGTTGATGCCAAATCGTAAATATAATTCGTAATACGGTGCGGCATTCTCTTTAATGCTGCTTCTCCTACTGCCTGCGGGAACTCTCCTAATTTCTTTAATAAGTCAAATTCCTTTTCCGCCGTAATTAGTGCAGCATTCAGCTCATCGGTCAGCTCTATTCCTTGTTCCTTTCCTTGTCTCAAGATACTTGAAATACGAGCATGGGCATATTGTGCATAATATACTGGGTTTTCATTCGATTGGGATACAGCGAGATCTAAGTCAAAATCTAAATGCGTATCCGCACTTCTCATGGCGAAGAAATAACGAGTTGCATCTAGCCCTACTTCTTCTACTAAGTCTCTCATTGTTACAGCTTTCCCTGTACGCTTACTCATCTTCATTTTTTCGCCATTTTTATATAAGTGAACAAGCTGAATAATTTCCACTTCTAATGCTTCTTTGTTATATCCTAATGCTTGGATTGCAGCTTTCATACGAGGAATGTAACCATGATGGTCTGCACCCCAAATATTAATAAGCTTTTCAAAGCCTCTATCTAATTTATCCTTATGATATGCGATGTCTGGCAATAAGTACGTAAAAGAGCCGTCATTTTTAATAAGCACACGGTCTTTATCATCTTCAAAATCAGTAGAACGTAACCATGTCGCTCCATCCTGTTCAAAAATATAGCCATTTTCCTTTAATTTGTTTAACGCTATATCAATCTTTCCATTTTGATAAAGAGATGTTTCGGAGAACCACACATCAAATTTCACACGGAAATCTTCTAAATCTTGTTTTAATTTAGCCATTTCATACTTCAGACCGTATTCACGGAAGAAGTCAAAACGTTCCTGTTCTGAAACATGGACATACTTATCCCCATATTCCTCTGCTAGCTTTTTCCCGATTCCGATAATGTCTTCTCCATGATAGCCATCTTGCGGCATTTCTTTTTCCATCCCTAATGCTTGGAAATAACGCGCTTCTACCGATAATGCTAAGTTATTAATTTGGTTACCAGCATCATTAATATAGTATTCTCTTGAAACATCATAGCCAGCTTTATCTAAGATATTGCAAAGAGAATCTCCTACAGCCGCCCCACGCGCATGACCTAAGTGAAGGTCGCCAGTTGGGTTAGCTGAAACAAACTCCACTTGTACTTTTTCATTATTTCCAACTGTAGTTTGTCCATATTGCTCTCCTGCTTTAAGGATAGTTGGAATTAAATCCGTTAGATAGCTGTTATCCATATAAAAATTAATAAAACCAGGACCTGCTATTTCAACTTTTTTAATAGAAGCTTTCGTTTGATCGAAATTCTCAATAATCGCCTCTGCAATCATTCTTGGCGCTTTTTTGGCAACTCTCGCTAATTGCATCGCCATATTTGTAGAATAATCACCATGGGCTTTATCCTTTGGCAACTCCAATATTACTTCGGGAATTTGTTCTTCTGCTGCTAATCCAGCTTTTATGACACTTTGTTTAATTTCTTCCTTTAGCTTGTCCTTTATTTGATCTACAATATTCATTTTTACTCTGTCTCCTCCTTAAATGAAATAGTCATATGATAGGTTCCATTATTGCTTCCTTGCATCTTTAAATCATATAAAATATCTAATGAACCTGTGGTTGCTTGCTGTTCCACTTCTAGCGCCAGTCTCTTTGTATCGGTAACTAGCTGAAATACACCGTAAGGACTTTCGTAGCTGCCGACCTTTTGTTTATTAATAAGAAAAGGAAGGCGCATTTTGACTGCTCCACTTCGAAGGATTAATCCTTCCTTTTCTGTGATTTTAATAATTGTTTTGATGGTACCTTCTTCTATGATTTCTTCATATTTTATATATTTACTAGTATCTTTTTCTAAGTATTGACCAAACCCAATCCACTCAATACTTTCTTTATTTTTCCCGTTATATATATGTGTTGTAACGTGTAATTTTACAGGCACTTGTTGCCCTGATGGTTGAGACAACGACAACACTTCCTTTTCATTTACTGTGTAACTTTATAAGTATAAATTTTTTAAAGGGGAAGTGCAAGATGGTTCGCAAAAGAACGAAGATATTCTCTCTTGACATAACCCTATATGTAAAAAACCTACAGTACAATCTGCAGGTTTTCGCTTTAATAGTTGCTTAGTTCCTTGATTGGTGTTTGGATAATCACAGGATTTTTAGATGGATCCAGCCATTTTAAAACCTTCACAACGTTTGCTTCTGAAGTTGCTGTACAGCCTAGCGTATAACTATTTGCAATATGGAAGAAAATTGCGCTTCCTTTATTAGGAACTCGCTTTGTATTGTAGTCAATAACAAATCCATATTTGTATGCCGGCACATTCATATTTTCGGCACTTTTCCATTGACCTTTTGTTACCTTTTTCGACTGCCATGTGTTATATAGCTTAGATTTCGGATCATCTACCCAAACATCATCATTGGTTATCTTTCGATAAGGTAATTTTGTCCCAGGATTTTTTTGTGTACCAAACGCTGTTCCGATCGTAAACTTCCCAATGGGTGATTTTTTTCCGCCTTCACTCATATTTGAAGTAAAGCCATATTTCCCAATATGTCCAGTTGTCGTTAAAACCGGAATCCATTCACCCTTTTTATTTTTTTCAAAAGTGCGAATCTCAGCAGAGGATATATTATAGCCATTTGAAGTAACAAGAATCAATTGTTTATTCTTTCCTACTGTTTTTAGGCCAGCTGCTAAATTTTTTGGTTCTGCGGGTTTTTTGGTTGTTAGGTATTTACTTGATGCCCAGCCTGTTTTGCTGCCCACCGTTACCTTGCTCCAAGATCCCTTTGTTTGTGATACTTTTAAAGATTGATTTTTTTTGACTGTCGCAACTACTTTATAGTTGGTTCCTGTACCACTTCTCACATTTAACGTACTTGCTGTAACATACATCGTTTTTGTAGATGTCGTTGCCTTTGCTGCTGGCTTTTTTGTCGTTAAATATTTGTTAGAAGCCCAGCCTGTTTTCTTTCCAACTGTCACTTTATCCCAAGACCCTTTTGTTTGGGTTACTGTTACAGCCTGATTTTTCTTAACGGTTATCACTACTTTATAAGAAGTACCTGGACCACTTCTTATATTAAGAGTGCTTGCTGTCACATATTTCGTTTTTTTACTAGCAGCTTGTACCGTATTTACTGAATGAAAGCCCGCAAATAAAACCATTACCCCTACTAGTAGAACAAAAATCCTTTTCCCCATTTTCATCCTTCTCCCTATGTAATATGATGCCCTCCTTTTCATGGACAAGCATACGCCAAATGCTCCATATATAGTCTAGCAGAACACTATTTCAGTTTCTTAATAACCACATTACAAAGCTACAATATTTTCCTAGTCATTTTCTAAAGTTAATGGTTGAATTTAAAATGTCTAATAATAAAGTCAAACAACCATATGAAATCTTTCGTACAATTGTTTGACTTTATTTCTAGCTGGAAACTATGTCCCAGCTTATTAAAATTATATTATTTTACAAACCCTAAAATCATTTCACGGATTAATTTACTTGCTGTATTCGCTGTTTGCTCAGATGGATCGTAAATTGGCGCTACTTCAACTAAATCCGCTCCAACTACCTGAACATTAGAGCGCGCTATTTCATGAATGGATGCTAATAATTCTTTTGAAGTAATTCCTCCTGCATCCACCGTACCTGTTCCAGGGGCATGCGCTGGATCTAAGACATCAATATCTATGGTTACATATACAGGTCTGCCTGCAAGTGTTGGCAAGATTTCTTTTAATGGCTCTAGCACCTCAAACTTAGAAATATGCATCCCTACTTCTTTCGCCCACTGGAACTCTTCTTTCATTCCAGAACGAATCCCAAATGAATATACATTTTTGGGACCAATTAAATTGGCTACTTTTTTGATCGGCGTGGAATGAGACAATGGCTCTCCTTCATATTCATCGCGAAGATCTGTATGGGCATCCATATGTATGATAGCTAAATCCGGATATTTTTTATACATTGCTTGGAACACGCCCCACGATACTAAATGCTCTCCTCCCATTCCAAGCGGAAATTTATTATCACCTAATACTTTGTCCACAAATTCTTCAATCATATCTAAGCTGCGTTGTGGATTTCCAAATGGTAAAGGAATATCCCCTGCGTCAAAATATTTTACTTCCTCAAGCTCTCTATCCAAATAAGGGCTGTATTCTTCTAACCCAACAGAAACCTCTCGAATTCTTGCTGGGCCAAAACGGGAGCCAGGACGGAAGCTAACGGTCCAGTCCATTGGCATACCATACAATACTACTTGGCTTTCTTCATAATTTGGAAAACTTTTAATAAATACATTTCCTGAATACGATTCGTCAAAACGCATTAGTCATCTCTCCTTTTTATTCAAAGACAGTCCAATCATTCCCTTGATTTGCTGTTATCCCCGTCACAGAGATCTTGAACAAACTTTGGTAAGATGAAGGCTGCTTTGTGTAACTCTTTCGTATAATACTTTGTCTCTATCGAATGGAAGCGACTTTCTGGAACATTTAATGGATCATACTGTTTAGATCCAATTGTAAATGCCCACATGCCACTTGGATACGTCGGAATATTGGCGATATATAATCTGGTTATCGGGAATATTTCCTTTACATCTCTTTGCACGGAACGAATGAGCTCTCCTTTAAACCAAGGATTGTCACTTTGAGCAACAAAAAGTCCATCGTCCTTTAATGCTTTCGCTATTCCTGCATAAAAGCCCTTTGTAAACAGATTAACAGCTGGACCCACTGGTTCTGTGGAATCAACCATAATAACATCGTATTTCTTCTCGCTTTTGGCAATATGCATAAACCCATCGCCTACTTGTACATCTACTCTTGGATCATCCAGCTTACCTGCTATCTCTGGTAGAAACTTCTTACTATATTCAATTACTTTACCATCAATATCAACAAGCGTCGCTTTTTTGACACTAGGATGCTTTAAAACTTCTCGAATAACCCCGCCGTCCCCACCGCCAACAACTAGAACATACTCAGGATTGGGATGTGTAAACAGTGGAATATGTGCTACCATTTCGTGGTAAACAAACTCATCTCTAACAGAAGTCATCACCATATCGTCCAATAATAGCATATTTCCCCATTCTTCTGTTTCTACCATATCTAACTTTTGAAACGGTGTTTGTTCTGTATGTAATGTACGCTTGATTTTCATAGTGATTCCAAAATCGTCGGTCTGCTTCTCTGTAAACCAAATTCCCATTGACATATCCTCCATTCATTTGATTGGTATAAAGTTTCTTATATGCTAAACATTCCTAGTTTCTTCATTTCTTGTGAGTACAATCTTCTTTTTATACTTCCCAATCAAACAAATAACAAACACGAAAAAAGTATAGTGGATATTCGTATAAAAGCAAAGATTTTTTTTTATATTCCATGATAAAAATGTTTAAAACGCCAATCTTTACCACATACTAGTTTTATCTATTTATCTTTCATTAATGCGATAAAAGAACAAAGAAGGTTCTACTTAGGAGGTGTCATGTTTTGGAAGTCATTGTAAATAAACTTAAAAACTCTGGGAAATATTTACGTCTATTGATTATATTAGGACTTCTTTTCATGATAACCGCAAGCATGATTTTTATCGGTATATATGTATATGCTCGTACACTAGGTCCTCCACCGCTAGCTGTTTCTCAGTCAACAATCTACTATTCAGATGATGGCAGCATTATTGGCGAAAGCAGCAATGGACAGAAAAGGTATTGGGTATCCATTGATGATGTTAGTCCCTATTTAGTAGACTCTACTGTTTCTATTGAAGATAAAAACTTTTATTCTCATCACGGCTTTGACTATAAACGAATTGGCGGTGCTATTTTAGCCGACATAAGAGCAATGGCAAAAGTTCAAGGCGCGAGCACAATAACCCAGCAATATGCTCGAAACTTATTTTTAGAGCATGAAAAGACGTGGAAGCGAAAAATTGCAGAGGCATTTTATACACTTCGATTAGAAATATTCTATACAAAGGATGAAATTCTAGAAGGCTATATCAATACCATTTATTATGGTCATGGAGCATATGGAGCAGAGGCTGCAAGCCAATACTACTTTGGAAAAAAGGCCTCCGAACTAACATTAGGAGAGGCAACCATGCTTGCTGGTATTCCGAAGGGACCTAGTATATATTCTCCTTTTTCATCGATGGAGAATGCGAAAAAAAGACAGGGCATCATCCTAAATTCCTTAATTGAAAATGGATATATAACAGAAGAGGATAAGCAGTTAGCTTTAACGGAAAAACTGTCGTTAGTAGGAAAATTTCCAAATGCTAGTGTCGAAACAGCTCCTTATTTTCAAGATACTGTAAAAAGCATTCTAAAAAACCAGCTTCATTTAGATGATAAAACGATTCAATTAGGTGGATTAAGAGTGTATACAACCTTGAATACAGAGCAGCAAAAAATAGCAGAGGAAACGATTAACCAGACGATAAATAAGGATAGTAATATACAAATTGGCTTCGTTGCCATGGATCCAGCTACAGGCCACGTTAAGGCAATGGTAGGTGGAAAAGATTATGAAGAAAGTCCATTTAACAGAGCAATTCAAGCAACTCGGCAACCTGGTTCGACGATCAAGCCTTTATTGTATTATGCAGCTCTTGAACATGGATTTACACCGGCTACGATGATGAGCAGCGAACAAACAACCTTTCGCTTTGATGATGGGAGAGATCCATATACCCCGCATAATTTTAACAATCAATATGCCGATGGAAATATTACCATGGCACAGGCACTAGCTGTCTCTGATAATGTTTATGCGGTTAAAACCCATCTTTTTTTAGGGCAAGATACATTGGTAAAAACAGGCAAGAAATTCGGCATTACAACCGATTTACAAGAGGTTCCATCTCTCGCTCTTGGAACGTCTAATGTTCGTGTGATTGATATGGCAAATGCCTATAGTATATTTGCCAACGGAGGAAATAGGGTATCTCCTGTTTTCATTACAAAAATTGAGACAAATGATGGGCAGATTCTCTATGAACATAAGACAAAACCAGAAAAGATTTTAGATACGGATTTAACGTTTGTGATGAATCAAATGATGACAGGCATGTTTGACCCTACTCTTAATGGCTATGCCTCTGTAACAGGAAGTACTATTAAAGACGACATCACAAGAATTTATGCAGGAAAATCTGGCTCCACTGAATCAGACAGTTGGATGATTGGTTATACTCCACAGCTAGTATCCGCTGTTTGGACAGGCTATGATCAGGGAGAGCCTATAACGTTAGCAGCCGATAAAACATATGCAAAGAAAGTTTGGGTTCAGTTTATGGAACATAGTTTAAAAAAAGAGCCGATCAAAGGATTTACACCAACTAAAGGTACTGTTGGCGTTTATATCGATCCTAAGAGCGGCAAACTCGCATCAGCTGCATGTGATACAAAAAGAATGATGTACTTTACTAAAGATACTGTACCAACAGAATTTTGTGCTGATTTACCAAAAGAAGACTCTAAGGAAAAACCAGCAAATAAGGACAAAGCAAAAGAAAAAGTACCATGGTATAAACGAATTTTACCGTGGTAGAAGGAACTTGATAAAGCATACTACCAGCTCTTTTGAGTGTAGTATGCTTTTTTGTTTAGGTGCAACAGGGTAAAGCTCCCCTCTACTCCCTTTCCCCTTACTTCCTCTCCCCAAAGGACTCAGACAACGGTTCTATCACCTATTCCTCCTCAAGCCATACATCTTCTATATGCTTTCTTTTTTGCTGCTTGTTTATTTTCCGATATTCTTTCGATTTAAAAATAATATCGAAATCATAATCTTGCGGATATAGCTCTGTTCCTTTTATATAGAGCTTTAATCGTTTTTGGTTCACGGTTCTTTTTTCCTGTCGAACCTGCACTATATATCTTCCTTGTACATCAGGACCTTGATAAACAATTCCCATTTCATCCGTCTCTGTAAGAATCACATTATCTCCTCTCTCAAAAATAGGCTCCCGGGATGGAAGGGTATTAGTCGTTTTTTTCTCTACTGCCTTTCGCGCGTATTTATTGATTACAATTTGCTGCTGAAAATCCAGCTCCTTTAAATTCTGTTCATGATGGAAATTCCGAAATGTTTTATACGTTATCTGGTGCGCCTTTTCAATGAGCTTAGGGTGCAGGCCTAATTTACTTGCAATTTCAAATGCCTGGCTTCTTCCGCTTTGTCCCAGTAATAGTTTATATGTTGGTCGCAATGTATTGATATCAAATTCCATTGTTCCATTTAAAAAGCCTTCTGTTTGATCTGCAAATTCTTTCATCTCGCTATAGTGAGTGGTCGCAAATAAGGTTGCTCCTTTTTGATAAAGTTGTTCTAAAATGACAATAGCAAGAGCCATACCTTCTCCGGGATCGGTCCCTGATCCTAGCTCATCAAGCAATACAAGGGATCGGTCATTGGTTGTTCTTAAGATATCAATTATATTTACTAATCTGGAGCTAAATGTACTTAAATTTTGTTCAATACTTTGTCCGTCGCCTATATCCACAAATATATGTTGAAAAATGGCGATTTTACTCCCTGCTTTCGCTGGAATTAATAAGCCAGATTGAGCCATCATTGTTAATAAACCAATTGTTTTTAATGTGACTGTTTTCCCACCTGTATTTGGTCCTGTAATAACAAGGGCACGATGCTCTTCTCCAAATGAAATAGTTAAAGGAACTGCTTTGTCTCCAAGCATTGGATGACGAGCCTCTTTTAAATAAATCGTATAATCTTCTGATAAGAAAGGCGGCTTTGCAGCAATTACTCGGCTATATTTTGCTTTCGCAAATAAAACATCATAATAGTGCATCGTTTCTATTGCTAAATTAATGGCCTCTTCCTCAGCCAAGAGCTTCTCCGTTAATTCATATAGAATTCTTTCTACTTCAGATTCTTCTGCTAGCTTCATGGTTTCGATTTCTGCTTGCATGTCAGCAAGTTCAATTGGCTCAATAAATACCGTCGCTCCAGATGCGGATGTATCCAGTACACTACCTTGGATTTTCGTTCGATATTCTCTTTTTACAGAGAGGGTCAAATGACCGTTACGCTCTGAAACAATTTTGTCCTGAAGATAGCCCGTATATTTTTTCGATTTCACTAATTGACTCGCTTTTTCTTTTACTCGATCTGTCAGGATGGACAGCTGTCTTCTTAAATAGGCTAAATCACTAGAAGCATAATCATCCACATTACTATGTCTAATACATCTTGCTATTTCCTCTGTAAGCTCTCTAACATCAGGAATGGATTGAACATAAAGCGAGACATTTGGTGCCGCATATTCCTTATCCTTCATAAATTGTTTAAGCTTGGTACAATGTTCCAAAAAGGAAATAACAAACGGAAATTGATCTGCTCGAATATAAATCCCTTTTTTTGCTTGGCTTAAATAAATAGACATTTCATCAAGTGTATGAATCGGCACACTACTAGATATTTCTATGATTTTCATAGCCTCTTCTATTTCCTTGATTGACTGCTCCATTCTTCCTTTATCCTGCAGCGGCCGCAGTTTTCGTATTGTCTTTTTCGCTAAATTTGTTTTGGCATAGGATTCTATCTCTTCTAAAATTTTATAAAAACCTAATACTTCAAATGCCTGTTGATTCATTTTAATTCCTCCTATTTTTCTTCAAATAGCCCTTAAAAATAGAAAAAGCCAGCGTGAACAAACGCTCACACTAGCTTTTTGGGGTAGACCTATCCGCTTTAAAGTGCCGGATTAGGAGATCCTTTGCAATAAAGAAATAAAAACTATGACAAATATGCCATAGCTTTTTATCATCTATTGCTTGCTATGAGGCTTATTCTTAACCTTCCTTGAAATACCCATGCTAAATAAACCGGTATATTCCCAGTTTTTTAACAAAATTCAAGGCCGTATATAATTAACGGTTAGTTAAGAACACTCACACTCATAAAACAATCTCCTTTAAAAGGGCTTTTTATTTTTTATTCCCTTTTAGTTTATCGATTTTTCTTTTCTTTTGTCAACATTTTCAAAAAATTAATTTACTAAAGAGAAAATTTCATTTCTCAATAGTTAAGAAGGGGATAAGTCTTGTTTCAGCTGTTCTACAGAGTTATCCCATAGTCGCTGATCATGTTTTTTCAAAAAATCTGCCAGCACCTTTTTAGACTTCTCATCCATATGATCGACCATAATATGTCTTTTCATACTTTTATCCATCTTATTCACATGCTCTGGAAGAGACTTATAACCCCTGCGAATAGAACGATCCACAGTCATTTCACATGCTGTTACACCAGCATAATAAGGACCTTCAGGCTTACGGTCAATTGTCACCCAGACTAACCAGTAAGGCTTACCATTAGGAACCTCTTCTTTTGTTTTCAAAAATTTGATGCCACGTTCCACTGCACTTCTTGCATGCATGGCGCCGATATCAACGATGGCTTCTCCCTCTTCTACATCAATAATAACAGGAGATACATTTTCTAAACTAAGACTGCCAATTCCAAAGCCTTTATGCCCATCGGTTGGGTCATTTTTAATAATATTAAAGCCTATTGTTTTCTTCTTTTTTTCTTCCATGTTCATACTCCTTTTGCGATTTATTATAAATGATCGCGGATTGGTATAGCTTGACGATTTTTTATTTGTCGTGTATATAAAGCCGACTTTTATCCTCTGCAAAATCAAAAGAACAATTGATTAAACAGCGATAGAAAAAAGTATCGTATCACTTCAATCCAAGGGAATATCGTATAGCTTGATAAACCTGTAACAATTAATACAATAAATAAAATAGATCCATAAACCTCATACTTGGACATCGCTGCTCTTACCCGCGAGGAAACGAGATCTTCAATAATTCGATAACCATCTAAAGGGGGCAAAGGAAGCAAATTAAAAGCAAAAAGTAATAAGTTCATATAAACAAAAATTTCAAAAAACGGATATAAATCAAAATTACTTCCCGCTGGTACTTGTAACTTTATTAATATTGCAATAATGATAAAGCCAAGAAAAGCTAGTATTAAGTTACTGACAGGACCTGCTAAAGTGACTAATACTCCAGCTAATTTTGGTCGTTTAAAATAATGACGATTAACCGGTACTGGCTTCGCCCATCCGAATCCTGCGATTAAGATAAAAATTGCCCCTATGAGATCAATATGAGCGATTGGATTTAGCGTTAATCTTCCTTGCTTTTGCGCCGTGGGATCTCCAAATTTATAGGCTACAAATGCATGTGCGAATTCATGGAAGGTAAAACCTACTACAATGGAAATAATAATATAAGGCAAATCCGCCAAATTTTGCGAAAATAACAAATGATTAGCTCCCCTCTATACACAGTTTCTATGGAAAATGAATATTCTCTATCTAGTAATGTTTCCTTTTAAAATTATACATGATATTAAATTGGAAAGGAAAATTTTCTTTTGTTACCTCTTCATAAGACTCTATTTAAATGCATATACGCTGATTAGAAACTTGCACTTTTCCAAGAAATATGAAAAACTACAATCAAAACTAAGGAGGATTTGAACAAATGCCATATGTAACTGTAAAAATGTTAGAAGGTAGAACTGAGGATCAAAAGAGAAATTTAGTAGAGAAAGTAACAGAAGCAGTTGTGGAGACAACAGGCGCATCAAAGGAAAAAGTAGTGGTCTTTATTGAAGAAATGCCTACAAACCATTATGCTGTTGCAGGCAAACGCCTAAGCGATCAGTAAAAAGAGTTCAAAAAGGTCCCGTCCAGCAATTCAAATCGTTGCATGGCAGGACCTTTTTTTAGTGATTTCTTTTCTCTCTTAGGCTTTCAATATACGCATATGCAATCTCTATTTCTTCTTCCGTATATTTTTGCTTGGCCTTTAATGTGAATACTTTTTCCTTCACTTCTTCCTTTGGAAGGCTATCAAAGAAAAGAACGGTTGACACAAGCTCGAGGAAGCGAGAATTCTGGCCATTCATATCTTCTAGACAAGGAGACAAATCAGGCATTTCCACCTCATTAAGATCCAAAAATTCCTTTCCATTATCGGTTAAAGTATATCGATATTGGAAATATCCTCCCTTTTTCTCTTTTACTTCATTCAAAAAACCCATATTGCATAATTCTTCTATTCGCAAGGTTAATTCTTCTGAATAGGGACCGAAAAAATGAAACTGATATTTTTCATGAAATGGAAAATCGAGCTTTTTTGCGATATATATCATTTTTTGCAGCTTTTTTCTTCCAATAATTTCGCCCGAAGCAGCAATTGCTTTCATTACTTTGGCATGATCTTTTAACAAATTGGGTCATCTCCTACTCCATTTAATCCTAAGACATACATCTATTGAATATCCAACAATTGACGAATTTGTTTTTTTATTTCCCCTTTGGAACTGTCATCCTTTAAAATATCCTTAGGAAAATATAACTTGTGATCGGTTCTTCTTTTTCCAGAAATACTATCAACAATTTCTGATTCTCTGGAAAGCTCTCTAATTTCTCCGTTTTTCATCAATAGATGAATCGGTAATCGCTCTTCCTCTTCTCCAGGTCGATAAAAATCATAGGGAAGATCTGACGAAGAATCGACAACTAAATAATACTCCGGATCCAACCCTACTTTATGGAATAAACCAGATAATTCTTGAAGCTTTTTATACTCTTTAGCTGGATCAAACTCCACGTATTTAAAAAGATTTCGGTTCATAAACCTGCGGCAGAGATCCTTCAAAACGGCATCATCTTCTTCTTGCCACATCTGAAAATAATAGAGAATAATAGCCTCATCCAATTTTAAGTAGTCTTCTAACGATGTTTCGTCTTCAAAAATTGAGTAAAAATGAATAGGGTGATATTTAAAAGAGTAGAATTGCTCGTGTAAATATTTCGCTCTATGTAGAATTTTCGTAAGAATTACTTCCGCACTTCTTGTCACTGGATGGAAATAGACCTGCCAGTACATTTGATAACGGCTCATAATATAGTCTTCCACCGCGTGCATTCCGCTTTTTTTAATAACAGCCTGATCTTCACGCGGGCGCATTACACGCAAAATTCGTTCCATATCGAAATTCCCGTAGCTAACCCCTGTAAAATATGCATCTCTTAGCAGATAATCCATTCGGTCTGCATCTATCTGACTGGAAATTAAACTAACTACTAGTTTTTCCTTGGAGGTTTTAGCAATTATTTCTGCAACCTTTTTAGGAAAGTCCTTCTCTACTTTTGTCAAAACCTTATTGACTTCTGTTTTTCCTAAGATAATTCTGCGTGTAAATTCTTCATGATCAAGATCAAACACTTTTTCAAAAGAATGAGAAAAAGGGCCATGACCTAAATCATGTAAGAGAGCGGCACATAAAGAAAGCAACCTTTGGTCATTGTTCCATTCTTCTCGGCCTTCAAAAACATCATCAATGATTCTTCTAACAATTTCATATACTCCTAGAGAGTGATTAAACCTGCTATGTTCTGCACCATGAAAGGTAAGATAGGTCGTGCCCAGCTGTTTAATTCTTCTCAGTCGCTGAAATTCTTTTGTTCCAATCAAGTCCCATATCACTCTGTCGCGAACATGAATGTAGCGATGGACAGGATCTTTAAAGACTTTCTCTTCATTTAGCTTATCCGTCGAATATGGCATCTTTCTCACTCTCTTTCGTTCATTGGCTATTTTTTATTCATTCTAGTAATTAGAGTTATTCCATATTCTAAAGATAGAAAAAGAGGGTTCCGTTGTAGGCATTTTAAAAGGGAAAAAATCATGGCTTTCTCCATAAAATAACTATCCAGTGGAAACTCCTCTGTTTTACTAAGGCTCTGTTCTTTTTCATTGTTGTTTTACACAAAAAATTAAAGTATTGACAGCTTTCCATTACTTTTTCAGCTTCGCATTGACTTTATCCATTAACTCTTCTTCTGTTAATGCGGCTAGTGGACGATTATTGACAAAAGCAAATGTTTTTTTACGACCAGGCCCACAATAGGATTGACAGCCTATATCAATTTTAGCATCTGGATCAATTTGCTTTAAACGAGGTATTAACGTTTTTAAATTCACTGCCTGACAATCGTCGCAAACACGAAATTCGTTTGCCATTTGGACAACCCTTTCTATACTTGCTCTCCAATAACGTTATCGAAAATTCATTCGACAACATTCTCACTTATTACTATATGGTATTTTACCCCTTCTCCACTAGCAATGCAAGATGCAAAAGATTGTAAAATAGTGACGAATTTGTGGAGAAAATCCACTGGCCTTACAGTATCATTCCCTTACTACTATCATTATATTTTTTGTAAACTAGCTTGCCTCTCTATATTAATTAATCAATATGCGTTATAATTTTCTCTTGAATATAGGGAGGTTTTACAATGAACAAAAGTAGAATATTAGTAATGTGCAGCATTGTTCTTGCAATGCTTATTGCCTCTATTGATACGACTATTATGAATACAACTATGCCAATTATTGCGGAAGAACTTGGCGGTACGGAATTGTACGCTTGGTCTTTTGCTGCTTATATGATAGCAAGCACAATTCTATCACCAATTGCTGGAAGACTTTCCGATCTATTCGGACGGAAAAAGCTGTTTGCTTTTGGAATTATTGTCTTTTTAATTGGTTCTCTGCTATGCGGAATCTCATCCACTATGACTCAATTAGTTATTTTTAGAGCATTGCAAGGGATGGGAGCCGGATTCATGATGCCATTTCCTGCTATCATTGCCGGGGATCTTTTTTCTATTGAGAAGCGAGGGAAAATCCAAGCATTGTTTACTGGCATGTGGGCTCTATCCGCCATATTAGCCCCTACTCTTGGTTCTCTCTTTGTAGAATTTATGAGTTGGAGATGGATTTTTTATATCAATTTACCAGTATGCATTATTGCACTACTAACTTTAATTCCATATAAAGAAGTCTATCAGGCGAAAAAGGCACAGGTGGATTACATCGGAGCAATGCTATTTGGAATCGGAATAACTTGTTTATTACTAGTTACAGTGCTTGAAAACTACCTTTATCTTTATGCTATAGTAGGTGTCCTTCTGTTAATTAGCTTTTATTTCTTTGAGAAAAGACAAGCATCTCCTATTGTTCCGTTATCCATTTTCAAAAATAAGACGATCACTTGGATGTTTATTAATGGATTTGTTGGAACATTGGCCTTATTTGGAACATCGAGCTATATTCCATTATTCCTACAAAATCAGGCAGGGCTGTCTGTATTATGGAGTGGCGTTTCTCTCCTTGGCCTATCGGTTGGATGGATGGCCATGTCTGTTCCTGCAGGGAAATGGATATTAAAATATGGCTATCGCATTCTATTAATTATTGGAAATGCACTATTGCTGCTTTCAGGAATATTATTAGTATTATTAAATGAATCAAATGGCTTCTGGTACGTATTTATTCTTATGGTCGTACAAGGCCTTGCATTCGGCTTACTAAGTACAGTAGGTGTGATTGGTGCCCAGGCACTAGTTGGAAACCATGAAAAGGGTATATCCACCTCTTTCTTTATGTTTTGCCGAAACATGGGAACAGCTATTGGCGTAACGATTATGGGATCTTTGCTAAATAGTGGCGCAACCTTTATGGATGGCATTCACCATCTCTTCCTATTTGGATTTATTGTTAGCATATTTGCTTTTCTTTCAGCATTCTTCATTCGAAACGAAGGAACTTTAAGCGAAAAAAACGTATAGAGATTTCCCACCTTATCTATCTTAAAAACAGTCGGTTTATCGCCGGCTGTTTTTTTCATCCTCTTTATCCGCTAATTCCCCTTTTTTCTATTCTATAAAAAAATCTACTATCCTTGTATTTCTTTTGTATAAACATCCAAGTTTCTGGAAAAGATGGGACTAGAAATATTTATTTATCGTGATTAAGTTGGGAGTTGAGTTATCAATGAAAGTTAGACAAGACGCATGGTCAGAAGAAAATGACCTATTATTAGCAGAAACAGTTTTAAGACATGTGCGAGAAGGGAGCACACAGTTAAATGCCTTTGAAGAAGTTGGGGATAAACTAAACAGAACTTCGGCAGCCTGTGGATTCCGCTGGAACGCAGTCGTTCGCCATCAATATGAAAAAGCACTTCAGCTTGCAAAAAAACAACGAAAGCAACGACAACGGATGTTAGGAAAGGATCAAGGCGGCAAGAAAAAACTATTATATTCACCACCAGTGCCAACAGTGGATGATTTTGAAGCACTTACCGTATCCACTAATTTAGAAATCGGTTCTATGGATTTGGATGCGTTGGAAACATTCATTACAACTGAAACATTAGAAACAAATGTTACTAGTCCACAAGAAGAAGAGCTTGCAAACTATCAATCAGAAGAAGACGCACAGCCATTACCAGCATATGAAGCGAAACAAGCACCTGCCTATTCATCTGTAAAGCATAGCCAAACTGGCACACTAAATTTCGACATGGTTCTTTCCTACTTACAAAATTTCCGAAATGCTACCATCCAGTTGGAAATCCTAAAAAGCGAGAATGAAAGATTAAAAAGAGAAATGTCTTCCATTAAAAGTCGAAACAAGGAATTAGAAGACAAGCTCCATCAAATCGAAAACAACTCAGAAACAATGCAAGAAGATTACGAGACACTGATGAAAATTATGAACAGAGCCAGAAAACTCGTCCTACTAGAAGAAGACGAGCGCCCAACCAAATTTAAAATGGACCGAAACGGAAACCTCGAAAAAGTCGCAGAGTAACTAAAAAGCGGAGGCGCCTTGCTTATCAGCGTACAAACTGGTCGACTAAGATCGCCACGTCCTGTGGCGACGTCGACACTAGTACATCCTATACGTCGAAGGGCTTCGACTGAGATAAAGGATACACGGCGAACGCTAGTGAGTCGATGTTGACTTATCGTAGGGAAAGGCTAGCCCATCACCCAAAGCTACTGCAGCGGTCCACATTTATTAAAAAGAGAGAGTATTAATAGTTGGCAGCACATTTCTCGATTATAAATAGAGGATAAGAAAAGGGATTTTCTCTACTTGAAGTCCCCTTCCTTATCCTCTTTTTGGTTTTAGCGAAATGGCTGCATGATTTTATCGTTTCTTTCCACGACCCGATCATAATAAGATTCAAATAGCGAAAGTTCTTCTCCTTGTAATTGATCTGCAAATAAAAATTCTGCATGATCCTTTAAAGCGAGTAACAATTTGGTCATAACTTGATCAACCGTTAAAGAAACTCCTAACAATTCTGCTAAGGATGCCATTACTTCAGGGTTTATTTCAGGATACTCAAACTTTGTCGTCTCTCCTTGTAGACCAGTAGAATAAAATTGTTTGATAATCCCTGCTCTATCCTGTCCACTTCCATTTACGCAAAGATAAATTTGCACAGCAACTCCGCTTCTTAAGCGTCTCTGGGAAATTCCAGCGAATTTTTTTCCATCAATACTTAAGTCATAGCTGCCCGGACAATACGAACCAACAATCTCTTTTGCTTCAATTGTTTTTCCATAATCACGGAACATATATTTAATCAATTCGAACATAGTATCATAGCCACTGTTAATATCAATTCGTTTCTCCTGCTCTGGGAGAATAAGCGATATATTTAACACATCCTTATCTAATACAACAGCTAGACCACCTGAATTACGAACAATATAGTGGTATCCCTGCTCCTTTAAAAAAGTTAATGCCTCTTTCAAATGTGGTAATCTCGTATCTTGAATTCCTAATACAATTGTCCGATCATGGACCCATGTTCTGGCCGTGGCTGGTGCCATCCCGCTTCCCACGGAAGAACATAAGGTATCATCCATACCAAAAGATGTGAGCGCGGATACATGTAAACCTGTTGTGGACTGATCAATAATTCTCCATTTTTCTTGTTTTAATAAACTAGTACTGCCAACCATCACTTAGCTCCTTCTGTTTTACCAACTATCTATTCTATTTTAAAAAGATTTAGCCCTCTTTATTCATCACAATGATTTATTATAGCGAATTTAGAGCTATTTCAAAAGCAATCTTCTCTTTTTTGATATATTTTTCGTATCCTTACTTAGGGATAAACTTAAATCTGCTTTGTTCATTCGCTCCAATCTCCTAAATAGAAAAACCACTTAATCAGTGACAGCGACTATCCATACTTTGTATAACTTAGAATTTTCATTAAGCTTCTTGTACATGTGGGAGTAAGATGAAGATAGATAACATAAACAAAAAAGACGCCTCCCATTCTGAGGAGACGCCTGCTTTTAAATTTATTTTGTTAAGCTTTGACCAGCTGTAATTAAAGCTAATTTATAAACATCTTCTTCGTTACATCCACGAGAAAGATCGTTTACAGGAGCATTTAATCCTTGAAGGATTGGTCCCACTGCTTCAAAGTTCCCTAGTCTTTGTGCAATTTTATAGCCAATGTTACCAGCTTCTAGGCTAGGGAATACAAATACGTTTGCATCACCTTGAATAGGAGAATCTGGAGCTTTTTGTTTTGCTACAGATGGAACAAATGCAGCATCAAATTGGAATTCACCGTCGATTACTAATAACGGATCTCTTAATTTAGCTTCTGCTAATGCACCTTCTACTTTTTCCGTTTCTGGTGATTTTGCAGAGCCTTTTGTAGAGAAGCTTAACATTGCAACACGTGGATCAATGTCAAACATTCTTGCTGTTTTCGCACTTTCCACAGCGATTTCTGCAAGATCTTGGCTGTCTGGAGTAATATTGATTGCACAGTCTGCAAATACATATTTCTCCTCTTCACGAACCATGATAAATACACCAGATGTCTTTTTCACACCTTGTTTTGTTTTAATGATTTGTAAAGCTGGACGAACAGTATCTGCTGTTGAGTGAATCGCACCACTTACTAGACCATTTGCTTCGTTAGCATATACAAGCATTGTTCCAAAATAGTTTTCATCTAAAAGAATTTTACGAGCATCTTCTTCCGTTACTTTTCCTTTACGTCTTTCCACAAAAGAAGCAACTAGTGCATCAAATTGAGCATACTTCTTTGGATCATAAATTTCTGCATTTTCTAATGAAACACCAAGATTGTCTGCTTTTGCTTGAATTTCTTCTATGTCACCAATTAAAACAGGAATTAACACTTTATCTTCCGCTAAACGACCAGCAGCTTTTAAAATTCGCTCATCTAAAGCTTCTGGGAAAACGATTTTTACGTTTTGGCCAGTTACTTTTTCCTTTAAACCTGTAAATAAATCACTCATTAATTTTCTTCCTCCTTTTTATGTACACTTAATAGGATACTCTACCATCATAAAATTTCAAGAAATTTTCCTTACTTTCTTCTATTTTCATCCCATATAAAGCAAGATTCACTCATCTACCAGTCAAAAGAAAATGAAGACAAAAAACATTAGTTATAGTTCTATTTATACAATCTGATATTTCCCTATATTTATCTTCCTTATACTCTTTTGCCCAAACTGAAACTTCCATTTTCTAGAAGTCACAATAAGTTCACAATTATCCTAAGGGTTATTCCACTAAAATCTGGAGAAACTATGATATAGTTAAAATCGTATTAACGTTATTAATAAGGAGTGAACATATAAATGAGTGAAGCAGCAAAAACATTAGATGGCTGGTATTGTCTTCATGATTTCCGAACAGTAGATTGGACTACATGGAAAATGTTACCTAGCGAGGAAAGACAAGAAGCCATCACTGAATTCCTAGGTCTATTGGAAAAATGGAATACTGTTCAAGAAAATAATAGCGGCAGCCATGCGTTATATACAATTGTTGGGCAAAAAGCAGACTTCATGATGATGATTCTCCGTCCAACTATGGAAGAATTACAGAAATTAGAAACAGAGTTTAATAAAACTAAATTAGCTGAGTTTACGATCCCAGCTCATTCCTATGTTTCTGTTGTAGAATTAAGTAATTACCTGCCTTCCGATTCCGATAAAGATCCTTATGAAAATCCATATGTAAAATCTAGACTATACCCGATCCTGCCGGAATCCAGCTATGTGTGCTTCTATCCGATGGATAAACGTCGTCAAGGAGAAGATAACTGGTATATGCTTCCTATGGAAGATCGTAGAAGCCTAATGCACAGCCATGGCATGATTGGCCGCCAATATGCAGGGAAAGTAAAACAAATTATAACAGGATCTGTTGGTTTCGATGACTATGAATGGGGAGTAACCTTATTCTCTGATGATGTTCTTCAATTCAAAAAGTTAGTATATGAAATGCGTTTTGATGAAGTAAGCGCTCGTTATGGCGAATTTGGTTCTTTCTTTGTAGGAACCCTTCTAAAACAAGAAGCAATAACCGAATATTTACATGTAAACTAACATAAAGATGGAGAAAATTTTCTAATGAATCTAGATGATAGATGATTGGGAACTTCTCCATTTTTTTATTAATTTTTCTCATTAATTTAAATATAAATTCAACTCTCCTTGTCATAACTTATTCCTTTTTCTCATAGGATGAAATAGTGAGCGATGACCTATGAATGAAACAACATTCACCGTCTACTTCTTATTTCTAAAATTGTGGTCAACTTCGAATGGTGGAAGTATGTAGTGAAGATTGGATAGAAGATAATGGAGGGATGAAAATGAGTCAGTCAAATTATGGGAACTATGGTTATCCACAAGGATATAGGAGTTTTCCTGGGCAAATTCCTACCTATGGAAATCAGCAAGGGTTTCAACAACAAGTACCAATACAACAAGGAATGCCCACACCTGCACCTACGCCACCTGCAACACCTACTACATTACCAGGACAATTGCCAATAGAAGCATCTTATATCGAGAATATTTTACGCCTTAACAAAGGGAAAATTGCTACTGTCTATGCAACATTCGAAAACAACAGAGAATGGAACGCCAAAATCTTTAAGGGAATTATTGAAGCAGCAGGGCGAGATCATGTTATCTTAAGTGACCCACAATCTGGAACTCGCTATTTAATTCTAATGCTCTATATCGATTATGTTACATTTGATGAAGAAATAGAGTATGAATATCCTTTTGCCGCTGGCATGCCAGGGTTAGCAACATCCCCGCCTAGATAACCAAAGAGCCTTCCCGTGCATCACTCATTTAGTGGTGTACTTTTTTTGTTCTTTATTAAGATTGATAATGTTTCTCTTTTTATGAAAACAAAAAAGAATAGGTTGAACATTTTATAATCTGCTCACCTATCCTTTTTTAATATACTCTTATTACATCCATTTCCACGCAGCAATAATCACTAAGAGCCATGCTGCTATAAACGCTACTCCGCCAAGTGGTGTAATAGCTCCTAATACTTTTATTTGGGTAACAGCCAATATGTATAGGCTTCCTGCGAATAGGATAATCCCGATTAGCATCAGCCAGCCTGCCCAGTTTAACAAACTGCTTTCTGGAAACTTACCTAAGAGTAAACCGATTAGAATTAAACCAGTACTATGAAACATTTGATAGGTAACACCTGTTTTCCATATTTCAAGGTATTTATTTGTAATTTTCCCTTCTAAGCCATGTGCGCCAAATGCTCCTAAAGCAACGGATAGCAATGCATTAATTGCTCCAATAATAATGAAAACTTTCATTTTTATCTCCTTTTTTAAGGCTTTTTGCTAACTAATCTATGTAAAAAGTTTTGATATTCCTTAATCCTTTTCCTTAGTTGCTATTCATGTGCGTAAAACAAATGTACTTAAAAATCAAATAAGGAATCACCATTTCCTTCGTCCATTTTAATTTTATTTGTTTGTGTCTGTATGGGTTGTTGTGGAATGCTTATTGGTGCTTGAACAGCTTGGAAGGATGGTTGCTGAACAGGCTGCTGATAAGTAACGCCTTCTTTTCTTTCCTGTTCTAAAACCAATTCACATAAGGATTTAATTGCATAAACTCTTTCTCTTATTCTCGCGTCAGAATTGCTTGTTTTTGCTTCTGTCAGCTGATCCTCTATTTTAGCTAATAATTGCTGGATTGATATATTCACTTCATCCCTCCTTTTGCCTGGAAACGCAGGCATTCTTGTCCAGAAGCTCTTTTTACTTCAACAGATGGCATCGTTCTGCCTTTAAATTGGAATGCCTTACACCCTTTAGGAAACTGACTATCCCATGTAACATAGTAGAATTTGCATTTATAACAATTAACTTTATTCTTTTCCATTCCCTACCCTTTCTAATCCCTTAGAAGGAAATACATAATGAGTAGATACTTCTATTATCTAATAGAAATGATCCCTCATACATATTTCCTTTATTATATTCTTCTTTTCACAAAAAATCATCTATACACCAATTGATCGGGGACTGCCCATTATTTTCAAGCATCCTATTTATAGTAGAAAATGGTCTGCTTCCTAGAAAGCCGCGGTGAGCGGAAAGTGGACTTGGATGTGTCGATAAAATGGTGCCATGCTTGTCTTGATCAATAAAAGCAAGCTTTTTTTGGGCTGGATTTCCCCATAGCACAAAAATAACTGGTTCTTCTCTGTCATTCAACATCTTTATTACTTTGTCTGTAAATACTTCCCATCCTTTCCCACGATGAGAATTCGCTTGTCCAGCTCTCACTGTTAAAACTGTATTTAATAGAAGCACCCCTTGGTCTGCCCAGTTTTTTAAATAGCCATGGTTCGGAATAGGACAGCCAAGATCAGCATGAAGCTCTTTATAAATGTTTTTTAAGGATGGTGGAACTTTTACTCCTGGCATAACGGAAAAGCTTAAGCCATGAGCTTGATTCGGACCATGATAAGGGTCCTGTCCCAAAATAACAACCTTTACTCTATCATAAGGAGTATATGTTAAACTATTAAAAATATCTTCCCTTTTAGGATAAATAGTAGATTCTCTGTATTCTGTTTCTAAGAAGGCTTCCAATTGGCTAAAATACTCCTTCTGACGCTCCTGTTCCAATAATTGCTCCCATGATGCAGCCATACTATCTCCTCCTTTATTCTTCGGCAAAACTTACTTCAAGTGTATAGCCTAATCTTCCATAGAATTCCTTCAATGTTTTTTGAGCATTTTCCTCTGCTTTCACTAAAATCCCCTGATCTACAGCCTCTTTCTTCATCGTTTCCTTCGCTTCATCCATTAAACTATAAGCTTCTTCCCACCTTACATCTCCTCTAAAAATGCCTGAAACAGAATATGTTTCTACTTTCTCAAAATCAATGGAAGGATCCTGAAGAAAATCTGCCTTTGGTAACTCAATATGGATGCTTTTCTCATCCTCATCTACTTGTAATTGTTCGTCCGTAACTATCGATAAGTCTACTCCAGCTGTTAGTGTCCCTGGTACAACTAACAATATTTTTCTTTTTGTGCCAGGAAAATCCGTCTCAATTTCCTTACCAAAAATTTCATTATCCTCTTTTTCTAGAATTGTTTTTATAAAAGCTTGAGAGGTGGCTAAAGTGGATAAATCTTTCATCTGTTCTAAATAAGCCGTTGTTTTTAGAACGGACTCTTGCGGAAAGGCAACTTTCCATAACCCTACTATTCCGACTATCAAAATCACGATTAACACACTAAAAAAAAGCATGATTTTTTTATTTAACCGATTCATTAGTCTATATAAACCAAAAGAAGGAAAGCGAATTCCCCTTCTGCTATTTAACTCCATTGCTGTACTTGCCTGTTCCCTTTTCCCCGCATCTAACTCCCGGCTGATTCGTTCTTTTTCTTTTTTACTTACCATTTAACTCCTCCTGATCCTATTATTGTCTCCTTCTATTATATAGGGAAATTTGTCGATTGTGGGGATATTTGTCTATGTAGTATTTCCCAAATGGCAGCCGATGAAAAAATTACCAACGAAAAAATTGTTTGATTACCATTTTAAGAGGCTATATAAAAAACATAGATAAATTCCACTATTATAGGAGGCTATCATTATGTATAAAGTAGAAGTAGTAGAAAACGGTGTACAAGCAACCAATATTATTAATGCATTAGAAAACCAAGGCTACAAAAAAGAGAATATTTACATTTTTGCTCACGATAAAGACCGTTCTGAGGATTTAACAAATGCAACGGAAACTGGAAATGTATCAGTGAAGGAGCAAGGTTTACTTGATTCTATCAGCAACGTTTTCCGAAAAAGAGGCGACGAATTGCGTTCTAAATTACAATCAGTAGGCTTAACAGATGCAGAAGCAGCTAAATACGAGGAAGTATTAGATACAGGTAAATTAGTAATTGTTGGGTCACAAGAATAAAGAGAAATCCCGCCTTCTTTTATGCGGGATTTTTTTATCCTAATAATTGGTCATATAGCTTCTTTGCATAGACAACATCATTTGTTTCATGGATTAATGCTCTTCCATCTTTAAAAAAGACTACTCTGTTTCTTTCTAGCTGAACAGATAGGAGAAACGGATTTTGTCGCACTTTATATCCTTTCTTTTGCAAGCTTTCTGTTAATCGTTGAAAAGGAATATTTTTTGGACTAGATGGACGAATTTGAACCGTTTCTCTTCCACATAAAACAGCTACCTTTGTCTGATTCTCCCTTTCAAGAAAAGGATATGACCGTTTTTCTCCACATGTAGGACAATCACTTCTCTTTGCACGGCTCACTTTCACATTGTGATATTCATTATTCCATAAATCAAACGTTAAAAAGGATCCGCGCAAAGCAGCTTTATCTCCCCTTAAAAGCTTCAACGCCTCTGTTACTTGATGAGAAACGACCACTTGTACAGCTGGTGCAATAATTCCTACTGTATCACAAGTTAAACCAGTCATGGGCATCGTTTTCAATAAGCAATGAAGACAGGGTGTCTCACCTGGTATTATCGTGTAGCTCATCCCGGAACTCCCGACACAGGCCCCGTAAATCCAGGGAATTCCATGCTTAACAGCCATATCATTTACTATCATTCTTATTTCCATATTATCCGCAGCATCTATTATTAAGTCGATATTCTCAACTAACTGTTCTAATAGCGCTGCGGTTGCCTCACCAATTATCCCTTTCACTGTGCAGCCTCGATTAATTTCCTTTAGTCTATTTTCGGCCGCAAATGCTTTTGGTATTTTCTCGTCAGCATCCTTTTCTGTATATAGCTGCTGCCGCTGCAGGTTGCTTTTTTCGACATAATCTCTATCTATAATGGTTAAGCTTCCGATACCGCTTCTGCATAACATCTCTGCAACAGAAGACCCTAATGCACCTGCACCAATAATTAACACATGCTTCCTGCCAATTATTCTCTGCCCTTCTGCTCCAATGGGGGAAAACAAAACTTGGCGTGAATATCTGCTTTGATCCATTTGTACCTACTCCTTCCTCATCCCCCGCTAACAGGTGGAATAAAGGCAATTGTATCGTTTTCTTCCACTATATCTTCATCCATTGCAAATTCCTCGTTTACCGCAACCATTAATCCTTGAAGAGACAGCGAGGGGAAGGCACTTAATAAATATTCCTTAACCTGTGCAATCGTCTGCCCTTGCCATTCCAATTCCATTGCCTCTTTTCCTATCGTTTCTTTTACTCCAGCAAAGAATAGTAATTGGATCAATTTAATTCCTCCTCACTTGGTCTGCCATCTTCATACCTTTTCGTACCTTTCTGGTTCCCAATCCACTCTTCACCAGATTCCCAATGTTCCCTCTTCCAAATTGGCACGATTTCTTTTATTCTTTCTATCGCATATTGATTTGCCGCATAGGCATCCTTTCGATGTGGAGTCGAAACTGCTATCACTACTGCTACATCACTGATTTCCAGCTTGCCGATTCGGTGGGTAATCGCAATTTCAATGTCTCCCCACTTCTCCTTTACCTCTTCCCCTATTTGCGCAAGTTTTTTCGCAGCCATCGGCACATATGCCTCATATGTTAAAAACAATGTTTTTTTTCCGGCAGTCATTTCCCTTACCGTACCAATAAAAGTAGTAATCGCACCTGCGTTTCTTCTTACAACCTTATCAATAACTTCTTGCAAATTAATTGGACAGTCCGTTATTTCAAATTTCATATAAATTCCTTTCTCGATCTACTCTCATCTTTTTTCCATATCGATTTTTTATTTTTCTTTCAAACGTAAAGATTATATTTAAAGGTTACCATAAACAAAGACAGAATTCTCTTACTACTCTTCGCTCTTTGCAATATTTTTTATCGTTGGTATGCAAAATCATCTTGTAAAGCAGACTAAGCAAAGGGTGCGGAAAAGTTGTATGATTAATTAAAATGGTCTACAATTATTCAATCAAACAAAATTACTTTTCACTGAAATAATAGCCATTACATAGGAGGCATAACAAATGAAGAAAGTATTAACTTTAGCAGGCTCTGACACAAGCGGCGGTGCAGGTATTCAAGCAGATTTAAAGACATTCCAAGAATTAGGTGTTTATGGTATGACTGCTTTAACAACGATTGTAACAATGGACCCTAAAAATCATTGGCACCATAACGTATTTCCCCAGGATATTAATACAGTTAACGCGCAATTAGAAACCGTGTTATCTGTGGGAATTGATGCTATGAAAACAGGAATGCTTGGATCTGTCGAAATCATTGAAGCAGCGGCAAAGCTAATTGATGAAAATAATATCAAAAATGTTGTGATTGATCCTGTCATGATTTGTAAGGGCGAAGATGAAGTTCTTCATCCAGAAACAGCCGATGCCCTACGTGAATTGCTTGTTCCAAGAGCAACTGTGGTAACACCAAACCTTTTTGAAGCTTGGCAGCTTGCCCAAACTGATAAACCAATTAAAACAGTAGAAGATTTAAAAGAAGCGGCCGCAAAAATTCACGAACTTGGACCTAAATATGTTCTCATCAAAGGCGGCAGTAAGTTAGGACATGAAAAAGCAATTGATCTTCTATACGATGGAAAAGAATTTACTATCTTTGAGAGCGAACTAATAGATACAACGTATACTCATGGGGCAGGCTGCACAAACTCTGCTGCTATTACAGCTGAACTAGCTAAAGGTGCTACTGTAGAAGAAGCTGTTCAAACAGCAAAAGATTTTATTACAGCAGCTATCAGCAATGGATTTAAATTAAACGAGTATGTAGGACCAACTATGCATGGAGCATATCGTAACGAAAAAGAAAAGCTTAGTGAGAAATAAAAACAGCAGTTCAATATATTCTCCTTTTACCATGCCATTATAAAAGGAGATTATGCCCTTACCATTTTTTATTGTTTAAATAAACTATTAGCAAGGAGGGATATTCTGTGGAATTTGTACAAATGGAAAAAGTGCAAAACGAAATCGATCGTTTTAGTGGAAAGGAAATCTATATTCACTTAGAAACAACAAATGGCGCTTATGCCAACCATAATGATGAAACCTTCTTCAATTCAGGCGCCTATATCCGCAATGCCCAGCTAGCCTATGAATATGGCAAAATTACGGGAAACGGCCCCTATCGAATTGGCTTAAAAACAGCAATAGGCTGGATTTATGCTGAAGGTATCACCCACTATGAAATTGACGATAAAAATAGATTGTTATTGGCAGGCTTAGACTTTACCGGAAAATTAGCAGTAGCCTTAGAAATAAGCGAAACACCATTTGAATAAACAATTAATGGAACATGCTTTTTTCATTACATGAAAGGAGGAACTCAGATGGAAACAGAAAAACAAGTATTAGTTATTTTTCCTCATCCCGATGATGAGGCATTTGGTGTATCTGGAACCATTTCAAAATTTTTACACGAAGGGGTTCCAGTTACTTACGCTTGCTTAACCCTTGGACAAATGGGAAGAAACTTAGGAAATCCACCATTTGCAACAAGAGAATCCTTACCAGAAATTCGCAGAAATGAATTAAAGGAAGCAGCTAGAGCAATGGGCCTAGAAGATCTCCGTATGCTCGGCTATCGTGATAAAACAATCGAATTCCTAAAAGAAGAAGTATTAGTCGATGAGTTTACAGCATTACTAGATGAATTAAATCCTTCTTTAGTGATTACTTTTTATCCAGGTTATTCTGTGCATCCGGACCACGATGCTACAGGAGCTGCTGTTGTAAAGGCCATCGAAAAGAGAGAAGCTTCTAAACGACCAAAACTTTACTGTGTAGCATTTTCCAAGAACACAGAGGAAGACCTTGGACAGCCAGATATTGAAATTGATGTGGAAAATTTTGCAGAACAGAAAATCAAAACAATCGCAGCCCACCTTTCTCAAACACAACAATATGTAGCAGTCCTGCAAGAAGGAATAAAGAATCAGGACCCAGAAGTTCTAGCTCGATTGTATACGGAAAAATACTGGACATATAAATTTTAATTTTGGAGAAAACAGGGAAAAAGATTGAGACATACGTCTTGCGATTATAAAAAGGTTTGTGGTAAACACCTGTTTCTGCGAGAAATAGAGATGCCATAGCCCTCTTCTTTTTCCCCAGTACCTTGTTTGTCTGTAGAGTAATAGAACAAATTGCTTTCGCCTCTCGGGCTTTTATTTACATAAATACCCAAAGTGGTGAAAGCAATCGTTATTAAATCGCTATATTAGAAATTGTTCATCTATTCCCATTATCTATTTTGTTTTGTCCCTGTATGTTTTTATTTAAAGAATAACCGCCTAAATTAAGCTTTTAGCCAAGCATTTGCAAGTAAAAGCGCTCCTTTTGCTGCCTCAGTATGCGCCAATGCATTTAGCATAACAAAATCATGTATGATTCCACCAAAACGAGCAGAGGTTACCTTTACTCCCGCTTCACGAAGTTTATTCGCATAAGCTTCTCCTTCATCTCTTAGCACATCTGCCTCAGCCGTAATGATTAAAGCTTCTGGCAGCCCAACTAATTGATCTTTTGTTGCTCTTAAAGGAGATGCTGTAATTTCTGCTCTTTCTTTTGGATCAATAGTATATTGATCCCAGAACCATTTCATGCCATCTCTTCTTAAAAAGTACCCTTCTGCAAATTGGTTATAAGAATCTGTTTCAAAGGATGCGTCTGTAACAGGGTAAAATAGTAGCTGTTTTTGAATAGCAGGGCCTTTGCGTTCTTTCGCCATTAATGTGATCGCTGCGGACATATTTCCGCCCACACTGTCACCTGCTACAGAAATTTTATTAATATCAAAGGCATACTCTTCTCCTTTTGCTGCAATCCATTCTAGCACCGTATATATTTCTTCAATCGCAACCGGATATCTTGCTTCTGGAGAAAGGCTATAATTGGTGAATACAACGGCAGCGTTGGAACCTACTGCTAATTCACGAATTAAGCGATCATGTGTATGTGCATTACCGAATACCCATCCTGCACCATGTGTATATAAAATCACTGGCAATTTAGTTGTAGAGCTGTTCTCTGGACGAACAATTTTAATTGATACTTGATTGGCCGGTCCACCTTTAATAAAAAATTCATTTTCCTCCACTGGTAATTTATCTATCTCACTAGATTGTACTTCATCTACTGCTACTCTACCTTCTGCTGGCTCCAAATCAAATAAATATGGTGGATTAGCTGTGTCTTCTGTAAATTTTTTAGCCGCTTCTTCTAATACAATGTGATTTTTGTTATTCATAGCAAATTACCCCTTTTGATTTCTTAAAATTTAATTGCGCACAACTTATTGAATTAAAATTTTTTACTCCTATGTTGTTTTCTGTTCCTTTACATAAGGAGTACAAGTAGTTAGTTTTATCTGCTGCTCGTAAATTAAATTGCGCACAATTTAATTTTACAATACCAACTTTCTCATTCAAAGTCAATTTATTTTTTATTAAAAATGCTGAGGAAAGTCTTTTTCCTCAGCATTTCATCAAAAAGATATATTTTATAAATTTTCTACTCTTTCTTCTAATACTTCTTTCGCATTCTGCACATGATCATTATCTTCAGATTTCACCATTTTGACAAGAAACTTTCGCATAAGCAGCATTTTTAGTCCCTTAACATGTACAGTGCCTTCAAACTCTACTTGGGTGCCTTCAGGAATCTCCGAAAAGCGATAAGCATAATCAACTATTAATCCATTTGAACTACTTCTACGCAAAAATCCTATATTTTTATCAAAAGTGAGATATTCTATTTCTGTAGATACTGTATTTCCACGAACATTTCTTATCTCTTTATATTTTGTGCCAACTCCAATCGGCTCATTTGTCAACTTTTCTGTTGATACCACTTTATTCATATATTCTGAAGCATTTGCCATGTCCGCAAAATAAGCAAAAACTTCTTCAATGGGCTCACAAATAATAACACTCGCATTAAAATCTGCCATTTTTCCACCTCAATAGAATCTATCTTTTTAGGTTTTTCATTTCTATTATAGCGAATAAATAGCAAATTGAATAATTGATTTCTAGCGAACTATAAAAATGAGTGATTACTCACTTTACAAAGTGTAACTTTTTTCATAATATAAAAGTGAGTAATCACTCATTTATTCGAAAGGTGGTTTTTAATATGGGGACACCATCCATTGTTTCTGTTAAGAATATTTCCAAAGCATTTGGAGAGAAACAAATTTTAACCCAAATTGACTTAAGTGTTTATCCCGGAGAAATCTTAGGATTACTTGGTCCGTCCGGAGCTGGAAAGACATCACTTGTGAAAGAAATTATTGGATTAGATTTACCTGATAGTGGTTCTATTTCTGTATTAGATGTGGAAATGCCAAATCTAACTATAATGGGGAAAATCGGTTACATGGCACAGGCAGATGCATTATATCAAGATTTAACAGCTAAGGAAAATCTCGATTTTTTCGCTAGCTTGTATGGATTAAAAGGAACAGAGAAAAAATCTAGAATAGATAGTGTTGCTAATTTAGTAGAATTATCAGATCATCTTTCCAAGCCAGTATCCCAGTATTCTGGAGGAATGAAGAGAAGGCTATCTATCTGTATTGCTCTTTTAAACACTCCAAAGCTGCTAATTTTAGATGAACCTACAGTTGGGATTGACCCTATTCTCCGAAAAGCAATTTGGCAGACTTTTAACCAGCTTAAAGATAATGGAACATCCATCATTGTAACTACTCATGTAATGGATGAAGCAGAAAAATGTGATCGTCTTGGAATGATAAGAAACGGTCAACTTATTGCTCTTGATACACCGAAAAACTTGATGAACCGCTGCAATGCCCAAACAATGGAGGAAGCATTCTTATATTATGGAGGTTTAGCAAATGAGAATTAACGCCTTAGTATTACGCATATTAAAACAATTTTATCGTGATAAAAGAACACTAGCGCTAATGATATTAGCTCCTATTCTCATTTTAACATTAGTCCATCTAGTTTTTAATGGCGATGACTATGAAATAAAAATAGGATTAATTGACACACCTGACTCCATAGGCACGGCCTTTGAAAAAGAAGAATTGAAAACATCTATCTACAATAGCGAGGCTGCGGCAAAAGCTGCATTAAAAGATAGAAAAATTGATGCTTATTTTCTTGGTGAAAACAACCAAACAAAATTAATGTTAGAAGGAAGTGACCCTTCTATTACCAAAGCAACGATTACAAAAGCACAAGGTGCCATACAAAATCTTTCTTCTCATAAAGCAGTACTGGATGTAGACTTACTTTACGGTTCTATTGATATGAAACAATTTGATTCATTTGGGCCTAGTTTACTTGGAATTTTTGCCTTCTTTTTTGTTTTTCTAGTAGCTGGCGTATCTTTTTTAAGGGAAAGAACTTCAGGAACGTTGGAGCGATTACTTTCTAGTCCTATTAGAAGATGGGAGCTAGTTCTTGCTTATATTATCGGTTTTGGATTATTTACAATGGTGCAATCGGGCATTATTGTCGTTTATTCTGTCTATGTTCTCAAAATGGAAAATTATGGTTCTATTTTATATGTATTATTCATTACGCTATTATTAGCATTAGTAGCCCTTACATTAGGCATACTCTTATCTTCTTTTGCCCATAATGAATTGCAAATGTTTCAATTTATCCCAATTGTCATTGTCCCACAAGTTTTCTTCTCTGGGCTTTTTAACTTAGATACAATTTCTCCCGTAATTAGCTGGATTTCTTACTTGACTCCGTTATATTACGCAGCAGATGCCTTATGTGAGGTAATGATTCGTGGTCACGGTTTCAAGGATATAATAGAACCTCTTAGTATCCTTTTAGGCTATTCCATCATCTTTATGATTATTAATATCTTTGTATTGAAAAAATATCGCAGTATCTAAGATATTATATTTTTCTCCATAATCCTTTATAATTAAATTAGATTGGATGGATAAGGAGTTTCCTATAAATGAACAATAGTGACAATATATTAGAGTTAATTTTAAAAGAAGAACAGTCAATAACAGATAAACAGAAAAAAATACTGATGGCAGCCATTGAAGCATTTTCCGAAAAGGGCTATGCCGCAACCTCTACTAGTGAAATTGCTAGAATGGCAGGCGTTGCAGAAGGTACTATCTTTCGACACTACAAAACCAAAAAGGATTTACTATTAACCCTTCTCTCTCCGTTGTTAAGTACGTTGATTGCACCACGAGTCATAAAGGATTTTGATAAAGTATTAAATGCTTCTCATGATAGCTTTGAAGATTTCCTTCGAGCTGTAGTAAAAAACAGAATGGAGTTTTTACAACACAATATTGCGTTATTTAAAATTTTAATACAAGAAATCCCTTTTCATGATGATCTACGAGAGACATTTAAAAATCAAATCTCTATGAACATTTTTAAACGCCTTCAAGAAATTATGGGAAATTATAAAGAAAAAGGAGAGATTATTTCTATTCCTCCTTTTAGCTCCGTTCGCCTAACAGTATCATCAATTTTTGGTTATTTTATCGCTCGTTACCTCCTTCTTCCTGATATAAAGTGGGATGATGATGAAGAAATTGAACGAACCATCCAGTTTATTCTTTATGGATTAAAACCTCGGGAATAATAATAAAAAAGGTAGATGAACTTATTCGCGTTCATCTACCTTTTTTGACCATCTTATTCCTCTAATGCTTTTCTAATTGCTTGAGCCACTCCACTTTCTTCATTTGTTCCTGTCACAAAGTGGCATTGACGTTGAATATCTTCCACCGCATTCCCCATCGCAACTGCTCTGCCAGCCATTTGAAACATGGAAACATCATTATAATTATCTCCAATTGCCATCGTGTCAGAAAGAGAAATGTTGCGATCCTTCACAAATTTCTCAAGCGCAATCCCTTTTTGAGCATGAATAGAAGTAATTTCTAAGTTCTCCTTACCGGAAGAACTAATTGCTGCTCCTTCCAGTTTAGTCAACTCCTCTCTAACATTACCTAAAACGATCGGATCAAAATGGAATGCTAATAATTTATAAATAACCTGGTCGTCATCTTGAAATAATTCTTCATAACTATCTAATTGATGAATTTCCTTCAGTCTTTCCTCGGCCGCTTTTTTAATCTCTTCCATATCCTTCACATGGCCACTTACAGTAAAAATATCCATAATCAGTGATCGTGCTACTGTTTTATCAAGTGTATACGTTCCTCTATTAGTATAGACTTCATAATATACTTGATATTTATGTAAAATTTCAGCCATTTGTCTGGCTAGATCTTTACTTAATGGATTTGTATCGACGATGATATGCTCATTCGTCCTAATTTCTGCTCCATTTGCACAAATCATCGGTGTAATAACCCCTGCCTCTTTTAAAAGGTCTCCTGCTTCTTCATAAGCACGTCCAGTAGCGATTACTACCTCTACTCCTTTATCTTGTGCTTCTTTAATTGCTTCTCGATTTTCTTTCGTGATTTCTTGTGTGGATGTTAATAACGTCCCATCCATATCAATTGCTATGCATTTAATCATCTAAACACCCTCAATAATTTATTCAGCTTCATCAATAATTTTCAATTCCTTTATCATCATAACATGAAAGAACAAGCAGCAAAAGGAAGAGAACTTTAAGAGATGCTTGTCTTTTTGTAAATTATTTTATCTGTTTGCTTTATAAGCAGGCACACCGGTTAGAAATAGGAATGCCCTTACTTGCGGATTTTGACTTTTACTTGCGACTCTTCTATCTAATACCTTCACCAACCCATAATGAACTATCTTCGCTGTCCTCTTTCCCTTCTCTGCCTTCTTTCTAAACCATCTTCTATTTTGTCTTTTCTGTGAACGGATATGTGAACATTTTTCAAACAATGAGTGAACTTTACCGCAAACTGACGAAATTTCATTATGATATACCTATCATTTACCAAAAGGAGACGATCGGAAAAATCAACTTTGTTAAAAACCTTTTATATCAATGTTTATCGACTTTTTCCAACATTAAATTACATAGGATGAACATCACGGAAAAGCACTTTTAACAAGTTTTTTTATCCTACTGCCTCAATTAAATCTAATTGAATTTCATCTTATGCAATGATTTTTATCGCTTTATCGAACTGGAAGATTCACAAATCTGTTCAAAATACAAAAAGGAGGAGAAACTCATGGATATGATTTTTCTATCGCGTTTGCAATTTGCTTCAACGACCATATTCCACTTTTTATTTGTTCCCATTTCTATTGGTTTAGTATTTATTATCGCAATCATGGAATCTTTTTATGTGAAAACAGGGAATGAAGAATACAAAAAAATGGCAAAGTTTTGGGGCAAATTATTTTTAATCAATTTTGTTATTGGTATTGTTACAGGAATTCTTCAAGAATTCCAGTTTGGTATGAACTGGTCTAACTATTCTCGCTTTGTTGGTGATGTATTCGGAGCACCACTTGCAATTGAGGCATTGCTCGCTTTCTTTATGGAAAGCACCTTTATTGGACTTTGGATATTCGGCTGGGACCGTTTATCAAAAAAAGTACATTTAGCATGTATTTGGTTGACTGCATTTGGAACAACGATTTCTGCCTTCTGGATTTTAGCAGCAAACAGCTTTATGCAGCGCCCAGTGGGATTTGAAATTAATAATGGCCGCGCTGAAATGAATGATTTCTTTGCACTTATTACAAACGGCCAAGTTCTTGTTGAGTTTCCTCATACTGTGTTTGGAGCACTAGCTACTGGCGCATTTTTAGTATGTGGAATTAGTGCTATTAAATTGTTAGGCAAAAAAGATGTTGATTTCTTTAAAAAATCCTTTCAAATCGGGATTACCGTTGCATTAAGCGCTACGTTTCTAACGCTTGTTGCCGGTCATGCTCAAGCACAATTTTTAGTAGAAACACAGCCAATGAAAATGGCTGCTAGTGAAGGATTATGGGATGAAAGTGAAGATCCAGCACCATGGACCGTGTTTGCCAATATTGATGTAGAAAACAAACAAAATAGCGGAGAAGTAAAAATTCCTTATCTACTAAGCATCCTATCTTACAACACTTTAGATGGCAGCGTAAAAGGAATGAATGATCTGCAAGCAGAGTATGTGCAGAAATATGGAGATGGCAATTATATCCCTCCAGTTAAAACAACTTTCTGGAGTTTCCGCATCATGGTTGCAGCAGGAGTAGCAATGATTCTCCTTGGAATATATGGCGTATTTCTGGCTTGGAAGAAGAAATTAGTTGCTAAACCTAATAAATGGTTCTACCGTTTCATGATTGCAGGAATTTCCTTACCATTTATCGCTAATACCTCTGGATGGATTATGACAGAGATTGGCAGACAGCCATGGACTGTTTTTGGATTAATGACAACAGAAGATAGTATTTCCCCAAGTGTTTCAGCTGGGCAAGTATTATTCTCTATTATTGCATTTTGTACCATCTACGCGATATTAGGTGCTATCATGGTTTATTTATATGTAAAAGTTATTAAAAAAGGGCCATATTTGATGGAAAAAGAAGATACAAAAGTAACGAATGACCCGTTTGCGAAGGAGGGTTTCCATGCTTGAGTTAAATGTTCTTTGGTTTATCTTAGTCGCTGTTTTGTTTATTGGATTCTTCTTTTTAGAAGGTTTTGATTTTGGAGTTGGAATGTCAACAAAGCTTTTAGCAAGAAATGATATGGAAAAACGAATACTCATTAATTCTATTGGTCCTTACTGGGATGCAAATGAAGTGTGGTTAATTACTGCAGGGGGCGCCATGTTCGCCGCTTTCCCTCATTGGTATGCTACAATGTTCAGCGGATTTTATACACCGCTTGTAGTTGTTTTATTAGCGTTAATCGTTCGGGCAACAGGATTTGAATTCCGTGCAAAAGATAGCCACCCTGCATGGAAAAAGGCATGGGATCTGTGTATTTTCTTAGGAAGCTTCCTTCCTCCTTTATTATTTGGCGTTGTTTTTGCTTGTTTTATGCAAGGACTGCCAATTGATAAAAATATGGAATTAAAGGCTGGCTTCTTTGATCTTGTAAACTATTATACATTAACCGGCGGGCTTACAGTATTAGTCCTTTGCCTTGTGCATGGACTAGTATTTACTACCTTACGTACCGTTGGAGACTTACGAGAAAGAGCAAGAAATTTAGCACAAAAGCTTTTGCCTTTATTAGGTATCTTATTATCGTTATTTTCCGCATTAACTTATATTAAAACAGATATTTTCCAAGAACGTGGCTTAATCCTTTCCTTTATCTTCTCATTAGGGGTTATTGCCTTTGTTGTTGGGGGATTCTTTATCTCTCGAAAAATGGATGGATGGGCTTTCGGGATGACTGGTGCCGTTATCGCCTTATCTTTTGCTTCCATTTTCATCGGCTTATTCCCTAGAGTAATGGTTAGCTCAATAAGTGATGCATATAGTTTAACCATTCAAAATGCAGCTTCCGGTCACTATTCTTTAAAAGTGATGACAATTGTAGCCCTAACGCTTCTGCCATTTGTTCTTGGCTATCAGATTTGGAGCTATATTGTGTTCCGGAAACGTATTACTGAGAAGTCTCATTTAGAATACTAATGGATAAAAATCTTTTAAAACTTACTGGGATCAAGCCGATTCTCGCAACTATAGGAATATTAACCATTGTGGAAGGAGCTGCTATTATTCTGCAGGCCAAATGGCTTGCAGAAATAATAGCCTCTTTATATAACGGAGAAAACTATCAAGAGCAATATGTAAAGATCATATTGTTCTTATTAGCTTTTTTAGGGAGGCATTTTTTACACACTATCCAACAAAATATCGCTGCAGCATTTGCTGAAAAAACGAGTAAGGACCTTCGTCTTCAGTTAATGCAAAAACTATTTGAATTAGGTCCTAAGTACACCAAGAAACAAGGAAGCGGAAACATTGCTACACTTGTCCTTGAAGGGATTAGTCAATATAGAACATATTTAGAGCTTTTTCTACCAAGAATGCTGGCTACAGGAATAGTTCCAGGCATGATTATTCTATATGTATTTTGGAATGATTGGCTATCAGGTGTAATCTTAACAGTTACAATGCCGATTTTAATCGGATTTCTAATACTTGTGGGCATGGCAGCTAGCAGCCAAATGAATCGACAGCTTGCCACCTACAAAATCTTATCTAATCACTTTTTGGATTCTTTAAGAGGACTAGACACACTGAAGTTTCTAGGTAGAAGCAAACAGCATAGCGGAAATATCGAAAAGGTAAGTGAACAATATCGCGGGGCAACGATGAAAACATTGCGATTAGCCTTCTTATCCTCCTTTTCTTTAGACTTCTTTACCTCTCTTTCCGTTGCAGTGGTGGCAGTAAACTTAGGATTACGCTTAATAAATGGTGATTTAGTTTTATTACCTGCCTTGATGATTCTTATTTTGGCACCAGAATTTTTCCTGCCTGTTCGAATGGTCGGAGCTGATTATCACGCAACATTAGACGGAAAAGAAGCTGGGGATGCAATCCAAACGATTATCCAAACCCAAAAATCTGCCAAAATGACTGGACAGTCTATTTCTTTAGGTACAAAGCCTTCCTTAACGTTTGACCATGTTACCTTTCAGCATCATCCCGAGGAAAAAGCAACCTTAAAGGACCTTTCCTTTACGATTGATGGCTATAAAAAAATTGGCATTGTCGGTGAAAGTGGCGCGGGGAAGTCTACGCTTATTGACCTCCTAAGCGGTTTTTCTCAACATTGTGCGGGGAGCATTTCTGTAAATAGTGTGTCTTTACCTAGCCTTATGACAGAGGAATGGAGACAGCTGACTACGTATATTCCGCAATCTCCTTATATCTTTAGCATGACATTACGAGAAAATATCTCCTTTTACCAGCCAGATGCTGCCGACGAGGAAATTATCCAAGCATTAAAAGCAACTGGTCTATACGACATTTTTACTACTTTTCCTAATGGTCTAGATGAATTATTAGGAGATGGAGGAAGAAACTTAAGTGGCGGGCAGGAACAAAGAATTGCTTTGGCACGAGCATTCTTAACCAATCGAAAAATCATGCTGTTAGATGAGCCAACCTCTCATTTAGATATTGAAACGGAGTTCGAATTAAAAGAAACGATGCTACCTTTATTTAATGAGAAACTAGTATTCCTTGCAACCCATCGTCTTCATTGGATGAAAGAGATGGATTCAATTATCGTCATGGATCAAGGCACTATTGTAGAATCAGGCACACATGAAGAGCTAGTCGCAGCAAAGGGCTTTTATTATAAGCTATTACAACAGTAAGGAGGATGACTCTAAAAATGAATGAAAACAAATGGATTTCTCCATTTCTGAAAGCAAATAGTGGCCGAATTGTCTTAATTCTTTTCTTGAGTGTCCTAGCTTTACTTACAGCTGCGATGCTTACCTTTACTTCTGGCTATCTTATTTCTAAATCAGCCATTCCAGTCGAAAATATATTAATGGTTTATGTACCAATTGTTGGCGTAAGAACCTTTGGTATCAGCCGGGCTATATTTAGCTATTTGGAAAAATTAGCTGGTCATCATACAGTTCTGCGCATTTTATCGAAAATGCGGATGAAGCTATATCAAATTTTAGAACCACAAGCTTTGTTTTTAAAAAGCAGATTTAAAGTTGGCGATATGCTAGGGATTCTTTCTGATGACATTGAAAAACTGCAAAATATATATTTACGGACCATTTTCCCAACCTTTGCAACCTCTGTTTTATATATATTAGTGGTATGTGCTATTGGAATATTGGATATTCCTTTCGCCATTCTCATGGCAATTTATTTAGGTCTATTATTATTCGTCTTTCCTATTCTTTCTTTAGTGCTCATGCGCAAAAACCAAAGAGAATTTAAACAAAGAAGAAACGGGCTATATCAAAAATTAACGGATAGTATTTTAGGCATTAGCGACTGGGTTATCAGCGGTCGGTCGAAAGGCTTTATAGAGGAATACGAAAAAGAGGAAGCGATTGTTGCGCAACTCAACTATAAGCTTGTTCAATTTACTCGTTGGCGCAACTTTGCTTCCCAAGCAGTTGCGGCATTGATTATCCTTTCTCTCGTTTTCTGGTCTAGTAAGCAATATATCGATGGCGCTATTCCTGTTACATTAATTGCTGCTATTATTCTAGTTGCCTTGCCAATCCTGGACGCTTTTCTAGTCGTTTCTGATGCATTTGAAAAGCTGCCAGCCTACCAAGACTCGTTGGATAGACTTAACAAACTGAATGTTCCTGAACAGAAAAACGAAAGAGTTCGTCCAATCATAGACACCGATATAGTCGATATTCAAGTTGATCAAATTACTTATCAGTATGAGAAAGAACAAACCTCATCCCTATCTAATGTTAGTTTAGATATTCCACAAGGGAAAAAAATTGCCATCATCGGTCGTAGCGGTGCTGGTAAATCAACCTTACTGAAATTGATTCAAGGAGTAATCCAGCCAACAACAGGAAGAGTCACCTATAATGGAGAGACATCGGCTTCGTTTCATGCAGACACTTCTTCGATTATATCTGTGCTCAATCAAACACCTCACCTCTTTGCAACAACGTTACGAAATAATATTTTACTAGGGGTAGAAGAAGCATCGGATAAAGAACTAATAAAAGCGATTAAATCGGCTCAATTAGAGGAGTTAGTTTCATCCTTGCCAAATGGGTTGGATACTTTTATGGAGGAAACAGGCCAACGTTTTTCTGGCGGAGAGAGACAAAGAGTAGCACTAGCCAGAATATTGCTCCAAAAGACTCCTATTGTTATTATGGATGAACCAAATGCCAGTCTTGACCCAAAAACAGAAAAAGCATTACTTAAAACAATCTTTACAACATTGGAAGGAAAAACAATGATCTGGATTACCCATCATCTTGTAGGTGTAGAAGAGATGGATGAAATTATCTTTATGGATCAAGGAGAGATCGTTCTGAGAGGAAGCCATCAAGAACTGCTTGCTACAAGCAGCCGCTACCAGCAATTATATGCATTAGATCATCCAGAATGAATCCGATAATAGGCGAGTCTTCATTAAAGAAGGCCGCCTTAATGTTTTATTTGTTTCGGTTCTTCCTCTGTTACCTTTTCGCAAAAGAGCCTTTGAGGATACCTCTTTACTAAGACATGTTGAACGGCCTGCCCTGCTCTTAAAAATTTAATGAATTACATCTTCTACTCTTGCTTCTGTAACTTGGATCAAATTGTTAACTGCCAATTCAATTTGAACACCAATCTTCCCTCCACTAACAATAATCGTGGATTGCTTGTTCACACTCTCATCCAAGATTGTCTCATACTTTTTCTTCATGCCGATTGGTGAACACCCACCCCGAATATAACCAGTTGTTTTTTGAATATCCTTTACGGCAATCATTTCTAGCTTTTTTGCATTGACTACTTTTGCTGCCTTTTTTAAATCAAGCTCTGCTTCAACAGGGATAACAAATACATAAATTCCATTCCCCGTATCTTTCACCACAAGTGTTTTATACACCATTTCGATTTCTTTACCAATCTTACCCGCAACGGATATACCGTCCATTTTCCCATCTTTATTTTCATAGGTATGTACACTGTAGGAAATCTTTTCGGCATCCAAAATGCGCATTGCATTTGTTTTGGTAATAGCCATAGCTATATACACTTCCTTTCCTAACACTGGTAATTTTTCTCTAATTAAACCATATCATATCGTTACCCAAAATGAATATTAATTATTTCAGAACCAAAGCCCCATATTCTTCATATAGTATGGAAAGTAGAAATCGACTTGCTGGGAGGAATAAAATGAAACCGACCTATCAAGATGCCCTTGCCTATTTCGGGGTGAGCGGTGCACATCCAGGTGGCTTAACATTAACAAAGTTCTTATTGGAACAAGAAAAAATTACGACCCATACAACATTACTTGATGGCGGCTGCGGCACTGGCCAAACTTCAGCTTATATAAAAAAGAACTACCCCTGTGCTGTCACAAGTATTGACTATCATCCTACAATGGTGCAAAGAGCAAAAGAACGATTTAAAAAAGAAAATCTGTCGATTCAATTAGTGCAAGGAAGCCTAGAAAAGATGCCCTTTCCTTCCAACAGCTTTGACATCATTTTAATAGAATCTGTACTAATTTTCACTAATTGCAGAAATTCCCTTGCCGAAATTAAAAGAGTGCTCAAGCCAGGCGGCATCCTACTGTTATTAGAAATGACTGCGGAAAGAAGTCTCCATGCAATAGAACATCAGAATATGTGTGAAGTTTATGGCATTGAAAAGGTCTATACAGAAAAAGAATGGATAGATTTAATGAAGGAAGCGGGTTTTCCCAAAGTAGAAATAAAACTTGGACACTCTGTTTTTTCCCATATGATGACGGGAATGGAAAAGGAAGATGAAGCAATTGATAGAACCGTACCAACGAATGTCCAATTAGAAGGTAAATTGATGGACCATTCCTATATTCTTTATACTTACGGGGATATAATCGGCTACCGAGTATATAGAGCTAGTTTGTAAAAAAAGAGGCTCTCAGTGGATTAGCCTCCATTTGAGAAACCTCTTTTTATTATTTTCAGCTGTCCTTTAGTAAAGCTTTATGAATCCATATAGCTGCTTGCGATCCTTCTCCCATTGCGATTGTAACCTGTTCCGAATGAGCCACAACATCACCTGCTGCCCAGACGCCATCTATATTAGTCATTTTCGTACGCGCATTCACGATAATATGATTATTCTCCATTATCTCGACTCCTAAAGGCACTGCTAAATCTGACTTTACTTTATTCCCGCCAAATGCAATAAAACTATGCTTTGTCTCGAGCATCTTTCCATTTTCCAATACATACCCTTTGATTTGGGAATCATCTGCTAATACTCGATCTATTCTCTCTGTATAAACGGAAATTCCACTATCACTTAATTGTCTAGCCAGCTTTTCGCAAGTAGTCTCTCCACCATGATTAATATACGTAATATCGCTTGTCCAATACAACAAAGTAAGGGCCATATTTGCCCCAACATTTCCATTTCCAATCACTATTGTTTTTTTATCCTTTACTTCATATCCATCACAATCCGGACATAAGTATACGCTGATTCCCAGACAAGGGTACAATTCGGCAAATGGGGGAATATTATCCATAACACCTGTTGCAAGGAGAATTTTCCGAGATTGAAACAGACCCTTTTCAGTTGCTGCCGTAAAATGCCCCTCTTCCTTTTTTAAAGAAGTAACGGTACTCTTAAGAAACTCTACCCCAAGGCTTTCTGCCTGTTTCCTTCCTAAACTCCGCAATTCTGAGCCGCTGATTCCATTAGGATATCCTAAAATATTATGGTAGCTTTTACATATCGTAGATCGACCATCCTCTGCATCAATAATCAGCACATCATGATTATATCTTCCTAATTGAATCGCTGCCTGCAATCCCGCTATGCCACCGCCTATAATAATGCAATCAAGAATTTTGGTCATCTTTTTCCCTTCTTTCTTTTAGTCAAGCCAGTTTCTTTAGTTTTTACGAGGAGACAATTCTTATTCTTCCAAAATACTATCCGCTATAGCGGAATAAAAAAATGGCTATGTATTACGGGATTCCCGAATACATAGCCATTTAATCTTATCTTATGAAGATATTACTTCTTCTTTGAAAAATTGCGGTAAGTGCTCTTTATGTGCTTCTAGCATTTCATCCAAAATTTGTTTTGCCACTTTGTCTGACGGCAACAACGGATTAATCGTCATAGCTAATAATGCGGTATGATAACTTCCTGTAACTGCCGCTTCTGCCGCCACTCTTTCAAAGGACTTAATTTGTTGAACAAGTCCGCGAACTGCAACAGGCAGATCACCGATCGCAATCGGTTTTGGTCCGTCTTTTGTGATAATACTGCTAATTTCTACAGCTGATTCATTTGGAATGCTTGCAATAGCTCCATTATTTATTGTATTGACAGGCTGAATATCTCTTCTGTCATTGTACATAGAATCAATTAAGCTGCAAGCTGCATCACTATAATAAGCACCACCTCTTTTTTCTAGCTGCGGCGGTTTTTTATCTAAGTTTTCATCCTTATAAAGTTCAAACAGCTCTTTTTCTAATTGCTGAACGACTTCAGCACGTGTACCTTGTTCTGCTGCTTCCTCCAACTCATTTTGCAGCATTTCTGCTTGCTTATAATAATAACGGTGATATCCACAAGGAATAACTCCTAATGCTTTAATAAAGTCTGGCTCCCAGTCAATAGCAGCAATATTCCTCATCGTATCACTTTTATGCTTCGACATTTTCTCTAAAAAGTCTGGCGTAATGTTCTTCCCATCTAAATATACATTTAACCCAAATACCATATGGTTCAAGCCAGCAAAGTCAACATGCACACGACTAGATTCTACTTCTAACAGCTTAGCGATACCCATTTGAATAGAAATCGGTACATTACATAGCCCGACAATCTTCTTCCAATTACTATGACGAAGAACAGCTTCTGTTACCATTCCAGCTGGGTTTGTAAAGTTAATGAGCCAAGCGTTTGGACACAGCTCTTCCATATCCTTTACAATATCTAAAATGATAGGAATGGTTCTTAATCCTTTAAACAGCCCTCCTGGACCATTCGTTTCTTGCCCAATCACATTATACTTTAGAGGGATTCTTTCATCTTTAGCACGTGCAGCTAGTAGGCCAACTCGAAATTGAGTTGTAACAAAATCTGCATCCTTAAGCGCTTCTCTTCGGTCTAGAGTTAAGTGAATTTCAATTGGTAAACCTGCTTTCTTCACCATTCTCTTCGCTAGATTTCCAACAATATTAAGCTTTTCTTCTCCTTCAGGAATATCTACTAACCATAGTTCCCGCACAGGTAATGAATCATATCTCTTAATAAACCCTTCCACTAATTCAGGTGTGTAGCTTGACCCACCGCCGATAGTAACAATTTTAATCCCTTTTCCCATAATAGATCGCCTTCCTTTTCTACTTATTTCTGCAATCCCTTACAAAATTACCAATTAAATGAATGTCTCTTCACTTACAACCTTAACGTCTAACTAGACCCGAGTAAATAGGATGCTGGGAATTAGGACTTTTTCACACATAATGGAACGTGTTCCAAAAGAGAAACGTGTTGTTTCACAAGGATTCTGCCTCCCTTTTAGAAAAGAACAATAGAATTACTTTGCTTTATTGCTTAAAAAAAACTTGATAAAGGGGCTTTACCCTTTATCAAGTGACTTTTTCCGAGCGTTTGCCCGAAATATTAATTGATTAATTACTTCCGAAAACATTAAACCCATTGCAATAGATCCTGAAATTAAGCAGACCTTTGCTGCTAAGCTTACCGCTACATAATAATTATTCTCGACAAAATTACGCATCGCATTATAAGCAGTTCCCCCCGGAACTAAAGGAATGATTCCTGCGACACTAAATATAATAACTGGTGATTTATATATTCGGGCGAACACTTGACTTATGACGGCGACAAGAAAGGAGCCTGACAAGGCCGCAATTACTTCATTTTGATGAAAATGAACAATTGTCCAATATGCCATCCATCCAATTGTTCCTACAAATCCGCATTGAATTAATAATTTCCGAGGAATATGAAAAATAATTCCAAAGCCAAACGTTGCAACAAAGCTAGTTATTGCCTGTGCTAAAAATTCATTCATTACTTATTCCTCTCCTTAAAAAACAAAAAATGCAACGGCAATCCCTGAACCAATTGCTGTAGCTGTTAAAAAGGCCTCTGCCCCTTTTGAAATACCAGATACTAAATGACCTGCTATTAGATCCCGCACCGCGTTCGTAATAAGCAAACCTGGTACAAGCGGCATTACAGAGCCGATAATAATCTTATCTACCTCTTGACCAAAACCAATGGAAACAGAGAAAAAAGCTACTAGTCCAATAACAAATGCTGCCGAGAGCTCTGCAAAAAACTTTATTTGCAAAGCCTTATGAAAATACAAGGAACACAAAAAGCCTAAACCACCAGCTAGCAATGCAGGGATAAAATCGCCCCAAACTCCATCAAACATAATTAAAAAACAGCCACTTGCAATGGCAGCTGCGATGACTTGAAAGGAATCAGAATACGTACATTTTTCATCTTCCACATCTTTCAATAAATGGTACGCTTTCTTCATACTCACTGTTCCTGTGCTTATTTTACGTGAAATATCATTTACTCGAGCTACCTTTTCTAAATTAGTCGTCCGCTCAATAATCCGATTTAATTTCGTCTTTGTCGGTTCTACCCCTTCTAACGATAAAATAATGCCTGTTGGGGTTACAAAGCAGTCAGAATCGGTCACGCCATATGCAGTTGCTATTCTTGTCATTGTATCTTCTACTCGATGGGTCTCCGCTCCATTTTGGAGCATAATACTTCCTGCTAATATGCAGATCTCCATAATGTCATATGTTTTTTCCACTGATATATATGTCATACTATCTCTCCAACTAAAACAGTATAGGTACTTTTAAGATCCTCCATTAAACGCTTCATCTCATCAGTACTTTTAGCATTCTTTATTGATCATTTTAAAAAGCTATTTTTATCATAAGCAACAAATTACAGTTTATATGAAATATGGCTATTTTATCAATAATTGAAGGGAAAATAAAATAGAGGAATTTTTATTAACAAAACAGAAGAGTGAAAAAATTTTTTTCCAAAATAAAAAGTCCATTATGACATCAAATGGACTAAAAAAATAACATATAGTGTTTTTTATTAATCGTTCTGGATGCCAAATCTCGCATTGATTTGACCACGGAGCATTTGCTTTTTGACTTTCCGCTCTTCTTCTTCCTTGTTTTTTTTCATAATCTCTTGTCTAATTTCATGTGTCCGAACGCCTTCTTCTCGTTTATTAGCAATCTCAATTAGTCTTTCTACATCAGAGAATGAATATTTTCTATTTCCTCTTTCTGGTCTCTCCGGAAAAATTAATTTTCGCTGTTCATAATATCGAATTTGTCTTTCCGTTAATCCAGTTAGTTCACTTACAACACCAATAGTAATGACCTTTCTTTTCTTATAGGATGGTTCATGATCCATTACATCTCACCTCATGAAGTAAAGTAGTATTCTCATTTATCTTAATTATAATACTTTTCAGATAAAGAAAAATACCTTTTGTTATATTTCCTAACACAAAATTAAAAAAATAGGTAAGATTTCCTTACATTTTCAATGATTTTTTCTATATTTTCCGTTAAAATGCTAAATGTATAAACGATATTTTTTAATTTTCAGCCAAAGAATAGGTATTCGGTATTATTTTTTGTAAATGGAGAGGAGCCTTCTTAGATGATAACCAAAGAAGCAGTCGATTTAGCTAAAAAGATTGTGGAACTTGATCTTTTGAGAGACGAGATTTGGGAACACTTAGCAGAAGTTGCGGGTGAACACGCCCATGAACTTCTTCGAATTGTTCAGAATAGCTAAACAAACTGTATAACCTTTACAATTCATGTTGTTATATAGAGGAATTCCCAATCAAAATTGATTGATGGATTCCCCTTTATGTTTATAAACAGCGATTCTATCATTCATTTATTTCCAAAGAAACAAATCATGTCACCTTATTGTTAATAAACCTAACATCATTTTATAAGAATTTACCTACAATCGCAAGTGATTGTCTATTTTTTATGATATAAAAAACCATCTGTTAGTTCCCCATTAAAATGGGGAACTAACAGATGGTGATGATTCATTAAATACTAACATCCTTCTTTTTGAAAAACCAAAAAGTGATGATCATGATTATTGCATAGTAAACAAATAAGATACCTAAAGACATCGGCATGGTTACTGTTTCGATTATTTTATCTTCAAACAAGAAAATCGTTTGGTCTAAATGTGGGAACACTAACAGTTTTAGCCATGCATACTTTTCAGCTAATGATTGAATAATTTGGCCAATTGTTGAGGATACAAACAATATAAATACCCCAGCACCCACTGCAATTGCCTGATTTTTAAATAATGTCGATAGCATAAAGGATAAAGTTAATACAAACAATAATCCCGGTAAATAATATAGGATGCTTTTCAAAAAGAACGGTCCACCACTTGCTACAATTTGGTCAACTGTCCCAAAAACAAGCACTTTATCTTCAAAATTTCCTACTCCAAAGAAAACAATACTTACTAAATAGCCAACAAGCATTAAAAATGCAACTAAAATGGCAGTATATATCAATAAAGCAATATATTTAGATAAAAGGATTGCCCAACGTTTATACGGTCGAATCAGCAATTGCTTAATGGTTCCATCAGAGAATTCCGAGGAAACGCTGCCCGCGCATATAATTACCACAAATAAAGTTACTAGAGACTTCATGCCAATAACCATTCCATTCATATTGGACCAAGTAGTTGAATATGGACTGACATCCTGCTTTAAATTATTTTGATAATCTTGGATTTTCATTTCAATCGATTCTTTCGTATCATCCCAATCAAAATCTTTTCCACTTTCTATTAAACTATCCTCTGTCTTAGCTGTAGGCAGCTTCTGTTCCAGCTCGGTTATTTCCGCTTGCACTTTCGCACGCCAGTCATCTCCTTTATATTGGGGAGTTATCTTCGTTTCCAAGAAACTTCCGCCAATAAGGGCAAATAGGAGAATGATCGGAAATATCCAGCTGTTTTTCTTTTCCCAAATCTTTATAAGTTCATTTTGTACTAATCCAATCATTTTGTTTCCTCCTCTCTCTTCTGATTGGTTATTTCTAAGAAGCGATCCTCTAATGTAGCTTTTACAACATAAATGCCGTATACGGCAACATTGTTCTCGACAAACAGCTTATTAACAAGAGGAATTGAATCTTTAGGCAGCTTCGCCATCAACTCGCTGCCTTTTACGGAGCTTTCTTCGACTTCATATTCACTATTACGAAGGAGTTCAACCGCTTTTTCCGGCGAGTCTAATTCAAACGTTACTTCCCTTACACTTACTTCTTCTTCCGAAACCGTTTCATCCATATTGGAGATATGAATTAATTTTCCCTTTTCAATAATCGCAAATCGATGACACATTAATTGCATTTCCGATAAAAGGTGAGAAGATACTAAAACAGAAATCCCTTCGCTCGCCAATAAATGCAAATAATCACGAAATTCGCGAATCCCTTGGGGGTCTAAACCATTTGTAGGTTCATCTAGAATAAGAAGAGCTGGTTTATGTAATAACGCCTGCGCAACCCCAAGGCGCTGTCTCATACCAAGTGAATAGGTCTTCACTTTTTGATGAATGGCATTTTCTAATCCTACTAGTTTAATTACTTCATTAAAGCGTTCTTCCGAAATTGGCTCTTTAGCCATTCTTGCATAATGCTTTAAATTCTTATATCCACTCATATATTTATAGAACTCAGGATTTTCTACGATCGCACCTAAACTGCTCATCGCTTCTGAAAAATTCTCATCCACGTTATAGCTATCTATGACCACTTTTCCATTCGTTCTATTTATTAGATTAACAATCATGCGGATAATCGTTGTTTTCCCCGCTCCGTTTGGACCTAATAACCCAAATATCTCCCCTTTTTCCACAGAAAAACTAACATTATCAACAATGTTCCTGCCTTTAATTCTCTTAGTGAGATTTGTGACTTCTAATGCATTTAAGCTCATTTTTTTCTCCCTTCTATATAATTGCTCTAAAGTAGTTCCCTCTACCCACAAGATGTATTCCTTCACTTTCCGTATACTAATACGATTTTTTTTAGGAAAAGTTTCAATTAAATAAACTTTTTTGGAAATTTTTTTCTCCAATATGACAACAGACTGGCTGATTACATGTTTTTTCTAATGAGAGCAGGCCAAATTTGCTATAACTCTTAGGAAAAACAAATAAAAAAACCGCTCGCCTTTGATTTATTCAGAGGGAACGGTTGTGGCTATTCTTATAGAATTATTAAACAGTGGTTGTTGATAAATTGTTAATAAGTTCTTGAACTGATTTATATTCATAACCAAGATCTTTCGCTACTGGAGCAGAGGTGATTTGTCCAGCAAAAGTATTTACACCTTGTTTAATAGCGTAATTCGTTTCAATTGCTGTTACTGCGCCTAGATTAGCAATTTGAAGTGCATATGGCATTGTTACATTTGTTAAGGCAATCGTAGATGTTCTCGGAACAGCACCAGGCATATTTGCTACAGCATAATGCACAACTCCATGCTTCACATAGGTAGGATTATCATGGGTAGTGATATGATCTACTGTTTCAAAAATCCCACCTTGATCAATTGCCACATCCACAATAACAGAACCTGGAGCCATCTTCTTCACCATCGCTTCTGTTACTAGCTTCGGTGCCTTTGCACCTGGAATTAATACAGCACCAATCACCAAATCTGCATTCACTACAGCTTCTTCAATGTTTGCTGGGTTAGAAATAACAGTACTTAGGCTTGCACCAAATTGATTATCTAACTCTCTTAATCTTTCTGGATTTAAGTCTAACAACGTTACATTCGCCCCTAAGCCAATGGCGATTTTCGCTGCATTCATTCCCACAACTCCACCGCCAATGATGGTTACATTCCCTTTTTTGACACCAGGGACACCTGCTAATAAGATTCCCTTTCCTCCATGAGGCTTTTCTAAGAACTGAGCACCAATTTGAACAGCCATTCTTCCTGCAACCTCACTCATTGGTGTCAATAATGGTAATTTACCATTTACTTCAATTGTTTCATAAGCGATTCCAGTCACGCCATTCTCCGTTAACGCCTTTGCTAGTTCCTGTTCTGCCGCTAAATGTAAGTACGTAAATAAAATAAGTCCTTTGCGGAAATATTGGTATTCTGAAGCGAGCGGTTCTTTTACTTTTATAATCATTTCTGCTGTATTCCATACTTGAGCAGCTGAGTCAATTATCTGCGCACCCGCCGCCGCATATTCTTCATCTGTAAAGCCACTGCCGATTCCTGCATTTTGTTCTACTAAAATTTCGTGGCCGCTATTCTTTAAATAAGACACACCGGAAGGAGTAATTGCGACCCTATTTTCATTGTTTTTAATTTCCTTTGGAATACCAATAATCATGAGAATTCCCCCTTGTTATAAAAACTAACACTAATTGTTAGTTGTCTTAATATTATAATAGGACGAATTCAGAAAATTATCTTTGTTAAAATTAATGAAACAAAAATCGCTCATTTGTGAAAAAACACAAAGGGAAAAGAGGAAAGGTTTCTAATCCTATTTCTATTCTTTCTGCCAATGCATTAATTTTAAATCTAAGTAGATCATAAATTTTTGACTAGGCACCGACAAATCCACTTCCATGATTTCTACCATCCGCTTTAAACGATAAGTAAGCGTATTAGGATGGATGTGCAAACGTGCAGCTGTCTTTTGAATATTTTCACTTTCATCTAAGTAAGCTTCTAAGGTTGCTAATAATTCTGTATGATGGGTTGAATCATATTTTTTTAGATTTCGAATGGCAACATTTTCCGATCCATCTTGTCTTCGTTTTTCTAAGAGGATATCTAAAAACTGATAGATACCTAACTCTTGGTAGTGAACGAATGCCCCTGCTTCCTGAGGGAATTTCTCACGTACCTCTAAAACAGTCCTCGCTTCTCTGAAACTCTTTGGTATATCTCGATACTGTTTGTAAATTCCTCCAAAGGACCCCCTTACTTCTTTAATAGAAAATCTTTCTTCTAGGTTTTGTTGAAAACTACTAATAAATTTTTTATAACAAGCAATAGAATCCCCGTTATCCTCAAGGGGAGTTGCCAAAATAATTAATTCGTTATCTTCAATAGTAGAGAAAGAAATTTTTACATCTTGGGATACCTTCAATAGATAGAGGATATGCTTTTCTATTTCCTTTGTAATCATTTTAGAAAACGGAAAAATCATCACCGTGAAGCAAGCTGCTGCAGGCATTCCCATTTCCTTTAATTTTTCGTCTATATCTGTCTCTTTCACATACCCAGTTAACATTCTCCAAAAAAATTCTTGATTGTCCTGTAAAGTAGGAGTTTTACTTGCAGCAAAGCGTGACAATAAATGACGCGCTACTGACGCCGCGTTCTCTAAAAACCCCATCTTTTCCTCTGTTAGAGGGGTACCCATTTCAATGGCCCAAATATATCCGATTACCTCCTCCCCTCTCCAAATGGAAACTGCCACCCGATTTCCAAGGCCGATTTCCTTTTTCTCTTTAATTCGAATTGGCTTTTTACTTTGAAGAAGCTGCGGAATCACTCCATCCTTCCATAAACGATTGATTACTCTCTCCGGAACCCTGCGGCTAATTATGGTAGAGATTCTGACCATATCCGTTTCTTCGTCATGACTGCTGTATACTAGCACACGATGATGAGGATCCTCCAACGTAATCGGACATCCTAATAATTCACTAACATGATCTACAAAACTTTCAAGGGAATCATACATATCCCTTCTAAACGGGTTTCGCGGCTCAGCTGTCATCCATCTACTCCTCTCCAAAACGCTTACTAAAATCGTTCAATCTTGTTATATCTTTATTTTATCTCGTTTATAACGCTTTCAACAATAAGAATCTTTAGAAGATTATATTCTTTCGGCCAAAACAGTGTCACTTCTCATTTGCTTGTTCTCTCTAGTAAAAAGCATTAGAGGTTGTTTCCCTTTTATCTTTCCCCCAACAAAAAACCTCTCAAAAGAATTTACTCCTTTGAAAGGTCTGTCATGCAGGATTAAATTAGCCGTTTATTAGGCTTGTTTCCATTAATATCTTTGTTTCTTTTATCCTTTGCATATTATAAGATGATTCTTGTATTAATGTCTCATCTATATAAGCGGGATGTGTCATTACTTCAATGCTTTTTCCAAGTTCCACACGCTCTCCTAATTTTTCAAAATAATTCTCTGTAATTCCATCACCATAGAAATCATCAAAAAAAATATCGGTTAATATTTGAATATCCGTAAAATGAGAACCTGCATTTCTCACAGGTATCTCATACTTATCTGATAACCTTTTTATCACTGGATAGAATTCTTTTATTCCGTGCACATGATGATGACTATCTAAATGAGAAGGAGTAAGATTGGCAGCAAGGTATTTTTCAATTTGTGCTGTCCATTCTCTTTCTAAATCATCTAAGCTTATAGATTCTGGATCACCATATACCAATGTCTGCTTTTTAAAATTACCTGCTTCATCTACAAGTGTTGGAACATCATGTAAAAGTGGCCTTCCCCATGTTAATACAAGATGGACGCCAACCTTTAAAGAAGGTGTATCCTTTGCTAAAGTGATGGCATGCTTTGTCGCTTTTGCATTCATCATCATGGTTGTGGAAGTAACAATTCCCTTAAGATGGGAATCAACAATTCCATAATTGACTCCTCGGCTAAAACCAAAATCATCTGCATTAATGATTATTTTTGTCATGGATTCGTCTCCTTTAAAGCTAGTCATGTGTTTCATTCAGCATAACTCCGCTTTTACATACGAATACTTTCCTTTTCCGTGAAAAACTGTGGTAAATATTCCTTATGTGCTTCAAGCATCTCATCTAGGATCAGTTTAGCAATTCGATCGCTTGGGACAAGGGGATTAATGGTCATAGCAAGCAATGCTTTATCATAGTTACCGGAAATAGCTGCTTCTATCGCTACCCTTTCAAAGGACTTGATTTGGGTTACTAATCCTTGAACTGCTACTGGAAGTTCTCCAACTGCTATTGGCTTGGGACCATCCTTGGTAATTATACAGCTTACTTCTACCGCTGATTCATATGGAATTCCTGTAATGGCACCATGATTAGCAGTATTCACCGCTTGAATATCACATTTATCTGTATAAATGGAGCAAATTAAACGTACAGCAGCGTCACTATAGTAAGCTCCTCCGCGCTTTTCTAACTGAGGGGGTTTAATCGCTAATTCTGGGTCTTTATATAATTCAAACAACCCCTCTTCTAACTTCTGTACAACCTCTGCTCGTGTTTTCCCCTTTTCTGCTTCCTTTAATTCCTGGGCGAGCACATCTCCTGTTTTATAATAATAGTTGTGATAAGGGCAAGGAAATAAATTCAATCCTCTTAAAAACGAGGGTTCCCAGCCCATCGCGTGAATATTTTGCATCGTAATAGCCTTTTCCGGATCTGTGATTAACTTAATGACCTGTTCCTTTACACTTTTACCATCTATATAAACGTCTAGGCCGTAAACCATATGATTTAACCCTGCAAAATCAATTCTTACTCTGGCAGGATCAACTGCTAGTAAATCAGCAACCCCCCGTTCCATCCCGATTGGCACATTACACAAGCCAGCAACTTTTGTGATACGACTGTGGCGAAGAACTGCTTCTGTTACCATTCCAGCTGGATTTGTAAAATTTATGAGCCAGGCATTCGGACAAAGCTCCTCCATTTCTTTCGCTATTTCTAAAATAACCGGAATAGTTCGAAAAGCTTTAAATAACCCCCCAGGTCCATTTGTTTCCTGTCCGATGACTCCATACTTCAAAGGAATTTTTTCATCAAGTGCTCTTGCAGCGAGCTGACCGACTCGTAATTGTGTTGTAACAAAATCCGCTCCCTCCAGAGCCTTTTTTCGATCCAGCGTAAGAAGAATATCAATAGAAACTCCCGCTTTCTTTACCATTCTACGCGCAAGCTCCCCAACAATTTCTAACTTTTCCTTTCCTTCCTCAATATCTACCAGCCAAATTTCTTTAACTGGTAACTCGTTATGATATTTAATAAAGCCTTCTATTAGTTCCGGTGTATAGCTTGAGCCACCTCCAATAGTTACAATTTTTAAACCGCGACTCATTCTACCGACCCCTTTCTCGTTGTCTGTTGCATACACTCCTGCCGTAAATCAATTATTTCAACCGCAAGATCCTTCAATGTCATTGCATTCATTAAGTGATCCTGTGCATGAATAAGAATAATCGGAATCATAAATTGATCTCCGCCGGCTTCAAGATGGAGTAATTTGGTCTGGATTTTATGAGCCTCCGATAGTTCTGTTTCCGACTCTGTTATCTTCTTTTTGGCTTCAGCAAAATCCTTTTTTTTCGCGTCTTGAATTGCTTCCATCGCAAAGCTTCTCGCATTTCCACTATGTAATATCAGCTGAAAGGAGAGTTGGTATAATTCTTCCTTATTCATGTTTGCACCCTTCTTTCCTTTAGAGACTAACTGAATCCGAATCTTTCGTAAGCTCTGTTTTATTTTTGGAATCAATTTTTACTTGTGCATAAACAAATGGTAAATAAACAACTGTTGATATCAGTAAATTTAATGCTGCCAAACCAGCTCCCCAAAAGCTTCCCCCCGTCGCTAAGTACCCGCCAATTATCGGTGGTGTAACCCATGGAATCTTAGCCGTTACCGGTGGAACGATGCCATACTGCACAGCAAGATAAGAAATGACAGTTGTAATAACTGGCCCAATTACAAATGGAATAAACCAAATAGGGTTTAAGACGATTGGCAAACCAAAAAGGATTGGTTCATTAATTTGGAATACCCCAGGCGCCCCGCCAAGACCAATCATTTGTTTATACCGTTTTCTCCCTGCAATTATCATCGCAATAATTAATCCTAAAGTAGCACCTGATCCGCCCAAGTAAACAAATGCATCTAGGAAGGATCCAGCTAAAATATGATATTCTCCTAATGCTTGAATTCCTGATTGAGCTAAATCAATGTTTTCTGCTCCTGTTTTTTCAAATAATGGTGTCGTAATCCCACCTAATATGTTTGGACCATGAAGTCCAACCATCCAGAATAAATGCACTAATAAAACAATTAATACTGCAAATGGAAGGGAATCAACTGCATTTGTTAATGGAGAGACAATAACCGTATTTAACCAATCATTTAGAACTTTTCCATCTGTTATCATTCTGAAGATAACGCCAAACACGCCAACTAGAAAAATAGTTCCCATACCTGGTACTAATTTAGCAAAGGATTTTGAAACAGCCGGCGGTACTCCATCTGGCATTTTAATGATTAAAGCCTTGATTTTCGATAAGCGCAAGAAAATTTCTGTAGCGATTATCGCTACGATAATAGCAGTAAAAAGGGCAGTGGCATTGAAGTAATTGACAGATACTAGCCCCCAGACTCCACCTGCAACTGTTTCAGTAGCGGCTTCATCTATTGGTAACGTGACACTTGCTGTTTGGGGCAAAAGTAAAAAGAAACATGCAGCAGAAATAAGCATTGCTTCAAACCCTTCATCCCCATAGGATCTAGCTAATTTATAGGAAATCCCAAAGACTGCAAATACAGAAAGAAAAGCAAATGTTCCAAACCATATGTCCCCGCCCAAAGTCGACCAGTTAGCTCCGAATATCGCTTCCATCATTTTTCCATAAGGGGGAATAATTTGACCGAGATTATTAAAAAGTACAGCAAATGAACCTACAATGGTAATAGCAATCATTCCAATTAACGTATCCCTGATAGCAAGCAAATGTCTTTGATTACCAAGCTTTAATGCAAAAGGCATAATATATTTTTCAATAAATCCCATCATCTCTTTATTCCCCCTTTATTAAAGCTGTGGCATGTTCTAACACTTTTTCACCATTACATAATCCATAGTCCTGTGGATTAATTGTTGCAACTGGAATTCCTCTTTGGTCGCCGGCCTTTTTTACTTGTGGTAATAGAAATCGTACTTGAGGACCTAACAAAATAACATCAGCTTTCTCTATCTCGTTGTTCACTTCTGAGGCTGCTATTGCCCAAATCTTGCAGTCTATCCCTTGGTTTCTGGCACTTTGCTCCATCTTTGAAACTAATAAACTTGTAGACATTCCGGCTGAACAACATAGTAAAATATTCACTATTCCATCCCCTTTTAATTGATAGATTATTCCGATATTTTATTCTAAAAAATGTTTCCTTTCGTACGTCTTTTTATCAGCCACCCTTCTTAGGAAAGTAGTAACATCTTATATTTATATTGTAATAACAAATACGACGTATTTCAATACAAATTTATTTGTTATTACAAATTTGTTATTTATTTGCTTATTAGGAATAGAAAAGATATTCTATATTTAGGGACAATATGGAGGGAAACGATTGTGGAAGAAATGAACAAAGATGCTGCGCTACACTCGATTGTAAAAGAGTCCATTATCGACATGATTAAAAGCGGCGAATATCAACCAAATACTAAATTACCAACCGAAGCTGAATTTTGTAACACATTCGGTGTCAGCAGAACAACGATTCGCACAGCCCTTCAACAACTAACAGTTGAGGGCTATGTTTATCGAGTACAAGGGAAAGGTACCTTTGTAGCCGAAAATAAAATCAAACAATCTTTAACTAGTACAGTAGAGCAATTCTCTGAACAAATTACTTTGCAAGGGAAAGCCCCGTCTATCAAGGTGCTTCAGCTGAAGGTTATTGAAGCGACCGATTTTCTAGCCAAGCAATTCAATCAAAATATAGGGGATCCCGTTAACTGCTTAGAACGCATGCGCTATGTAAATGATGCTCCACTACAATATGAAATCTCTTATCTGCCTTGGCACAAGGCACCAGGATTAGATAGCGCTGCTTGCGAAAAGTCTTTATACAAAATGCTGGAAACGAAGTATAATATAAAAATCCGCAAAACAATAGAGCACTTAGAATTAGTTTTAGCAGATGACACTATTTCTAAGAAATTGGAAATTCCTGCAGGATCCCCTTGCTTTCTACTTGAAACCTTTGCTTATGCAGAAGATGAAACTGCCATTGAATATTCCAAAACTATTTTCCGAGGAGACAGAGCACACTTTGTTATTGAGCGGAATTATTGAAGAAGGCAATCAAAAGGATATTTGTAATAACAAATATCCTTTTTTGTTCCAACTGTTTTTCCTCTATTCTCTTCATTCTAACTTCCCTTTCCCAGCCTTCTCCCTCGCTTAGTTTTCCACAATAAATCCACAGAACATCTTTTCTTCTACTAAATATCACCTGATTCCTACTTAGTTTTCCACAAATACAATAAAAATTACCTATGTTATCCACATACTATCCACAAAATCAATATATTTATCCACAAAAAGACCGGTTATCCCATAAGTATGTTCTAACCGGTCCTTCATCTATTATGCTGCTAATTTTGAGTTAACATTTGAATTGATTTTATTTTTACTAAACGACTTACTAAGATGACACCAATGATGGATCCTGCAAAACTGCTAACAGCAAAGGATGGCAAATAAAATAGAGCACCCGTTTTTGTCCCTAAGAAAAACGATGCATATGGTACTGCCACTAAGGAGGCGATGACGCCTGTTCCAATAAATTCACCTAAAGCTGCAAAGATTGGCTTAGCTGTTTTATGAAATAGATAGCCTGCCAAAAGTGCACCTATCATACTTCCCGGAAATGCTAATAAGGATCCCGTTCCTAATAGGTTTCTTAACAAGGAAGTAGCAAAAGCAATGATAACTGCTGGAACCGGTCCAAGTATTGCTCCCGCTATTACATTTAAAGCATGCTGAACAGGATATGCCTTGGCAATACCTGCCGGAAACCATACTAAGGTTGAGCCATATGTCCCAATTGCCGTAAACATGGCCATAATCACCAATAATTTAATTCTTTTCATCGTAATTATTTCCTCCACTCAAAATAGTTTTAAGCATGGAGACTAAGCAAACCTTCTATTGACTAGACCCAAAAGGCTTACAGGGCTATTAAACGACGGCTTTTCACAAACTAAAAAAGCCAGATCTAAATAGACCTGACTGCTAAAGTCAAAAGAAATAGAGTGAATCCGCTACTTCCCTACGCTGGTATGATCCAGATCAGGTCGTTAGGGTTAAAAAACGAATTTGTTTTTCTCTCAGCCACCAACTGGCACCCCTAGTAGTCCATATATGCTTATACCTTCATTTTAACTTATTTCATTTAGGACGCAAAGAATTATTCTTATTGTTTCTTGGACAATTTATCCACAAACTGCATATCGATTAATTCTTCGTATTTATAGCCTTCCGTATAGACACCCGTTTTCTCGACAACATCCATTGGTTTTGCAACAGCTTCCTCTGAGATGTAACCGTCCTTGCTCCATAATTCATCAGCATAAGCACGATCCAAAGATGCTTGTAAAATCTCATCTGATGTAGATGGAAATTCTGCTTTTAACACTTTCATGGATAGGTCTGGGTCTTCATCCACCTTCTTAAGTCCTTTTAAAACAGCTTTTACAAAGCTTTCCACAACTTCCGGCTCTTTCTCAATTGTGGATTTTTTTACACTGACAACAGAATAAGGATAGTCTCCCAAACTGGCAAAACTGTAGAATGGCTCTTTCCATGCTCCCTTTTTCATTCCTTCTGTGATTTGCGGTTCTCCACCATTAGCAATATCGGCATTTCCGGATTCTACAAGGGAAACTACTGCACTGGCATCAGCTGGTTCTTCTAACTTCACATCTTTTTCCGGATCTAAACCTAGCTCCATTAACAGCCATCTAGTTAAAAGATTGGGACTACCACCATAGCGCCCAGCTGCAATAACTTTTCCTTTTAAGTAAGCTGCCAGCTCTTCATCGTTTGTACCATCAATCGTTTCCTCTGAGTTTCCCATCAAATAAACATTAGCGCGGTTAACGACGTTTACTACTGACTGAATCGGATCAGAGCTTCCTAAATTGGCCATTTGCACAGAATCTGGTCCGCCCATAACACCCCAGGCATCACCACTAACAACGGATGTAACATGGGCACCTCCTGTTGCTGTAATGACTTCTACTTCCAATCCCTCTTCTTTAAAATAACCTTCTTCTATGGCAACATACAGTGGAAGATAGCCGATCAAATGTACTGGCTCTGAAATAACAATCTTCCTCAATCCATCCTTCGTTCCCTTTTCTTCTTTTGAAGAACATCCTGCAAGGATTAAGACAAAACTAAGACACATAAGCAGAAAAAGCCTCCACTTTTTCAAGGCAAAGCCCCCTTTTTCATATATGAATAGAATGGGAAATTTAGTAGTAGATAAGAAAATGAAGATGAACCAGAAGTATATTGCGGATAATGGAAATACATATTCTATTTCATATATATGGAACATTTTTCTCTTTATGTTCTTTTCAAAGGGGAAAATATTTTATTCCGCATTTCTTCCTCGCAAAAGAAGCTTTTCTATCCATACTGTAGCAAAGTACATCACAATCGAAAGAATAGACAGCACAGCTACGCCCACCCAGACAAGATTGATATTCATAATCTGCCCAGCATATAGGATCATTCGGCCAATCCCTTGTCTAGAGCTGATAAATTCCCCGACAATTGTACCAGCCAATGCTAATGCTATGTTAATTTTCAAACTGCTTACAATCCACGGCATTGTCGTTGGTATGACAACTTTAGTGAAAACATGCCATTTCTTTGCACCAAGGGAATACATTAATTTTTCTAAATCTTTATCTACTGCCTTCACTCCACTGTAAGCAGCAAGAGCTGTTGTAATAATAGTCATCATAAAGGCAAGTACTACCTTGGAGCTAAACCCTATTCCAAATAAAATAACAAGAACTGGCGCAAGAGCTAGCTTCGGTACTGCATTAAAGGCAATTAAATAAGGTTCTGAAATACGTGCATAATAGTAAGACCACCAAAAGGAAAGTCCTAATAGGGCGCCAAAGAAGGTTCCTAGTCCAAAACCAAAGATAGTCGCACCAGAGGTATATAATAAATCACTCCATAAAGATCCTTCTGTCCAAGCTATATAACCCGTCTTCCATATTGTTGATGGACTGCTCCAATAATACGAATCAATTAGTTTCCACTTGGAAAGCAGCTCCCACGCAAGGAGAAATATAATTCCAAAGCTCCATTGCCCAATGCGAGTAAATTTCCTTTTTCTTCGGGCAATGACCTCATCATCCTCTATATAAAGAACCTTCGTTTTATCCTTTGATTCCATCTCTCCATTCCTCCCTCCCTATTTTGTTTCTTCTGTTGATTTTAGTGCTTGTAGTACATATTCTTTTAATTGAATAAATTTAGAGTCTAGTAGTGTTTGTTCATTTCTTGGTCTTGGTAATTGGATTGATACCTTCTCCTTAATGGTGCCTGGTCTTGGCGTCAAAATATATATATCATCTGATAAAAAAATGGCTTCATCTATATCATGGGTGATAAACAAAATAGTTTTCTTAAAATCTCCCCATATTTGCAAAAGCCATTCCTGCATAAATAAGCGTGTTTGTGCATCTAAGGCGCCAAAAGGTTCATCCAGTAAAATAACATCTTGGTCATAAAGCAATGTTCGCAACAAAGCCGCACGCTGCCTCATTCCTCCAGAAAGTTCTTCCGGAAAATGCTTTTCAAACCCTTCCAATCCATATCTCTCTAATAAAGGTAATGCTCTTTGGATCGCCTCTTTTTTAGGAACACCCTTTACCTCCAATCCTAAAATCACATTATGAAGAATATTTCTCCACGGAAGAAGCAAGTCTTTTTGAAGCATATAGCCAACATGCCCACTCTTTCCAACAATGTCCCTTCCGTCTAACAAGACATGACCTGTTGATGGTGTTATTAATCCTGCAATTATATTAAATAGTGTTGATTTTCCACATCCACTTGGGCCGATAATACTGACAAATTTCCCTTCTGGAATCTGCAAATTTGTATCCTTTAATGCGAAAAACTCCTTGCCATTTTTTCGAAAAACCTTACTACTGTCCTTAACCTCTAATTTATACAATTACAGCCCTCCGTTCTAAAATATTCATATTTTTAATAGATTTTTTATAGACCAATTTCTCGTTCCTGTTATAATCAGCTGATTTATCGTTCCCTTCACATGGTCTCTTGTAATGGAGAAAAAAGTGATCAACAGCCTTTAAAACTCCCTATTGCCAATGAATATGCCATGCTTCTAAATTTGCTCTTGCTATACTATATGTAAAATTAGGCGAATGGGTAATTATTATAGAAAAAAGTTCAATCGAATAAATGATGGCTTTACAGGAGACTATTCCGAAATCAATATTCTGAAAATTTTCACGACTACAGCTTATCCACCAGCATTTCTATGTTAAAATGAACTTATATTTTTACAAGAACTGGAGTCCTGTATATGTTAGAAAAAATGAATGCTTTTCTTGGGAAGTGGATGCCTCTTTTAACCCCGATTAGTGTCCTAATTGGGGTATTGCTATCAGATATCCTTCATCATGTCTCTTTCTTAGTTCCGTGGATTTTTGCAATGATGACTTTTATAGGGAGCTTGACATCTAATTTAAAATCAGTGAAATATACAATCACCCATCCACTTTCTTTGCTTTTGACACTGGCTATTCTACATATTCTTACTCCTTTGTGGGCATTTGGGATTGGTCACTTATTTTTCCAAAATGACCCTTACACGATTACAGGGCTTACGTTAGCTGTGGTTATTCCAACTGGAATCACAAGTGTTATCTGGGTTAGCCTCTATAAAGGAAACATTGCACTTACTCTTGCGATTATCTTGCTCGACACCTTGCTGTCTCCGTTCCTTGTTCCATTAAGCATGAGCCTTTTTGTAGGAGAAACGGTACAGCTTGAGGTTTGGGGGATGATGAAGGGGCTGCTTGGAATGATTGTTCTGCCATCTATTTTCGGCATGATGGTTAATCAGTTTTCAGTGGAAAAGGCGAAAAAGTGGAATCATACACTATCCCCTTTTTCTAAAATTGGGTTAGCACTAGTTGTTAGTATTAATAGTTCTGTAGTAGCCCCTTACTTACGAAATATTGATAAAAAGTTTCTCCAAGTAGCACTTACTGTTTTTGTAATAGCATTATCTGGATACTTTTTTGCCTGGATATTAGGGGTAGTTACAAAACGAAGCAAAGAAGAAACAATAGCAATGATCTATTCTGGCGGGATGAGAAATATTAGTGCAGGAGCAGTTCTCGCTGTGAGCTTTTTCCCTCCAGCAGTAGCAGTTCCCGTTGTGATTGGTATGCTATTCCAACAAATTCTAGCAGCTTTATATGGATACTTTATTAAATTAGTCTATGAAAAGCCTGTAGTAGGGAAAATAAAGGAAGGGAAAATTTCTTAATTCATTTGAAAATCAAGAGGTGGTTCTAAGTATTCTAACAGAGGATAATCCCAAACGACTGATAAGAAAATACTACTAATATTTTCCTTATCAATCGTTTGGGTTTTTAATAGTTTGTGGGTATTACCCGCAGACTAAAATACATTTCACTTTCCAAGCGGCTGACTTTCGGTCGCCGCAACATAGCCTTTGAGGTTTTGACTTCTTCTGCTCGCTAACCCTATAAAAATCTATGTTGTCTGCTTCGTGTTGATTTTTATGATTTTTTCTCTATAATCATGGCACACATTTCTATCATCTCACTTGCCATAATCTTTAATGTTTCGGTTGTGAGCATTTGATCTTCTGCATGCATGAGAATAAGGGAGAATGGCAGTTGTTCTCCAGCAGCTTCTCTTTGGATAAGAGAAGCATGGACTTGATGAATTTGATTGTAAAATTGAACACCTTCTTCTATTTTTTGCTTCGCTTCGTCCATTTTTCCATTTCTTGCAATCTGAATAGCTTCTACATAACAACTTCTTGCTTCCCCAGCAAATGAAATAATCTGAAAAGCTGCTGTCTGCATTTCCTCTAAAGTATTCAATTTCACCACCTCTATTCTCTTGGTTAATTTTTAGCTAATGATAATGCATGGTCTAGTATTTTCTCTCCATTAGCTGTACCGTACAATCTTGTATCAATGACATCCACTGGAATTCCATATGGTTTCGCAGCACTTTCTGCCGCCTGTTTCATAAATCGTACTTGCGGTCCTAGAAGAATGGCCATTACCCCTTCGCTTGAGGTTGCTAATTCATCAGCAATTGCTCCTTCTGGAATGGCATAAACATCAATTTCTTCGCCTCTTGCCTTAATAGCTGCCTTCATTTTTGATACTACAATGGAAGTAGACATACCTGCTGCACAAGCTAATATTATTCTTTTCATCCTTCATTCCTCCTGTTATTTAATAAAATCATCATTTTTTACGGTGATTTCTCGAGCTTTAATGATTTCCTTATACCAAAAAGCTGACTTTTTCATTTTTCGGTTTCGATTTTCTTCTAAATTAATTTCAACTAGTCCATATCTATTTTTAAAAGCATTCATGGGCGAAACATTGTCCGTAAATGCCCAGAGCATATATCCTTTACAGTTTGCTCCATGTTCGACTGCTTTTAATAACCATTTAAGATGTTCACTAATAAACTCAATGCGATAATCATCTTGGATTACTTCACTTTCGTCTTTATACTTAAACTCATTTTCCACACCCATTCCATTCTCGGCCACAAACCACTCAATATTGCCATAATCCTCTTTCAAGCGAGTTGCCATATCAAACATAATCTGCGGATAGATTTCCCAGCCTCGGAATGGATTCATTTTCTTGCCTGGCATATCGAACATTTCATAATAATAAGCTGGATGAAAAGGGGTATTTTCGTTCCATGCCGTTGTTCTAGCCTTTACGCGATGAGGATAATATAAGTTAATCCCCACATAATCAACGGTATTATTTCTTATTACCATTAAGTCTTCTTCTGTATGTTCAAATAAAATATTGTGTTTGTGTAAAAGATCCATTAATTCTGCTGGATATTCTCCTTTAATCGATGGATCTAGAAATACTCGGTTAAAGAATAAATCATAAATACGGGCGGCATCTTGGTCATGCGGAGCCGAAGATCTCGCATATGTTACCTCTGGATTTAAAATAACCCCAATTTTAGCCCCTTGTCCATGCAGCTGCTTTTCTTTAAACAAGGCAACAACCTTAGCAGTGGCAAGTGCTTTATGATAATTCCACTGCATCCACTTTTGGGTATTCTGCTCAAACGGATAACGTATTGCATCTAAATATACACGGGTCTGCACAACAATTGGTTCATTAAAAGTAAACCAGTGCTTCACTTTACGCCCGTAACGCTCGAATACTTTTTCTGCATATTTGACGAATAAGTCCACAACATGTCTGTCGTTCCATCCGCCATATTTCTCAAAAAGAGCAGCCGGTAATTCATAATGCTCTAAGCAAATCATTGGTTCTACACCTTTATCTATCAGCTCATTAATAACATTATCGACATATCCAGCATAATCCTCATCTACCACTGCGTTTTCATAATCCACCAAGAAACGAGACCAATTGATCGATGTCCGGTAATGCGTTAACCCTATTTCCTGCATTATGCTGATATCTTCTTTATATCGATGGTAAAAATCTGTAGCGATTCCTGGTCCGTAGCCATTGTGCCAAACATTTTTATTATTTTTATACCAGATATCCATATAGGAGTCTTGAGAGTCCTTCTTTCCAGCCCATCCTTCTGTTTGCCACGCAGATGATGCTGCTCCTAAAATAAAATGATCTGGAATACTAACTTTCATTTGTTCCATTATTTCTCCTCCTTACTCTTCACAAATAACTATTAAATTCATGATTCCTAATAATCCATCATAGACCATCTCACAAGTATTGGCCGGATAGGAGAAATGAGGAATCACAGCGTCTATCCTATACAATCCGATTGTCAAATTTATCTCTTCCTCCCTTCCCGTATTAAATTACTCGTCTTCTGGAACAGCAGGAGCCTTATTAGCAATCAATACAAATGGCAAATAAATTAGAACAGATACGATAATACAAATAATCTGGGTAATAACCGCTCCAATACTTCCGGCCGTGGATAGGTATGCATTAATAATGGGCGGGGTCGTCCAAGGAACCATGACGACAGCCTTAGCAGCAAATCCAGTTACTGTAGCAATATAACCGATTGTCCCTGTAATCAGCGGGGTAATAATAAAGGGAATAGCCATAACTGGATTTAACATGACTGGTAATCCAAATATAACTGGCTCATTTATATTGAACACACCAGGTCCTGCGGATAGTTTTGCAATACTTCTCATTTCTTCTCGTTTAGATACTATAAAAATTGCTATTAATAAACCAATGGTTACCCCTGAACCACCAATATTCATATACACATCCCAAAACGGCATCGTGATAATATTAGGAATTTCCTTTCCCTCTTGGAATGCCGTCATATTAACAGTAATAGATGCCAGCAGCAGTGGTTCTCTTATCGGTTTTACCATTTGATTTCCATGAATACCAATCACCCAGAAAAATTGGGCCACAAACATAAGAATCAGAATTCCTGGCAGTCCTTGCATGACACTTTCTAACGGTCTTTGTACAATGTTATATACTGCTTCATATAAATAAATCCCTGTAACTTTGAAAAAAAGAAATCCAAAAGTAGCAACAATCGTTACAGTTAAAATAGAAGGAATTAGTGCTGAAAACGAAGTCGCAACATTTGACGGAACACTATCAGGCATCTTAATTTGCAGCTTATCTACTTTCGATAACTTGCAATAAATTTCAACCGATACAATGGCGATAATCATTCCGAGGAATAAACTTTTTGGATCAGAAAACTGCCTTGCTAAAACATCAACCACTAATTGGCTCTTCTCATTAACAAGCAGTTCTAGCGTTGTTGGAACAACAGAAACATAGGACATTAATGCTAATATTCCAGGGAATAACGACTGATGGCCATTGATCCGTCCGAGCTCTATCCCAATAAGAAAAACGGCCCCAATTGTAAGGAAGTTCAAGGTAGCATATTGGATCGCCTTCATAATTGGCTGGTAATCAGCCAAAAAGGCAAATGCTTTAAAATGGGCTAAACCACTCTCTGTTCCCATCACCATATTCGCGATTAAAACGGCAAACGCCCCTGTTATAATGACAGGCATTAACGTCACAAAAGCTTTTTTTATGGCCATAATATATTTCTGATTTGTTATTTTGTAAGCAACATTTCCAAGGGTCTCGGTAGCTTTGTCTTTAAAACTCATTGATTAACCTCCATTCCTAATTTAAATGGAAATGATATGTTTCATTTCTTGTTTTCCATTCTATTGGATAAGCGCTTACATTTACATACACTTATTTTCCACCTTAAACTGGAAATGGCTGACTCAAAAAAAAGGAACTCTAGTCCGGAGTTCCTTCCCTTCTATAAATTCCTATTGTCCAATAGCTAAAATACATTCTTTGAATTCGTCAAAGGACTTTACCTTTAATAGCTGATTCACCATATAGGCATTTCCTGATATTTTGACTAGCAGCTGATATAGCTTTTGAATATCTTTCTTGTACTTTTTTTGTACACTTAATAAGAAAATAAGCTGCACTTTATTTTCGCCCCATTGAATTGGTTTTTTTAATGTGCAAATAGATAAAAAAGTACTGTCGGTGATTGGTTTTAGAGGATGAGGAATGGCTATGGCGTTTCCATAACTTGTTGGAGCAATCTCTTCTCGTTCCATGATTAACTCAAAGAAATGATCTGGCGCAATCCCCTTCTGTATAATTTCTCTTGCTAAAAATGCTAATACTTCCTCTTTCGTTTGATACTCTTGTTGAAAAAATCCAAGGTCAGGATAAAAATATTGCAAGGTAGTTTCAACTCTATCTACAACCATATGCTCTAATTTACTAATGTCTTCCTCTCTTAAAATAGTATGTACATCAATAACAGGTATGGTTAATTCCCTTTTAATAGGAATGGTACTAACAATGAAGTCTAATGTACTTAGATCATAGTTATCGATGGTAAACATATTAGCAGTTCCTACAATTTCAAGTTTATTGCCAAAGGTGGACTGAAGCTTGTGATACAGTAATTGAGCACTTGCCACCCCTGTAGCACAGACAATCAAGCATCTTTTCACATTGTTTTTTGCTTTCTTTCGCTCAAGCGCTGCGCCAATATGTAATGCTAAATAACCTATTTCATCTTCATTAATGTCCAATCCCTTATGTCTACTTAAGTATTTCCCCATAATAACAGCAGCATCAAAGGACATTTGATAATTTTTCTTGATTTCAGCAAGAAGGGGATTCTTTATGGTTAAATCGTATTTATATCTATTGATAGCAGGCTTTAAGTGCAGACATAACCCGTAAATTAATTCTTCATCATAGGCTATTTCTAGATCCAATTCTTGCTCCACTTCGTGGAGCATCGCTTTTGTTAATGCTAAAATGTCTTCCTCTATCATTTCTAACATATTCTCTCTGCTATCAGACTGGTAAACTACCATTTTCGCACCTAATAAATGAATAGTTATGTAGGCTATTTCTGATTCAGGAAAAGTAACCTGTAACGTTTTTTCTAGAAAAAAGACAATCTTTTTGGCAATCGTAAATTCTCTTTTTTCTTTAAGAGGCTCCATTTCTTTTAAAGGCATGGAAACATAATTATCATTTTGTATGCGAATACAGGCAATCGCAATATGCGTTGCTAAATTATTTACGCCAATATCTGATAGAAAAATAGATGCCTTTTCTGCTTGTTCGATAATAATGTTTCTTATTTCTTCTAGTTTTTTATTCGGAAGTATCCAATCTGTTTGATCCTGGTCAAACACATATGCCGCAAGACAATAACGCAGTTTAGCTTCTTGCCCCTTGATTTTCAAACCATAGTTTGGCTTCTTATCTAGATTTAAATTAAAGTCTTTTAATAATCTTCTTACTTCTTTCAGATCATTTTTAATAGAGGATTCACTTACAAAAAGCTCCTCAGCAAATTGTTCGATTTTTAAGTATTCTTCCGCCAATAATAGACGTTTTAGAATATAGTCGACTCTTTCCTCAGGTTCCGTTGGAAGGGGTGTACTTACGTTATTTTCATTCATTATTTTTGTTAAAAATGGTTTAAAATAATGATAATTTCCAATAACTAATTCATATCCCTTCCCTCTTGTCAGTACTATTTCTGCTCCATTATCTTTTAATGTATCAATCAATGCCTTCATATCACTTCTAATTGTTCGCGTGGTTACATCCAGGGCATTTGCTAAGTAATCACTGGAAAGCGGAGACTTTGACTGCATAAGCTGATGCAGTATCTTTTGTTGTCTTATTGGTAACAATTTCACTCACTCCTTTTAACCAATTCCCTTCTATGATAGTTATATCCATCATATCTTATCAGCCTTTTATTAGAAAGCGGTTTCTAAACAAATTATCCATTATCCATAATGCCAATAATCTGCAGCAGAAAGCATCTCGCCTTTTTTCATTCCTGATACGCAGGGGTGCCCTTTTACATAATATCGTAAAGGTTTTAGCGTCCATTCCTCTTTATTTGGAATCCCAATTCTCGGAGACTCAATTATTTGGGATGGTACTTTCCCATCTACAATCCGTAAAGATTCTTCATTTATTAAGATACCATTTAAAGCTTTGGTGATTTCCATTGCTTTTGTAAGCTTCCCAGGTCCATTACATACATTTACTCCATTTGCTTGTCGATTCTTTTCCATCCCTTCTATTCCTTCAAAAGGTTCAATCGCTCGGATAAGAACAGCCTGGGGATTTCCCTCTTCTTTTGTAACAATATTTAACATATGGTGGGTATGCATCGTATAAATATAGATTGTTCCACCTGACTTATACATCGATTTCAATCGAGGCGTGCGTCTTCCTGCATAGCTATGACAAGCCATATCTTCTATCCCAACATAGGCTTCCGTCTCTACAATATAACCACTATACGTATATGCCGGCGTTTTATGAATAAGTTTTTTTCCTAAAAGTACTTGTGCTATTTCTTCTGTTGACTGGTTTATATAATCAATCATCGTCTCTCTCTCCTATTATATTTCTTCTAGTATACGTTTCTTTCCCCCAAAAAAGAAAGAATCATCCCTTTATAAAAAGAGATGATTCTTTTCACCTAGTGATTATTGCTTAACAAGTTCTTTTTGTTTCGCTATAGCTGCTAATCCAGCTTGATTTAATGTATTCCACGGTTTGTTAAAATGCGGTTGAAAGAAGAAATCGATAAATCCTAATTCATCAATCGTCATTTTAGTTTGAATACATACAGATAATGTATTCATCATTTGTGTCACATCTGCTTTTGAAATTAATTGTGCCCCCAAAATTTCTCTTGTCTCTTGATGGAAAAGTACTTTTAAACGAATTTCATGAAATGTCGGCATAAATTCTGGACGATCATTATCGATTACTTCTGTTACTTCATAAGGGATATTATTTAATTTAGCCGTAACTTCTGTTAATCCGGTAGATGCCATATTTAAGCCAAAAATATGCAATCCAGAAGTTCCTTGTGTTCCCATATATTTCAATGGTCGTCCAGCAATATTATAGCCGACAAGTGTTCCCATTCGAACAGCATTTGTTGCAAGGGGGATATACATTTTTTCTCCAGTTGGATTATAATTAACAGCACAGCTGTCACCTGCTGCATAAATATCTGGATTACTTGACTGCATATATTCATTAATTTTAATAGCACCATTAGGAAGCAGGTCTACTTTACCTTTTAACAGATTTGTGTTTGGTCTAAAGCCCACACATAAGATAACTAAATCTGTTTCATATTCTCCTTTTGTGGTATAAACCTTTGTTACTTTTCCTCGTTCATCACCTGCAAATTTTGTTACTGTTTGTTGTAAAGCTAAGTGAATGTTACGCTCCGCAAATTCTGCCTCAACCACATCTGTAAACTCTTTATCTAAATATTTATTTAGAATTCTGTCCTCACTATCAATTAACGTCACGTTTTTTCCATTTAACGCAAATGCTTCCACTAACTCAACACCAATATATCCCGCCCCAATTACGGTAACATTTCTTACATTCTTAGAGCGCTCAATTATTTCATTTGCTTGATTATAGTTTTTAGAAAGCAAAATATTATCCAGATTAATTCCATCAATTGGTGGAATTATTGGCCATGAGCCAGTAGTCATTACTAACTTATCATATGGATCAATCTTTTCTTCTCCTGTTTGTAAGTCTTTCACACGTACTTGCTTGTTTTCTGTATCAATTTCTAGGACTTCATGCTCCATATGCATCGTTGCGCCAAGCGCTTTTAACTCTTCTGGTGAAGAATAAAATAACTGACTCGCATCTTTGGCAACACCGCCAACATATAAAGCAATTCCACAAGATAAAAAGGAAACATTATTATTTTTTTCATAAACAGTTATATCTATATTTTTATTTACATTTGCTAATGTTTTTACTGCCGCTGTCCCAGCATGTGTACATCCAATTACAACTACTTTCATGTATAAAAACTCCTTTTGTAATAGATTGAATGTGAAATCCTTCACTTGATTAGTGAAAAAAATCACATATATTGTGATAGAATTCACATTCTGTTCACATCTTTATTATACATCGAATATTTCTTAATGCAAGTATTTTGTGATTGAATTCACAAAATAAAACATAGAAATATATTCCAATATTAGAGTTAAAAAAGTAGCTGGAAATAAACAAACTATAATGGGGGAAAAGGAAGCGACCGCTTCATCGAAAGTAAAACATTGTATTCAGGCTCTCTGTAATTACAACAATCTTTCTTTTTAAATGAATTAAAACCCAGCCAATAATATTTTTGGTATCATTGGCTGGGTTTGTCTTCGGTTGAATAACGTTTTCCTAGTCTCTATTATCTGCAAACTCCAAAAACACTTTTTAAGTACTTCTACTCCTTACTTTGCACGGTAAGCTCAACTAGCTGATCAATCGATTTGTCTAATGCTTTCTCATATCCCAAAGGATCTGATAAAGCACGCCACCCCTCTTTTCGTATGAAGGATAATACTTCTTCCATTTCCTTATCCTCTATTCCAAGTTCTGTTAACAAGACTAAGGTACGTTCCAATGCGCCAACCATTCTTAGTGGTCCATAATGAGCAGGCTCTCGATACAGCCCTTTTGCACTTGTAAGAATATAGCCGCTATAATCTCTAACAAGTTCTACTAGCTTCTCATTTTTGTATGTTTCCATATCTGTCAAAAGAAATTACCTCCTCTTTTGCCCTGTTTTTTTTCTTTCTTGGAGATTCTTTTGAATAGCCTAAACTGATGAGAAGCTCTGGCTCCATCTCATGTGGAAGCGCCAACAATTCCTTGATGGCTTTTTTATGAAAGGATCTAACTGGGCAATTTCCGATACCTAATGAATGGGTAGATAAAAGAATATAGGCAGCGACTATTCCTAAATTAACAAAACGCAATACTTCTTCCGAATCTTTTCCGCCTTTATGGAGAGCTTCTGCAGGGTTGGAGCACAACACAATAACAGCCGCCGGATCTCCTGATAGACCTGGGGAAAATCTTTTTATTCTTTTTATCTGCTCTTTGTTCTGGACTATGAGGAAGTGAGATTCTTGAGCATTGCTCCCTGACGGACTATGTAAAATACTTTGTTCAATTGAATCGACTACTTCTATAGGTAATCCGCCTCGTTCTGCAAATGAGCGTGAACTTCTTCTTGTTTTTATTGCCTCCAATACATCCAATATCCATTCCTCCCTTAAAAAGAAAAGCCTCTACTTTCTAATACGTTCTTCAAATTTTCTCTTAAGCTTGCTGAGGCAGCGATTGTTTCTGGCCTTGTGCATCTTCTAGCAGTATGTTCTTTCCATCCGTAGTCCTTCCCCTGCTTTTCTGGTTCTCCAGCTAAGGAGACTCTACGGCCATCGTAGGTTTTACGAGAAATCATCGTATGATCGTATTGTTCTAATGACTCGTCAAGATTTTCTATTGAATATTTTTCCTGATGAACCATTACTTTTTCTGGTAATCTCGGCTTTACGCCTCGTCTTGTGCCTTCTTTTTCAATGCCTATCGATAATCCCGAAACAGCAAATACGCCTGCGGGTAGGCCGAGCTCCTCTGCAACCGCATCGGGATGGTTTCGAATAGAACCAACAGGTACACAACCTAATCCTAACGCTTCCGCAGCCACTACTGCATTTTGCAGAGCAAGGGTGGCGTCCATTGAGGAAAGAAGAAACATTTCTAGCGTATTGGCTAGAAAAGAATATCCTTGTGATTCTGTCACGTATTTCAAACGGTAAATATATGCACAGAAGACTAGAAACACAGGTGCCTCATGGATAAATGACTGTTCGCCAGAAAGGGTAGCTAACCGTGATTTCCTTTTTTCATCCTTTATTACAATAATGCTATACGCCTGCAAGTTTGAAGAGGTTGGTGCACTTCTAGCTGCAGTTATAATCGTTTGAAGAATGTTTGCCGGAATATCTTTTGATTGAAAAGCCCTTACTGACTCATGAGCAGTAAGTACCTCAATCGTTTCATTAAGTAAATGCTCCTCTTTTGATAAGCCTTCTAACTCAATTCTCGTTTCCCGTTTCGAATATTCCCTCACTCAAGTCACCACCTTGCTATTTTATCAGTACGCCTTTCTCCATCAATAATGCATCATCTATATAAACGGTAGGTTGGGTGACAACTCCATCTATATGAACGCCTGCTGAAACTGTTCCACCAAACGTGTCATTGCTACCAAAAGCTATATGAATGGTCCCGTATACTTTTTCATCCTCTAATACCACACCTGTGATCCTTGCCTTATCATTTGTTCCTATCCCAAATTCTGCGAGCATTCTGCCTTCCCCATTGCCTAATATCTTTAATAATTGCTCTCCTTCTTCTCCTTCTGCCTCCACTAAGCGACCTTCTTCTATCTTAAGCTTAAGCGGAGTACTTAGCTTTCCTATTCCAGCCACAGAGCCATCCACTACAATGGTACCAGCTGCAGTTCCTTCTACTGGTGCAATATATGCTTCTCCAGACGGCAGATTACCCGATTCCCCGGGGTGTAAGTACATTCCCGTACTTGGGATGCCCTGCCTTTCTGTCATATCAAATGCTAAACAATAACCGTCTTTTTCAATTTTGACCTGCTTTCCCTTTGTAAGCTGCTCCGTTATTTCTTCCGTAAGAATTCTCACTTGTTCATAATCCGCAGAAATGGCTCCTTCTAAGAACATATCCTTTGTTATTCCTGGCATGGTCGCAAGCCTTGTTCCTGTCTCTACTGCTTCTTTTCTAGCTTGTGTATGGGTTAAGGAATGTGCCGTTACACAAACAGCCACATCTGCTGCTTTCATGGCCGCTGCAACAGTTGCTGGTGGCTCTTGTCCCGACTTTTCTCTGTCCTGCATAACAATAAGCATCGTTTCAGCGTGTAACGCTTTACCAGCTTCATATATGGATTCAGCTATTTCCTTCTTTGCTTCATCTGTGACAACGAGAAATAACTCTCCTTCTTTTATGCCTAAACAGTTAGCAAGAACATTTTTGCTTGTTTCTATCATTTTTTCGTTCATTTTTATCCTCTCCCTATATCATTTCTGATACTAATTTTGCCATGATTGCATTGGAGAGAATGACTGGTTTATTAGCTATTTCTGCTACCATCTCTCTGGCATTCTCTGTATATCCCATACAATCCAACAAAATTATATCTGCTTCCTTCTTTAATTCTTTAGCTGCATTCTTAAAAGTTTCTATACTCATATTATATGGTGATGCCACACTAAAAATAGGTTTTAACCCTAAGGGGGCATATTTAGGAAGAGACGTCTTTATTTGTTCCTTAAGTGGAACAATTACACCCAGTCTTCTATTTCCTACTAATGCGTGAATGGTGGGGGGAATGATATGATCAGGTTCAATTAAATAAGCTTTCCTTGTTTGCAGCCCTGGAAAAACACCAGTGCACAACAGCAATATTTGGTTTATTCCCATATTCTCTAAATAATAGATTTTCTCCTGTAAAATTGGCTTTATTTTTTCGCGAGACATAACTACCGACTCATTTGTTACTAGTCTGGAGGTTAAAACATAATCGCCTTCTTCAGGATATAGATTTGTCTCAATATAATCTTTCGACATCCCATCTAATACTCCAACTTGGATAAGTTCCGCTTTGTTTACACACTTCTCTACAATTGGGGCAACATCCGTTCTTGGAGCTTGACCAATTGTAATCATTCCAAGCTTTTTCATATAAACAACTCCTTTTTATAAGTCATTCTCTCCTCTACTATAAGGAAAGAGAGGAAGCAATGCCCCCCTCTCTTTTCTTACTTGGTTAAGACTGAGGAGAAACAGCTTTCCCCATTGTTTGCAGGACTTTCATGGAACCATATAAGGTTGTCATTCTATTAAATTCATCTTTATCATAAAATTCGCAAGTTCCATTAGCTATTTCCTTTGCAACCTCTATAGAAAAACGAACGGCATCCGCAATATCTGTTTCGTGACTAGCCCCCGTGCCACACCCTGGGACGATTGATTGAGCTGTTATTGCCAAGCCAATAACTGGTGCGTCTGTCGCAACAGATGGCTGCAAAATGGAATTGATATGGTATAAATCATTTCCATATGGTGTTATATCTTGTGAAGTGACAGGGAAGGTGACTGGAAATTTCCCTGTCGTCATTTCCATAATTCTTAGTAAGTCCTCACTAACTCGAAGAATGTAGCCTTCTTTTACTGTTGGAGAAAGAGCAATTCCTTTATGATTGATCACTCTATTTCCTTTTGTAGTATCAATTGAAATAATACTGTCCATTTCTGGAATTACTTCATGTTTATTCATTGTTAAAATATCGACTGGAGAATCCATAAAGTCAACAGGTTCATGTGGTCTTGTTGGTGCATCTGGGCAAATATGTGTGGAAACAATCACATCTCCAGCAAGTACATCTCCCTTTACCTGCATATCTGCTAGTTTCAAAGCAGAAGCAATTGCCGCTACGGCACCATCAGCATCAGATACTAACCCAATTCTGCTTGGTCGTGCACCAATGCCCCCTAATCTTCCAATAATACCTAATGTCGGAACAGTTCCACCAGAAGATTTCCCTTTTGCTCCCGGTATGGTAATCTTAATAAAATCTGTGCTTCCTTTTTCCCCTGTTACTTTTACAACATCTGTTTGTACATTTGGATATTCTTTAAATAAATCAGCAACAATTTCTCCTGTTACAAATGCATTATCTAACGTTTCTAATGCTACTAAAGTTTGTTTTAAAACCATTCTATCAATCTCTCCTTTTTAAAGATAAGTTAGAATTTTTTTGTTTATTATTTTTTCAATTGGTTGGATTAACTTTTGGTTACTCATCGTACTACTTAAGCGTAATTTTTCCTTGGGAACGGTTATAACAGCTACTTGCTGACCTTTTGCCATTTCCGCGGTTACAATAGGTCTAGCTGTTTTTGTATCCAATGTCATAATAAGGTCTGGAAAGGTTCCAAAACGCACTCCATTTTTTTCAATTGTCATATACTCGTTCCAAAAGGTCATATCATAGCAGTCTTCAATAGTTATTTTTCCTACATCGAAACCTCCTATTGTGTCTAAAGTACATGCCGTTACTGTTCCTTCTGTGACTATAGATCCGCCTAATTCAGACACAACTGCTTCGATAGCAGATTCCCCTTTATTAGACAGCAAGGCTTTGCCTACTGTAATTGCTTGCGAAATGGCTCCCTTCGCTCCGTTTTTCTTTGCGTATCCCACTGTGATAGGATTTCTTGCCACTGCTACTAACCCGCCAGCATCAATAGACAATTGGCGAACTGCTTTTGCTGTTATATCAAGAGAACCAGTGATAAGCATTTCTACATACTTATCTCCTTTCCCGCCAACGGCTGCTTGATGAGAAATATAAGTAGGCATCTCTGTTAAATTTAAAGACCCCATTGTGCCAGTTGGATGAGCTCTTCCATTACAAGGCAGATCTACTACTGGTAACCCTGTCATAGCAGATTGAAACCAGCCATTTACTGTAGTACCAGCTCCATTTTCATTGGTAATAATTCCTTGAATTGGTCTATCTAGCTTACTTGCCAATAGCTCCATTGCTTTGACATAATGAACCGGCTTTACATACTGCCCTTTAGCTGCTGGAGCACCAACTAGCGAAACCGTTACAAGTAAATCTTCATCCGCCATTTCCTCTGCTGTTTTTAAGACAGGCTGACCAACCTCTAAAGCAAGGCGTCCTATCTGAAGTCCATCTTCTATTTTTCCTCCTCCGCCGCCTCCTAGTATGGCACCACCATATACAGCAAATTCTACAATCTGTTCATCTAACTTTATTGTCACGTTTCATCTCCTCATTTCCCTAATTTAAATACAGAGTTAAAGAAACTATACAGTGCATCCCCAGCAATAAACCCTGCAGCTAAAATACTCATTGGCGTCTCTGCTTCTTTTCCTTTTTTCTTCACCCACATTAAACGAATCGCAATTCCTACCAATACTGCAACGCCTGCATATGGAGTTAAAATTAACAAACCTGTTGCAAACATTACTCCTAGCTGTCTACTTGAACCACCAAGTATTTGTAGGATAGCCCCTGGAATAGCCCATATTAATAATTGCCGAGCGACTTCCATAGAAGTGCCTGCCTGAATCGTAGAAACATAGACAGCATCTATTGGTGGAACAAGATTATTGGCAAAATATCCTTTATAAGTGACTAGCACTGTTAGCAATGCGACTCCAAAGGCAACTAATGACGTCATATATTGTTGTTTTCTTCCATCTATTTCATATTCTTTGTCAGCGCCTTTTCCCCGTAGAATATGACCTGTTTTAAAGTCATAGCCCATATCTGCAAAAGCCGGTCCTGTCGCGGCACTGAATCCTGCAAGTAAAGCAAGTGCTAAAGGCGGAAAACCAATCATCATACCGATAAGGAGGGTAATAAAGGCAACCGCAAAGGCTGGAAACCACCCTGAATGCATGGCAGCAATACCAACGATTAACTCATGAACAAATGCGGCAAATGCAGCAAAAATCAGAAATCCAATCAACATACCAAATGACATATCTGTAATAAGTCCACCTGTTAAAGCAATAATTAAAGCAATCGCAATATAAACAATAAAGCCAATTCCTAAAGTCTTTCTTGCTACTGAAATAGGTGTTGTATAATTCGAGTCGTCTACATCATTTTCCATAGCTGCAGCTACCTCTTGATTTTTTCCCTTTTGCTTTCTTTTATCTTTTCCAAAGATTAATAGCGTAACTTGGACTAACGCCACAATTCCTGCACCAATCATAATGCCATGTGGGATGTAAAGGGCGTTTACATCTACACCAAAAACAGGAATAGAATATTGTCGGAATAGTAAGCCAATTCCAAACATAGTTAAAGCCCATATGTTACCGATAAAAGCAACCCCAAAGGCAGACATCGGAATATGCAAAATCGAGCCGATAACACCAATAAGTGTTCCAATTCCAAGAAGCCCTGCCCGTTTTCCTCCCTTATCACCAGCAACGATAGCTTGTGCTGTTGCTACTCCTGGTGCCCATGTACCTGATGCAGGAAACAGCTTCGAATCAAATAGTTTATATAAAATGGCAGCATCTGCAAACATGGCCAATGCTGCTCCGATGAGCATCGGAATAATTAAATCTGGTTCCCCAATTAGAAAGGGAATGCCGATTGGGATTAACAAACTATTTGCAGCCCCAAAAGTTGCAGCTGATATAGAAGTCTGTACTAAATTCTGTCTATGTATAGACTTATATTTCTTGAAGATAGTAATAGGAATTCTAGCAATCAACATTGCTAGAAGCGCTCCTATAATAGATGTATTGGGTGTTACTCCTAAAGACACGATAATTTGCATCCCGATAATAGCACCAAATACTGCAGTAATAATGGTAAATATAAGGGAAACAGGTTCAAATAAACGAGGGTGTTTTTTTACTGGTTCTACTTGTTTCATAGACTAGCCTCCAAATTATTTTTAAATAGCATTTTGATATTAAAGAGTGGAGTCATACTAAAATAAGTGGTACATTCGATGTTGTTGATATTGTAAGCCAGTGAATAAAGAATATTAAAAATAAGTCCAATTATTTCGTTACTCTTATTTAGTAAAAAAGAAAATCAAAACGATTGTCATACGATGAAGAGAAAAATTTTTATCAACTAATTGGTTGTCCATATGACAACGTCAGTATAACTGTGCTGCAAACTGTCCTTCTGCTTCGACTGCATCAATAACGGGAACTCTCAATTCATTACGCAATTGGTCTGCCAGTCCAATTGTTGAAAAACCTGTGCAAGCAAACACAATTACCTTGGCTCCTTGATCTAACAGATCTTTAGCAGCCTTCAGCCCCTTTTCCTTCCCTTCCTCTTTCAGTAAATCGGTCGTATTTTCTACACCTTCTGGAACTTTGAAGCCTACCAACAGCTCCCCTAAAATCTTCTTCATAACTTCTGGAACATCCTGGGTTATCCCTAATATCCCTACAGGTTTTCCTAAAGAAAAAGCTGTTAATGCAGCAGCACTTCCCGCTCCTATTACTGGTATAGATACTGCTTTTCTTAGTTCTTCAATCCCAGGTTCTGCTGCACAGCTAATAACAAGTATCCTTGCTCCTTCCCTTTCCATCTTTTTTCCTAACTCTACGATTTTTGGGATTGCTTCTTTTTCTGAAGCATTATCATAAATACCTAACGCTTGATCTGGTATACAGTGATTTACGGTTGGCAATCCATATAATTCTGTAATTATTTTGCCATGATGGTCCAAGACTGCTTTATTCTCCGTTGTAAAAACACGAATGACACCAATCATATCCCCACTCTTCAAATTTAAATTTTCTGAATATTTATATTTTAACTTTTCTGTCTTTTTGTCACAATGTCCTAAAAAAACAAAAAACAGAGGGGGCTATTGTGCTCCGAGTACAATAGACCCCTCTGTTTTAGGAACCCTTAAAGTTATGAAAGAATATACAACAATAGTATAAAACCTTCTCTTGGAAAGTATCTAATTTAATATCTGCTATTTCTTTTATTCTATCAATGCAATATTTTACTGAGTTACGATGAATATATAATTGATTTGCTGTTTCCTTTAGACTTCCATTAGAAGTCAAGTAATAAAAGAGCGTTTTGACAAGATCACTGTCATTTTCTTTATCATATTGTATTAACTTACCTATTTTCCTTTCAATAACTGGATCCATATTGACATAGTCGGAACTGTCTAGTAACAACTTAAATAGCTCAATATCTTCATAAAAGTACATTTTTTTCCCTTTATTAAGACTTAATCCAATTAAAAGTGAATTTCTAGCTTCTAAATAACTTAAATGTATCTCCCATAATAAAGCTCTTCCGCCAAATCCTACTTGAAAATCGGTATATTTCTTAATAAGAGGGATTAATTTCTCCATCCATAGTTGATTTGTTTCCTTTGTCATAATAGGTTGATAGGGAGCGGCTGAGAGGATAACAAGCCGATTTCCTTGTTTCTGTGTGTAAACCTTATTAGCATGAGCTAGATTAACAGATTCTATAACGCTGCTTAATTCATGTAACAATGGTGAACCTTCCTCCATAAGATTTGCACTTTCCATCACGATTATCTCCCACATTATTTCAGGATCCAATCCAAGTTGTCTTCCTTTATTCACCACTTCTTCTTGAGGGAGAAATATGCCTGCAAGCAGTTCTTCAATAAAGTTTCCTCTTAAATGATTCTCTGTATCCATTGCTGTTTTTCTTCTCATTAATTCTAAAGAAAAAACTAGTCGTGCCTGTTCTACGCAAATTTTATCCATTTCATCCAAATGCTCTTTTTCAATTAAAAATTTGCCAACTCGCTCCTTATCTACTGTAATATCCCATTGCTTTATATGCGTATATTCGTTCATCCTTCCTACCATTGGGGAGCAAACAATTTTTTTGCCAGCTTTATCTAAAAGAATAATAGGTGCTTCTATCATTTGTGATACATTATCAGCAACCGTTTGTATCCCACTGTTTTCAAGAACCAATGTCGTTAACTTCTTATAAATTTCTTCAGACCTTCTAAGTAAAGCAGCATGTTTATTTACAATTTGTTCCATGACAGCATTTGTAATATCAATGTATGGCACACCGACTGGAAGCTGAATAATGGGAAGATTATATTTATTACTTACCTCCATCATCTCTTTTGGCATTTCATGTAAATACCTTTCCGGTTTTATCGCTAATGCAGCAGCATTTGCCTGCGCTAATTTCTCCACAAGCTTTGTCAGTAAGGAAAGATCATGCCTTATGGAATAAGCTGTTGTTAGCAGCAACTCTCCCCCCTTAACCAGCCGTCGATATCAGGAACTTCCATAATATCGATATTTTGAACATTTCTATTTAACCCTTCCCTCCCACTTATCACTTTTGCATCCTTTAAAACAGGGAGTCGTAATAAATCATTAACTGTAATACCCGATTGATTCATTCTTACCACCTCCACTACTTTTATCCTTTTCATCAAAAGAGGCTTCCTAATTTTCGGAAGCCTCGATTCATAATTTTTACTGTACTTTCATAGCTAAATCTCCAGCTTTTGCCCAGCCTGCGCGAAGAATCACGAAATAAAGCGGAAGTGTAATCACAATTGGAAGGACCATACCTACTGCCACATAAATTAAGAATCCATGCAAGCCTTGTGTGGCCATAATGCTGATTGGCGCAATTAAAGAATTCAATCCTAATCCAGCCAATTCATACGTTGCCGTGAATCCGAATCCTAATGTTGCAATCGGGGCACAAATGACGGCTGCTACAAAAGGTGGAATGATTAACAACGGGTTTTTCACCAAATTAGGGAACTGTACTTTTGGTGTAATGATAGATTGTGCAAGAAATCCTCCTAAATCATTTTGACGTAGAGACATCGCTGTAAATCCAACAAATTGTACCGTACACCCGATTAACGCTGCCGCACTTGACACTGGATCCATTTGCAATGCAATTGCTAAAGCTGCTGATGATGCTGGTGTCATCAGCAGGATGCTCCATACTAACGAGATAACCATTGGTGCTACTAAAGGTGAGCCTTGAACCGATGAAGTGATTTGGGCACTAATCCATTCTAGCATTGGAGTCGTCACTGCCGCTAAACCTACTCCAGCAATTCCTCCAACTAAAATTGCTGCAGCTGGAATGGCCACCATATCTAAAATTGTTTTTCCGTTAATCCACTTCCCAACATATGTTGCCACTACTGCTGCTAATACTGCACTGATTGGCTGTCCGGAAACAAGCACCATTCCAGCATCTGTTGCATGCAGCGCATTTCCCCCAATTGTACTACAGACCATCGCACTAAAAATAACTAATGTGTTTCCACCTAACTGATAGGCAATTCCCGCTCCAAATGCCGGTGCTAACAATACCTTTGCTACTCCGCCAATTTGAATTAAAACATCCCAGCCAAATGCTTTTCCGATCGATTCTAACAACAATCCCATTCCTAATGTTACAAGGACTGCATTTGACATTCCTGCTGAGGCTTTATACATTCGTTCCATAAAATATTCTTTGTTCTTCATCATTCTCTACTCCTCTATTTGAAAATAATTATTAGCTAGATAAAAACAAAAAAGCCTGTCCAATAATGGATAGGCACCTTCAAGTTTTACAAACTGTTTAGCGCCTTGTTTTTAAATAACAAAAACTGGACTAAACAATTCCCGTTTTAATAAAGAGGGATTATTTAATCCTAAGAGCATAATATGAGTATAATATTCAGTGCTGTATTTGTTTTGATCTTCATGTCATGCTCCTCCTAAACCGTTTAATTAGTGTGTAGCTATAATATCACCAATATTCTGAATATGTAAATATTTTTTTATTTCAGTCTTTATTAAAACGCTATCATAGAAATCAGAATGTAATCTTCCTCTTCCCTTTATATAAAAAGTGATTATTATTCAAGAAAAATAAAATCAATATGAAGGTTATATGTAAAATTTTTTTCACAATTGAACTTTTGTTAGAATATTTAACAAAAAAAGAGTGGCGAGCCACTCTAAATAATTTCGGTATTCTTAGTCTCTTTTCCAAAAAACAGAACTACTGCTGCTCCGATTAATACAGCAATACAAAAAATAGTAAAAATAGCGGGAATCGAAACCTTTTGTGCTGTTAGGTAGGGAACTAATAACGGTCCTAAGATTCCGCCAACTCTTCCAATCGCAGCAGCCATTCCTGCTCCAGTTCCTCGGACCTTGGTCGAATATTGTTCTGGTGTATAAGCATAAAGAGCTCCCCATGCACCTAAGTTAAAGAAGGATAAAAGAATCCCTGCAGTAAGCAGCATCGCTGTGCTTCCCGCTAACCCAAACATAAAGGCACTACCTGCTGTCCCAATTAAAAATAGAACGAGTACAAACTTTCTTCCTGCTTTTTCAATTAAATAGGCTGCCAAAGCATATCCCGGTAATTGTGCTAGTGTCATAATTAATACATATTCAAAGCTTTTTATCATACTAAAGCCTTGAGATACCATGACACTCGGAAGCCATAAAAACATTCCATAATAAGAAAAGACTACACAGAACCATAAAATCCATAAGGTTGCTGTTTGCTTCCGATTTTCCTTCGACCATACAGCTTGCAAGCTTTCCCTAATCGTTAGCTTTTTCTCTTTTTCTACTTTTAAAAATTTTGGTGAATCAGGTAGATGCAAACGTAAATATATAGCGTAAAATGCTGGGAGAACGCTTATTATAAGTGCGGCCTGCCACCCATATTTTGGAATAACAAAATAGGAGATTACTGCAGCGAGTAACCAGCCAAATGCCCAAAAGCTTTCAAGTAACACAACGACTCTGCCTCGTTTTTCCTTTGGAACACTTTCTGAAACAAGTGTGGATGCTACCGGCAGTTCCCCACCAAGTCCCATTCCAATGAAAAAACGTAGGATTAGAAAGATAGTTAAGGATGTAGTAAAGGCAGAGAGCCCGCTGCCAATAGAAAAGAGTAATAATGTAATCATAAATACATGTTTTCTTCCGATTCTATCTGCCATTAATCCAAAAACAAGTGCTCCGACAGCCATTCCAATCGAATTCATACTGCCAATCCAGCCCATTTCTTTTCCCGATAAACCCCAATCTGCTTGGAGAGCAGTAATAATAAATGAAAGCATTCCAACATCCATCGCATCAAACATCCATCCTAATCCTGCGATACCAAGAATCTTTCTTTGAGATATTTCCTTTTTCATTGTAATCCTCCCATTTTTCCTTTAGGTTCCCACTGATAGGTATAATTATAAAAACTAACTATTATAATAACACTTGTCATGACACTATTCATTACATTTCAATTAATTTTTTAGTTAAAAGGCAAAATACTTAGCATATGTTACGGTAAATAATGGGTTATTCCTATAAATAATTCCAAAAAAAGCGCTAATTACTACTATATTCAAGATTTTTGAAAAATTTCTAAAAAAAAATGCTCTCTTTCCCTTTACTTTCTTCCAAATAAGCATAAAATGATTGTTATGTTTTCTATTTTTAAAATGTAAAGGGGAGTTTTACCTGTTGAGTGTTTCAACAAATAAAATACAAAATCAGTCTCTTTTTAATATATCTTGGCCACTGTTTATTGAACTTGCTTTACACATGGGTATGGGAGTAACTGCTACCTTAATGCTAAGCCATTATTCTGACAGCGCAGCTGCAGGTGTAGGAGTTGCCAATCAGCTTCTTGGGATTTTTATTCTAGTCTTTAATGTAACGTCTATTGCTGCCATGATACTAATCGGGCAAAAACTTGGGGCTAATGAGCTTAATCTTGCTAGAAGGTTTGCACGCTCTGCGGTTGGTTTAAACTTCTGGTTCGGCATAATTATTGCAGCCCTCGTTGTTATCTTCGGTGAACATTTATTACAACTTTTCGATATTCGCGGTGAAGTATTAGAATATGGATTAATATTTGTTCGTATATGTGGTGCGTCCCTCTTCTTAGAATCTCTCTCACTTGCACTTAGTGCCATATTAAGAAGTCATGGCTTTACAAAAGAATCCATGATTGTTAGTGTTTTGATGAATGTAATTAGCGTATCCGGTTATGCCATTAGTATTCTTGGTGTTTTTGGTTTACCTATCACAGGTGTCATTGGTGTTTCATGGACTATCGTTATAGCTCGTACATTTGCTGTGCTTGTTTTGCTTTATCTTGTTTATAAAAGAATTGCTTTAACCTTTTCCGTTAAGGATTTCATCAAAGTCAATAAACAAGATATTCGAGATATGCTCTATATCGGCATTCCTTCTGCGGGAGAAAATTTATCGTATCAATTTTCACAGCTTATGATTACTGCAATGGTTGCTTCTCTAGGAGATGCCTCCTTAGCAGCCAGAGTATATATTAGTAATATTTCCATGATCTGCTATTTATTTACTTTAGCAATTGCTGAAGGTACTCAGCTTCTGGTTGCACGTTATATTGGCGGGAAGCAGTTTGACCGTGCATTAAAACGAGGCATTAAAACACTTAGACTTGCCATGATCGTTTCATTAGCGGCAGCCCTTGTAATGGCATTAATCGGCCAGCCAATATTAGAGCTATTTACAGATAACTATGAAATTATTGCTATCGGGCTACCTATTCTCTGGGCAGTGGTCTTTACAGAACCAGGAAGAGCGATGAATATTGTCTTAATGAGTTCCTTAAAATCCTCCGGTGATGTTCGCTTCCCTGTCATTATTGGTATTATCTCCATGTGGGGAATTGCCGTTACGCTGAGCTATGCTCTAGGAATTACATTAGGATTGGGACTTCTTGGTATCTGGTTGGCTCAAGGGATAGATGAATGGTTTAGAGGAATATTTGCCTTCAGACGCTGGAAGTCAAAACCTTGGGAACGAGTGAAAGTTAATCGTTCGATTTCGGAAAGGTCTATGTAAAAGAGTGTTTTTACATAGACCTTTTTTTGGGTTTGGCTGATAAATTGTATTTTTCGCGAATTTTCTCTTCTTTTTCGCGAATTTCTCAAGTGTTTTCGCGAATACTTCCCCTCTTTTCGCGAATACCCTCCCCAATAATGTTCATATTATCCCCTTCTCCTACTTTTTCCCTAATTATTGAATTAATTATTGAAAAGCGCTTTCATTCCATTTATAATATCACTAAACCGGTTTACTAAATCGTTTTATGAAAGGTGAGATATAAATGTCTGCTATATATATCCCTTTGAACTCCTTTTTTGACGAAAAAATTGCAACGAAAGATTTACTTCAAGCCATTTCAATCATTGCAAAATCAAAAGCCTCCGGAATTGAAATTAGGAGAGAATTATTACATGAAGAGGAATTGCTAACAACCTTACAGCTTATACAGCCTATTCTCCAGCATTCTAACTTATTTACCGTTTACTCTGCTCCCATTCCAGTTTGGAACAATGCGGGTGCTGTAAACGAGCAAGCACTTCATACTATCTTGGAGGAGAGCAGGATTCTCTCAGCAAAATGGGTTAAGCTCCCCCTGGGACATTATTTGGAGAACAAATCAGAGCTGCACTCCTTATGGAACATCATCCAGAACTACCCTTCTCTTTCCTTATTAGTGGAAAATGATCAAACAATGGAAGGGGGAAAAATCCAGCCGTTAGCATCCTTTTTTGAAAACGCTTCTAATTTGGAGATGCCAATCAAAATGACATTTGATATAGGCAACTGGATAATTCAGGAGGAAGATGCATTGACAGCATTTCAAATTTTCCAACCATATATTTTTTATTTTCATTTAAAACATGTATTTAAACAAGGCAAGCATTTTTTTACCGATCCCTTACCACTTGATCCAAATGCATTTTGGCGAAAAATGGATTATTTGATTCCGGCTGCCATTCCGAGAGCATTGGAGTTTTCCTTGGAGAGATCAAGCTTGGAGATTAATAAATTTATAGAGATTGTCCATGCAAATCAAGGGAGGGAAAAATCACATGCACTCAATTGATGTCATTACATTTGGCGAAGCCATGGCAATGTTTATAGCCGACTCTTGTGGCCCACTACATGAGGTACAGCATTTTACAATGGAACTGGCAGGTGCGGAAACAAATGTAGCAATCGGCTTAGCTAAATTAGGATATAAAGCTAGCTTTGTAAGTAAAGTTGGTGCTGATGCCTTTGGAAAATTTATAAGGGAAAACCTCCAAAGGAATCGAGTTCATATAGAACAAATCATAACAGATGCATATTTCCCAACTGGATTTCAATTAAAGTCACGGGTAACCAAAGGTGATCCAGAAGTCCAATATTTCCGAAAAGGCTCTGCTGCAAGCCATCTAGCTATCGCGGACTTTGATGAAGATTATTTTCAGAAAGCAAAGCATCTGCATATGACTGGGATTCCATTAGCACTTTCCTTAGAAACTAGAGATTTTGCTCAGCATGCTTTATCGTTTTTTAAAAGGGAGCGTAAAAAGGTTTCTTTTGATCCAAATTTAAGGCCAAATCTTTGGAATTCAGAAAAGGAAATGGTAGATACCATCAATTTCTTCGCAAAACAAGCGAACTATGTATTACCAGGATTAGAGGAAGGCATCAAACTAACGGGCTATCAAACACCTGCTGATATTGGTTCCTATTATTTAGACGCTGGCGTGGAATTAGTTATCATCAAACTTGGCGCGCAAGGTGCCTATTATAAATCCCCTACAGAAGAAGGAACCATCTATGGCTATCCTGTAGCAAAGGTGATTGATACAGTTGGTGCAGGGGACGGTTTTGCTGTTGGAGTAATAAGTGGGTTCTTAGAGAGTCTTACTGTAGAGGAATCCGTGCAGCGAGGAAATGCAATTGGTGCATTAGCTGTACAATCGCTTGGTGACAATACTGGCTATCCGGATAAACAAGAACTTAGGCATTTTATAAACAATCAATCTCAAAGGAGTGTACGTATATGAATACCCTTTCTAAAAAAAGATGGATTCGTCTTATCCCGATTGTTTTTATTACTTATAGCTTAGCTTATTTAGACAGAGCAAATTATAGTTTTGGAGCTGCTGGCGGCTTGGCAGAGGATTTAAATATTACTGCGGCTACCTCTTCTCTGCTTGGCGCGTTATTCTTTTTAGGATATTTCTTCTTTCAAATTCCAGGAGCTCATTACGCAGAGAATAAGAGCGCAAAAAAACTAATATTTTGGTCATTAATCCTTTGGGGTTTCTTAGCAACAGCCACTGGCCTCATTTCCAATGTGAACATATTATTCGTTATACGCTTTAGCTTAGGGGTAGTAGAAAGTGCTGTTATGCCTGCGATGCTAGTATTTCTAAGTCATTGGTTTACAAAGGCAGAGCGTTCTCGCGCAAATACCTTCCTCATTCTAGGAAATCCGGCAACCGTTTTATGGATGAGTATTGTATCTGGTTATATTCTTGAATCTCTCGGTTGGAGATGGATGTTTATATTAGAAGGTTTACCTGCCGTTATCTGGGCATTTTTATGGTGGAAACTAGTCAATGATCATCCGAAAGATGCAAAATGGCTTAACAGCGACGAAAAGGCTGCCATTCATCAAGCTTTGTTAGAAGAACAAAAAGAACTTAAACCAGTTAAGGACTATCGTGAAGCATTTAAGTCAAAGACTGTTATCCTGCTTAGTCTTCAATATGCACTTTGGAGTATTGGCGTATATGGTTTTGTGATGTGGCTTCCTACTATTATTAATTCAGCCCCAAATGCAAGTATTGTAACAACGGGCTGGCTTGCATCAATTCCTTATGTACTAGCATGTGTGTTAATGTTAGCGGTTTCTTATTTCTCAGATAAATATCAAAATCGCAAACTTTTTGTCTATCCATTTCTCTTAATTGGAGCAATTTGCTTCTATGGCTCCTATTTAATTGGCACAAGTAATTTCTGGTTATCCTTTATTCTCCTTTCTATTGCTGGAGGAGCAATGTATGCACCTTATGGCCCTTTCTTTGCGATTATTCCAGAAATCCTTCCTAGAAACGTCTCTGGCGGGGCAATGGCATTAATCAATAGTATGGGAGCATTAGGTTCTTTCGCTGGAGCCTATATCGTTGGCTATTTAAATGATTTAACTGGTGGTTTTGGAGCTTCTTATAATTTCATGGCAATATCCTTATTATTGTCAGCTATTTTAACAATTATTGCTACAAAAAAGGAAAAGAAGGTAATAGAAAAATTAGCACAGCAACCATTGCATGACTAATTTTTAAGCGTTTTCCTCTTTCGCTTTCTTGTAACGGTAGATTGTTTTATACTAAAAAAGAATCTATTAAAGTAGCGAGAGAGGAAAACAAATGGCGAAAGTAACCATGGCGGATGTAGCGAAATATGCAGGTGTCTCTAAAAGCACCGTTTCACAATATATCAACAAGCGTTATGAATATATGGGAGAAGACACAAGGAAAAAAATCAAAAGTGCCATTGAACAACTAGGGTATCATCCCAATTATATTGCACGGAGCCTAAAACAAAAGAAAACTTCTATGATTGGAATTATTGTTGCTGATATTGTCCATCGATTTTCGACAGAAATCTGCCGTTCTATTGAAGATTACTGTTTCGAACATGATTATCAGGCAATCATTTGCAACGCTGATAACAATCCCAAAAAGGAACGAACATATATAGAAACATTGCGTGCCAAACAGGTAGATGGTCTGATTATTTTTCCAACAGGGCAAAACACCGATATTTATGCCAAAATGATAGAGGAAGATTATCCCGTTGTCTTTATGGATCGAGATATTCCGGAAATAGATGCTCCTTTTATTCTATCCACAAATGTAGAATCAAGCTATCACGCAATTAAATTATTTTTGGAAAATGGGCACAGGAATATAGCTATTTTGACACAGCCATTAACTATTTCGACAAGAAAAGAACGAATTGAAGGCTATAAGAAAGCTTTGCTAGAAAACTCTATAGACATTTGCGAAGACAATATTATTAGCTCAGAAATAGAAAATGTGAAGAATGAATTACATCACCTATTTCAAAAAAAGAACCCACCTACTGCTATTCTAGCAGGTAATGATTTAGTGTTCTTAGAGACTTTAGCATTTTTACAGGAAAAGAAACTACGTATTCCTGAAGATGTATCCCTAATTGTTTTTGATAATTTTCCTTTTGCACATCTTTCTAATCCTCCAATGACTATGATTGCACAGCCTGCATTTGAAATGGGAAAAAAGGCTACGGAAATATTATTAAAACAAGTTAACAAGGAATATTTTAAAGTAGAAAAAATTATTTATCCTTGTGAATTAATTGTTAGACAATCCTCAATAAAGAAAATATAAAAGATCTATCTGAGAAGCGTTCCTTCTAAACTTATTGAGATGAGCAGAATAACGCTTCTATACATCTATTAAAAATTTTTACCGTTTAAATAAACCGGTTTAGTATTGAAAGAAAGGACGGTTGACAATGATTATTCAATTAGCTTTGGACCGATTAACTATTTCTGAAGCAATTCGTATAGCCCAGTTAGTAGAAGCTGATATTGACTGGATTGAAGTTGGGACCTCTCTAATCAAGGAATTTGGAATAGACAGCGTCCGCCAAATGAGAAAAGCATTTCCTCATAAAAAAATCCTTGCTGACACGAAAACAATGGATAATGCGAAATATGAAGCAGAGATTAGCTTTGCTGCCGGGGCAGATATCATCACAGTTATGGGAACAGCCCCAAAAGTAACCATTGAGACATGTATGGAAGTAGCAAAAAAGAAGCAAAAAAAAGTAATGATTGATTTATTAAACACGTCCAGAGAACAAATGATATCACTTGCCACGATTAAGGATGCTATTTTTTGCTACCATATAAGTAAGGATGAGCAAGAATTAAATGGGAAAAGCGAATGGGAAACCGGCACTTTCTGCCTAACCCCAATTGCAGCGGCAGGCGGAATTACTATCGATTCTATCCCACAGCTTCAAAAAAGCGGCATCGATATAGCCATTATTGGCTCCGCTATTACGAAGGCTGCCGATCCAGCAAAGGTAGCAAGACAATTTAATCAGGAGGTATTATCCAATGAGTAAGCTTACAGCTATTCAACAGGAAATTCAAGTCGTTTTGTCACAAGTCAATGAGAACTTATTAATTGATACAGCCGCATTAATTAGAGAAAAAAGAAGAATTTTTGTCGTGGGAGAAGGACGATCTGGGCTCATGGCCAAATCCTTTGCCATGAGATTAATGCATTTAGGAGCAACCGTTTATGTAGTGGGAGAGACCATTACTCCTGCTCTTTCTTCTGAAGATATATTAGTCGCTATTTCTGGTTCTGGGAAAACAAAGTCTGTTATTTGGACGGCTGAAACGGCTCATAAACTAGGGTGCACTGTGTTAGTCTTAACTACTGATCCTAGCTCTCCACTTGTGGAAGAAGCAACCCATACAATCTGCATTCCGGCAAGCACGAAATATCGGCAGGCAAATGAGATAAAGTCTATCCAGCCCTTAGGCTCATTATTTGATCAGTGTGCCCATATTGTCTTTGATACCATTTGTCTAAATTTTGCTGAGCTAAACGAGATTGGATTTGAGGAAGCCTTTAAGAGACACAGCAATATGGAATAATGGCTTAATAAATACCCGTAGAAGCGAGTGACTGTGTGTACGTGCTCCTTAGCGGGTATTTTTTATTGTGTCTCTTTTGAAGAGCATATCGGCTGTTTTTTATCATAAAAGAACAATCCTCTTATTATCACTGCTATTGTTTGCCCTCGCCAAAACACGAATTGACAATTGCTAAAAATGGTTAAATCACTCTACTCTTCTAGAATGGTCGATTCACGAACAATGAGCTTCGGCTCAAAAATATGTTTCCCTTGATTTTTGTTTCGTTCATTAATTTTTTTTAGGAGCATGCGTGCACAAGCCTCTCCCATTTCCATTAAGGGCTGCTTAATTGTGGTAATTTTCGGTGATGAGATTCTATCTAGAAAGACGCCATCAAACCCAGTTACTGCGTAGTCTTCTGGCACACTTTTCCCTGCCTTCTGGATTGCTCGAATCACCCCTGTTGCAATGCGGTCAGAAGCGCAAACAAATCCAAATTTACCATCATTCTTTGATAGGAATTCAGAAACCTTTGCCTCTGCTGCTCTTGAACTATTTGCTACTCTTATAATTTTTCCTTCTATAGCATTCTCAGAAATTGCATCTACGTACCCTGCCTCACGAAGCTGCCCAAAAGGCTCTTTCTCATCAATTCCGATAAAAATTAGCTGCTTATATCCTAGGTCTAAAATATGTTTAGTCGTAACGTATGTCCCTTTTTTGTTATCCACATCGACAAAATCAAATCCATGCAAATTCTCTCCAAATAATACAACCGGAATTGTTAATTTTTCAATAAAAGCATAGTCAGATTCACGCATACCCGTAACAATGATGCCATCACACTTTCCTATATTAAGCGATGTCCTTGTTACTAGCTGTAAGGAATAATGGTTCTTATCCAGCTCCCTGCTCATTCCCGTTAATAAATTCATATAATAAGGTTCAACCGTATCCATTTCTTCTAAAATCAGTAATTTAATCACTTGTGTTCGATTATTAACCAATGCTCTTGCCGCATAATTAGGAACATAATTTAATTCTTCCATTGCTTTATATACAAGCTGTTTTAATTCATCTGTTACCTGCTCGGGATGATTTAACACTCTTGAAACAGTCATCTTTGAGACATTTGCTTTTTTTGCCACATCTGAAAGTGTTGCCAATGGAACTCCCCCAGTATAAATTTAAATTTCTCTATCCATTAGATTACTAATTATTGAAAGCGATTTATTATACTACCTCATTTATTCTACAACAAATAATTATTCACTATTATATTTAAACTAAATTTTTTTATAAATATGCTTGATAAATAACGAAAATGGGTTGATAATAGAGGGGTGCAAACGTTTTCCTTTTATCTTTTTATATTATAATTGTTTTTTGCTAGATACTCAACTATTTAATAATGCAAACGATTGCGTAGAAAGGGAGATTTTATGTTAAAAGAAGCGATTTACCATCGGCCTGGCAATAATTTTTCTTATATTTATAAAGAAAATATGGTCCACATCCGTCTGCAGACGAAAAAAGCAGAAATGGAGTCTGTTCAGCTTATTTTTGGAGACCCTTACATTTTTGTGAATCAAGCTTGGCAATACGAAAAAGCTCCCATGAAAAAAAGTGGCAGCACAGAACTTTATGATTATTGGTTTATTGAAATAAAGCCTGAGTATCGACGTTTACGCTATGGATTTGAGTTATCTTCTAAAGGCGAGACACTCATCTATACAGAAAAAGGATTTTACCAAGCAATTCCAACAGATGATACTGCCTATTATTTTTGTATTCCTTTTGTGCATAAAGAGGATTCTTTTTATGCTCCCGACTGGGTAAGAGATACGGTTTGGTATCAAATTTTCCCAGAACGCTTTGCTAACGGGGATCCTATGCTTAATCCTGCTGATACACTCGAATGGGGAAGTACAGAGCCAACCCCTACCAACTTTTTTGGCGGCGATTTTCAAGGTGTTATCGATCATGTAGACTATTTAGTCGATTTAGGCGTTAATGGTGTTTATTTCACTCCAATATTTAAAGCTTACTCTAATCATAAATACGATACAATTGACTATATGGAAATCGATCCCCAGTTTGGCGATAAACAGACGTTTCAAAAAATGGTAGATGTTCTTCATGATCATGGGATTCGAGTTATGTTAGATGCTGTTTTTAATCACAGTGGTTATTTCTTCCCTCAATGGCAAGATGTCATGGAGAAGGGGGAGGAATCTATCTATAAAGATTGGTTCCATATTCGTGAATTCCCGATTCAAACAGCACCAATTCCAAACTATGATACTTTTGCCTTTACCCCGTTTATGCCAAAGCTAAACACAAGCCATCCAGAAGTAAAAGAATATTTATTAGAAGTTGGCCGATATTGGGTAAGAGAATTTGGCATCGATGGCTGGAGACTGGACGTTGCCAATGAAGTAGATCATCCATTTTGGAGAGATTTCCGCACAGAAGTGAAAGCATTGAAGCCCGATGTGTATATTCTTGGAGAAATATGGCATGACTCTATGCCTTGGCTGCAGGGAGACCAGTTTGATGCTGTCATGAATTATCCGTTCACAACAGGTGCTGTAAATTTCTTTGCGAAGGATTCGATTACTTCGACAGAGTTCAAACATACGATTACCAATGTCCTTCATATGTATCCAAGTAGTGTTAATGAAGTATCTTTTAATCTATTAGATAGTCATGATACGCCTCGTATTTTGACACTTGCAAATAATCGAAAGGATAGAGTGAAACTACTTTATTTATTCCTTTTATCTTTCACAGGAACACCTTGTATCTACTACGGCGATGAAATAGGAATGGATGGTACACAGGATCCAGGCTGCAGAAAGTGTATGGTGTGGGAAAAAGAAAAGCAAGATCTTGACTTATTTGCCCATATTCAAAAATTGATTTCACTTCGTAAAAACCATCCGGCATTTGGTAACAAAGGATCATTTATTTTCGTAGATTCAAATAATAATAATATTACAATGTACCAAAAAACATACAAAGAGGAACATATTATTTTCTCTATTAATAACACAGATCAAGAACAAACTTTCACGATTCCTGTTGAAAATATCGATAATAAAAATGTTCAAGATCTCTATCATGATAAAGAGATTATTTGGAATCTAGAAAAAGAATTAACATTGTCTCCAGGTGCATTTTCAATTTTACAATTCAAGGTGAAAAGCTAACACCAACCTTCTTTTAAAAAGCGGATTCCTTCTGCGCTATGCAAGGGAATACGCTTTTTGTTATTATTATTAACTTGGTTGGGGCTTATATGCGATGAACACCTCTTTTTCTGGCTTTCATCTCTCTTAGAATGCTACTTTTACTCCCTCTCCCCAAAACAGCACTTTCCCCAGCCAAATAAAAAAGAACAGAGCGCACCACACACTCCATTCTCTTGCCACTCTATTATTCCCCTAACTTTTCCTTTAAGCGTTCAAGGGTTATTTCTGCTGTACTTCCGACTTGCCAATCTGCTAATTTCATGCGGTCAGGGGTGCCAACACCAACTGCAAACATATTTGCTCCCTTTATTGCTTGAATGCCAGCTTCCGCGTCTTCCACTCCCACACATTCACGCACTTGTAACTGCAGCTGCTCTGCTGCTTTTACAAAGATTTCTGGATCAGGCTTCCCTTTTTTTAATTTTCCGGGATCAACGATGGTATCAAAAAAGTTTGTTACTTCTAAACGATCTAATATCACTGGACCATTTTTGCTTGCAGAAGCAAGGCCAAGTTGTAAACCAGCTTCTTTGCATTCTACCAAGAAGTCTTTTATCCCAGGCAATAAATCATTCGGGGTAATTTCTTTAATTAGCTCTTGATAATAGGTATTTTTATCATGTGCCAGCTCTTCCACTTGCGCGTCGGAAAATTGCCCGCGAATTCCCCCATGATCTAGTATTTTATATAAAGAGTCCATGCGGCTAACACCTTTTAATTCTTCATTAAACTCACGATCAAAAGGAACAGCAATGGCCTCAGCTGTTTTCTTCCACGCTAAATAATGATATTCTGCAGTGTCTGTAATAACTCCGTCTAAATCAAAGATAATTCCTTTTAACATATTCACGTCCTCCTATGAAAAAGGAGCCGCGCTTCCTTTATTCTAGCGCCTTTCTCTAGCAATAGAATAACAATCAATCAACGGCTCCCTTCTGCTAACTAGCTACTTCTTTCCAACAAACTCTTTTTCTAATAAAATATCTTTTCCATATAACTGAATCTTTAACGCATTCCCAGACAGAAGCTCTAATTTCACTTCCTCTGAAGTCGTCGTGACTCGAATTAATCGATTTCGATAATTGATTGTAAAGGTGTAGCTATTCCATCCTTTAGGAACAAACGGTGCAAAGGAAAGAATTCCTGTTGCTGTGCGCATTCCAGCAAAACCGTGGACAATAGCCAGCCAGCTTCCTGACATACTAGTTATATGCAATCCATCTTCTGTATCGTTATTATAATTATCAAGATCTAATCTTGCCGTGCGCTGATACATCTCATATGCCTTTTCCTCCAGCCCGATTTCTGCTGCTAAAATAGAATGAACACAAGGGGAAAGACTTGATTCATGTACAGTCATTGGCTCATAAAAATCAAAGTTGCGCTTTTTCTCTTCTAAGCTAAATTCATGATTTAAGAAGTACATCCCTTGTAAAACATCGGCCTGCTTAATAAAACAAGAACGCAAAATTTTATCCCAAGACCAATTTTGATTAAGTGGTCTCTCTTCTTTTAAGAGGGTATCTACAGTCTGTAAATCCTTATCAAGGAATGTATCGTGCTGAACAAAGATTCCCAATTCTTCATCTACTGGAAAATACATCTTGTCAATGATTTCTTGCCATTTTGCTAATTCACTTTTGCCAATATTTAAATCTGTTTTTCTTTTTGAAGTTGTTTTATCAAGTAATTCTAAAGTATATCTTAATGTCCACGTCGCAATCTTATTCGTATACCAATTGTTATTTACGTTATTCTCATATTCATTTGGTCCTGTTACTCCATGTATCATGTATTGATCATTTTTTTTCGAATAATGTACGCGATCTGCCCAAAAGCGGCTGATTCCGACTAATACATCTAATCCTTCATTTAATGCATAGGTTTCGTCACCTGTGTACGTTGTGTAATTAAAAATAGCATGGGCAATGGCACCATTACGATGAATTTCTTCAAAGGTAATCTCCCATTCATTATGGCACTCTACCCCAGTGAAAGTTACCATCGGATATAATGCACCTTTCAGTCCCTGCTGTTTGGCATTATGCTCCGCACCTGGCAGCTGTTGGCGGCGATAACGTAATAGCTGCTCTGTTACTTTAGGCTCTGCGACAGCCAAATACATTGGTACGATATATGCTTCTGTATCCCAGTAGGTTGCTCCCCCATATTTTTCTCCTGTAAAACCTTTTGGCCCTACATTGAGACGCGCATCGTCCCCATAGTACGTAGAGAATAATTGAAAAATATTGAATCGGATTCCTTGCTGCGCTTCTTCATCCCCATCAATTTGAACATCCGCCTTTTCCCAGCGGGCTGCCCAGGCAGCAATATGTTCTTCTTTTAAGGAATCATATCCTTTTTCTCTCGCTTGTTTTGCTAACAGATCAGAAACAGCCCCTAATCTTTCTTCTTCCCAATCACGAGAGGTCGAAACCGCTACATACTTCTGGAGGTGGAGTGTATCCCCTTGTTTAAGCTTATTGTTATATGCATTGGCAACATACATCGGCTTTTCATTGTAAGAAGTCACTTCTAAGTGATTTATGGTATTTGACATCGAAGCAGATACTGCAAATCTTGGTGTTCCAAAAGGATTATCAACCGTTTTCATTATTAGATTGGCAGCATTAGCTTCTACTTTTCTGCCAGTCTCTTCCCAGAATTTCTCTTCATAGTTGGAATCTTCATTAGTCACATCACCATCTAAATATGGAACTAATTCAATCTTATGCGCTCCTGTTAGCGCTGTTACCTTTATATCTATTGCACAAACTTCTTTTGCAACAATACTTAAAAAGCGCTCAAACTTAAACTGGATTTGACTTTCTCCTTTGTGGAGGATGAAGCTTCTTCTTAAAATGCCTTCCTTCATATCTAGCTCTAGGTGAAAATCAGTAATGTTTTCCTTATACAAATCTACTTTGGTGCCGTCTACATAAATATCTACACCAATGAAGTTCAGCGCATTGATCACTTTACCAAAATATTGAGGATAGCCATTTTTCCACCAGCCAACTCTTGTTTTATCAGGAAACCATACGCCTGCAATATACGTACCTTGATGAAAATCCCCAGAGTAGCCTTCTTCAAAGTTTCCCCGCATCCCCATATAACCATTTCCAATGGAGGTTAGGCTTTCCTGCAGTCGCTTTTCTTTTTTTTCCAACTTATTTGATATTAGCTTCCAGCTGTTTATTTCGAAAAGACGCTTATTTGTCATAATCTTCTCTCCCTATGCTTTATCTGAGTCTACCTTTAATCTTTTTTCTTTAAAACCTGTTCTAAAAAATGCAAATGCAATCATTAATACCGTTCCAAGTCCTTGTATCATGATGAAGGTTGCAACATCAAATTGAATAAATCCATAGATTACAGCTAATATGGTTGGCAGTCCTGCTGCATTAAGGACGATGGTTGCTGCCTCTTTAAAGGTTCTTATATCGGTAATATTGGATTTCTTTGTCAGCCATAATACGAATGACATAAATAGAAATTGCACTACATTCATCGCTGTATAAACACCAGCCAGTAATAGTAACAGGATTGGCAGAAGGAAGGCTTTGTTCTGCACATACCATAATGTTCCGATATATTGCAGGACATCTTCCTTGTTTTCTATTTTGAAAGGATATTTCTCCTCATTCATTGGGTAGTACAATTGAAACCCAAACCCATTTTCTTCGGCAACTACAGCATAGTCCTCTTTAAAAACAATGGCGTTTGCATATCCTTTTATACCAATTGTCTGGTCTTCTCCAGTCAGCTGATATTTATTATCTTTATCAATCGCAATCACATTTCCGCCTGTCTCTTCTGTATATTGACTGTCTATTCCCACTAACTTGCCGTTCTTAACTTGTTTAGAAGACAATGAATCGGCAAAGTCATCTGTGATTAATTCAGCTGTTTTTGGAAACAAAAACTCAAATGGGAAGTTTGTTAGTTTTGCCATTTGAATAGAGGTTGGCATCATCATGCAGGCAATTAAGAAAATAAAAAGGAAAATCATTTTCGGCCATGTTAATAGATTCTTACCCTTAAATACATTTGTCGGTGTAATAATAGACTTAAAATATTGCATCAAAAATGGTTCCGACTTCTTCATTGTAATCCCACTCTCTTACTTAAAATTCTTCGTTGTTTTCTTTCTATCCTAAAGACGCCCGCCCCACTAATAGCAGACGTCTCTATCATTTCTTCTCTTGGTCATTGATTAGCCTTTTGATCCACCGCTAGTTAAACCAGATACAAAGTTCTTTTGCAGGAAGAAGAATAAGACAACAATTGGTAATGCTGCGAGAACCGCCCCTGCCGCAAATAGCGCTACCTTTTGTTCACGCGGGTTGGAAATTAATGTTTGTAACCCAACCGCCAATGTTAATAATTCGTTGGAGCGTAATAAAAACTTAGATAATAAGAAATCATTAAATGGTGTCATAAATGCCCATAAAGCTTGAACAGCAAGCATTGGGCGCACCAGTGGTAAATTAATTTGTACAAAGATTCTTAAATGACCTGCTCCATCAATTCTTGCACTTTCGTCAAATTCACGCGGAATGGTATCAAAATACCCTTTCATTAACCATACGTTCATCGGAATACCACCACCGATATAGATTAATGATAGCAGCCAATAAGAATCAATTGCTCCAAGTACTGTCGCTAGTACGTAATAAGCCGTTAATGCTGCCATTGTCGGAACCATTTGAATAACGAGGAAGAAAATTAAGCTATATTTTCTTCCAACAAAGCGATAGCGGCTGAATACATATCCAGAAAGAGTTACCAATGTTACTTGCACAACCATTACTGCAACCGCAATAATAATCGTATTTTTATACCAGCTTAAATAATTCGTTTCGCTAAAAAGTCTTTGGAAATTATCAAGTCCCCAGTTTGCATTCAATTTCAAAGTAAATGCCGCCATATTAGTAGCTTGAAAGGCACTTGATGCCGTTACTAATAATGGGTAAATGATTACTATTGATAGGATTCCAAGAAAACCGTACGTTAATATTCTATTGATAAGTCGCGATGCTTTCATGCTCATCCTACATCATCTCCTCATTGCCAAAAGCATTTGTTTTCTTAAATGTTATGAGTGATACTGCAATTACAATTGCGGAAATAATCAATGTTACCGCTGCTGCAACTGCATATTGCGGTGCTTGCCCTGTTGTTAATTTATAAATCCACGAAATGAGGATATCTGTCGATCCTGCATTCCATCCAATACTTCCTGGACCACCTTCATTAAACAAGTAGATGATAGAGAAGTTGTTAAAGTTAAATGTATACTGTGTGATCATAACTGGCGCTGTTGCAAAAAGGATCATCGGTAGTGTGATATTGCGGAATTGCTGCAAAGCAGTTGCTCCATCAAGGTTGGCTGCTTCATATAAATCATCTGAAATAGATTGCAATACTCCTGTTACCATTACAAAAATATATGGGAATCCAAGCCAGCCTTGGATCATAATAAGTGCTGTTTTTGTCCAAGCCGCATCTGTCTTCCAAGAAATTGCCGGTATGTCAATGAACGGAAGATGATTAATCAATGGGATTACTTGTGCGTTAATAGCACCGATACTGTCATTAAACATATTAGAGAATCCCATGATAGAAATAAATGCTGGTACAGCCCATGGCAATAAGAAAAGAATTCGGAAAAATGCTTTCCCTTTTACATGTTTCTGATGTAGCACAACAGCAGCAACGACACCAAGAACGATTTGTAACGTAGTTGCCCCAAATGTCCAAATTAATGTCCAAACAAGGATTTTCATAAATGTTGCGCGATAAGAACTTAAGAAAAAGATGTTGGTAAAGTTCTCAAAACCAATCCAATCAATCAGCTTAAATGGCGGTATATGTTGAAAATCATAGTTTGTAAAAGCGATAAATAATGTCACTAATACCGGAAAAATAATGATAAAAGCCATTAAAATATAAGACGGGAATGTAAAGATATAAGGGAATCCTTGCTCCCAAAGATTTTTCAATATATCTACCGTCTTCGTATTGATTTTTTCTCCTCTATCTCTTAATGCTCCTATCTTACGAGCATCAAAAATATTTAATATATAGAAGAAGAGAAAGATAACAGTTAAAATTAACTGTAATGTTCCTTTAATCATTAGGAATAACGAGTGATCATCACGAGGTATACTTCCTAATGTTATTAAGCCTTCTAAAGCCTGAAATCCAGTTAATGCCATCTCTATTGCAAAAACTAAGAAGAGAGCAAAAAATACTATTCCTTTAAATGCTTGTTTATTATAAAACTGACCTAACCCAGGAATAATGGATAACAGGGATGCTTTCTTTTTATGATTTCTTTCATTTTGACTCATTGTGGGCTATCCCCTTTCTATAAAATTGCATATTGTTGCATAATGGTAATTTATTGATTTACCAAAAAAAATCATCACTCGCCCAACTTTTTTTGATAAACCAACTTGTTTTGTAAGTGTTTTCAATGCAAACGATTGCGTTATGGAAAGACGAAATTTCTAATTATCAGCTATGACAATTAGAAATTTCAGCTAAAAGGGAGTGGAATCTCTCCCTTTTTTTAAGCTTCCTTATTTATATTTTTGATCAATCGATTCTTTAATATTTTTCACTGTATCTTCTGCAGATTGTTCAGGTGTTTTTGCACCAGAAACTGCATCAAACATTAGATATTGTCCGCCATCCCATACTTCAGCCATTTGTTGAATATTAGGCATTGGAGAAGCGTTTTCAAAGTTTGCAATAACTGCTTGAGCTAATTCATTATCTGCTGGTACCGCTTTGCGTGCAATTGTATTTGCAGGAATTTCGTTTGTAGCTTCAAAGAATTTTGTTGAATTGTCAGCATTACCAACATACTCTAACCATTTAGCAGCTAATTCCGGATCTTTTGCATAAGAAGATGCTACCCAAGCTTTTCCTCCACCAAATGCTGCGAATTTTTCACCGTTTGGCAATGTAGGGATTGCACCAACTCCATAATTAACGCCAGCATCTTTAAAAGTAGCTGCCATCCATGGACCATCAATAATTACAGCTGTTTTACCAGTAGTAAACATTTCTGTGATAAAGTCACCGGAACCGGTTACGTCCTGCATACCTTTAGGCCATTGATCATACCAAGTCTTTGCATATTTAATGGCATCAATTGTACCTTGGTTGTTTAAACCAATATCAGTTGGATCTGTTCCTTCACTTCCAAATGCATATCCACCATATCCAGCAACTAATCCATAACTAAAATAGAAGTCCGTCCATTTTGCTAAGAATGCTGTGTTCTTGCCAGACTCAGCTTCAAACGCATACTTGCTGTCTTTAGTTAAAGCTTCTATCTCTGAGAAATCTTTTGGCATTTCTTTAATTAAATCTTTATTATAGAATCCTACTAAAGTTTCGATAACCAATGGTGTACCATATTGTTTTCCATCAAAAGTTACTAGTTTTTCTTCCGTTTCTGTAATTCCTTCAGGCTGTGCTGTTACTTCAGCTAAATGCCCCTGACTTCCCATTGAACCAACACGGTCATATGGTGCGATAAATACATCTGGACCAGTTCCAGCAGGACCATCTAGTGCTAATGCATCAGCTTGATCTGTCATTGCCATTACGACAACTTTTACTTCGGCATTATTTTCAGATTCAAAATCGCCTTTGATACTATCAATATATTTTTTATACCCATCTCCATCTACTGACACTGTTAATGTTTGTTTTCCGTCAGAAGATCCACCTTTTGAACTTTCTTTCGTATCATTGCCGCCACAAGCGGTTAAAGAGAATGCAGTAAGTAACGCTACTCCTGACATTAATAGTTTTTTATAACTCTTCATGAAATTTTCCCTCCTTATTTATCTCACATTCTTATTGTAGATTTGAAACCGTTTTAATGCAATCGCTTTCTCTGTGTTACCGATAACAGAATGTAACATAAAAACATAACAAGGAATAGATTACACTATTATTGGGTAATGCCCGTAAAAGTATGTATATTTCTATGGACCAATAGAATTTGATTAACTTTGTCCGATCCTTTTTTATTAGCTTAGAGAACCTCTCCATGTACAAATAACGGAACGCAAACTAAAAAAGAGTCGAAGTTATCCCTCCTAACGGATACTGTTTCGACTCTTACTTTATTAAAATTTTATCCTCTTACTCTTTTCAAAGAAACTTTCCCCATATTAAGCTTAGAGAAAACAATTGTCAGAATAAACGGGATAACAATTGCGAGCACCATTGCAATTAAAAATGTAGGCATATGTTCTGCTTTGATAGATAAAAATCCTGGCAATCCTCCTACCCCAATAGAATGAGCCATAACACCTGATCCAACTGAGATAACTGCTGCCACCATCGATCCAATCATGGCCGCTAAGAATGGGAAGCCATATTTTAAATTAATACCAAACATGGCTGGCTCTGTAACGCCTAAGTAACAGGAGATTGCCGCTGGAACGGATACTTGTTTTTCTTGTTCGTCTTTACGATTTAAATAAATCATTGCTAATACTGCTGATCCTTGGGCAATGTTGGATAAAGCAATCATCGGCCATAGATTTGTTCCATCAAATACACTCATTAATTGTAAATCGATTGCATTTGTCATATGGTGTAATCCTGTAATAACAAGTGGTGCATAAGCAAAGCCAAATATGGCCGCAAATAACCATCCTACCGAAGAAGTTAGTCCAGAATAGACGACATCAGAAATGGCAGAACCAATCGTCCATCCAATTGGTCCTAATACGGTATGGGCAATTAATACAGTTGGTACTAAGGCAAAGAATGGCACAAAAATCATCGAAATCGCATTTGGAATAATTTTTCGCAAACGCAGCTCTAGGAATGAAAGCAATAGACCTGCTAAAATAGCGGGAATTACTTGGGCTTGGTACCCAATCATGTCTACTTTTGCAAACCCAAAATCCCAAAACGGAATTTCTTCTGCTCCAGCTACTGCATAAGCATTTAATAATTGCGGCGACACGAGTGTGATCCCTAATACAATTCCAAGAATGGGAGTAGCACCCATCTTTCTTGCAACTGCCCAGGTAATTCCGACAGGCAAGAAGTGAAATATCGCTTCTCCAATTAACCATAAAAAGCTATTTGTACCAGCCCAGAACTGTGATACTTCTACTAATGTTTTGGTTCCGTCCTCCACTAATTTAATTTCGCCAATAACATTACGAAAACCTAGAATTAATCCTCCGACAACAATCGCTGGAATGAGTGGAGTAAAGATATCTGCTAAATGGGCAATCATTCTTTGCAGAAAATTCATGTTTTGTTTTGCAGCCTGTTTCGCTTCATCTTTAGAAGTATCACTTACTCCCGCAATAGCGATAAACTCATTGTAAAAAGATGAAACTTCATTGCCAATGATAACTTGGAATTGTCCTGCTTGAGTAAACGTTCCTTTTACTAGCTTGATTTTTTCAATGCTGTCAATATCAGCCATAGATGGATCATTTAAAACAAAGCGCATTCTTGTCGCACAGTGCGTCACTACAGATATGTTTCCGCTTCCACCAACGTGCTCAAGAAGTTCTTTTGCCTGTTCTGTGTACTTCCCCATCGTTCTTCCCCCTTTTGACTATACTCTCCTGTATTTATTAAATCGATTATAATTCCTATTGCACAATCAATACATGTATATACAAGTATTGATTACGTTTTCATTATAGTTGTATATACAGGTAGTGTCAATACAATTAAAATAAAATATTTGAGATTAGGGAGAAAGGAGTTATTTGTTCACGTATCCTAACAAAAAAACAGACCCCTACAATTTATTCATTTCAATTGGTGTACATTCCAGAAGATATGAATAAATGTGGGACCTGAACTGCCAAGACCTATATAAATACAGCTAGACAAGTAGCACTCATCATCATCATGCTAAAATATAAATAATCAAATAATGTGATAGACGTTTTTTGAAAATATGTTCTATCCCTTTCTCCTGTAAATCCTCTTACTTCCATTGCCATCGCCATCTGCTCAGAGCGGCGAATTGCCTGTGTTAACAAGGGAACTGCATAACGGAAGAATGCCTTAAAGGTGCCGCTATGTTTATAACCTCGAATTCGATGTGCTTCCTTTAATTGTGCAAGATCTGATTGGAACATCGGTATGCAGCGAAAACCAGCCATCATCCCATATGCCCATTTCGGAGATAATTTCCACTGATGAATAAGACTCATCATTAATTCATATAAATTCGTGGTGGTTGTAAAAAGCAACCCAATTGTTACAAATGCCAGCATCCGCATGGCAATAAGCAAACCGCTACTAATACTTTCTTCGGTTATTTGAAACCAAGCCCACTTCCATACGACTGTTTCTCCTTTCCCGAATGCCGCTAACATCCAAAAGGTAAGCACAAAAAAAATAGAATATGGGAGAAGCACTTTAACAAGAAATTTCCCCTTCCATCCTCCCAATGTTAAACCAAGTATTAACACATACAGCCAAATTGCTACAGTCGAAAATATGCTTTGAATCATCATTAAAATAACCATTAATATAATATGGGTCATTAATTTCATCGCTGGATTAAGATGTGATAGATAAGACTCGTTGCTTTTGATTGTCTTCACCCTCCTTTAAATCAGCGATTAATTGATAATGAATAGGAGGGATAATAGCAAGCCTTTTACAAAGCTCTTGATTGGAGAAAAGTAGATACGGCTGATCAGCAAAAACCAGTTTCTTTTGTTGTAAGACAACGACTTTGTCTGCGTATTGATCCACTATATCCATATCATGTGTAACCATAATAATGGAAGTTCCCTCTTTCTTCCTTTTTTCAAGAACCTGTAATAAATCATGCGATGATTTTGCATCTTGCCCAAAGGTAGGTTCATCTAATAGCAGAATATCTTGATCTAATAACAGCATCGTAGCTACACTTAATCTTCTTTTCTGCCCAAAGCTAAGGGTGAAGGGATGTTGATTATGATAAGGCTCTAATCCAAATTCCTGCAAAAGCTCTGTCGTTCTTTTATTAATAGCCGCTTTTTCCCATTGATATTGAATACCGGAAAACGAGATTTCATCAAAAACCGTTTGAGTAATAAATTGCAATTCAGGATTTTGGAATACGAACCCTAAGCGATGGTACAGTTCTCTGTCTTTCCACTTTTTCAGGTCCTTTCCATGAAAGCGGATGTCTCCTTTTTGGCTCTTTTTAAGATGGGCAAGCAACTTTAAAAAAGTGCTTTTTCCCGCACCATTATTGCCAATAACAGCAATCCATCCTCCTTTATTTACGGTTAACTCAATGTTTTCTAAAATGTTCTCTTTAAGGTAAGCTGCTGTTAAATTGTTCACTTCCAGAATAGGGTCGGGTTTTATTTCCAGAGCCGCTGTCCTTTTTCTTTCATATGCCTTAATTAATTCTAGTCTTCTCGAATGATTTTCATTTTGGATTATATCCTCCCACTTATGTGGAAAAACTTGTGGAAGCCATATACCTGCCTCTTGCATCTCCGCTTTATATTGTTTAACTACCATAGCTGGGGTGCCGTCAGCAATTATTTGCCCTTTTTTATTGAAAAGAATGACACGATCCATCCATTCGATACAGCCATCTAACACATGCTCTACCATAATCAGTGTTTGCCCAGTTCCAGCTGCAGTATCTTTCATTACTTCAAAGACTTCTTTTCTACCTGCCGGATCTAGCTGTGCTGTTGGTTCATCTAAAAAAAGCACCTCTGGCTCCAATGCTAAAAGGCAGGCAAGTGCTAGACGCTGTTTCATTCCCCCTGAAAGATTTGCAATAGGAGTATGTGGCTCTATTGTTAGTCCTACCTTTTCAAGAAGTTCAAAAATAATAGCATCCATTTCTTCCCTGGGTACCTTTCTATTTTCGAGACTAAAGGCAATTTCTTCATCAACATGCTGCATGCAAAACTGGGTATCAGGATTTTGGAAAAGAACCCCTGTGCTTTTTCTCCTAATCACTTCTCCCGATACATATGCTTCAATATGTTCTGGAATAATGCCCGCTAAAACAGATAGAATAGTAGATTTCCCACTGCCGCTTGGACCTAGGATTAATACTTTTTCTCCTTGATTAATATGTAGTGTCACTTCTTGGAGGACAGGTTCCTTATCCTCCAAGAAGCGCACAGACAGATGGTTACATCCTAACAATGAACTCATCATTACTCTCCTTTTTTCGATTCACTTTAGAAATCGCATAGCCCTTTAAGACTCCTGTTTTTCCCAGCCCCTCTACAATTGCCTTTGCTAATAGTCCACCCAAAATAAGACCACTTATTACTTGAATAACAAAGGTTAATATAAGTGTTGTCGTCTTATAATAGGAAAAACCATTTGCTAGAAGGCTATAAAGCATGCTTCCACAAGCAGCCAACCCTCCAGATAACATTAAGACAGAAACATGATATTTTTTATAACGGAATATCGCAAATGCTATTTCTGCCCCGACTCCTTGGAATACGCCAATCAAAAGGGCTGATAAACCAAAGTGACTGCCAATCAAGAGCTCGACCGAAGCTGCTACTACCTCTGCTATTAAAGCAGCTCCTGGCTTCTGCAGAATAAAAGCAACTATCGGGCTGGCTATCACCCATATGCCAAACATAAAGTTAGCACCAACAGGGCCGACAAGCGCTGAGATAGGGAGCCATAAAGTGGACCAGCCCATATAGAGAACACCGCATGCCACGGCAATCACTACTAGTAAGACAACCTCTTTAACTTTCCAGTTCATATAGACACCTCAAACGTCTTTACTGGCCACTCCTCCACATGGTATGCCATATCCCAAAACTTATATTCTAGCTGACAGCTTAATAAAAAGTATTCCATTAACTTTTCCTTCTGTTCTTCATTAAGTGTTTCAGCAAGTTCATCTAATCGCTGACAAAGCGGAGTAGTAACTGTCATAGGGCCATCCCCATAAAAATGGATCCAGTCATAAAAAGGATGGCTACTATCTGGGTTTACCTCTTCTAAAAGTTTTTTCCCGATTTCTACATACGTCCATGGGCAAGGTAAAAGCACCGCGATAATATCAGCAATTCCACCTTGATGTGCAACTGTTAGCATATGGCGAATATAATGGTGAGCAGAGGGAGCTACTGGGAATCCTTGTAGGTCTTCGTATTTAACACCTGCTACCTCGCAAAAATTATTATGAGGATGTATCTCACTATGAAGCACAAAGGAAATTTGGTTATTAAATAGCTCCATGTCTTTTCTGTTCGTGCTTTTTGAAATCGCCAATCCATAAATTTTCATAAAAGCATTTAAATATTCAAAGTCTTGTTTCACATAATGTATAAGCTGCTCTTTCTTTAAATCCCCTTTACCAATTCCTTGCACAAATGGATGTTCCATAATCGCCTGAAAGATTGGTTCAGCCTGTGCACGTAATTTTTGTGAAAAACTCATTTCCATTTCCTCCTTCTTTTGTTCCTGATAATTTTTGCTGAAAAGGAAAATATGGAGTAACTTTGCTATATAAAAAAGCCACTCCAAAAAATGGAGTGGCTTTATAATGAATAAATAAAATACTAATATTCAATGGGCCGACTCCACTTTCCTACGCTAGTATGAACTAGATCAGGTTCAAAGGGTCCAAGTAATCTTGTCTCAGCCAAAAAGGCTCCCCTAGTGGATTTTCCTATTCAATTACTTACTACATTACCGAATACACATAATTTTTGTCAATCATTTTTCATCAATACTTTTTCGATTATTCTGTTTACCCTTCGTTTCAAAAGGGAAAATTTTATAATATAAGCGAAATGTAATCGATGATTTTTTAGAAACTTTCACAAAATAGACATATTTATGTGATGTTTTTCACAAAGTTTAAGTGTATAATCACTATATAAACAGTAATAACATTTTACAAAAGAAAGAACTCTAAGATATTATGGAGAAAAGTAACAACACAGTAAATGAATAACGAATTTGTTCTCCATTTAGCAATAAATAGCTTTAAAACTATTAATCTATTTAGAAAAAGGGAGTTGCAAAAAAAATGAAACAGCAAAATATTAACCGCGTCGTTTTAATTGGTACAGGTGCTGTAGGATGCAGCTATGCTTATTCATTAATTAATCAAGGCATTACAGAAGAACTCGTTTTGATTGATGTCAACAAAGAAAGAGCTGAAGGGGAAGCAATGGATTTAAATCATGGTATCCCATTTGCCCCAGCACCAACGAAAGTCTGGGCTGGCGACTATTCAGACTGTGGAGAAGCTGATTTAATTGTCATTACTGCCGGTCTACCTCAAAAACCAGGAGAAACTCGTTTAGACTTAGTTGCCAAAAATACAGCTATTTTTAAAAGTATTGTGAAAGAAATTACTGCTAGCGGTTTTGATGGAATTTATTTAATTGCGACAAACCCTGTTGATATTCTGACTTACGTGGTTTGGAAAGAGTCTGGTCTTCCGAAGGAACGCGTAATCGGTTCTGGAACCACATTAGATTCTGCCCGTTTCCGCTATATGCTAGGTGAGTATTTCGACGTTGATACACGAAACATCCATGCTGCTATTATCGGTGAGCATGGAGATACGGAACTGCCTGTATGGAGCAGTACAACGATTGGATTAGAAAGCATTGAAACAAAGCTTGCTAAAAATGATAAATACTCTCAAAAAGACTTAGATGAGCTTTTCATTAACGTTCGCGATGCAGCTTATCATATTATTGAACGAAAAGGTGCCACTTATTATGGAATCGGCATGTCACTTGTCCGCATTACAAAAGCTATTCTTGGCAATGAGAACTCTATTTTACCAGTATCTGCATACCTAGATGGGGAATATGGTCATAAAGACATCTATATTGGTGTACCTGCCATTATTAACCGCCAAGGAATCCGTGAAGTACTGGAGCTAGAATTAAATGAAAAAGAAACAGAACAATTTAATCATTCTGTCGAAGTTTTACAACAAACAATGAGATCAGCTCTAAATTAATAAGTGATAAAAGCCTATTGCTGCTGTTGTAATAGGCTTTTTGCTGCATTTTATAAATTCAGCTAGTTTAGCAATATCTTCTATTATTCTACAACTATTAAATCTGTTCATCGATAAAATTCAGCGGTTCATATCCATATTCTCTTAAATTAAGCGATCCGTTTTGCTGAAATACAATTCCCTCTGCTTCTAGCAATCTTCTTTGAAGCTGGCCATGTTCACCGCTTAATCCAATACAGCCTTTACTATTAAGCACTCTATGCCAAGGAAGTTGGTATTTTTCTGATAAGGTATGAAGAACTCTAACAACTTGTCTTGCTGCCCGAGGGCTTCCAGCCACAGCAGCTATTTGTCCATAGGTCATTACTTTTCCTTCTGGAATATCTGTAATAATCTCCACTGCTTTTTTTGTAAAAGGGTTCATCATCTATCCTCCTATATTTACTACTATTCTAACAAAATTCTTTTCCACTTAAAAAGCGTATCTGTCATTTATGATAGAGCAAGAGAGAAATCGATGAAATGTTGATTCAACCGGGAGATTCTTCAAGAAAATAAGGACCACCCGTGAGAACGGGTGGTTTTCTCTGCGGCTGAAAGCCTTTGTTACTGACCAAACCCTAAAGGGCTACTGAAAGGTTCGCCAATTGTACTACTTCTACTGGCCAGACCTCAAAGGCCTTCTCTCCTAATTTTTTCGTTTCTTTTTCTTCACTTCTTCCCCTGTAAATGGATCAATATATTCCATCATTGTTAATTGTTCTGCGACTATATCATCTTGTATTTGATTACGGATATATTCTTCAATTACCTTCTTGTTTCTTCCTACCGTATCTACATAATATCCTGTACACCAAAATTTTCGATTTCCATACTTATATTTCAATTGTGCATGTCGATCAAATATCATCAAGCTACTTTTCCCTTTTAGATAGCCTACGAATGCTGATACACTTAATTTTGGCGGAATACTCACTAACATATGTACGTGATCCTTACACGCTGTTGCTTCTATTATCTCCACGCCTTTCCTCTCACATAAGGTACGTAAGATTTGCCCAATATCTTTCTTTATTTTCCCGTAAATTATTTGTCTTCTATATTTTGGTGCAAATACTATGTGATACTTACAATTCCAAGTTGTGTGTGCTAAACTATTATTGTCTTTTGACATAAGGACTTCCTCCTGGCTATTTATTTTCGGTTGGCGAACCAAAAAATATTTTAGCACCAAGAGGAAGTTTTTTTAATACCACGCTGTAAGCTTTTTGGAACCCTAGGCATAGCCCAGGGTTTTCTTTTCTATAATAAAAAAGAACTGTTATTCCAGTGAATAACCAGTTCTTCCAAATCTACTATTAATGCCCACCCAAATAAGCCTGCTTTAATTCATCACTTTCCTGTAATTCTTGTGCAGATCCTGATAAAACCACTTTTCCTGTTTCAATGACATATCCTCTATGTGCAATCGATAATGCCATATGGGCATTTTGCTCCACTAATAAAACCGTCGTTCCTTCTTCATTAATTTCTTGAATAACCTGAAAGATGGTACGAACAATAATCGGTGCTAATCCCATGGAGGGTTCATCTAAAAGAAGCAATTTCGGTTTTGCCATTATAGCTCTTCCCATTGCCAGCATTTGTTGTTCTCCACCAGATAAAGTACCAGCTAATTGTTTTTTTCTTTCAAATAACCGCGGAAAAATCTCATAAACCTTTTGTAAATTCTTTTGAATTTCCTGTTTATCTTTTCGTAAAAAGGCACCTAGTTCAAGATTTTCCTCCACAGTCATATTAGAAAAAACACGTCTTCCCTCTGGAACATGTGACATACCTGCCTTTACAATCGATTGTGCAGGCTTTCCTGCAATAGACTTGCCTAAATATTCTATAGAACCCTTTCTGGGCTTGATTAGACCGGATAATGTCTTTAATAATGTACTTTTCCCCGCTCCATTCGCACCAATAAGCGTTACTATTTCTCCTTCCTTAATATCAAGCGTTACTCCTTTTAATGCCTGAATATTTCCATAGTATACATTTAGATCCTTTATATGAAGCATTATTCAGCAACCTCCTCTCCTAAATAAGCTTCGATTACTTTTGGATGATTTCTAATCACTTCAGGTGTTCCCTCTGCAATTAATTGCCCATGATCCAAAACATAAATCCGCTCACAAATCCCCATAACAAGAGGCATATCATGCTCTATAAGTAAAATGGTCAGCTGAAACTTTTTGCGAATAAAGGCAATCAATTCCATCAGTTCATGTGTTTCCTGAGGGTTCATCCCTGCAGCAGGTTCATCCAATAGCAACAATTTAGGACCCGCCGCTAAAGCTCTTGCTATCTCTAAACGGCGCTGCTGACCGTACGGGAGATTTTTCGCTTTTTCCTTCATATAACGGTCGAGTTGAAAAATCTTAAGAAACTCTATTGATTTTTCCTCCATCTCCTTCTCCCCTTTAAAGTGGGAAGGGAACCGCAAAATACTGCTTAGCATAGAGTGCTTAGCCAAAGAATGGTAAGCTACCTTTACATTATCTAAAACAGATAGTTCTTCAAATAAACGTATATTTTGAAAGGTTCTACTAATCCCTCTACGTGTTACCTGAAAAGGCTGCAACCCCTTTAAACTTTTTCCGTCAAAAAGAATTTCTCCTTCTGTTGGCGCATATACACCAGTTAACATGTTGAAGGTAGTCGTTTTCCCCGCTCCATTCGGACCTATTAGTCCAATTAACTCTCCTTGATTGAGCTCTACATCAATCGCGGACACTGCTTTTAAGCCTCCAAAAGAAATACCTACATTTTTCATTTGCAATAAAGGTTCCTGCTTAGTCATTGGAATTACCTCCTTTGCGTTTAAACAAATCTGTAATTTCCTTTGTTCCCATTAATCCTTTTGGACGATAGAGCATGACGATTACTAAAACAAGGCTATATATAATCATTCTCGTTTCTGGATAATCTTGAAGATAAGTAGAAATAATGGTCAAGAAGCTTGCTGCAATAACAGATCCTGATAAACTCCCTAATCCTCCAAGGACCACGTAAATCAAAATATCAAAGGACTTTAAAAATCCAAAGTTAGTTGGGTTAATAATATAAAAGTTATGAGCTTGAAGCGCACCGGCTACCCCAGCGAATAAAGACCCTAGTGCAAAAGCGGCAACCTTATAATAAGTTGTGTTAATTCCCATTGCATCTGCCGCAATTTCATTTTCCCTAATTGCAATGGCTGCACGGCCATGTCTTGAATTAGTAAAATTAACAATGACTAGAATAGTAATAAATAAACAAATAAACGTACTTGTCCAAGTAGTCAAATGAGTAATCTGCATTCCCGCTGCCCCACCGACATAATCGATATTTAAGAAGAAAATCCGAATAATTTCTGCAAATCCTAATGTGGCAATGGCTAAATAATCGCCTCTTAATCGCAAGGTTGGAATTCCAACTAACAGTCCAGCTAGTGCGGCAACAATTCCACCAGCTAAAATAGCAATTGGAAAAGGCATTTGAAACTTCATCGTTGCAATTGCTGATACGTATGCCCCTACCGCCAAAAAGCCAGCATGACCAATTGAAAATTGTCCGGTAATTCCTATGACAAGATGCAAGCTAACTGCCAGCATAATATTGATAGCCATTAAAATAATCATATTGCTGTATAAAGTGTCAATCCAGCCGCCAGTCATCAGGAACTGAATTACGCCGTAAATAAGTGCGGACAGTATAAGGAATATCCAAAAAGCTTTTGATTTTTTCATCCTTCCAGTCACCTACACTTTCTCTTTTGTATTCTTACCAAGAATACCTGATGGTTTAAAGATAAGAATCAAAATTAAAATAATAAAAGCCGCAGCATCTCTCCATAAAGAAAAACCTAAAGCACTAACAACCGTCTCAACTACCCCTAAGATAAGTCCGCCAATCATCGCTCCTGGAATAATTCCTATTCCCCCTAAAACAGCTGCAACGAATGCCTTTAATCCTGGAATAACTCCCATTAGTGGTTCAATTTTTGTGTAATAAGCGCCGAAAATAACGCCTGCTGCTCCCGCTAAAGCAGAACCAATGGCAAAAGTAGCGGAAATAGTCCGGTCTACATTAATCCCCATTAATCTTGCAGCGTCTATATCATGAGAAACCGCCCGCATTGCTTTTCCTGTCTTCGTTTTATGAACGATAAATTGCAAAATCAACATTAATCCAACCGACGTTCCTAAAATAATTAGGGACTTACTTGTAATTTGTGCACCAAACACATCAAATGTCTTTGTTGGCAAAACGCTTGGATAGGTTTCTAAGCCCGCACCTCTAAAATAAATAAAAACATACTCGATTAATAAAGAAACCCCGATTGCTGTAATTAGGGCAGCGATTCTGGTCGCATTTCTCAACCGTTTATATGCAATTCTTTCAATGATAATCCCAAAGATAGCACAAGCAATCATGGAAACAATCAAAGCTGGAAAAAAACTAAGTCCCCAACCAGTAATAGCATAAAAGCCAATAAATGCTCCAACCATAAATACATCGCCATGAGCAAAGTTAATAAGTTTAATGATTCCATATACCATCGTATATCCTAAGGCGATAAGAGCATATATACTTCCCAAGGAAATGCCGTTAACTAGCTGTTGTATCCATTCCATCTATTTATTCACTCCCTTTTGCTAAGCATGCGTCAATGCAATAACTTTTCACATAGCCTACTGCTAATTAATTCTTATAAAAAACGTTTTTGTTCATACTCTCTATCTCTATCATTCTTTTATCTCTAATTTTCTTTCCATGGAAAATAGGGAGGCTCTCCCTCCCCATCCACCAAGTCTTATTTTGGATCAACCTTTGTTTTAAATACTTGTTTTCCATCTTGATATTCTAAAACTGTTGCTGATTTGATTGGGTTATGATTTTCATCGATTGTCACTATCCCAGTGATCAACGATAAATCTTTTGTTTTTGCCAATTCTTCTTTAATCTTATCCGAATCAGTACTTCCTGCTCTTTCAGCAGCATCTTTTAATAGATAAACAGAATCATAACCTAAAGCATTAAATGCATCTGGGCTTTTTCCGTATTCGTCCTTAAATGCTGAAACAAACTTTTGAATTTTCTCATCTGGATCTTCCGAAGAATAGTGGTTTGTAATAAACGTATTATTTAAGTTCTTTGCTCCTGCTAAATCAATTAATTTTGGAGAATCCCAGCCATCAGCACCCATAAAAGGAGCTGTTATACCCATTTCGCGCGCTTGCTTAATAATTAAGCCAACTTCTTCATAATAGCCAGGAATAAACACAAACTCTGGATTCTTCCCTTTAATTCTCGTTAATGTCGCGCTAAAATCTGTATCTTTTGCAACATAAGATTCTTCTGATACTATTTTTCCACCAGCAGCTGTAAATGTCTCTTTAAATGCTGCAGCTAATCCTTTTGCATAATCACTTGCACTATCAGCATAAATGGCAGCATTTTTGATTTTCAAATCATTAATAGCAAAATTTGCAGCCACATTTCCTTGGAAAGGATCAATAAAGGATGTACGGAATGCATACTCATTTAGCTTTCCATCCTCATTAACCGTAACGTTTGGTGCTGTACCCGACGGAGTTAATAAGACTGTTTGCTTATCATTGGCTATTTGCACTTGTGCTACTGTATCACCACTCGTAGCCGCACCTATAATTGCTGAAACCTTATCTTGGTCGATTAGCTTCAATGCACCATTAGTTGCCTCCGTTAAATCAGATTTATTATCTACCTTAACAGGAACTATTTTCTTGCCATCTATTCCACCATCTGCATTAATCTCTTTAATAGCTAAATCAATACCGCTTTCTAATGATTGTCCATATGATGCAACAGCTCCAGAAAGCTCCAGATTTACTCCAACCTTAAATTCATCCTCTTTTGATGCATTTTTACCACCAGCACTACACCCAGCCAATATTCCAGCAGCCAATGTAGAAGCTGTTATTAAAAGACTTAATTTTTTCTTCATACTAATTCTCCTCTTTTTACTTTGTTTGATTATTCTGACAATAGGAAGAAAATGACACTACATATTAAATATAAGTGCTTACCGAATCATAATTTGACTAGTCAGACTATTCGAATCATTTTTATATTGCGAAATTAATCATAACGAACTAGACAAAAATAATCAATACCCGACAAACTTCACCATAATGTTATCATTTATAACATTTAAAGGAATAAATTTCAAATTTTTTCTAACAATTCTATTAGGAATAAAATAAATCATCTTCTTTTTGTTAGTTTTTTTACCATAATAATTTGGTTTCCATGTACACTTAACAATTCATCAATATTCACCATGAATATAAGTTACTTTTTCTTACACAAATGCGACTTTCCACCTTGAAAATTTATTCATAAATTTTTTAAATTTTTTAATATAACTCATTTTTTTCTTATTTTAGGGAATATACAGTATTAATAAGGCATAGAAAGGAGTACGATGTATGAAAAAATTTCTATTTTCTTCACTCTTTATCTTTTCACTTATTGCAAGCGGCTGCTCCAATGGATCAGCCGAAAGTCAATCAAATCTGTCGACAGCGGAGAAAGCAGACGCAGCTGGACAAGCTAAAGCTAATACGGAAAAGGAACAAAATATGAAGAAATCCCCATCAAACAATGAACAGATGAAAGAAATTCGCTCTATGCTCAAGATGCAAGATAATAAATTACCGATGAAATTTCCGATCACTGATTCTGAATATATGGGAGCTAAAATTAATAAAAATGAAACAGACCAATATTCTATATCATTCTATCGAACGCAAGAACCTGTCTCCATCAATGATGAATCTTTAGATACAAATGATAATTTGCTTGCTACTTTTAAAGCAGAAACATCCCATGATAAAAACAAACAAGAGAAGCTTTTTCCCGAGGTTTCATTAGATTCAATACCAGATGAAATGAAGGTAGATTTGGGACATCATATTACTGGAATGAAGGAAGGAGCAGCGGGAAGTTCGTATTTACTTTGGAAAGAGGGACGATGGGTGTTACAAATTAAATCAATTTCTGCTGATAAGTTAGACACTACTGATATCGCAAGAAAAATGGTGGACTTTTTGGAGGAAAATGCTCTGCCCGTCCCACAGGAAAATGGAAGAATAGAAGTAAATTATCCGGAAAATGCTGATAAAGTAGAGTATATGGCGAGATGGGAAGAAGGAAATATTGTTTATACTATAGAAACGGGAGAAGTACCAATAAATGCTTTAATGATGACTGTCTCAACAGAATAATTCGTATTACTTTTAGTGAAAATCACTGGGTTCCAGTCAAAACTTGATGCTTTTCAGCCAAAATTGAGAAATCAACCAAAGCTCGCTACTTTTCCCATCTAACAAAAAAGATCTATTGGATAAGCGGAAATCCGTCTTCTCCAATAGATCTTTTGTCTATGCAATAAAAATGTGGACCAAGTAGCGATCAATTGAAATCAAGCTCGTATTTTCATTACTGAACAATCATCGCATTGAATCATATTTTTTATTAATTCTTTATTCTTCTCTTCAAATAGTTCATTATGTGAAGAGACCATTGCGCTATTACTTGCCTCTGGCTGAATATATAATTTAGCTTTATTGACTGCATTTGCTGCGTCTTGAAAAGCACCGGCAATTAAATGGACTTTACCTTCATGCTTTAGAATATCTCCAGCAGCAAATATTCCTGGCACAGATGTCTCACTATTAGCATTACCTGCTATGTAGAAATCTTCAAGCATGTCAATTTTTAATTTACTATTTTTTAAAAGCGACGAATCCATTTCATAGCCATGATTGATAACTACTTCGTCTACTTTTAAAGTCTTTATCTCTTCTGATTGTGTATTCGTTAATTCAACAGAATCAATACGATCATGATTTTCATTCGCAATCAGTTTAGTAATAGAGGTATGGAACAAACACTCTACATTGCTTTCTAGCAATTCTCTCGCTTTTGCCTCATGACCAGCAAGTGTATCTTTTCTACATGTTAAATACACCTTCTTAGCTATCGGCTCTAGTTCAAGAGCCCAATCCACGGCAGAGTTTCCGCCTCCAGAAAGAACAACTACTTTATCTCTAAAATGCATTAAGGATTTTACCGTATAGTTTAGGTTTGCCACTTCGAATCTTTCGGCACCTTCAATTTTTAATTTTTGCGGAGTGACGATTCCGCTTCCTACCGCCACAATGACTGTTTTGGAATAATGAACTTCTCCTGAGTCTGTTTCCAGCAAGAAAATTCCTTCCTCATTTTTGGAGATAGAATGAATCTTCGTATTTGTCACTACTTCTGGGTTAAAGGTCAGTCCCTGTTGGACAAGCTGTTCTCTCAACCTTTCCCCTGGCATTGGAGTGATGCCGCCAACATCCCAGATCATTTTCTCTGGATATAAATGCAGCTTTCCGCCTAACTGTGGTAAAAATTCAATAACTTTTGTCTTCATTTCTCTAAGCCCACTATAAAAAGCAGAATATAGACCTGCTGGCCCGCCGCCAATTATCGTCACATCGAATAGTTCTGTATGATCCATTAACCCGCTCACTCCTATATTGAAAGTTTTATACTATCTATATATGATTAACTCATTCAGTTTATTAGTTAAATTGATTATCATTCTCATTTACATACTACCTTGTTTTTGGAATTTTTTCAATCCTATCTAGTAACTTTTAAACAACATTTTGTGAAATAAAACAATCTCTTTACTTAGAATATAGAACTAACTGCCAGTTTTAGATCGTACTTGCTTTTTATAAACGAAAAGTCAGAATCTAGAGTTATTTAGTGAATAAGGTAGTATTTATAAGTATTCAGTATATTTAATTTAATCAGAAAAAACTTTACGAACGATATAAACAGGATATGCTATATTTTCACGTTTGCACTGCCTATTATTTGTTTTATATAATAAGAAGGACTCTACAGGAGAAGGATATGGATAAGTCCCATTGCCATACTGGGAGTAACAACAAGCAAGTAATACTATATCAAACTAATTTTTACCCAAAGTTCCACTAAATGTATTGCCATAATACTCGCTTAATTCCTACTATTCCTCTAAAAATAATCGGTTTTATTTTTTATTTCCTATTTATTTATCCATATTCGGAAATTCTCCTAAATAAAAAAGAAGGAGAAGTGATTAATGCCTAAAATTGAAATTAAAAATCTTACAAAAATATTTGGGGGAAACCCAAAAGAAGGGCTGAAAAGACTACAGGCTGGCGAAGATAAAACAAAAATACTGAAAGAAACTGGAATGACAATTGGTGTTGATAATGCCTCTTTCCAAGTAAAACAAGGAGAATTCTTTGTCATAATGGGATTATCCGGCAGTGGAAAATCTACTCTTATACGTCTTATTAACCGACTGATTGAGCCAACTTCAGGTGAAGTGCTAATTGACGGGAAAAACATTACTACCATGAATAAAAAGGAACTTATTGATATACGACGTAAAAAGCTCAGCATGGTTTTTCAGAATTTTGCGTTATTTCCAAATCGAACTGTGCAAGAAAATGTTGAATATGGTTTAGAAATCCAAGGACATCCGAAGAGTGATCGTTCAAAAAAGGCTATTAAAGCCATTCATGATGTTGGCCTAAAAGGCTATGAGGCAAGTTTCCCTCATCAACTTAGCGGCGGGATGCAGCAAAGGGTAGGTCTTGCTAGAGCATTAGCAAATGATAGCGATATTCTTCTAATGGATGAAGCATTCAGTGCCTTAGATCCACTTATTCGCAAAGAAATGCAAGATGAACTTATCCGTTTACAAAACAAGCTAGGAAAAACAATTATTTTTATCACTCACGACTTAGATGAGGCTCTTAAGCTCGGTGATCGTATTGCCATCATGAAAAATGGCTCGATTGTACAGTTAGGGACAGCTGAAGAAATTTTGGAAAATCCAGCGAATGACTATGTATCGACATTTGTAGAAGATGTTGATCGTTCGAAAGTGTTAGTTGCTGGTCAAATTATGAAACAGCCCGATCTTATTACCACTTGGAAAGATGGTCCAAGGATGGCCGTAAGAAAAATGGAAGAAGCCGGTCTATCCAGTATCTTCGTAGTAGATAAGGATAAACAGCTAAAAGGCATTCTTACTATTGATGCTGCCATTAATGCCTATAAGGAAAATAAGTGGGTTGAAGACGTATTAGAACACGACTTCCATTCTACTACATACGATACCCCATTAAATGATTTAATTGGAGTTGCGGCAGAATCAAAATTCCCTATTGCCGTTACAGAAAATAATAGATTGTTAGGAATCATCGTTCGAGTCTCTATATTGTCTGGACTAATTCTCGGAAAAGAACAAAAGGAGGCTATCATATGAACTACTTCTTCTTTCCATTAGAAGAATGGACAAATCAATTTGTAGACAATTGGCTGCTGCCGGTTTTAGGTGACTTTTTCAACTCCTTCAGCGGAGTGTTAAGCATATTTATAAATGCTGTCACCAATTTATTCACCTTTATCCCTGCTGAAGTAATAGCAATCCTTTTAGCACTTTTAGCTTGGCGCCTTGCGGGAAAAGGAATAGCTCTTTTTACCATTATTGGTGCTCTTTACTTAGGTTCGGTAGGTCTATGGACAGGTGCTATGCAAACTCTATCTATTGTTATTGTAGCAACCTTTTTCTCCATTGTTGTTGGGGTTCCCTTAGGAATATTCACTGCTAAAAATCGAACATTGGATCATATTATCCGACCATTACTTGATTTCATGCAAACACTACCTAGTTTTGTGTATTTAATCCCTGCTATTCTACTCTTTGGTTTAGGAGAAGTTCCAGCTGTTATCTCTACCTTCGTTTTCGCTACTCCACCAGCAGTCCGTATGACAAGCTTGGCCATTAAACAAGTTCCCGCTGATATCGTAGAAGCTGCTAAAGCTTTTGGTTCTACTTCTTGGCAGCTGCTCGTAAAAGTTCAGTTACCTAATGCTATTCCAACCATTATGGCTGGAATTAACCAAACTATTATGTTGGCATTATCCATGGCTGTTATTGCATCTATGATTGGTTCTCCTGGACTAGGAAGCACTGTTTTATCCGGTATCTCTAGTGTAAATGTTGGATTAGGTCTTACCGGTGGACTTGGGATTGTTGTTCTCGCCATCATCCTGGATCGAATAACGCAGGGATTAGGAAAAAAAGCATAAAAACAAACAATCTACCAAATTAACAGGAGAAAGGAAGTATACGAATTTATGAAAAAATTAAAACTTAGCTTTTTGATGTTATTACTATTCACTCTTTTAATTGGCTGTTCCTCCCAAAACCAAAATACAGGAGGTAGCGAGTCAGGAGATTCTAAAACTGTTACTTTCGGTGTTACTCCTTGGACTAGTACCATCCCGCCAACAAAAGTTGCTAAACTATTATTAGAAGATATGGGCTATACGGTTAAGGAGAAAAATGCAGATGCAGGCGGCGTTTATACAGGACTTTCCCGCGGTGACTTAGATGTATTTATGGATGCTTGGCTGCCTGATATGCATGCAAATTATATGAATCGATACAAAAATCAATTAGAAGACTTAGCAGTCAGCTATAAAGAAGGGGAGCTTGGCTGGGTCATTCCCTCTAACATAGAGGGCATTGACAGTATCGAAGATTTAAAAGGAAAAGAAGATCTCTTTGGCGGAAAAGTGTACGGTATTGAAGAAGGTGCCGGAATGACCGTCACTTCTAAGGAAATGATTGAAGAATATGGATTAGATTTAGAATATGTTGCTTCTAGTGAAGGTGGCATGCTGGCACAAGCCTCTAAGTTTATCAAAAGTGGCGATCCTGTCCTTTTCTTAGGATGGCGTCCACATCCAATGTTTGTTGATTATGATTTAAAAGTATTGGAAGATCCAAAAGGTTTCTTTAAGACATCAGAAGTTCACGTAGTTGTAAATAATGGTCTAAAGGAAAAATCCCCTGAGGTTCATGAATTCCTAAGCAACTGGAGCATGCCTGTTGAAGATATTGAAGAAATGATTGTTAAAATCGAAGATGGCGCTGATGAGGAAGAAGTTGCACAGGAATGGATCGATAATAATCAAGATAAGGTGAAAGCTATGTTAGGGAAATAAATGATGAAGCGGTTGGGACACAAGTATTCCAACCAATATAAGCCCTGGACAATTATATGGAGATTCTTATGCGATCTTCATATAATTGTCCAGGGCTTTTTTTTGGAAAGAGGATTGATGGTAATTGCTATCCACAGCGCTAGCACCGATCCGCTTCGTTATTACATTCCTATGGGAAATGACAGAAGTAGATTCAATCAATTACTATCTAATCCCTCATAACGGAAGTATGCGAAATCAGCGTATGTACTTGCTTTTTTATCCATATCGTGGACTGCTATCCCAATGAAATTTCCGGTAAATCCCCCTGCCAAAAATAGGAGGTCTTGGCTGCTGGTTACTTCTCGCCAAGAATGTTCTTCATCTGAACGAAAGTAAAAGTTTCCTCTCGCTCCGTTTCCAATAACCTTTAGCTGCACTTTTCCTGCAGTAATCGTTATGATGGCCGGATCTAGTTGAAATTGTCCATTTTCGCAACGCATAAAGCGAAGAACTCGGCCTCTTTCTTCATCAAATGTCACGTAAGCATATAGATAATTGCTATCATTTAAATAAAGCATGAGACCAGCCATTTGATTAAAGGTAGTAGGGTGAAATTCTACGCTTGTTTCGGCCTGAAAGTGAAAGTCTTTTTGACGAATGGCAAGAATATGATGCTCGAACAAGGACTGAATGGATTCCCCTGCAAACATACGTAAATAATTAGATCTACTTGTTAAATCACACCAAGAGTCATCTGCTAAAATACGTAAAGTATTCCACTCTTTTTTTAAAGAGCCTGTAAAGTCATCCTCGAAATCAGTATTGTTTTGAAAAATTACTTGTTCGCGCGTAACAATTTCAGTCAACAAGCTGGGTCCATTTGTACCAGATGAAAGGCGAAGCCAGCCGTCCTCTGTCCAATAAACCTCTTCTATCGCTGTTTCTCTTCCTAGTATCGCGGCTTTATTTTGTAATGGTCTAGTACATAAATAAACCATATACCAATTTCCAAGGGACGTCTGCACGATACTTCCATGTCCTGAACATTGGAGCGATGACTCAGGTTTATCACTTGCTGTAAGCATAGGATATTCTGGATCTAATTCATAGGGTCCTGTTATTACCTTTGAGCGGCAGACAGTTACTGAATGCCCTTTCCCAGTCCCTCCTTCTGCCGTTATTAAGTAGTAATAGTCTCCATAGTAATAGAGATGAGGAGCTTCCGTTTTAGCTAATTCTGTCCCATCAAATAGTTTATAAACAGGTCCAATCAGCGTTTGATTCTTAGCATCATATTCCTGCATGACAATACCTGCTGATTTATTTCCTGTTATCATACGATAATCCCATATTTCGTTTAACAGCCATTTGCGTCCATCTTTGTCATGAAATAAGGATGGGTCAAATCCGCTGCTGTTTAGATATACAGGACTTGACCATGGACCATTTATACTTGGCGCGGTAATCAAATAGTTATGACAATCCTTAAATGGTCTTTTTGTACTTTTAACATCTGTATAAATAAGGTAGAACAGCCCCTCTGAATAACTAATTTGCGGAGCCCATATGCTGCCATTTTGTGGATTTCCTCTTAAATCAACTTGATTCGTAATAATATCTGTCTCATGTTCCCAATTTACTAAATCATTAGACTGATAGATTCGTACTCCTGGCAGCCATTCAAAAGAGGAAACAGCAATATAGTAAGTATTATCTACCCTTAAAATATTGGGATCTGGATTAAAACCACGTAAAATAGGATTTTTAATAGTGGTTCGATACATAGCCTTCTCCTTTCTTACTCACATTAACTCCTTTTCGCAACAAACATAACGCTCCTGCTAGAAAAAAGAGAAAGGCGATGGGAAAAGCAATAAATTGGGTACCTATCAATGTTGAAAATCCAGCAACGAGATAGAGGACTCCAGCCCATCTCGGATGTCGATTTCTCCAGATGAAAGCAGTCGCAACTATAACAAATGCTAGGACGAGTATTAGTGTAATACCGAACCATATAGCTAAGACATTCATGGCTTCTAAACTATCCTGCATCTCACCGGAAGAAACGCCTTCCTGCAGAATAGGAAAGACTGTTTCTTTATATGTTTCTGTATCCATGGAGGTCATTGTTAGCGAAAATCCTCCTAGAAATAGAACACTTAACACCATTCCTGCCATCCCAATTATTACTTCCCATTTCCGTTTCATTTCCCTCGTTCCCTTCTCCTAGTCTCTAACTGATTAGAGGCTCAACTAAGCATAGTAATTTTCTATTTCCCGAAATGTTACTGTTTCTCGATTCTCTTTCTTTCCCCAATCGTCCCATTTATCCGAGTGAATATGAGCCCCTATTCTACATTGAGAAAAAGTTACATTGGCGTATGGTCTCCACGGCCGCCCTAAAAAGACATTAGATACATCCTTATCTGCTGTTAAATAGCAACGAGAAAATAGGAAGCCATTTTTCCCGATCGCAGTACTTGCTGCCGTAATATATCCTGGCAGGTTGTTAGGCCGTTTAAGAGATTTCAATTCACATTCTTCAAACTTTGCTTCTCCTCCACCAAATATATAATCAACGGTTCCCTCAATAGAACAATGGATAAAGGTCGTTATATTGTTCTGAAAGTTATTTTTTATCTCTGGTGTTGAAAAAGGAGTTCCATCCTTTTGTACATCTGGCAATGGACCGAGACAAACGGTATCTTGGTACCCTTTTATGGAACAATTTTTAAAGCTAACTTTGTTTCCTTCACTATATAAAGCAACTGCTTGCCCCACTATTTCTCCCGGCTCCGAATTATTTATGATTTCGATATTTTCTATCCAGATATTCTCTCCATTGATAAAAAGAGTCGCTGTTTGAAAAGTACCAATTTCACAACCAAACTCATCCAATTGCCGTGCATACTTATTTCCAATAATCCGGACCGTTCCTATTCCAAACAACTTGCGATTTGATTGATAAAGAAGGATATTTTCATAGTAATCTCCACCTAGGATGATGAATGTAACAGGTCTCTCGATATTGGAACAATGCATAATGGCTTCCTGAATACTCATAAAATCACAATCATTGCCTTTCCCAATGACAAATTGAAGTTCATTTTTCATAAATGCTTCTGCAAAAAGTTTTCCCATTGCTTTCTCATTTCCTTTGTCTCTTGATGACCGCCAGTTACAATTTGGCTGTTCCACTGATTCTTTGCATCATATTTTCCATATATTTTTCCTAATTCCTCATCTAGCAGCATTACGCCTTCCAGCGGACACATGCGGTCATCTTTTCCAACAAGACTCAAGCGTGGTCTTGGGGCAATTAACGATTGCACAGCTAAAGTAGAAAACTGCTTTAAAAAGCCTGGCACATAATAATAAAAACCATGATGATCTAGGCCCCGTTTCTGCCTTAATGTTTCTATATGTACCTGTGCAGCTATATCTACGGTTACTTTTATGCGATCATCTAGTGCTGCCATCCACCAGCTCATAAGGCCTCCCATTGACATTCCAATCGTCGCTACTCTGTTTTGGTCGATGTCCGTCCTTTCCACAAGATAATCTAGAAAAGCAATATTATCAAAGATCCGCATCCCCCATAGCGTTCTTCCATCTAATAACATTTCTTTGACTAACTCGCTCTCTAATTTACCTTTCCGCTCACTAAATCCCCACATATCAATGGATCCTACAGCATATCCCAAATTTGTTATAGCCTCGACAAAAGATGGGGATTGTAAGTAACTGTTACTTATTAACAGCTCTTCTTTTCCCTGTTCGAAATTCCCCCCATGTGAATGATTAAAGAGGACGATAGGCAGCGGACCTTCCTTGTTTAGAGGCTTGGCAACATAAGCAGGTACGGATTCCTCCTCATTTAATTGCAGCATGAGGCTTTCTAATACATAGTTATCTTTCTCTTCCCTCCTTATTAGCTGCACCTTCCTATCCTTTGCATGTGGATAATCCCCTAATAACTCTATTAGCCTTTTTCGCTGTTTTTCCACTTACGCCTTCACTTCCTTCAAGAGCGCTTCTTCCTTCTTTGTATTTTTAGACTTACAGTTTATTAACTCGATATCCTCACAATTTTCGAGATAAAAAGCTGGACCTTCATGGTTTTCAACCGTTACCCGGTTAAATAAAATATCCTTTGCAAAACCGACATAAAAGCCCCGGTTATTCATATCTTTTATGCCTGCCATCATTGCTGGTTTTCCAGGAATCGCATCTACCGCCAAAGAAATATCCACTTGGTTAAAAGTTAGTTCTGATATATATTGCTCGGCTAAACCGTATATGAATCCGGCTGCAGCATGAACATTCCTAGCCGTTATATTGGCAAAATGAATGCGCCTAAACATCGGAGTCTCATTAGTTACTGGGTAAGGATTTTTATCCCATACGTATTTGTCCTTTCCTTTAGGACCACAGAAATAATATAAATTTAAAATGAACGGACAAATTACACCTTCCATTACGATATTACTTACACGAATATCTTCAACGACTCCTCCACGCCCTCGTCTAGACTTCAGCCGAATGCCACGATCTGTATCCTGAAAGACACAGTTACTAATGGTGACATTTCGAATATTACCGCTCATCTCACTGCCAAGCACTACTCCTCCATGTCCATGAACCATGGTACAATTTGTAATCGTTATATTTTCACAAGCTACTCGCTCTGCCGTATCCTCTGTTCCTGCCTTAATCGCAATGCAATCGTCCCCTACATCAATATGACAATTACTGATTCTAACATTCATGCAGGATTCTGGATCAATGCCATCTGTATTTGGTGAATCTTGCGGATTATGAATTTTTATATTATCGATCGTAATGTTGTTACTGCATATGGGGTTAACCGTCCAACTTGGAGAATTTATTAAGGTCACATCTTTAATCGATACGTTTTCACAACCATCTAGGCTAATCAATTTTGGCCGCGGATAAAGCAGCTTCTCTCGCTCATTTCGAAAAAGATGCCACCATTTCTCTCCATTTCCGTCAATGGTTCCAAAGCCAGTGATCGCAATATGCCGGCTATTTTCTGCGTATAAGCATGAAGCATATACTTCTCTAGCGACACCTTCCCATCTAGACGTAACAACGAAATAGTCCGCTTGCTGATCAGAGAATTTCAATACTGCTCCTGCGGCTAAATGAAGTTCAATATGATTCTTTAAAAAAAGCCCACCTGTCAGAAACTCACCTGGCGGGATAACAATTCTGCCTCCTCCATTTTCATATGCCTTATCTATCGCCTTCTGAATCGACTCTGTACATATACTCCCATCATTCTCTGCACCGAAATCAGTGATAATATAATCGCTCATTTTATAATCTCCTTATTCGTTAATAACTTCCTCCACTTCCACTAATGCCTGTAAAAAGGCCCCTAAGCCTTTTTGGTCATTGCAAATAATTGGTTCACTAATATAATAGGTATAAGTTCCGTCTCGTTTGTCAGCTCCGCCAAGTCCTGCTACCTGACAATTTTTATTTAAATTGACCCATCCCTCTTTTGTCAGCAAAACAAATTCATCTAATAATCCTTGATAGCCTTTCTTTAATGGATGCAGCCATTCTTGTTTTTCTAAAACTCCAAGGCGTATCCCTTTTGCAATAGAACATACGTACATACTGCTTGCAGACGCCTCCAAATAATTTCCCTTTTCCCCTTGCTTATCGACTACCTGATACCAAACACCCTTTTCCTTATCCTGATAGTTTAGTAATGCTGCCAATGTATTCTTAAGAATTTTTTCTAAAAAAGGGCGATCAGGTGTATCCTTTGGAATAATTTCTAATGTATCTACTAATGCCATGACATACCATCCCATGGCTCTTCCCCAAAAATTCTCTGATAGTCCTGTCTCTTTATTAGCCCATGGCTGGACTTTCTTCTCATCCCATGCATGATAAAGAAGCCCTGTCTTTTCATCTAATAAGTGTTGATAACTGATTTTGAATTGGTGAAGTATATCGTCAAGACCTTCTCCATCTCGATATTCCATTTGATATTGCGCATAGAATGGCGCCCCCATATATAAGCCATCCAGCCAAATCTGATACGGATAAATTTGCTTATGCCAAAAAACACCTTCTGATGTTCTTGGATGCAGCTCTAATTGGGATTTCAATAAATCGGCTGCTTGCCGATACTTTTCCTCTCCCGTTTGTTTAAAAAGTTGAAATAGTAATTTTCCATTGTTAATATGGTCAATATTAAATTCTGATACTTCATATCCTTTAATCGTTCCATCCGGTTGAACAAAATAATCGAGATTTTCTTTTATAAAATGCAAATATTTCTCCTTGCCTGTTCGTTTCCAAAGGTTTTCAAACCCTTTTAAAACAACTCCATAATCATAAGACCATTTTCCGTTATAGCCTCTATCTTCATATAATCGTGGAAGTCTTTCCATAATGGATTGTGCTGTTCTCTCTGACCAACTCATTTCTGCCATTCTTATATTCTCCCATCCTATTTAGATTCTTTATAAAGCCTCTTCATGAAGATTGTTGCTTGCCTTATAAAAATCTTGTTTTTAAATTTTTTAAGGTGAGTGTCTAGCCGAAATCTGCTTTCCCCTCACCTTTATTCAAAATTATTTCGTTTGTTCGTATGCTGCTTTATATTCCTCTTTAATCGTGTTTCCGCCAGAATCTCCCCATGTCTTTACAGCCTGTTTGAAGCCATCCAGATCTATTTCGCCTAAAATATACTGGTATGTGGCATCAGTAATAATCTTTTGTAATTCTGATCCTTGTGATGTATTGGTTGCAGATTCTAAAGAATAAGCAGGATTTAACACGGCATAATTCGCATTGTCTGCAATCATTTCATCTGCTAATGCTTTAATTGGGTTTGGATCTTTCAAATTATAGCCTGACTCTTTTGGTCTAGAAGCCGCGAATGGCTGCACTTCCTGTGTCCATAAATCCTGATTGATAATTTCATATGAATCATCATCTGTTAGTTTATAATGGACATCTTCCAAACCATATGTCATTAATGTGTAAATTTCTGGATCTAGTAAATCATTTACAAACTTAAGAATTCTCTTTAATTCTGCTTCATCCTTTACTTCTGAACGCGGAAAGGCCAATAATCCGCCAATTCCATTATTTGCAGCCCAAATGGCACGTTCAGGATTAGATTCCGATACCATATCGTTCACTAATGCTAATTCCATATTATCTTGGATGCCTGCAGCCATCGTTTGCAGGTTTTTAGCATCGAAAAGGGCACCAATATAAATTCCTGCTTTTCCCTGTGCAAAGCTTTGCTGCTGGTCTGTTTTTGCTGTAACAGCAAAGTCTTTATTTATCCAGCCATTGCTATACAGCTCCTTCATATAATCCATTGTTTTTACATAACCATCCGTTTCAAATTCCGGAATGAAGTCTCCATTTTCATCCATTTCCCATACATTAGGTGTACCGAAATAAGAACTTAATGTTTTAAAGGCTCCATATATTAAATCGTTCCGATCTACAAATCCAGTTGTATCATTTTGCCCATTACCATCAGGATCATTTTCTGTAAACGCTTTCGAAACTTCCATTAATTCATCAACAGTCTTCGGAACTTCAAGACCTAAATTATCAAGCCAGTCTTTACGTAAAACGACACCATTACGTGCTAAATCCTTCTGAAAGGGAATACCATAGAGCTTTCCTTCTATGGAAGCAGAATCACGTACATCTTGTGAAATTTCCTTTAGATTAGGGAATTCATCTAAATAATCTTCTACATTCCAAAACATTCCAGACTTCAATGCATTACGGACAGAGGAATTTTCCAGAATAGTTAATGTAACAATATCGGCTAATGAATCAGAGGCTAATGCAGTATTAATTCTTTCTTCTTTTGAAGCGTCCGGTATCCACGAAAATTTAATTTCAGCATTCGTTTTCTCTTCGATTTTATCTAAAATAGTATCTGTTGGAGGAGATGCCGTATGTAGAATATTCAGCCACGTAATTTCAGCCTTACTATTTTCATCATACGTCCCAGATGATTGTTCCTTTCCTCCACTACAACCCGCTAATAACAACATACCTGCTAAACTAATACTGGCTAACTTTGATAGTTTTTTCATTTAAACGCTCCTTTACAATTTGATAAAGCGAAAGTTCCATCAATGAATGTTTGCACTGATTAGTGGAACCATTCGGTTCTATATCGATGCTTTCCCACCTATCTTCCCCGAATTGGATAAGCTTAAAATTAAGTCTTACTGTCCGTTAAGCGTAGGATAGACGGTTGTATCTTCTACTTCTTCTGTATTTTGTAATTCCATTCTAGTAAACACTTGATTTGCTGTCCAAGTAATCATATAAAATAAGAAACTAATACCGAAGAAAGTGAGAATCCCAGGAAAAAATGTGATTGCTGTCCAATAGGTAGCGCCAATCACAACAAACAATAATAGAGAATATTGCAAGCAAGAAAAACCAAAGATAAAGGACATCTTTATGCGAAAGAATATTCCTTTCCAGTTATAATGAGCCATTAATGGATAAATATAAACGGCAGAAAGGAAATATAACGAGAATATGATCATCAAGCATACTTTGAGATACCAGTTTGTAACATGGAGTAAATCGATTACTAACATATAGCCGAGTAGTAAATAAATCCAGCTAGTAACTATGGATTCCTTGAAGGACTCTTTGTAATACTTCCAATAAGAAGAAAAGATAGGGAGACTGGTATTTCCCCTCATCCACTGTCTCATGATACTAACTAGTGCATAGGTTGCTGGTCCTGCCCCAAATATCCCCAATCCTAATAAAGTAAAGAGCCACCAGAGGAAATTCACATAAACTAAGTTTAATATTGTTGTAAAAATGTGATTTATTTTTTCCACTGATTTTAACATCCAATTCCTCACTTTCTCCTAACTTTAATAAACCCCATCCTCACCAAACTTCTTGGCAAGCTTATTTGAAAGCATAACTAAAACTAATCCTACTAATCCCTTAAATAAACCAACAGCCGTACTAAAGCTTAATTGTCCATTCTTCAAACCAGCTGTATAAATATAGGTGTCAAAAATCTCTGCGACACTTCTATTTAATGAATTCAATAAGAGATACATGTGTTCAAATCCTAAATCTAACGTGCTGCCAATTTTTAAGATTAATAAAGTAATAATTACTGGTCGAATGGCCGGTAATGTTACATGCCATGTTTTGCGCAGTCGTCCTGCTCCATCCATTTCCGCTGCTTCATATAATTGAGTATCTACAGCTGTAATAGCGGCGATATATATGATAGTAGACCAGCCTAATTCTTTCCAAATTACTTGTGCAATATAAACGGTTCGCGTCCAATCAGGCGAAGTTAAAAAACTGACTTTATTAAAGCCCATTGCTGCTAACATTTCATTAATCAATCCACCATCAACATTTAAAAAGACATATGTAATGGAAACAATAATTACCCATGACATAAAATGGGGGATATAAATTAACGTTTGGATACCAGATTTAAAATATTTGTTTTTGACTTCATTTAGCATAAGCGCTAAGATGATCGGCATGGGAAAGAAAATGAAAATATTTAAAGCAAATAAAATAAGTGTATTACTTAAAAGCATAAAAAAGGTTGGTTCTGTAAATAAGCGAATAAAATGCTTCATCCCTACCCATGGGCTGCCCAAAATCCCTAAAAACGGTTGATAATCTTGAAAAGCAATGATCAATCCGCCCATCGGTAAATATTTGAAAATAATAAAATAGAGAAAGCCAGGGAAAATCATTAAATATAGAAGTTTGTTCTTTCTCATATTAGCCCAAGTTTTTTGTCTTCTAATCTTCTTTCGCTGCTTCATAGTTAACTCAGGTAATGTCTGATCATTAGGCTTAATGACGCTTTCCATTATTTACCTCCTTACTTTATGGTGTGATGTTTAATTCATACCTTAAGCATATGGAAAAAGCATAATTACGTATATAATCATTATTTGATAACGCTTACAAAACCTTATTCTATCGATAGTTTCCTCTTCCCCACCCAATGTAATGATTACCATTTTGTCCAAATGATTATCTGCCTTTTCAATCGAAAAAAACGAACTCGGTAAGCGTTTTCTTTTCCTGAAATAGTGATTATATACGTAATTATCTTCTCTTGATAAAGTAACTTTATAGTAAGAGAGTAGATCTATTTCTTAGGCTGTTTTCTACAAAGAGTGTTGACTTTATGAAGGCTTCTAAAAGGATCTGCAGATATTTGCCATACGGATAGCAAAGTGTATTCCCAGCTGCGGAAAAAGAAAACAACTTTATGAAACGGACCTTTCCTTAACTGCTTGTGGCTCGGTTTACAGTCTTAATCCGAGCAATAAAACATCATCATTAGTTGTAAGTTGTAGTTAGACAAAATAAGAAGGAGGATCTATATGGAAAAAGTGTATAAAAATAAGAAAATAACAAAAGGAGGACGGGTTTTTTCCATTATTAATGGAACCATTTTAATCATTATTGCCTTAATTTGTTTTCTGCCTTTTGTAAATGTTATAGCTAGTTCCTTTGCTTCTACACAAGAAGTTGTAGCTAAACGATTTATTCTGATTCCTGAAACTTTCTCATTAGATGCATACCGTTATATTCTTTCTACGCCAACACTCTTTAAGTCTTTAGCGGTATCCGTTGGCGTTACTGGCGTCGGTACTTTAGTAAGTATGGTCCTAACATCTTTGATGGCCTATGGCTTATCACGTAAATATCTTAATGGAAGAGGATTTCTTAACTTTCTTGTTGTATTCTCTATGTTATTTAGCGGTGGCATGATCCCTACCTTCTTAGTAGTTAAAGCCTTTGGATTAATTGATTCTTATTGGTCTTTGATACTGCCTGTAGCAATTAATGCGTTTAATTTAATTATTATGAGAAACTTCTTTCAAGCACTACCGGATAGTTTAGAAGAATCAGCTAAAATGGATGGCTGCACAGATTTAGGAGTCTTTTGGAAGATTATGCTGCCATTGGCACTACCATCTATTGCGACCATTTCTTTGTTTTATGCCGTTACCTATTGGAATACTTATATGACAGCTATTCTTTATATTAATGATTCTACGAAATGGCCAATTCAAGTTTTATTGCGACAGATTGTTATTGTTTCAAGCGGCATGCAAGCAGAAGGTTCGTCAGTTGACGTTATTCCACCTGCGCAAACGATTAAGATGGCCGTTATTGTTATAGCAACAGTACCAATGCTTATTGCATACCCATTTGTTCAAAAATATTTTGTCAAAGGAGCGTTGGTAGGCTCTGTAAAGGGATGACCTTACAGAAAAGATGCTTTTATTGACAGCAATTTGTTTACCAGTCAACAAAACGATATTCTAGTAACTTATATCCTCATACATTTAAAAGAGAACCCTTTCTCATCTGGCTTGTCCTTACCGGTTATGATGTTATCTCTTATTCTCACAGAAATTCAGGATGTGCTCAAGACTATCTTAATTGCGGTTCATAAAAAGCGTGCAAGAATAAGCTCTTTCTTGCACGCTTTTTAATTAATGATTATATTGTTTCCGATAATCCCCTGGGGTCATGCCTACTTTCTTTTTAAAAAAACGGATGAAGTTTTGAGAATTTCGATATTGGAGTTTTTCGGCAATCTCCTTAATTGGCATATTTGTTTCTTCTAGCAGGGATTTAGCCTTTTGCAGTCGGAATCCCATTAGATAGTCAACAAAGTTTTCTCCATATTCTTTCTTGAAAACGCTGCTTAAGTAATTCGGATTATAATGAAGACGGTCAGCAATAACGTCTAAAGAAATTTCCTGGTCATACTCTGTCTGAATGATTTGAACAATTTTATCAGATAAAGATCGAAACTCCTTATCCGTTTTATCCTGTGTGCTGATAATAATTGGCGTAATAAGATGTTCAATTAGCATTTGTTTTATTCGAGCAGGATAATAGGCATTAATCGCTTCATAATAAAGCGGCTTTATACTATCAAAAATCTTCGCCTCTGCACCTAACAGCTGCCCAAGTTGAATAATCTCATTTATTAACCGAATAAGTGTTACTTCTAAGCTGACCGGATTTTTATTCATCCGGAAGATTTCGTTAATTAAGGTATCTACTGTCTCCTGCACTTCCTCCTCATTTCCTGAGCGAATCGTATTTAAAAGTTCATTTTGCAATTCTACAGGATATTTAGAAATAGAAGCATCATTCAAGAGAGGAGCAATATCATCATAAAAAATGATAGACTCTGGTCCTACATTTACACGATAATGCAGCGCTTCTTTTGCTAAATCAACTGCCTTTTTACTACTAATTAATGTTTGATAAACAGGACTTATCCCTATACTGATAGTGATATTTAAATATTCCTTTGCCGCAGATTGTATTTCCTCATAATACTTCATAATTCTTCGACTGGAATCATGATCATTTACATCGGTTATAAATATGGTTGCTTGCATCTCATCATTTAATACAATAGGTATCAATCTTTCCTTAGCAGGGACTATTTCTTCGACAATATTATTTAAAGCCAATAAGTATAAATCTTTCTCAACAATTTTTTGGCTATCCATATTGTCAATTTGTATTAATCCTGTGTAAAAATGATGCGTATCATTAAAGAAATAGCCAAATTGTTTTAACCTGTGCTTAGCTTCATTTGTTGTTATTCTATTTCTAAATAAGCTTAAGACAAACAGCGTCTCAAGCTGTGGTTTTTGCATGGTTAAGCTAGCCATTAATGTTTCATTCTGACCAATAATCTTGTCAACAGAATCAGCAACAAGGGAGAGTTCATTCTTCTGCCCACTTAGATGATCTATTGCTAATTTCTCCTGTAATTTGCGGATAGGTCTTGAAAAAGAATTTGCTAACATATAGGAAATGATACCGACCAAAATAATCAATAAGGTCGAGACAATGAGTAAACCAATCCTTGTATTATTAATCATATTAGAGATTTCTTTTGGGTTAATCTGTACAACATAAATCCAGCGATTATAGTCTGACTGAGCATACACAAACTTTTTACCCTCTGTGTCTACTATTTTGATATTCTCTCCCTCGTTTATCATTTTCTCATAATTCTCGTGAGACAACAGCCTTTCCTTTTGTCTACTTGAATATAGTAATTCATTTTTACTATTATATATTTCTACTAAACTATCTTGTTCATTATCAACAATCTCATCAATGCTGCTTCTTGGAATATTAGATATTCCTAAAGCAAATTTATCACGTTGATAAACAGGTAAAGTCATAATCATCTCAATTCCAGTACTTGTTGGTCTCCAAAATAAGCTTTGCTTCGCCTTTTCCACATACTTTTCCTTATACCCAGCAATTTCCTCTTCCGATAATTTCTTTAAAGAGCCGTCAATTATTCCCCAATTTTCTGCCAGGCTGATTAAATTATGCTTACTTCCTTCTATTCCCATCATTTCTATATAACTGATTTCTTTTTTTATATCACGATATGTATCAAAGTCTTTTCCTGATAACGGCTTCTTAAAAATCGTCTCAAAGTTTGCAGTAGAACTATATGCCGTATATCCATATTCAATCGTTCGCACCTTTTGCTCTACATTATTAAGAATTTGTTTTGTATAATTTTGTTTGTCCTTCAGAAATTCCTCTTCGACGGAGTGATAGGTAGAGTTATAGATAAATACACTAAAGCCAACTACAATACTAATCCCTAATAGAAAAAAGGGGAAAAATAATTTGTAAAACAACCTTAATTTCTTCAAATCCTCACACTCCTTATTTCCTCTTAACACACTTTTATTGTAAGCGTTATCAACTTATTCAACAATTTTTAATACGAAAAATAATCATTTTCTTATCTATTATGAAATGATTATTTTCTATAATTTGGATTAGAATATACATATAATAGCATATCTAGTCTATCTTTTGCGAGTGGATTTTTTCACGTGTGCAGCAAATGACCGATTGACAAACTGCCTGAAGAATTATAAAATGTGAACGTTAACATTATTATCAGGAGGAACTATGGTTACCATTAAGGATATCGCAAAGCTTGCAGGCGTTTCGCACACCACTGTGTCAAGAGCGCTGAATGATAGTCCCCTTATTAAACCTGCAACCAAAGACAAAATTAAAAAAATTGCAGCAGAATTACATTATGTACCAAACTTTAATGCTAAAAGTCTCGTAAACCAGAAATCTTACACAATTGGCGTTTTTTTCTCTAGTATCAGCCATGGAACAAGTTCAAGTTTTCTTGTAGATGTAATAAAAGGTGTTAATTCTGTGCTAGATGAAAACTACAGTATTGCAGTAAACGGTATTGATACATTAGTCCATTTTGACAAAATCATTTCCAAACGATTTGACGGGATTATCGTACTAAGCCAAAGTGATACAGACAATGCATTTATTTACTATATACAACAAACCGGCATACCTTTGGTTGTACTAAATCGCAGACTAGATGATCCTTCTATTCCAAATGTTTCGGCAAACGATCAACAAGGTGTAGAACAGGCTATCGATGAGGCGATTAGCCTTGGTCATAAGAATTTAGCGTACATTAATGGAAAAAGCTCTTTCCGTTCCTCAGCTGAAAGGAAACAAGGATTTGTCAATAGCTTATCGAAACATCGGCTTCCTGTACAGCCTGAATTTATGGTCAATGGGGATTATAGTATGGAAAGCGGCTTTGAAAAAATGAAGCAATTGCTAGATCTGCCGACTCCGCCTAGTCTTGTATTTTGCGCAAACGATGATATGGCAATCGGTGCATTAAAAGCTTGTTTTTCGAAAGAGAGGAAAGTGCCAAATGATATCTCAATCATTGGATTTGATGATATAGCTTTTGCGCAATACTCTACTCCAGCTCTAACCACTATTCATAAGCCTATTGATAAAATCAGCGAAATTGGCATGCAAATGCTCATTGCGTTAATGAATAACGGAACATTAGAAAAGACACAAATCTTAGTAGACACATTCTTAGTTAAAAGAGAATCGCTTAGTTTTCCAACAAAACAGTCATAACTGTTTTGCTTTATCATAAAATGTTAACGTGTGCAAAAGGAGGAACTATAGTGGAAAAGCTTTCAAAGCAATTAAAACCTAATTTGTCTTTTTTTCCAGAAAAGGTCATTCAATTTGGATCAGGAAATTTCATGAGAGGATTTCTTAATTGGCAACTACAACAAATGAATAACCAGCATTTATTCAACGGTAGTGCTGTGTTAGTGAAGCCGACCAAGCATGTTTCGAATCCAACCTTAGAAGAACAAGATTACCTTTATACTGTCGTGCTTGAGGGGTTCTATCAAGGTCAAATGGTTCAGACGAGTGAAATTATTACAACTGCTAATCGATTAATTAATCCTTATGAAGAATGGGAAACTTATTTACAATTGGCAGAACAAGAAGAATTGGCCTTTATTATTTCTAATACTACAGAAGCTGGAATACAATTTGATGAAAGGGATTGTTCTATCGATCAACCTTCAACTAGTTTTCCTGGAAAACTTACTGCCCTACTATTCAAGCGCTTTCAATTAAAAAAACCAGGATTTACGATTATTCCTTGTGAGTTAATCGATCGTAACGGTGATCAACTTAAAGAAATTGTCTTACAATATGCAAGTCTATGGAATTTAGAAGAGGAATTTATTAGCTGGATTCATGCTGAAAATATATTCTGCTGCAGCTTAGTAGATCGCATTGTTCCAGGTTATCCACGTGATACAGCAAATCTGCTTAATGAGGAACATGGCTATATTGATAACTTAATGGTTAAAGCAGAGCCTTATTTATTATGGGTCATTGAAGGTCCACAAGAATTAAAAGAATCATTTCCTCTCGAAAAGGCGGGATTGAATGTACTGGTAACCGATGATATGACACCATATCGAGAACGAAAGGTTCACTTATTAAATGGCCCGCATACAGCGATGGTCCCACTTGGATTACTTGCTGGTCTTGAAACTGTGGAAGATGTGATGAATGATGCAGATTTTGCTGTCTTTATTAATCAATTAATGCAGCAAGAAATTATGCCATTATTACCTCTCCCTTTAGATGACTTAAAGGCCTATGCAAAATCTATAATCGAACGCTTTAAAAATCCCTTTATCCGCCATGAATTATCATCCATTGCTTTAAACAGTGTTTCTAAATATAAAGCACGCTTATTACCGCTGCTAATTAAATACCAAGAAAAACAGCAGCAATTGCCTCCATACATGACTGCTTCTCTTGCTGCTTTATTCCTAACCTACAGGGGAACACAATATAAACCAAAGGATAGCGATGAAGTCCTTGAGGCCTTTTCAAACGCTTGGGAAAATCCTGAAACTATCGCTTTTACTATTTTGAATGACAAAAATTTATGGGATACAGACTTAACCACTATTCCTAACCTTGCGGAAGAAGTAACTGCATATATCCATATGCTTAGAAAAGACGGTGCCCGAGCTGTTTTACAAAAGCTAAATAACAAAAAGCGGCCTCCTTCTCTATTAAAACTAAATGAGCGAGACAATGTCGCGGTTGCCCTAAGACCAATTAACGCAGCGGAAACAGTCTATCTTGATGGCATCTCGATCACAGCTAAAGCTAATATTCCCCAAGGCCATAAAATAGCCTTAACTGATATTCAAAAATCTAGCAATGTAATCAAATATGGCTATCCTATCGGACATACGCTGACGGAGATTACGCGGGGGGATTGGCTTCATACGCATAATGTAAAAACAAATTTAGATGGAGAACTTGAATATACGTATGAGCAAGATATCCACCAAGTAAAATACCCTAAAAAGGATCTTACCTTCCAAGGATACAGACGGGCAAATGGAAAAGTAGGAATTCGCAATGACTTATATATTGTACCGACCGTTGGCTGTGTAAACGGAACGGCAGAATATATGCTGAAAGAATTTGAAGCTCTCCATCCTGACTTAGGTACATTCGATAATATTACCATTTTAAAGCATCCCTACGGCTGCTCCCAATTAGGAGAAGACCATGAAAATACTCGCAGTATATTAATAGACGCTGTGAGCCACCCGAATGCTGGCGGAGTACTTGTTTTTGGATTAGGCTGTGAAAATAACGTTATTGCTGAATTTAGAGAGTTACTAGGAGATTATGATGGAAAAAGAGTTAAATTCTTAGTTGCACAAGAGGTAGGCAACGAAATAGAAGCAGGCTTAGAACTATTAGAAGAGATATATGAAGCTGCTAAAAATGATCAGAGAGAACCTATTCCAATTGCCGAGCTAAATGTCGGCCTAAAATGTGGCGGTTCCGACGGTTTCTCTGGAATTACGGCTAATCCGCTATTAGGAGCTTTTTCGGACTTCTTAATTTCCCAAGGGGGCAGCACTATCCTAACAGAAGTCCCTGAAATGTTTGGTGCAGAACAAATGCTTATGGCTAGGGCAGAAAATGAAAAGGTTTTCGAAGATATCGTCCATTTAATCAATGATTTTAAACACTACTTTCATTCTTATGGGGAGCCTGTTTATGAAAATCCTTCCCCAGGAAATAAGGCTGGAGGGATTACCACTCTAGAAGATAAATCATTAGGCTGTACACAAAAGGCTGGAACAGCACCGGTTGTAGATGTACTGCAGTATGGAGAGAAAATCTCCAAAAAAGGGCTAAGCCTATTGCAAGCACCAGGCAATGATCTAGTAGCTTCTTCTGCGCTTGCCGCTGCTGATTGTCATTTAGTTTTATTTACAACAGGCCGAGGAACGCCTTTTGGCAGTTTTGTTCCAACTGTAAAAGTAGCAACCAATTCTACCATTTATGAACATAAAAGGCATTGGATGGACTTTAATGCCGGTCCTTTACTAGAACGACCAATGAATGAAGTATTAGAGGAATTTATTGAAAAAGTAATAGCGGTCGCAAGTGGAGAAAAAACACGTAACGAAGCAAATGGTGTTCGCGAAATCGCTATATTTAAAACAGGAGTTACTTTATAAAAGATAGGTCAATGAGGCTATGATAGAGAAGATTTATAGAAACATAGTGTTAACCTGTGGTGCATTCATTGAAAGCAGTAATGCTGACGCTCTCTCTGTTTCCTTTTGCAATCTATCGTTGAGCTTTTGGGCACTGAGACAATAAAAGCACTATTAAACACGAATTATAAAAAATAACGAAAGAGGGATTCTAATGTTTCTAAATGACCAATTTCTATTAAAAAATGATATCGCTCAAAAACTATTTCACGACCATGCAAAGCAGATGCCTATCATCGACTATCATTGTCACTTAGATCCGAAAGAAATTTATGAGAATAAAAACTTTAAAAACCTTACAGAAGCCTGGTTAGCAGGTGATCACTATAAATGGCGATTAATGCGCGCAAACGGTATCCCAGAGACTCACATTACTGGCGATGCCTCTGATTATGACAAATTTTTAGCTTGGGCACGCACAGTACCTAAAACAATTGGTAATCCCTTATATACATGGACCCATTTAGAGCTAAAACGTTTCTTTGGCATTGATTTATTACTGAATGAGGAGAATGCCCCTCTTATTTGGGATTTAGCCAATGAGAAATTGGCTACCGCTGACTTTAAGCGTCGCAATATTATCATCAATTCAAATGTTAAAGTAGTTTGTACGACCGATGACCCGACTGATGATTTGCATTACCATGAACGCTTAAAGAACACAGAACGACACTTTCAAGTACTTCCCTCTTTCCGTCCCGATAAAGCATTAAATATTGACCAAGATGGATTTATCGAATGGGTAGAAAGGCTAAGTATACAATCACATATTACGATTAATTCCTATCAAGGATTAATAGAGGCACTTAAAGCACGTGTTGATTATTTCCATCAAATGGGCGGAAAATTATCGGATCATGCACTGGATATATTGACCTATGAAGAAGCAGATGAGAAAACACTGGAATTGATTTTTCAAAAAAGACTTAAAAATGAAGCATTATCCCCATATGAAATCAGTGCATATCGTACAGAAACCTTAACTCGCTTAATCGGTTTTTATCATGAGCATAATTGGACAATGCAGCTTCATATCCATGCATATCGCAATACGAATTCAGCAATGTTTAACCAATTAGGTCCTGATACTGGATATGATGGTGTGAACGATCTCCCTCTTACCATACCCTTGCAGCGTCTGTTAGACCGTGCAGAAAAAGAGGGGAAATTACCGAAAACAATTCTTTATTCCCTGAACCCAAATGACTTCTTTGTTTTAGCTACTTTAATGGGATCTTATCAAAAACACACACCTGGAAAGCTTCAGCTAGGTTCAGGATGGTGGTATAACGATACGAGAGCTGGGATGCGCCATCAATTAACCGTTCTTAGTGACACTGGTCTCCTTTCCACCTTTGTCGGGATGTTAACAGACTCACGAAGCTTTCTATCGTACACAAGACATGAATATTTCCGCCGAGTGCTCTGTGAATTTATCGGAGAAATTGTCGAACGAGGTGAAGCCCCAGAGGACGAGGACTTGCTTGGAAGCTTAGTTAAGGACATTAGCTACCATAATGCTAAACAATATTTCGGATTTGAGCATTCTTATGTCGAAAATCATCAATGATAACTATAACCACAGTTCAGAAGAAAATCAGCATATGACATTACACCTTTCCCTTTTAGATAATAAAAAAAGACCCTTCATTCTCGTTTGTCCAGGTGGAGGGTACCACCATTTATCTGAAAAAGAGGCACAGCCAATTGTAAAATGGCTTCATTCGATTGGTTATCATGCTGGAATTCTCTATTATCCTGTTGGAACAATCAATCATACAAGCATTATAAAGGAACTAGAAGAAGTATTTAGTCAACTACGAAATAATGCCAAGGATTGGAATTTATTAGAAAATAAAATAGGTGTGCTTGGCTTTTCTGCTGGTGGACATCTAGCAAGTCTTGCTTGTACCAAAATAAACAATCGTGCTAATGCGCTAGTATTATGCTATCCAGTTGTTACCTTCACGGAACCTTATGGGCATTCTGGAAGCCGAGAGCATTTTTTGGGGAAAAATCCGCCTAACCATTTAGTTGAGGCTTATTCGATTGAACATTTGGTCGACGAACATATGCCGCCCATCTTTATGTGGCACACTGCTGATGATCAATCAGTCCCTATTCAAAATACCATCATGTTAGCCGAAAGTTTAGCCAAATTTAACATTCCTTTTGAATATCATATTTTTCCTTCTGGGAAACATGGGCTGGCATTAGCAGAGGAATCTCCCTATGTCCATCGCTGGTTGAGTTTAGCAGAAGCTTGGTTAAAAACTACTTTGTCATGATAATCATTTCATTAAAGTGAATATTGGAGGGGAATTATGTCAGACAAGATAACTATATTTCTAGCAGGTGATTCTACCGCCGCAGAAAAAACACCAGATAAGCGTCCAGAAACGGGTTGGGGAGAAAAACTTTCCTCCTTTTTCACAGACCAAATTATTATTGATAATAGAGCTGTAAATGGAAGAAGTACCAAATCTTTTATAAACGAAGGACGACTAACTGCCATTGAACAGGCAATTCGTCCTGGAGATTATCTCTTTATTCAATTTGGACATAACGACCAAAAAGATGACCAAGCTCGCGGAACAGATCCATACGGAGACTATCAAACAAACTTGCATACATTTATTCATACCGCCAATAAGCATAACGCACACCCAGTATTACTTACTTCCGTTTCTCGAAGGCATTTTAGAAATCAGCTTATTGATCATATGTCTCTTGGTGAATACCCACAAGCTATGAGGGAACTCGCCAAGACTTACAATGTAACACTTCTAGATATTCATAAAAAATCAATAGACTTGTTTCAATCCCTTGGCCCAGACTTATCCAGGAACCTTTTTCTCCACCTTGAGGCCCATGAATCCAGCAATTATCCAAATGGAGTAAAAGATGATACTCATTTCAATGACCAGGGAGCCGAAACAATTGCCAAGCTGATATGTAATGCAATAAAAGGAAGTGATCTACCTTTAAAAAAGTTTTTTAAAAATTAATTCAGGAGGGAATCCAATGTTAACACTTAATCTTGGTATTCGTGCTCATGATTTAGGCCAACTAAGCCTCGAGGAATTATGTAAGCAGTTAAGAGACTATCAATTTACCAATATTCAATTTGCGATAAAAAAGTCTTTTCCAGATTATGTCCCCTCCTTTCAAAGTCTATCACCAGGAATAGCCAGTTTTTTTGGCGATTACTTTGCTAATAACGGGATAAAAATTAGCACATTAGGCTGCTATGTTAATATTTCGAGTCGAAATCTTGCTGTGCGCCATAAGGCATTAAATGATTTTAAAACCCATATACAGCTTGCTCGAGATTTTCGTGCCAGCCTCGTTGGTACAGAAACTGGCAGTGTAAGCGAAGGTTTTACTCCTGAAAATTTCACAGAAGAAGCTTATCAAATCGCTAGGAGCTCTGTGCTGGAACTAGTAGAATATGCTGAATACTTTGGAATAACGGTGGGAATCGAAGCTGGGCTTAACCACCCTCTCTATTCTGCTCCATTAGCAAAACGTCTCATAGACGAGGTACAGTCTCCTCATTTAAAAATCATTCTAGATATTGCGAATCTAATAAACGTCCATAATGTCTCAGAAAGAGAATTTATTCTAAATGAAGCATTAGACTTGTTACATGATCATATTGCTATGATTCATCTTAAAGACTTTACAGTGAATAAAGGAAAAATAGAGATCGTCCCTGTTGGTAAGGGAATGCTAAACTTTGAACCAATTCTCACTTATCTAAAATACGATAGACCTTTTCTTCATGCTACTTTAGAAGAAACACAAGGAAACGCAATTGGGCCAGCCATCACCCATATAAGAGAGATGTATCACCGTTTATAAGGCGTTTTTAAGGAGTGAATACCTTGGATACATTAGAGGAAATTGTTCAGCAAAGCTATGACACCCACCAAAAGAACTCTTTCAAAGTACTAATCCATCTCTACAAAGGACATTATATAAAACTATTGCTATCTGCTGTTTTTTATACAATCAAACATATTCCAGCATGGGTAATGCCGATTGCAATAGCCAATGTAATAAATGCCGCTACCATAAAAGATGGTGGCGGCATTCGTACCATTTATATAAATGCCATCATTATGGTGATTCTGGTATTACAAAATATCCTCACTAATTATTATCATACGAAATATAATAGTATAGCTATTCGCAGCGTAATCCGGACTACGCGCTTCTCTTATCAAAAAATTGCAGGAATTATCCATTCCCTTTCATAAAGAAATGCAGTCTGGACGTCTCCAATCAAAAATCATGCGAGATGTAGAAGCTGTTCAAACTCTTTCTTCCCAAGTATTCGTCACGAGCTTAAACATACTTGTGAATTTAATTGTTGCACTAGGAATAACTTTATATAATAGTCCAACTGTTTTTTTATTTTTTATTCTAACTGTTCCTATTTCTGCCATTATCATTGTAGCCTTTCGAAAAAAAATTAGGCACTCGAATTCAGAATTCCGAAGAGAAATGGAAGAAACATCAGCACGAGTCATTGAAATGATTGAATTAGTTCCCATTGCTCGAGCACATGCTTTAGAGAAGCAAGAAGTCTCTCGTTTAAATAATCGTTTCCAGCAAATTTTGTCAAAAGGATTTCATTTAGATATGATTCAATCCTTATTTGGAGCTGTAAGTTGGGCTAGCTTTCAACTCTTTCAAATTATTTGTTTAGTATTTACCGGTATTCTGGCATTAAAAGGAACCATTACTCCTGGTGAAGTCGTCATGTATCAAACATACTTTACAACAGTAGTTAACTCTGTTTCTAGTATGATTACTTTAATTCCAACTATTGCAAAAGGAATGGAATCTGTTGAATCTATTGGCGAAGTTCTTACAGCAGGTGAAGTGGAGAAACATGAAAATAAAAAAAGACTAAAGGAAGTAAAAGGGCATTTTGTTATCCAAAACGTCGCATACCGCTATACAAATGAAAAGAGGGACATTCTCCATAGTTTAAACTTAGAAATAAAACAAGGAGAAACAATTGCCTTTGTGGGAGAATCTGGCTCTGGAAAGTCCACCATTCTTCATTTATTAATTGGCTATATCCAACCGACAAAAGGAAAGATCCTATTAGATGGGCACGATATGGCCTTTCTTGATTTGCGCTCATATCGAAATCATTTGGCAGTTGTACCTCAATCAACTATTCTCTTCTCTGGAACGATTAGAGAAAATGTTACTTACGGAATGCCTAGCGTCTCAGAAGAACGCCTAAAGGAAGTTCTTAAAGCTGCAAATCTTTGGGAAGTCATTCAGAAATTGCCCGATGGTTTAGATACAAAAATAGGGGAACACGGAGATAAACTGTCTGGTGGGCAAAGACAAAGGGTCTCCATTGCCAGGGCACTTATCCGGAATCCAAAGGTAATTATTCTAGATGAAGCTACCTCTGCCCTTGATAGCCATTCCGAAACAAAAATTCAAGAAGCATTATCTATTTTATGCAAAAATAGAACCACCTTCATCGTAGCCCATCGATTATCCACCATAAAAAAGGCCGATAAAATTGCTGTGATTGAAAATGGTAGCTGCAGTGAATTTGGTACATATGACGAGTTAATGGATAAAAAAGGTAAGTTCTTCCGATTAAAACAACTACAAAGCTAGTAGAAAGCAGATGATCCCTATCTAAAAGGGGATCCTGCTTGCTTTGGCTGATTTCCTATCCGCTTTGGCTGATTCTCTCCCCACTTTGGCTGATTCTCTCCCCACTTTGGCTGATTCTCACCCTACTTTGGCTGATTCTCACCCTACTTTGGCTGATTCCCTCCCCACTTTGGCTGATTTCCCTTGTAATTTGTTAAGATATCACCTCCCCTTTCACTAATTTCTAACTCATCTATTCCTATCTATTATTCTTCTGATGAAAATCCACTCCATTTTTACTTTTTTCTTATAAAAAAGGCTTAAAATAAATGCCTTCCCTAAAAAGAGCGGTCTTCACACATTATTGTTATTCTTTTATTTGAGCATAGGCTCTAAATAAAATTGCAAGATAATAATTCTAGTGAAAAAAATTTCCCTTGTATATAAAGATGTTTTCAAAAATTTTTATCGGGGTAATGTATTGGTACGTCTATCCCTTACATAGCAAAAACAATATACGATTAAAAAAGATAATAATGAAATATATCCCACTTATTATTCAAGTAAAGTAATTGCCTTTCGCAGTCTAAGAATCTCATTTAAAAGGGATAGAACGACAGGTTAGCAAAGGAGATGAACTTCGATTTACATTTCAAATATAACAATAATAATGGACACTAGAAAAAAGCATTATTATAAGAGGAGGAGAAAGTAAATACTATGAGTGACCAATTAAACCCTGACAGTAGGAACACCAACACGAATAAAAAAAATAATTTAAAAATCATTGCCATTATCTCTACATTTGGTGGTCTTCTTTTTGGATTTGATACTGGTGTAATAAATGGGGCTTTACCCTATATGGCTCGTCCAGATCAGCTAAACCTCAATGCGGTTACTGAAGGTCTTGTTACTAGCTCGCTCTTATTTGGAGCAGCATTCGGAGCAATGTTCAGTGGGAAACTCGCAGATAGCTATGGACGAAGAAAAGTCATTTTATATTTAGCTGCAGTTTTTCTTATTACAACATTAGGATGTACTTTCGCACCGAATTTCCCCATCATGGTTACTTTCCGCTTCTTACTCGGTATCGCTGTTGGAGGAGCATCAGTAGCTGTCCCTACCTTCTTGGCAGAAATGTCTCCTGCTGAACGACGTGGTCAAATGGTAACCCAAAATGAATTAATGATCGTAAGCGGTCAATTACTTGCCTATATTACAAATGCTATTATTGGAAATACAATGGATGGTGCAGGAAACGCTTGGAGATACATGCTTGTCATTGCAACCTTACCTGCTATTGTCTTATGGATAGGAATGCTTGTTGTACCTGAAAGCCCTAGATGGTATGCATCAAAGGGCAGGTTCAAAGATGCTTTTCGTGTATTATTGCATATTAGAAAAGAAAAACGAGCAAAAGCAGAGCTACAGCAAATTAAAAAAGCAGTGGAAACAGAAGCACATGTGGAACAAGTTAGCTTTAAAGATTTGGCTGTACCTTGGATTAGAAGAATTGTCTTTCTTGGTATTGGGATTGCCATCGTTCAACAAATCACAGGGGTAAATACCATCATGTTTTATGGAACACAAATACTAGAAAGCACTGGATTCTCTACCGAGGTCGCTCTCATTGCCAATATCGCCAATGGAGTAATTTCTGTATTAGCTACCTTCCTGGGAATTTGGCTGCTGGGACGTGTAGGAAGAAAACCAATGTTAATTATCGGACTAATCGGTACTACAACAACTTTACTACTAATTGGGATTTTCTCCTTCACTTTAAACGGAACAACTATTCTACCCTTTGCTGTACTTAGTATGACGGTTACTTTCTTAGCATTTCAACAAGGGGCTATCTCACCAGTAACCTGGCTTATGTTAGCAGAAATATTCCCTTTAAAACTTCGAGGGTTAGGGATGGGTGTTTCTGTATTTTGCTTATGGATAACAAACTTTCTTATTGGTTTAATTTTCCCAATTCTTCTCGATAAGATTGGCTTATCTAATTCCTTCTTCCTTTTCGCCGTACTTGGAGTATTTGCCATAACATTTGTTAGCAAATTCTTACCAGAAACAAAAGGAAAAACATTGGAACAGCTCGAACAGTATTTCCGAAACTTTGATAAGGATTCCCGAGGTGTTCAGAAAACCAATATTGGAGAAAAACAATTCCATTCTTAATAAAAACAAATTGAAATATATAATCAGTTCATAAAGAGTTCCCCTTAGAAAAGGAGGAGCTCTTTCTTATTTTTACATTTTGCATTTTTTCAAACCAATTATTTTACATTTGTATAAAAAATCAGTTCATTTCATTGCATTTTATATAGTGGATTTAAAAACATTAATCATTTTATTACTTTTATACTTTTTCGCGTTGAAGCATTAAAAATAATCATTGACGATTATCTAGTTATTACATATAATAAACTCCAAATTCAAGGAGAATGGGGAGTTTAAGGTGAAAGAGTTTTTCAGTAAATTATTAAATGGTATGAGTATCGGAATTGTTGTCTCGTTAATCCCAAATGCATTGCTTGGTGAAATCTTAAAGCTCTTTATTCCTTTCTTTCCTCCGCTTCAGCACGTATTAGATATTACTGCGTTTATTATGAGTTTATTGCCCGTGCTAATTGGTGTAATGGTAGGAATATCCTTTAAGCTATCCTCTATACAGACGGCTAGTATTGGTATTGCTGCAATGGTTGGTAGTGGTGTTGTTCAAAAAACAGCGGAAGGGTTATTTACGTTAAATGGTATAGGGGTTGTTTTGAACACAGGTATAACCGCAGCGCTTGCGGTATTATTTGTCCGTTTTATCGGTGACCGCTTGAAGGCCTATTCTATTCTTCTATTACCAACATTATGTATATTAATCCCCGGAATGGCTGGGTACTTATTATTACCATATATGAAATCTACTACTGGATTAATTGGCATCGCAATCGAAAATGTTACAAACTTACAGCCAATTCTCATGGGTATCATTATCGCTGTCTTGTTCTGTTTAATTATTCTTTCTCCTATCTCAACAGTAGGTGTAGCAACCGTTATATCTCTGTCAGGAGTTGGCTCTGGAGCAGCAAACCTTGGCATTGTGGCAGCAGGTATTGGATTGGCTATTGCAAGCTATAAAGCAAACTCTTTAGGTACTGCATTAGCACATGTTTTGGGATCCCCTAAAATACAAATGGGTAATTTCTTTATGAAACCGAAGATTGTTATTCCAATGATTATTACAGCTGCTGTGTTGGGCGGATTGGCTGGCTATTTAAATATACAGGGAACTCCTTATAGTGCTGGTTTTGGATTATCGGGATTAGTCGGGCCCATGAATTTTATGCGCTTAGCCGATGGTGGTTGGACTAGTAAAAACATTACGATTATGGTTTCTACCTTTTTAATTATTCCATTTCTTTTAAATGTATTCCTACTGTATATTTTTTCAAAAAAATTAAAAATGATTAAATCAGACGATTATAAGTTGAACTTTGATTAAATTTTAGTCAGAAAAATAGAGGATACCAGTCTATAAAGCCTGATATCCTCTACTATTTTTCTCTACTTTGCGATTGCGATAATGCCCTCTTCATCATCTAACACTAATTTCAACCCCATATATGGGTCCATATTTAAATATTCATCTAACCACAATCTGAGTGCTTCAATCATATTTTGAGTGATAAGGACTTGTTTTCGATCATGTACATATGCTTCTGCTGAAAAGCCATAATCATCATCATACATTAGCTCTACTTCTACTTCCTCTGGTCGCACTTGTTTTTTTCGTGCTACATAGACGCAGATTGCATTGATAATATCCTGTTCTGGAATGATTAATTTCTCCAATTATTTGCTTCCTCTCTTTTTTTGTTTCGATAGAAAGTAAATATTCTTTTAATTAAATTGAATACTAATACAATCGCAAGGATATTAATGAAAAGCCCTAATATAGACCCAAATGCTCCCATATTAGCAAAAAGGCTGCCAAACAACAGACCGGCAAGTCCTCCAACCATTAACCCTCTCATTAGACCTCCACCTGAGAAGAAGCCACCAGATTTTTTCGCTGTCGTTGATTGATTAGATTTTGACGTATCGTTTGTATTATTTTTCTTTTGGAAAAAAGAATTTGTATTACTATTATTGTTGTTATTGAAGCTTCGTTTCCCAGATTTATAAGACTTTGCTTCTACCGTTGTTACAGAGTCTTGAAATACTATACTTACTGGTGATAAAACTAAACCTAACGTGAGAATTGCTGACAAAATTTTCTTCATATTTTTCTATTCCTCCTAAAAATTTGTTTTGAAATTGACATACTAATTTATAGACTTTATCATTCTCCTTGCTTCCTTAGTATTTGCAAGAAAAATAAAAAGCCTTTCCATTAATTTGGTAAAGGCTTCTAATTTCTATCTATTTATCCCTTTACCAAGAACGGCAAAGGTCTCGCAAACAACATCTCGTTGCCAGTTAAGCCGGCGATTTAATCGCGTATTGACGACGTAACTGTAAGCTACTCCCCTTTGGAGTATGCAATTTTTAAGTATATATACATTTTAATATAAACAACTTGTCTAGTCAACTTATATGGTGTAAGCCTCTTCACCTATGTTTCCTGAGATTCCGCTAACTACTAAAAATTACACCTCCTATTTTTTGTAAATCAATGTATAGGATTAACTTATTTTCACACCCTATATATATAATTCCAAAATTAGTAAGTAGGTATGTAAATGAGCGCAACACTAACCTTTCCAAAAGCAAAATATAGCACAGCAGGTATCACCTATTTAATGTATCAAAAACCAAGTACTGTTGCTTGGTGGTCTGCTGTTTTCCCTGGATTTGGTCATTATCTTCTTAATCAGTATGCCCGTGCAACATTGCTGACTGTTTTAGAAGTAATTATTAATACTGGTGCCAATATTAATGAAGCGATGGTTTATTCTTTTTGTGGAGAAATAGAATTAGCAAGATCCGTTATTCATTTAGATTGGATGATTGGATATATTGTGATCTATTTAATAACAATAGGCGATAGTTACCGCTCTGCCGTACAATTAAATAAGTATATTGAATTATCCACACCTGATTTAGCCAGCTTGGAGATATTCCCATTTGAAATACAATATTTGCAAAATAAGAGCCCTCTTTTAGGGGTCTTCTACTCACTTTTCTTTCCTGGATTGGGCCAACTGTACAATCACCGGATATTTTTAGGTTTTTATGCAATATTTTGGTGGTGGGTATATATTTTATTATCACATGCACATAAAGCTATAATCCTGACCATTACTGGCGATTTTGCTTCTTCTACTGCTATATTACACCCACATTGGTTACTTTTTATGCCTTCCATCTTAGGTGGAGCCGTTTATCATTCCTATATAACATGTATACAACATAATATTCTTGCAAAAGAATCACAGCAAAAACGTTTAACAGACAGATATGTCGGTTCCAAATTTAGCATAAGAGGTGTAAAGGGATGATTATTGTCGGAACATTCCAGCCATCTATTGAAATTGAACGTGCACTTTTTGAAATGGAAGCACTAGGTGTTCCGCCAGAAGAAATGATGGTCCTATATATGAATGAGATTCCTCCTATCAGCAGGAAAAAAAAGGCTTCTGCCGATATTCATGTTTCATCTTTTGAAATTGGCGTTGCCTTTGCTACTGGTATGGCTGTGATAGGTGCCAGTATTGGTTTTAAATTAATTCTAGGACCTATCTTTAGCGGTCTTCTCGCTGCTATTATCGGTTTTTTTTGTGGTTATTGCCTGTACTATCTTTTTCATCGGAAGAAAAAAGACAAACTGTCTCAAGGCTTGCCTGAAATCATTGTGCTTATTCAAAGCACAAAAGAAGTTGCCCCATTAATTAAGGAGATTTTATGGAAACATAAAGCACTAAGCGTTGGAATGAGAAAAAGATTGTAAAAGAAACGAATAATAACAAAAGCCAAAATCTAATTAGTAAGTATTATGGCTTTTGTGACTATTCGTTTTTTTGATGAATATCTTTTTTAAACGAATTGACTAAATTAATTTAGAAAATTTAGATATTTTATCCATACAATATGCAAAAGAACATGTTAATATATTGGCATGGTATATCGATGTAAGGAGTTCTTACATCAAATGTGAAAGGGGGATGGCATTCAATATGAGCTTAGAGGACTTAAATAATCGAGTACAAACAGATCTAGCTTATCTTAATTACGGAGGACAAAACTGGGTTCGTCCAAAAATTCATGCGGAAGGACATGTTTTCGATGTGGTCATCGTTGGTGGAGGTCAATCAGGATTAGGGATTGCATTTGGTCTTTTACGCGAAAGAGTATCAAATATTCTTGTTATCGATGAAAATAAAGAAGGACTTGAAGGACCATGGGAAACCTATGCTCGTATGGTCACCTTACGCACTCCTAAACATTTAACTTCCATCGACCTTGGTATCCCTTCACTAACCTTTCGTTCCTGGTGGGAGGCACAATTTGGTAGAGAAGGATGGGAAAAAGTCGACAAAATCCCTCGTGGAGAATGGATGAATTACCTTAGATGGTATCGTGACATTCTGCAATTACCTGTTCAAAACGAAGTGAAATTGACTTTAATTGAACCCATAGAAAAAGGGATACACCGACTCCATATTAAAAGAAAGAGAACCGTTTCATCCTCCTTACTCGCTCGAAAGGTAATTCTAGCAACCGGCATCCAAGGGGGAGGAGAATGGCATGTCCCAGCCATGATATCCGATAATCTCCCTTCTTCTTTATATACTCATACTTCTGCATCCATCGACTTCCCTTCCTTCAGAGGAAAAAGGGTTGCCATTTTAGGTGGGGGTGCATCTGCATTTGATAATGCTAACTTCGCTTTATCACAAGGGGTAGCCGAAGCCCATGTATATGTCCGCCGTCATAAAATGCAGCGCATTAATCCGATTAGGCAGATGGAAGTATCCGGTATGATTGAACATTTTCCCGCCTTAGCAGATGATGATAAATACGCTAGTATTGCCCATTTTTTCCAGCATAACCAGCCACCAACAAATGATACTTTTAATCGAGCGTCTTCCTGGCCCGGTTTTCATTTGCATCTCGGTTCTCCTTGGCTGAAAGTAGCCAAAAAAGGAGAACAAGCAGAAGTAACTACACCAAAGGGAACCTTTTTATTTGATTACTTAATCATTAGCACAGGTTTATTAACAGATCCACGATTGCGTCCAGAACTACGTTTAATCGAAAAGCATATTGCCCGTTGGAAAGATCGTTATAAAGCCCCGGAAGAAATAGCATCTCCTATGCTTGATGCACATCCTTATTTAAGTCATGGCTTTTCTTTCATTAGCCGTGACACAGAAGGAGAAGCATTACTTCACGGTATATACTCGTTTAATTATGCTGCCCTCATTAGCTGTGGTTTATCTGCTTCAGCATTATCTGGCATGAGATATGGCATTCCCCGTATTGTAACAGCTGTTACGGATGAACTATTTCTGGATGATAAAGACATGAATTTAAAAGACTTTTTTGAATACGATACAGAAGAATTCACTGGAGAATGGCCTATGAATCAAAAGGATCCCTCCAAAGTTATTTAATAACAAGCTAAGACTCTTTTATGCAGTCTTAGCTTGTTTATTTTGTCGTGTTTTAAATACAGGATGCTGGGTATTAATTAAAAATAACGGATTATAACTGATACATACTATCATTTAGGGGGTATTGAAATGGTAAATAAAAAAATGGACCAATTAAAAAAATACACCATTGATAATGAGCAAAACGCGGGATTAACGACCAATCAAGGCTTAAAAATGGCAGAAGATGAATTCTCCTTAAAAGCAGGATTAAGAGGACCTACTTTAATGGAGGACTTTCACTTTCGGGAAAAAATGACTCATTTTGATCATGAAAGAATTCCTGAGCGCATTGTTCATGCCCGAGGAGTTGGTGCACATGGCGTATTTCAATTATATGAATCCCTTGAAGCCTATACGAAAGCTGACTTCTTAAACGATCCAAATAAAACAACACCTGTATTCGTTCGTTTTTCTACTGTCCAAGGATCTAGAGGTTCTAGTGATACTGTTCGCGATGTACGAGGATTTGCCGTTAAATTTTATACAGATGAAGGTAATTATGATTTAGTTGGCAATAACATTCCCGTCTTCTTCATTCAGGATGCCATTAAATTTCCTGATTTTGTGCACGCTGTAAAACCTGAGCCACATAATGAAATTCCACAAGGAGCAAGTGCACATGACACATTTTGGGACTTCATTGGTCAAAATCATGAATCAGCCCATATGGTAATGTGGGCAATGAGCGATCGTGCTATCCCGCGCAGCCTCCGCATGATGGAAGGTTTCGGAGTCCATACCTTCCGCCTTATAAATAAAGAGGGGCAAGCCCATTTTGTTAAGTTTCATTGGAAACCAAAGCTTGGAATTCATTCACAGGTTTGGGATGAAGCACAAAAGGCTGCTGGAAAAAACCCCGATTTCCACCGTCAGGACTTATACGAGGCGATTGAGAAGGGCGACTATCCTGAATGGGAGCTTGGTCTGCAACTTATTCCTGAAGAAGACGAATTTGCCTTTGATTTCGATATATTAGATCCTACAAAAATATGGCCGGAAGAGGATGTTCCTGTTAAAATCGTAGGAAAGTTAACCTTAAATCGTAATGTCGATAATTTCTTTGCGGAAACTGAACAAGTTGCTTTCCATCCTGGGCATGTTGTTCCTGGAATCGATTTTTCTAATGATCCATTATTACAGGGACGTCTATTCTCTTATACAGATACGCAATTATCTAGACTTGGCGGACCTAATTTCCACCAAATTCCGATTAACCAACCAGTTTGTCCTTTTCACAATAACCAACGGGATGGTATGCATCAAATGACCATTCACCATGGACAAACAAGCTATCATAAGAATGCATTGAATAATAATCAGCCGGAACCAGTACCTGTTGAGCAAGGCGGTTATGAGCATTACCAAGAAAAGGTAGATGGTAGAAAGGTTAGAGGTCGCAGTGATAGTTTCCTTGATTTCTATTCACAAGCTAAACTATTTTATAATAGCTTAGCGCCATTTGAACAACAACATATAAAAGATGCTTTTAGCTTTGAACTTGGAAAGTGTAAATCAGAAGCGGTGAAAAACAATGCGGTCGCTCTCCTTAATCGAATTGACCGCAGTATTGCGGAAGAAGTGGCAAAAAACATTGGAGCAGTATTACCTCAAGAAAACCTAGAAGTAAAGTCAGTGAAAAAATCTCCAGCCTTAAGCATGGCAAATACCATAAAGAAACCTGACACTCGTTGTGTAGCGATTCTTTTAAATGGAGAGCCGGACAGCGCCCAATTACTTCAATGGGTTCAGGCTTTAGCAGCGAATAAAGTGAATTTCAGCATCGTGGATAAACATCTGCGTACGATAGACGGAGAATTAAAAGTAACGGACACATACGATACTGCTGATGCAAGCCTATTTGATGCTGCACTACTTATTAGCACCAGTACGAAGCTGGAAACGAAAGCTATTGAATTTATCGAAATGACTTTTAATCATTATAAACCTTTAGGTATTTCCATTAATGATTATGCAGCATTAGAAAAAAGCCGCATAACAATAAATGAACCAGGGATATTCGATCTTGCTAAAAATACGATTAATGATTTTATTACAGGTATAGCGGAAGCTCGATTCTGGAATAGAACAGTATAATATAATAAAAGAATGCTTATGTCTTGAAGGCATAAGCATTCTTTTATTCCCTGTGCTCTCCATGTTGCAAACCGTCCATTCTTTCTTCATTCCTACAAATTGAAATACGTTTTTTTCATGAGATTCTTATGCATATGGCGTCTTTTATTCTTTTCATCAAAATATAAGAAAGGATTAAAATTTTCTTCATATAAATCTAAAAGCTGTATATCTTTTATAAAGCCGTTTTCCCTGCATCCTTCTAACACATTTTTCAATAGGGCACCCTTTAAGCTTTCCTTGCTTGGATGTGTAAAGATAATCAATACGTTCATAAAAACCCTCCCATATGGTTATCAATTGATAATTGTTATTTGATAACTTCTGTGCTATTTTACCTTTGAGGTGATTCATTTTGAACGAAGAGCCATTTTTTCAACAGTTTATAACATTTACTGCTTCTGTTTATCAACTAAAGCATGCGTTAACCAATGATTTAAGACCAAATGATTTAACTCCCATTCAGAATAGTATTCTTAATATGTTCCATTAATCAGCCGTTATCCAAAGTGAAATCAGCGACTGTCTGCAAATATCACTACTGAATACAAGCCGAGAATTGAAAAAATTAACGGAGAAAAATCTAATTAAGAAATTTACAGATGAAAAAAATCGCAGAAAATAATTTATGTCACTTTCAGATGAGGGAAAAAGGGTAATGAATCACGTTTTTCTTGAAATGGAAATAAATTAAAGAAACGAATAGGCCACCTTTCTGCTGAAGAATTAGAGGAAATAAATACTGCGATGGCATTATTACAAGGCAAGATGTTTTTTAATAAATATACAGAGGTGAATAATCATGTACCAGCCCTCCTCCTTTCTACCACCTAAAAGAAGTTTAACGGTATATGGAAATAGCACATTATCGCTGGAACCAAATATTTGTAAAATAACGCTTGGTATTAATACAGAATCGAAAAATGTAACAACTGCCCAACAAGAAAATGCCCGTCTACATCAACAAGTCATTACAGCCATTTTGGGTTTAGGCATCCCCTCCTCCAATATCCAAACAATAGACTATACTATTTTTCCGCAATATGACTTTGTGGAAAATAAACAAGTATTCAAAAGTTATAAAGTAACCCATCTGCTATCTATTCTTGTCGAAACCATTCAGCTTGCAGGTAAGGTTATTGATACAGCTGTACAAAATGGCGCTAATCAAGTCATGAGTATTCACTTTGATGTCAGCAGTCGTTCCGAACATTACGAACGAGCGCTTCAAGGGGCCATTAAAGATGCTTTGTCAAAGGCAAGGGCCATTGCTGAAACTCTGCGTATAACCATCGATCCTATCCCAATAAAGGTTATAGAAATCCCATCTGGTTCTAGTATTCCTATGCCTTTAGCAAAGATGTCGTTTGCGGAGGTTGGAGGAGTGTCTACTAATCTTGAACCCGGACAGCTGACAATTGATGCGAAGGTGGAAGTCAAATTTTCTTACTAAGCACCTTTTATTCCTCCCAAATTAGCTATGCTGAATTCCCGTTGGAAAAATCAGATCCCATCACTTTAAAATGCCTTCTATTTTCTAATAAAAGGCATTTTTGCGTCCCACTCCTTTATGTAATAATCCTCTTCAAAATGATAACGTTTTAATAAAATTTTCCCATTCCATGAAAAATCTTTGACATCCTGATCAAAATAATGTAAAGTACCTAATGGTCGAACATTTCTTAAATAATTCGACCCTAATATTCGTATTTAGGAGTGTATTTAATGGATAACGTGTTTGATTACGAAGATATACAATTAATTCCCGCTAAATGTATTGTGGATAGTCGTTCAGAATGTGATACAACCGTTACACTAGGCGGTCACACTTTTAAACTTCCCGTGGTTCCTGCCAATATGCAAACTATCATTGACGAAAAAATCGCTGTATACTTAGCTGAAAATGGCTATTTCTATATTATGCACCGTTTCCAGCCAGAAACGCGCAAAGCTTTTATCCGTGATATGCAATCCCGTGAGTTAATTGCTTCTATCAGCGTTGGGGTAAAAACGGAAGAGTATGACTTTATATTACAATTAGCAGATGAAAACTTGGTTCCTGAATTTATTACAATCGATATTGCTCATGGTCATTCTAACGCAGTCATTGCCATGATTAAACACATCAAAAAGCACTTGCCTAATAGCTTTGTTATTGCTGGTAACGTGGGAACTCCTGAGGCAGTAAGAGAGCTTGAACATGCTGGTGCAGATGCAACGAAAGTAGGTATCGGACCTGGTAAAGTTTGTATCACCAAAATTAAAACAGGTTTTGGAACAGGCGGCTGGCAGTTAGCTGCATTGCGTTGGTGTGCAAAAGCCGCAAGCAAACCTATTATTGCAGACGGCGGTATCCGCACACATGGGGATATTGCAAAATCCGTTCGCTTTGGAGCAACAATGGTTATGATCGGCTCTCTTTTTGCTGGACATGAAGAATCTCCAGGAGAAACCATTGAAAAAGATGGAAAGCTTTATAAAGAGTATTTCGGTTCTGCTTCTGAGTTTCAAAAGGGCGAAAAGAAAAACGTGGAAGGCAAAAAAATGTATGTAGAGCATAAAGGTCACTTACAAGATACGTTAACAGAAATGGAACAAGATCTTCAATCCTCTATCTCTTATGCTGGTGGAAACAAATTAGATGCCATTCGCAATGTAGATTATGTTATCGTGAAAAACTCTATTTTTAATGGAGATAAAGTGTATTAAATAAAATAGCACATTAGTAACCCCACCCCTTATACGGAGATGCTAGCATAAATTTTCGTATAAGGGTGGGGTTTTTTGATTAAACACGAAATGGAAGGGAGCAAATGACCACTCTACTTTTTCCTTACTAGCTTAAAGAATGTTCGTCTTTCTCCATTCTATACTTTATTTTGTGCCAATCTCTTTGATTTTACAAAAACAGCCAATTAGGAGAGTGACATAGGTTAAAATCCCAGTTATAATATAACTAACTTCTAGATTAATCCTCTTGGATCCCCAAAAATAAAATAGCAAAAGAAAGGTTGATTGTATTTTTATGAAGAACTTTTCCTTCCACACAAACCACCGTGAACGAGAAAAATCCCCAGAAACAAGAATTAAACTGATTCCTCTTACCGGCACCCAAAGCAGAAGTGAAATACTAAAGAAAATAGAAATCAGCTCTCAATTTAATATGCGTTATCGAGGACTATATGAATATTATGGAGATGATTTAATAGCATATAAAAAGGAAAATCCTGCTGATTATTTCCGCAATGAATTTCTGCGAACATTCTCCAGTTATCTCACTGACTATCTAGAAGATAACATGCCGGCATCTTGGCATAAATGCAAGAAATCTTTTATCGAGTTACTCCTCCTTATTCACCTGCCTAATGCTTTAAAAATTTCCCAGGAACGTAATAGTATGCAGCACTTTATATCTGAATTTAAAAAGTTTTCCATATGGCTGGATCACAGAGAAAAAACGACATGGACAAAAATGTCAGCTTCTTATGGACAGACATTCCATGAACTACAGTTATGTGAAGATTTGTTAAATAGATTATATCTACAAATGTATCCACAATTTTTTGCATCAGATTGGGATTATCAAAAAGATTTATCAAGAGTTAGGCAGCTCTTAGAGGAATGCACAGAGGTGGAGGATAATTTCTTTCAAATAAGCACTATTGATAGAAACACCGTTTATTTTTCCAATCTTCATACAAAGAAACAATTTCAGGTAAATAATTTTCCGATTGAGGAGCAATTTCTTGGGCTGATTCTTCATGGTTCCATCGGCCGCTTAGAAGGCCATTCATCGTGGTCTCTGCTTCTTACAGCAGGAGTGTATCCAAAGCGAGCAAAAAGATATTTAACTTTAAGAGAAAATTAAGATAAACAATAAAAACATCGAGGCAAAAAAATACATATGCTTCGATGTTTTTTTGTTTATCCATTAATTCTTCTCTTTATATAGGACGTATAATTATTATTATCTAATAAATAACGGTATAATTATAATTATACATAATTGAGGGTTGTTAATTAAATAAGATATACATAAGTTTTCTTATCATCATAATAGACAAGGAGTTATAAGAATTATGACTATTCTTTTAGTAGATGACAATACTGTCAATCTATTTGTAATGGAAAAAATACTTAAAAATGCTGGATACGATGATTGTGTCTCGCTAACCTCAGCTAATGAATTATTTCATTATCTACAACTTGATGCTCCTAATTCCACAGGGAATAGTGTGGACTTAATATTACTTGATATTATGATGCCAGAGATTGATGGCATTGAAGCTTGTAAACGCATTAAAAAAGTGGAAAACCTCAAAGATATTCAGATTATCTTTGTCACAGCATTAGAAGATAAAAATAAACTAGCAGAAGCGTTGGATATTGGCGGCGTTGATTATATTACAAAACCTCTAAATAAAATAGAACTCCTCGCAAGAATACGCGTTGCATTGCGATTAAAAGCAGAACTGGATTGGCATACCCAACATGAAAAAAAGATTCAGTATGAATTAGACTTAGCCACACATGTACAAAGAAGCTTATTAAGTTCACCTTTACAAGACGAACATATGCATATCGAAGTTTCTTACCTGCCTTCTTTTAATCTTGCAGGTGATATGTATTATTGGCATAAAATAGATGAAGATAAATATGCCATTATCCTTTTAGATATGATGGGGCACGGTATTTCTGCCTCTTTAGTATGCATGTTTATCTCCTCTGTCCTAAGAGAATCCGTTAAACAATTAGTACAGCCTGACCTTGTTATAAAAGAATTAAATCGTTATATGACTTTACTAAAAAATGAAAAAGAGGGGCTGCCTTTTTACTTTACAGCTATTTATCTAGTAATCGACACAAAAGAGAAAACAGTAAAGTATGTTAATGCTGGGCATCCTTATGGTTATATGCTAGTTGATGAAAATGATGTTGTGGCATTAGAACAAAGTACTTGTGCTGTAGGATTTTTTGACGAAATGGAAATTAATACAAAGGAGATCTCCTTTGAAAAAGATGTCCAAATTATTCTTTATACGGATGGGGTATTAGAAGCGATGGGCCCTTGTGAATTCGAGGCAGAAAAACAAATCCGATCTATTTCCTCCAAAAGATGGGAACACACTAGTTCTGTAATGGATTATTTACTTACAAAAGAACAGCAGTCTAATCAACCAGATGATATGTGTGTCTTAATGATCCAAGCAAAAGCAAATAACTGACATATTATTGTTGATTATTTACATAATAAAAGAAAAAGGATTTCTCTTCATAGGAGAAATCCTTTTTCTTTATAACAAAGAGGCAGCACTGTTCGAAGAGCCTTAATAAATCTTTTGATAAAGTCTTTCGCCATCATCAAGTTCTCTATATTTTGGCATTACTTCAACAAAACTTAATGTCTCTTTATCCCCTAAACCTAGAAACCCATCTTTACTTAAACTCTCATAAAATAGATGATGCACTTGATTTTGAAGCATTGGGTTAAAGTAAATGAGTACATTTCTACAAATAATAACATGAAATTCATTAAAGGATTGATCTGTTACTAGATTATGCTGCGCAAAAATAATATTTTTCAACAAATCAGAATGAAAGTAAGCATATTGATGATCGGTTTTATAATATTCCGAGAAAGCATTCTTCCCACCAGCAAGCATATAATTTTTCGTATATGCTTGCATTTTGTGGAGAGGAAATGCACCTTTGCTTGCCTTTTCCAGCACAGTTTCATTCATGTCTGTTGCATAAATAACCGTCTTATCCTTCAATCCCTCTTCTTCTAATAAAATAGCCATAGAAAAGACTTCTTCGCCAGTAGCACAACCAGCATGCCATATCCGAATTTCTTCAAGATTTCGTAAATGCGGGATGATTTGTGCTCTAAAAGAACGAAAAAAGCTTGGATTCCTAAACATTTCTGTTACATTGATTGAAAAATCATTAAGAAGTTGTTCAAGGAATGCCTCTTCATGAATCACTCTTTCCAGCAGCCTCGTAATCGTAGGAATATTATCCATCTTCATTCTATAGTAAATTCTGCGTGTAATAGAAGATCGGTTATATTGACGAAAATCAAAACCTGATAATCGAAAAATCCCTTCGAGCAGCAGATCTACTTCGATGTCTGCATGATCTTGGTTCTCTACCTCTTGATCATTATTCAGGAATGGATAATCCATCTCCGTTCCTCCTTACTTTGCTAACCATACTCTTAAGACGGAGTATAATTGATCCAAATCTAGCGGCTTACTGATATAATCAGATGCTCCCGCCTCTAAACATTTTTCACGGTCATTCTTCATCGCCTTTGCCGTTAATGCGATAATAGGTATCTCTGTCAGATTCAGCGTTTGGCGGATAATTGTCATGGTTTCATAACCATTCATATTCGGCATCATAATATCCATTAGTATCACATCTAAATCTGTAGTTCTATCCAGAATGTCCAAACATTCCTTTCCGTTATAGGCAACAAGGACATCCATCCCTCTTTTTTCAAGCGTCGTTTTAAGAGCAAAGATATTACGATTATCATCGTCTACAATCAATACCTTTTTCCCTTTAAACACATCCTCATTCTCATCCTTAGAAATCACGATTTCTGTTTTTCTTTCTTCTTCCTGCTTTTGTTCTTCTTTATCTATTTCTTGTCGAGCTTCTTGCTTTTTCACTTCCATTGTAGCAGCTACATTCATCTCACTAATATTGAGCTGAGTGTCTGCTATTCCATTTGGAAGACTTGGAATAATGAGGGTAAAAGTACTTCCCTTGCCTTCCTCACTCTTCAAGGAAATCCAGCCACCTAGCAATCTAGCAAACTCTCTACAAATGGAAAGGCCTAAGCCAGTACCTCCATATTTACGTACAGTTGCTCCATCTGCCTGCTGGAATGTTTCAAAGATTAATTTATGCTTATCTTTCGGTATGCCAATACCGGTGTCTGTTACAGAAATATCTAGCCAATCATTGCTTAATTCTCTCATACTGCGGCTAATCTGGTTTCTCTTCTTAATATTTAAGGAAACTGTTCCGCTTTCCGTAAATTTAAAGGCATTGGATAATAGATTTTTAATAATTTGTTGGAATCTCTTTTCATCTGTAAATACGATATCTTGGAGACCTTCCTGTTTATTTACTAAAAATTCTACTTCCTTCTGGTTAGCGATAGGTGCGAAGCTTCGCTCCAATTGTGAAGTAATATCATGGATGCTTACTTCTGCAAAATGAACATCAAGCTTGCCTGCCTCTACTTTGGAAAGATCAAGAATATCATTTATAAGCGAAAGAAGATCTTTACCAGAAGAATGAATAACATTTGCAAACTCCATTTCTTCTTCCGATAGGTGATTCGACTCATTCTCCGCTAACATTTCTGAAAGAATTAGAATGCTATTTAGCGGAGTTCTTAATTCATGAGACATATTAGCTAAAAACTCTGATTTATAATTAGAATTTTGAATAACTAACTCTGTTTTCTCTTCTAATTCCTCTTTTGCTTTTTCTAAATCCCTTGTCTTCGCTTCTGCTTCTCTTGTTCGATCTTCGAGCTGTTCATTAGTAGCCATCAGTTCTTCTTTTTGCATTTGCAGTTCTTCTGATTGTGACTGTAATTCCTCTGATTGTGTTTGCAGCTCTTCTGATTGAACTTGTAACTCTTCCGTCATTGCTCTAGATTCATTTAACAAGCGGACGATTTCCATTCTACCCATAATACTATTAATCGTTAGTCCAAATGTCTCCACTACCCCGGTAATGAGATTTTGTTGAAGGGCTGTAAATTCTGTCATGGTTGCAAGTTCAAGTACAGCAATCGCCTCTCCTTCAAACAGAACGGGTACAATGATAATACTGCGTGGAGAAACATCCCCTAGCCCTGTTGCAATTAAGCGATAATCACTTGGAATTTCTTGATAATGCAAGACGCGCTGTTCTTTGGCACTTTGACCAATCAGACCTTCTCCTAATTGAAAAGTATCTCGAGCAATCGTATCTCCAGATTCAGCAAATGTTGCCGTTTTTAGATAGGTTTCCTTTTTTTGTTGAGTATCTTTCACATAAAAGGCTCCAAAGCTTGCATTTGTTTTTTGTGCTATTTCTGATATAAACACACTAGCCAATGATTCAATAGAAGGAATCCCTTGTATTTTCATCACAATATCAGCAACGTTTGATTGTAACCATTCTCTTTGCTCAACGGTATCAAGAAGGCTATTTGTCACTTCTGCCAGCTCTCTTATTTCATCGTTTGTCCGGACATGAATACGAGTACTGACATTTCCTTTAGAGGCAGCGATTGTTTTAATAGATTCTGTTACTTCCTTAATTGTTCTAACAATCGATTTAGAGGTTTGGCCAGCCAGACTAATAGCAACAAGAGAAATCAAGACTAATACGCCGAATAGTCCTACTGTTAAAGCATTATTTTGTTGGTCCAGCTTTGTTGCCCGCTTGGCCGACGCAGTCTTCTCTGTATCTCTAAGATTCGTAAACTTTTCTGTAATCTCGTTTATGTAATCCCGTCCATTATCCTCTTTGAAAAATTCATCAAGTTCTTCTGTATTATTTTGTGCTTTGTATTGAATGGTTGGCTCACCAGCCGTATTAATCCAATTCAAAATGTTTTCCTTTATTTCGAGTAAATTCTGCTGCTGTACAGGTTTATTACTCAATAATTGATACAATTCCTCAAATTGCTCTTTCCAATTTTCCTTCCCATCATTATACGGAATTAAGTAACTTTGGTTACCTGTGATTATGTAGCCACGCTGACCTGTCTCCATATCTAATACACTTTTCTCAATGGAAGATGTAAGTTCATGTATGCGAGAATCGTAATTGATAATCGAATTACGTTCCTGTTGAAGGGAGCGTATTTGATTATTTAGTAAAATTACTGACACAAGTAAGCAAAGAATGATAACAATGTAACCAAGGATAATTTTGGAGCGAATGCCAAACTTAAATTTCGAATCCATTTGATTACCTTCCTTAACTTATTTTCTATTTTAATAGTATAGTATTTACAATAAAAATGAAAAGGGAATTTGTTCTATTTTCTTCTTATTCATCTAGTTTATATTACTTTTTTTATCGCTTCAACTTTACAAGCCTATGCTTTATATTACCTACTAATGATTTAGTAAACAAAACGGTGCTTGAGTAACACTTTACTTTTCCATTGCTTGCAACGGGGAAAACAAAGGGTGAGAATGACTATATTTACCGCTTCTCACCCTTCTCTAACATTCAAAGCCTTTATGTGTATTAATTTACGTCTGATAAAAACAATCATTACAAACAGCAAACTTAAATTTAGCTGCTAGTTCTTTCCCGCATTTCTTGCATTGCTTCGTCCGTTTCTTCCCTTTAATCCCTGTCTTTAACTGATCGTTTATTTGGTCACTCAATTCCAGTCTTACCTTTTCCCAATAATAAGCTTCTGTCCTTCTTTCTAACCTATATAGAAATAATAAGTGAAGACCAATCGCTTTGTAAGCGAGTTCCAGTTCCTCCAGACTATCTTGTTTAGTTTTCGGTTCTGGTAAATCCTTGTTTTCCACAATTGCCTCCATATTTACTTTCCATTGCGCTCGTAATGAGGCTTCACTTGTGGCGAATGGTAGTTTCAGAAAACTAAATAAATCATGCAGGGACATTCTCGCTTCGACCATTGTATCCATAATCATTTCATATAGCTGCATTTCCTCGGTCAGTGAGGCCTTTTTTGTTCCTTCTGGACTTCTAAAATGTCCCCATAAATAAAAGAACAGCCCTAGATTATTGGAATACTTTTGAAACCTTTCTAAAACAGCACTTGTTGGTGCTATTGTGAATCCATACAAGTCTTCATCTCTTTTTTCTAATAAATACATCATTCTTTTACGGTCACTGGTGAAAGCAACCCGCCCAATATCATATATTCCCTTTCTTCCTGCTCTACCTGCAATCTGCTTCACTTCCTGTGAGGTTAACATCCTTCTTCTTATCCCATCAAATTTGTCATTCTCTAAGAAGACAATTCTCCTTATTGGTAAATTAAGCCCCATCCCAATTGCATCTGTTGAAACAATAACTTTCGTTTCTCCGTTAATAAAACGCTCCATTTGTTTTTTTCTTGCTTCTGGTGGCATACTTCCATAAATTATACTGACTTGCCACCCTTTTCTTTGTAATTCAGAGGCTGTTTCTAAGACACTTCTTCTTGAGAAACATACTAAGGCGTCTCCCTTTCTCGTATGACTTAATTGAAACAACTCATTTTCTACCTGTAACGGTGTCTCCCGTCGATATTCATGAACCTCTACATCTATATCACCTAATAACTGCAAAATCATGTTTTTGGCATGCAGACTAGCAATAATATGGACCTCTTTTGCATTTGCCTTAGTGATAGCGCGATACCATGAAAATCCCCGTTCTCTGTCCGCAATCATTTGTGCCTCATCAATGACAACAACTTCGTAAAAATCCTTTTCGTGAAACATTTCTACTGTACTCGATTGATGTTGAGCCTCTAGAACAAGCTTCTCTTCTTCCCCTGTTTTTAGCGAACATGGAACTCCTTGCTGATTTAGCTTCTCATATATTTCTAATGCTAATAATCTCAATGGAGCTAAATATAAACCGCTTGTAGCTTCCATCATTCGGTTAATTGCTTGAAACGTTTTACCAGTATTCGTTTCTCCAGTATGAAGGATATATTTAACATCTATATTGGTTGGAGGATAATATTCTCTTCCAAATATATCCTCAATCATTCTTGCTTCTTCTTCTTTACGTCGTCTTTGCTCCTCTCGATCTTCTGCTTCCTTCTGTTCCTTCCTTTGACGGTCTTTTTCCATAATCTCTTTATGAATTTCTACATCAAAAGGAATATCTAATAATTTTTCCAAATCGATTACATACTCAGAAAACAATTCCTCAAGAAACTCTTCTGTTATTTCTTCCAGTAAAGGCGTGCTTATTTCTAGTAAAATGGAATTGCTTAAGGAATGGTCAAATATGTCTTCATATTCTTCTTTTATTCGAGTAGGCAATTTATCTTTAAGCCATGTCGGCAAAAAATCAATTAAATGCTGAAAAATTAAATTTTCATATGCTTCTGTCCGGTCTTCCAAAAAGTAAAATTGGTTATAGGGCATATTCATTTCATTTGATAAATATTCTTCAAAGGTTAATTCCATCGAAGATAAAACAATGCCATTCCGTTCTATCTCTAGCGCGATATTGCTTCCTGTTAAATAGCGAATATAGAGAAACAATTCCTCATAATGCTTTTCCATTAATTGCTCAATATAATAAGAGAATTTCATTTTATATTTACGTTTCTCTTCTAGATCTTTCTGTTCTTCTACGTTTTGCAAATAGCTTTTTCGTCTTTCTTTATACCTTTTTTCCCATTCTTCTTTATTATCCCCTAGGTTTGTTCTTAACCATTCTTCATAAGGGAATACTTCAACCTCGCGAATTTCACTTCTAAATAATCGGTTAATAACCTTTTTATTAAGATCATTAATGTCCAATCCCTTATTCGTGAGATATTGCTTCTTCTCAGCATACTTGACATGACTAGTTGCGGTATTAAGCCAAGTATTTAGCCAAATTTGCTCTATAAATACTTTTCGGTCATCCATATATTGTTCAAAAGCAGGCAGACAATCTTGTTTCTCTAAATACTTATTAACATCATTCAATATATGGTTTTTTGTTTGTTGAACCGCTTTATCGTATTGCGGTTTTAATATTGGATTTATCATGATGAACTCCTATAGGAAATGTTATACCATTCTTATTTTCCTTTATTTTATCTTAGACATGTAGTTTTTTTAAAATTTTTTAGACTTTCTCCCATTTTTCATGTGGACTTTATTAACGATCATAACATGGATACTAAACTAAAAAGTTGTTATATTGATTTATTTTATTCAATGTCGCTTTTTATCGTTTATTTGCACACGATTTTTTTGTGTTTTGGAAGATTATTTCTTAAAAATAGGGGAAAGTAAGTAAAGGATGATTTCTCGGGAAATAAAAAAATCCTTGCACGTTGGCAAGGATTATTTGGAAGGGTCTTCTTTAATAGAGTAAATTTTGTTAACTTAGTTTTTCTTAAGACTTAATTCTTTTTTATACTTCTCTAGTTCTTTCTCTGTGCAGCGTACAAAGTGACCTGGAGTTACTTCTCTTAACTCAGCCGGTTCACTAGTATCATGTACAGATGGATCATATGCAATTCTCTTGCGCTCACGTTCATATCGTGGATCTGGAAGTGGAATTGCGGATAATAATGATTTTGTGTATGGGTGAATTGGGTTTTCATACAATTCATCTGCTTCTGCAAGCTCTACCATATTCCCCATATACATAACACCAATACGATCACTAATATATTTTACCATGGAAAGATCATGGGCAATAAATAAATAAGTCAATCCACGCTCTTTTTGAAGCTTTTTCAAAAGATTTACTACCTGTGCTTGAATAGAAACGTCTAGTGCAGAAATAGGCTCATCACAGATAATGAAATCTGGCTCAACAGCTAGGGCGCGAGCAATCCCAATTCTCTGCCTTTGACCGCCGCTGAATTCGTGCGGGAAGCGTGTGGCATGCTCTTTATTCAACCCAACTACTTCAAGGAGTTCTTCGACTCTTTGACGACGCTCTTCTGGTGTTTTTGCAAGATTATGATTATCAATTCCTTCTGCAATAATATCAAGTACAGTCATGCGTGGATTTAGAGAAGAATGTGGATCTTGGAAAATCATTTGCATTTTTTGATTAAATTTGCGAAGCTCTGCCTTTGATTTTTTTCCGTGCACATCTTCGCCTTCAAATTTCACTTCTCCACCTGTTGCATCGTAAAGACGGATGATTGTTCTACCTGTTGTTGATTTTCCACAACCAGATTCTCCAACCAGACCAAAAGTTTCTCCTTTAAAAATATCAAAGGATACACCGTCTACGGCTTTAATGATTCTATCTCTACCTGCGGAAAAGTGTTTTTGCAAGTTTTTTACTTCTAGTAATTTTTCTCTAGTCAACGTTTTTCACCGTCCTTGCGACCTGTTTTGGAGAAACCAAGCATTCTTTGTTTAACAGCTTCTGGCGGCTCAACCTTTGGTGCATCTTCATGCAATAACCAGGTTGCAGCATAGTGTGTATCAGAAACTTTAAACATTGGCGGCTCCATTACTGTATCGATTTCTAGCGCAAATTGATTTCTAGGCGCAAATGCATCTCCTGCTGGAGGCTTTAACATATTCGGCGGGCTTCCAGGGATAGCGAAAAGCTCTTCATCCGTACTATCTAGGGTTGGCATCGATCCAATCAATCCCCAAGTATATGGATGCTTTGGATTATAAAAAATATCATCTACTGTGCCAATTTCAACAATTTTCCCAGCATACATAACAGCAACACGGTCTGCCACATTCGCCACAACACCAAGGTCATGTGTAATAAAAATAATCGCACTATCTGTTTTCTTTTGAATATCTTTCATCAATTCTAGGATTTGTGCCTGAATCGTAACATCAAGTGCTGTTGTTGGTTCATCGGCAATTAAAATCTTTGGGTTACACGCAAGAGCAATCGCTACAACCACACGTTGACGCATTCCACCTGAGAATTGATGCGGAAACTGATTAATGCGAATTTCCGGCTGTGGAATACCAACTAATTCAAGTAATTCTAAGGCACGCTTTTTTGCATCAGACTTATTCATATTTTGATGCTTTATTAAGCCTTCCATGATTTGGTTACCAATTTTCATTGTTGGGTTTAAAGAAGACATCGGGTCTTGAAACACCATGGAAATATCTTTTCCGCGAATTTTTTGCATTTCTTTTTTTGACTTTTTAACAAGATCTTCGCCTTCAAATAATATTTCTCCACTTTTGATGACACTTTGCGGTTCGGGAAGAAGTCTCATTAAAGCATTGGACGTAACGGATTTACCAGAACCGGACTCTCCTACAATTGCTAATGTTTCCCCTTTATTTAACTCAAAGCTCACACCGCGAACAGCTTGTACTTCACCGTTGTAGGTGTTAAATGATACTCTTAAATCTTTGACTTCTAATAATTTACTCATTTATAAACACCTACTCTCTTATTTATGCATTTTAGGATCGAATGCATCACGTAATCCATCACCTAATATATTGAATGCAATCATTAATACTGACAATACAGTCGCTGGGAAAACTAATAGATATGGGTACAATCGTAAATTAGCAAATCCTAGTTCAATTAATGCCCCTAATGAAGCATTAGGCGGAACAATACCAAGTCCGATAAAGCTTAGGAATGCTTCGAAGAAGATAGCTCCAGGAATCGAGAACATGGTATTAACAATAATTATCCCCGTAATATTCGGAACTAAATGTTTTCTAATAATTGTACCATTGGTCGTTCCTAATGTTCTTGCTGCCAGTACAAATTCTTGGTTGGTAAGTTTAAGTACCTCACCACGAACAATCCTAGACATTCCAATCCATCCTGTAATCGCTAAGGCAATAACAATAGAGACAATTCCTGGCTGGAGAATCAGCATCATTAATAGAATAATTACTAAGTTTGGTATCCCTACTAATATTTCGGCGATACGCTGCAAGACGTTATCGACTCTCCCGCCATAGAATCCAGATACCCCGCCATACGTTACACCGATTACTAAATCGAGTATAGCAGCGACAAACGCAATGATTAACGATACACGAGTACCTTCCCAAAGTCTTGTCCATTGATCACGGCCCAGTGTATCCGTACCAAACCAGAAATACGTATCATCCATATCTTTTGCTTCATAAATATGGTAGGTTGCTCTAACGGCAGCAGAATTTCTTGTGCCGTCGCCTTCCTCTAAAACTTTGATATCAACAAACTCATCTGTACTTTTATATCGAGCCATTGCTTTTGCAGTTGCATCCTCTACATTCGTACCTTCATATCTACCAGATAATGTACCATCTAAGCCTAACCAAGAAACATTCTCTAAAACTGGTATTCTAGGAGGAAGCTTCGCACGGGAAAGGTTCTGTCCATCGTTTCCGTAGTCATTCATATGTGGTCCAATAATACTCATTACGATTATTAATAGTATTATAAATATACTGACAATTGCCGGCTTATTTTTTAATAACGTTCTTCTTGCATCCTGAGCAAATGTTCTGCTTGGCGCAGAAATTTTCTCACTTGTATTCTCTTCTTGCTTAAGAGGTCTAAATAAATTTTTATCTATTTGATTAAGATTCTTTTTATCCATTTTATTTTTTTCCTCCTGCAATTCTAATTCTCGGATCAATTAATCCATATAGGAGGTCAATGATTAAAATTATAATAACAAAGCCAAAAGCAAACATTAAGGTTGTTCCCATAATTGTTGGATAATCATTTACAGTAACAGATGTAACAAATTGCTCCCCAATTCCAGGAATAGCAAAAATTTTCTCTATAACCAATGATCCTGTCATTAAACCAACGGCCATTGGACCTATAACGGTAACTAGCGGAATCAGTGCATTGCGCAATCCATGTTTGAAGATAATTCCTGCTTCTGTAACACCTTTTGCACGAGCTGTCGTTATATAATTTGAATGCAATACCTCAATCATCTCTGTTCTTGTAAACCTCGCCGCAACCGCTAATGGAGAGATTGCAAGTGCAATGGTTGGTAGAATCGTATATTCAAAGCCGCCCCAAAGCGCAACAGGCAGTATATCCCATCTTACTGCAAAGAAATATTGTAATAGTCCGGCAAATACGAACGAAGGAACCGATGTTCCCAGTACGGCAATAACTGTTGAGGTGTAATCGATTGGACCATTCCTATAAATCGAAGCTATCAAGCCTAGAAGAATCCCAAGCACTGTTCCTAACACTAATGCCTGTCCACCTAGAAGCGCGGAAGGACCGATTTTTGATGATAAAATTTTTGTAACAGGGGTATTATCAAATTTAAACGAAACCCCTAAATCCCCTTGCACAAGGTTTCCTAAATAACGAACATACTGAACTGGAATAGGATCGTTCAGTCCATACTTTTCCAAAATGATTGTTTTTTGTTCTTCACTTAACTTATCTTCTGCCTGCAGCGGACTTCCCGGAAGGAATTTCATCAGGAAGAAGGAGACTGTCGCGATAATGAATAACGTGATGAACATATACCATAAACGTCGAAGAAGATATCGAGCCATCTGTGCACCTCCTAATTTTCTTTGTTTATTATAGCATAATAATTTATTTTTGCTATAATCAGAATTTTCCTACTCAAAAATACAAGAGAGTATATGCTATAAAAGCATACACTCCCTCTTATTTCATAGCATCGAATTTTTCATAAAAGCAAAATTATTCTGCAGATCCCATAGATACCCATTTGTATTCATAAGTTGGTCCAAATGGATTATCAATTAAGCCTTGAATTTTTGGTGATGATAGGAATGCGCCAGCACGTTGATATACAGGAGCGATTGCTGCATCATCAAATAGAATTTTTTCAGCTTTTAAGAAGTTTTGGTAACGAGCTTCATTGTCTGTAGCAAGAGTTGTTGTCGTTTCTTCTAACAACTTATCGTACTCAGGATTTGAGTAACCCATTTTGTTGTTTCCGCCATCTGTAATCCATAGGCTTAAGAATGTATATGGATCAAGGTAGTCAGGTCCCCAACCAGCTAATTGAAGATCATAATCTTGGTTTTTATCTAAGTCTAAACGTTGTTCAAATGGTACTTGTTTCAATGTTACTTTTAAACCTGGTAGGTTTGTTTGTAACTGATTAGCTAAGTATTCATTCATTGTTTTCGATACGTCTGTATCTCCACCAAGGAATTCGATTTCTACTGATTTAGTACCTAATTCTTTTAAGCCTTTTTCCCAGAATTCTTTCGCAGCAGCAGTATCATATTTTACTAAATCACCACTAACTTCACGGAAGTCACCGCTGCCATCTGGCATTGGAGTAAATTTAGCTGGAATTAAACCGTTAGCAACTAAAGAACCATTGTTTAGGATAGTGTTTACTAATGACTCTTTATCAAACGCACGGCTGATCGCTGCACGGATGTTTTTATTAGCAAGTGCTTTGTTTCTTGTTTCGTTAATTTTTAGATAGAACACTGAGTTATCAGCTTTAATTGTATAGTCTTCATGAGAAGAGTATTGGTCAACTAAGTCTGATGATAATGAAGCACGGTCAACTTCGCCTTTTTCATATAGGTCAACCATTGTTTGAGCGTCTTTTACTACTACATAGTTGATTTTTTCTAACTTAACTGTATCTGCATCCCAGTATGTGTCGTTTTTAGCAAGATTCCACTTTTGCGCAGTACTTTCCCAGTTTTCTAAAACAAATGGACCGTTTGATAAAAGAGTGTCAGAGCTAGTCGCGAATTTATCGCCTTTTTCTTCCACAAATTTTTGATTTAATGGTAAGAATGTACCGAATGTTGTTAATGATTCAAAATACGCAGTTGGGTTAGCAAGTTCAACAACTAAAGTATGGTCGTCTTCTGCTTTAACTCCTAGTTCTTCTACTTTCTTTTCGCCTTTATTGATTTCTGTAGCGTTTTTGATTACGCCACCCATCATATATGGACCGTACTCAGAACCAGTGTCAGGATTTACTGCACGCTGCCAAGCATAAACAAAATCGTTAGCAGTTACAGGATCTCCGTTTGACCATTTAGCATCTTCACGTAACTTGAATGTCCAAGTTAAACCATCTTTAGATACTTCGTGAGATTCTGCAATACCTGGTTCTACCTTAGCATCTTTACCTAAACGATAAAGACCTTCCATAGTAGCTCCTAAGAATTGGAAACCGTATTCATCCGTAGCCATTGATGGATCCATGGATGGAATTGCATCTCCGTTAATTAAGTTTAATACTTGTTCTACATCTTTATTTTCTGCTGACTTATCTGAACCTTTAGACCCTTTGTCGTCGCCACCAGAACATGCCGCTAAAAATACACTTAACACTAACGTCAGTGAAAGCAGCCAAGTAAATTTGCGCTTCATTAAAAAAGACCCCCCATTGTTATATTATTCTGTAAATTACATCTAAAAAAGAAGCTAAAGAGAGTATACTATTATTCTAGTAGAGTTGTAAAGACTAAATATAGAGATAATTTCAAATATTGTTATACTAAAACAGTACTATACTGCATTAAAACAATAAAGACAACGCTTACTTTTTTGATAAAATTCTAAAAATTATTATCAAAAAAGAGGGGAAAAATACTTCAAAAGGCCTCACTATTGTAAAATATATCCATATGCCAATATACTTTTTCTCCATATATTAGCAGATTATTTTATTATACTAGAATTTTTTAGCGAGTGCTGTTTCACATAACAGTGGTTTATTACAACTTTTAGTGTAAAAGGTAAATGAAAATACTGGTTTTCTGAAATATTGAATTTCTATCCCTTTTTCTAAAAATGTACTTTCAATTAGAGTTAAGGTAAAATACTTTTATTCGTGATTAAAAACTTAATTAAAAAAGGTGAAACTTCATGCAAAATAAAAAATGGTCTATATTTCTTATAAATCTCTTTCTTACATTCATTCTTTTTTTTATCTCTTCATCGTCATATTCTTTTGTTCATTATATTAATGCCGTCTTTTATTTAACTTTCTTTTATATTGTTATTTTTCTATTTATGTATATTGCTAAGGGCGGTTTTTTCGACGGAGTAACATTCAGTTTCAGACGGTTCCATCATGTTATTCTAAAAAGTAATGATTATTTAGAAGAATGGAAGGAGAAGCCTCTTCCTTCTCAGAAATTTAATAAAAGGTTTTACTCTGTTCTTAAGTTCCAAGTTATATCTTTATTTGTTTATTTACTAATTTTATTGATAATTTACTATATCTAATAAGATGGAGTTTTATAGTAATCTTTTATCCCATACATTCTCCCTATTTTTCTAAAACGTAGGAATATTTATTTAATTACAACATTAAAATTGTATATATAGTGTTTACCTATTATAATGGTGTTGTAAAAATATTGAAATGAGGGGGATGTATTAATGAAATTGGAAGCGTTTCCACCTGTAAAAGGCAGACATAACCTTGAAAACTATGAGGAGCTGTATCAACATTTCAAATGGGTTCAAGCAGAAAAGGATTTTTCATGGCATCAGACTGGAAAAATTAATTTGGCCTATGAAGCTATTGATCGTCACGCTGAAAACTACCGCGCCAATAAAGTAGCCCTCCATTATTTTCATCCATCAAGAAAAGAAACATACACATTTAAAGACTTAAAGAAATTCTCCAATAAAGCTGGAAATGTATTAAAGGATGTAGGAAATGTAAACAAGGGAGATCGAGTGTTTATTTTTATGCCTCGTTCCCCAGAGTTATATTTTGCTTTACTTGGAGCAATCAAACTAGGTGCCATTGTCGGCCCATTGTTCGAAGCCTTTATGGAAGATGCGGTGAAAGACCGTCTCTATGATAGTGAAGCAAAAATAATTATAACCACACCTGAACTAGTAAATAGAATTCCACATACAGAATTACCTGCTCTCGAAACTATTTTTATTGTCGGTGAAAATATCCAAGAAGACGATAAAACAAAGGATTTCCTTCATTACTTTCAAACAGCATCTACAGAATTAGACATAGAATGGGTCGATCGCAAGGATGGTTTAATCCTTCACTATACCTCTGGGTCAACAGGAAAGCCTAAAGGTGTGCTTCATGTTCACAATGCTATGATCCAACATTATCAAACGGCAAAATGGGTATTAGATTTACAAGAGGAGGATGTATATTGGTGCACAGCTGATCCTGGCTGGGTTACAGGTACCTCCTACGGAATTTTTGGGCCATGGCTTACAGGCTCAACAAATGTTGTGGCAGGAGGTCGCTTTAGTCCTGATGTATGGTATAAAACGATCGAAACTTTTGGAGTAACTGTTTGGTATAGTGCTCCTACCTCCTTTAGAATGCTAATGGCGGCTGGAGAGGAGGTAACAGAAAAATATACACTCTCTTCGTTACGTCATATATTAAGTGTTGGCGAACCACTGAATCCCGAGGTAATTCGATGGGGATACGATGTGTTTGGACATCGTATCCATGACACTTGGTGGATGACGGAAACTGGTGCTCAACTAATATGCAATTTACCATGTATGGATATTAAATTAGGTTCAATGGGGAAACCATTACCGGGAATTGAAGCAGTAATTTTAGATGACAATGGCAACATTCTGCCGCCAAACCAAATGGGGAATTTAGCCATAAAAAAAGGCTGGCCTTCGATGATGCATACAATATGGAACAACCAAGAAAAATTTAATAGCTATTTCCAACATGATGAATGGTATGTTTCAGGAGACTCTGCTTATATGGATGAAGAGGGATATTTCTGGTTCCAAGGGCGAGTTGATGATGTTATTATGACTGCTGGAGAAAGAGTTGGACCATTTGAAGTGGAAAGTAAATTAATCGAATTTCCAGCAGTGGCAGAAGCTGGCGTCATCGGTAAACCGGATCCAATTCGAGGGGAAATTATCAAAGCCTTTATTGCATTGGTTGATGGCTATGAGCAAACGGATGAATTAAAAGAGCAGATAAGATTATTTGTAAAAACCGGCTTGGCTGCTCATGCTGCTCCAAGAGAAATCGAATTCTGTGAAAAACTGCCAAAAACTCGGAGTGGGAAGATTATGAGACGAGTACTGAAAGCTTGGGAGCTTGGTCTTCCAACAGGCGATCTTTCTACGATGGAGGATTAAGAGAACGAAAAAAGAGAAGAGTTGCTCCAGTAAGATTGGCTAACTCTTCTCTTTATTATTATTTTTGTACATAAATAGAAACAGAACCGCCATTTACATAGAATTGGCCCCAGCCATCATTATTAATAGTGACTGTTTCCTTTCTATTCCCTGTAATATCGTACCAGACTTCTCCAGCATTTTGTTTTCCTACTTCCATCCATTTATATCCTCCAGGACCATCTGTTATTAACGTCGCCAGTCCTGATTTATCCCTTGCAGCCTCTCCCTCTCTAGTCCATCCGATAATATCCCAATGATCAATATAGTCACGTTGCAAACCATATGCATAGTTTTTGCGAGCAGTTAGAATCGGATCCAACTGCGTTTTTAAAGAAGGAATCTCATAATTACTATTTCCTTTCGTTCCATAGTAATCTCCATAAAAAACAGATGGATATCCTTCAGCTCTTGTTAGAATGAAAGCATAGGCTAAGGGCTTAAACCATGTACTTACAACAGACTCCAAAGATTGTCCTGGCTGGGAATCATGGTTTTCCACTAAAGTAACTGCCAGCCTAGGATTGCTTTCCATTACAGTTCCTTTTAGAATATTCCTCATATCATAATTTCCATTGCTATTAGATGCATAATGAAAATGATAATGGAGAGGCGCATCAAAAACAGACTGATTATAATTTGTCTTTGCTAAATAGTTATTTAGCTGCCCAATATCATTCTGCCAATATTCCGCTACAGTAAACATCTCTTTACCAGTCTGGTTTCTTACATGTGTTACCCAGTCCCGCAGGTAATCATGTTTTATATGTTTAACCGCATCTAATCGAAAACCGTCTAAATTTAATTCTTTTGCATACCAGGTTCCCCATTTTTTCATTTCATTGATTACATCAGGATGTTCATAGTCAATGTCTGCATACATTAAATAATCATAATTACCATTCTCACTTGAGACTTCCCAATCCCAAGCCTTACCAGTTCCCCGAAATTTATATATTCTATTTATTTTCCTACTCTCATCCCAATCAGTCCCATCGAAGTGATACCAATTCCATTTAAATGGAGAATACGTATTGCCTCTCCCAGGAAAATTAAAGCCTGTCCATGCAGATATTTGATAATCGCCGGATGTTTCCCGGTTTCGATTATTTGGATCTACTTCAACTGCAGTTACAGTCTCTGTAAAGTCAGCTCCTCCTTTATGATTCATTACTACATCGCCATATACATGTATGTTTTGTTTATGTAATTCAGCGATTGCCGATTTCAATTGGGCTTTTGTACCATATTTAGTCCTGACCGTTCCTTTTTGGTTAAACTCCCCTAAATCATATAAATCATAAGCACCATATCCAACATCATTTTGACTTGTTCCTTTATATGCTGGAGGGATCCAAACTGCCGTTACCCCTTTACTAGAAAGATTTGCAGCATCATTTTGAAGTCTTGTCCAATGATTTCCATCATTCGGTAAATACCATTCAAAGTATTGCATCATCGTCCCATTTGTAGAAGCCGCTGATACAAATTTTTCACTTCCAAAGGGAAACAACAAAAAAATAAGTATTACAATAATAAACGCTTTCCTTATAAAACCTCTCATTCTATTTCCACCTTTCTTGTAAGCGTTTTCTTTTTTTATAATAATTATATGTTTACTTGTATGGGATAGTAAATAGGACATCTTTCATTTCTTTTATAAAGAAACCTTCATCAGTTGGTTTTCCTCATAATACTGCTGATGGTTAGTTCGCTTATTTGATCTTTACAGGGCAGTTATTTCTAACTTTGTTTCCTTCATTTCCCTTCAGTATGAGGAGGATTAAGTGCGGGATAAAAAGTACATAATATTTGCCGTTTAAGCCGTTCATATGTCAAAATGAATGAGGAAACAATAAAAGCGCTTTCCATATAGTTTAGGAGGAGTAGAAATCATGAGAACTATGAAGCTAGGTAGCAGTAATTTAGAAGTGCCAGTAGTGGCAGTTGGCTGTATGCGTATTAATTCATTAGAAAAAAAGGAAGCAGAACGATTTGTCCAAACTGCTTTAGAACATGGTGCTAACTTCTTTGATCACGCAGATATTTATGGAAAAGGTGACTGTGAGGAAATATTTGCTGACGCTATACATATGTCACCAACTGTTCGCGAAAATATTATCCTACAATCTAAATGCGGGATCAGAACAGGAATGTTCGATTTCTCCAAAGAACATATTTTGCAATCAGTAGACGGTATTTTACAAAGATTGAACACCGAATATTTAGACACTCTTCTACTCCATCGCCCAGACGCTTTAGTGGAACCAGAAGAAGTAGCAGAAGCATTTGACATTTTGGAGCAATCAGGAAAAGTTCGCCATTTTGGTGTTTCCAACCAAAATCCAATGCAAATTCAATTATTGCAAAAATATGTGAAACAACCAATTGTGGCTAACCAATTGCAATTAAGTATTACAAATGCGAATATGATTTCTAATGGGATTAATGTCAATATGGAAAACGACTCAGCCATTAACCGTGATGGCAGCATATTAGACTTCTGTCGCTTACATGATATAACGATTCAGCCTTGGTCCCCATTCCAATTTGGTTTCTTTGAAGGCGTTTTTCTTGGCAACGATAAATTCCCTGAATTAAATCAACAAATTGATGAAATTGCAGACAAATATCAAGTAAGTAACACAACCATTGCGATTGCCTGGTTATTGCGTCACCCTGCCAATATGCAGCCAGTAATCGGCACAATGAATGCAGATCGATTAATTGATTGCATAAAAGCAAGTGACGTTTATTTAACAAGAGAAGAATGGTACAGCATTTATCGTGCCGCTGGAAATATTTTGCCATAATCTTATTAATCCAAAAGAAAAACCAGTCAACTACTCTACATAACGAGTCGCTGACTGGTTTTTTCTTATCGATTGTCTACCTTTTCTGGGTACATATCATGGTTCATTAATCGATGTGCTGCCATCTCTTCAAATTTAGTGCCCGGTTTTCCATAATTACACCATGGGTCGATGGAAATTCCGCCTCTTGGAGTGAATTTTCCCCATACTTCAATATATCTTGGATCTAACAGTTTTATTAAATCATTCATAATAATATTGACACAATCTTCGTGAAAATCTCCATGATTGCGAAAACTAAATAAATACAACTTTAAAGATTTGCTTTCCACTATTTTCTTATTTGGTATATAAGAAATATACATTGTCGCAAAGTCAGGCTGTCCTGTTATTGGGCAAAGACTTGTAAATTCAGGACAATTAAATTTCACAAAATAATCTCTATCCGAATGAAGATTATCCACTGATTCTAATACCTCTGGTGCATAATCACTTTTATATTGAGTATTTTGATTTCCTAACAAAGTTAAATCTGTTAATCCTTCTTCGTTCTTTCTTCCTGACATGAAAAAGTCCTCCTTGTTTGGTGTTTCCCAACACTGCTTAAAAGAGAGGCATTTACCTTACGCAGAAAAACTAGCTGAATCAAACAAAAAAGCCATGTCCTTTATGGACATGGCGTGAATTGCATGTATCCATAGTTTTTTATAGAGGGTATTTGCTATGAACCTCTCCCGTTTCAGTACGGGTATATCTTTTCTTACTATATAGAATCCACAAAAATTCGTCAATTAAAAATCGCTGGCCTTCTATATCTTTTTTCCCTTTATTTATGAATTACTTCCACTGTTTCTATCCCTTCTTTATCCATTTCAGCATTCAGATCATCTTGTACCGTTATATCCGCAAGCTTAACTTTTGAGCGATAAGCGGAACGAACAATGACATGGGATGCAACAGGAGAAGTTAAAAAAACAAAGAAAATTCCCAAGAACAGGCGAATGCTAAAAACACCTTCTATAATAAAAAAGACAAATGTGCCAACAAGGGTAAAGAGTACTCCCATAGTAGAACCTTTGGATGCAGCATGAGATCTTGTGTATACATCTGGCAGTCTTATTAATCCAAGGGAACTCAGAAAACAAAAAATAGCGCCACAGAATATAAGCAGAACAGATATGAGTTCAATCAGATTGTTTTCGCTCAATGACTACACCTCTTTCCATATATCGGGCAAAAGCAATCGTTCCAATAAACGACAAAATTCCAATTAATAAAATCACCTCAAAAAAACCTGTATTCCGAAGCAGAACGGAAAAAATCGCTACTCCTGCAATTAGATTGATTCCTAAACTATCTAATGCCTGTATTCTATCAGGTGCTGACGGTCCTTTGATAAGACGATATATTGTTGCAAGAATAGATATAATCAGTAAAATTAACGATCCAACCAATAATTGATCAATCATAGCGAGTCACCCTCTTTATGGCCATTTCGAATTTTTCCTTTGAACGAAAAATGGATTCCTTTTGTGCAGGGATATCCATTGCATGAATAAAGAACTTTTTATTATCGGAAGTAACCTCTACTACAACAGAACCAGGAGTTAAATTCATTAATAGAGCTAGTAAGGAGACTTCCAATTCCCCCTCTAATTCCGTTTCTAACGAAAATATTCCTGGGGAAATATTTAATCTTGGCCTTGTTATCTGCCTAATCACAACAACACTTGAGGTAAACAGCTGCTCAATAAAAACAAAAAATAACTTTACGACCGCAAAAAATGTTTCTAAATAAAATTTAGTTGGCAAATAGCGACGCAAGATAAATAAAACTAGTATACCGAACAAGTAACCAGTGAAAAATGTTAAGACATTCCATGTGTCCTGTAAAAACATCCAGATGATACCGATTAATAAGTTGATCAATATCTGCATAGGCATGGATACCACCCCTTTCTGTCTATTTACTACTTAAATTCCCTTAATTATTGCTTAAAACAGCTTTGACATAATAATTGGGGTCCATCAAGCCTTCAACTGCCAAATCTACATATTCATGAATCCCTTCTGTCCCTATCCCTAATGCAATGGTTAAGAAAGTAAGGAAAGCTATTGGCAGCATTAATCCCTTCGTGGTCCCTTTTTCTTGTTCTAGTGTTAAATCGGTATAGCCCCAAAACACAGCCATAAATACTTTCATAATAGAATAAAGGACAAATAAGCTGCTGATCAGTCCGAATGCACCTAACCAGTAATATCCTGCAGTAAAGGTACCCTCTGTAATAAATATTTTTCCTAAAAATCCACTTAGTGGAGGAATTCCTGATAAGGATAAAGCTGCAACAAAGAACATCCAGCCTAATTGCGGGTGCAAACGAATCAATCCACTCATCTCATCTAATTTACTTGTTCCAGTCAGATGAATAATTGTGCCTCCCAGTAGAAAGATAAGTGCCTTAATCACCATATCATGAATGAAATAGTAGATGGAACCAGTCATCCCCACTGTTGAGTACGTAGCAACACCCGCTAAAATAAACCCAACACCAATAACCACATTATAGGTCATCACTTTATAGATATCTCTATAGGCTACAGCTCCAATTGCTCCAAGGGTCATTGTAATAGCTGCGAGAATTCCAATTAATAAATGGGTAATGTGAACTTCATGATAAAAAATCAAGGTAAACACTCGAATAATCGCATACATTCCTACCTTGGTTAACAGCGCAGCAAAGATAGCAGAAATAGCTGTTGGTGGTGCACTATAAGAGCCTGGTAGCCAGAAGAATAAAAACAATCCAGCTTTTAAGCTAAATACAATTAGGAATAAAATTGCTACCGTCGTCATAAGCCCGCCTTGACCAACCTCTGCAATACGGACAGATAAATGAGCAAAATTTAGCGTTCCAGTAATGGCGTATAAATAAGCAATTGCAACGAGAAACAGAAAGGATGAAATAATATTTATCAGTATATATTTAATCGATTCTCTTAGCTGAACCCTTGTTCCTCCTAATGAAATCAGGACATATGAAGCAACAAGCATTACTTCAAAACAAACAAATAGGTTAAATATATCTCCTGTAAGGAAAGAACCGTTTACACCTGTTATCAAAACCAAGAATAACGGATAAAAATAATACTTCTCCAATTGTTCCCCAATCGAATGAAATGCGTACAGCAAACAGCAAAACCCAATAACACTCGTAACGAGAACAAGAATTGCTGCAAACATATCGGCAACCATACTTACACCAAACGGCGCCTCCCATCCTCCTAATTGAATGGACTGAATCCCGTCTGTTTTAATTTGATCAATTAAAACACACGCCACAATAAAAACAGTAAAAACTGCTACTAAGCTTAATATCCGATGAAGGATAACTTTATCTCGAAAAATAACCATGATCATCGCAAATACGATAGGAAGGATGATCGGCAAAATGACAATATTATTCATCCTCATTACCCCTTAATAAATCTGTATCATCGGTGCCTAGTACTTTATATGCTCTGTAGCTTAGTACTAAAAATAAAGCTGTTGTTGCAAAGTTTATGACAATGGCCGTAAGCAGCAATGCCTGAGGCAGAGAATCTGCAAAAGTATGATCGGTTATACCTAAGAGAGGTGGCCCTCCCTTATTCAATCCACCCATTGTAATAATAAGCAAGTTTACACCGTGACCAAGAATAGATGTCCCTAAAATAATTCGTAATAATGTCTTTGTTAAAATAAGGTAGATTCCGATAGAGAATAAGACACCTACAAGAATAGACATTAACGTCTCCATTATCGATCATCCCCTATTGTCATAATAATTGTTATGGCGGTCCCGATAACGGCAAGAGCCACACCCACATCGAAAAGGACTGCAGTCGCCAACTCTGTTTTTCCGAAAATCGGCAGATCAAAGTATCCAAAGGCTTGGGTTAAAAATGCTTCCCCAAATATCATTCCCCCTACCCCTGTCAAAACAGCGATTAACACGCCAACTCCCGCTAATACTTTAAAGTCAACAGGAAGGTTCTTTCGTACGGATTCAATATCAAAGGTAAGAAAAAGCAGTATAATCGCTGCCGCAAAGGTAAGACCGCCAATAAATCCGCCACCTGGAAAATGGTGTCCAGAGACAAAAAGATTGATCGCAAAGGTGAGGATAATGACGACAGCAACCTTTGCAACACTTCGGATGATAATATCATTTGGTTCCTTCATTCTTATCTCCTCCCACTAGTCTTACCTTTATTAACGTATAAACGCCCAAACCTGCCACTGTAAGCACAAGAATCTCTAACATCGTGTCAATACCACGGAAATCTACCAAAATGGCGTTAACGATATTTTTTGCGCCGGCCAGTTTATAGGAGTTTTCATAATAGCTTGAAATAGAAGCAAATAGATGGGTTCCATTTGCAGATAGAGCAATCAGTGTAACGACTAGCCCTATGCCAATCGAAATAATGGCATTAACCACTTTAAAAGGTACCCTGCTAATTTCTTTCTTTAATTGCGGCAGATGATAGAAGCACAGCAAGAATAATACAGTAGTTACCGTTTCTACTACTAATTGCGTAAGTGCTAAATCTGGAGCTCTAAAAAGAACAAAGAAAAATGAAACAAGAAATCCTAGCGCTCCAACCGCTACAATAGATGTAATTCTCGATTTGGAGAACAGCACCGTGACAGAACTTACTATCATTGCAATTACTATTCCCATATCAAAGATAGTAATTGGTGAATCATGTGACATATCAAATGTAAAACCATTAAATAGGAACAAGGATCCCCCAATGATTAAAATGATAAAGCCAAATATATAGACTAAATAATCACGTAAAAAGCCAGTCATATAAAAATCAGTAATGGACTTGGAGAATTTCTCCAGATATTCCAAACCTAGATTATATAAATTACTTAATGTAAAGGCTTGTGGATATAAACGATAAATCTTATACCATTTTCGTAAAAGTAAATATAGTATCGTGCCTAATCCCACCACACCAATCGTCATCCAAAGCTCTGTATTAAATCCATGGAAAGCACTAATTTTTTTCGACTCGACCGTATGCGCAAGTGTTGGCAGCACGGCTGCAAATGCTGGCTTTAGCAAAAACTTCGAGACAACATTTGGAATAAAGAAGAAAAGAATAACAAGCGCACCTAGGATGATAGGCGAGAGTAACAAGCCAATCGGTGCCTCATGCACCACCTTATCTAGTTTTGGTGCTTTATTTTTCCCTCTAAATGTTTTAAAAATTAATACCATGCAATAAACAAACGTTAATACACTAGCAATCCAAGCTATAATAGGAATAAAAATTCCAATATGCTGAAGTTTAAATATTTCCATTTCCGATGCTTGCACAACAGCGGTAAAGAACATTTCTTTACTTAGGAAACCATTAAATGGTGGAAGACCAGCCATCGAAAAACCGCCAATTACAGTAAGGGTAAAGGAAACTGGCATTAAGTGAATTAGCCCGCCAAGTCTCCGCAAATCCCGAGTACCGGTTTCATGGTCAATTATTCCTACGACCATAAATAAAGAGCCCTTAAAGGTGGAATGATTTACTAAGTGAAAAATCGCTGCAAAAATCGCTGTTGCATACAGCCCTGCTTCTTCTACAGCTAACCCTTTATACATTGCAGCAGAACCCAAGCCAAGCAGACTCATAATTAATCCTAATTGACTAATGGTTGAATACGCTAATAATGCTTTTAAATCTGTCTGCTTCACGGCATTAAAGGAGCCATATAGTAAAGTAAAAATGCCTATTCCTACAACAATCCAGAACCACTCCATCGTCCCGCCAAAAATAGGAGTTAGACGAGCAACTAAATAAATTCCTGCTTTAACCATCGTTGCCGAATGTAAATAAGCACTGATTGGAGTCGGTGCTTCCATGGCATCAGGAAGCCAAATACTAAACGGAAATTGGGCAGACTTCGTAAATGCCCCTAGCAAAATGAGAATCATTGCTGGTATAAATAAAGCATGGCCTTGAATTAAATCAAGTTGAAGCAGCGTTTCTCTTATGCTGGTTGTATCTGCCATAATAGAAAGCATAATCAAACCCGCCAGCATCGCAAGTCCGCCAAAAACAGTAATCAACATTGCCTTCTGTGCGCCATATCTAGAACGGTCCCTTTCATACCAATAAGCAATTAACAGAAAGGACGACACACTCGTAATTTCCCAAAAAACATACAAAACATAATAATTATCAGACAATACTAGCCCAAGCATCGCTCCCATAAATAACAATAAATATACATAGAAGTTATGCAACGCCTCGCGATGCTTTGATAAATAGAAAATAGAATATAAAATGACTAAACTTCCTATCCCAGCAATCAGCAATCCAAAAACTAAGCTAAGCCCATCTAAATAGGTTATAAAGTTAATACCGTAGGCTGGTATCCATTTAACCGCAGAAGTAAACACCTCTCCTTTTGCCACTTTTGGAATGTACGTCAACAGGTAGATAAAAATAAGAAATGGCACAAATAGTACAAACCAGCCAGTATGAATTCGCGGCGTCAGCCTTTTATAAATAAAAGGCACAATTAAGGCAAACATAAATGGAAACAATATCATAAAATGTAACCAAGTCATTTTTAATTTCCCTCCTTTAAATTGGTTCTATTTTGATGAACTTAAGTCAAAAAGGTATTTATAATGGAAACGATGTCTAACCTTACTATTAGTAAAAGAATATAAATATATTTGTTCATTTGGATAATTTAAGAAATCCATTGACTCATAAAGTAGCATACGTTATAGTCATACATAGTTTATTATTAATGGTGTAAATCATTCACATCTATACCTGAGGTGAAAAAAATCATGATAAATGGAAAAGAACGCATGGATGAAAGTATTCTCGTCTGCGTTTATTACGGTCCTAACGGTGAACGTCTTATACAACGAGGCTGTAAATTAGCTAATATGCTTGATTGTCCACTCTATATTCTAACGGTGGATTCCAAACCGTTTGATGAGCTGGATGCAGAAAAGTCAAACTATATTTCTAGATGGAAAGAGTTAGCTGAACGTCATAGTGCGGATGCGTTTATCATTAAAGACAAGGAATCAAGACCAATCTCTAAGGTAATCGCAGAAGTAGCTAGAGAAAAAAACATCACCCAAATTGTTCTCGGTCAAACAGCGCAAAGTCGTTGGGAGCAGATTGCAAAAGGTTCGATTATTAATTCGTTATTACGTGAAATCCCATTTGTTGATCTTCATATCATTTCGGTCGCTCGTTTTTTGAAAAACCCTGAAGGTCAATATGAAAAAGGTGTACGTGCATATTTAGTAAAAGAACAAAATGGATACCGTCTAATTTTTAATCATACAAAGCAGGTAATGTATGAAGGGATTTTCTTTAAAGAACATGGTACGGATTTCAATAATGGTGTATTCAAATTTATGAAAGATCAAGAAACATTGCAAGTGCAAGTACATGAGGACATCGTTAACGAATTAACGAATGTTGACATCGATACGAACGCTAGTAACGATGATGATTATCTATAGGCCATTTATACTCCACCAAACTTGGTGGAGTTTTTTATTAAAGATTAACGTCCACTTTAACTAATCTCTTTTCGTGCTTTTCAATGCCTATATATTTTAATGTTTCCGAACGGGAAGTGTGATTGTATACATGCATCAATAAAGAAATAGCAATCCCCTTTCGATAGGCATGGTAGCCGAATGTTTTTCTCAAGGTATGCATTCCAATCTTCCCAGAAATTCCAACTAATTTTGCCGCTTTGTTTATAATCCGATAGGCCTGTTGACGAGTAATCGGTTGATTATTCTTCTGAGACTTAAAAAGAAATTCATCTTCTTCAAATTCATGTTCTTGCAAATATTTCTCCAATTCAGTATGCACTTTACTATTTAAATAGTATGCCTTCACTTCATCTGAATCACGAAGATACAAAAACTCCTTAATTCCCGACGCATCTCTTACATCCCGAACTTTTAATGCGAGTAAATCACTAACTCTTATTCCTGTATTAATACCTAATACAAAAAGGAGCAAGTCTCTTTGAGATTGTTTTCTTAATACTTCTTTAATCGCATTAATACTCTCAATTTCTTTTATAGGATCGACATATTCCATCGGTTTGCCTCCCAATAATGTTACATAACTTTATGTTATCATCATTTAAGTAACATTACAACGAATATCTACTATTAAATATTATTTCTTTTGTAGTATGCTTCTCTTGTGTGGAAATAATCTGTTATAAAGTTTTCTAGAGAATTTGCTTTTCTATGCTACCGGAAAGGTAATTTTTTTAACTTATATGAAAAAGGAATATGGATGTGTTTTTTCTTTTACCTTTTTTCTTGAAATGGGTTTTGACACCGCTTCTAATCCTGACAAACATAAAAAGGCAGTAAATGTCTCCCATCTACTGCCCCATCCTACTTAATATTGAAAAGCTTCTAGCCATTCCTCTCCCGTTTCCATATCTCTCACTTTATACGTATTTCCATCTACCTCGTTTTCTCCTATTATAATGACCTTTTTGACACCTTCTTTATTTGCTTTATCTAAAGCTTTTGCCAGTTTTTTCTTTCCTAGTTCTAATTCCACTTTAAAACCTTGGTCTCGAAGCGCTTTTGCTGCTGATATAGCTTCCATCGGCCGACCAATTGGAATAATGTAGTAGTCTAGCCTTTCCGCTTCTAAATAGCTATTCTCTAATGAAAGAGCGGCAAAAATGACATCCAGCCCAAAAGAAATGCCCACTGTTGCATAAGTTTCTTGGGAACCAATTAGGCCTCCTATCGCGTTATCATATCTTCCGCCACTCCCGATGCTTGACTTTACGCTTTTATCTGTTAAAAAAATTTCATATATCGTTCCTGTATAAATTTCAAGCCCTCGCGCAAGAAATGGGTTAAACAAACAACATGACTCAATTTCTAGCTGCTTTAAATATGCTTGTAATTCATTCCATTCTTCTAACCCCTGTTTGATAATCTCCTCTTTTTCTGCCAACTGTCGATACTCCTCTACAATACCGTCCAAGTCCTTTTGTAAAAAAGATTCTATAGCATCTATCGCCACTTGGTCTAATCCCGCCTCCCTTAGTTCTTCTTTTATTTTTTCTTTACTAATTTTCTCGATTTTATCTAAAATCAAAATCACACGGTTTACCATTTGACCTGTAATATTTAACTGACGGAGAAATCCAACTAATAATTTACGATTATTATATTGAATCGTCACGTCCATCTTTAATCTTCTGAAAACATCTAATGCCATCATCATGAGCTCTGCTTCGGCCACTTGCGATTGAACACCTACAATATCCACATCGCATTGTGTGAACTCCCGGTAACGGCCGGTCTTTATTGGTCCATCACGAAAAACTTTGCCAATCTCGTAGCGTTTAAAAGGCATTTTTAATGTTGGATTCATTGCAACAACCTTCGCAAAAGGGATCGTTAAATCATAGCGCAGCGCCAGCTCTCTTTTCCCCCGATCGGAAAGTGTATACATTTCTTCTAATATTTCTGCCCCGCCAGCGTATTTAGAAGCAAGCAAGCTTTGATAATTTAGGATTGGTGTCTCTATCGGCTTGCAGCCATACTGAATGAATACATCTTCCATCGTTCTGCGGATCGTTCTTCTAATTCCTTCCTCTTCTGGCAAATAATCGAGTGTTCCCTTTACATTTTGATAATTCATCTTCTTCATTTTTTTAGCCTCCTGTTTAAAAATAAAAAACCGCCCTTGATTTAAGTAGTAAAACTTAATCAAATGCGGTTTCATGAGAAATAGCCTTCCTATGTACGATTTTTAAATCGAAATAGCAAGACTACTGTTTATGATGATGTAATTGTGAAAGAAAGATACTAAGTGTGCGTTTAACCATTTCCATCACCTCTTATTTTCCAAATACTTTAACATATTAGGAAAGAGAAAACAATAGCCACTTATTATACCGTTCCTTTATGTCCATATATGATACTATCTTAATTAGATTGGTAGGTGACAATAATGATAAAAGAAGTATGTGTAGAAAACTTCACACTTGTTCCAAGCGCCATCCAAAAAGGGGCAGATCGAATTGAGTTATGCGATAACCTTTCTGTTGGAGGAACAACAGTAAGCTATGGCGTTGCGGCAAAAACGATTTCCTATTGCAGAAACACCAATACAAAGGTGATGGCTATCATTCGCCCAAGAGGCGGAAACTTTATTTATAACGAGCATGAGATAGATATTATGCGCCAAGATATCCACCTTTTTAAAGAGCTTGGTATAAATGGAGCTGTAATCGGCTGCTTGAATAAAGCTAACTGGATTGATGAAGAAGCGCTGGAGAAATGCATAGACGCTGCCGCTGGGATGGAGATTACCTTTCATATGGCCTTTGATGAAATTGCTCCTCAGCTAAAATGGCAAGCAATTGATTGGCTCGCATCCCATGGCGTGCACCGTATTTTAACGCATGGCGGCCCTCTATCAACCAGAATAGAGAACAATCTGCCTGCACTAAAAAGTTATATAGAATATGCTGCTGAAAAAATTATTATTATTCCTGGCGGCGGAATAACATCTGCTAACCTGCCGTTGCTTTCTTCGGAGTTAGGAATGAAAGAAGCTCATGGGACAAGAATTTTGGGGAATTTATAATTTTCCTAAAGAGGCATCCTTCTTTCATGAAAACAGCAAAGGGACTATCCCTAAATGGACAGTCCCTTCTTTTAATTATTCGCTTCTTTATAGTTCTCATCAAACCATTTTAATACAATCTGAATTGTTTTATCCCAAAATGCCCAGTTATGATCTCCCGGCATTTCAATATAATGAAAATCTCTTATTTTCTTTTGCGCTTTCTCTCTAAACTTTAAGTTATCCTGATAAAGGAAGTCTTCTGTACCACATATTTGCAGCATTTTCACCTGGCTATCTTCTTTTAGCTTCTCCAAAAGATAGAATAAGTCATTTTCACTGCCAGCCAGCTGCTGAATAGATCCAAAAATATCTGCAAATGCTTTGTCTCTATCTTTATCCCTCTTCCACAATTCCACGGCATCCATTGCTCCTGATAAAGAGGCAAAGCTGTTGAAGCGATTGGGAAAAGTGAGAGCCAATTTCGTTGCTCCATAGCCGCCCATGGATAGTCCAGCAACAAAGCTAGCCTCTTTCTGATCGGAAATACGAAACCACTTTCTCACTAATGCAGGTAATTCTTCCGATAAAAACGTCCAATAGCGATTTCCATTTACCATATCTGCATAGTAACTTAAATCCACTTGAGGCATCACAATCGCAAATTCATACTCTGACGCATATCTTTCTAGTGATGTAGCAGTTAACCAAGCTTCGTCATCATCAGACCAGCCATGTAACAGATAGATAACAGGAATAAGGGGGCTATTCCCTTTATCAGGTAGATAAATATTCATAGAAGTTGCTTTTCCTAAAACTTCAGAACGAAAATTCACTTTAGAGACAGCCATTTTTCCACCCCTACTTTTTATTAGAAATAAATGATTTTCCTTCTACAAAACTGGTAATTATCCATTCATCCTCGACTTCTTCATTATTTATCAACTGAACCACTTTTTCCGCGGCAACCATTCCCCAACGATGTTTGGAATAAGAAATTGTCGCTAATGACGGATTAAGAAAAGAGCCAATTTCTATATTATCAAATCCAATAAGAGAAATATCTGTGCCTATCTTTCTATCTTTATCTTTAAAATATTTATAAATCCCTACAGCCATTTCATCATTAAAAGAAAAAATAGTAATCGGTGAGCATGTCATCTTCGAATGAATGATTTCTGCTGCTGCATAACCCGATTCCTCCGTAAATGCAGAGGGAATAACCTCATATTCTACGCCATAGCGTGCTAATTCGCGTTCACTTGCCTCCAGCCTCTGCCGGCTATCAAACGCTTTTTCTGGACCTGTTACCAAATAAACTTTTCCCAGATTACTTGAAATTATTTTTTCCACCGCAAGCGTTGCTCCGCCTTTATTATCCAATAACACTTTTCTAACATTTGGACAACTAATTTCTCGATCCAGCACAACTAAAGAGTGGCCTCGATTAGCAAATTGAATAATTTCATCCGTGCTAAAGGTCCAATCTAGAATAATACCCCCATCTACCATTCTTTCCGGAAGAAACAGATGGGACTTCTGCCCACTGCAAACAATCATATCGTAGTTGTAATAGGCAAGACCCCGTTTAATTCCTTCTAATAGCTCTCCATAGAAACTCCCGCCATAATCTGCAAGATAGACAGCTATAATTTTTGTTTCCTGCTTTTTCAATGTTCTCGCTGCCATATTAGGAATATAATTGAGCTCATTTGCAATAGCAGTTATTCTTGCACGAGTGGCTTCCGTTACCTTTGGACTGCCATTTAGTGCATAGGATACGGTAGAAATAGAAACACCAGCTGCCTTAGCTATATCTTTAATCCCTACCATTGCCTTCACCCCTTCCTATTAGCAGTATACTTCTAATATATTTTCTTGTTGTAATACTTTCTTCATTGCTTCCTTATTTAAGCATATTCCACCCTGCCGATAAAGATTATCTTCTAGTCTGTTCTCTAGAACATTTCCATTAAAGATCGCCTTCCTATCTTTAGACCTGAGTATATACTTAATCTCTACAGGCTTATCTAATAATTGAAATGTTACAGTTAAACCATTTAAGCTTTCTGGCAGAACTGGATCAATAATAACCTCTGCAGCTGTTTGGCGAATCCCTAACACATTGCTTATTAACTGATTAATATAAATTCCTGGCCCGCTGGAGTATATACGCCAGCCGCCTTTTACAGGAATACCGCTATTTTTAAGTTTACCAAAATTCTCTTGTGCTTCATACCTCGTTTTGAAATCGCCATCAGAACTGCTGAAATAAACATTACTCTGCCGAATAGCTGCATTTTCTACACGATCTTTAAGACCAATTGGATTAATCGTATTTAATCCTTTCCATGTTTCTTCTGCTTTCCCTAACTTCGCCATTGCTTCCGTAAAACGAATATGGGCGTGTACATATTGCAAACCAATTTCCCTTCCAAAGTTAGCAGCCTGTTCCGCACGTTTAAAGTTAGTGCTTACGCCGCCTTTATAAGATGCAGGCCGATTCATTAACCGCACTCCATCCGGAAAATATAAATTTTCTTTTATAATTCGATAATGATGTTCGGCCATCTCCGGTGTGATTAATTCCGCAATCATACTTCTTGTCATGGGTAATAATCGGTATTGAATATTTGTTTTTTTATCATCTGGATGTATCATTAATTCCACATGATCCGAATCCTCCATATAGACAAATCCTGGAATGGTATCTGTACTTAATATAAAACGGTTAAAGTCCGCTTTAATATTTTTAGCCAAATCAAAAAGGTATGCTGCATACAGACTATCATAGCTCTCTAACGCTCTCGCTAAATTACGGATTGTCTGGTAGGTAAGCGCTACTGTCCAGCTGCTAGCCATATTTTTCTTTAACCTGCTATCATATGGCTGTAATGTATCATCCCAATCTCCATCTCCATAACAGGATAAAAACGTATTCGGCAGAAAATTTTCCTCTATATAGTGGATTTGCTTCTTAACATGCTCCATTAACGGATAAGACTTTTCTGTTTTCGCAAATGTATCCCGATCTGTAAATGGAATAGACTCCGCTAATATGCTCGTATCGCCTGTAAATGTTAAATAATCTCCAACTACCTTTAACGGCCATACAATAACATCGCCATGACTTTCATCTGCTTTAATCTTTTCAAAGCGATCAAACATAAACCACTGCGGCCAATTCCCATCATTTTCGAATTGGTTTGCATATACTTTTTTCAAAATCTCACGGACAATTTCAGGGCGATTAACAGCAAAGAAATATTCCACCGGCCCCTGTGAAACGTCCCTTGTTCCCCATGCAGCCCCGCCATATTGCTCTAACCCATGCGGAGACAGATAATGGACTAGCATATTATGAGAATACCATCTACTAAGCAGATTCATTCTCTCTACTTCTTCTTGGATGAGCGGATTCTCATGCTTCATATGAAAACCATTTAATAATCCATCCAGATAACGTTCATAGCTTTCCGTCTCTATACTTTCGCTCTTTTGATGATGCTGATAATTTCCTCTGTGCAAATTCCCCTGAATAGTAAGGTTTACGGTATGTTCTTGCAGCAATTCTAACATGACTAGCGGGAAGTCAGATTCTTCCTTAAGAGAAACAAAAACCGTTTCATCCTTCAACGTAAAGGGTTGTTCAACATGGATATGATAAGTTAGCTCTGGATAGCCTTGATCGACAGTTGAACTTGGTGTGCCATTAAATGTGATGACTTGATTTGATTGTTCCCATTTAAACGGTACATAATCCTCTCCATCATTCATTAAAATATGATTACTAATGACGAAATCATATTTTTTCCCTTTTTTACTCTCGATGCTCAGCTTAATCTCATGCTCTTCAACAGAGGTATAATTTGTCACTGTAATCAAGTCGTCCGCAAGCTTGTAATACCATTTAGCAACATTAAAGCCCATTTCAAATGCAGATGGCATAGCTAATAACTGCCACTGATTATTTATTTTTATATAAATCCGTTGACCAGATTTCTTCATTATATTAAGTGAATTTCTATTATTGCTCATCATTTTGTTCATGGTAGTGTTCCCTAAAACAATTTGGGAATTAAAAATTCCATACATATAGACCGTTGTAGCCATTACCGGTTTATCTACTACTAAGTCAGTTCCGCTTAAAAGGATATGACCATGCGGCCTTTCCATTTGAACTTCCTTTTCCTTTAATACAACATGACGTTGATTATCGGTAAAAAAGGACAAAAGTTTTTGATCTACTATCTCTTTTTCTAGTTGAATACCAAATAACTCATCTATTTCCTCAGGAGTCAACCTTTCTGTTTTGATAACTTGATTAACGATACATGTCATTTTATTTACTGGTTTTGTAACCTGTTCCAACTTGCTTGCTTCTACCCAAATTTTTTCTATTTGTTCCGTAGTAAAACAAGGTTTCTCTACGGCTGCTGGATGGTTTTCCAAGATAGAACCATAAAAAACGAACGATTGCTTCTCTTGTACATTTCGTTTCTCTGTTTGCAGGGCCGCATAAGCCATTTCATACTGATAAACCTCTGTTGGAAGGCTTTCTCTCTGTAATGCCTCAGGAATATTTGTTTCTTTGTAGGACTTTCCAAAGAATTGGTATCCATCTGTACTAAATCCAATTGTTTTTTGCAAACATCCTTGTTGTAGATACGGAAATTTACCCTCTTGCGGCTGATTTTGTCTGGAGCAAATTGTATATCCGTGCTGTGAATCGATGTAATGATCGATATATTGAGACACATACGCTTCATTTGATTGAACGGCTCCTTTTGCCGCAATGCCAATATCCTGTCCATATAATAAGTCTACTGTTTGATTCCCTTGTAAAGAAACTTCCCAGAACCATACATCCTGTAAAGTTAATATAAATTTAACTTCATAGGATACTCCTTGAAAGGTGCCATTCCAAATTAATACACGCTCACCTACTGCCAGCTTGCTATCCGATTGAATACCTAGTAATGGTGTTGAAAGAATTGTCCCATTTTTAAACACACGCAAATAGATCTGGTTAGCACTGCCATCTAATAAATTCCCTATGAGTTGGTTAACCATTATATCCTTATGACAAATCTCATATATATCCCCGCTAGGAAGAAATGAAAATGTCGTATTATTCCCATTCAATGTAACTATTTGAGTATTCATATCTTCATCCCTATCCTCTTATCTTTTTTAATTTAAAACATTTTGATTGAAGTTCTATGCTATTTGGACCAACCATTACTTCAAAATCGCCATCATCACTGATGAATTGCATATTTCTGTGGGTATATCGAAGCTGCTTCTCCGAAATAATAAATGTTACCACTTGCTTTTCTCCGTTTTCTAAATAAACTTGCTTAAAGTCCTTTAATTCCTTAACAGGACGCACCACTTCTCCGACTAGATCACGAATATAAAGCTGGACCGTTTCTGTGACAGGATAGTTGCCTCTATTCTCCACTTCCACCGTAACTGTCACGGCTTCATTCTCCGATATGGTCTCTTTATCTACTTGCAAATTGTTATAAACAACTTCGCTGTAGCTTAATCCATAGCCAAATGGATAACGTGCATAATTTGAAACATCCAAGTATTTAGAAACATATTTTTCGTCCGGATTCTCTTCATAAGGACGACCTGTATTATCTCCATTGTAGTAAACTGGCACTTGCCCCACATTTTCTGGGAAACTCATGCTTAAACGTCCACTTGGGTTTACATCTCCATATAAAATGTCACTTAGTGCATTTCCACCTTCTGTACCAGGGAACCACGCTTCTAAAATGGCAGCTGCTCCATCTAGCTCACTAATATCTAACGGTCGGCCATTATACAGCGTAACGATTATCGGTTTACCTGTATCCTTTAATTGCTTAAAAAGCTTTATCTGTTCTTTCGGCAAGGAAATATTACTTCGGCTGGCCGCCTCTCCACTCATCCATTCTTGTTCCCCTAAAGCTAATACAACGACTTCTGCATGACTCGCTGCTTTTAGTGCACTTGAAATCATGTCTTCTGATAGTTCAAAGTAATCACAAGGTACTTCTGCTGAGAGAATATTAGCAGATTTCGTTTGCATCCCTTCAAGTAACGACACAGCTTCATCCATTTTCCCTTGCCATGACCAAGCTCCTAAAATATCCTGTGAATCTGCTCCCGGTCCGACAACTGCTACTTTTTGATCGGCAGATAACGGCAGGACTCCATTGTTTTCTAGCAATACAATTGATTTTGCTGCTATTTCTCTGGATGCATTTCGATGAGATTGTGACAGTATTACTTCTTTTTCCCGATCCGCATCTGCTCCGCGATGAGGATTTTCAAATAACCCTAAATCATTTTTCAATTCTAAAATTCTTAGCACTGCTTCATTTAAAAGTTTTTCGTCTACTACTTCTTCCTCTACTAACTCCTTTAAATAGTGAGCATAACAAGTGGTCATCATCTCAATATCTACTCCTGCCTTTATGGCAAGCTCCGCAGCCTTTTTTTCATTTCCAGCTACGCCATGAGCAATCAATTCCTTCACTGCTCCCCAATCAGATATTACTACCCCATCAAAACCAAACTGTTCCCTTAATATTTTTCTAAAAAGCCACTCATTCCCAGTTGCGGGAATCCCGTCCACTGTATTAAAGGAGGTCATTACTAATTTAGCACCTGCATCAATAGCAGCTTTGTAACTCGGTAAATAGCTTTCCCTTAGTTGCCGTTCAGACATATCGACCGTATTATAGTCTCTTCCTCCCACTGGAGCACCATATGCAGCAAAATGCTTTACACAGGCCGCTAGTCGTTCTGTATCGCTTTTCAAGTCTTCTCCTTGATAGCCGTGCACTAACGCTTTCGCAAATTCACTATTTAAATGAGCATCTTCTCCTGTTGATTCCATCACTCTCCCCCATCTAGGGTCGCGCACTAAGTCAACCATCGGTGAAAAGGTTACATGTAAACCAGATACACTAGCTTCTAATGCAGAAATTCGCGCCATTTTTTCCGCAGCTTCTAAACTCCAGGAACTCCCTAAACCTAAAGGAATGGGGAAAATCGTTCGAAATCCATGGATAATGTCAGCCATCATTAAGGTTGGAATTCCTAAGCGATGCTTTTTCATATATTCCTTTTGGATACGAATAGCTTCTTCAGCTCCCGATAAACCTAATGTAGAGCCAGCTTGTTTGATATTTTCTTCTGTTAACCCTAAATCAGTTAAAGGTCCTGTCATTTCTTCACTTTTTTTTGTATAAAAATCGGCAGAAAGCTGTAGAAGCTGATCTACCTTTTCCTCTACTGTCATTTCATCCACTAATTTAACTAAATCTTCTTGTCTCATTTACATGCTCCTTACTTCAATCCTGATACATTGAATCCTTGCAGGATGTATTTTTGGAATATCATGAATACAATAATGATTGGAATAATCATAAAGGTAGAACCAGCCATCTGCAGAGCATAATTGCTTGCATATTGTCCTTTTAAAAGCTGTAGACCAACAGATAATGTATAATACTTTTCATCATTCGCCATAATTAGCGGCCATAAGAAGGAATTCCACGCACCGATAAAGGTCAATATTCCCTGCACAGCTATAACCGGGCGTGAAACAGGCATAATTATTTTCCAAAATATTTTCCATTCACTCGCACCATCTAATCGAGCAGCTTCTAATAATTCGTTCGATATAGTAGACATAAACTGACGGAATAGGAAAATGGCAAAAGCCCCCACTAGACCCGGAAGAACAATCCCTGCCATTGTATTTGTTAAACCCATTGCGTTTAAAATCAAATAGACTGGAATCATTGTGACTTGCCCAGGTATCATCATTGTCGCAAGCACTAAATAAAAGAGAATATTCTTTCCCTTGAAGTTATATTTTGCAAAGCCGTATCCTGCCATCGCGTTCAAAATTAGTCCGCCAAATGAGCATAGGACGATAATTAATGTATTTTTTAAATACACGGCAAAGTTAAACGCTAAAAACAATTCTTTAAAATTAGCAAAGGTAATCTCCTGCGGCCAAATAGTTGGAGGAAACTGCATAATTTCTGCATCCGTTTTCAGGGAAGAAAGCAGCATCCAAATAAATGGTAAGACCATAAAAAATCCGCCAACAGTAAGAATAATTCCAACAATCCACTTTGAAGTTCTCATTTGCTTTTGAGATGTATGCATAGCTATTTCCTCCTATAATGATTCTTCATCACTCTTACGCTGAATGCGGAATTGAATCAAGGTAACGATAATAATCGCAATAAATAAAATAAATGACCCTGCCGCTGCATAACCAAACTTACTAAATTGGAACCCGTTCCGGTAAATAAATAACGCAACGGAAGTAGTACTATCTAAAGGCCCGCCATTGGTCATAATAAACGGTTCTTCGAAAAACTGGAGCCAGCCAATCATCGTCGTAATCGTTACAAAGAAAGTTGCAAACTTAAGCATTGGTATCGTAATTTGAAATAATTGTTGACGTCGATTAGCGCCATCTAATGAGGCAGCCTCATAATATTCTTTCGGTATACCTTGAAGAGCCGCTAAAAAAATAATCATATTCGTACCAATTGCTCGCCATAAAGCAAGAATAATTAATGACACTTTCGCCATTGTCGGATCTTGCAGCCACGGTACTGGAGAAACATTGATAAGAGACAGTAAATAGTTTAAAAATCCAAAGCTCGGGTTATAAAGATAACTCCAAACCACTGCTACGGCGACCACATTTGTTATCGACGGCGTATAAAAAATCAACCGAAAAAATTGAAATATTTTATTTTCCCCGAAGTTAATCATAACCGCGATTCCTAAGGAACAGGCGATAACTAAAGGCACACCAATCACTACATAAAACAAGGTATTTCCAATAGACTTGAGGAAAACAGGATCTGTTAAGATTTCCTTGTAATTACTTAATCCCACAAAATTGATCTGTGACCAATCCGCTAATCCAACTAAGCTGATATCTGTAAAACTAATAAAAAAAGCTACAACTATAGGAATTAAGGAAAACAACATTAGTAAGAGCAATGCAGGAGAAATGAATAAATATGGGGCTCTTTTACTAGTAAAGTTTCTCAATTTTAAAGCACTTCCTTTACTTTAAATAGAAAGGAGCATCTCTTTAGAGAAAGATTCCTTTTAACACATTCAGATTAGAAAGATATTTTTCTAATCGAACGGTTTATTCAGATAGCTTCCTCTAATGTTTTAGATACTCCTTTCTGCTCATTTATTTACTTAAAACCTTTTCTGATTCTGCATTAAATTCATCCATCTCTGTCTGTACATCTGCTCCACCTAAATAAATTTTCTCAAAATGCTTCAAATAGTTTTGAGCGATTTCTTCAAATTCTGGAATCAATGGCATGGGATGAGAATCTTCCATTTGTGCTCCAAATACTTCATATAATGGATCTCCGGCTAGCTTTTCATCCTTCCACGCTTCTTTTACTGTTGGCATGGCATTTGTTAATTCTAACCACTTTAATTGGTTTTCCTTGCTGACCATAAAATCAATAAATTGTGCCGCTTGATCTTTTTTCTTCGAATGTTCAAATATGGTTAAATTCGATCCACCAAGACTAGAATCATTATTATCTTTTCCAGCAGGAAGAACGGCAGTTGCCCATTTGCCTTCGATATCCGGCACTGTATCATTGACTGTTTTCACCATCCACGGACCACTAATAAACATTGGTACAATAGCATCTCCTGAGAACGTTTGCGAAACATCCATTCCTAAGTCCTGTTTAGGCGCATAACCTTTTTGGATCATATCATTTAAAAACGTCACTGCTTCTACAAACGGCGCTTGGTTAAATCGCGCTTCTTCCTTATCTGACAGTAATTCAGAACCATTTTGTCGTGCAAACATGAAACCAAGTGTTTGTTCTTTCGAATCGACATTTAAACCATACATATTGTCTCCTCGTTCTGATAATTTCTTCGCGGCGTCTTCAAGCTCTGCCCATGTTTTAGGCGCCTCTTTATATCCAACGGATTCTAAAATATCCGTACGATAGAATAAAACTCTCGTTTCTGCCGCCCATGGAATCCCGTAATACTTATCATCAAACTTGGTTGTTTCTACTGACCCTTCGAAAAAGTTTTCTGGCTTTAAATGATCATTTTTATCAATAAATGGCCCCATATCCGCCAATGCACCAGCTTCTTGAAACTCCGGCATCCAAGTAGTGCCCATTTGAAGGACATCAGGTCCTTCCTTCGAAGCTACGGCTGTCAGTAATTTATCATGAGCACTAGCCCAGGGGATTGCTTGAATTTTTACTTCAATGCCTGTTTCTTTCGTAAATTCCTCCGCCATTTTAGGGAGCTGCTTCACTTCATCTCCCATTCCCCAAACGGTTAGTACTTCTGAGTCACTAGCATCATTTTTACTATCAGAACATCCCGCCATTAATCCTACTGCAAGTAATGCTGTGGTTCCTAGCAATGCAAATTTCTTTTTGAAATTCATTCTTGTTCCCTCCATTTTCAGATGAATTTTATAGAAACGTTTCGATATAAGTTAGTATATATCACGAAAAATTAACTTGCAAGCGTTTTCTAATTAATATATTTAATATTATTAGTAGAAACGTTTCACAAAACACAATAAAAAAGACCCAACAAAGTGCAAAGATTTAAGTAATATCAATGTTTTATATTGACATTCTTTCCTCTTTTACCTCCGTTAGATCTCCCCACGTTCATTGGAACTTATCCTTTAAAAAAGTCTTTTAGTACTTGGAAATCTTCCATTACATCAATCTTATTCGGCTCTGCATTTTGCAGTCTTTCTACCATTGCTGGTATGTCATTTAGATCTTTGTTATCAGTATATTCAATAAAGGATAACTCATGCAGCCAATCATTATAAGAATGTTTTGCTTTTCCATAGCTATTTCCGAACACTAGACAAGGTGTCTTAGTGATAATAGAAAAGATCATAGCATGCAACCGATCTGTAATGATTAACTTTTTGGAACCAATTTTATCAAGCGTTTTTAAGAAGTACTTTTCACGGTCCGCATAATCAATCACATCAACCTCTGATAAAACTGTATCTGTCCGCTCTACAGACTCCGTTTTTCCAAATAAGTCCATTAAGTCGGAAACAAAGCTTTCTTCTGTCACCTTCTCCTTATCTGCTCTTAGAACAAATAGAACACCATCACGTTCCAGCTCTCTTGGCTCAATAGACAGAGATAATACCATATCTGGAGTGTAAATAACATTTGCCTGGAAGGTTTCTTTTAAAATATCTAAAGTTTGATTCTCTCTTGCTACTAAAGTTAGATTAGGATTTTGATTGTATGCCTCTTGGCTTTTCCGCTTCTCTTCTCTACCTTCCTCTGTATCCTCAAAAAAGGCGGATTGTGGAAAAACAATTGTTTTGTAGTCTTTAAAGGATGAAACTACTTTTCTACGATCTTCCTCAATATCTACGTATAAACTTCCGAGATTTCCTCCACCTGTAAAACAAACAATATCATCTTCGCTTATAATCTTTTTGACTAGCTCTATTCCCTCTTCTGTTGCATAGTCCATAATTTCAATATATTCATAGTAAGGAAAACAATTTTTAATAAACTTCTCCTCAGCATAGGCAATAGCTTGATCCCCAATATTCGTATAACTTGGCGATCCAAATAGGAATACTTTTCTCTTATTATTAAATAATGCTTCCTTATCTACATTAGGAGCAATTCCTTTTACAATATTCCATTCTTCTTTCCTTGCTTGATTTAACATAACTTTATTCCTCCTTCTCACTTCAATAGAACCTAGAGTTAATTGTCATGTACCCAAAACAAGCTATAAATATTCCGAAAACATTAACTTTCTCCTTTACTTTTTTTGCTTCCATATCAATAGAATTGATTTGCCATCGTTCGGAGAATCTTCTCCATAATTAAAAGGAAGCACGGCAAAAAAAATAAAATAAAAGGAAAAATAAACAAACTGATAGAAAAATGAGCTTTTTGGTAGAACATCCTGAATGATTAAAGAATTAACGACTAGAATCGACAATAAGTTAAATAATACACCTCCCCCATGAATCAATGTCTGCTGCCATCTTTTTTTCTTCTCTATCCCTTTATAGTGGCAGGCAGCATCTACAAAATAAAGTACATGAATATGCATACACCCTATAGAAAACAGTCTTTTTCCCCTGCCAATCGTTAAATCGCCCTTCAACCCAAATATCCATACAAAGAGTTGATGCCCGGCAGCATGAACTAAATTAACAATAGGCAAAACGACGAAAAAGGCCCATACAAATTTGTCGAGATCACTTAGAGTAAACATCTTCATCCCCCTTCTCTCCCCTTTTAAGATGGGCAGTTTAAGTTACTAGTTATCTTTTAAAATTTGGCTATATGTAAGATACCTCTTCCGCATTGGAACCAATCCCGTATTAGAGATTTGATAGATATTGGTAATATTTATATATAATTTTTTTGGCAGATAGTTGATTTCGAAGGGAGAGTCTCTGGATAAATACCCCTTTCTCGAACAGCTGCTCGAATGACTGCGATGGGGTGTAGTCATTGTACTGCTGGAACCTGCTCTGATTGTTTGAATGATCTGTATGCTATGCAAATATAGAAACCTATATTATTTTATGGTAGGGGTTTTCTTTTTGATAGACGGAGCAAAATCAAGCCAGCCAGTCGCTACGCTCCTGACCGATAATCTATGTGAAACAAGAAAATGACGAAGGGAATGTGGACTTTTTACTCATTTCTGCAAAATATCGTATTCTTTTCTACTGATTTGGATATGTATATGTATATACAATGTAGAAACGAGATGATAGAATGGTTTACAACGACAAAGTAGGAAACCAGAATAAAAGTTCACATGACAAAAAAGGAGGAAAACATATGACAACCCTTCAAAAATGGGGAAATAGTTTAGCCGTCCGCATTCCTACTCATCTTGCTAAAAACATTGGGGTAGATAACGGTTCCGAAATAGAACTTCAATTATGTGATGACGGAATCATGATCCGCCCCGCTAAAACGAAACCTACATTAGATGATCTACTAGCCAAAATAAAAGGGAGACCCAATCCACATTTAGATTATGACTTTGGCAAACCAGAAGGGAAGGAATACATTTGAATAACGCTGTTCCTAAAAAGGGGGATATCGGCTTTTTAGACTTCAATCCGCAATCAGGGGTGGAGCAAGCCGGTCATCGCCCTTGTATTATTTTAAGTCCCGAATCTTTTAATTACGCAACAGGTCTTGCTATCGTCTGTCCGATTCGCACGCGAAGCGGAGATTGGCCGTTTGAAGTAGCCTTGCCTCCTGGACTAAATATTACAGGGTATATATTAACAGACCAATTAAGGAGCGTAAACTGGCGAGCAAGAAATTTCAATAAGCGAGACGAAGCTCCAGAAGAAGTATTGGAATCATGTATGGATCTCATCCATACTTTTTTACCGTAATGAACTCTCTTGTTTTCTTAACCCGTATCGAAATCTCGGTACGGGTTTTCTTTTCTATAATGGCTATGTGCCTTTCATCCCCTTCCTAAATGCCAGCTTTCACAGTAAAGAATAATTCCCCATTGACAAATCCTACCTCTCTCTATAAAATACTGAATAATTTTGCAAAATTATCAATTTGATTCGCTAAATAGCGAATCAAAATAAAAGGAAGAGATCCATGGACAAAGTAAACATTTGGATTAAAAAACATGTACGTGTCATTTACTCCCCCTTTCGTGAATTGTTAACAAGTTTACATGTTTTACACAATCCAGCTCATCACCTGACGAGGCTAGACTGGGCAGAAAAAACAAAAGAAGAAATATCAAAAAAGCATTGGAAAATGATTCGATTTTTTGGGGAAATTAGTAATGAATGGCTTAATTTTCTCGATTTGAATGATTATCTTTTATTGGAAGAGAAGCATGTTGAGGAAGCCATTGAACGATTACGTTTACTGCCAGAACAGCAATTTCTTGCTTTCCTGATAGGTAAAAGCAATTTTACAGACGCAAATACAAATCAACAAAAGGTTTTAAAAAAACCTAATTATTATCGGAATCTCCTTTGCGATTTGCTCTATGATTACCAGCAAAATTATTTTGCGCGCGAATTATACCGAATGGAGCCGTGGTTAGTTAAATCTGTTCATGAATTAAAAAAGGCAATAGCAGCAAATCCCTATGAAGCGATCAACGCTATCCATCCACGCTTCAAACTTGATCAAAAATCGATACGGTTTTATAAAGCAGACACCTGGATTTTTGCTTATGAAGAGATAGAAACATTGACGATATACCCATCCAGCTTTATCGCTCCACATCTCTTAGTTGGCTTAGAGGTTCCTGCCATCATTGTTTATTTGCATGTCTCCTTTCCTAATCAGCTGGGAGCTAGTCAAGATATAGTCCCAATAGACTTGCTTTCTACTCTCTCTGCATTAGGGGACAAAACGAGATTACAATTATTAAGACAAATGTCCCGGCATCCCTTTTGTACACTGCAATTATCTGAATCTACCGGGCTTGCAAAGGCCACAATTTCTAAGCATCTAAAAATCTTAGAAAAGGCGTGCTTAATAAAAGGGGAAAGACATGGACACTTTGTGTTTTATGAAACAAATTTGCAAAAATTAGACCAACTGAAGGTCGACTTAAATCAGTTTTTTGATTAGCCTTCCCTTGGTCAAAAGGAGGATACATAAATGTGGTTGAGCATTTCTGCTACTTTTTGGCGAAATTATCTCGTGATGAAAAGAGCTTTTCCTTGGTCTTTTTTTCTAGGTCATATATTAAGCGCCATTTATATTATTGTCTTTGCCTATCTTACCTATTTTTTTGTTTTTAAAGGAGAATTATCATCCAGTTTCTCTGCTTATGCGGGGACAGATGACTATCTTTCCTACTGCATTTTAGGTGGATTACTTTATTCCTTTTCAGTGTCTCTTTTAATGATTACAAGTCGGACACTTATCACAGAACTGCGAGAAGGGACCCTAGAATCCCTTCTTCTAACACCATCGACTAGAAAGGGATATTTTCTCGGCTATGTAGCGCAAGGGTTGATTAGAATTATGTTGGAATTCCTTGTGATTATTGCAGCTGGCTCTCTATTCGGCTTGCATTTACAAGGAATAAACTGGCTTCATGTCATAATTGTTCTTACCATTTTGATTCTTTCCACCTTTTCGATGGCATTAGTATTAGGATCGTTTATGCTCTACTTTCGAGATACATATATCACGCAGAACACTTTATTTGTCCTTATGGGACTTGTTTGCAGCATCACTTTTCCCAGCGACTTTTTACCAGAGGGAGTAAGGTGGGTCAGCCAAGTCATGCCACTCACCTATGGGATTGATGCTTTACGAATGGTCTGGATAGAGGGGACCCCACTTCATGAGCTTTTGGCTCCATTACTAAAAATGGCGGCGCTTGGATTAATTTATTTACCAATGGGCTCATATTTGATGAAAAAAATGGAGAAATACGTACTAGAAAAGCATTTTGGATAAGGAGTGAGAAAAATGATCGAAGCAAAAGGAATTAGTAAGTATTACACAGTGAAAAAAAGAAAGAATTTTTTCCGTTCAGAAAAGCAAGTTGTTTGTGCTGTTAAAGATTTGAACATCTCTATTAAAGAAGGAGAAATCGTTGGCTTGCTCGGTTTAAATGGGGCTGGAAAAACTACAACCATTAAAATGCTCAGTACCTTACTAAATCCAACAGAGGGACAAATAACGATTGATGGTTTTGATGCTGTAAAAGAGGCAATGAAAGTAAAAAAGCACATTAATATGATTGCTGGCGGAGAAAGAATGCTATATTGGCGGCTGACTGGATCCGAAAACCTTCGATATTTCGGAAAGCTCTATCAACTATCAGGTCTAGAGCTGGAAAAACGCATCGCCTATCTTCTCGATCAAGTTGGATTAAAAGAGGCAAAAGATATTCCAGTAGAACTATATTCTAAAGGGATGAAGCAAAGGCTCCAAATTGCGAGAGGACTTATTAATGATCCTAAATATTTATTTCTTGATGAACCAACGCTTGGCCTGGATGCACCAGTAGCCAAACAATTGAGAGGATTAGTGAAAAACTTAGCAAAGCAGGAAGACAAAGGAATCTTATTAACAAGTCATTACCTCGAAGAAGTGGAGGAGCTTTGTGATCGCATCTATATTATTGAAAAGGGATCGATTATTTTAGATGGCACACCAGAAAAAATTATTTCATCTGTTGTAAAAAGCTATCATTTGAGGATGGAAACAAGTTCCCTATCAGCAAATGTGCAAAATAAACTCAAACAAGCATTAGTCGATTGCAGCATTCAGTTTAATTGGCTGACAGAGAGCACAGTGATTCTTGTCGATGCACCATATGATCCCACTTCTTTCCTTATTAATATTTGTATGAATGAATCTGTTCCAATCCTAAAGCTGGAGCTTAAGCGGCCAAGATTAGAAGATGCGATTCTAACCTTAGCAAAGGAGAAATCTGCATAAAGTTGTTTTCTATTTTACAAGCAGAAATGGCTAAAAGTCATAAACATAATTTTCATAACAAGTTTATCTATTTTTCCTTACTCTTATGGCCAGCTTTATTGTTTATTACGTCTTATTATTCCTTTAAACCTTTTAACCTAACGAAATCTAGTCCGCTATCGGCCTATATGGATGTTGACCAAATCACTATGTTTTTACTAACTGGGTACTTAGGATATATTTTCTTCTGGAGTCTCGTTCAATCCGCTTGGAATATGAGCTACGAGCGTCAGGCTGGTACACTTGAGCTCATCTTTCTTACACCTGCAAATCGTTTAACTATCATGTTTGCACGCGCAGCTGGAAATTTGCTTGAAGCCGTATGGCTATTCACTACCTTCATTCTATTGGTGCTTATTGTTACAGGAAAGGCGGCTGAAATTTATTGGGCAAATGTCCCACTTGCCTTATTTCTTCTTAGTGTATCTGCCATTGTTTGGGGGGGATTTTTAAATATTGTCTTTCTCTTTTCGCGAGATGCTGGAATCCTTTTTACCATTTTTGAGGAACCAATGCAATTCTTCTCTGGTGTACGTATTCCAATCCTTGCCTTTCCAATCTGGGGGAAAGCAATTGCCTACCTTTTTCCACTAACTTATGTACTAGATATCTTTCGAGATCTTGTGCTGAATGGAAAAGGTTTTACGCAAATGGTCGGACAATATTCGCTTTTATTTTCCATTATTCTTATCCTTGCCGCTGCCTCTGTCTTGCTTTTAAAAAAGGCAGAAACCCATGCTAAGAATACAGGAAATATGGTCCTTTATTAAGGATAATAATCATGCCTCTGCGTTTCACGTGAAACACAGAGGCTATTTTCTAGAAAATAGCCTACACTAAAAAGTCCACCAGCTTTACGAAAAAGGACAATGCCCTTACCGTCAGTTTCTTCCAAAAACCTGCTTCTGTTTCCTTCACTTTATCATCTGATTTATAAGCCCCATCTTCTAAAACTTGAAGACTTTGATCATTTACCGTTTTATTTAATTCCTCTTGAAGAAAGTGAGCGAATTCTTCACTATCAATCAATACCATTGTTTCGGTATTTAAAAAAGTACTTCTTGCATCTAGATTATAGGAGCCAATTAAACTAATTTTCCCATCAAAGATATACGTCTTTCCATGAAGCGATTCCGTTTTCGGCTGGTACTCATATAACTCATCAACGAAATGAACAATGTCCTTCCTGCTTGCCCAATATCCAGAAAATGCAACTAAGTTCGGTGAAGAGGCAACGGAATTTGTTAGGACCTTCCAATGATCAACCGCTATTTTCTTTTTATCTACATATGCCAGCATTTTCTGCGTTGGCACAATATAAGGGCTTTCTAAATAAATGGATTTTGCTTGTTCACTTAGTGATACAATTTCTTTCCAAATAAGAGGATCTTTATTAAAGCGCTGATGTGGATTAAAAAGAAAATGAACTTTTTTCGTTGGATATGCATCTTTTTTCCAGTTAATCATTTTATCTATCGCCAATGGGTAAACCTCTTTAGCATGTTTTAATAAGTAGATGGCTCTTTTTCGCTTTCGCTCCCCTAACTTTTCCTTCCTTTGTGAAAGTTTCTTTACGGAACTTTTTGTAAAAGGGTGTTCCCAAACATATTGATAATAAACATTCATCTGCTTTAACACACTTGTTTCTAATTTTTCAGTAAACACAAGTACATCGCGATCATTGGAAGCTCCTTTAGATCCTTGTGCACTAAAATATTTATCTCCTATATTTCTACCGCCAACTAACGCAAGTTCTTCATCTATAATAAATAGCTTATCATGAAATCGATTATTCCAAGTCCAAGGCTTTCCTAAATGTAGGGGTTCATAATACTTTAATTCCATATTCGGATGCTGATAAATAGCATAGCTATACAAACGTAAATCCTTATTAAATTGATTGACCATTCCATCCAGTAAAATACGTACTTTTACCCCACGATCTGCTGCTTCAAATAGAGAAGCAAAAAACAAATCAGAATATGTACCTTTTTGAATGGCATAAGTAGATAAATCAATAGATTTCTTTGCATTCTTTATTAACTGCAATCTTGCTAAACCAGAATCTTCCCTGTCTTGAAGTAATACTACTTTATCAGATGACACTACATTCTCTTCGTTCTGCGAGAGGTTCACAGCTGGATTCCAAGAAGAGTTTTCCTTAGGCTTGTAAAAGTAAGGCACGATAACACAGAATACAATAAGGTATAAAAGATAGCATCCAACCAAAACCAAAATAATATTTATGCTTTTATGTATCATAATGTTTCCCACCCAATTAAGTTAGATACAAAGTAGTTTCTCCAATAAATCTTTAATTATGAAAAAGGCCTCTTCTTCTTTTACATAGTTTTATTTCTTAATTTTTTGAAAACGGTATTCCTATTTTTATAGAAGGCTTGATTATATTATTGATAGGCGAACGAGCCCCCCTTAATTGAGAATAATCTTTAATAAATGAAAATTAATAGATCGATAACAAAAACACTGCAAATACAGTACTTATGTTGTCTGCTTTTCACAAATTCACGCAAGAGTTATTATTAATAAAAATTAAAATAAGTATTAATAAGTTTTAGATTATCCTTGACAAAATAATTAAGTTTATATAATAATAAATGTTGAATTGTAATAATTATTATTTGCATAAGTTTGGATTATTTGTCCAAACTAGTAATAAATTATTCATATTAGGAGGAATTTTATTATGTCAATTATTGGAAAAGAAGTTTCACCATTTACAGCTCAGGCATTTCATAACGGTGAATTTATTGAAGTAACAGAAGAAAACTTAAAAGGTAAATGGAGTATTTTCTGCTTCTACCCAGCTGATTTTACTTTCGTATGTCCAACTGAATTAGAAGACTTACAAAACGAATATGCAACATTGAAGGATCTTGGAGTAGAAGTTTACTCTGTTTCAACAGACACTCATTTCACTCACAAAGCATGGCACGATCATTCAGAGGCAATCGGCAAAATCGAGTACATAATGATCGGTGACCCAACACAAAGAATTTCTCGTGATTTTGACATTCTTAACGAGGAAGCTGGTCTGGCAGATCGCGGAACTTTCATTATCGATCCAGATGGTAAAATCCAGGCGGTTGAAATCAATGCAGACGGTATCGGCCGTGACGCAAGCACACTAGTAAACAAAATTAAAGCTGCACAATATGTTCGCAACAATCCAGGTGAAGTTTGCCCAGCTAAATGGCAAGAAGGCAGCACTACACTTAAGCCAAGCCTAGACCTTGTTGGCAAAATTTAAGGGAGTGGCTCCATATGTTACTAGATAATGAAATTAAAGGGCAGCTGAACCAATATCTGCAAATGATGGAAGGCGATGTTGTTCTTAAGGTTAGCACGGGATCGGATGAAGTATCCCGTGACATGCTAGCCCTAGTTGATGAACTAGCTACTATGTCAGCTCATATCAAAGTAGAAACTGCTGAATTAGAAAGAACACCAAGTTTTAGTGTAAATCGTGTTGGCGAAGATACTGGAATTACTTTTGCTGGTATCCCTCTAGGACATGAATTCACTTCTTTAGTATTAGCTTTACTTCAAGTAAGTGGTAGAGCTCCTAAAGTCGATCAAAAAGTAATCGATCAAATTAAAGCAATCAAAGGTGAATTCCACTTTGAATCTTACATTAGCTTAACTTGCCATAACTGTCCGGATGTAGTACAAGCGTTGAATGTGATGAGTCTTTTAAACCCTGGTATCACACATACAATGATTGATGGGGCAGCTTTTAAAGAAGAAGTAGAAAGCAAAGATATCATGGCAGTTCCTACCGTTTTCCTTAACGGGGAATCTTTTGGCAGCGGTCGTATGTCATTAGAAGAAATTTTAGCAAAAATGGGCAGCACAGCTGATGCTTCTGAATTTGCTGATAAAGAACCATTTGATGTATTAGTAGTTGGCGGTGGTCCAGCTGGTGCAAGTGCTGCAATCTACGCTGCACGTAAAGGAATCCGCACTGGTATCGTTGCAGAACGCTTCGGTGGCCAAATCATGGATACGTTAGCTATTGAAAACTTCATTAGTGTGAAACAAACAGAAGGTCCAAAGCTTGCAGCAAGTCTGGAAGAGCATGTAAAAGAATATAACATTGACGTTATGAACCTTCAACGTGCTAAGCGTTTAGAGAAAAAAGACTTAATAGAAATCGAATTGGAAAATGGCGCCGTTCTGAAAAGTAAATCTGTTATTCTATCAACTGGTGCTCGCTGGCGCAATGTTGGCGTACCGGGAGAAGCAGAGTTTAAGAACAAAGGTGTAGCATATTGTCCACACTGTGATGGACCATTATTTACTGGAAAAGACGTCGCTGTAATCGGTGGCGGTAACTCAGGAATTGAAGCTGCTATCGACTTGGCAGGAATTGTGAAACACGTAACAGTTCTTGAATATATGTCGGAATTAAAAGCAGACTCTGTTTTACAAGAACGCTTAAACAGCCTACCAAATGTTACAGTTCTTAAAAATGTTCAAACAAAAGAAATAACTGGTACTGATAAAGTTAACGGTATTACTTATGTTGAACGCGAAACCGGTGAAGAAAAACATATCGAGCTTGCAGGAGTGTTCGTCCAAATTGGTCTAGTTCCTAATACAGATTGGTTAGAAGGCACAGTGGAGCGTAACAGAATGGGTGAAATTCTTGTTGATAAGCATGGCGCTACAAGCCTGCCAGGTGTATTTGCAGCTGGAGATTGTACAGACAGCGCTTATAAGCAAATCATTATTTCCATGGGTTCTGGTGCAACTGCTTCGTTAGGTGCATTTGATTATCTGATTCGTAATTAATAGATTTTGAGAAAGAGCTTCCCTTTTGCGGAGGCTCTTTTTTAGTTATGTTGAGGTAGACGTTGGTGGGTGAAGTGAGAGAGATTGGCTAGTATTTTGGGCTTTAGCTGATTTTACCTCTGCTTTAGCTGATTTCCCTTCTGCTTTGGCTGATTCTCCCTCCAGTTTGGCTGATTTCACCTCTGCTTTGGCTGATTTCCCTTCTACTTTAGCTGATTTCCCTTCTACTTTAGCTGATTTCACCTCTGCTTTGGCTGATATACCACAATTATGAGCTTATATCTACCCCATCTGCTGCCATTCCACTATACCTCATCGACCAAATAAACTCCCCATCACTTTTACCAAATAAAAAAGAGGGTCTGTCCACAAAAAGGATGACCCTAACCACTCCTGCATTATTATTCTAGCTCCAACTCCATCCACTCATCCGTTTCCTTAAAGCCGAACTTCTTATAAACAGGTCTGCCAAGCTTCGAAGCACCCAACCATATTTTCTTAATACCTAAGCTTTTAGCTTCCTCAACTAATTTTGTTAGTAGAGTGGTAGCTATTCCTTTTCCGCGATAAGCATTCTTTGTATACATATTAGTTACGTAGGCCTTTTTTCCGCTCTTGTTCGTATAAGTAGGTGGGAATTCATATATTACGATAGCTCCTGTTGCAATTATTTCATTCTCCTCCATTACAAGCCATTGAATAAGGGAACCTTCTGCTAATTTCCTTTGAAAAAAATCTTCTAGTTCGTTATCAATATCTTTATCTGCAGTAATCCCCTCATCTACTAACTGGAATTTTCTTAGCTCCATTAGCAGATTAATATCTTCCCTAGTCGCTTTGCGATATTCCATTCAATTCCTCTCCTTCCAACTTCCTTATATATAATCTACCCAAAAGCAGGCAGTACTCCTTCAAACTCTATCACGTAACGGATTAAGACAGCAAGAAGAACAACAATCGTTCCTTAATCCCCCCAACACATATCTTTAGAAAGGAATATTCATTATTTTCTAACCTTATCGTTCCATAATTCTGAATCTCTTTTTCTTATAAAATAAAATCCTTCAGATAAAATAGGTCTAAATATACTAAATCTTTCAATAATTATTCAACAATAACTTTACAACTACATCTACTAGTAGGTATAATAATTTTTATAGTTTTGAATGTTCACTAGATAGATAATATTCAGAATTAAACAACATAAACAGGGGGAATACTTCATGAAACGAAAAAATTGGTTATTACTTCTCACGTTTGCATTTGTGCTAAGTGTATTAGCTGCATGCTCTGGCGATAATACCGACGTTTCTACCGACTCAAAGGATAAGGACGGTAAATCAGACGAAAAAGTCCTTAACTTTATAAATCCAGAGGCAATTCCGTCAATGGACCCAGCATTAGCTACAGATGAATCTTCATTTGTTTATCTTGGTGCTACAATGGAAGGGCTTTACCGTTTAGATAAAGATACACAGCCATCACCAGGTATTGCAACTGATCACAAAGTTAGTGATGATGGATTAACTTGGACGTTTACATTAAGAGAAGATGCTAAATGGTCAAATGGTGACCCAGTTACAGCAAACGACTTTGTGTATGCATGGCAACGCGCTGTTAATCCGGACACTAAATCGGAATATGGTCCTTATATGATGAACGGTGTCATTAAAAATGCTGCTGCTATCAGTTCTGGGGAACTAGCTGTTGATCAATTAGGTGTGAAGGCGGACGGTGATTATACACTTGTTGTAGAATTAGAAAACCCAACACCTTATTTTGAGACATTAACTACTTTTGGTACATTCTTGCCATTAAACCAAAAGTTTGTGGAAGAAAAAGGAGATAAATTTGCAACAAGTTCAGAGAACTTATTAGCAAACGGGCCTTATAGCATTACTGAGTGGGATAGTACAGGTACTTCATGGGTTCTTGCAAAAAATGATAGTTATTGGGATGCAAGCACCGTTAAAATGGATAAATTGACATTTGAAGTAGTAAAAGACCCACAAACAGCTCTTGGTTTATATGAAAAAGGAACAGTCGATCGCATGGATCTTACATCTGATTTAGTTGACCAGTATTCAACTGATGAGAATTATAATGTTTCAGCAGACACATTTGTGTATTTCCTTAAATTTAACCAAACAAAATCAGAAGCTTTAGCAAACAAAAATATTCGTTTAGCTCTTAGCCGTGCATTTGACAAAGATGCTTTAGTTAATGAAATCTTAAATAACGGTTCTATCGTAGCAAATGGACTTGTCCCAGCTGACTTTACTCCAATGCCAGAAACTGGTGAGGACTTCCGCAAAGTTAGTGGAGATCTTGTTACTTATGATTTAAAAGCAGCAAAAGATTACTGGGCAAAAGGCTTAAAAGAATTAGGTACAGATAATGTTTCGCTAGAGTTTTTAGCAGATGATGATGCAACAACAAAAACTTTAGTTGAATATGTGGCTAACCAGTTATCTACAAACTTAGAAGGCTTGAATGTTAAAATTAAACAAGTTCCAAAAGAGCAACGACTTGATCTAGATTCTAGCATGGATTATGAGCTGCAACTTTCTAGATGGGGCCCTGACTTCCTTGATCCATTCACATACATGAATTTGTGGATTACAGATGGAGGAAACAATAAAACAGGCTATTCTAATAAAGAATATGATCAATTAGTTGGCGATACAGCAACTAAACTTGCAACTGATAACGTTGCTCGTTATGATAACTTCTTAAAAGCTGAAAAGCTATTATTTGAAGATGCTCCAATTGCACCTGTTTACCAAGCATCAAGAGCACAATTGATTTCACCAAAAGTAAAGAATGTATTTGTAAATCCATTCGGAGCAACTTATGAATATAAGTGGGCAGATGTAGGAGAATAAGAATTAACTTAAAAAGCGGGAGTATACCTATATCGGTAAACCCCCGCTCTTTACTTTCTAACCATCATGCTTCCTTCATTATGCGGATAAATTCCTCATACATACTTGCCTTTAATATTTTATGAACACTTGTGTGGTCCTCAATAAATTTACCGAGGACATCATACATTTCCTGCAAATCCTCTTGACTGTTCTTTTTTACACATAGCAAAAAGATAATCTGAACCGAGTTATTATTCCAATCGATAGGTTTTTCTAAGGTGCATACACATACAAATGTTTTTTCTGTTTGGGGCGTAATCGGATGCGGGATAGCAACCAAGTTCCCATAAGCGGTTGGCGCTACCTTTTCTCTTTCATATACCGCGTCTAAAAATGGTTTTCCCACTAAACCTTTCTTCATTAACTGTGTATGTAAAAAGGTTAAAACCTCTTCTTGGGAATGGAATGTTTTCTTTAAAAAAATAAGATCTTGGCGAAAAAAGGATTCGATTGGCTGATGATTACTTTGGTTTAGAATAAATTTTTCAATTGCCTTTAAATCACTTTCCTTCAATATTGCATTTACCTCAATGACTGGAATGTCAAAGCTCTCCTTAAACGGAATAGAACTAACGATAAAATCAACTTCATTTAAATTATATTGATCGAGCATATAATATTCTGTCGTCCCAACCACATCTAAATTACTGCCAAAATAAGATTTAAGACGATAATAAATTAACTGGGCGGTTCCAAGCCCAGAAGCACATACAACTAAACAGCGTTTTGGACCTGAACGTAATTTAGTTCTTTCCATTGCTGCACCAATATGAAGCGCTAAATAACCAACTTCATTTTCATCCATTTCGATTCCTGTGTATTCTTTAATGGCCAGTCCTGCAATAATCCCTGCCTCATAGGCAAGTGGATAGTTATTTTTAATTTCTTGCAACATGGGGTTCCTTATATTCATTCCATATTTAATGCGGTTAACTGCAGGCTTTAAATGCATACTCATTCCAAAGATAAGTTCTTCATCCTTTTCAATGCCTAAGTCTAATTTTTCTTCTATTTTGGACAAAACAAAATGAACCAGCTGAAGAATATCATCCTCAATTACATGATCAATATGACCCTTTTTCTGGGTAACTAACTTTGTTCCAAGTAAATGCATGGCAATATAGGCAATCTCCGCCTGTGGAAACTTAATTTGATATAGATCTTCTACTTCCTTCACTATTTCATTTGCTACATGATATTCCCTTTGTTGTTCAATTTCATCCAAATCGGCATGAAATATTGCTACATAATGACCACTAACAATCCGCTTTTGGGCGATTACAATATGAATCAATAAATTATTAATAGCGATATCCGATAAAGTAATTTGATACTTTTTTATTTGTCTTAAAATAATTTCTTGGATATTATCCATTTTCTCTTCATTAAAAATAGAAGGATGAGGACTATCTATTGTACTGATTGTTTGTTTTTTACGGTCAAGTACATACTCTGATAAACAAAAGCGAACTTTAATTTCATCCCCAATTGCTTTAAGTCCATAATTCGGTCGTGCTTCTAATATAATGTCATACTTTTGGAGGCTTTCTTTCACATGCTTAATGTCTTGTTGAATAGTAGACTTACTGACAAACAGTTCATCTGCGAGATCATCTAATTTAAGGTATTGATCATTTAATAAAAACCGGATAATAATATAAGTTACTCTGTCTTCTGGTGTTTTAGGGATACCAGTATGAGAAAGTGAGTTTTCTACAAATATAGAATGTAAATACTGTTGAAATACAGCTTTATCCCAAATCTCCAACGTGTAGCCTTTTGAGATAACGGAAATTATTTTTGCACCATGATTATTTAATATAGCATCTAGGTTTTTAATATCTTCTCTTGTTGTTCGCGCTGTCACATGATTAACAGTAGCTAAATATTCACCTGTTACTGGTGTATCCGCTGCCAATAATTCACTTAATACTTGTTTCATTCGGGAGCTTAACAAAATAAAGTCTCCTTCCATTCATTTTTTACTATTTTATCCATATACATTTTTACTCAAAAAGGTTCTGATCTTAACTCTTGATCAGAACCTATCTTGATATCTAGAAAGATTATATCAGAAACATTCATGGTTGTTCCTAAAATCCATTATTGGCTGCTACATTTTTAAACCAGTAAGCACTTTTCTTTGGTGTTCTTGTCTGTGTTTTTAGATCTACTGAAATGAAACCGTAGCGATTTTTATAAGCATTGGACCATGACCAGTTATCCATGAATGTCCATAGATGATATCCTTTAACATTACAGCCTTCTTCAATAGACTTATGCAGCCATTGTAAATGTCCTTCAATAAATTCAATACGATAATCATCTTGAATTTGTCCATCTTTCAAGAAACGCTCTTCATCTTGTACTCCCATGCCATTTTCGGAAATAAAGGATTCCACATTCCCATAGTTTTCCTTTAAATTCACCATGATATCGTAAATACCTTTTTCGTAAATTTCCCAGCCGCGATAAGGGTTCATTTTTCTGCCTGGCATCTCATAGGGATCAAAGAACCATTCTGGCATAAAAGGGCTATAAGGATTGGGTAAATGCTCTTTTGCCTTTACTCGGCGGGGCTGATAATAGTTGACACCAAGAATATCAACTGTATTTTCTTTAATTAGTTCTAAATCTCCTTGCTCACTATTCGGTAGTTGTCCATGTTCACGTAATATTTCTACTAATTCCTCTGGATATTCACCAAGAACAGCAGGATCTAAGAAACTTCTATTAAAGAATAAATCACAAATATTCGCAGCTTTTAAATCATATGGATTCTGGCTTCTTGGGTAGGATGGTGTTAAATTTAAAACAATCCCTATTTTTGTATCTTTGTCTTGACTCCATCCTCGAAAAGCTTGAACAGCTTTCGCATGTGCTAAAACTGTATGATAGGCTACTTGTGCAGCCTTCTTAAAATCTACGATATTCGGATAATGAAAATCATATAAATATCCACCTTCTACCGGAACAATCGGTTCATTGAACGTAAACCATTTTTTCACACGATCACCGAATAGCTGGAAGGATTGCAAAGCATAGGCTTGGTAAGCATCTACAACTTCACGATTTTCCCAGCCACCGATTTTCTGCATCTCTAGCGGCATATCAAAATGATACAGGGTAACGAATGGTTCGATTCCATTAGCTAGTAGCTCATTAATTACATTATTGTAAAAAGTTACAGCTTCTGGGTTCACTTCTCCCCGTCCGTTTGGAATTAATCTAGACCAAGAAATAGATAAGCGGAAAGAATTATGCCCAATTTCCTTCATCAATTGAATATCCTCTTTATATTGATAGTAGAAATTAGAAGTAGTTTCTGGCCCTACATTGTTAAAAAAGCGATTTGGTTCTGCCTCATACCAATGGTCCCAAATGTTTTTTCCTTTTTCTGCTTCATTCGCTGCTCCCTCTATCTGTGTTGCAGATGTGGCACTTCCCCACCAAAAACCTTTAGGAAATTTGTATTGAACAGTCATTTTAAGAAACCTCCAAAATTATTTATTACGATAAATCTCAATTATTTCAGTAGCTAAATCACGAACAGTAATAGCTGTCATCAAATGATCTTGAGAATGAACTAAAATCACATTCACACCCGCACCATTTCCGCTCGCTTCCTCTTGGAGTAGTCTCGTTTGAAAACCATGCGCTTTACCAAGTTCGGAACTTGATTCTTCTAGTAATCGATCCGCTTCTTCAAAGTTTCCTTCTTTTGCTTCTTGTATTGCTTCCATTGCACATGAACGTCCATTTCCAGCAAAAAGAATTATTTGAAAAGCTATTTCTGTCATTTTGTTATCTGTTTCCATCCCTGTCACTCCATTTCTAAAACTAAAGGGGGTTTACACTTAAGGTTAACTAAGGTAAATCCCCTTCCTCTTAATGTAAAACTTATTTCTATCTTGCTGACTGCTTATCCTTTTTTCTCTGTTTCATAATAATTTTTGTCTAGAACTTTTAGGAATGGCCACCAAATCACCATCACAACAAGTAAGTTAAAGATTTGCAGTGCTGCCCCTCTCCAATCATTACCAGTTGCTAAGAATCCACTAATACCAATCGGTGTTGTCCACGGAACAATGATACCTGCTGGTTTCGGAACGATACCTGCTGACATTGTCAGATACGTAATGATTGTTACTACTACTGGCGCTAATAACCACGGAATAAGAACTAATGGGTTCATAATGATTGGTAAACCAAAGATAATTGGTTCATTTACGTTGAAAATTCCAGCTGGTCCACCTAGTTTTCCAAGTTCTTTTGTTTGTCTGCTCTTACCGATTAAGAAGATAAGAATAACAACCCCCAATGTCATCCCAGTACCACCCATACCTACTAGGAACGTATCCATAAATTGTTTTGTGATAACGTTTGGAAGCTCTGTTCCTGCTTGGAAAGCAGTAAAGTTTTGGTCATTCAATGCATACCAGATTGGGTCAAGGACAGAGTTCATAATAATTTGTCCGTGTAAACCGAAGAACCAGAATAATTGAATTAATAATACCACTACGATTGTTGCTGGAAGACTACTACCTAGAGCAGTTAATGGCTCTTGAATAATTGTATAAATAAAGTTTTGTACTGTTTCAAATGGTGTAAAGCTGAAAAGAATACGAATGATTAAAAAGAATGTTAATGTTAGTGTAATGGGAATCAATGCACTAAAGGATCTAGATACAGAGTCCGGTACACCTGGCGGCATTTTAATCGTCCAATTTTTCTTCACAAAGAAGCGATATAGCTCTGCGGAAATAAATGCTGTGAAAATCCCCAAGAACATACCTTGTGCGCCAAGAATAACTGTTGGGATAACCCCAGTTACTTCCCCTAATTCTTGTGGGTTTAAAATAAGGAATGATGCAACCCCTACAACAGCTCCATAAATTGCTTCAAGACCATAATGCTGTGTCAGCTTATATCCAATTCCCATTATGACAAAGAGTCCCATAATACTTAGCGTTGCTGCGGATGCTGGACCTAATGCATTTTGATAAGCTGCATAAGCATCTTCGCTTATCATCTTATCTAGGAAAGGAAAGTTTGCAATTACAACAAAAATTGATCCAAAAATGATTAGCGGCAAGGCAACCATAAATCCATCACGTAATGCTGCTAAATAACGATTGTTGTTCAATTTCTCAGCAATTGGCAATAGAATATTTTCCAAAACCTCCATAAATTTATTCATAAGGTTTTTCCTCTCTTCCTTCTTTTAGTAAATGCTTTCATTTGGAAATAAACGATTACTTGTTATTCTCGATTAATTCTAACGCTTTGTTTAAAACAGCCAATCCATCAATTCGTCCATAAGCAACTGGATCAATAACATCTAATGGAATTCCAACTGATTCTGCTTGAGTAGCTAGTTTCTTTTTTAAAAAGCGCATTTGCGGACCAATTAAAAGGACATCTGCACGTTCCATATCTGTCTGTGCTTTATCTTGAGCAACAGCCCAAATTTCTGCTTCAATGCCTTTTTCCTTTGCAGCGTCTTTCATTTTAGAAACTAATAGACTAGTAGACATTCCTGAAGAACAAGCTAATAATATTCTTTTCAATTTAATGACCTCCGAGTAATTTATTTTAAGTAAATTATTTATGATGATTACTACGCTTTTATCTTACAATGAAAACTCTTACAACTTAACATATTGTTTTTCCGTCTAAAGGGGGAAATGAAATGTTAGCACTTTCATTTTACTTCCGCATATATAAGAGAATATTATGTGCTAGAAAAGGAAAAAAATAAAAACCCAGGAGCTAATTTCCTGGGTTTTACCATTATTCATTTTCTTGATAGCGGAAATATTTAAAGTCTGCTGGTATATTTTGACCACTTGTATCTTGACATTGTATTCCTACAAATGCTCCAGTAAAGAAACCGCCACCGCGAATATAGTCATCAGATAGTTTTTTTGATTCAAATACTATATCTAGTGTATTCCACTCTACTTTATCAAATGAGTAAGAGTAGTAGTAGTATTCATTTTCGACTGTGACTCTTAAGTAAATATATTCTATTTCGGTTGGAACAATTATTTTCTCCTTCAATGGTTGAGAGAAAGAAAAGTTGTCATTAACCATTAAATCAAGGATGCGTCCAAGATTTTCATCATATGTCACTTGCAATGCTGTCCAGTTTTCAGTGTTATAGTAATTTACTAAACCTGCAGCCTGCTGTATATTCTCTGGCGTAAAAGCTACGGCTGTTTCCGCTTCAAATTGAAGGCTTTGCCAACGTCTAGCAACAAAAGATTGTGTAAAGGTTGATGTTAATGATTCTTGGCCAAATAAGCGTAAATGATGAGGTCTTTCTGATAAAGAACCTAATTTCTCTGTAAAAGGAATGCGCAATGTTTGGAAATTGATATTGAGCTTATCTTCCTCAAATTCATCGACAACTGGATAAGTTGGAGGAAATTTTGTTTCTGGAATCTTTGGAGCTTCTACTTCCAAGCTCCCTTCTTTTCCGCCAACTACATATGGCCAGCCATCTCTCCATTCCAGCTTCTGAATCGCTGTTTCCCTTCCTAAAGGACAATATCCCCTTTGTTGGATTATAGAATCATCATCTGGATGAATAGGACGGCCAGTTAAATGAGCTAAATACCATTCATCCGTATGGGTGTGAACAATAGAAGCATGCCCACATTTTTGCAATGGATTTCTAGGATCATGCCAGGAAGTTAAAAGTGGGTTATCCGGATGAACCTCATAAGGTCCTTCTATATTTTTGGAGCGTGCAATTGTTGCAGCATGCTCATATTTCGTTCCGCCTTCTGCTGTTAATAAATAATAGTATTCACCAATATGATAAAGATGCGGCGCTTCTGTTAATTTAATATCCGTGCCTTTAAAAATTATTTGCGGCTTATTAATTAGCCTTTTCTGCTTGGTAGAGTATTCCTGCATAACAATTCCGCCGAAAGGATGACGGCCAATACGCTGATCCCACAGCATATTTAATAAATATTTCTTGCCATCCGCGTCATGAAACAAGGAAGCATCAAAACCAGAGCTATTTAATTTAATCGGCTCTCCCCAATCCCCATCTACCGTTTCGGAAGTAACCAAATAATTGTGACAATCTTTCCAAGCGCCATCCACTACTTTTACATCAGTATAAATAAGCCAAAACTTCCCGTCGCTATAGCTTAAGCAAGGAGCCCAAACACCACCAGAGTTAGGATTTCCTTTCATATCTAGTTGAGAAACTCTTTGTAATGGGTGTGCAACTAATTCCCAATTCACCAAATCCTTTGAATGATGTATTTGTACTCCTGGAAACCACTCAAAGGTAGATACTGCGATATAGTAGTCTTCACCGACTCTGCAAATGCTTGGGTCTGGATTAAATCCTTTCAGTACAGGGTTGATAATTTTCATTTAAAAAATCCTCCTTATGAATAATGATTTAAATAGACTAGTATTTTTCTAATTTGCAATTTTTCAAAATTCCCTCCAACTTTCAAACTTACCCAGCTAATAATTTGTAATCCAAAAGTTAGTTTGTTTGTTGTATAAACAAAGTTAACCATTTTTTGAAAGCGCTTGTCAATCATTTCGCAAAATTTAAATCATTTTTCTATACATATAGAAAAAACATAGGAATAGCGAAGCTTCTATCGGTTTCTCCAAAAGAAAAACTTCCATCCCATGATGAAAGTTTTTTTAAATAAATGTATCTGATTTTGTATTACTTGTTCGAAAAAAATTTTTTCTCTCCTAGTTGAATGTATTAACAATCTAATTTCGATTAGTGATGAATAGGGCTTTTTTCAGACAATCGCAATGTTTCTGCTGTTAATGTATGAACGTCATGCAATAGCTGGGGGTTTTCTTTTAGGGATAATCCATACGATGGGATCATTTCCTTTAATTTCGGCTGCCATTCTGGCATTTTTTCTGTAAAACATTTCTGGATTACTTTCAGCATAACGTGAACAGCAGTAGAGGCACCAGGTGAGGCACCAAGCAATGCTGCTATAGAGCCATCTGCCGCACTTACAACCTCTGTTCCAAATTGAAGTGTCCCTTTTCCGCCAGCTTCTGTATCCTTTATTACTTGGACACGCTGCCCAGCTACCACAAGATCCCAATCCTCCGCTTTGGCATTCGGGATAAATTCACGTAATTCTTCTATTCGCTTTTCTTTTGAAAGCATAAGCTGCTGGATTAAATAACTTGTTAAGGACATATTTTTTGCACCAGCTGCCAGCATCGTTAACAAATTATCTGGCTTAACAGATGTAATTAAATCAAACATGGAGCCTGTCTTCAAAAACTTAGGTGAAAAACCAGCAAAAGGGCCAAAAAGCAATGATTTCTGATTATCGATGAATCGTGTATCTAAATGGGGAACAGACATGGGTGGTGCTCCGACCTTTGCTTTACCATACACCTTTGCATGATGTTTTTCGATTATTTCTTGATTTTTGCAGACTAAAAATATACCACTGACTGGGAACCCACCCATATGTTTACCTTCAGGAATACCAGATTTCTGCAGTAAATGTAAACTGCCGCCGCCGCCGCCAATAAAGACGAATTTAGCAGCATGTGTTTCCATTGTGCCACTATTTAAATTTTGTACCTTTGCTTCCCATAAACCATCTTTCGTTCGTTTTAAATCATTTACACTGTGCTTGTAGTTAATTTCTACCCCCTTTTTCAATAAATCAGCAAACAGCAAGCGTGTTAAGGCACCAAAATTCACATCTGTTCCAGAATCAATCTTTGTCGCGGCTATCGGCTCTTTTAATTCGCGATCTTGCATAATGAGAGGTATCCATTCTTTTAGTTTTTCAGGATCCTTTGAAAATTCCATTCCTTTAAATAGCGGATTACTTACCATTGCCTCAAAACGTTTTTGTAAAAATGCTACATTTTTTCCCCCTAGCACTAAACTCATATGTGGCAATGGTCTAATAAAATCTTGTGGATTATGTAATACTTGATTATTTACAAGATGAGACCAAAATTGCAAGGAAACTTGAAACTGTTCGTTAATTTCTACCGCTTTACTTATGTCTACAGAGCCATCTGGTTTTTCTACTGTGTAGTTCAATTCGCATAGTGCCGCATGACCTGTTCCCGCATTATTCCATTCATTCGAGCTTTCTTCACCTGCACTAGCCAATTTTTCAAACACTGTAATTTTCAAATCTGGGTCTAATTCTTTTAAAAGCGTTCCTAGAGTTGCACTCATAATCCCGGCACCAATTAAAATAACGTCTGTTTTCGTCTCTCGTCTGCTCATTTTAACCTTCCTTATACTTTTATTTTCAGAAAGAATGTAAGCGTTCCCTTTTTGATGCATTAAAGTAACCAAGGAATTATTTAAGCTATCATCTTTTCTGGATCAAGCATCACCTTGTTACAGCCCAACTTATTTTCAAAAAATTTTAAATAGTTACCTATAATTATACGCTAATTATTCATTTTTTTAAAGCCAGAATTTCCCCAAAAAGAAAGCCCTATCCTTATAAATAGTTAGGATAAGGCATTGATATGCTATTTATCAGTGAAATATGACTGTCTTTAGACAACCTCTTATTTAAAATGCAGGAATGGCTGTTTCGTCATATTTTTTCTCTAAAAATTTACGAACCTCTGGACTAGTCATTGCTTCCGCTAGCTTTTGAATAGGTTCCCAATCTGCATTATCTTTACGAGCAACTAATGTAATCGCAAAATCATTTTCTACCCCTTCTACTAACAAGGCATCACTTTTTGGTGTTAAGCCAAGTGGGGAAGCATAAGCTGGTGTCATCACGACTAGATCGGCATCATCATACATTCTTGCAAGCATTAATAAATCAACTTCTTCAAACTTATAGTTTTTCGGATTTTCGATAATATCCGCTTTGGTGTAATAAGGACCCGTTTTCTCTTTTAGCTTAATGACATCATGTTGAGCCAATAATGCCAAAGAACGGTCTACATTGGATACATCATTAGCAATTGCGATTACAGCACCTTCTGGCACATCATCCATAGAATCATATTGTTTTGAATAAACACCATAATTTGCAAAATAAATAGCTTTTACTGGCACTAATTCAGCGTTATTACTTCGGTTAAACTCTTCCATGTAGGGGACATGCTGGAAGAAGTTTGCATCCACTTCTCCTGCCGCAAGTGCCGTATTCGGCTGTACATTATCACTTAATACTTTAACATCAAGGTTAATACCTTCCTCTGCTAATGTTGGTTTTACTAACTCAAGGATTTCCGTCATTGGTGGTATTAAAGACGCTACTTTTAGCGTTACTTCTTCTTTTTCCTTGGTATTCGTTTGCTTTTTATCTGTTTCTGTCTTTTCTTTTCCGCAAGCTGCTAACAGAAATAGGCCTATTATCATTAAAAATAATATTTTTTTCATTTTCTTATCTCCTCATTTATCTTTTATCAATTACTTTTGCTATTGCTGTACCAGTAAACTGAATAGCCTGTACTAATATGACCATAATAATAATCATATAAATCATTAAATCTGTTTTAAATTGTTGATATCCATAACGAATCGCAAAATCTCCAATACCGCCGCCGCCAACAACTCCCATAATGGTTGAATAAGAAATAAAGCTGATAATCGAAGTTGTTAGTCCTAGCACAAGTCCAGAACGAGCTTCTACGTAAAGAAATTTGAAGATAACTTCCCTGACAGATGCTCCCATCGAAATGGCTGCTTCTATTACGCCTTTTGGCACTTCTAGTAATGATTGCTCCACTAAACGAGCATAATGAGCGATGGCAATAATCGATAATGGGACCGTTGCAGCTGCTGTACCCATAGCCGTTCCAATGATGATTCTCGTAAATGGAATAAGAAAGACTACTAATAATAAAAATGGAAAAGAACGAATAATATTTACTATTAAGTTCAGTGTAGAAAAAATTATTCGATTTTCGAGCATCTTTCCTTTTCTACTTAAGAAAAGCAATGTTCCGACTGGCAGTCCGATGATAATCGCTGCTAGGATAGACATGCCTACCATTATAAAAGTCTCCCCAATAGATTGCCAAATTTCCAATCTATATTGAATTAATATCTCAGGCATGGTCTACTTCACCATCCTTTTTCAGCTGTTCTACTAACCTTTTGGAGGTGTTATTTATTTGTTGAATTCCTTTTGGCTGGATTGCAACGGTATCATAAATTTCTCCATCTTCCAAAACTGTCACACGGTTACAGATGCTTTTGATTACCTCCATCTCATGACTGACGATTACAATCGTTACCCCTAGACGCTTATTAACGTCCTCTAGAACATGCAAGATTTCCCCTGTCGTTTTTGGATCAAGGGAAGAGGTTGGTTCATCACATAATAATACTTGCGGATTATTCGCAATTGCGCGTGCTATCGCTACACGCTGCTTCTGACCTCCGCTTAATTGTGCAGGATATTTATCCATAAAGCTATCCAATCCAACAAATCGGAGACACTCTATTACTCGATTTCGTCTGTCCTTTCTTGAATAGTTAGCCAATTCTAAAGACACTAGCACATTATCATAAACGGTCTTATTTGCAGCAAGATTGAAATGTTGAAATATCATCCCAATTGATTGACGGGCTTGTCGAAGTTCTTTATAGTTAATACTGGTCAGCTCTCGGCCGTCCACTAGCACTTCTCCTGCTTCCGGAACTTCTAATAAATTCATTAACCGCAGCAACGTGGATTTACCAGCACCACTCGCTCCAATAATTCCGAAAATTTCTCCTTTATGTATCGCTAAAGAAATAGACTTAATGACTTCATCATCCGCAAAACGTTTACTAACATTACGCAATTGAATCATTACATAACCCCCTTTTTCATTTGAAGGGCACTTACAGCCCTCTCATTATAGCGAAATATAAAGGAGATGTCATTCTGAATGCCCAAAGCGGGATGTCATTTTAAGATTATTAGATTTAGACCTAAATAAAGTGCCATCGCCCAAATAATAACTGCTGATACTTGGTTAATGCGTTTAATCAGCTTTCCACGCCCGGTGATTTGTCCAATCTTTCTCCCTGCTATTGCCAATAAACAAAACCAAATCCAAGATACACTTATACAAGCAGCAGTAAACAAGATTTTCTCCTCTCCAGTATAGGCTAAGGAGCTTGTGCCAATCACGCCGATTGTGTCGAGAATAGCATGTGGATTTAATAGAGAAACAGACGCAGCAAATGCTATTTGGCGGCGTGGAGAAAAGAATAGCTGTTCTTGCTTGCTCCCCACCATGGCTGCTGTTTTCCACATAGACCATCCCATATACGCTAAGAAAAAGAAGCCAACAGTAAAAAGCACTGTTTTCACCCATTCAAAGGTAAAAACTACTACTGAAACACCTGCAACTGCTAAATAAATAAGTAAACTATCACAAATACTAGCCGTAATTATGGCCGGTAACACATAACTAAATTTTTTATGCGTTGCTCCTTGATTAAATATAAATATATTTTGAACGCCTAATGGTAGTATTAACCCAAATGCTAATAAAATTCCATGTAATATTGGTTCCATCCTTATTCCCCCTTGCTTTTATTGAGCATAACGAAGAATAGGCTATCTGTCTCCATCCAATTGGATGGTTACAAACCCAACCATTTTGTTAAAATAAAAGAAAAAGCAAAGGGAGTATACAATTAATGGCAGAAATGGAATGGAAGCCACAAAAGGATTCAACCGTTTCCTTACACCAACAAATTACTACCTATCTGAAAAAGAAAATAATTCATGGAGAATGGACGATTGGTATGAAACTCCCTTCCCAAAGAAGTTTGGCAAAACAATTCGAAGTCAACCGGAGCACCATTGTTACAGCACTTGAAGAATTAGCTGCTGATGGGTTAATTGAAACAAAAGTAGGAAGTGGAACAAAGGTAATAAATAATACATGGAGTTTACTTGCCTCCACTCCACCTCCTGATTGGACTAGTTATGTTAAATCGAGCATTCATCGACCGAACATATCTATTATCCAAAAAATTAATAAAGCCGAAGCAAATCCGAATATTATTAGACTTGGTACTGGCGAGCTTTCTCCAAAGCTATTACCTAAAGCACGGATGGAAGAAATCTTTCACCTTAAGGACAATCTAAGCTTTTCACTTGGATATACCGAGCCTAAAGGAAGTTTAGCTTTGCGACAAGCGGTTAGTTCTTATTTAAAAAAGAAGGGAATAGTCGCTACCTCTGAATCGATCTTAATTGTTTCAGGCGGGCTCCAAGCACTTCAATTACTATCAATTGGTCTCTTAAAGCGAGGAGCAGCCATCTTTCATGAAACACCATCCTATTTAAGTTCCATCCATGTCTTCCAATCAGCAGGAATGCACTTATTAGGCCTGCCGCTCGATGAAGAAGGAATTACCTGTCATACCATTGGACGGCTAAAAAGACAGCATCAAGCCGGGCTGCTGTATACAATTCCTAACTTTCATAATCCAACTGGCATTGTCATGTCTGAAAGGAGACGAAAGGAGTTAATAGCAATTAGTCAAACAGAAGCAATACCTATCATTGAGGATGATGTATACGGAGATTTATGGTTAGACACTCCTCCGCCCAAGCCCTTAAAAGCACTTGATACACAAGGAAACGTTCTCTATATCGGAAGTATGTCCAAAACATTAAGCCCAGGGCTCCGAATTGGTTGGATTGTAGGACCTGAACCAGTTATCGGGCATTTAGCCGATATTAAGATGCAGACAGACTATGGTTCTAGCAGTTTATCTCAATTTGCTGTAGAAAGATGGCTGCAAAACGGATGGTACGAGGATTTCTTAACAGAAGTAAGAGCAGAGCTAAGACTGCGAAGAGATTTTACAAATAATCTATTAAAGAAAAATTTCTCTGATATTGCTGAATGGACAGTACCTAATGGCGGATTCTACATCTGGCTGAAATTAAAACCAATGATTTCTTCACGCAAGCTATTTGAGATTTCTCTTAAAGAAGGAATTCTTATCAATCCAGGCATCGTATACGATAAAGCAGATGACCGGCATCTGCGAATATCCTACTCCTATGCCTCATTAGAAGAATTAGAAAAAGGATTAATAACCTTAGCACAGCTTATCAACAGGGTAGCAGAGGGATGATTCCACCGAGGACGTTCTCAGTAAAATCGACCCTCTGCGGTCAGTAAAAATTCTTGCAAATATGCGGTATTGTCCATGTTCTTATTGCATTCGCTGCTATCTGTACAAATCAGGTTTCCGATAGCCTTGTAATAATCTGCATTTTTAGGTTTCTTGTCTTTGGTAATCGTTGAAAAATAGGCAACCTCTCCAAAGCTATTGCAGAAGGAACAAATATTTTTTTTATTAGTCGGCGTCATCTTCCCTTCCACCCCTACTAATTTCCCATCTAATTCATAAATGACAAATTTTCTATTAGACTTTCCATCTGTCCAGCTTAAATAGGTTAATTGATGAAGGTCTATTGTTGCAAAATCAGGTAATCTTAATTTCTTTTGCTTTGGGAATAATTTTTTTAGCTGCTGTTCTGTAATTTTTGGAAACGGCAATACATACTTAGCAAGTCGCTCTATATATTGTTCATATTCATCCTTTGTTTTCCATTTGGAAATATCCAATAACTCTTGCTGATCACTTGTTGCTTGGGGAAAAAGCTCGAAAATTTTTGCCTCAGCTAACTCCATTACTGCAGCTAACACTGTTTTAGGTAAACTTTTATTCATACTTTCTTTAATGTTGGAAATTTGCTTTTTGATAAAATTTAATTGTTCATTTTTTATAAATGCTTCTGTCATATCATTCTCTCCTATTAATGGATTATCCTCTCTTCCTATTTTAGTAAAGACACTCTATTTCTAAAATGGAAAAGATGACTAAGAAACGATTTTTACATAAAAAAACACTGATGAAAACTCACCAGTGCTATTCTTTATTTTTATGTGAATAGACGATTTTTTTAATTGTTTCTGTGGAGAGATGATATTCCTTCGCCAATGCTTGAACGGTGCTTCCATTTGCAAAAGCTGCTTTTATCGCATTATTTCTGCGATCCAGCATTAATCTTCCCCCACTTGAAGTTCCCCACTTCTTATGAGCATTTTCTTGTTTTGGAATATATAGAGTCTCGCCCTGGACATATTTTTGAATTTCCAAAATAAGCTTTTCAGGTAAAACATTCATTGCGTTTGTATACTTCAAATTTGCCCGCTCCCTTATTTTTATTTTTGTCTAAAATAAGGTGCAAAGCCAAAATATTAGTCAGCGATAAAATTAGTTGTTTCGCCCCATGCAAAGTATCGCCTTTCCAATAATAGGCTTTGCATGAGTGGAAGTAGTATCAGACAATCGTATATGATTCTCCAACTGTAAGCACCCCCTTTTTTCATTATTATAGCTAATTTTATCAAGTGTTTACATGAAAATTTCAAAGAACTGCTTCTGCCAGCAGTGTATAGGATTGCATTTTTTCTTCAAAATCATAAATGTTCGTAATAATCATCATTTCATCGGTTTGGTAGACTTTACTTAATTGGAGCAGTCCTTCTTTTACTTTTCCCGGGGTTCCAATGATTGCCCGTTTGCGATTTTTTCTTATGATTGCTTTGTCTTCTTCCGAAAGCCTTATACTTTCCGCCTCTTCCTTTGAAAGAAGGAAAGTATCTTGCCCTTTTTCGATTGCTAACAGCCATAGATCTTGACTTAATGCCATTTCTTCGGCTTCTTCTTGGGAAGGTGCACAAACAACAAATACACATACATTTGCCTGCGGATTTGCAAGAAAACTAGACGGCTGGAAGTTCTCTCTATAATGCTGCATGGCAATACTTCCGCTAATGGGGTTTATAAAGTGGCCATAAGTAAAAGCAGTTCCCTTTTCAGCGGCTAATCTAGCTCCTCGCTGTGAGACACCGAGCATCCACATTTCCGGCTGCGTTTCAACAGAAGGATAAGCTTGAACCTCGTGATTAGGCGAAGAACCTATGAGAAATTCTTGAAGTGCTGTTACTTGGCGAGGAAATTCATTTAAGCTTTTTCTAACCCCATCCGTAAGTGCCAAGCGGGTTGGGGTAGACCCCCCTGGAGAACGACCCATTCCTAAATCCATTCGATTCGGATAAAGTGCTTCTAACACTTTAAAGTCTTCTGCAATTTTAAAAGGACTATATTGGGGCAGTAAAACACCGCCTGATCCCACACGAATTCTGTTTGTCTGAGCGGCAATACTGGAAATAAGTATCTCTGGGGAGGTACCAGCGATGCCATTTGAGTTATGATGCTCCGCAACCCAAAAACGAGTGTAGCCAAGCTCCTCTGTTCGTTTTGCCAATTTAATGGTATTTGCGAGAGTCATGCTTGCATTCCCATTCTTACTTATTACAGATTGATCAAGTACACTTAACTTCACTTAAATACCTCCTTTCCTTTTCATCTAAAAAACTTTTTCACCAAACTTCCTTGGCAATTAGCTCATATGACTTTCTTCGACTCTCATAGCTATTAGTAATGGTTACAATCATGATTTCATCAGCACTGTAGACAGCTTGCAGCTCAGCCAATTGTTGTTTCACTTCTTTTGGGTTTCCAATCATCATCTTTTTGCGCATTTCTTGTATTCTTTCTTTCTCATCGCTTGTAAACGAATAATTTCTTGCTTCTTCCATAGTAGGAATGCGGTTATTTATTTCACCTTTATCCGTTTGGATTTTTGATAGGAACCAGCTTAAAGCAAGCTCTTCTGCTAGTTCGGAGGTTTCAGCGCAGATAACCGATACAGTTATGATAGCTTGTGGTTTTTGGAGACCGCTGCTCTGTCGAAATGCATTCCTGTATGTATTGACAATCTCGATTCCATCTTTGTCACTCATAAAATGGCCAAATGCATAGGCAGTCCCATAACTTGCTGCTTGAATAGCACTTTTTTCACTGGTTCCAAGGATCCATGGAACAGGAGGTATATCTGGAAGAGGATGTGCTGTTATTTTTGAAAACATCTGATCTGTTGGATAATTATTATATAAAAAATGGAGAAGATCTTTAATTGAGTTAGGCATATTTCGGACATTTTCTAAAAAATTCCCAGAAAGAGCTATCGAAGCTTCGGCCGATCCACCAGGTGCCCGTCCTATTCCTAGATCAATCCGATCGGGAAATAACGTTGCAAGCATATTAAATGTTTCTGCTACTTTATATGGTTTATAGTGTGGCAATAGTATGGCTCCTGCCCCAATTCTTATCTTTTCTGTATTGGCTCCGATATACCCAAGCATCACTTCTGGGGCAGAACTAGCAAGACCAGGGAAATCATGGTGTTCCGCAATCCAATATCTTGTGTATCCCAATTTTTCACCAGATTGAGCAAGCTTCATCGATTCCTTAAGTGCCTCCTGCGCACTCTTCCCAGATAATACAGGTGCTTGATCTAAAATACTTAATTTCATATAGATAACCGCCCTTTCCGTTTATAGAAGAAAAAAAAACAGATCGCTCTATCCACTTAACGGTGATCTGCTTTGCCAAACCCCTTCTAAATTTATTCCACTTCCATTAATTTTAAAGAGAAATCACTAGTACTGCCTTCATCAGAGAAATTGGTATAGGAGGTGGAATACTGATTAATTTCCCCTCTAAATTCCAATGACTTATCAGGAATGCTGACATCGAATATATTCTCATATAAAAACTTCGTAACTACGTGGTATTCTTCCCCACCTCTTACTTTAAACTCAAAGCTTACTACCGTTAACAGCTTCTCTGATTTTTTACTTTTCACCTTTTCCTCTTTAAAATTTGAAACCGTTAATGCAAAATCATTTAAGAAAACCTTATTGACCATTCTAATCGCTCCTTGTTTAAAAATGAGGGACGGGTTTCTACTGAGGTCGGGCTAATTGATCTCCGCAGAGCCGTCCCTCTGCTTTCCTATTTTTACTGTTATCTCTGTTCCTTTTCCTATTTGGCTTTTGACTTGGATTTCGCCTTTATGCAAGTCTATGATTTTTTTGACAATAGAAAGACCGAGGCCGTTTCCTCCTATATTTCGATTTCTTGATTTATCTGCTTTATAAAAGCGTTCAAATATATGCATGAGCGAATCCTGTTCCATGCCAATTCCTGTATCTCTTATTTTAACAGTAATAACCTTATTCTCCGATTTAAATGCCTCGACTGTTATAGTACCTCCTTTTGGCGTGAATTTTATACTATTATGAAGTAAGTTAATCCACACTTGATCAAGCATTTCTTCATCTGCCATAATTGTTATGTTCGCAAGGGAGATATCCATATCTATTTCTTTTTCTGTCCATTGTGGTTCATTGGCAAGAATAATTCGACGAAGCTGTCGATCTAATCGGTACTCTTTTTGCTCCAAAGGTAAATGCTCTGATTCTAAAGAGGTAAGTTTTAATAGGTTTTCACTTAATTTGGACAAGCGGATGCTTTCCATTTCAATGATGTCCAAATAGTGATTGCGTTCTTTTGGACTCAAATCATCATTTTTCAAAGCATGAGCAAACCCACTAATAGAGGTTAAGGGAGACTGAATTTCATGAGACACATTGGAGATAAATTCCTGACGCATTTCCTCCATTTCTCCTAATTTTTCTGCCATATGACTAATATTTGTTACTATTTGATAATAAGGATGATCATTGCCACCTTCTCTAAACTGATTTTTATAATAGGAAAGGTCAATATTAAAATTTCCTTCTGCTATCATTTTGATTGCTTGAATGATTGGGTATAAGTGTTTATCCTGTTTGGATCTAATCCACGGAATTTTTGAGATAACTGCTATTATGCATCCAAAGAGAAAGAATCCGGCAATTGAATTAATTAATTGTCTGATGAATTCGCTTGGAGATACTTGGATTGCTTCATAAAACCATGCTGTTAACCAATAGGAGAAGGACCAGCATACCATTAGAAAAATAATAATTGCAAAAATGCCTGCTATTCTTTTCATCCATTGTGAGAACTTCACTATTTAACCTCCAATCGATAACCAAGACCGCGAACTGTCGTTATTTTAAAGGGACAGTCCTCTTGGGCAAATCGCTGCCTTAGACGTTTTATATGAACATCAACGGTGCGCTCATCCCCCTCATAATCATAGCCCCATATATCTTCAATTAATTGTTCTCGCGAAAAAATTTTCTTTTGATGGGTTGCAAGCTTAAATAATAATTCAAATTCCTTTAAAGGTAATGTAATTTCAGCAACTCCAATAGAAATTTTATAGGTCTCTCGATTAATCACGACATTTCCTATCTCAATCTGATTGGAAACATTAATTTGGTAGCGCTTGAGAAGTACCTTCACCCTAGCAACTAACTCAGCAGGAGCAAAGGGCTTTACTAAGTAATCGTCCGCTCCTAGTTCAAACCCTCTCACTTTTTGCGTTGTTTCTCCTTTTGCTGTCAACATCAAGATTGGCATTGTCTCTGGGTAATAGGTTCGCACTTCACGGCAAAGTGTCCAGCCATCCATATTCGGCATCATAATATCAAGAATAATTAAATCTATTTTTGCTTGCTCGAGTATAGACATCGCGGCTTCTCCATCTTCTGCCTCCATAATAGAGAAGCCTTCCTTTATTAAAATGACACGGATTAATTCTCTAATATGTGGATCATCATCTACGACTAGTATTTTCGCCATATTATCATTCCTTTAAAAAAAATAAGGAGAACCGCTAATTTCATAGCCGTTCTACTTCATAGATTATTCTCTTTATTCTACCATTTAATCCTTCAAAAACTTATGCGCGTCTCATATAAGCCCGTACTGTAATCGGTGCAAAAATAGCTACTATTACGGCTGCTCCAACAAGAGAGATAGTGAAATCCAAGCCAATTGTTCCCGCGTTTGTTAAATCCCTAACTGCTGTAACTAAGTGAGAGATAGGATTAATTTTTACAAACCACTGAAGGAAATTAGGCATAGTATCAGCTGGAACAAAGGCATTGGACAGAAATGTTAATGGAAACAAGACAATCATAGAAATTCCTTGTACACTCGAAGCAGTTCGTGAAATAACACCCAAGAAAGCAAAGATCCAACTGATTGCCCAAGAACAAACAATAACAAGAATTCCTGCCAAGATCACAAAGCCTATACCACCATCTGGTCGATAACCCATAATATATCCCATCGTAAACGTAAGAGTTGTGGCAATGGTATAGCGAATAGTATCAGCAAGCAATGCTCCTGCTAAAGGAGCAATTCTGGCAATCGGCAAAGACTTAAAGCGGTCAAACACCCCTTTATCCATGTCCTCCCTGAGCTGGACACCTGTTACCACTGATGTTGTAATAACAGTTTGAACGAGAATTCCCGGAATAATAACCGGTAAATAGTTTTGCACATTGCCAGAAATAGCTCCGCCAAAAATATACGTAAACATAAGAGTAAAAAGAATCGGCTGTAAGGTAACATCTGATAATTGTTCAGGTGTACGCTTTATCTTAAGCAAACCTCTATAAGCCATTGTTAATGAATTTTGCACTGCTTGACGAAAAGTGGAGTTTCTGTAAATTTTTTGTTCTCTGGTTGGTTTTAATGTAGTAGTGCTCATACTAATCCCTCCCCTTTACTAGATTTATCTACATTTGCATTAGAACCAGTAATAGCTAGAAATACTTCATCTAATGTTGGCTTTTGCACACTTAATTCAGCCAATGGAATGCCCGCTGTCTTTAATGTCATAAGCAAATCGGTTACTTTATCCGCATCAGCCATTGGCGCTGTAATTTTTCCACCTTCTGCTGATACAGCTGATTGAACGTTAAGCACACGTTCCACAATCAGGCGAGCTTCCTGCATATTTTGTTCGTTTTGGATACTTAAGTGTAAGGAGGAAGTCCCGATAGATCCCTTCAACTCATTCACTGTACCTTCTGCGACCACTTTTCCATGATCGATGACCGCAACTCGATCTGCAAGTTCATCTGCCTCTTGCAAGTACTGTGTTGTCAGCAGGACTGTTGATCCCCCTTTTACTAATTTCCTGATTGTCTCCCACATTTGATTACGCGTTCGTGGATCAAGTCCAGTAGTTGGTTCGTCTAAAAAAATAAGTGGCGGCTGTGCAATAAGGCTCGCAGCTAAATCCAGTCGTCTCCGCATTCCTCCTGAAAAATTTTTCAATGGACGTTTTGCTGCTTCTGTTAAGCCAAACTCTTCTAATAATTCCATTGCTTTACGTTTTGATTCGATACGCCCTAAACCTAATAACCGAGAAAAAATGATTAAATTCTCTGTCGCGCTTAGGGATTCATCAACAGAGGCATATTGACCTGTTACACCAATTAATTGGCGAACTTGCTGTGGCTCCTTTCCTATATCGTAGCCGAAAATCTTTGCAGAACCTGCATCTGCCTTCAACAAAGTTGCGAGCATTCTAATCGTAGTTGTTTTCCCTGCTCCATTAGGACCCAGCACCCCATAAATAGAACCTGTGCGAACCTGTAAATCCACTCCATCAACAGCATGATTGTCTCCAAATACTTTTACCAGCCCTTCCGCTTCCACAGCCAATGCTCTACTATCTATAATCTTTTTATTATTAGTCACTTGATTCAAAGTAAATCCTCCCTCTTTCATCTTATGAAGTGATAATAAATTATAAATATGAACTAAATATGAACTGGAATAAAGAGATAGGTCGAAGCAATGACAGAAGTCTTTTTGTGAATGAAAATAGATCTCTATTATCAATAATCCTATCTATTTTTAGTGGCAATATTAAATTTATCTTTTTTGAAATAAGCGCAAAAAGACGGTTCTACCGGGGACAATAATATTAATTGCCCTCTAGTAGAACCGTCTTTTGACTGCCTTGGCCTTAAAAGTCTATACTTTCTTCACAAATTCCGATTTTAATTTCATTGCTCCAAATCCCGCAATTTTACAATCAATATCATGATCGCCGTCTACTAAGCGAATACTTTTTACCTTTGTTCCTTGCTTTAAAACTGATGAACTCCCTTTTACTTTAAGATCCTTGATAACCGTAACGGTATCTCCATCATTCAAAACATTTCCATTTGCATCTTTGATAACTTTGCTATCATCATTTGCCTCCATATTACTATTGAATGTCCACTCATGTGCACATTCCGGACAAACTAAAAAAGTTCCATCTTCATATGTATATTCAGATTCGCATTTTGGACAATTAGGCAAGGTGCTCATTATTTTATTCCTCCACTGGTTAATTTGTCTTTAAAAATATTATTATAACAAAAAGAAGGAAGCACCCCTATGCTTCCCTTTTCATTAATCTACAGAGGCAGAAGATGTAGCAGCTTGGTCTGCTTTTACACAATCAATTGCAACAACCAAAGCAATCAGTATCGCTTCCATTTCTTCCTTCAGTATTTGCACTTTATAGCTATCTCCCCAGGTAAACCACTCTTTGCTTACCCTGCCGACTTCTTCCCCATTCTGAAAAACGCGAAAATCCATATCCCACCAATTCCCACTTACTTCAATGCCAGCAGCATCAATGGTATAGCGGGATTTAAAGAAAGAAAACTCTTTGTTAATCGTTAAAACATTTTCCCCATTGATTTCTATATAAAACTTCGGTAAAAAGCTAAAGACCTTTTTGGTAATTAGGGCAATTTCATTATTGTTTGCATCCTTTATGGAAAAGGTTTTAGGGATTTTAAAAAAGCTTCCTTCCACATAATAAACATCTTTTTCCTGTTGATCCTTGACTGTAAATTTTTCATTAAGGCTAAAAATCTTTTGCTTCATATAGAGTTGTTTCATTCAGTGCCTCCATAATTAAAATAGTATCCTTTTCTCTACGAAAAGCCATCGGCTAAATCTACTTTCGTATAAAAGAGATGTTATCCTTATATTCAACACTTTATGACATAATACCTTTCTTATTCACTCATAAAAGCAGCGGCATACAACCAGTTATCTTCTAGTTAAATTCTTGTTTATCTTTTCCTATGATTTATTTTAATTTTTTGATAAAATTCCCTAATCCAATTCATTTATTTGTTTAGTTAGCTAACATTTCAGCTGAATGATTTATTTCATTTGTTGCTTGATAAAGTTGATTGACAATTAAATCACTGTTTTTTATCTCGGTAAATATTATTTCTGTTTTTTCTTTTGATTGCTGAACCGCATGGACAATTTGATTAAAAAACTCGATTGTTTCTTCCGTGATTTTTTGGTTTTTTACGATATCCTCATTAAAATCGGTAACTGAAATATGCACTTGTTTCACTTGTTGAGAAATATCCTTCACTAAAGAACCAATTTCTTCTGTAGATTGTTTAGTTAAACTCGATAATTTTCTAATTTCCCCTGCTACAACTGCAAATCCTTTGCCTTGTTCTCCTGCACGAGCGGATTCAATCGATGCATTTAATGCCAGAAGATTGATTTGATTAGCAATAGAAGTTACTACGTCTACTATACTATCAATCCTTTGGCTAACCATACTCATTTTCCTGATTTCATCTTGCAGAACAAGAATCTGATTTCTTATTAAACTGGCGGACTCTTTTTCTTGGCTCATTCTCCCTTTTCCGTCTTCAGATAATTCTTCTACCTTTTGAATGGCTTGCCCTCCATCTTTAGTGAGTATTTGAATTTTTTCAAATTGGCTGATGAGCTCTTTTAAAGAGGCACTTGTTTCTTCCGAAATTGCTGATAACTCATGAGCGGTTTCTTTCATTGTTTCCTGTATTTTTTCTTTTTCTGCTTCTTTTACTTTACGAAGAGACTCTTCCCTCAATTCATAGGATTCTAATACCAATTGTTGTTCTAAACTAAAGATTTTTTGGAGAGAACTAACAGCTTCAAATAATTCCGCTTTATTTTTAATTTCTTTGTAGAAAACTTCTATAATTGTATTCAGCAGCTGTTGAAAGGCATTAACATACCACTTCGTTCCTAATCCGATTTTGACATGGACATGGGCAATTCTTTTTCTCTGCATGACGTAAGATTCATTTACCTTCCCAGAAAATATTTCTTTAATATGGTGATATAATGTTTTTCCAAGTTTTTCAACATTGCTATAGGTATTAATAATTGTAATTAAGGAAGGTTCCTTCCCAATAGTTTCATAAAATGAATTTACTAGTTGCTGTGCTTCTCTTTCTATAATTGGCTGCAAAACAAATAATCGCTTCACATCTAGCTCTGTTAATCCAATCATTTCAATTTGGGTTTGTAATTCTTTGGGCAAATTAAAATCAACTTGTATGGTTCCTAAAGAGGAAAAATATAATTCTTCCTTTTTCTTTCCTAATAAGAGCATAATGAGGTCTCTCCTTGTTTGTTAGAAAATGTATATTTATAACTATTATACCATTCATTATATATATAGGTAAATGGACTTATTGATGTATATTGATATAATTAAAGATTCCATTTTTTTATAAACCTTATTTATAATTAACTATTTATTTAAAAATAAAATTGACTCATCCAATATGAAAAACACCATTAAATTATTATACAAAAATAACATTGAAACTATAATTCCATTTATAAATGGCCATAAAAAAAGAGAAGCCCATTGACTTCTCTTTATCTAGTTATGTTATCTAATCAACCTTGTCACTACTGATGCCATGCTTCACCATTTTTCTCTCTAAATCACCGGAAACTATTTCTCATCATAGAAGAAATTAGAAAATTATACTGCTTTCTTTCGATTCTTTTAACAGATGATTTACAATTTACAAAAGAGAACCACTATAACAAGTCTTTCCATGAAAGTACTATAGGCTGACTTGTGGCTGTACAATGGTGCGCTTTAAGAATTCTTTCGTACGTTCTTGTACAGGATGGTGGAAGATTTGTTCCGGACTTCCTTCTTCCGCAATAACGCCCTTGTCCATGAAGATAACTCTGTCTGATACTTCTTTTGCAAATTCCATTTCATGTGTTACCACTATCATCGTTAAGCCAGAATGTGCAAGCTCCTTCATGACCTTCAGTACTTCTCCTACCATTTCTGGATCAAGAGCTGATGTAGGTTCGTCAAATAGCATCACATCAGGATTCATGGATAAGGCTCTTGCGATTGCCACACGCTGCTTTTGACCGCCTGATAATTGTTTTGGCTTCGCATTAATATACTTGTCCATTCCCACAACATTTAAGTAATGCATTGCTACTTTTTCGGCCTCTTCTTTAGAGCGTTTTAAAACTTTTATTTGGCCTACTATACAATTGTTCAGTACATTATGATTGTTAAATAAGTTAAATTGCTGAAATACCATCCCTAAATTTTTTCGGTAGAGCGCAACATCATGTTTTTCATCTAATATATTTTCGCCATGGTAGAATATCTCCCCGCCACTTGGCTTTTCTAATAGATTTATACACCGAAGAAGCGTTGATTTACCAGAACCAGAGGAACCAATGATCGAAACCACTTCACCTTTATTAACGGAAAAATCAATATCTCTTAATACCTCATGTTTCCCATAGGATTTATTCAAATGCTTGATATCAATAATTTTGTCCAACCTTATTCACCTTCTTCCTTATTTTAATTTACCCCTTAATGGTTGTGCATCTGTTCCGATAACAGTGTAGCTATCGGACCCTTCTAACTTTCTCTCCATATATAACAATATTCTCGTAACAATAAAGGTCATTACAAAATAAATTAGACACGCTACGAAGAATGATTCAAAATACTTAAAATTATTTCCAGAAATTGATTTTGTCACAAAATATAATTCAGTAACAGAAATAACGTTTAATACAGAGGTATCCTTAATATTAATAACAAATTGGTTACCAGTTGCAGGTAAAATATTACGGATGACCTGTGGCAATACAATGTTCCACATTGTCTGCACATGATTCATTCCAATCGCATGCGCTGCTTCAAACTGCCCTTTATCAACAGAAATAATCCCCCCTCGAACGATTTCTGCCATATAGGCACCTGTATTAATGGAGACTACAATGATTGCTGCAGCAAAAACATTCATGTCTATACCAAATGCTAGCGCAGAACCATAATAAATAACCATTGCTTGAACAATCATTGGTGTTCCACGGAAGAATTCAATATAGATAGACAGGATGATATTAATTACTTTTAAAATAAACTTTTTTATGCCGCGTTCCGGTGTTGGAATAGTGCGGATAACCCCCGCAATCAATCCAATAGCAGCTCCAATAATGGTCCCTATCAAGGCAATGATAAGTGTTAACCCAGCACCACGAAGAAACATCGGCCAGTTTTCTGAAATTATTTTAATGATCCACTCAAGACTCATTTTTTCTCCTCACTTACTGTATAAAACCGCCTGTATTAAGATATACAGCCGGTTTTGTTCTTTTTTATTCTGCTGCTGGTTGATTTTTGATTGCATTATCCATCAAGCTTGTACGTTCTTTCTCTGGGATATCTGCTAAGATTTTATTAATCTTCTCTGTTAAATCACTATCCTTTTGCAGCCCTACAGCAATGGATGTGTCTTCTTCTGATGTTTTAAATCCTTCCTTAAATTCAACCATTGCAAATTTATCATTTGCAGTTGACGCACTAACTGCTTCAGGACGTTCTGATACGTAGCCATCAATAACACCAGACTCTAAAGCAACCCTCATGGCTGGGAAGTTATCCATAGCTGTCTTTTTTTCTACCCCTTCAATTTGGTCAATGACAGAATAGTGAAAGGTATTTAGCTGTGCTGTAACTTTAGCACCTTTAAAATCCTGAATAGAAGAAGCCTTTTCATACTTGCTGCCTTTTTTTACTACCATTACTAAATTTGATTTATAATAGCTATCTGAAAAGTCAACAGTTTCTTTACGGTCTGCAGTTGGTGACATCCCTGCAATAATAGCATCTATTTTCCCTGAAACTAACGCTGGTACTAGCCCGTCCCATTCTGTTTTTACAATGACTAATTCTTTTCCGAGACCTTCAGCCACTTTTTTAGCAATTTCTACATCATATCCACTAGCATATTCTGAAGATCCTTTGATTTTAACAGCCCCATTGGAATCATCGTTTTGTGTCCAGTTAAAAGGAGCATATCCTGCTTCCAGTCCTACTCTAAATGTATTGTCATCTGATGATCCAGAAGCTTGCTTATCACTTGCTCCACAGCCTGCCAATAAAAGCATGGCTGAGACCATTAAAACCATCATCATTAATAATTTGTTTCTCATGTTGTCTCTCCTCCTATTTTTCTTTCAATCTACTAAAACAAAAAAAACGACCTGAGATCAACTCAGGTCGTAGTATATGTAATAGCCCTAAAGTCCTCTCTTTATCCCAAATGAGATAGCACAACTCAATAAACTAGGCGTTTATTGAGACAGTCCTGCAGCTCTTAACTACAGACCCAGCATGTAATACGGAGAAATATTACAAACTTCGGCGACATTTCCTTCTCCTTAGCATCATAGCTTCTCAAACTCCACTAAAGACTGTTAAATATCGCGCCTCTACCTCACTGTAAAAAAGTGAGGTCTTATTCAATTAATTTTAATAGTACCGTATTTGGTCGAGTTTAGTCAACCCGTTTTTCAATTCTAGTTTTTCCCATATTCACTTTGTCTCTTTAAGAAAATTTTTCCTGTAGATTATTTATTCTTTAAAGCTTCTGCAAGTTTCTTTAAAGACTGATAATCCTTTATTTGATAATTTCTTCCGTTCTTTTGCAAATATTGTTTTTCACAAAATTTTGTAAGCATGTATAACAAATGGCGATAGGATACCCCTAAATAATCACAAACAATCACATGTTTCTCCTTATAAATTCCATTGTCTGCCGTTTGCAAGATAAAGTCTGCAAGTCTATTTTCAAGGGGAAAAGCAAGGGTTTGCGAATACTTAGCTGCCATTACTGTTGCCTTTTCACTTAAAAACCTTGTAAGCTCACGCAAAAACTTAGCATCCTCCAACAATTTTGTTCGATAATAATAAAACGGAAGAGCAAAACAAATAACTTTAGTTGATGCTTGTATGCCCTTTGTATAATACACATCATGCAGTAATTCCATTTCGCCAATATAATCATTTGCATTAATGAAATTTATTAAAGATACCTTTCCATTTTGATGTGTTACATATATTTTCGCTTTTCCTTCCATTACAAAAAATAAATAATCCGGTCTCATTCCTTCTTTTATAATCCATTCATCCCGCTGGTATTCATGAATTTCTATATACTCTTCTACTTGGAAAGAAAATAGATCAGCAATTGAATTCCTTGTTAAAAATTGCTGCTTTTTATCTCCTTTGTAAATTTGCATCTTCTGCCTCCATAAATAAGAGATATCTCCTATTATTTATCTTTACTTCTATGATACCATGCAAATGAATGAGGAGGATAAGAATGAATACACAACGATGGATGAGTACACGTTTTTTTAGTTTTTTTATGACTTGGGGAATATTCCTGCCTTATTGGTCTGGCTGGTTAATTTATACAAAGGGAATCTCCGTCTCACAAGCCAGCTTCATTATGAGTCTTGGCTTAATCGCTAGAGGGCTGTCAACATTATTTGCCTTTCCTTATTTGTCGGAGAAATTTAGTAGTAAAACGTTATTAAATATAATGGGCGCCGGCACACTTGTCTCTATTAGTGGTTATATGCTAACAAACTCTTATTCCGGTCTATTAATCGTAACGGTTATTTTACATCTATTTTATCCAACTCTAATGCCAGCTTTAGATAGTGCCGCGAGTGTCCTTGTGCAGAATAAACAATTAAAACACTATGGGAGAAGCCGCCAATGGGGATCTATTGGGTTTGTTTCAGTAGGAGTCATATTAACTATTTTTACAGGTAAGTTCGGGGATGAGATCATTTTTTGGGCTCTCTTACTAGGGATTATTAGCTTTGTAGGTCTTAGTTTTATGAATGCACCTGCAATTTTAGCGAAAAAACCACAAGTTAAGCCAGCAGAAAAAATAAGTTTGCTGCAACTATTTCGCATCAAACATTTTATTTTAGTACTTATTATTGTCATTTTGCTTCAAGCAGCCCATGCTGCTTACTATAATTATGGCTATATTTTTCTTCAGGATATACATGCACCTATTTATCTCATTGGAGTAATCATTAACATAGCCGTCATTGCAGAAATCATCTTTTTTTCCATAGCAGATAAACACTTTAGTAGATTCTCTGTCGGTACGTTATTGGCAATAGCAGCAGCTGGTTCTTCTCTGCGATGGATAATCATTTTTGCGTTTCCTAATGTCATTGTTTTCTGCCTAACGCAAACTTTACACGCCTTTTCATTTGCGATGGGACATTACGCCTTTATGAAATATTTGATCAACAATATTCCACAGGCACAAATCCCAAAAGCACAAGGCATATACTCAGCTCTCGCTCTGAGCTGGAGCACTGCCGTATTCACCATGCTTGGAGGCTTTTTATACGAAATAGAACCAAGATATGCCTTTCTTGGTATGCTAGCTTGCAGTCTGCCAGCAATGATCGTTGCACTGATTTATCAAAGGCTAGAGCAGCGAAAACAAGTTCGGATTTCTAATTGATATACCCTTCAAAACAGCTTCACTGTTCCTTCACTTAAAAAGGATTGGCCGCTATGATGGACCAATCCTTTTAGTCATTATTTTGCCTTTTTAGATACTCTTACAACGTTAAAGATGCTGGCTGCTAAACCACCCCAGAGGATGATCATTCCCACTATCATCATAGTGATTGCACTAGCTGACATATTAAGCAACCTCCTTATTTTTGTCTAGAGCTATTTTCGCATTCCATTTTTTCCTGGATAGAAGAACTCCAATAATGATGCTTAGCGCAACCACAAGCACACCGGCAGACAGAATCAATTCTGTTGGATATCCTCCATAATTTTCTCTTAAGTTTTGGCGAATATTATCAAACATCATATAGCCTAGAACAATAGGTGTTATAACACTTAAACAAAATTTCCACCATGCACCAATACGCAAGTCAGAAATAGCATTCGTATGTGACTGTAATCCGTTTAATCCTCTAAAGAACCATGCAATTAAGATTACTTCTACAAATCCTGCCGTAACAATTCCAAAATTATTAATAAAGTAGTCCACTACATCCAGTAAATATAAACCGCCATTTGTTGCGAAAAGCAGGGAGATAACTGTTGCAGCAATTCCGCTTGTTAATACTGCTTTTGTTCTTGATACATTAAATTTCTCTTGCACACCTGCTATAAAGGTTTCGACGATTGAAATCATGGATGTCAAACCGGCAAAAACAAGAGAAAGGAAAAATAATACCCCAAATAATCCGTTCATACTAGGAAATTCATTGATGATGCTTGGGAAAACCACAAATGCTAGTCCAATTCCACTGCTGACTACATCTTGGACCTCCACACCTTGTTGGTTAGCCATAAATCCAAGAGCAGCAAAAACACCGATCCCCGCTAATAATTCGAATCCAGAATTTGCAAATGCTGTAATAAACGCATTATTATTGATATCTGATTTTTTTGGTAGATAGCTAGAATAAGTAATCATGATGGCAAAACCAATCGATAAAGAAAAGAAAATTTGCCCATATGCAGCAATCCAAACTTTTCCGTCCAAAATCATATCCCAGTTTGGCTTAAAGAAAGCATTCAAGCCTTGGGCAGCTCCATCTAATGTTAAGGCACGAATAACGATTACCAAAAACATCACAATAAGAACAGGAAGGAATATCCTATTTAATTTTTCAATGCCTTTAGAAACTCCACGATACAATACAAATAACGCTACAACCCATACAAAAAGTACTGGAATGACAATACCAGGAACTAACCCGCCAATCGTTCCAGCTGTATCTGCTCTCTTTAAAACATCATTGAAAAAGAAACTTTCCGGATTTGAACCCCATTGGGTCCCAAATGAATAAATAGTGAACTTAATAGCCCATGCGACAATGACAGAATAATAAGTACAGATAACAAAGGCAATTAACAACTGCCACCAGCCAAGCCACTCTGCTTTTTTATTTAAACGGAATAGAGAAAGTGGTGCGGAACCACGAAATTTTTGTCCGATAGTGAATTCTAATATTAATATTGGGATACCTGCTGTTAAGATCGCAAATAAATAAGGTAAGAAAAATGCTCCTCCCCCATTCTCATAAGCAACTGCTGGAAACCTCCAAATATTTCCTAAACCAACTGCTGAGCCTACAGCCGCCATGATAAAGCCATAGCGCGACCCCCATTGCTGACGTTGTTCCATAAGATGACCTCCAATTAAACTATTTTTTGAAAAGATTCAGATAGTTTAGTTTTTTGCATTCTATTAATATAGGGGTTATTAAGATGAATGTCAAACTACTTTTTGAAGTTTTTGTCGAAATTTAGGTGGTGATTTTTCCCAGGCTTTTATAGTGTGATATTTTCCCTCTTTTTAAAAGAAAAAGTAGTATAAATACTTTAGTAATCTGTGTAAATTTGATTAGGACAATTGTTCGCGTTTTTTATTCATTTTAAGAAAGAAGTTAGTAGTAATCATCCGCAGACTGAATACACTTTGGTTTCATGGGACGAGCTTTGTAGGGGGGCTCGAACTATCTCACAGCTCCCCTAAGAGTCTATGCGTATTCAGTCTGCTCCATTTTTTTTAAATTAATCTTGACTGCGAACTGTTCTAAAGCCTTTGTCAGTCCTTCTTTGCTTCATATACCTTTAAGGATTTACCCTTAATTGGTGTATTCTTCATCTTTTCGAGCACGACACGTCCTTTATCATTCAAAATCTCTACATACGAAAAAGTATCCATAATCGTAATAATCCCAATATCCTCTGCTGATACCCCTTCAATTTTTGCAATTGTTCCAACAAAGTCCACTGCTCGAATCTTCTTTTTTTTACCGCCATTAAAGTATAATTTCATAATATGTTTATTTAATTTCTCATTTTTTGCCTTTTTAATCGCCGGCTCAACCTTCTTTTTTGCCTCAAAGTCAGATCGCTTATCGGCAACTTCCTCCTCTGCAGGAACAGCCCTTGTAGGAATTTTAAAGCCGATATATTCTTCTATCTCCTGTAAAAACTTCTCTTCAAATGGTGTCATGAAGGTAATGGCTCTTCCTTGTTTACCTGCTCGTCCAGTTCTTCCAGTACGATGAACATAGCTTTCCTTTTCTAAAGGAATATCATAGTTGATCACATGGGATATATTATCAATATCAATTCCTCTAGCTGCTACATCTGTCGCAGCTAAGTAGCGGAATTCTCCCCTTTTAAAATCATTCATAACATCCAGTCTATCTTCCTGTACCATCCCGCCATGAATTTGATCACAGTTATATCCTAAGTCCGTTAATTGATCACTCAGCATGTCCACCCTATCTTTTGTCCGACAAAAGATAATACAACTATCAGGATTCTCTACAATCGTTATAGCTTGAAGAAGAGAGAATTTTTCTTTTTCCTCTACTTTTATAAGCGTATGGTCAATTTTATCGGTAGTCAGTCCATTTGCCTTGATTTCAATGTCAATAGGTGTCTTCATATAGCGCTGGGATAGCTCTTTAACTTCCTCCGGCAACGTTGCTGAAAACAGCATAGTTACTCTTTTTTTTGGTAAAGCCCTGATTATTGCCTCTACCTGTTCAATAAATCCCATGTTTAGCATCTCGTCCGCTTCATCGATCACAAGATAGTTCAATTTTTCTAAGGTCAATGTTCCTCTCTCGATATGATCTAATACGCGACCTGGAGTACCAACTACTACATGTGTTTTTTGCTTTAATTCTGTTTTTTGGATGGCAAACGGCTGTTTTCCATATACAGCTGTTGCTTTAATCCTCTTCAGTCTTCCTATATCAATAAAGTCATCTTTGACTTGAACAGCAAGTTCTCTTGTTGGTGTTAATATTAACGCTTGTGGTTTATTCTCTTCCCATTCCACTAATTCACAAATAGGAATTCCATAGGAAGCTGTCTTACCACTTCCAGTTTGGGATTTTACAACAAGATCAATCTTTTCTAACACAAGGGGGATAACTTTATTTTGAACCTCTGTTGGATTTTTATATTCTAAACTATCTAGAGCTTTTACTATTTGATTACTTAAATTAAATGCATGAAAACCTTTTCCACTCATAACAAAGCCTCTTTTATTTTGGATTATTCTTTTATTATTTCCGTAAGCTCCTATTATACGCTATTTTTCACTTGATTCTCCTTGAATATTTAAAATGACGGCCTTAAATGAACTATATTGTCATTCATTCATCTTAATTTCAAAATACACTTTGTCGAAATAGAAGAAGACGATCCACTTCATACGTGAATCGTCCTAATGCTATTCAAGGAATCTTTGCATATCCTCACTTACATAAACCCAGCCCTTCCAGCCAATATGAATCGTATCCCTCATAAAATAGGGATCGTGCTCATGGCCGGAGTAATCAGCATAGTTAAAGCCGTTATCGCTTATCTGTTTCTTTATACGATTGTAATAACCTTGCCGCCCTTTTTTAGGAAAGCCTGTGTAATCATAATAAGCACCATTAACTGGAATGATAACAAAAAGCGGTTCAGCTTCTGCCTTTTTTAGAATATCAAGCATCAGCTGAAAATCATCGTACTCCAGCGATTCAGCATAGGAATGGCCTTTGTTCTTTCCTTTCATACTCTTCATATAATCATTCTTATGCTTATATACTTTATCATCAATGTAAAATTTAGAATGCTGTGTCCGTTTTTTGCCATAGGCATCAGCTTGTGCACGTAATTCTTCCCAAGTCTTATCCTTCACTTCAGCTGACTGATGTCGATTGGTTGGTTTATCTTTCAAAAGTGTAAAATATAAATCCTTTTTCTTAAGGATGGATATATACCCCTTTGCAGGAACGGATAACATTTTAAACATTGTCTTCTTGTCATTTAGATAGGCATCATAAAGTTGATAGAGTACCGTATCATTCTTGACCGCATTATATGACATCAGCCGCTCCATCAATTTTCGTTTCACCTGCTCATCCACATCCTTATTAAACGGAAGCTGGTACGCTTGCAGGGCAGAATAATTTGGTGCAAAATGCTGTTCGTCTGTCCCATGCTTTACAAACCATTGCGGCGATACTATGATGACCATTTGCTTGTTCTTCAATTGAGCAGCATGTGTTGCAAAGTTTAAATCATGAATAATAGATGTCATTCCGCCTTTTCCTATTAAATAAGGTGTGAATGGGGCGGAATTCATTTCGAAATAATTTGATGGATGAAATGGATCCCAGCGTGACAACTCCGAAGAGCCATAAATCGGAACATAGGTCGAACTTTTGAGCATCTCATTTTGTAAGTATGTTCCTTGGAACATACTTGGCTCTAAACTGATTGCAGATTCCTCTAACCGATCAGCAGGAACTAGCTTAGCCAGCCATGATGTGGGTATAAATACAACCCCGGCAAACAGGACCAATGCAAGAATGATTGGTCCAAATAAATATTTCTTCTTCATTATTTCAGCTCATTCAGACGTTCAACGATAGCATTTGGTGTATTCCATGTATCTCGGTCGAACTCTGTAATTGGTACATTGATATCAAGTTGTTCCTCAAATTTAACAAGTAATTCTACAGTCCCAAATGAATCGATCAATCCTGAATCGAATAAATCCAAATCATGCTCTTCTTTCACCACATCATCTTGACAAACTTCTGCAATAACTTGTAGTACTTTTTCTTTAAAATTCATAGATAGATCCCCTTTTTATTGAAATGGTTTGCCGGAAAACAGATAAAAACCGAAACAAACGACATGGAAAGTAATAATGATAGAAACCACTGTCATCGCTTTTCCTGTTGGCCAGCGTTTATGTTTTTTATTCCAAGTCTCGAAGAAATTAAAACCGCTCATCATCAGGGCATGATATGCTCCATAAATGATGTATTGAATCTCTAATCCATGCCATACACCCATCAAAAGGAACAGGAGAATATACCCTAAATTTGAAACGAGCATATTGTTCTTTATCCATTTTTTCTTCTTTATTAAGAAAACAAAGCGCATAAACACATAATCACGGAACCAAAATGACAAAGACATATGCCATCGATTCCAGAAATCCTTTATATTACGGCTCATAAATGGCTTATTAAAGTTCTCCGGTGACCGGATACCCATTATATAACTGACTCCGACTGCAAATGCCGTATAGCCGGCAAAGTCAAAGAATAGGTATAGGCTATAGCTGTACATGTATAGCAGGTGATAAGAAAGCTTACCATCAGCAATATAAGTTAAATTCATGATGAAATACGCATTAATGCAATAGCCGATTATAAATTTATACAAAAAACCAAGGAAGATTTTGTTAATCCCTTTATAAAGCAGATCTCTGTATTCCTCTGGTGTCCAACGCTTATTCTCATCCTTCTCAAATCGACGGAAACGGTCAATCGGCCCCGATGAAATGGTCGGATAAAATAACATAAAATTAACAAGCTGATAAATCGAAAGCTGATTTTTAATCAATCCATCTCTTGTTTCAATAATAATTTGGACAGCTCGGAATGTCAGATAAGAGATACCTAGAAAACTCGCCCAATTATCCACTGCCAAAATAGGCAAGACTTTAGATAAAATTAAAGGCAGAATGGATAGAAAGCTTATTACATAAAATACGAGACTACTATTCTTTTCCTGGCGATAATGAATATAGCCTTTTACCAATATCACTTGAAGGATAGTGAAAACTACTAACGAGAAAAAGCCTGCATTCCCACCAGAAAAGATAATGGCCAATACAACAATAGAAACAAATACATTGTAAAAACGCAGGTTCTTGCCCTTTATACCGAGGATTATCGTCGGCAGCAGCAAGATACCTAGAATTATGAAGAAAAGGAAAGAGCTATACGGGGTCATGCGAGTACCTCTTCCTTCATCTTCTTACGGTCTGCTTTTCCATTTATCGTCATTGGAATAGAAGAATGATACGTAAATTTACGAGGAATCATATATGCTGGCAAGCGCAAAGCAAGATCCTTACGGATAGCAGCTGTCAGTTTGAATTCCTTATCAAAATCATGATCCTCTGGAACAACTGCCGCAATCAAGTATTCAATTTCTTCATTTGGTGCATAAGGAATAATAATGGCATTCTTAATATATTCAGACTGATTCAGGTGGAACTCAATTTCTTCCAGTTCCATCCGATAGCCATGCAGCTTGATTTGATAATCCATTCTTCCTTGGCAGTACACCACACCGTCTTGAATGAAGCCTGCATCTCCAGTACGATATACATTCATTCCGTTTATCATGCCAAATGCCTTTTCTGTCAGTTGCGGCTCACCGAGATATCCTTTTGATACACTTGGCCCCGCAAGAATAAGTTCACCTTTTTCTCCTTCTGGGAGCGGATTATCCAATTCATCTAAAACGAAAACCCTCATATCCGATTTTGGATAGCCTACTGGCAGAGCCTTCTCTTTCGTAAGCAATTCTTCCGTGATTTCAATAGACGTCACCGCTACTGTTGCTTCTGTAGGTCCATAGGTATTAAAAATTCTCGCTCTTGGGAAACGCTCCTTCAGCTCCTTGGCTACAGCAAGTGGCAATACTTCCCCACAGAAAAGGAATAGTTCAAGCTCTGGAAGCATCTTTTGATCAAAATCAGGATTAGGAAAACACATTTGCACAAAGGATGGTGTCGAGGTCCATATTTGTATAGACGAATGACTTAAGTTCTCAAACAAAAGCTTCGGTTTATTGCTTACTTCTTTCTCCAGCGTATGAATGGTACCCCCACTCTGTAAGGCTGGATAAAAGTCCATTACAGACAAATCGAATGAAAAGGGTGCCTGGTTCAAGAATACCTTTCCTTCCCCTAACGGAAAGTCCCCTGTCATCCAATCGGTAAAGGATTGTAGATTCGCTGCAGTTATTTGAACTCCCTTAGGATTTCCAGTACTGCCGGACGTATAAATGATATAAAAAACCTCATCACTTTGGACCCAGTACTCTTCTCCAATATGCTCTATTTGTTCCAAATGCATTTCTAGCATTTGTAAAACTATAACACCATCAAAATCCAGCTTGCTAGTTGTCGTATTAATTACCACTCCAGCACCGGACTTTTCGACAATAAGACGTACCCGTTCGATTGGAATCGACGTATCTACCGGTATATAAGGATGGCCGGCCTGAACACAAGCGAGAAACGATACCGGCATATCTATTCCCATATGTCCATACACTACAATTGGCGTCTGCCTCTCAAGCTTAATAGCATGTAATAAGCTTGCCAGCCTTCTTGATTTATCCCAGAGCATTCCATAAGTCAGCATCTGGCCTTCTGTACGATATGCTATCTGTTCTGATTTTCTTACCGCATGCTGCGCAATACGAGTTAAAAGTTTCATTTTATTATCTTCTCCATTTAGAAATCATTATAAATATAGTTGCCTGTATTGGCCGTATGGAAGCCATACATCAAGAATAAGGTAATGAGGATGGCAAAATAAAAACAAGTCTGTAAAGCAAACCGGACGCCAGTATGCCTATACAACTGTTTAAGCTTATTCATCTTCTCTCTCCTTTCTTTTATTCAAACTTATAGCCTGTTCCAATAACAGTCCGGATATGATGGGATTCAAAGCTTAATTTAGCCCTAAGCTTTTTAATATGTGTATCCACAACTCGACTATCACCATCGAAGTCGAATCCCCATACATGATTCAAAATTGTTTCCCGTGAAAGGACATTATTTTTATGCTGAAGCAAGAAAACTAATAATTCATATTCTTTTGGCGTCAATTCGACTTGTTGGCCTGCAAGCTGAAGCTGATGAGACTTTGTATTAACAATTGCCTCACCGAAGCTTATCATATGACCGGTCGGCAGATAATGCTCTTTTGCCCGTTTCATTAAAGAATTAGCGCGTGCTACTAACACTTTTGGACTGAACGGCTTGGTAACATAATCATCAGCTCCAAGTTCAAAGCCATGGATTTTATCATCATCACTGGATTTCGCTGTCAGCAGAATAATGGGTACGCCAGAGTTCATGCGAACCTGCTTGGTGACAGCAAACCCATCCATTTGCGGCATCATAATATCAAGAATAACTAAATCAGGATATATAGCATCAAACCAATCTATTGCACTGCTGCCATTATCCGTTTCATATACTTCCCAGCCGTCCTTTTTAAAATAATCAGCTACGACTTCTCGAATTCTCACTTCATCCTCGACAAGCAATACTTTCTTCCCCATCGTGAATCTTCCTTCCAATTTAAAGATATTAACAAGGTTATATGTCTTTCATGTGTCCTAATAAGAAATTATTACCATTAACAAAAGTAAATATAGAAACGCACACCGCCTGGTATGTTTTCTGCTCCATAATGAAAGCCATGCAGGCTAAGTATTTGCTGAACAATGGCCAATCCTAATCCTGTCCCACCCGTCATTCGGCTGCGAGAAGATTCAGCCCGATAGAAACGTTTCCAGATTTTATCCAGCTGTTCTTCTGGTATCTGTGCACCTGTATTTTCGATTTGGAACACACTGTTGCCATTTTCCTGATCTAATTCGATACGAATCCTAATGACAGAGTCAGGTTCGCTGTGGCGGATTGCATTAATAAGAAGATTTTTCATTACCCGTTCCATCCACTCATAATCTGCCAAAATATGCTGTTCATTCTTCGGCATAATTTCAATTACCACATTTTTCTCTTTGGCTATGCAAAATAGTTTATTTGCCAAATCCTCAATCATTTCACTAAGCAAGAAAGATGTTTTCCGTAGTTTGATTGCACCATTCTCCAACTTAGCCAAATCCAGCATATTCTTAATCAGCACTTCCATCTTTTCTGATTCCTCAATAATTACTTCTATATAGTGATCTTGTTTATCAGGACTGATTCCATCTTGCAGTCCCTCTGCAAAGCTTTTAACAATACTAAGAGGGGTCTTCAGTTCATGGGAAGCATGTTCGAAAAATTCACGTTGCTCCTTCTCCATTTGCAGTCGTTTTTCCATATCTTCCTTCAGCTTTCCGTTGGCTTCTTTCAAACCATTTAATGCAATATCCAAGTTTTGCGCCATAACTAGCATGTTGTTCGCCAAACTCCCCAGCTCATCCTTCTGCTTAATCGGCTTCAGCGATGTGAAGTCTAGATGCACCATTTTTTTTGCCATTTCATTTAGCTTAATTAATGGTCTACTAACAAGACGAGAGAAGAATAACGACAATAAAAGAATGAGAATAAAGCCAGCAATCCCGATATATACATAAAATATTCGGAGCGATTCATTGGTATCTCTGATTTCCTGAAGAGATGTGACAGAGAACATAATTTGCATTTCTCCGTCTTTCTTAATTGGCTCCATTAATACTAAATAATGTTTTCCACTCCATGACTCCACCCAGTCTAGCTGCAGGCTTTCTCCTTCAGAAAGCTGCTTTATCTGCTTCTCTTGAAGAGGAAACCATTCCAATAGTGCATCATAGAGAATTCCTAACCCTCTACTTGCCACTTTCCCCTTAGGCAGCGAAATACTTTTTACCTTCCCTTTGATGGTCACTTCATTCTCAGCCTGACTTTCTCCGACACTAGAGCTATCCTTCGTAATAATAGATGGATAAATGACTGAAGGAACTAGAGCATCTACTTCCCCTTGCACAATCACTTTATCTCCCTTTGCAATATTTAATGCTTGTACTTGTTTTCCGTAATCTGTGATGAGTAACGAAAGCGATACTTCCACAATTTCGCCATCCTCTGTATCCAACATGATATTAAAAGGATCTTGTACCAACTGATAACCTTCTGTGTCCACAATCGTCAACGGACTTTTTGTCTTCTTTATGTAGGACAAGGTCTGTTTTGTCAGTTCTGCTTCACTCCAAGAATTTTGCTCATATCCCTCTGCTAACTGATGGATGTGCCTTGCTGCTTCTTTCGTTTTATGATGTTGATAAAAACGGTCAAAGAATACTAACTGAAATATCATAATCATGGCGTAAAACACCAAAAAGAATATAGACGTTACAGCGAATAACTTGACAGTAATACTGCGTTTTCTCATGTTATACTCCTTTGTTTCATACGGCAGTTTATTCCTAACTTAAACTTAAGCTATGGATATGTTTTTTGTGTGTCCACATGTAATCCTCCATATAGTAACCACTTTTTTCAAGTTAGGGAACCCCCTTTAATTTGGATCTATTATTTGAAAAGAAGAAATCCTAGTTTAAATGAATATGGATTACAGCAATGGCGATATGCTATTTTTTAAGGAAACATATATTTATGTTGAACATTAACTATAAAATGAAAAGGAGAGACCAATTGTAGTAGTTAAAATGCCTTCTGCAATAGTAAACGGTAAAGCTATAAAAAGATTGAAGGAGCATCATATAATTCTCATGGAAGCTTAAAGAATTATCAAACTAAGGGTCAAAGTTATTCACTTAACAAAGATGACATTGTTAGTCTTAATTGGCCAATAATTGGTACTAATCCGACATGAACAGGTTAGCGATTTCTTACTTACAAAATGCCCCAAAGACATAAACCGAAACATAAGAAATAAAGAAATGAGGTTGTAAATGATGGAGATTGAATGGAAAAAAGAAACTATTATTTTTGAAACTTTAAGAGAATCAGAGGTATGGGCTGATTCTATAGCAAACGAAATACACGGTAGAACAATAAATGGATATATAACTCCAGATTATAAAATAGCATACGCTCTTTCATTTTTTCTAGCTACTAATCCTGATTTTGTTGTTCATACAGAAAAAAGTTTCAGTATTCGTCAAGGATTAAAGGTGGAGGATTCATTTATTTATAAAGTCTGGGTAACTATAAATAGTTAATAGATCTATAAATGATCCACTTGAGACTACAAGAAAGGACTTAATGTTATTAATGGTAGAAACAGCGAGAACTTAAGTTTTATACCCAAACAATAATTCGGAAAGACCAAAAGTAATCCATAGATTGTTTGGGTTTTTATTAAAAAGGAGGTTGTAAGTATAACCCTCCTCCAGGTCATTAAATTATCAGATTAACAACTTCATCAGAAAAAGAAAAAATGTATTTTTCCTTTTTCTGATCTTTCTATCTTTATTTATCTTAAATCAATATTTTTTATTCTATCTGAGGGTGATGTCTTTTTTGATATCGGAGCATTTTTCCCAACGATTACCGAAACGACTACAATTATTGCTGTTACGATCGTTACAAGCGTTATCGACTCATCTAAAAAGATTGTTGCAAAGATAATCATAATAAAAGGTTGTATATATTGAAGCTGGCTAACCCTTGCAACACCTCCTAATGCCATGCCGCCATACCAAACAATGTATGCTAAAAACTGGCTTACAATAGCTAAATAGAATAAGCTAACCCAAGCTTGAAATGGGGCAGTTAACATTTCAACAGAAAAATCCATTACAACTGGAATGACGAAAAATGGCGCTCCAATAACGATGGCCCATGCTATTACTTGCCAACTTCCTATTTCTTTGGAAAGCTTGCCCCCTTCGGCATAACTAAAACCTAAAATAATGACTGCTGTCAAAAGTGCCAAATCTGCAAACTGAAGTTTGCCAAAACCTAAATTAACTGCATAAAAAATTACAGCACCGGCACCGATTAAACTGGCAATCCAAAATCTCACTGAAGGTTTTTCTCCAGCTCTTAACATCGCAATCCCTGCTGTAGCTAATGGCAATAAAGCCACTTCAACCGCTCCATGCGAAACTGGTAGTGCTTGCATTGCCCATGAAGTTAGTAATGGAAATCCTAAGACAGCGCCCATGGCGACAATTACGATACTTTTAAATTGCTGCCGATTAGGAACTCTCTCCTTTCCAACAACAAGCACGATACCAGCTATAATTGCTGCAAGAACCGTTCTTCCTAATCCAACCACGGTAGTACCAAAATATTCAACAGAAATACTGGTAGCTGGTAAGGTTAAACTAAAACAAATTACTCCCACCAAGCCTAATAATAACCCCAATTTTTCCTTTTCCATTCGTTTTCCTCCTACTATTTTTTTCTGTCTTAAGAAACCTAAATATACAGTGACAGTTTTGCTATAATTTAGATAATACCTGATACAGAAACCAAATATACATATCTATTTTCTAAATCTGTCATGGTACAGTTTGAGGAGGTTGGCCATTATTTTGAGCACAAAATACAAAAAAATTGTAGAGGAAATTAAGAATCAACTTACAAATGGGACACTTGTCGCTGGTAGTAAATTACCTTCTGTTCGCCAGTTGTCTGAAATGTTTTCCTGTAGTAAAAATACGGTGATTAAAGCTTACAGTGAGCTAGAAAAAGAACACTTAGTTTATGCAATACCTCAAAGCGGCTATTATATCGTAAATGAATTTGCCCTCTCTGCCGAGGATTCTACCATTGTTGATTTTTTATCAGCTGGACCAGACAACCATTTAATTCCTTATCTAGAATTTCAGCATTGCTTAAATCAAGCTATCGAAATATACAAAAAGGATGTATTCACCTATTCAGATCATCAAGGCTTTTACTCCTTACGTACAGAAATAGTTAAAAATCTTCAAGATTCACAAGTATTCACCGATCCTGATCGTGTTGTAATTGTTTCAGGCTCACAACAAGCTATTCATCTGCTTACAGCACTCCCTTTTCCAAACGGCAAAAAAAATATTCTTATTGAGCAGCCAACCTATTTTGGCATGATTGAATCACTGCAAATACATCAAGTTTCCACCTTTGGGATAGAACTCTCCATGAACGGTATCGATTTAGACCGTCTTGAATATATTTTTAAAAATAATAACATTAAGTTTTTCTATATCATTCCAAGATTTCATAACCCCCTTGGACATTCTTATACGAATAATGAGAAGAAAAAAATAGTGGAGCTGGCAAATAAGTATGACGTTTATATTGTGGAAGACGACTTTTTGGGTGAATTAGACCGCAACAAAAAATCTGATCCATTATTCTCTTATGACACTTCTGGAAGAGTCATTTATATTAAAAGTTTCTCAAAGGTATTTCTTCCAGGGCTGCGTATTGCTGGAGTGGTATTGCCAAAAATAATGATAAATAACTTCTTACGCTATAAATTTAGTTCGGACTTTAATAGTTCCGTCCTTTCACAAGGTGCGTTAGAAATCTATTTAAAAAGCGGGATGTATAAAAGTCATATAAAAAAAATAAAAGAAGTTTATTTTCATAGAATGCAATTACTAAAAAGTGCTTGTGAAGAATTACTTCCTGAGGGGACACATTACACGCAACCGGATAGCGGTTTTTATCTCTCTATTTATTTACCTGAAAATGTATCAGCCAAAAGACTAGCTCTTTTATTATCTGAAAAACTGATATTAATTGATGATGCGGATAGAATGTTCTTGACCCACTACAAGAAGGATAATCTCATCCGTTTATGTATATCACAAGTACAAGATCATCAAATAAAATGGGGAGTAAAAATGATAGCTGAAACCATTACCCTATTGAGTAATAAAAGGAACTATTATTACTCTCTTCTATAATAAAAATAAAAAATCCATACCAATCTTTAATGATTGGTGTGGATTATCATTAACATTTCAATTACTTGTGATACGTTTTCTCATGTTGAAGCAGCCATTCTTTCCTCCATAAACCTCCTGCATAGCCAGTTAATGTCCCATTTGATCCGATTACTCTGTGACAAGGAATGACAATGCTTAACTTGTTTTTTCCATTTGCACTTCCTACAGCTCTAATCGCTTTTTCATTCCCGATAGAAATGGCTATATCCTTATAGGACCCCGTTTCAGCATACGGTATTTTTATTAAAGCGTTCCATACCGCGCTTTGAAAATCTGTTCCTTCCAATTGGTATGGGATGGAAAATTCATGACGCTTGCCTTTAAAATATTCGTCGAGCTGGTTATAGCATTCTACTAAAACGAAAGGAGTTTCTGGTTGTAATGAATTCACGCTCTTATCATTTTCTTCAGAAAATAAAATAGAAATAATTGCTTCATGGGTACCAATTATTTCTATCTTTCCAATCGGCGATTCATAATCTAATTTATGTATTTTTGTCATATAATGACCTCCAAAGATAAAAAGTTGCATATGCCTGCCAGCCTTTCCAACCTTCTGCTAATTCTTCTGTTTTTTCTATAGTCGGTTTACTCTTAAGCTCTAGTACATTCTTTAATGCATTATGAAGGCCGACATCTGAAACTGGGAAGGAGGAGGTGTAGTGGAGGCATTTCATCATGACATACTCTGCCGTCCATGCTCCTATCCCTCTTATCAACAGAAGAGATTTTTTTACTTGATGATCATCTTGTTTCATAAGTAATAATTCTTTTGTTAATTTGCCACTTTGCATATCTTTAGCAATGCCAATGATGTATTCAGCCTTCCTTGTAGTAAATTGAAGTTCCCTTAAATCATCGACATGGATGGACGCAATTTTTTCAAATGAGGGGAATAACCAAAAGGTTTCCTCTTGGAATGTCAGGCTTTCTCCGTATTTTTCAACAAAACGTTTCTTTAAAGTATAAGCAAATGTTAAATTAATTTGCTGACCCATAATTGCCCACACGATCGCCTCAAATAAATCGGGAATGCACATAATTCTTAAACCATGATATTTATGGGTAAGTGTCCTTAACACCTTATCTTTATCTGCGACTTGGTAAAAGCTCTCCAAATCCTGATCCAAATCAAACCATTCCCAAATATACTCCGCCACTTTTTCGTGGATGTCATTGGATTCAGGATTCAATGGAAATTCGACCTTTATGGCATGATTGATTGATCCAACTTTACATAAAATCAACGATTCATTCACTTTTATCAATTTGTATAAAAATCCCTCTTCCATCCGATGAAGCACTTCCTGATTGGATCTGCCTAAAAAAACTAAACACTCTTCAAAATTAAATTCCTTTGGAGGATAAATCTCTATATAAGATTCATAATCAATCCAATTCATGTTGGTATCCCTTGCGATATTCACTAGGAGAACAGTTTTTTATGCTTCTAAATACTTTGTAAAAATTAGAGGAACTCTGGAAACCCACCTCATAACAAATTTCTAGGTTTGTCATAGCAGTGCTTTTGAGAAGGTGGGCCGCTTTATCAATGCGTATTTTTTCTAAATAAGCACGTGGAGTTTCAGCAGTTTCCTTTTTAAACAATCGTTCCAAATAAAAGGGACTCAAACCGACATGGGCTGCTATATCCTTTAATATCAAATTTTGTTTATAATGATTGACTAGGAAGGTAATGATATTTCTGACAAGTTCAATATGAGGAGAATGCTCAACTTCTGGCTGGCACCTTTTGCAAGGACGGTACCCAGCTTTTTCAACTTCATTCCTATCATGGTAAAATTCAACATTTTTCTTTTTAGGCTTCCGTGATCTGCAGGAAGGACGGCAATATATTTTTGTTGTTTTTACTGCGGTAAAAAATATCCCATCATACTTACGATCACAACTGATGATCTTCTCCCACATCTCTTCAAATGAAAGATTGAGATTAGTCGACATATAAACCACTATCCTTTCATCCTAGTGCTTCTTTTTCATACAAAGAGGACGTATCCTTAAGCTCTAATAATTTGCCTGCCTTTTTTTCTAAATAAGCAATTACACTATCAGATAGGGCATTTCCAAAACTAAATCGTCTTACTCCTAATTCTTTAAGCATATTACAATTCGTCAGCCCAGGTAAAGATAATAGATTTAGTGGAGCGCTAACATTCTTTGTAATTTCTTTAATTTCCTTTTCCTCTCTTAACCCAGGAACAAAAATCCCGCTGGCACCACTCTCCACATATGCATGAGCTCGTTCCATTGTTTCCAGCAAGGGATTTTTCCCCTTTAAGTAAGTATCCGTTCTGGCATTGATATAAAAGTCTTTATAACCACTTCTATCTAAGGCTGCCCTCATTTTTTCCATTAGTTTACAATGCTGCGTTATTTCTCTCAATTCATTTGATTTTTTCAATGAATCCTCTATATTGATACCAGCGACTCCAATCTCAGCTGTCCTTAATACATTATTAATAATCTGATCAGGATCCTCACTGTATCCAGCTTCAATATCAGCGGAAACAGGGATTTTTACATTCTCTGTAATCGTTTGGATTATAGCTAAGTGTCGATCAAAATCAATTAATTCTCCATCTGAATATCCTAATGAGTTAGCAATTCCCCAACTAGTTGTACCAATTGCTTTAAATCCAGCCTTTTCTAGTGTTAAAGCTGAAAGAAGATCCCAGGCGTTTCCAAGAAATAATAAATCATCTGAAAAGTGTAGTTCCTTGAATTCCTTCATCTTATTCATTTTTATTGTCCTCCAAATCTTTTATTGGACCTATTTTAACAAGTAATCTACCACCATTTCGTCCTCATTCTTGCTTTTATGGTCTGTCTTTGGAAAAGAAAAGTGAAGGAATATTATGCTCTTCTTAGCTCTATTAAAATGAATCATGAGTGGCTGTCTTCTTTAGATTTACAAGCGTATACTACGAAATTTATCCAATTTACAAATACAATAACAAAGAAGTCCTGCCTAAAGTATAGACAGGACTTCTTTGTTATTTAAGCATCGTAGCTTTTAAAAATTCTTGTGTTCTTTCTTCTTTTGGATTGTTAAAAAATTGCTCAGCTGTACCGTGTTCAATAATTTTTCCATCATGCATATACACAATACTATCTGCTACTTCTTTAGCAAATCCCATTTCGTGGGTTACAACCACCATGGTCATTCCTTCTTCTGCTAAGTCTTTCATCGTTGTTAATACCTCTCCCACTAGCTCGGGATCCAGTGCTGATGTCGGCTCATCAAAGAGCATAATATCTGGTTCCATTGCAAGTGCTCTGGCAATGGCTACCCGCTGCTTTTGCCCACCTGATAGTTTACTAGGATAAACATCTGCCTTATCCTCTAAATCTACTTTTTGCAGTAACTGTTTTGCTTTGGAGATAGCTTTATCTTTGTCTACACCCTTTACCATGATAGGTGCTTCAATAATATTTTCCAGTACGGTTTTATGTGGAAATAAGTTGAAATTTTGAAATACCATTCCTACCTTTTCCCTAATTTTGTTCAAGTTGTCCGTGCTTGGGTTAACCTCATTCCCCTCAATGATAATGCTGCCGTTATCCTTTTTTTCTAAAAAATTCAAACAGCGAAGGAGGGTACTTTTCCCTGAACCACTTGATCCTATTAAACAAACGACATCACTTTCATAAACAGTCAAATCAATATTTTTCAATACATGTAAGTCTCCAAATGATTTATTCAATTGGTTTATTCTGATCATTTCTTTCTTGTCCAATTTCTTCGCCCCTATCTGTCGCTTACTGCTAATTTTAATTCAATTCGGTTTACTACAAATGTCAACAGTGCTACTAGTACTAAATAGTAGACAGCTACAATGAGTAAATAGGTCATTTCGTCAAAATTATTGGATCCTAGTGTTGTTGCTACATTGAACAGCTCATTCATGGAGATGAATGCAGCTAGCGAAGAATCTTTTAAACTAATGATAAATTGATTACCTAAAGGTGGCAGCGCGCGTCTAAATGCCTGTGGAAGAATAATTCTCCTTAATGTCAGTGCCTTTGTCATTCCCAAAGAACGTCCTGCTTCTAACTGACCTTTGTCAACTGCCTGAATTGCTCCACGAAGAATCTCAGAAATATAAGCTCCATTATGGAATGCTAACGCAAGGGAAGCAGCCCAAAAATCAGGAAGAAGGAAAATTCCACTTATTCCGAAATAGAGAATAAATATTTGAACAATCAGCGGTGTCCCGCGAACCAAATAGACATATGCATCGGAAATAAGCTCCAGCACTTTGATTTTAGAAATTTTTAATAAGGCAAAGATCAGCCCAATGACGATTCCGAGTACGATCGAAACAGCTGTCAGCTCTAATGTCAAAAGCATAGCTTTTAGGAATACACCTTTTGTTTCCGCTAGTATGTTAAAAAAATGTGAAAAACTTGGCAAAGTATTACTTCCTTTCTATTCTGGTATAAATTTATTCTGGTTTAGTGGTAATGTCCTCTCCAAAATATTTCATACTAATTCGAGTAAGTGTCCCGTCCTCTCGGAGTTTTTCCAAGGCTTGGTTTACTCGCTTCAATAGTTTTGGATTATCTTGGGGAAGAACTATCGCTTGTTCACTGCGATCAATTAACTGCTGTGCTTTAATCTCAAACCCTTCCTGTGCAGCACTTTTCCCTGTTACAAAATCTGTGATTACTGCATCATGGCGACCGCTGCTTAACGCTTGTAAAGCCGTAATATCACTGTCATATGTTTTTATTTTGTCTGTATACTTGGAGGCAGTATCGGCATATGTAGAACCTTTTGCAACGGCTACTTCCTTTCCTTTTAAATCTTTGACCGTCTTAATTGAACTATCTGGTCTGGTGAAAATTTGCGGGCCCGAGTAGTAGTAAGGGGTACTGAAGGCAACATGTTTGCTCCGCTGCGGATTTATGGTGTGACTGGCAACGGCTGCATCTGCACGTCCTGTTTTCACCCCTTCTACAATCCCTTTGAATTTAATTCGCTTCTGAACTGGTTTAAGCCCCATTTCTTTTGCAAGTGCTTCGCCAACTTCAATATCGAACCCTGACATGGTGAGATCGTTATTTATATAACTAAATGGCTTAAACTCACCAGAAGCAGCAAAAACAAATTGATTTTTATTAATCAGTTCAGATCCATCTGCAAGCTTCTCCTTTTCGGCACAAGCAGATAAAAGGCAGAGCCCGATTAAACTGAAGAACAGCAGTATCTTTTTATTCAACAACATGTTGGCTATCCATCCTTTTTCTTTCATTTACTTTTTACCATTACTTCTAACTTGATATATTGCTTATGGAAATATATACCCTTTATCCTTCTGATAAAACAAAAAAGTCAGGTAGATTCAATAGTAGGTAGTTCTGTTTTTGTGGAGAAACACTATAATTTGCTAGCTTGCAATATAGCAAATAACACCCTAACCGCTTCTTAGCAATAGATATTGTCATCGTGCAATCGGGGTGTTATTTTGCTTGTTATTTGGTATGTCATTTTTATTTCATTCAGGAAATTTCAATAGTTTTAATTCTGATGCCTGCTACAAGAAATATATTTTTACACTTAAATAAATGTGTTCACATAAAAGACAAAATCCAGAAGAAAATCCATTTTGTTCAATTCCTATTCAAAAGGGATTTTTTGTGTTTGCTGTTAAATAGGAATTGATGTGATATTTCTGAGAAAGATGTCCATGCCTACTACCAATATTCCAATGTTTTACTATATTAAAATTAGCAGAATAACTGGCTCAAAATCTCTGAGTATGGTTTTGTTATGTAGATTTAGGTTATTTACTGTACTAACCTAAAAATTTGGTGGGATTAAAATGACGATTAGTCTAAGTCTTGTTTTTGTAATTGGATTTATTTTTATTCACTTCTTTTCTAAAACAATGAAGTTTATCAAAGATTCACCTAGAAGTAGATTTCTCTCAATCGCTGGTGGTATAGCAGTTTCTTATGTATTTATCCATCTAATGCCCGAGTTAAGCAAACATCAAAGAGTATTAGAGCAATTAGGAGATAAAGGAATTTTTCACCTATTTGAAAATCACGCCTATCTGATAGCTCTGCTGGGATTAACTATTTTCTATGGACTAGAAAAAATGGTTAAAAACTCAAAAAAAGAAAGTGGGACGAAAAAATCGAAAACCGGTGTATTTTGGATTCATATAACATCTTTTTTTGTATATAACGCGCTAATTGGTTATCTTTTGATTAGAGAAACATATAGAAGCAACTGGGGAATGTTATTCTACTTCTTAGCAATGGCGGTTCATTTTGTTACCAATGATCACAGTTTAAGAAAAGATCACAAAGAAATATATGACCATTTTGGTAGATGGTTACTAACATTAGCAATATTATTTGGATGGATGGTTGGCTTATTTACTGAATTAAAAGAAATTTATATTTCCATGCTCACAGCATTCTTGGCAGGGGGGATAATTTTAAATGTACTGAAGGAAGAGTTACCAGAAGAAAGAGAGAGCAGTTTCGTTGCTTTTTTCCTTGGTTTGGTGAGCTATTCTGTCTTGTTATTGCTTGTTTAGCTAGAAAGTTTTGAAGTATTTAAATAGCCAAAGCATAAGTAAGAAACAAGAAAGCTTGTAAATAATACTACTTAAACAAAAAGATCCGTCTGTTAAATAAAGGGATACATTTTTACTAATAGGAAAAAATAGGAATATCTATAAAACGACATTCCTAAATTATTACTGATAAACTTATTTCTATTAACGCTTAGAAATTGTAATGAGAAATAATATTACCTAAACCTAATATGCTTGTATATATTTCCATATGTGATTTGAGAATCCAAATAGAACCAGTAAAGAATGGTTCACTAATTAATGATAGTTCGGCCAAGACAATATGTTTTATATTATAAGGAACCATCACCATTTTTTCTTTACTGCAAATTTCCCTTCTAGAAACAAGATATACACTCATTGTTAGAGCAGTAAGTACATATTTCTTAATTGTTTATTTGCCTATAAGCGGAATAGATAACCAAGGTAAAGTAACTATTAGAATGAGAAGCCATTTTTTTCACAGCATAATATTTACAATCTAACTATCTACAAGTTCCCTTAAAATTTTGCTTAACTGGTAAATTCCCTTTTTCAAGTCAGCGATGGAGGCATAGCTATAAGAAAGGCGAAGATAACGGTTAGAATTTTGACCATATATACTTCCAGGGTTCAGTAATATGCCTCTGTCTAAGGCTTTTACATAAAGTTCTTTCATGGAAATTTTTGAAGTTATTTTTAACCAAATAAAGAATCCACCCTTTGGTGTATACCAAGAAGCTATATCGCTTAAATAATATTCTAATGTTTCTAACATGACTGTCCGTCTTTTTTTTAACTCTTCTCGTACCAAGCCAAGGTGCTGTTCATATAACCCACTTTTAAACCATTCAGCTGCTACTCTTTGAGATATGGAGCTGGAACCATAATCTGTCTGCATTTTAATATCGGATAATCGTTCAATGACTGGTTCTGGCCCAACAATCCATCCAATCCTTAAACCAGGGCTTAACGATTTAGATAGACTGCCTAAATACAATACATGACCATGTTTATCATTTGCCTTAATAGGAGAAGGTGGGATTTCATCAAGCCATAATTCTCGATAAATATCGTCTTCAATCATAGGAAGCTGTTCCTTTTTACAAATGCTAAGGAGCTCCTGGCGTCGTTTGTCAGGCATTAAGATACCTGTAGGGTTATGAAAACAAGGAATTGAATACAAAATGGCTCTGTTGCGTTGTTTATTTGTGATGGAAATAGAGTTAGGTATAAGTCCATCTTCATCAATTGGTAGTCCTGTAAGCTTCATCCCAGCAGATTGAAAAACACGAAGGGAATAAAGATAGGAAGGTTGTTCCAGTAAAACACTTGAACCTCTATGGAGTAGCCCCACTGAAATTAATTGCAGAGCCTGTAATGCACCAGACACAATTAAAATGGAAGAAGGGGAAGCCTGAATACCGATAGTTTTAAGATAATCACTCAAAGCTTCTCTTAAAGGAAGAAACCCTTTTGGTTCTTCATACCCAAAAGCCTCTAATTGGTCAGATACTCTTCTTAACACAGATTTCATTGTATCTAAGGGAAATAAATCTTTAGATAACTCCCCTTTGCTAAGTTGGATAAGATCAGCATTAGATTCGGCCAGATTTATTTCCTGTACAGTTGATTGACTTGGTCTAAGTAATCCAGATTTAACGTGTTCATCCCAATCAGGTGGTGGGTTTGTAGCCAATAAAGTCCATGTGTTATTCGCTACGTATGTGCCTAATCCAATTTTAGCCTCAATTAATCCATCAGCCATTAACTCTTCCAAAGCAGTAATAATTGTACTTCTATTAACCTCGAATCTTTTTGCTAATACCCTTTGGCTAGGTATTTTACTTCCGATCGGCCACTCTCCATTAGATATTTTCTCTTTAATAAAATCGATTATTTGTTGATATTTTGGAGTTTTAATTTTCAATACCAATTCCGTTTACCTCCTTATAAAATTTCCTAATCCCTTAAGTGGTTGGTTTTTTTCTTTTTTAACTGGTTGCAGACATTTTAACAAATCTTAAATACTATGGAAAAGAAAAATAGAATTGGTTGGAAATTTTATCGAGGATGTGAACATATGCCGTATAAATTGAATATTAGGATAGTAGTGGCAAATTGTCTTATAATTTTTCTTTGGGCATCAGCTTTTACAGGGATTCGGGTCGGATTACAATCTTATACACCTGAACACCTTGCCCTATTTAGAATGTTAGTGGGTTCTATATTACTCATAGGAATTGCTATTATTTTCAAAATGAAATTGCCTGAATTTAAAGATATTCCCATTATATTTTTGTTTGGATTTTTAGGCTTTACTGTATACCATTGGGCATTAAACATAGGAGAAAAGACAGTTAGTTCAGGAATTGCCAGTTTACTGGTCTCAACTACACCGATTATTTGCGCTTTTTTAGCTGGTTGGTTTCTCCAGGAAAAATTCGGAATATCAAAATGGATTGGATCTATTATTAGCTTTTTTGGAGTAGCTTTGATTTCCTTAGGAACATGGGGTTTTGGAACTGGCAGTGGAATTTTATTTATTCTTATTGCATCAATATCAGAAAGTTTTTATTTTGTTTTTCAAACGTATTATATTAAGAAGTATGGTTTTTTCGCCTTTACTGTTTATACCATTATTGCTGGGACTATTTGTATGCTTTTTCTTCTCCCAGGTTTAGTAGGAGAAATTACAAATTCTTCATTAGCGTCCACTTTAAGCGTCATATATTTAGGGATTTTCCCTACCATTATTCCGTATATAATATTAGCTTACTTAACTTTACGTGTTGGGTCCTCTGTAGCAACTAGTTCGCTTTATTTAACTCCAGCACTTTCATTTGTGATTGGGTGGTTTTGGCTTGGTGAAAAACCAACACAGGTATCTCTATTAGGGGGACTACTAATATTAGCAGGGGTATCGTTTATTCATCTTAATTTAGAAAAATTACAAATTAGATTTAATTTGAGAAGAAAGGGATTTCAAAAATAAGTAAAGGAAGTTAAGTGAATTTGGATAATAAAAATAATCTGATGTTGATATATCTCTTTAGAAATAGGAAGATTTCCATAATAATTGAATTAAAAAGGAATTAGCCTGTTAAGAAATATACTTAAAGTAATGGGGGCTTCGTTGAAGAAGACAACTTTGCAAATAAAACGATTGGTAATAAATCCAATCGTTTTGTTTGTTATCATATATTAGTTCATCTGGTATTTAAACTACAAGTTAACCTCATCTATTCCATCCCTATGCCTTAGCGGCAAACGATTATTTGCCGTATAAACTTTCCCTTTGGGACTTCACACCGATCTACTATTTCAAAACCTGCTTCACCCAGTATTCCATCTATATCTTCAGTCGTTACGATAACCATTTTTTTAGCAAAGCGACGGGCGCTTTGCAGCATTGCAAATTTTTCCTCATCGGAAACAACGGAACAAAGGTTATATGGCATGTCGATAATTGCCACATCATACATTTCTGTAATGTCTCTGATATCCCTTAAAAATACAGGACCAGAAAGTCCAAAATGGGCGAGATTGTTCCGAATTCCCTTCAGGACTAAAGGATTATAATCACTGCCTGTTATGCTAACTCCCATCGATAAAGCCTCTACCAATACTGTCCCGATGCCACAGCATGGATCAATCACCTTCACTCCTGTTAATTCTGGAACTGCAATATTCACTAGCGCTCTAGCCACTCTGGTAGTTAGCGCAGTTGAGTAGTTATGAGGTTTCTGTTGGTGAATAAGCCAAATACCCTGATTTTCCGAATAGTATCCGAAATACCATTTTCCTTTTAACTTGGTAATGGCGAATACTATCTCTGGATCATGAAGACTCGCTGCACCTGGAATCAAGCATCCAATTTGTCTAGCAATCCCTTTCCTTTCATCAAAATCCATTTTATCAAGGGGATCGATGTCCCGATAATTGATGCCGATTACCTTATAAGTACTAGGCAAAGAAGGCATTGCCTCTACCCTTTGTTTTAGCTCTTCTAACGTATCACCTGTAAATAGAACCGCTATTTTCTCTTTTATAAAAGGACTCCTGCTTGGGTCTCTATCTATTCTGCTCTCTAATACAAAGGCATGTAAGTCAGCATGAAATAGAGAACGAACTTCTAATTTACATAAATGTTCTTCTTCCTCCGCATAATTAAAGGTATATAAGAAGGTATTGGGGATCAACCTATTTTGACTCAAGTCCTTTCTCCTCCTTTTTGGATAAGCCCTTGAGCTGTTCCATTTTTTCATGAAAATAGTAAAACGCCATACTCTTACATATGGAGTATGGCTGCATTGTTTTTCTACATATTTAAATGGAAGATTTATTAAAGCCTTCTTCCCTTAAGTATTCACAAGCTTCCTCGTAACTGGAAAAACTATTTTCTAGATTGACTCCTGCATATATATTCCAAAACCCTTCTTCTTGAAAAAGGAGGAGCGTATTATTTTCCGTATCAATCCATGTTTCTTCTTCCACGATTTCTTCCTCGACCATCTCTTCTTCTTGTATATTCGGTCTTAATGATTGAATGGATTTTTCAATAATTTCTTTTAGTTCTTCTTTTGAAAAATCTCTAATATTGACCATCCCTTTTTCGTCTGTCTCATACTCATTCAGCTTATTCGCATATACAAATCCGTTTCCATTGGGATGTAAGTGATACACGACGTTCTTTTTGTCACTTCCACTTTCCGCATAATGAAAATTAACGCGTTTTAATGAAACATTCTTTCGTTCTAATTGAGGGAACGACTCGATAATGTTTAGTTTTTCTTCAAATGATAGCATATTTGCCTCCAGAATTTTTATTATATTATTATAATTAGTCTCCGTTCTAATTGTGGGTAAAACTAATATACCACGTTTTATTAGTATGAATATAGTTCAACTTATTAGGATGTAATTTCTAAAATATTTCCATCTGGGTCTATAACATAGAATAGAGAATGGATAGAACCTCTTCTTACCTTAAAATTTTGTGATTCTAATAGTCGATAAAGATAAAATATTTGCATCGGTTTCGCTTCCCGTATTGCTTTAGTGAGTGCAATAATCATTTCTTGATTAGAAGAGGGGATTTTCATATTATTATTTTGCAATTTTAGTTTCTTTCTAGACCGATGAAGTGCTGTTTTAATCGCCTCATTACTTATTCTTAACATGGATGCCATTTCTTTTGAAGTGTAGCCAAATACATCCTTCAATATAACCAGCATAGCCTGTTTTAAAGGTAAGGTAGTAAGTAAAATTTCTATTAAACCATCGTAATCTATAAAATCGCAAGCCTCTCCGAAAATGTCCTCATTAAATAAAATACTCTCTTTATATTTCCTGTTCTCATCGATAAACTGATTTTTTGCCACCGTACATAAATAAGAAAATGTAAACTCCCTTTTCGGCTCTGCTTTTTTTATTTTATAAACCTTTAGGATTGTTTCTTGTACTAGATCCTCGGCTGTCCAAGGTGACCCTGACAACCTTAAGCAATATTTATAAAGTTTTTTAATCACAACCTCTATATCTTCAAAAACCATGTTTCCCCCTCTTTATATAAATTTATATATAAGTGTAACTTTTCCACTATTATATTCGTTATAAGGAAGAATTTCATTTCAAGGAGGAAGATTATGTTTAAAGTAGGTAGTATATTTATTCCCGTTACAGATATGAAGAAATCTACCGATTGGTATGTAAAGTTTCTTGGTGTGAAGATAATCGATAGTTGGGAGGATGGTGCCGGCTTTTATTTACCAGCTGGGACAACACAATTAGCCTTAGTAAAAGTAGAATCCCCCCAGCCTACTGAATTTATTATTAAAGGGGAGCAGAAGAACTCCTATTTTAATTTTGTCGTTGATGATATCGAAGCTGCTCATCAACAATTTAGAAACAATGGCATCGTTACTACAGAAATCGATGATTTTGGCGGAATGAAATTCTTTGATTTCTTTGACTTGGATGGTAACCCATTTAGTGTCGTTAATGAAGTGAGTAATTCTCCCTTCCACTCAGATAATGTAAGGAAAATGCAAGAAAGAGATAAAACAAATAAATAACTATGTATAAAAAAAGAATTATCCATTCTACTTCAATGGTAATTCTTTTTTCTTTTACAGCAGGATAAATTTATATGAACGGGAAGTTTTTGTGAAAAAGGTACCCTTTAGGTTAACGGATGCGCAAACTGTTCAACCTTTGAAAATACAGTGTAAATCTATTAACCAAATGCTCCTATTCTATGAAAAATAAGTTATTCCCTGTTAACTTTGTTGCATATAGGGAATACATCTAGAATAATAGATAGAAGAATATACATAAGGAAGTGACAACATGAAAAGACTAGCCTTGCTATTCTCAGGAGTACTCCTTGTTGTTTTCCTCATCTCTTGTTCGAAAAACACTCCTACTATTAAAGAAAGTGAACAACATGATGAAGAACAGACACAGGAAGAAAAGTCTTCTGGTGAGAAGAAAGCAATAAAAGAAGAGAATCCTCCGCCAGCCTACAAACCAATGGAACCAACAGAAGGTGCTTCTCCTCTAGACAAAAAGGTTGCTGAAGAGGAAATAGAGAAGATGCCGAGTGCAGAAGCCCGTGGGGAAGATCGCACTAGAATGGTTCCACTTGGAGAAACTTTGGTAAAGGGTGCTGATGACCAAACCGATGGTCCCTTAAAGAATCATAGACTTATAGCGTATTACGGACATCCAAACTCTACCAAAATGGGAATATTGGGAGAAATGGAGCCAGATGAATTAATGGCAAAATTAAAAGAGCAAACCCAAGCATATTCAGATGCAGACCCTTCACGCCCTGCTGTACCAATGATTGAACTCATTTCTACCGTAGCTCAGCGTGATCCAGGGACGGATGGGAAGTACTACCATCCAACTTCACCAGAGCAAATTGATGAATATTCTACTCTCGCGGAAGAAAACGATGCCCTGCTTATGCTGGATGTTCAACTTGGAACAGATTCCGTTCTAAATCAGGTGAAATTGCTTGAGAAATGGCTAAAGCTCCCTCATGTCCACCTAGCGATTGATACGGAATTTCATGTAAAAGAAGGACAAACTCCAGGTGTTAATCTTGGTCAAGTAGACGGAGCTGAAGTACAAGAAGCAGTGCAGTACTTGACGGAAATGGTAAAAGAAAATAATTTGCCCGATAAAATTGTCCTTGTCCATCAATTTATGGACGAAGCATTAACGAACAAAGAAGCCATCAAGCCAACCGAGAATGTAGAAGTAGCCTTAAATTATGACGGGTGGGGCGATTCTAATACTAAAATGGCACTCTATCGCAAATTCGTGCGCAATGAAGCAGTGCAATACGGTGGATTTAAAATTTTTTATAACAAAGATAAACCTGTGCTAAGTCCCGAAGAGGTCTTAAAGCTAGATCCAAGCCCAGCGATTATTAATTATCAATAAAGAGTTAATGTTTGTGAAAAAAGGGAGTTTCATTACTCCCTTTTTATTATGTTCCCCCTCTACTTCATCCATGTAATCTGCTACAAACTTGTGCAAGAGCTCATAGAATTGGAAACCTACTATTCTCTCATTTCATCCCTTGATCTGCCACTATTTATGATAACTTCATCACTCTATTATCCGATTAATATATGAGCCACTCGAATTATAAAAGGTATATATCAACTATTCCACTTATTCTCTAGTATTCCCGATATGACAGATAGTGCTATAACACTCCGCCTAGGTAAAAAGGTAAAAAAATCCACTAAGCGGTTGCATGTCAAAAAGGAGTTTAGTCTCAAGACAGGGTGGAATGTTAAATAACACATAAATAATTTAGGAGGCGTTACAATTGAGTAAATTAGACGAACAAACCCTATTATCAAATGGAGTCACTCCTCAAAAACAATCCGAGCAGCCGGGGGTTGAAAAGGAAATGGACCCTATCCCGATTTATGAGCTAGAAACCCATGTTGGTTCTGGAAAATTGAAAGGAAAAGTGGCCTTGATTACTGGAGGAGACAGCGGAATTGGTAAGGCAGTAGCGATTGGATATGCAAAGGAAGGCGCGGATATTGCTATCGCCTACTTAAATGAACAAGAGGATGCGGAAAATACGAAAAAGCGTATTGAGCAAGAAGGCGTAAAATGTACGTTGCATGCTGGAGATGTAGCGGATGAAGCATTTTGTAATCAACTAGTTGAAGATGTCATTCAGCAGCATGGAAAACTGAATATCCTTGTTAATAACGCAGCACGTCAGGAAGTAAAAAACAGTGTGTTAGAAATCTCTGCTGAACAATTGAAACGTACATTTGACGTAAACTTTTTTTCAATGGTGTATTTAACTAAAGCTGCCATTCCCCACTTATCAGTTGGTGATAGCTTAATCTATACCGCTTCTATTAATGCATATGTTGGCAATAAGGCATTGATTGATTACACATCTACCAAAGGGGCTATTGTATCCTTTACTCGTTCCATTGCGCAAGAACTTGCCTCAAAGGGAATTCGAGTTAACGGTGTAGCACCTGGACCGATTTGGACACCACTTATTCCAGCAACCATGACAACCGACCTGCAAGAATCATTTGGCGTTTCTACCCCTCTTGGTCGTCCTGGTCAACCAGCAGATCTTGTAGAACCATACATCCTGCTTGCTTCTGAAGGTTCTGCCTATATGACTGGCCAATTCATCCATGTGAATGGTGGACAATATATGTCTTCTTAATTAGATAAATAAGTCATTCGGACAGCAGAAAAAATCAAGCAGTATTTTCCTCATGGTAGGGAAATACTGTCTTGATTGCTGCTATCTATTCAATGTCTCGCATAATGGAGGAGGGTAGCCAATATGGAAGGTTCAAGTTATATCCAGTTTGACCATTATCAGGATAAGGGAGAATTGAAGAAACATATATTTAAGACACTTCATTTTTATTATCCGGCCTGTATCGATGAGGAAAAGGGCGGATATATTAATGGGTTTTTAGATGATGGTACTATTAATGACACAGATACTAAACATTTAGTAGCTACTAGCCGGTATATTTATATTTTTAGTATTGGTGCGATTTTAGATGGACCAGACTGGTGTTTAGAAGCCGCACGACATGGGATCCAATTTTTGCATGAACATCATTTAGATAAACAGTATAATGGATACTACTTTGAAATGAATGGAACGGATGTAAAAGATGCTGCTAAAATGGCCTATGGTCATGCCTTTACATTATTAGCATCCTCTATCGCCTACCAAGCTGGCATAAAAGAAGCCAGAGAAGTAATGGAAAACGTCTTTAATGTCGTGGAAAATCACTTTTGGGATCCGGAACATGGATATTACAAAGACCAATGGGATGCTGCGTGGACCACTCTTTCCTCTTATAGAGGGCAAAACCCAAACATGCATATGTGTGAAGCCATGCTGACTGCATATGAAGCAACAAATGAAGAAAAATACTTAAAGAAGGCCTACCAGCTAGCAGAGGGCGTTACCCAAGAATTAGCAGACTGTGCAAGTGGAATGATTTTGGAAAACTATACACCGGACTGGCTGCCTGATTATCAATTCAATAAAAACAACACAAAAGATGAATTCCGCCCATATGGATTTATCCCTGGTCATCAATTTGAATGGAGTAAACTCTTAATGTGGCTTGACAAACATCAATCAGAACCTTGGATGCAGGAGACTGCAGAGAAATTGTTCGCAAAAGGATGGGAACAAGGTTGGGATGTAAAATATGGAGGTATTTATTTTGCCCTATCACCAAGCTTAGAAGTCATTGATACGGATAAAAATTACTGGGTTATGTCAGAAGCAATCGCTGCCGCAGCCTTACTAGCTGCAAAAACAAAGAATCAAAAATACTGGGATTATTATAATCAGTTATTCACTTATTCCGCCCAGTATTTCATGGATCATGAACATGGTGGTTGGTATACACTGCTTAACCGGGAGAATGAAAAATATAGCAATGTAAAAACCTCACCTCCCAAAACAGATTACCACCCCATCTCAGCCTGCTATCAATCCATACTAGCTCTGCCATAAGCCAGATGTCTAAAGAATGGCTTGGATTATGATATTAAAAAGCATCTTTTAGTGGGTTTGGCTAAAAGATGCTTTTTATAATACAGTTCAACGTAATGTATATAAATGGGGTCTAACAAGCATTGATTATGGACAGTATAGGAGTAGTCTCTTTTGTAAACCTTCCAAGATTTCTACAGGCATTTCCTTGACCTTGATATCCTCACCTAGGAATAATAGCCAATTTGTTATTTCCGTTAATTCTTCTGAATAATTAACATTGATAAAAGTCTTTAGAATGGCTGTAGTTTGGTAAGGATTCGTATAAGAAATGGACATTCTTAACGGATGGTATTTCTTATACTGTGCAATTGCCTTTGGACCAAGTTCAAGGACAAGGTTGATTACTTCCTCCTGCTTACTTAGTTTTTCTAAAATCTTTTTCCTACTTAATCTATTATTGGTAGTGCATGGTTCTACATCTGTGAGATTGTCGACAGGCAAAATCCGTTTCTTCTCTTCCTTTAAATCAAAGCCTTCAATCAGCCACAGGCTTTTTTCACGATAAAGGTTCAAGAGGTAAACAGGATAGGACTTTATGACTTTCTCCTCTCTAATACTAATTAGTAAATATCTATCCATAATAAGTAATTGGATTAATTTTTCTAACATGGGATGAGGAAGATCTGACAAATCAAGCAGATCAGGATTATTCGGGTTGGTCCCTTCAAATAGCAAGATGCGATTTAAAAGAACAAGGTCATCTTGCTGGGTTTCCGAGATGAGTCCTAGTAATTTTTCAGCTAGTGACTGGCGACTCTTTAAATATGGAAGTTGTTGGTTTCTCGTGGCCATAAAGGCAATAAAAAGAGCTTTAATCTCATTATCAGTAAAACGAACAGTTGGCAGGACAGAGTTGTTCATCACAAAATATCCCCCGTCCCTTCCGACTTCTGCGACAAGTGGCATCCCCATCGCTTCAATTTCTCTGATGTCTCTAATTGCTGTCGAACGAGAGATATTAAATTCTCTCATGATTTCAGAAATTGTAAAGTTGGCGCGGTTGTTAATATACCGCATAATGGTATTAATTCGTTCAACCTTTTTCATCCCGTCCCCCTAAACAGTATCATTTTTTGACATGGTTTAAGTTTATTATATATCTATCAAGTGAAAAGAAAAATCATTTGATTAATTTTTTAAAGAGGAAGTGTTGAATATGGCAGATTATATGCTAGAAGAAAAAGACAGCTTTATCGTTTTAGGGATTGGAACTGAACTTAAGAGTGATTACACAGACTATGCGGGCATAACAAAGGAAAAAGCGGACTTTTGGCAAGCAGTCAAACAAGAAGGAAAGCTTGACACCTTAAAAGCCATTGCCACAAATGACTATATTTTTATCGTAAACGAAGCAGTAAACAACAAGATGATGCATTATGTCGGGGTCATGACAGAGCAATCATTACCAGAAGCGGACAGAATGATTCAATTTCCTAAAGGAGAATACTTAGTAGTTAAAGGGGAAAGTAAGAGCACTGATGAATTGCAGAATATGCTTACTGGCATTGCATTTGGTCAAATCTTGCCTGAAGCTAAGAATTTCGCCTATGTTGGTGGACCAAATACAGTGGTAGAAATGGGACAGCGAAACGGATTATTACTTGGTGAGATGTGGATTCCTGTTGTAAGGAAATAAGAAGGATATGGAGGGATAAAAATGGCCTATATCGTTGATTTTAAAAATGTGTCTACGATTGGTTTAGAATCTTCACCTATAGCAGAAGCACTTGCTGGCTTACGAGCTAATGAGGCTCGTTACTTTATGAACAAATATAAGCATGAATTTACGGTTGTACCAGCTAATGAGTCCTGTGAGACCCTAAATTATGTAAACCGAATTTTAAAAGAAGAACGTGGTATTGAATTTGCAGCCAAGCCTTTAGAAACTTCAACCTTTCAAGTAGAAAATATCAAATGGACCTACGTCTTTTATGAGGATGGTCTTGCAATTAACGTTCTGTATACAGTAGATGATCCGAAAAAGCGCGCCGTTGGTTTTAAGCTTTCTGATGGGATGGAAGTACCAAAGGAATTAGAAGGGAAATTTAAGTTTGCTAGGCAGAAATCTAAGTTAGCTGGAACAATCCGAGGCTCGTTTTTTGTTATTAAAGGTGAATATTAACGTTGGTAAAGCAGCACCCCTTCATAAAAATAGAGGTGCTGTTTTTATTTTTGCTTAGCTTATTTACTTGTGGTACGGTTCTCCCCTCATAATCCGAAAAGCCCGATAAACCTGCTCCACCAGAATCAACCGCATCAATTGATGGGGAAATGTCATCTTGCTAAACGACAACTTGTCATCTGCTCGCCTTAACACTTCATCGCTTAATCCCAACGATCCGCCAATAATAAATGTCACTTTGCTCTTCCCATATGTACCTAATTTATCAATTGTGTCGGCTAACTCTTCGGATGACTTTTGCTTGCCCTCTATTGCTAGTGCAATAACATGTGCATCAGCTGGAACTTTGGCAAGGATTCTTTCTCCTTCTTTTTTCTTCACTTGCAGCATCTCGGCATCGCTTAAAATTTCTGGTGCCTTTTCGTCTGGCACTTCTATAATTTCTATTTTAGAATAGCTTGAAAGTCTTTTTGTATATTCTTCGATTCCAAGCTTTAAATATTTTTCTTTTAACTTTCCTACTGTAATAATTGAGATATTCACATGCTTTCCTCACTTTACAAACAAGATATCCACAATACTTATCCACATATCCACATTTTTAATCCACATATAGTATGGAATCACTTGTTCGCCACCATATATATGGCATTATTTTTACAATATTCACAGGTTGTTGATAACTTTTCTTCTTCTGAAATTTGTTCTAAAATCGGAAAGGTTTCATACTCATTTACAACGGAATCTATTGCTATATCAACGTGTTCAGCACAACTATAAATCATATCTTCTTCTCCTTTTACCTCTTGCTGTTTTCATTTTTCTATAAATAATTGTGGATAATATTTCTTCTTGACCTTATTATTAGTTATCCACATTCCATCTTATCATTCTACCTAAAAACTGCAACTACTCTAATGAAATTCCTCAGCCTTTTTCGATAAAACCTTATCCACAAGCATTTTATTATTTTTTACAGAAACTATTTCGCTCCATTACATCTATTCAGCAATAGTATCTCCATTCAAAAAATACATACACATAAAAAAAGTAGAGCGATACCTAAATAAGGCTTCGCTCTACTTCCTTAACTACATTTCTTCCTCTGATAACGTAAGCTCTGTTGTTTCTAGCTTACCGTTTCGATAATATTTCACTTCCATTTTATCGCCGATTTTCTTCTCCGTATATAAATGCTTTCTTAACGCAATTAAATCGACTATTTCTTCCCCATCTAGTTCCACGATAACATCTAGCTCTTTTAATCCTGCTTTTTGTGCTGGAGAATTTCGTGAAACATCTTTTATCGCAACACCTGTTGTAACATCATTCGGTAATTTCAAAGCTTCCTGCTGATAATAGCCTGGAATATCACTAACAGATTGTAGTTCTACCCCCATATAAGGCCGCTGCACTTCTCCATGTTGTTCTAAATCCTCAATAATTGGAATCGCTGAGTTAATCGGAATCGCAAGTCCAATTCCCTCTACCGCAGATTCAGCAATCTTCATGCTATTAATACCAATAAGCTGTCCTTCGATATTAACCAGTGCACCACCACTATTTCCTGGATTAATCGCTGCATCTGTTTGAATAACTTCTGATTGCCAATCAGGTGTCCCATCTTCATTTATATCGACAGGGATGGTCCGCTGTAAGCCAGATATGATTCCTTGCGTGACAGAACCAGAAAACGTTAATCCAAGAGGATTCCCAATTGCAATGACTGGTTCACCTGCCTTTAAGCTATCAGAATTGCCGAACTCTGCTACTTTTGTTATCTCTTTTGCAGCTACTTCGACTACTGCTAAATCGGTCCAAATATCAGCACCTATTAGCTTAGCGTTAATTTTTTTTCCATCGGATAACGTGACCTCAAGTTCCGTTGCTCCTTGGACTACATGATTATTTGTGACAATAAATGCTTTGCCCCCACTTTTCTTATATATAACTCCAGAACCTGTGCCCGCTTCTTGGGCTGTTGTTTCATCTGCCCAGAAATTAGAGGACTGCAGATTGGTAATTCCGACAACTGAGTCCGCTGCTTTATCCACTGCCTTTGTAATATCCGTTTCCACGTTCAATGAAATATTCTGTGTTTTTATCCCATCAGAATTAGTTACGATTTGCTCATTTTCATTTCCATTCTGAAAAATCGCTAAGTCCGTCAAGCGGGGGCTTAATAATAATACTAGTAATGCTCCTATCACCGCACCTATAAATCCAGAGAAGAAATAGCCTCTTCTTGAGCCTCTCTTTGGCCCATCTCCCCGATTACCGTAATCATACTCCACAAGCTTCATTCCTTTCTAAAGACATAATCTAAAAATCATCCTTAACCTATATCCTTATTATTTTTCCTGTTTTTTAAAAAAACAAACGAAATACTTCAAGAAGTTTTCTCCCTATCATGCCCAAAAGCCTTCCTGCCATACTTTTATTTCTCTAGTAAAAAAAGCGAATATCTAACTATCCGCTTTTTTCGATCCTGCTATATAGCCATTAGCTTTGTCGGTATCCTTGGATCGGTATCAAATAAATGAACCTGTTCCCCCAAACCAACGCCACGGCTTTCTAATGTCTGTCCAACTGACATCCTTGCTAGATCCTTCATATTATTATCTAAGCTTAAGTGCGCAAGGTATATATGCTTTGTACGATCTCCAATCACTTCACTCATGGCTATCGCAGCATCCTCGTTACAGACATGTCCCACATCACTTAAGATACGTCTTTTAATATTCCATGGATATTTTCCCATCCGCAGCATCTGCACATCATGATTGCTTTCAAATACATACGAATCTGCATTGGAAATAATTCCTTTCATTCGATCACTTACGTACCCAGTATCTGTGATAAGAACGAGCTTTTTCTCCCCTTCATGAAATACATAAAACATTGGCTCTGCCGCATCATGAGATACGCCAAAGGATTCAATGGATACATTGCCGAATGTCTTTACGGTTTCCATATCAAAATGAAATTTCTGCTCGACTGGAATTTCCCCAATGAGTGGATCCATTGCTTTCCATGTTTTTTCATTCGCATAGATCGGCAGTTTATACTTTCTTGCAACAATACCTACCCCTTTAATATGGTCGCTATGCTCATGTGTTACTAATATGCCTGTTAGATCACTCATTTTTCGTTCAATGCCTTGAAATAAGCCTTCCATTTGCTTTCCGCTTAATCCGGCATCCACTAAAAAGGAATGTTCTCCTGATTCAACAAAAATGGCATTTCCTGTACTGCCACTTGCGAGAACACTAAACCGCATTTTCTCTCACTCCACTTTCATTTCCTCTGTTTCTGGCTGAATAACTTGTCCATCTAGGGCGTTCACATAAAAATCTTCTTCGTTCACTGTTACTTTCCAAGTTGGTGCAAGCAGCTGTGCCGAAGTATCAAGCTGTGTATAATACCCTAGTTCTATATGACTTACATATGAACCACTTTCAATGAAATTATTTTTAAATAAGTTAAGAATAGCATCAGGCGGCTGCATAATGACCTCTTCTTTATCCATTTCTTTAATGTTTTCTAAATATGTCTGGTTATAAGAAACAATTTTATTTTCTTCATTGACATTAAAGGTAAGCTCCGCTTTAGGATTGCGATACAATGTTTTTCCTGCATGCTGCTGATAGTACTTTATCGTGTTCCCCTTCTTTTCCAAAAAGCGATACTCTGCACCGTTAAGTACGGAATTAAGCAGAAAATCAGTCAAATCATCGGGATCGAACTCTTTATCTATACTGATTGGTTTCTCTAGGACTGCTTGAAGATATATGCTATCTCTTACCGTAATTTCTTGACCGCTTAATAATCCCTTTTCCAACTTCTTGATCTCATCATCGGTAAATTTCTTCGATTTGGCAGATAAATATTGATCCTTCACATTATTCACTGGCAGTTTCTCTTTATCGTAATCAATTCCTAGCCGTGACAATGTGTGTGTTGGTGGTTCTGTTGGTAAATCATCGGCCCGCTGGTATTCCTTAATTTTTACATATTCATAAATTAAATAAACATCTAATAGTAAAAAGGCAATGATAAATATCGTCTTTATCTTACTCCAGTCCATCTAAGCTGCCCCCTGTTCCTTCCGAATATAGGGAATACCATTTATGATCATATTGGTAAAACCAAGTTGGCTGTAAAGAAACGATACTTTGCGAATCGACCTGCATATCGTATCCCAGTACGATCTTCTGGAGTTTTTCCATCTTCAGTTTTTTATTGCTTTTAAGATAATTTAGAACATCCTCTCCTGATGAGATGGTCTCTTTTGAAAAATCAAACGGAGTGGTTGTATTAATAATAATTAAATTACTCGTTAAAAGACGCTTTGCCTTATTATCTTCCCAGTATAATCGAATATCGGACAACTCCGTATTTAGATTGAACACAGGCATCCCATTTGTATTGTATAAACGAAAGGTAACCTTTCTATCATCATCTCGTCCGACATAAAGATAGTCATTAATCCAGCCGCCACGTTCATTAATTAATTCGATACTATTATTTATTATATGGTTCTGAGTCATTTCATTCGAAATGCCTGCAGGTTTAAAGAAACTAACTATATGGGTATCTTTATATATTCGTAATAAACCTGAATCATCCGTATACTCTTCCCAATTTGTCAGAATTTCTTTTTGAGCAATACTTGGCTCTTCAAATAATGCTCTGCTCAAGCGGATAGATTCAATTTGTCTTGTAAAGTATTTATATTTATTTACTTCCTGCTTCCCATTAGGCAAGTAAATTAAATATTGATCATTAGGTTTATAAGAAAAATAAGTGGAGTACACTGTCTTTTCCGCATAAACATTTTCTTTCAATTTATTAAGCTGCTCTATATAGGTCGTATTTATCGATGCTTCATATACTTTCTCTGTTTCTTTAGATAGAAAATAAACACTTCCATCCTTATAAGAAAACAAGATTGTATCAAAATCAAAGGAATTATCTTGATCAATTCTTAAAATTTCTTTATAAATACGAAAAGGAACTTGTCCTGGAAACCTTATTTCTAGACTATTATTCTGCTCCTCTAAAAAAGTGGCTATACTAGGAATGGTGGAAGATATATTACGGAAATTCCCATAATCAAATTCTTTCAATCTATTTAGAATATGGTCTACTTCCTCCTTGGAAATTGTACCATAATGCTGCCCATCGATGTGTTGGTAAATTTCATCAGGTTTTATTACTTCACTGACTTCCTTTTTAGCCCCTAATGCCTCTTGCTCCATAGTAGAACCACTAGAATCCATCGCATCAAACTCTCCACCTTGGTCTGTCCAAAGGAGATAATATAATAACACACTTAATGCTACCAGCAAGATTAAAATGCCACTTTTTACGTTCTCATATTTCATCCCCAATCATCCTCTTCAGATTGAATATACGGTAGGGTGAAAGATATTTTTGTTCCTTTTCCTTCTTTACTGGATGCCCAAATTCTTCCCCCATGTGCTTCTACCATTTCTTTCGCAATAGCAAGGCCTAGTCCTGTTCCGCCAAGCTTACGTGTTCTCGCCTTATCAACACGGTAGAAACGATCAAATATTTTATCAATATTTTCTTTTGGAATACCTACGCCGTTATCCGATACACTTACGATAATTTGCTGTTCTTGCTCCTTTATAGAAAAAGTAATTTTCCCACCTTCAGGAGAGTACTTCAAGGCATTAGAAATTATATTATCAAGAACCTGTGTCAATTTATCTTCATCAATTTCCACAAATGCTGCTTTCTTAGGCAATTTCCTTATAAAAATAACATTTTGCTCTTTCGTCAATTCAAAACGATCAATAATACGATTATAAAATACGATGAAATCAACAAGTTCTTTATTTAACTGATAATCACGACTATCTAATTTAGAAAGCTGTAATAAGTCATTTACAAGGCGTATCATACGTTCTGTTTCCGTTTGTGTGACATTAAGGAATTTCGGAGCCAATTCTTCATCTTTCCATGCCCCATCATATAGAGCCTCTACATAACTGCGCATTGTCGTTAACGGCGTACGCAATTCATGGGAAACATTCGCCACAAACTCTTTTCTTTCCATATCAATCTTTTCTTGTTCGGTAATATCGTGGAGAACCGTAATTAAACCATTCACAAACCCTGTTTCTTTTTGGATAACAGAAAAATTCGCCCGTAACACATATGGTTCATAATGTGTACTATAATCCAAAATAACCGATTCTCTTTCCTCGAGAAGTTCCTCAAATGTATACTTTCCATTAAGATCAAGAAGATTAACAATTGGTTCAGAAAGGACTGTTTCACGTGAAACATCCAGCATTTTTGCAGCTGGCTCATTAATAAGAATAATCCGTCCTTTTCTATCTGTCGCAATTACTCCGTCTGTCATATAGGCTAATACTGAAGATAGTTTTCTTCTTTCACTTTCTGTTGTAGCCTGTGACTCTTGAAGCTTCTTGGTCAAATTATTAAAAGTAATCGCCAGCTGGCCGATTTCATCAAATCCATACACTTTTACCTTTCGAGAGAAATTCCCCTTTGATAAGGCAAAGGCATGCTTTTGCATATCAGAGATTGGCTTGGTGATTGTTCTTGCTAACAGAACTCCCAAAATAGCGGTAACAACCAATGTAATAATGGTTCCTTTTTGGAAGATTTGATTAATCTTATCAATTTGTTTATACACATTCTCGATTTTCCCTACCAAATAAATGGCTCCGACTATTTCATCTCCATTCGTCTTTATAGGAGTAATCAGCTCATAGATTTTCTCGCCATTTTTCTGCTTGATCGGATTATCTGGCTGGGAAGAGTTAGATAAAATTCGTCTTACCGAATAGTCGACCATTCTCTGGCCAACTAAATTTTGATTTTCCGGATCCGAAGTTCCGACTATAATTCCATTACTATTAACTACTCTAATTTCCTTAATATCAGAAGAATTATTATCACTCAGAATTCTTCTAATATCATCTTCTAACTTTGAATCCCCATTTTCGACGACTCTTTCCTTTACAAGCTGCTCTTCTAAATAAATCGATAAGATATTTACTTTCTCTTGAATCGATACTTTAAAACTATCCAATAAGGTCGTCTGTAAAGTCTTTACAAAATAGACTCCAATAATCTGAATAGAAATTAGAATAAGCAAAACAATTACTACCACAAGCTTCAAATGAATAGAACGAAAAAAACTCACTTTTTTCATTAATAGATTTACTCCTGCTCAGGATTTCTCAAGTAGTATCCAACGCCTCTTCTTGTCACAATCCAAGTTGGATGACTAGGATTATCTTCAATTTTTTCTCTTAACCTTCTTACTGTTACGTCTACTGTTCTTACATCTCCATAGTAGTCGTAACCCCATACAGTTTGAAGCAAGTGCTCTCTCGTCATAACTTGTCCGATATGTTTTGCTAAATAGTAAAGCAATTCAAATTCACGATGAGTCAGCTCAATCATTTCTCCCCTTTTCGATACGATATAAGCATCTGGGTGAATAATAAGGGAACCAACTTCAATTTCATTTGTTTCTTTCTCCTCTTCTGCAGCAGAAGAAACTTGCTGGTGTCTACGAAGATTTGCTTTAACACGTGCAATCAGCTCTCTCGTACTGAAAGGCTTTGTTACATAATCATCTGCCCCTAATTCCAGTCCTAACACCTTATCTATCTCAGAGTCCTTAGCCGTTAACATAATAATCGGCATCTCATATTTCTTTCTAACCTCACGACATACTTCCATTCCATCTCTTTGTGGCAGCATAATATCTAATAATACTAAATCCGGCTGAAGCTCTTCTACCTTCTCTAACGCCTCGTTGCCATCATAAGCACAATAAACTTCAAATCCTTCTTTCTTTAAATTAAATTGCAAAATATCCGCAATTGGTTTTTCATCATCTACAACTAGAATCTTTTTGTTCATTCTGCTATTCTCCTTATATCAAGTTTATCTATTGTTATTTCATTCTTTTATTGTTTACTTCTAATGTCTACTTTACCATTTTAAATTTATATAATCACTTTTTTTCTATTATTAGTTTATCCCGCTTTCATCTCCCTTTACCAAGAGAAACAAAAAATAGGTAGCAGGATGATAAAATTCTCCAAATAACTGCTATCCACTAAATAGCCCCAAATAAAAAAGACAGTGAAGCTTTTCATTAGCCCACTGAACATTCCTTCCATCCCCGAATAAAAAATCTCTCTATTTAAAGAGAGAATTGCTTATTTTTCTTTATTAGTCTTTTATTCTTATACATGGGAACTAAAAGCATACATCCATCATCAATACATACTAGGCTGTTATATGCCTTCTTTCTGTAGAAAATTAGTTAGAGCATTATTTTACAATAAAAAATACATAGGTAGATGGATAAATTATTGAAACCTTTTAGACGAGATAATCGTCTATATATATGAGTTTCATTTTCCCTTAATTTTGGCAAGGATATCCTTTTTGATAGAATGGATTCCTTGTCCTTTTTTTGTCTATAACATCCTCTACTTACTTTTTTCTAAATTAAATAATTCTCTTCTATTTCTACTCCATTCACTTCATTATTTATAAAGTTCCTAACAAAGAAGACATATACATTAACTTTATCATACTTTTATAAGGAAAAATGGTTTGCTATTATATTGTAATAAAATTGTTGTTAAATTTATATGTTCTGTGGGGGGTTGTAATAGTAGCGGATTCTTTCACATTTATTTACGGGGAAATAATTAGGCATAAAAAAAACAACGAACATTCGTTGTGATGGTAAATCAAGGTGGCTCAGGACGGAATCGAACCGCCGACACAAGGATTTTCAGTCCTTTGCTCTACCGACTGAGCTACTGAGCCAAACTATTGTGACAGATGCTTACTAGCAGCACAGGTCGAAATTTTTACTTGTCTTCAATATGTATTAGATAAAAAATATATATTAAATATGCAAATGCATAGGAAGAAAAAATGGCGGTCCGGACGGGACTCGAACCCGCGACCTCCTGCGTGACAGGCAGGCATTCTAACCAACTGAACTACCGGACCATTTTTTACTATTAATACCTTTAAAAAGATATTATGACCCATACGGGATTCGAACCCGTGTTACCGCCGTGAAAGGGCGGTGTCTTAACCGCTTGACCAATGGGCCATGATTTATTACAAGAAATGGTGAGCCATGGAGGATTCGAACCTCCGACCCTCTGATTAAAAGTCAGATGCTCTACCGACTGAGCTAATGGCTCGTATTTTTGTCATTTGCGACGCTTTTTATATTAGCATATTATTAAAATAAAAAGCAATACTTTTTTTAAAAGTTTTTTCAAAAATATTTTTTAACTCCTAGGCAACTATTTTTCCATCCGCAAGGTTACTAAAATTAAATACCCAACATAAAGAATACTGTATACTTATCATACCCTCATGCCATTTCTGTAAACGAATCAAGCCAGCCTGCTTCTATTATCTATTTAGAAAAGAAAAGGTCGTTCTAACACGTTTAGAACGACCTCTTACCATGCTTAGATTTGTCTCCAAGGGCTGTGTATCACATTTGTTTGTGTACGATCTGGGCCAACTGAGAACATGGACAATGGGATCCCCGTTAACTGTGAAACTCTTTCTAAATAATGACGGGCATTTTCAGGAAGCTCACTTAATGTTTTACATCCAGTAATGTCCTCTGACCAGCCTGGTAATTCTTCATATACTGGCTCACAATCAGCTAGTACTTTAAGGCTTGCTGGGAACTCTTCCATTACTTCCCCTTTGTATTTATAAGCAACACAAATTTTTACTGTTTCAATTCCTGTTAAAACATCAATGGAATTCAGAGAAAGATCAGTAATACCGCTAACTCGACGTGCATGACGCACAACAACACTATCAAACCAGCCGACACGGCGTGGTCTACCAGTTGTTGTTCCATATTCACGGCCAACTTCTCTAATATGATGTCCAATTTCATCATTTAATTCTGTTGGGAAAGGTCCATCCCCTACTCTTGATGTATAAGCTTTGGATACACCAACTACATGTTTAATTTTCGTTGGACCAACACCTGAACCAATTGTTACCCCTCCAGCCACTGGATTAGAAGATGTAACAAACGGATACGTACCTTGATCGATATCTAGCATTACCCCTTGAGCACCTTCAAACAATACTCTGCGGCCTTCATCTAATGCATCATTCAATACAACAGAAGTGTCACAAACATATTTCTTAATTTGCTGTCCATACTCATAATACTCATCTAAAATATCTTCTAATTTAAAGCCTTCCGTTTCATAAATACGCTCTAATAAACGGTTTTTTTCAATTAAATTTCTTGCAAGCTTTTCTTCAAATACTTCTTTATCTAATAAGTCAGCAATACGGATACCAGTACGCGCTGCTTTATCCATATAAGCTGGTCCAATTCCTTTTTTCGTTGTTCCAATTTTATTAGCACCTTTGCTTTCTTCCTCAACCTCATCTAATTTTAGATGATAGGGAAGAATAACATGTGCACGATTACTAATTCTCAAATTATCTGTATTGATATTACGGTCATGTAAATACTTTAATTCTTCAATGATCGCTTTTGGATCAACGACCATTCCGTTTCCAACAACACTAATTTTTTCTTTATAAAATATCCCAGATGGAATTAAGTGTAATTTATATGTTTCTCCATTAAACTTAATTGTATGACCTGCATTGTTACCACCTTGATAACGTGCAATCACTTCTGCATTTTCAGATAGGAAATCGGTAATTTTACCTTTTCCTTCGTCTCCCCATTGCGTTCCTACCACCACTACTGATGACATATCCTAGAGCACCTCCACAGGTTTCTATATCTTTTTTTATTATATCCTTAATCAACATTCCTATTTTATCAATTCCCCAAGATAAAAGTCAATAAAACACGAACAATCTTTTTGATATTTTAAGATTATGTTCGTAAAAAAGAGATTAATAAAAAACGATAAAAGTTGAAGTATATTTACTCCGATTAAGACTTCTGTCCATCTGAAAAGGCACAAAAAAAGATTAGTAGCTCGCAGTCTACTAATCTTTTTTTCCTAAGCGCCTGTCGGCATTGCCCCATCTTCAAAGCGCCGTTCTAAATTGACGAATTTATTATATTCTTTTACAAAAGCTAATTGTACCGTTCCTGTTGGTCCATTACGCTGTTTCGCAATAATGATCTCTATAATATTCTTGCTTTCTGATTCCTTGTCATAGTAATCATCACGGTACAAGAACGCTACAATATCGGCATCCTGCTCAATACTTCCTGATTCCCTGATATCAGACATCATCGGACGCTTATCTTGTCTTTGCTCTACCCCGCGTGATAGCTGGGACAAGGCGATTACTGGCACTTGAAGCTCACGTGCAAGCTGTTTTAAGGAACGGGAAATTTCCGATACCTCTTGCTGTCTATTTTCGCCTGCTCGTCCACTTCCTAAAATAAGCTGAAGGTAATCAATTAATATCATTCCTAAGCCATGCTCCTGCTTTAAGCGGCGACATTTAGCTCTTATATCGGTAATCTTTACCCCTGGTGTATCATCAATGAAAATACCAGCATTGGATAGGCTCCCCATTGCCATTGTCAGCTTGCCCCAGTCCTCGTCCGTTAATGACCCTGTACGAAGACGCTGTGCATCTATATTACCTTCTGCACAAAGCATACGCATAACGAGCTGCTCCGCTCCCATCTCCAAGCTGAAGATTGCTACATTTTCTCCTGTTTTTACGGCAACATTCTGAGCAATATTTAAGGCAAAGGCAGTTTTACCAACGGATGGTCTCGCTCCAACGATAATTAGATCATTGCGCTGGAATCCAGCCGTCATTTTATCAAGCTCAGCAAACCCTGTTGCTATACCTGTTATATCGCCTTTACGATTATGCATCTCTTCAATGTTATCGTATGTTCGCACGAGAACATCTTTGATATTATGAAACGCACCGGCATTTTTCCGCTGTGCTACTTCTAAAATATTCTTTTCCGCTTCACTTAGAAGGGCTTCTACTTCATCCTCGCGGGAATATCCGTCTTGGGCAATATTTGTTGCTGTTCGAATTAATCGGCGCAGCAATGACTTCTCTTCTACAATCTTCGCATAATATTCTATATTGGCAGCGGTTGGCACAGAAGCTGCCAGCTCGCTCAAATAACTAACTCCACCTGTATCTTCTAAGTTATTAGTAGCTGCTAATTCAGACGTCACTGTTATTAAATCGACTGCTTTTCCTTCATCATTTAATTTAAGCATCGTTGAATATATTCTTTGATGTGCGCCACGATAAAAGTCTTCTGGTATTAATATTTCAGAAGCTAGTGTTAAGCTTTGTGGCTCAAGAAATATGGCCCCTAGTACAGCCTGCTCAGCCTCAATATTTTGAGGGGGCATTCGATCATTTAACATTTCACTCAATCTATAAAACCTCCTTAAATGAGAGGATATGATAATAAACATAGCCTAGGTTAAAAAAAGCAACAATCTATACAAAAAGATTCTTTCATTTGCTGAAAGATATTTTTGTATCCACTGTGCCCTTTTCATTTTTTTAAATATTTTCTATTAAAAACAGTCAAACAAAAAATGTGACCAGCTCAACCTGTATCACATTTTCTTAAGCTTATTCTATTTTAACATGTTTAGCGGCAAATGGAACTTCCAATATTAGCTTAATTCTTTTACATGTACATTTAATGTTGCAGACACTTCGTGATGAAGCTTCACTGCAACCTTTGTCACACCTAGTGAACGAATAGCATCATTTAATTCAATTTTTCGTTTATCAATTTTAATTTGATGCTTTTTATTTAGTTCATCAGCAATTTGCTTACTTGTAATTGATCCAAATAATCTACCGCCTTCACCTGATTTTGCATGCAGCTCCACTGTTACTTTTTCTAGCTTTTCTTTTAATTCTTTTGCTCTATTAAGCTCTTCAATAGCTTCTTTCTCTTCTTTTTTCTTCTGTGCATTTAGTGTACTAACAGCTGAAGCATTCGCCTCTACAGCCAAACCTTGTTTTAAAAGAAAGTTATGTGCATAGCCATCTGCTACGTTTTTAACTTCCCCTTTTTTCCCTTTTCCTTTTACATCTTTTAGAAAAATAACTTTCATTCTTTTCTTCTCCCTTCAAAATAGTCATCAATCGCTAACTTAAGCCTTGCCTCTACCTCTTCCATCGGCATATTAGATAGCTGTGTAGCAGCATTGGTTAAATGTCCACCACCATGAAGACTTTCCATAATAATTTGGACATTGATGTCTCCTAAGGAGCGTGCGCTAATTCCAATCATCGTTTCCCCTCTAGGTGCTATTACAAAAGAGGCAATAATTCCATCCATTGTTAATAGAGTATCAGCTGTTTGAGCAATTAAAACAACATCTACTGCTTCTTCTTCCTTCGCTATAGCTATTGCAATTCCCTCTTTATAAAATTGAACACTTTCAATAATTTTTGCTCTTTTCACATAGTTTTCAATATCCTCTTTTAGGAATTTTTGAACCAGTACAGTGTCTGCTCCCTGTCCCCTTAAATAGGAAGCAGCATCAAACGTTCTTGCCCCTGTTCTAAGAGTGAAGCTTTTTGTATCCACAATGATTCCTGCTAAAAGGGCTGTTGCTTCTAACATTTCAATTTTAACAGTTTTCGGCTGATATTCTAGTAATTCTGTTACTAGTTCGGCTGTAGAGGAAGCATATGGTTCCATATAGACAAGAATCGGATTCTCTATAAATTCCTCTCCACGACGATGATGGTCAATCACTACTACATCTTCTATTTTATTCAATAAATGCTCTTCAATCACGAAAGAAGGCTTATGGGTATCAACTACTACTAGTAGTGTATCGCCTGTAGCAATTTCTAATGCTTGATCAGGGGTGATAAATTTCGTAAACAAGGTCTCTTGTTTTTTTATTTCTTCCATCAATCTTCGAACAGCTGTATCTATCTCTTGAAAATTGATGACTATATATGCTTCCTTTTGGTTCATCTGGGCTATTTTATGTATCCCTATCGCTGCACCAATTGCATCCATATCTGGATTCTTATGCCCCATAATAATGACTTTATCACTCTCTAGAACTAATTCCTTCAAAGCATGAGAAATTACTCGTGCTCTAACCCTAGTTCGTTTTTCTACAGGATTTGTTTTACCTCCAAAAAACTTCACTTTACCATTTGGCTGCTTTATCGCAACTTGATCTCCCCCTCTTCCTAAGGCTAAATCAAGACTGGATTGTGCAATATTTCCCAGCTCAGGCAAGGAAGATACACCAGATCCAACTCCAATACTAAGTGTTAAGGGTACATTTTGTTTCGTAGTTAATTCTCGAACATCATCTAATATTGTAAACTTGCCCTTTTCCAAACTTTGTAGAATATGTTCATTAAAAATAGCGATGAAACGATCAGAGGAAATTCTTTTTAATAAGACTCCATTATCTGTAGCCCATTTATTTAAAATAGCTGTGACTGTATTATTAATGCTACTTCTTGTCTGATCATCCATACCTTGCGTTAAGTCATCATAATTGTCTAGAAAGATTATGGCAATTGCCGTACGTTCGTCTTCATACAGCTTTTCAATTTCGGTTTGTTCTGTCACATCGAAAAAGTATAATAGTCGTTCTTCCACTTTATGAATGACTCGGAACTTTCTTTCATGTAGAGTAATGATTTCCGTTTCTACCTCTTGTTTAATTAATGGGATAACGGATGGAGAAACATCATATAAAGACCTTCCAACAAGTGTATCCTCTGTAAAACAAGATGCTAAAAAGGGATTTGTCCATTCGATATAATAATCATCATTTATAAGCATGATTCCTATTGGCATTTCCATTAATGCCTCTTCTCCTACTTTTTTAACACGGTAGGAAAGAGTGGTTATATATTCTTCTGTTTCCTTTCTCTGACGGTCATCTATTCGCAAAATAAAATAAAAAGGAATAACAAAAAGAAATAACCCAATTAAGGAAAAGAACCAGTTATAAAAAGAGAGGATTCCAAGCATGATAGTGGTAATACCGATTAAACTTATTAATGGATACCGTATGGATCCTTTCTCTAAAAAAGTAGGCAATTTTTCTCCTCCTAAAGCTCGTGAGATTTTCACATAATCCTTACTATGTATTCATTAAACCTGATACTATTATACCCCATAATACTAAATTAAAATATAAAAAGGTCTATCTCTGTCCGTTTACTCCATGATGGCTGAATAAGATTTTCGACGTTATCGATTTCTTATTATGGCGTTAGAAAAAGGGTATTCTACCAGAAGAAAGGGTTCCCATCTTTTATCTAATATTTTACTATCATTTATCTACTTCTTCAATGTAGTTACTAACGTGAGTATGGAGGACAAAAAGAAACTAGCAATGCAAGTGTTTTCATATAGATAATATAAAAACCCTATTAAACAAATGTCTAATAGGGTTTTTTATAGGCTAATTATTCTCCACTTACGTATGGTAGTAAAGCCATAGTACGGGCACGTTTAATAGCAATCGTTAATTTACGTTGATATTTAGCGCTTGTACCAGTTACACGACGAGGTAAAATTTTACCACGTTCTGAGATGAATTTTTTAAGTAAATCTACATCTTTATAATCGATGTGAGTGATACCGTTAGCTGTAAAGTAACATACTTTACGACGCTTTGCACGGCCACCTCTGCGTCCACCCATTGCCATGAGATTAACCTCCTTTTTATTATCAAAATTACTTTTTAGAACGGTAGATCATCATCTGAAATATCGATTTGACCGCTATTTGCAAATGGATCTTCATCCACTTTTGTATAATCTTGATTGTTTCTATTTGTTTGAGGTCGCTGATTCTGATAATTATTTGATCCTCCAAAAGGATTATCTTGTTCTCTTGGGGCTCCATAATTCATGTTGTCACTTCTATTATTACCAGAGCTGTTTCTAGGTTCTAAGAACTGAACACTTTCTGCTAATACTTCTGTTACATACACGCGTTTTCCGTCTTGTCCATCATAGCTACGAGTTTGAATACGACCATCAACACCTGCTAAACTCCCTTTTTTCAAGAAGTTAGCAACGTTTTCTGCTGGTTTTCTCCAAATAACACAGTTAATGAAGTCTGCTTCTCTTTCCCCTTGCTGGTTCGTAAAAGTACGGTTAACCGCAAGTGTGAAAGAAGCCACAGCAACTCCACTCGGTGTATAACGCAAGTCAGGATCCTTCGTTAGACGGCCAACAAGAACTACCCGATTCATCATCAGTTTCAACTCCCTTCCATTTTAAATGTTTCACGTGAAACATCACTTATCTATTATTATTTTGCTTCATCTTTAACTACGATGTGGCGAATGATATCTTCGTTGATCTTAGCTAAACGAGAGAATTCTTCAACCGCTACTGGTGCAGCGTTAACTTTTACTAATTGATAGTAACCATCGCGGAAATCATTGATTTCATATGCAAGGCGACGTTTACCCCACTCTTTTGATTCTGCTAATTCCGCTCCATTATCTGTAAGAATAGAGTTAAAACGCTCAACAAGAGCTTTCTTAGCCTCATCTTCAATATTTGGACGGATGATGTACATAATTTCGTACTTTTTCATCACTTTCACCTCCTTTTGGTCTAGACGGCCCACAATGGGCAAGGAGCAACTATACATTACTCACAATGTAAAAGTATAGCATACTTCATAATAAATAGCAATGCAGGAAAATGAGTCGATAACCTTTTAATTTTTATTAAATATATATAAAAAGAACTAGCTCTTTTAAGCGTACTTTTGATTAAGATTACGACTGGATTGTATGACTGCATAGTAATCGCTTATTAACCCATCAAAAATAGTATCCCATGATTGTGTTAGAGCATAATTTCTAGCTTCTACACCCATTCTCAATCGCATCGTTTCATCTTCCAATAGCTCACTTATTGCATGAACAAAGCTCTCAGCATTTTGCTGTTCACATATTTTTCCATTCACATTATTTATTACAAACTCCTTTACCCCTCCTGCATTTGCAACGACAGCTGGAATACCGCTAGACATGGCTTCTAATACAACATTCCCAAAAGTTTCTGTAAAGGAAGGGAAAACAAAAAGATCTGCTCCTGCATATATCCTTGCCAATTCTTCCCCCTTTATATAACCAGTTATTGTTATATTTTTTTGTACTCTCTCTTTTTCCCTCCAGGCTTCTTTGTTTGGCCCATCTCCAACAATAAGCCAATGGACCGAATCTTTGATATCGGAAGGACAATGAATAATTTTATTTAATGTATCTAAATCTTTCTCTGGAGCTAATCTACCTACATACAATAAAATATATTTTTCTTTTATTTGGTATTTCTTTCTTAGTTGTTCTTTAGCATCATGATCAGGCGCAAAAAGCTTAGAATCAATCCCTCGTCCCCAAACTTTTAAGCCATCAAAATGTAAAGATTCTAACTTTCTTTGTGTTTCTTTACTGGGGACAAATATTCTTTCGGTAGATTGATGAAACCATTTTAAATATTTCCATAAAAATGGTTCTAGCAAGGAGGCATGGTAGTATTTAAGATATTGATCAAAGTTGGTGTGATAGGAAGATACCACTGGAATATTTAATTTCTTAGCAGCAAATAACCCGTATAACCCCATCATATATGGTGTTGCTAGATGAATAAGGTCTGGTTGGAATTTTTTTAAGCTATTCTCTATTTTCTTTGGATTCGTAATAACAGTTCGGCATTCAGGATAAAGAAAAAATGGAAGACTTGGAAATTGGTTTATATTAGGGTATGTAGTAGAAGTTTTATTTTCAGGAGAATAAACTTGATAAGCTATTTGTTTGTTGTCAAAATGATCAGTAAGTCTTTTTAAAGTCTGAGCAACACCATTTACTTGAGGAAAATAAGTGTCTGAAAAAATGGCAATTTTCAAAAGCCTCACTCCCTTTTCAGCAAACTATTTTAGGTTATTTTTATTTTAGCAATCCAATACTTGGAGAGTTTTAAGGAATTGTAAAAAGATTGTACAGTTATCTTCTTACATATAAAAAATCACTCCCGCCGTTTCCTTAGCAGGAGTGATTTTCATATTTATTGTATTAAACGTTGAAACGGAAGTGGATAATATCTCCATCTCTTACTACATATTCTTTACCTTCCAAGCGAACTTTACCAGCTTCCTTCGCTGCAACCATATTGCCGCTCGCTAATAAATCCTCATAAGAAACGGTTTCAGCACGAATAAAGCCTCTTTCAAAATCAGAATGAATAATTCCAGCACATTGTGGTGCTTTCATCCCTTGTACAAATGTCCAAGCACGTACTTCTTGTACACCAGCAGTAAAGTAAGTTGCTAACCCAAGAAGATGATATGCCGCACGAATTAGCTGATCTAACCCAGACTCTTCAATGCCAAGCTCTTGTAGGAACATGTCTTTTTCTTCCCCTTCAAGCTCTGCAATTTCTTCTTCAATTTTTGCACAAATAATAATAACTTCTGCATTTTCATTTGCAGCAAATTCTTTTACCCTCTTTACATATTCATTATTTGCTGCATCAGCAATTTCATCTTCGCCTACATTCGCAACATATAATACTGGCTTAATGGTTAAAAGATGTAGCCCTTTAGCAATTTTTGCTTGTTCTTCTGTAAACTCTACTGTTCTTGCTGGTTTTTCCTCTTCAAAAGCAGCTTTTAATAGTTCTAATACTTCTAATTCAGCAACTGCTTCTTTATCTTTTTGTTTCGCCATTTTCCCAACTCGGGCAATTCTTTTTTCTACCGATTCTAAATCAGCAAGAATTAACTCTAAATTGATTGTTTCTATATCAGAAATAGGATCTACTTTTCCTGAGACATGGGTAATATTATCATCCGCAAAACAACGTACTACTTGGCAAATTGCATCTACTTCACGAATATGAGATAAGAATTTATTACCAAGCCCTTCTCCTTTACTTGCCCCTTTCACAATTCCGGCAATATCTGTAAATTCAAACGTAGTAGGTACTGTTTTTTTCGGTTGTACTAATTCTGTTAATTTTGTTAAACGATGATCAGGTACTTCTACAATTCCAACGTTTGGATCAATTGTACAGAACGGATAGTTTGCTGATTCTGCACCTGCTTGTGTAATTGCATTAAATAATGTAGACTTACCAACATTGGGTAAACCAACTATTCCAGCAGTTAACGCCATTATGCCACTCCCTTATATAAACTTTCTACCTCTATCGTACAAACTAGAAAGTAATTTCATTATTATTATAAACCTCTAACAATTATAGTTTTAACGAGAGAAAAAGACAAGTAGTGTTCCCTTTCCCATCAATAAAAAGACTACAAATATTATTTGCAGTCTTTTCTAAGAAAAATAATCTATCTATTCTTGCTCATGCTTTACTAAAACCTTTTTCATTTTCCTTGCAAATTCTCTTCGCGGAATAAGAACACTATGCCCACATCCCTCACATTTAATACGAATATCCATTCCTAATCGTATTATTTTCCAGCGGTTTGTACCGCAAGGGTGGGCTTTTTTCATCTCAACGACATCATTTAGTCCAAATTCTTTCTGTTCCATAATACCTCCTAAAAAATAAATTACTGTGGTTGCGAATACATGACTAATTTGGGGACAGGACTTTCAATTCCATTTTCATCTAAAACATTTTTTATTTCTTTCCTTAATATCCTTGCGATAGCATGATGCTTCGTTGGCAGTGTTTCCGCTACAACACGAATGGTTACTTCTGCTGCTTGAATATTTTGTACCCCTAATAATTCAGGAACGCCAACAATATCTTCATATTGCTCTGGTAATTTTTCGATTAGTTCCAGTATTACTTTTTCTGCTCGATTAATATCACCTTGATAAGCAATACTTACATCTACTATCGCTTTACTATTATTGATGGAGAAATTCGTTACATCCACAATGCTTCCATTCGGGATAATGTTTACCTCTCCAGTAAATCCTTTTATTTTTGTTGTACGTAATCCAATTTCCTCGACTACGCCCTCGTAAGTTCCTATACGTACTTGATCTCCAACAGAAAACTGGTCTTCAAAAATAATAAAAAATCCAGTAATAATATCTTTTACAAGGCTTTGTGCTCCAAAACCAATGGCTAAGCCGACAATTCCCGCACCTGCTAATAATGCTTTAACATCAATATGAAAGACAGATAATGCCATCATGATAGCTATGAAATAAACAACATAAGTAATCGTGTTTTCTAATAGCTTAATTAATGTTGCTTCCCTTCTTTCAGATACTCGTAAGGCAGAATGTGTTCTTACTTTAAATATATTCCGTACTGCAGCCTTCCCTATCCTGATGATAATTCCGCTTATTAGGAAAATAAGGACGAGTTTTAGTGCTCCAACGCCGACATCCCTCCACAAATTCTCATTCATAAGACTATCTATACCTTCTTTTATATTCTTATCCATTTAGAACACCTCTAAATATAAACTTCTACTAGATTATTTTCCTTTTATCCCCTATTCATGCAAGGTAATAAATAAAGCACTTTCTATAAAGTTAAATCAAATAAAAAATAATGCTAACTATTTTTCTATTTTACTCTTTAAAAGCCATCATATTGGGTAAGTTTATTTTAACAGTTTTTCTATTTGCTTTGTAGTACGATATTTCCTAAAACAAAGGACTTTTGCCCTTATTATCATGAAAGTTTCTCCTATTTGTCTCACTCTTTTTTCCTTTATTTTGATGGATATGTATAGAATATGCCTCTTTTCCATATACTGAATACTACAATAATTATGCTTAAAAACAACTAATGGTTCGATAGATTTTCATTCTTGATGGTTGGCCAAACATCAATCAACTCAACTTAATAATTGCTTTCTTCTATAGATTTTATCGAATCCTAAATAAAAGGAGTAGATTCAATGACCTTATATTCCAGCCTTTTCGAAAAAAATGAACTTCCCATTAGAATAGCTCATGATGAACAATTAGCAGCCTTTAAGATAGCAGATTCATTAGCTAAACATTTGCCATCCATTTCAATCAATCAGCCAATTGTCTTTATTTGTATTGGAACTGATCGTTCTACTGGAGATTCATTAGGTCCGCTTATTGGTACCTTGTTAAGCGAAAAGAATATTTCTCCTTTTCATGTTTACGGAACACTAGATGATCCAATTCACGCTCTTAATTTAGAGGAAAAATTAAGAGAAGTGCATAAAAAACATCAAAACCCTTACATTATAGGTATTGATGCTTGCCTTGGCAGAATGAAAAGTGTAGGTATCGTCCAAATTGGTGATGGGCCAGTAAAACCGGGCAGTGGTGTTAATAAAGAGCTTCCTCCTGTAGGAAATATTCATATTACAGGGATAGTAAATATTAGTGGTTTTATGGAATTCTTGGTTCTTCAGAATACTAGATTAAGCTTAGTATTAAATATGGCCAAAATCATTTCCAAAGGCATTTATCATACTAGCCTTCGCTATATGCATACTAGAGAAGCTCAGGAATATCAAGCGAAGGAAGAACCTGTTTAATCCCTACTATTTTATTGCTAATATAAAAGCCCCCTAAAAAAGGTTTAGTTCACATACAAGGTAAACTCCCCTTTCTTAGGTGGCTTTTTTACTTTTCATTTTCTAATTCAAATAATTGAAGAATACGCGCTAAGTCATCTTCAGAGAAAAATTCAATTTCAATTTTCCCTTTATTTTTCTTCTGTTTAATATGAACAGTTGTACCAAATCTTTCACGCAGAAACGATTCTTGCTCTTTTAAAAAGACATTTTTCACAGGCGCTTTTTCTTTTTTTGTTTCACGTGAAACATTCTCATTTAGTTGCTGAATTAATTGTTCCAGCTGACGCACGTTTAATCCGTCTTTAATAATTTTATCAACTATTGCTGGAAGCTTATCTTTATTTTTTAAACCTAATAAAGTTCTTCCATGTCCCATGGATATTTTACCGTCAGAAATATAATTTTGCACAGCCTTCGGAAGAGTCAATAAGCGAACGTGGTTGGCAATATGGGGTCTGCTTTTCCCTAAACGCTTTGCAAGTTCCTCTTGAGTCAGCTTTAACTTCTTCATTAAAGTCTGATAGGCATGTCCTTCTTCAATAGGAGATAAATCTTCTCTTTGAAGATTCTCTAGTACTGCTAATTCCATCATTTGTTGCTCTGTTAATTGACGGACAACTGCTGGAACTGTCTCTAACTTAGCTTCTTTAGCTGCTCGATATCTACGTTCACCAACAACTATTTCATAGCCTTTAATACTCTTTCTAACGATTATCGGTTGAAGAATTCCGTGTTCTAGTATAGAAAGCTTCAATTCTTCAATCGCTTCCTCATCAAAGAATTTTCTAGGCTGATAAGGATTCGGACGTAATTCATTTAGACTTATTTCTTGAACATTTTCTTCCTTCTCCACATCTATTTTAGGAAAAAAGGCATCTAATCCTTTTCCAAGTCCTTTAGCCACTAGTAACCACTTCCTTCGCAAGGTCCAAATATACTTCTGCACCACGTGATTTTGGATCGTAAATGATAATTGGTTCCCCATGACTCGGTGCTTCTGATAATCGAATATTTCTTGGAATAATTGTTTTATAGACTTTGTCTTGGAAATACTTTTTAACCTCTTCAATAACTTGTAAACCTAGATTTGTTCTAGCATCTAACATCGTTAGCAGCACACCCTCTATGGCCAAATCATGATTTAAATGTTTTTGAACAAGTCGAACTGTATTTAGTAATTGACTTAATCCTTCTAAAGCATAATATTCACATTGAACTGGAATTAATACCGCATCTGAAGCTGTTAATGCATTAATCGTTAATAACCCTAAAGAAGGAGGACAATCTATTAATACGTAGTCATAGTTATGTTTGACTTCATCTAATGCCCTTTTTAATCTAACTTCTCTCGAAATAGTAGAAACAAGTTCTATTTCCGCCCCAGCTAACTGAATAGTAGCTGGAATAACATCCAAATTCTCTACATTTGTCTGCTTAATCACCATACTTGCTTCTAGATCATCGACTAACACATCATAGATACAATGATCAACATCAGCTTTTTCAATACCTACACCACTAGTGGCATTTCCTTGTGGATCAATATCTACTAATAGTACACTTTTCCCGATATATGCTAAACAAGAGCCAAGATTGACTGATGTAGTTGTTTTTCCAACTCCACCTTTTTGGTTAGCAACAGTAATAATTTTACCCATGATGTCACCTACCTTTAATTCCATACTAGCTACGAAATATAAATCGACGCAAGATGGCTACTTAATATAAAATGATTGAACTGTTTATAGCTCTTTAAAACTATAAAACAATTTATTAGTAAAAAACAGAATAGACTACAACATGGCTCATTTCCTACCTATTGTAATCACGTATATTATTTTATCATGAAAACTTCTAAATATCGTTATTTTTTCTTTTAATCTCGATTAATGATGGTAAGTGAAAAGAAACTCCTACAATAAAACAAGTGAGAAAACCTTATTAATACAAGCATTTTTGGAGAATTTCCTATTTGATTGGGTCTAAAAAATAATCATCGTAAATAAGCAATGGAGGTTTTAATTTTTATTTGTGGTGTCCTTTGAGGAAAAAATCATCCTATAAAAAAGTGAGAATCAGCATAATTAGCTATTATTCTCACAAAAAAGTATGCTCTGTTAAATCAATATAATGACGAAAAGGAATTCTTAATACAAGCGGAATTTAACAGAGCTTAAAAATTACAAGGAAGTATAAATAATTATGCTATATAAAAATCTATTATTTCTTTTTCGGTATTTTAATCGTAAATTGGTAAAAATCTTCAAATTCTTCTTCTTCAGCATTCAGATTAATACCACTATCAGAAACCATATTTAATGATTGTCGGATTGTATTTACAGCTATCCGCATATCTTTACTAAAAGCCTTTCTTTTTGGCTTTGGCTTCTGCTTCGTCTGTTCGAGCATTCTCACTACACGCTCTTCTGTTTGCTTTACGTTTAAGCCCCTTTCAATGATTTCTTGTAAAAGCTGGATTTGTTTTTCGCGTTCTTTTAAAGGAATCATCGAACGAGCATGACGCTCAGAAATCTCTTTATTCAATAATGCTTCTTGAATTTCTTCTGGTAATTTAAGAAGTCTTAATTTATTCGCAACAGTCGATTGCCCTTTCCCTAATCTTTGCGCAAGGGCCTCCTGGGTAAGATTGTGCAGCTCTAATAATTTTCCATATGCAATTGCTTCTTCAATTGGAGAAAGCTCTTCTCTTTGAAGATTTTCAATAAGTGCAACAGACGCAGTTTCTGTATCACTCAAGTTTTTTATGATAGCTGGCGCTTCTTCCCAACCAAGCTTTTTCATTGCTCTCCATCTTCGTTCTCCAGCAATGATTTCAAATTTATCTTGCTCATACTCTCTAATTACAATTGGTTGAATAATACCATGGGTATGGATTGTACGAGCTAATTCTTCAATTTTTTCATCATCAAATACCGTTCTTGGTTGAAAACGGTTAGGAACAATCTGATGAATTGGGATTTTTCTAACTTCTTCACTGTTTCCCATATTCTCGATCTCCTCTTGAGCAGCATCTGCACCTAATTGACTAGCATCTTCTATTGGATCTCCCTTTTCGCCTAGTCCAAAAAATCGTGAGAAAGAAGGCTTCATCACCCTGCACCACCTTTACAAAACTCCCTATTAATTATTCTCTATATGAAACATTAATCCCTGCAAAGTCATCTAACTTATAGAAAGAAACTTCTCGAAATTTAATAGAATATGACAATTATAGGTATATTATATAGTAGATATGATAATTGATATAGTCCTAATCCTATGAATGATTATATCATTCTCTTTTTTCTTTCGTAATAGCTTAAAATTAATCGCCTTTTTTTATCGTCTTCATAGTAGGATTCCACCCCTTTTCATTTGACGAACTTAACTTTATAGAGGGGTGGAAAAAGAGTATCTTCGAAAGACGCGAATTAGCTTTAAGACAGCTAACATCTCATCCTGTTAAATTGCTTAAGCTTACCCTACTCGATTGGTTCCTTATTAGGAGTTCCTGGTTTTCTAGGATACTTTTTAGGTGTTGGCTTTTCCTTTGCGATGGTGATGATATTTCTTTCGCTTTCTTCCATTGGCAAGAAAAAGGCATGTGTTTCATTCACCTTTCCTCCTAATAGGTTTACAGCCTTTTTTCCAGCTGCCAGTTCTTCTTTGGCACTTGCTGCTTTCATAGCAACGAAAGTACCTCCAAGCTTTACTAGTGGCAGACAAAGCTCACTTAAGACGGAAAGTCTTGCTACAGCTCTGGCCGTAACAATATCAAATGTTTCACGATACTCCTTATTTTGGCCAAAGGTTTCTGCTCGGTCATGAATAAAGTTAACCTCTTCTAACTCTAAGACGGACGCTAGATGCTCAAGAAAGTGAATTCTTTTCTTCAAAGAGTCAACAATTGTTACCTTTAAATCAGGAAAGACAATTTTTAAAGGAATACTTGGAAAGCCAGCCCCAGCTCCCACATCACATAGCTGTGCAGGACGATGAAACCCTTCATAGTAAAATCCAGCAGTAATGGAATCATAAAAATGCTTCAAATAAACATCTGATTTTTCCGTAATAGCTGTTAAATTCATTTTTTCATTCCACTCTACTAATGTTTCATAGTAGAGCTCAAACTGATTTATTTGCTTTTCCGATAAAGTGATTCCTTTATCGGAGAGCATTTGAATAAATTCTTCCGTATTCATGCATGAACCCTTTCTATCCAGAGATTAAACTCGAGCAATTTTCCCTTGTTCTAAATAAACTAATAAAATGGATATATCTGCTGGATTTACCCCAGATATTCTTGATGCCTGTGCAATGGACAATGGTCGAACTTTTTTTAGTTTCTGTACTGCTTCTGTTGCAAGACTAGAGATAGCATCATAATCAATGTTCTCAGGAATTTTTTTATTCTCCATTTTCTTTAGTCTTTCTACTTGCTGTAAGGATTTCTCAATATAGCCTTCATACTTTATTTGAATTTCTACTTGCTCTTTTATATCTTCCGTTAATTCTATATCACTAGGTGCCAGTCCTTCAATATGACTATAATTCATTTCAGGTCGCTTTAATAGGTCTCCTGCTCTTATGCCATCTTTTAATTCACTGCCGCCTTGTTCTTTAATAACATTTTGAACTTGTTCATTTGGCTTTAGCATGACTTCGCTTAAACGTTGCTTTTCTTTTTCAATTAATTGCTTTTTCTCCGAGAATTTCGCGTAACGCTCTTCAGAAATAAGACCAATTCTATGGCCAATATCCGTCAAACGCAGATCTGCATTATCATGGCGAAGTAATAAACGATATTCTGCTCGAGAAGTTAAAAGACGGTAGGGTTCATTTGTGCCTTTTGTAACTAAATCATCAATTAAAACGCCAATATACGCATCAGAACGACTTAAAATAACTTCTTCTTTTTCTAAAGCATTTAAGCCTGCATTTATACCAGCCATTAATCCTTGGCCTGCTGCCTCTTCGTATCCTGAAGTTCCATTGATTTGACCAGCAGTATAAAGATTTTTAATTTTCTTTGTTTCCAATGTTGGCCATAGCTGTGTTGGCACAATAGCATCATACTCAATTGCATATCCAGCACGCATCATTTGTACATTTTCTAATCCCGGTATCGTTCTTAGAATTTCCTGTTGAACATCTTCAGGCAAGCTTGTGGATAATCCTTGCACATAAACTTCTTGAGTATTTTTCCCCTCTGGCTCTAAGAAAATTTGATGTCTTGGTTTATCGTTAAATCGCACCACCTTATCTTCAATTGATGGACAATAACGTGGTCCAGTTCCTTTAATCATCCCTGAATACATTGGAGAACGATGTAAGTTTGCATCAATAATTTGATGTGTTGTTTCATTTGTATATGTTAACCAGCAAGGAAGCTGTTCTGTAATAAATTTCGTTGTTTCATAAGAAAATGCTCTTGGAACATCATCCCCTGGCTGTATTTCTGTTTTAGAATAGTCAATAGTATGACTGTTTACACGAGGAGGTGTTCCTGTTTTAAAACGTACTAAATCAAAACCGAGCTCCTGTAAATGCTCCGATAATCGAATGGAAGGCTGCTGGTTATTCGGACCGCTTGAATATTTAAGCTCCCCTAAAATAATTTCGCCGCGAAGATATGTTCCAGTAGTTACGACAATCGTTTTTGCACGATACGTAGCACCCGTTTTCGTAATGACACCTTTTGCAACTTGATCCTCCACTATTAATTCTTCTACCATCCCTTGAATTAATGTCAGATTTGGTTCATTTTCTAATGTCTTCTTCATTTCATGTTGATACATATATTTATCTGCCTGAGCTCTTAGTGCACGGACTGCAGGTCCTTTTCCTGTATTCAACATCCTCATCTGAATGTAGGTTTTATCAATATTTTTACCCATTTCGCCGCCAAGTGCATCAATTTCTCTAACAACAATCCCCTTAGCCGGTCCTCCCACAGATGGATTACATGGCATAAAAGCAACCATATCTAAATTAATTGTTAACATTAATGTTTTGGCGCCCAGTCTTGCTGCTGCAAGTCCTGCTTCACAACCTGCATGGCCTGCACCAATAACAATTACATCATAATTTCCAGCTTCGTACTGCATCATGATGCCTCCTTCTTTCTAAGTCTTTCTTTTAGCTTGTTTTCGAGGCTCTGTACTATTTATATTTATTCGTTTATTTCCCCAAACAAAATTGAGAAAATAACTGATTAATTAAGCTTTCATGAACACTTTCACCAATAATCTCACCAAGTATTTCCCACGTTCTTGTCAAGTCAATTTGTACAATATCGATTGGTGTTCCAGTTTCTGCGCCTACTATTGCATCACTAATAGCATTTAATGCTTGATTCAATAAGGAAATATGTCTGGAGTTAGAAACATAGGTCATATCACTTGCTTCAATAGCACCTTCAAAGAATAGGCTAGATATTGCCTCTTCTAATTGATCTACACCATTTTCTTCTACTAAAGAAGTTGTAATGACTTTTCGATTACCGGCAAGTTCTTTTACTTTTTCTAAATCAATCTTTTGTGGTAAATCTGTTTTATTAACTATTACAATAAAATCCATACCTTCTGTTGCTTTAAAAATATTCTTATCTTCTTCTGTTAAATCATCCGCATAATTTAAGACAAGCAAAATTAAATCGGCTTCTCGTAGTACTTTCCGGGATTTCTCTACCCCTATTCGCTCTACAATATCTTCTGTTTCTCGAATACCGGCAGTATCCAGCAAACGAAGAGGGACTCCGCGCACATTTACATATTCTTCAATGACATCTCTTGTTGTACCAGGGATATCTGTAACGATTGCTTTATTTTCTTGCACTAAGCTATTTAATAAAGAGGATTTCCCCACATTTGGTCTTCCTACAATAACGGTTGCTAGACCTTCCCGCAGAATCTTTCCTTGTTGTGACGTTTGCAGAAGTTTTTCTATCTCCGTCTTAATATACTTTGATTTCTCCAACATCACTTGCTGTGTCATCTCTTCCACATCATCATACTCGGGATAATCTATATTAACCTCTACTTGAGCTAATGTCTCTAAAATTTCTTGGCGCAAATGCTTGATTAATTTCGATAATCTTCCTTCCATTTGTCCAAGTGCCACATTCATCGCTCGATCTGTTTTAGCTCTTATTAAGTCCATTACCGCTTCTGCCTGAGAAAGATCAATTCTTCCATTCAAAAAGGCTCTTTTTGTAAATTCACCCGGTTCGGCAATTCTTGCACCATGAGAAGTAGTCAACTGCAATAAACGATTTACCGAAGCTAGTCCACCATGACAATTAATTTCGACAACATCCTCTTTTGTAAAAGTTTTCGGTCCTCTCATCAACGATACCATTACTTCTTCCACAACCTCATTTGTTGCTGGATCCATGATATGTCCATAATGTATCGTATGAGTTGCTACCTCACTTAACTTTTTATTTCCTATACTCTTAAAGAGCTTGTCTGCGATTTTTATTGAATCCGGTCCACTTAATCGAACGATTGCGATCGCTCCCTCACCCATTGGCGTCGATATCGCAGCAATTGTATCTAATTCCATCTTTTTCACCTCAATTCAAAAAAATAATATCTATTTAAATGATTGTATTCACCTTTGACATGATTACAATAGATTAGATTAACATATCCACAAATGTAAAAAAAGAAAAAAATCCGCACACTTATCCACATTCACTTTTATCATTACTTACCATTTTATCTTATCCACATGTGAATAACAATAAAACGAAAAATAAAATTACAAAAGCTATGTATTTCTTCTTACTATTTTTATAGGTGCTTAGATTCAATTTTATTTGCCCATGTTCTTTTTTCATTTTTACTCGATAAACTGCTTTTGCATGAATCTGACTCCAAATCAAATGACTAAATTGTAAAGACGAATCATTCATAATTAGAAATAACTACTAACCTCTTTTAAAGACAAAAAAAAGAGAATGTCTCTTCCTTGAGAGACATTCTCTTTTTTCTATCTGTTTTTCACCTTAATCGGCGCAATAATTATATGCCTTTTCGCATCTTCCCCCGAAGAATAAGTTTTTATTCCTTTGAAAGATACCAAAGCAGTATGGATCGTTTTTCTTTCATCAGCAGGCATCGGTTCAAGCGGAATCTCTTTGCCTATTTTAACCGCTTTATAGGCAATTCTCTCCGCTAACTGAATTAATGCCTGTTTTCTTCGTTCACGGTAGCCTTCTGCATCTAATAATACTTTTAAGTATTCTTTCGATTCTCTATTAATGACCAATTGTGCTAGATATTGAATAGAATTAAGGGTCTGCCCTCTTTTTCCGATTAATAGAGCAATTTTTTCACCAGATAATTCATACAATATATTTCTGCCATTTTGTTTTATTTGAATCTTAACAGGAACGCCCATTTTTTCGCAAACATCTATGAGAAATTCCTCTACCGTTTCCACTGGATTAACTTTTTTCCTTACGATTACCTTTGCTGTTCTAGAACCAAAACCAAGAAATCCCTTTTTTCCTTCCTCAACAACAATGATTTCAACTTGATTCTTTGTTGTCTTAAGCTGAGCTAAAGCTGACTCCACTGCTGCGTCGACTGTTTGTCCTACGGCAGTAACTTCTTTCACTTCTTCGCTCCTCCTGCTTTGCTAGTTTGTCCAGCAGTTTTAATTTCAGGACCTTTGATAAAATACGTTTGAACAATTGTAAAGATATTCCCTACTACCCAGTAAAGAGATAATGCTGCCGGGAAATTAATAGCAAATACTAAAATCATCACTGGCATAATCCAAACCATCATTTGCATTTGCGGATTTGGCGGTGCTCCTGCCATTGATAGTTTTGTTTGAATAAATGTTGTTACACCAGCTATTATCGGTAATAAATAGATTGGATCAGGCTGTCCTAAACTGAACCATAAGAAATCATGGGAAGCAATTTCTCTTGTACGAGAAATAGCATGATAAAATCCAATCAATATAGGCATTTGTACGATTAGAGGGAAGCATCCCGCTAATGGATTTACTTTATTCTCTTGGAATAACTTCATTGTTTCTTCTTGAAGCTTTTGTTGTGTCTTTTGGTCTTTCGAGCTATATTTTTGCTGCAGCTCTTTCATCTGCGGCTGGATTGCCTGCATTGCCTTACTGTTTCTTGTTTGTTTAATCATAAGCGGTAAAATAACCAGTCGAACTAAAATAGTTACGATAATAATAGAGATACCATAACTACCACCAGCGAATGCTGCTGTTTTAATAATCAATTGAGATAATGGATATACAATGTATTCATTCCAAATCCCTTCACTTTCAGAAGTTATTGGTTGATTAAACTCTGTACACCCTGTTAGAATGGTCATTAAAAAAAGTAGACCAACTATCAATAAAAATTTCTTATTCAAGCTGCAAATCCTCCTGTAACATGATTTTCGAATATTACTTAATAAGTATTGTAACCGATAAACGAACGGTAGGAAACGCTTTAATAGGATTTTCCCATTAATTCTTTTTTGAAAGAACTTTTGCTATTTTCAAAATATGGATAAGACTCTTTTTTACTTCTTCAAAAGACATATCAGCAACAGGCTTTCTTACAATTATGACATAATCATACTTGTTTTCCAACATGTCATCTAATTCAAGAAATGCTTGTCTTACATAGCGTTTTATCTGGTTTCTTTTTACGGCATTGCCAATTTTTTTACTAACAGATAAGCCAATACGAAAATGCACTTGTTCTTCTTTTTTCAATTTATAAATAACAAACTGTCGATTGGCAAAAGATTGCCCTTTTTTAAAAACAGACTGAAATTCTTTATTTTTCTTGATTCTAAATTCTTTTTTCAACGTTTATAACTCCTTCAATCCTCCAACTTACCTAATTTCCCAATAAAAGAAAGAATTAGATAGGCATCTTAACGTGAAGTAAACCAATCTATTGTAAAAAAAGGAAGGGTCTGTCCTTTTATGCAAGATCATTCCCTTCTCCTTTTAATTGAAAAAAGACCACTGACTTTTCAGTGGCCTAAGCTGATAATACTTTTCTGCCTTTGCGTCGACGGCGCGCTAAGACATTACGTCCATTTGAGCTGCTCATGCGGCTACGGAATCCGTGAACTTTACTTCTTTTACGTTTATTTGGTTGATAAGTTCTTTTCATTGTATATGACACCTCCCTGAGGAATAGCTGTTATAGACAGTCCTTACAATTATATAAACATAGGCAATTAATTGTCAACTATTCATTTTATTTATCTAATTTTATGGATCACTTTATTTAGTGATGTTCCTATCTTTTTTAGGCCATTGCAATAGTATACCACATATTTTTCTATTCTTCTTCATAATCCTTCCCAACATTTCTATTTCTTAACGAATAATTTTTACCAATTTGGATATTTCAACAAAAATCTCTTTTATCTAATTTTGAGCATTTTTAACTATCCTTTCGACGTTTGTGGATAAATTTCGACGGTAATATTTTTTCCACAATAGTTATTTACAACTTTTCAACAAACTAATAGCTTGTGGACATTTATTACTAACAACCTAATTGACTTGTGGATAAGATATTAAAAAGCATTGCAGTTCTTATAAATTTTTGTTATTATAGTTTTGTTTTCACATCTGAATAAAATCTGTGCATAACTCTATTATCCACAATCTGTGGATAAGTTGTGGACATCTTATTCTTTGTGACTGAACAGAGTTTTCCACAGATGGTGGATACTGTCGAAATACCACTAATCTTCCTTATAATATATTTTTCCACATTAGAAAAGGACAACTTTCCTGTTATCTTGTCTATTTATATCCATATTGCTGCAAGATTTTTGTCCAAAGTCACGATTAGATAATTCCTTTTGCAGGAATTTGACGACTTAATACAGGAAGCAAAGAAAAAAATATCGACTTTTGCAAAAAAAATTTACACTTGTTTTACGATTGCTGCTTATCGCATCAATCGATCTTATCTTTTTTAGCAAAAGTATTTTTAGCGATTTTATCTTAAGGCTTTAAAGCTCTTTTTTTGTTTTTAATATTTTTTAAGGAACGACAAATTGAGTAATTTTAACCATTCCTATTGAAAATCATCTTTTTCTATACGTTTTAAGATAGATCATCTGCTGGGATGAACAGCGCTAACAAGATTAACTCTGAGAAAAGGAGGCGAGGATACTTGAAGAATATAACGGATCTCTGGAATAATGCCTTAAGCACAATCGAAACAAAGATTAGTAAACCTAGTTTTGATACATGGCTTAAGCCTACAAAGGCTAATTCCCTGCAAGGAGATCTTCTAGTTGTAACAGCACCTAATGAATTTGCCCGAGATTGGTTAGAAGAACGGTACTCTCAACTGATTGCTGAAATACTTTATGAAATTACAGGAGAGGAACTTCTTGTAAAATTTATTATTCCTCAAAATCAAAAAGAAGAGGAATTTGATCAGCAAATTTCTACCAAACAAAAGAAAAAAGATGAAGAAGTTACGGAACAAACTATTTTAAATTCCAAATATACGTTCGACACTTTTGTAATTGGATCTGGAAATCGCTTTGCTCATGCAGCTTCCCTTGCTGTTGCTGAAGCACCTGCAAAAGCATATAACCCTCTATTTATTTATGGAGGAGTTGGGCTTGGAAAAACTCACTTAATGCATGCAATTGGTCACTATGTTCTTGATCATAATCCATCTGCTAAAGTAGTTTATTTATCTTCTGAGAAATTCACAAACGAATTTATTAATAGTATCCGTGATAATAAAGGTGCTGAATTCCGTGATAAATATCGAAATGTTGACGTTCTTTTAATAGATGATATTCAATTTCTTGCTGGAAAAGAATCAACACAAGAAGAATTTTTCCATACATTTAACACGTTACATGAAGAAAGCAAACAAATTATTATCTCTAGTGACCGTCCTCCAAAGGAAATTCCAACACTAGAGGATCGCCTGCGTTCTCGTTTTGAATGGGGACTTATTACAGATATTACGCCGCCAGACTTAGAAACACGGATTGCTATCTTAAGGAAAAAAGCGAAAGCAGATGGATTAGACATCCCAAATGAAGTAATGCTTTATATTGCAAATCAAATTGATTCTAATATTCGTGAGCTAGAAGGTGCACTTATTCGTGTTGTTGCTTATTCTTCTTTAATTAATAAAGATATAAATGCTGATTTAGCAGCTGAAGCATTAAAAGATATAGTTCCAAGCTCTAAACCGCGTGTAATAACCATTCATGATATTCAAAAGGTAGTAGGAGAGCATTTTCATATCAAGTTAGAAGATTTCAAAGCCAAAAAACGAACTAAATCCATTGCATTCCCAAGACAAATTGCTATGTACTTATCGAGAGAATTAACGGATTTCTCTTTACCAAAAATCGGAGAAGAGTTCGGCGGCCGTGATCATACAACTGTTATTCATGCCCATGAAAAAATATCAAAATTGCTTTTAACGGACTCTCTACTTCAAAAACAATTAAAAGAAATAAATGAACTCTTAAAAGTTTAGATAGAATAATGTGTATAACTTTCCTTACTTTAAACACAGTCTATCCACATGTTGATAGACTGTGTTTCCTTGCTTAAACAAAGTTATCCACATACTAACAGGGCCTACTACTTGTACTACTATTTTTTTTTAAAATATATTATTAAAATAAGCATTTAGAACTTACATTCAAAATTTATTTAAATCGGGGGATTAATTAATGAAATTCATCATCCAAAAAGACCATCTTGTTCAAAGTGTTCAAGATGTAATGAAAGCAATTACTAGTAGAACAACAATTCCAATTCTAACTGGAATAAAAATTGTTGCGAGTGAAGAAGGAGTAACATTAACTGGAAGTGATTCTGATATTTCCATTGAATCTTTTATTCCTAAAGAAGAAGGAGATCAAGAAATAGTTGATATCCAGCAACCTGGTTCTATTGTTTTACAAGCTAAGTTTTTTAGTGAAATTGTAAAAAAACTCCCTACCAGCCAAGTTGAAATTGTGGTTGATAATTTACAAACAACCATTCGTTCTGGTAAATCAGAATTCAATTTAAATGGGCTAGATTCTGAAGAATACCCGCATTTACCACAAATTTCGGAACAAAATTCTATTAAAGTTCCTACAGATTTACTAAAAAATATTATTAAACAAACTGTTTTTGCGGTGTCCACCTCAGAAACACGTCCAGTGTTGACAGGTGTAAACTGGAAAATAGAAAACAATGATTTAATCTGTATTGCAACAGATAGTCATCGACTAGCTTTAAGAAAAGCAAAAATAGAAACAGAGGAAGAACAATCATTTAATATTGTTATTCCAGGAAAAAGTTTAAATGAATTGAATAGAATTCTAGATGATCATGATGAACCTGTTGAAATTTTTGTTACGGAAAACCAGATTCTATTTAAAACGAAACATATTCTATTCTTCTCGCGTTTGTTAGAAGGGAATTATCCTGACACCAATCGCTTAATACCTACTGAGAGCAAGACGGATATTGTTGTAAATTCTAAAGAATTTTTGCAATCCATTGATCGTGCTTCCTTACTCGCACGTGAAGGTCGAAATAATGTTGTTAAATTTTCAACTATGAGTGATAATGTGATAGAAATTTCTTCTTTTACTCCGGAAATTGGAAAAGTAATGGAGGAATTAGTAAGCGAATCGGTTAGTGGGGAAGAATTAAAAATTTCTTTCAGTGCTAAATTTATGATGGATGCGTTGAAAGTTCTTGAAGGATCAGAAGTGAAAATCAGCTTTACTGGAGCGATGCGACCATTTGTTATTCATCCAACAAATGATGATTCTACATTGCAGCTTATATTACCGGTTAGAACCTATTAAAATTTTTGGGTGTTCTATTTAGTGAACACCCAATTTTCTTTTTATAGAGACATTGCATAAATATACAAAATGATTAATGAGTGAGCTGTGAGTGTGTTTTAGTCAGCTCATTTCGACTATTTCTGACTTATTTATAGAAATATTACACTTTTCTTTGTGTATCAATAAATTATTTAGTAGAATAGAAAGATACGATTAAAGTTGAGAGAGTGAAAAGATGAATAATCAAATTAAAATTGACACGGATTATATTACATTAGGTCAATTTCTAAAAGTAGCAGAGTTAATACAATCAGGTGGAATGGCAAAATGGTTCCTAGGAGAATACGAGGTATTTGTGAATGGGGAACAGGATCAGCGCAGAGGAAGAAAATTAAGAAGTGGTGACGAAATAAATATTCCTTCATTTGGCAAGTACACTGTTTTATAAAAGGGTGAAACCAAATGTATATTGATGAGTTGCTTTTGAGAAATTACCGGAATTATGAGGAACTGGATATTTCTTTCGAAAATAAAGTAAATGTAATTTTAGGAGAAAACGCACAAGGAAAAACCAATGTGATGGAATCTATCTATGTTCTAGCTATGGCTAAATCTCACCGAACTTCTAATGATAAAGAACTTATTCGTTGGGACAAAGAATATGCTAAAATAGAAGGTAGATTAGTTAAGACACATGGGAAAATTCCCATGCAGTTAGTTGTGGCTAAAAAAGGGAAAAAGGCCAAGTTTAATCATATAGAGCAGCGTAAACTAAGTCAATATATCGGTAATATGAACGTAGTTATGTTCGCACCTGAAGATTTAAATCTAGTAAAAGGCAGCCCGCAAATTAGAAGAAGATTTATTGATATGGAAATAGGGCAAATATCACCAGTATATTTGCATGATATGAGCCAGTATCAAAAAATTTTACACCAGCGAAATACCTACCTAAAACAATTACAAACAAATAAACAAACAGACCATACAATGCTTGAAATTTTAACCGAACAATTTATAGATATGGCAGTTAAAATTGTCGCAAAGCGTTTTGAATTTCTGCATCTGCTGGAAAAATGGGCCGTTCCGATTCATAAAGGAATATCTCGTGGGTTGGAAACGCTAGAAATTCGCTATAAACCTTCCGTTGATGTATCAGAAGACCAGGATTTGTCGAAAATGAAGAGTATATACGAAGAAAAATTCCAGCATTTAAAAAAACGAGAGATTGATCGAGGGATGACATTATTCGGACCTCATCGCGATGATATGATGTTTTATGTGAACAGTAGAGATGTACAAACCTTTGGTTCACAAGGACAGCAAAGAACGACTGCATTATCAATAAAGATGGCAGAAATTGAATTAATTTATTCTGAGATTCGTGAGTATCCGATACTCCTGCTAGATGATGTTCTTTCTGAATTAGATGACTACCGGCAATCTCATTTATTAAATACCATTCAAGGGAAAGTGCAAACATTTGTTACAACAACCAATGTTGATGGAATTGACCATCAAACATTAAAAGAAGCTGCTACTTTTCAGGTTGAATCCGGAACGATTAAAAAGATTCAATAGCTTTGAGGTGAAAAAGTGTACGTTCATATTGGAGAAAATATTCTTGTGCGAACTTCAGAAATTTTAACTATTTTAGATAAACAGACAGTTGAGTCATCTCCTATCTCAAAGGAATTTCTAGAACGGCAAAAAGCAATGACCAATGGGAAAAGTTCCACTTATAAATCTATTGTGATTACGAAGGATACTATCTATTTTTCGCCGATTGCTTCTAATACGTTAAAAAAAAGAATAGTCCAGTTAACTATTCAAGAGTACTAATGATGATGCAAAATTAAATGAAAAAATTTTTTGATGTCAATAGAAAGTTAGGTGATCGATATGTCAACGGAACAAAATCCAGTTGAACAACAATCTTATGATGAGAGTCAGATACAGGTTTTAGAAGGTCTAGAGGCTGTAAGAAAAAGACCAGGAATGTATATCGGATCAACAAGTGGCCGAGGTCTGCATCACTTAGTGTGGGAAATTGTCGATAACAGTATTGATGAAGCATTAGCTGGTTTCTGTAATGAGATAAATATTATTATCGAACAAGATAATAGTATTACGGTTAAAGATAATGGTCGTGGTATTCCCGTTGGTATTCAGGAAAAAATGGGAAGACCTGCTGTAGAAGTAATCATGACAGTTCTCCATGCCGGAGGAAAGTTCGGCGGCGGCGGTTATAAGGTGTCTGGTGGACTTCATGGTGTAGGTGCTTCGGTAGTAAACGCACTTTCGACAGAATTAGAGGTTTTTGTACATCGGGATGGAAATATCTATTATCAAAAATACCAAAAAGGGGTTCCTGCTGCTGATTTAGAAATTATCGGTGAAACAGATACTACTGGAACCACTACACACTTTAAGCCAGATGGTGAAATTTTTAAGGAAACATTAGAGTATGATTATGAAACATTAGCTAATCGTGTTAGAGAACTTGCTTTCTTAAATCGTGATATTCGTATTACGATTGAAGATAAACGTGAAGGCATGGAAAAAAGAAAAGAATACCATTATGAAGGTGGTATTAAATCATACGTAGAACATTTAAACCGTAATAAAGAGGTCCTTTTTGAAGAACCAATTTATATTGAAGGAGAAAAAGACGGGATAACAGTTGAAATCTCTTTCCAGTATAATGACGGATATACCGGTAATATTCATTCATTTGCTAATAATATTAATACACATGAAGGTGGAACACATGAATCCGGATTTAAGACAGCCCTCACCCGTGTAATTAATGATTATGCAAGAAAGAATAGTTTATTAAAGGAATCAGATACGAATCTTTCAGGTGAAGACGTAAGAGAAGGTCTTGTTGCAATCGTCTCTGTTAAACATCCAGATCCACAGTTTGAAGGACAAACAAAAACCAAACTAGGAAATTCAGAAGTTCGTACCATTACAGATACTGTTTTTTCTGAACATCTTGAGAAATTCCTTTTAGAAAATCCTACGGTAGCTCGTAAAATTGTAGACAAAGGTCAAATGGCTTTAAGAGCAAGAATTGCTGCAAAAAAAGCAAGAGAATTAACTCGTCGTAAAAGTGCTCTCGAAGTTTCAAGCTTACCAGGAAAATTGGCGGATTGTTCTTCAAGAGACCCGAAAATTAGTGAACTATTCATAGTAGAGGGAGACTCTGCTGGTGGTTCTGCAAAATCAGGTCGAGATCGTCATTTCCAAGCAATTCTGCCGCTAAGAGGTAAAATACTTAATGTTGAAAAAGCTAGACTAGATCGGATTTTATCTAACAACGAGGTTCGTTCCATGATTACTGCAATTGGAACAGGAATTGGGGATGATTATGATATATCCAAAGCGAGATATCATAAAATTGTTATTATGACAGATGCCGATGTTGATGGTGCTCATATTCGAACATTATTATTAACCTTCTTCTACCGTTATATGAGAAAGATTGTAGAAGCTGGTTATATCTATATCGCACAACCGCCACTATACAGCATAAAACAAGGGAAAAAGCTAGAATATGCATATAGTGATAAACAATTACAAGAAGTTCTAGCTACATTACCAGCCAACCCTAAACCGAATATACAACGTTATAAAGGATTAGGAGAAATGAATGCAGAGCAGTTATGGGATACAACGATGGATCCTGAACACCGCGTACTTTTACAAGTAAGTTTAGATGACGCCATTGAGGCAGATGAAACATTTGAAATGCTAATGGGTGATAAAGTAGAGCCACGCAGAAACTTTATTGAAGAAAATGCGACCTACGTTAAAAACCTAGATGTTTAAAGATAGGAAAAGAAATTTGGTGCTGATTAGATTGGCACCTTGTGTATTTCTTTAGAAGTTAGTTATTCCTATTAATCATAAGGAATTCGATTAGATATACTTGTTCTAAAACACTTTTTATCATGAAGAAGCTGGTCTAATTGTTTCTTAAGGAGGTTCCTTTAAATGGCTGATATGCCAAATTCTCAAATTAAAGATAGAAATATAAGTAAAGAAATGCGTGATTCCTTTTTAGATTACGCGATGAGCGTTATTGTTTCTCGTGCTCTTCCAGATGTACGAGATGGATTAAAACCAGTACACCGACGTATTTTATATGCGATGCATGATCTTGGAATGCATTCTGACAAGCCGTTTAAGAAATCAGCCCGTATTGTTGGGGAAGTTATCGGGAAGTATCATCCACATGGTGATAGTGCTGTTTATGAAACAATGGTACGTATGGCTCAGGATTTTAACTATCGCTATATGCTTGTTGATGGGCATGGTAACTTTGGATCTGTAGATGGTGACTCTGCTGCAGCGATGCGTTATACGGAAGCAAGAATGTCAAAAATAGCAATGGAGCTATTACGTGATATTAATAAAGATACAATTGATTACAAGCCAAACTTTGACGGAGAAGAAAAGGAACCAGTAGTATTACCTTCTCGATTCCCTAACTTACTAGTAAATGGTACAAGTGGGATAGCGGTCGGAATGGCTACAAATATCCCTCCACATCAATTAGGAGAAGTAATAGACGGAGTCCTTGCTGTAAGTAAGAATGCTGATATTACCATTCCTGAATTAATGGAAATTATCCCAGGACCAGATTTTCCAACTTACGGAATGATTGTTGGTAGAAGCGGAATTAGAAAGGCCTATGAGACTGGCAGAGGTTCCATTATATTAAGAGCACGAGTGGAAATTGAAGTGAAGCCTAGTGGTAAGGAAGTTATTATTGTCAAAGAAATTCCTTATCAAGTCAATAAAGCAAGACTAGTAGAGCGTATTGCTGAATTAGTTCGCGATAAAAAAATTGATGGAATTACTGATTTGCGAGATGAATCGGATCGTAATGGAATGCGCATTGTAATTGAAGTGCGAAAAGACGCAAATGCCAATGTTTTATTAAATAATCTATATAAGCATACGGCTATGCAGACGAGCTTTGGTATCAATCTTCTTGCATTGGTTGATGGGCAGCCAAAGGTACTTAACTTAAAACAATGTTTAGCTCATTATCTAGATCATCAAAAAGTCATTATTCGCAGAAGAACAGAATTTGAATTAAGAAAAGCTGAAGCTAGAGCTCATATACTAGAAGGACTGCGTATTGCTTTAGATCACTTAGATGAAGTAATTAGCTTAATTCGAAGTTCACGAACCACAGATATAGCGCGTGAAGGATTAATGACGAACTTTAATCTTTCGGAAAAACAAGCTCAAGCTATTCTGGACATGCGTCTACAAAGATTAACTGGATTAGAAAGAGAAAAAATTGAAGATGAGTATCAAGAATTAGTTAAGCTAATTGCTGAATTAAAAGCTATTCTAGCGGATGAAGAAAAAATCTTAGAAATTATTCGCGAAGAGCTTTTAGAGGTAAAAGAGCGATTTAATGATACACGTCGTACGGAAATTATTGCTGGTGGAATTGAAAACATTGAAGATGAAGATTTGATTCCAGAAGAAAATATCATTATAACCTTAACTCATAATGGTTATATTAAGAGACTACCAGCATCTACTTACAGAGCGCAAAGACGTGGAGGCAGAGGAATTCAGGGCATGGGTACGAATGAAGATGACTTCGTTGAACAGTTAAGCTCTACATCTACTCATGATACTATTCTATTCTTTACGAATAAAGGGAAAGTATACAGATTAAAAGGGTATGAGATACCAGAATTCAGCCGAACTGCTAAAGGTATTCCAATTATTAACCTTTTAGGTGTGGAAAAGGATGAGTGGGTCAATGCAATTATTCCTGTCTCAGAATTTGTAGATGATTGGTATTTATTCTTCACTACAAAAGAAGGAATATCTAAACGCTCTCCGTTATCATCTTTTGCCAATATAAGAAATAATGGACTAATTGCTGTTAACTTAAGAGAAGGTGATGAGTTGATCTCTGTACGTTTAACAGATGGTTCAAAGGAAATTATTATTGGTACGAAAAACGGATTGCTTATTCGTTTCCCAGAAACAGATGTACGTTCTATGGGTAGAACGGCAACGGGCGTAAAAGGTATCACTCTATCATCTGGGGATGAAGTAGTAGGTATGGAAGTTCTTGAAGAAAATTCGGAAATACTGATTGTAACTAAAAAAGGTTACGGAAAAAGAACACCGATAGATGAATATAGAGTTCAAGGTAGGGGCGGAAAAGGTATTAAGACATGCAACATCACCGATAAAAATGGAAATCTTGTATCGATGAAAGTCGTTACCGGGGAAGAAGATGTAATGATTATCACAACAGGCGGGGTTTTAATCAGAATGGCAGTAAGTGATATCTCTACAATGGGTAGAAGCACTCAAGGTGTCCGACTGATTAAATTAAATGAAAGTGACAATGAATTTGTTGCAACTGTTGCGAAGGTAGAAAAAGAGGATGAAGAAGTAGAAATGACTGAAGAAGGTCAACAAGCATCTTCAGAGAATGACGCGGATTCAAACGAATAATATTGTGTAGAGATGTCTTAAAGGGAAAACCTAGAGGCATCTCTTTTTTATGGAGATTAATTCATATATTTTAAATATATAGCTGATTTTAGGAGTATTGGATGAAATTAATGGGTTACATTTCAAAAAAAATACATTAAAATAGTAAAAAAGTCCGTTTTTTAAAGGGTGGTTTCCATGATTGTTAAAGTTAGAGAGTTAAAGCCAGGCAGTATTTTAGCAGAAGACATTTTTATACGAACAAATAGACCAATAATTACCGCAAAAACGGTTTTAGCCGAGGAGCATATCAAGATATTAAAAGCTTTTTTAGTAGAGGAAGTAGCAATTGAAAATACACAATTAGATGGTACACAAATTATTCAGTCGTATTCATCTTTTCATAAAGTGGAGAGAAAAGATGTGGAAAGTGGCTTTATAGCTCTTTTTTTACATACAGTCCAATTATACAAAAAAGAATTTATTTCTTGGCAGTCAGGATTCCCTGTAAACATAGCCAATATCAGAAATATAATTTTACCATTGTTAGAAGAGTCAGAACGTGTGCCAAAAGAAATATTCTCTCTTTATCACTTATCGAATAAAAAGGAATATATACATCAGCATTCTATTGCAGTTGCAATTATTAGCGCATTTATTGCTCGGAAAATGAATTATAGCTACAGAGATACGATTCAAGTAGCATTAGCAGGTTGTTTAAGTGACGCAGGAATGGCTAAGATCGATCAACGGTTATTATACAAAACCGAGCCTTTAACAGAGGAAGAGTTTGATGAAATTAAAAAACATACAAGATATAGTTTTGAAATGATTCCTGAGCATAGTTTATTGAAGAAAGAGACACGTCTTGCCATTTACCAACATCATGAAAGAATAGATGGAAGTGGATATCCAATGGGAAATATAGATACAAAGATACATGCATTTGCTAAAATAATTGCAGTAGCCGATACTTTTCATGCTATGACATCAGAACGATTGTATAGGAAGAAACAATCTCCTTTTCGAGTAATTGAACAAATGCGGCAGGATCACTTTGGTAAATTTGATTTAACAATATTACAAGCATTAAGCAATGCTATTACTCAATATACAATTGGGAGTAAAATTAGATTATCCAATGGCGAAAAAGCTGAGGTTTTATTTAAGGAAGGGAATGCTTCCACTAGACCGTTGGTAAAAATAATGGAAAGTGAAAGGATTCTTGATTTAGAAAAAAATAGACATTTGTTTATTGAGGAAATTTTAGAGGAATGATAGAAAGTAACTTCTCGAAAATAAATAGGATAGAACAAAAAAACAATTGTAATAAAAATATTCTTTTTTTATAAAATAAATTTTAAAAAACTATTGCATATAAATATAAACGTTGCTATAATAATACAAGTCAGCGAGAGAACATTAAATGATTTTAAAAAATATATTGACTAAATTACTAGAGATATGTTATCATTTAAAAGTTGTCTCTTATGAGATTGCTCTTTGAAAACTGAACAAACAAACGTCAACAATAATCGTTTTATAACGAATGTTGTAAAACAAAAAAAGCAACAAAAAGCTAGAGTTTAGCAATGAGCTAATCAACTCTTTATTGGAGAGTTTGATCCTGGCTCAGGACGAACGCTGGCGGCGTGCCTAATACATGCAAGTCGAGCGGACTTTAAAAGCTTGCTTTTAAAGTTAGCGGCGGACGGGTGAGTAACACGTGGGCAA